>WGMC01000028.1 GCA_016125265.1 Planctomycetaceae bacterium
GGCGGCCAGCTCGGCCTCACGCAGCTTCTTGATGATCTCGTCGGGGCCGTGTCGTTTGCGCTTCTTCATGGAGAACTCCTTGCCCGGTCAGGGGGGTAGTTTCTCATAGCGCGTGGACCGATTTCCTGGGGTCACGTCAGGGCGATCGGCGACCACGAAAGCGGGTTGTCCGAGGCCGAGCGCAAAGAGCGGGACGGGGCGCAGTTCGGCCAGGGCTGGTGGGTCGCGAAAGAGGTGCAGACGATCGTGGACGCCGCCGAAGCGCGGCTCTCAAAGCCTCGTCCGGCAGCGGCGGCCACGGTGGTGCGAGGTAGGAAGAGGGCGAAACCAGGCGACGCCCTCTGGTGGCTGCCGCGCGCCGTCAGTCTTGTCGAGGCCGACCCGGGTATCACGAACCGCGAGTTGGCTCGCCGCCTCGAAACCAGCCCGAGCACCTTGAGCCGAAGCGAAAAAGCCAAGAAGGCACTGGCCGCGCTACGGGCCAACTTCGCGGAGGCACGGCTAGGGCGACAGGGGACCCAGGAGCTCCGCGACGACGACTCCCGCCTCGTCGATTCTTGGACGGACGACGACGCCGAGGCGAACGAGTAGGGGCGGGGCGCCGTTGCGCAACGGTGAACGCAACGCTGGGCCGAAATCCCGCGACGTTCTGCACCGCGCTGCGAGGGGTCGCAACCGTGTTTCTTCGCCCCTGGCGGGGGAGTGTTGCGGACGGGTTGCGCAGCCCGGGGGGATCTTCAGGAGCGCCAGCGAGCGCCTCCAGGAGACGATCCGTGAAACACACACTCACCCGGCCCGACGGCCGCCCTGTTCCTTCCCTCGCCCTGCGTCCCCGTGAAGCTGCCCAGGCCCTTGGGATCAGCGAGCGAACGCTCTGGAGCCTCACCCGAGACAAGCGCAACGGCGTGCCGCACCTCCGGGTGGGGCGGGCTGTGCTCTATCCAACCGCCGAACTCCGCGCATGGCTGGAGCGCCGGACTCTGGAGGTGCGCCCGTGACCGCCGACAACTGGACCCCCGGAAACGCTCCTGTGGAGTGCGGTTACGAGCCGCCCCCGGTGGCCCACCTGCCCCGCGTGCTGGGGACTTTTGTGCGGGAGCACGCCGACCGCATGGGCTTGGACCCGGCATACCTGCTCGTGCCCGCGCTGGCGGCAGCATCGGCCGCGATCGGGGGGAACGCCGTTTTGGAACTCTCCTCGACGTGGAGCGAGCGGCCGTGCCTGTGGCTGCTCACCATAGCGCCGCCTTCCAGTGGCAAGACCCCTGCCGCGAAGGCCGCCCTGGCGCCCCTCGCCGCGTGGGAGTCCCAAGCAAAGCTCGACAACGCGGGCGAGCTGCGCCAGTACGAGCAAGAGCTCGCGGAGTGGAAAGCGTTAGACCGCAAGGGCCGCGGTTCCACCTCTCAACCTCGGCGCCCCACGATGCGCCGCACGCTCACGGGCGACGCCACGATCGAGGCCCTTCAGCGCCTTCTCGCGCAGAATCCCGCTGGGGTTCTGCTCCATCGCGACGAGCTGGCGGGCTGGTTCGGTTCTTTCAATCGCTACGCGAATGGTGACGGTGACGCGCCCGCGTGGTGTTCGATCTACTCCGGGGAACTCGTGGTGCGCGACAGGCGCGGCGAGGATGACCCGACCATAATCGACAGCCCGTTTGTGCCCGTGTTCGGAAACCTCGTGCCGACGAAGTTCCGGTTCCTGGCATCGATGCACACGGACGACGGCATGCTCGCGCGATTCCTGAAGGTGCGGCCTCCCGTGCCGCCGCCTCGACTGTGGAAGCGCACCGCCGAGTCGCTGGAATCGGCGGGCGAGTGGGCCGAGGTGCTCGCGAGTCTGCGAGCGCGCCGCGACGTGCCGAGGCGAGTGCGCCTGTCGCGTGAAGCCGACACTGAGTGGGGCGGCTGGTACGAGGAGCATCAGCGACGGCTTCATAGCTTGGCTGAGGACGATCCCCTCCGCTACGCGTGGGGCAAGCTGAGTGGCAACGCGGCGAGGCTGGCGCTTGTGCTGCACGAGCTCCACGGGGGAGGAGTCACGCTCGAACTGAAGACTATGCGGCAGGCGCTCGACCTGGCGAATTGGTTTCGCAGGGAAGAGTGGCGTATCGCGCGCCGGGCGACGGGGGAACTGGACCTCGACGATGTAGAGCGGGCCGAGCGTGCACTCAGCGCCGCGGGCGGATCGATGACGCTGCCCGAGCTCGCAACGGCGCTAAAGCTCGACAGGGCGACACAGGATCGACTCGTGAAGCTCTTGGAGGAATCCGGCGTTGGGCACCGAGAGTGGCCTCGCCCTGGGGCCCAGGGGGGCCGACCTAGTCTGCGCGTGGTGCTCGGACCTGTCCCCGCCCAAAACCCCCAACCGATGGGCCCGGAGAGGGGGTAACTTCCCGACGGAGACGACCGCCATGCGAGAAACCAGACAACGGAAGCGGCCCCGCGGGACGGGTTCGCTGTGCAAGCGCGCAACTGGTGGCCCCTGGTGGGCGCGCTGGTACGACGCGGAGGGCAGGCGCCGGATGCGCTCGACCGGAACCACGTGCAAGGCGACGGCTGGGCGGATGCTCGCTGCCTGGCTGGAGGAAGCCGCGTTGGTTCGGTCGGGGCTCGTGGATCCAGCCCACGCGCAGCGGGCCGACCACGGCCGGCAACCGCTGGCCCAGCACGTGCAGGCTCACCTCGCGGAGTGCGAACGGCGCGAGCTGTCCGCCAAACAAGTGGCAGATCGGGCGCGCGTACTTCGTGACGCGTTTTCAGGGGTCGGCTGCACCCGGCTGGTCGACTTGAACGCAGAACGCGTAGGCGTGCACCTGTCGGAACTACGTGCCGGGGGGCTCGCCGCGCGCACGCTCAATCGAAGACGGGAGCACCTCGTCGCGTTTGGGTCCTGGTGCGTGCGCACGGGCAGGCTGAGCTCGAACCCGCTGCGCACTCTGCACCGTCTGGATCAGGACAGGGACCGCCGACGCGAGCGCCGGGCACTGTCCGAGGCCGAACTCGGGGCGCTGCTCGCGGTCGCGGCCCAGCACGGGGGCACGCTGCGCGAAGCCTGGTACCTGGCCGCGGGCCTCGCTGGCTTGAGGCGGGGCGACCTAGAGCGACTGTGTTGGGCGGACCTGGACCTGGACGCGGGACTGATTACGATTCGGTCCGGGAAGGCGAAGCGCGTCGACGTGCTGCCGATCGCGCCTGAGCTTCGCGAGGCGTTCCTGCGACTGCGGGGCGAGGCGGGCGCGTTGCCAGCCGCCCGGGTGTTCCCTCCACGTGTAGGGGCTCGTGGGGGCTCCACGCCCGCCGTGAGCTTCGCGGAGGTGCGCGAGGACTTCGCGAGGGCAGGAATCGCCGCCGTGGACGGTGCCGGGCGCGTCGCGGACCTGCACGCCCTGCGCTCGACCTTGGCAACGCGCCTGGCGCGCGCTGGGGTATCCGCACACGTTGCGCGAGGGCTCATGCGCCATGCGAGCCTAGCGACGACCCAGCGCCACTACGTGAAGCTGGAGCTACTGGACCACGCCTCGGCGCTCGACGCGCTGCCACGCATCGTGGAGGCTCAGGCGACCGCGGCGACGGGCACGGACGGCGGGGCCGGTGCTGCCCGTAGTGCTGCCCCATCGCCCCAGCCTGCTACCCAACGTGCTGCCCCGCGCAGCGCCTCGCCCTGCGGTCCGGTGCGGCAGAACGGCGCTCGTGGTGCGGCCGAGGGATCCGTTTGGGGCGCCCGTAACCCGAGGGCAGGGCAGGACTTCGCGCTCGCCGGTGCGATCCCTTGCGACCCGCCGCCCGGCGGAGGCGGAGGGATTCGAACCCCCGGTGCCTTTGAGGGCACAGCGGTTTTCAAAACCGCCGCAATCGGCCACTCTGCCACGCCTCCGGGGGGAGCGTAGCAAGTCCACTGGGCCCGATGGGCGTGGCGCGACTGGTCAGAGAGAGGGAAAAAAGTCGGGGCCTTGGCCGATTCTTGCCCTCGAACGGGCTCCAGCGCCGTCAGGCGCTGGGCCAAACGGCACCTGAGAGGCCATCGACTTGGGCCATGCCGATTCTATCCCAGCCTCTCAGTCGCCCGGCTTGCGGCGTTTTTTGGGCGGCGGGGGGTCGTCGTTCGGTGGCGGCTTCGAGGGACCGGGGCCCGAGGACGGTCCCGGCGGCGACGCGGGGCCCGCATCCCCCGCGGCGGCCGCGACCACGTCGGCGGCCACGTGGATCGGGCAGCCGGCGCGCAGGGCCAGGGCGATCGAGTCGGAGGGCCGCGCGTCCACGACGACGGCGGGGGCCTTTCCGGCGGGTTGGATGACGAGCTGGGCGAAGAACGTGCCCTTGCGCAGGGCGGTGATCTCGACCCGCTCCAGCACGGCGCCGAGTGCGCCGATCGTGTCGTGGGCCAAGCGGTGGGTGGAGGGGCGCGGCGGCTCGCGGCCCGTGACCACTCGCTGGATCTCGGCCGCCTCGTGGGCGCCGATCAGGATCGGGAACCCGCGCGTTCCGCCCCGTTCGCGCAGGTAGATCGTGTGTTGTTCGCCCTGGTCGTAGGTGACGACGCGGGCGAGCAGCATGTCCACCATGGCGGGCGGTTTCTTGGAAGGCATGGGCGGTGAGGGGAGGGCCAGCGGCGGCCTCCGTCCTGGAAGCTAGCCCCGGGCGCGGCGCGAGTCGAGGGCGCCCTGGGTCCGCGGTCCTAGAATCCAGCCGCGCCGGGGGTCCCCACCGGCGCAAGCTCCCATGTCCCACGCCCAGCGCTCCACTCCGCCCCTCGACCCGACCTCCTGGCCCCTCAATCCGGTGCAGGTGCGCATCCTGCGCGGCGGCCTGGTCGAATCGGTGCACCGCGGCGCGTGGGTGCTGGTGGACGAGGGCGGCTCCGTCGTCGAGGCCAGCGGCCACACCTTGGCGCCGATCTTCGCGCGGTCCGCGGTCAAGGCGTTCCAGGCCCTGCCGCTGATCGAGAGCGGCGCGGCGGCGCGGTTTGCCTACCGCGACGAGGAACTGGCCCTGGCGCTCGCATCCCACGACGCCGAGCACGTGCACCTCGACGTCGTGCGCGGCGTGCTGGCGCGGCTCGGTTTGGAAACGGCGCACTTGGGTTGTGGACCGCAGATGCCGGCCGACCGTGCGGTGCGCCGGGAGCTCGACCAGCGCGGCGAAAAACCCAGCGCGCTGCACAACAACTGCTCGGGCAAACACGCGGGCTTCCTGGCGCTGGCGCTGCATCTGGGCGTGCCGCCGCAGCGCTACTTGGAGGCGGACAGCGCGGGCCAAGTGCTCGTCCGCGCCGCGCTGACCGAAATGGCGGGGCTCGAGCACGACGACATCCAGGTGGCCGTGGACGGCTGCAGCGCGCCGACGTTCCGATTGCCGCTGGCGGGGCTCGCGACGGCGTTTGCGCGCCTCGCGGCGCCGCGGGATCTGGCGCCCGAGCGGCGCGCGGCGTGCGAGCGCATGCAGCGCGCCGTCGCCGCGCATCCGGACCACATCGCGGGCAACCACCGGCGCCTTTGCACCGCGATCGTGCGCGCGAGCGGCGGCCGTCTGTTCCCGAAGATCGGCGCGGAAGGTGTCTACGCGGTCGGGCGCACGGGTGGGCCCGGGCGGGGCCGCGGGTTCGCGCTCAAGATGGACGACGGCCAGAAGCGCGGCCTCGAGCCGTTGGTCGTGCAACTGCTCGAGCGTTTCGGTTGGCTCGAGCGCGCGGAGCTCGCGCACCTCGAGGAGTACCGCGGACGCGAGATCCTGAACCGCGCGGGCCGCCTCGTGGGGGCGACCGAGGTCGACGCATGAACGCGGCGCTGCCCCCGGCGATGCCGCCGCGGTTGGCCGAGGACGGTCACAAGGGCGACGCGGGTCGGCTGCTGCTGGTGGCGGGCAGCCGGTGGATGCCGGGTGCGGCGCTGCTCGCGGCGCGGGCCGCGCAACGCGGCGGCGCGGGGTTGGTCGCGGTGGCGTCCCTCGATGGTGTGCTCGACACGCTCTTGCCCCTGACCGCGCCGGAGGCCGTGCTCGTGCCGTTGCCTGCCGCGGAAGCGCGTGCCGCGGCTGGCGACGGGCCCAAACGCACCCTCGTGGCGGAGTTGGTGCACACCCAGAGCCGCGCCCGCGCGATCGGCCCGGGGCTCGGGTTGGAGCCTCGCGCGCGCGGCCTGGTCGAGGCGGCCCTCTCCCTCGGTGGGCCCGCGGTGCTCGATGCGGACGGGCTGAACGCCTACCAGGGCCGCCCGGAGCAGTTGCGGGTCCTGGACGGGCCACTCGTGCTCACACCCCATCCGGGGGAGGCCGCGAGGCTCCTCGGCCGCCCCGTGCCGCGGGACGGGGAGGGCCGCGTGGCGGCGGCCCTCGAACTCGCCCGGTTGACGGGGGCGGTCGTCGTGCTGAAGGGCGCCGGCACCGTGGTAGCCGAAGCCCGGGTTGGCGAGTCGCGCCGCTTGGTCAACGGCTCGGGGAACCCGGGGATGGCGACGGCGGGCTCCGGGGACGTGCTCGCGGGTCTGCTAGGCGCGTACCTGTGCCGCCTGGGCCCCGGCTTCGACGCCTTCGACGCGGCCGCGGCCGCCGTGTGGGTGCACGGGCGAGCCGGCGACTTGGCCGCGGCGCGGCTCGGCCAACGGGCGCTCTGCGCGTCGGATCTCCTGGACCATCTGGGCCCCGCCCAGTTGGCGCTGGACGGCGTCTGAGGGCCCGACCGTCGCCGAGCGCGCGGGGAGGGGTAGTCTTCCCCTGTGGCGCACTCTCGGATCCCCATCGCCATTGCCCTCGTTGCGGCCGCGGCGGCCGTAGCCGTCGTGGTGCGCCCGGCGCCCCGCCAGGACCCGGCGGGCGAACTGCTGCGGGCGCCCCAACGGGCCCTCGGCGCCACGAGTGTGCCCCTCGCGTACTTCGCGCCGGGGCCCGGGGTGCCGGTGCCGGCGTCGTTGGCGGATGCGGTGGAGCGCGAACTCGCCCTGCGCTCGGACCTGGCCGCGGCACGCCGGGGCGACGAGGACCTCCTCGAACGCGCGGCCGAGCGCCTTCGATCGCCGGATTGGCGCGAGTGTGTGCTGGCGCTCGACGGAATGGCGCGGGCGGCGCTCCTCGCGCGGCTCGACGCCGCGGCGCGTGTGCCCCTCGTGGACGGTGCCCTCGCCGCTGCCGAGCACCCGCATCCCAACGTGCGCGCGGCGGCGCTCGCGGCGCTCGTCGCCCTCGACGGGGCGGAGGCGTATTGGTCGGACCCGCACACGCACGGGATCGGGGAACCGCTTTCGGAAGCGCGTGTCGCCCTGGCGCAACTCGCGGGCGCGGATCGCACGGCGCGGAGCGCCGCGGTCCTGGCGGCGTTGCTCGCGGACGCCGACGCGGGGGTGCGGAGCGCGGCGGACGGTGCCCTCGCGCAGCAACTCGCTGGCGACGCGGTGCCCGCCCACGTTTTCGAGCTGGCCGCGGCGCGACTCTTGGCCCTCGAAGCGCCCCAAGCCGAGTCGGAGCTGCACAACTTCATCGAGGAGCTCGGCCGCCGGCGCGTCGGGCCAGCGGTGTTGCTCGCGCTGCTCGAACGTGTCCCCAGCTTGGACACACGCACCGCCGAGGACCAAAACCACCAGCGCGCCGCGATCGCTCCCGATGCGGCGGCGCGGCGCGAAGTGCGGGCCCTCTTGAGCGCACTGATCTACGCCGCCGGCGGTGTGGGCGATGCCGAGGATCTGGTCGGCGCATGGTTCGCCGCGGCGCGTTGGATCTCGACGCGTCAGGCGCTGTTCGCGCGCGTGGAGAGTTCGCGCGACCGCGACCTCGGCGAGCGCCTGTTCCGGCTCGGTGCCCTGATCCACCGCGTGGGCCCCGCTCCGCGCCCCGGGTTCCGCTCGTCCCACCGGGAATCCGAGGCCGAGCACGCCTGGTACCGGCTTGCGGAGGGCGACGACCTCGTGCGCAGCCTTGGTGTGGGGCCACAACTGCTCGGGATCGCGCTCGAGATCCTCGGGACCGAGCGGTTTCTCGAGCTCCTGCGGCCGGGTGCCGAGCGGCGACTCGAACGCTCGCCCGCGGCGTTCGAAGGCCACTGGATTGCACTGTCGCGCGCTGCGAAACCGTGGCCCGCGGCGAGCCTCGCGGAGTGGCTCGATCTGGCCCGGGACGTGCGCATCTGGCCCGAGGGCCTCGTGGACGCGCTCGAATCGAGTGCCATCGGCGGCGACGCGGTCGCGGCCGGGGGTTTGGTGCGGCTGCTCGAGGAGGCCTCGGGGCCTGCGGTGGATTCGGCGTTCATAACACTCGCGCGCCTCGAGGATCCGCGGCCTTGGCACCGGGCTCTCGCTCGGCACGTGCTCGAGCAACCGGCGGACGAGCGCGGGCCGCTCCTGCGCCGCCTGATCGACCGCCATCCGGTGTTGCCGCTCCGCGAGGCGCTGGTGGAGCTGGGCGGTCGCGGCACGTTCGAACGGGAACTTGCGCTCGAACTCCTGCGGCCGTTCCCCGCCGACGACGCGCTGTTCTTCGAGTTGTCGCGCTGGTTGTTCGAAGAGGTGCACAACTTGGACGGCGGCGAGCCGCGCGAACGCGCGCAGGCCGCGCGCATCGCGACGGCCATCGTCGACACGATGCTCGTGCTCGCGCCGCCCGAACGTGTGCTCGAGAGCGCCACGCTCGCGCTCGAACACTCGATCGGCCGCAGCGCCGAGTTGGGCCGCCGCGCCGTGCGCGCCCTCGGCGAGAGCGAAGCGGGCCGCGCGCTGCTCCTCGAGCACACGGGCGCCGCGACAGACCGCGAAACGCGCCTCGAGGCGGCCGCGGCGCTCGCGCGCGCGGGCGCGGGCGAAGGCGCGATCGACCCGCTGTTGCGCGGCTTCGAAAGTGTCCCCCAGGACCTCCAATTGCGCCTTCTGGAGGCGTTTGCGACCACTCCCGGCTCCGAACTCGACCGCTTCTACCTCGACTTGGCGCGGGGCCGCGCTCCCGCCGGAGGCCGCGAACGCGGAGCGCGTGTGCACGGCGATCTGGTGCACGGCGCCTTCGCGGTGCTGCCGCGCCGCGCCGTGGATCCGGCCGACGTGGTGCCGATCGTGCGCGGGTACCGCGATCTCAACCTGCTGCTCGCGGGATTGCAGTGCCTGGGTGCGCTCGGCGCGCGCGATGCCCTGCGCGAACTGTGGGCCGAGTACGCTGCGGGTGCGCCCGACGCCGGGAACGCCGGCGGCGCCGGGAATGCTGGCAGCGCGGGGAATGCTGGCAGCGCCGGGAATGCTGGCAGCGCCTGGCCGCCCGCGGGCGAGGAAGCCCGCGACGTGGTGCGCGGCCCGCTCCTCGCCGCACTCGCCGAATCCGGCGCGCTCGACGACGGACCCATCGAGGGCGACGCGCCGCTCGCACTGTTCGCCGCGCCCTTGGAAAGGGCGGAGGCCGACCTCCTGCGCCGCTTCGCGCGGCGCCCCATGGCGTCGGTCGTGTTCTCGTGGCGCGCCGAGTTGCAGGGGCTGCGCGCGCTGTTGCAGCACGGCGCGCTCGACCGCTCCATGGCGGGGCTCGCGGGTTACGAGCGCCTCGACGGGCGCCTCGTGCTGGAGTTGGCGGAGCTTGCGCGGCGCACGTCGTCGTCGCTCGCGGGCGAGCGCCGGGACCGCGCCCAACGTGTGGCGATGGAGCTGGCCGAGGCGGCCGTGGTGGCGCTCGCGGGGGAGGGTTCCGGAGCGCGCTCGGCGTTGACCGACGCGCGCGCCCTCGTGCTCGAACTCGCCGGTCTCACGGGCGAGCACCGGCGCGCCGCGGAACTCGCGCGCGGATTGGCGGACGCCTTCGCCGCGGGCGAGTTGGACGCGCGGGCGGTGGAGCCCCACGCGGAGTCGGACGACGTGGGCCGGGGGCGCTCGCCCGTCGCCTACTGGCGGTTCCTCGCCGCGGAGCACGAGGCCCGGGCGCGCCTGCTCGACGGGGACCGCGACGGCGCCAGGGAGCACCTCGTGGACGCGCGCGAGTGGGCTCGGCACTCCGCGGCGGCCCGCGCGCGGCTCGTGTCGTTCGAACTCGAGTGGGAGCTCGCCGAAACCCCACCGGGCGCCGGAGCGGAGGACCCGGCCCACGCGCCGGACACCCCGGAGAACGGCGCCCGCGGTCCCGAACCCGCGGCGGAATCGCCGACCCGGGCCCGGTATCCTTGAGGGCCCGCGGGCGTCCCGCACGCGGCCAGTGCGAGACACCCATTGACACAAAAAAGCGCCTCCCAAGTGGACCGGCCCGACGGCGCCGCCCTGACCCTCGACGACGACATCGGTTTTGTCGCGCTGGTGGACCGCATGCAGGCGGATCCCGCCCTCAAGGTCGTCAACGCGGCGCGCATCAGCTACCGGCGGCAGACCGGCGGCTTCGACCAGAAGGACCAGAAGCTGGCCGGGTTCCTGTGGCAACACGGCCATACGTCGCCGTACCGGCACAGCTTCTTCACGTTCCACTGGAAGGCGCCGCTGTTCGTGTTCCGCCAGGCCTTCAAGTACCAAGTGGGCTCGGGCTGGCGCGAGTACGAGCTCGAAGGTGTCAGTGTGCAGGCCGAGGTGTTCGACGTGCTGTTCGACACGGACAAGGGCTGCAGTTGGAACGAGATCTCCGGGCGCTACGTGAACTGGGAGCCCGAGTTCTACGTGCCGCGCCGCATGCGCGCCAATCCGCCGCACGGCAACAAACAGGCGTCCGATGAACTCGGCGACGACTACGACCACGAGGCGGAACGGCAGCGCATGCTCGCCGAGTGCGAGCAGGCCTACGCGCTCTACCGCAGCCGTCTCGAACGCGGCGTGGCGAAGGAAATCGCGCGCATGCTGCTGCCCCAGAACCTCTACAGCCAGGCCTACTGGACCGTGTCGCTGCAAGGGGTGATCCACTTCCTCGAGCAGCGGCTCGCCAAGGACGCGCAGTTCGAGATCCGCTGTTACGCCGAGGCCATGTACAACCTTTTGGCCGAGGACCTGGAGCGCCTGGGGCTCACCCGCGAGCGGCTCGCCAACGGGCTGTAGCCGGCAGGGGTTTCGCTTGAACCGCGCGGCTCGCTCCGCCGTTGGCCCACCAGATCCACGCCCGTTCGATCCCACCATGCGCCGCACGTCGAAATCCGGGCCCACGGCCCTTCGCTGGAGCCTCGGTGTCCTCGTCTGCGCCGTTTGGGCCTGGTTCGCGGCCGACGCGCGGCCCCACGCGCATGCCCAGCAGGACGCCCAAGAGGATCCGCAGCCGAGTCCGGTCTCCGGCGCGCGCGCGGAGCTGCTGGCGGCGCTCGAGGCTCAGGGTGTGCACCTGGACCCGACCAGCGGCGTGGTTTCGATCGCCGCACGTGTCCTCGTGCGCGACGAGCTGCTCGAGTACCTGCTGGTCGGGCGCGGCGGCGCGGCGCACGAGAGTCTCTTCGGCACCGACGTGTCGGCCAGCGCGGTCCACACGGCGATGCTGCTCGCGGGCTTCGAGAGCGGCACGAACGCGCGTTGGGTGCCGAATCCACTCGGCGCCGAAGTGGGCGCGCGGCGGCCCTCCTTCGACGTGTTGCCGCCGGTGTCCGCGCCCAACGGGCCCGACGTGCACCTCTACGCGGCCTGGCGCGACGGGGACGAGCTCTACTTCTTCCGCGTGGACGACCTGATCGCGGACCTCTCCAGCGGCCGCGCGATGCGCCGCCACGGTTGGGTGTACTTGGGTTCGCGCGAGGTGCCGGCGCGCGCGGGGCAGCCCGGCGGTTTTGCCGCGGACGTGCTCGGCAACTTCATCTCGGTGAGTTTCTTCCAGGAGGGCACAACTCTGGCGACCGCCGCGCTGCCGGAGTGTTTGGACCAGACCATTTGGGCCGCCAATCCCTGGCTCGTGCCCGAACGCGACCAGCCCGTGCGGTTCCTGCTGTCGCCGAAGCCGCTTTCGTCCCTGCCCGAGGCCCTCGCGGACCTGGTGCCGCGGCTCGTCGACACACCGGCGGAAGCTCCGCCCGAAACGTCGGCCGAAGTGTCAGGGCCCGACGGCGATGGCTGAATCCAAGCCGCACTCCGCGGCCCGCGGGCTGCTGGCCCAGGCGCTGGTGGCACGGGGCGCCACGCGGCTGGCCACGGGGCTTTTCCTGGGTGTGGCCGCGGCGGCGCTGCTGCTCGCGATCTTGGTGTGGTCGTCGCCAGCGGTGTCCAGGCCGGGCGATTCGCCGGACGGCCTGCTGCTGGCCGCGATCGTGGGGGCGGCTGCGGCCGCGGCGACCTGGCTCGGCACGGCGCTCTCGCGCGCCGAAGCCCTGGTGCGGGCCGACCGGGCGTTGTCCCTGGGCGGGCTGTTCGAAGCGGCGGTGCAGGGTGCGGAGCGGCCGGGTCCGTTCCAGGGGCTCCTCGAGGGCGAGGTGCGTCGGCGGGTGCGACTTCGGTCCCTGCGCGGGGCGCTCGAGCAGCCCTGGGGGCCGGCGCTGCTCGGCGCCCTGGCGGCGCTCTGGTGCCTGTTCGCGGCCGTGGACGGCGCCCGGCGGCAGGGGGCCGAGGGCGACCGCCGCAGGTTGCTCGCGCGGGCGGCCCAGGCCCTCGCCGCCGCGGCCGCGGGCGACGGAACGGGACAGGACGTGGATCTCGAGCTCGGTCGGCTGGCACGCCAGGCCGAATCCGCGGCCCGGGCCCCCGGACGCGATGGGCCAGAGGAACTCGAGTCGATGCGGCGCGAGCTGGCGGACCTCGCCCGCACGCTCGATCCCACGGATCCTGTGGCCGAACGGGTGGAACTGGCGCGGCTGGCGCTCGGCAGCGGCTCTGCCGGCGAGCCGTCCGGCGGCGCGAAGCCCGAAGCGGCTTCGCCTCGGGAGCCGGGCGCCGCGCCCGACGGGGCGGGGCCCGAACGTCCGTCCGACCGGGAGGCGACGGCCAATGCGGCGGGCTCCGTGGAGGGCGCCGCCGTCGCCGCGCGGCACGGTGGGGGAGTGCGCGGGGGAGTGCGCGGGGGAGTGCGCGGGCTCGCGAGGTCGGAGGACGCGCCTTCTCCCACGTCGCCAATCGCGCCGCGCGACGGCACGCCGAGCGGCTTCGACCGCGCCGCCCTGGCGGCCCCGCCGCGGGCGGGACGGCTGGCCCAGGAGGCCGCGCTCGTGGCGGCTTGGGTGGCGCGCGCCGCGGCCACGGGCCCCGCGAACGCGGGCCCGCCGCGCTGAGCTTCCGGCGCTCCTTACGTACCGCGGCCTTGCCCGGGGGGCGGCCAAGCGTTGTCCTATCGGGCCCTCCGCCGCGAACCCGCCCATGACAACGCCCCCTGCCGCCTCTCCGCCCGCTCCCCAAACCCTGGGTGTCTGGCTGGTGGGGGCCCGCGGTTCCATCGCCACGGCGGTGGCCGTGGGCCTCGGCGCGCTCGTGCGGGGCCGAGTGCCGCCGGTGGGTCTGGTCAGCGAGAGCGCGGCCCTGCGCCAGTTGCCGCTGGTGCCGTGGAGCGCACTGGTGCTCGCGGGCAACGAGGTGCGCTCGGGCAGCCTGCGCGCGGCCGCGTCCGAGTTGGTCGCCGCCCACATCCTGCCGGCGGAACTCGTGGCCGACGCCGGGCCCGAGCTGGACGCCGCGGACGCGCGTGTGCGGCCGGGGCTGGCGGTGAGCGCGGCGCCTGGCGCGGCCGAACCGCGCGATGCGTTCGAGGCGGAGGCGCGCCGCCTGGGCTCCCTGCCGCCGCGGGATCAGATCGCGGCGATCCGCGCCCAACTCGAGGCCTTCCGCGCATCGCTCGGCGGCGCCCCCGTGCTGGTCGTCAACGTGGCGAGCACGGAGGCGTGGCGCGAGGCGCGCGCGGAATGGAGCGACCTCGCGGCGTTCGAAGCTTCCTTGGACCGCGGCGAACGGCCGCCGGCGTCGATGCTCTACGCCTACGCCGCCTTCGCGTCCGGCTGCGCCCATGTGAACTTCACGCCGAGCCTGGGATCGACACCGGGCGCGCTGCGCGCATTCGCGCGCGCCAAGGGTCGTGTGCACGCGGGCAGCGACGGCAAGACGGGCGAAACGCTCCTCAAGACGACGCTGGGGCCGATGTTCGCGGCGCGCGCGCTCAAGGTGCTCGCCTGGCAGGGGTACAACATGCTCGGCAACCGCGACGGCGAGGTGCTCGCCGATCCGGCGCACAAACGTGTGAAGGTCGAGAGCAAGGACGAGGCCCTGCGCCAGTTGCTGGGCGACCCGGGCCTGCACAGCCACGTCGCCATCGACTACGTGCCGTCCCTCGGCGACTGGAAAACGGCGATGGACTACGTGCACTTCGAGGGCTTCCTCGGTGCGCGGATGAGCCTGTCGTTCACGTGGCACGGATCCGATTCGGCGCTCGCCGCGCCACTAGTGCTGGACTTGGTGCGGCTCGCGGAGCTCTCCCAGCGGCGCGGCGAAGTGGGCGAGCTCGTCCACCTCGCGAGTTTCTTCAAGTCGCCCCTTGGCGGCGGAACCCACGACTTCGCGGCCCAATACCGCCTTCTGCTCGCTTGGGCCGCGAAGTGCGCGCCGGGGGAATCCCATGGCACACGCTGACCAGGCGGCGGGCCTCGCCCGCGCGGCGCTGGCCGAGGCGCGCGACCGGCTCGAACGTTTTGCCGCGAGCGCGGGCGCGGGCCGCTTCGACGAGGTCGCGGCCGAGTTCGACGCCATCACACGTCCCCTCGACGGGATCGCGGACCGCATCGGGCTCTACCTGCACGTGCATCCCGATGCAGCCGTGCGCGATGCGGCGCGGGAGTGCCAGCGCGAGATCGAGGCGTTCGTTTCCGAGTTCGGCCTCCACCGCGGTGCGTACGCGCGGCTCGCGGCGCTCGACCCCGCGGAGTCACAAGACCCGCTGGCGCAGCGCCTCGTCAAGCGCGCGCTCCGCGAGTTCCGCCGCAGCGGGGTCGACAGGGATGAGCGCACCCGCGAGGAGATCCGCAGCCTGCGCGAACAGTTGGTGGCGATCGGCCAAGCTTTCGAGGAGAACATCGTCACCGGTGGGCGCAGCTTCCGCATCGAAGAGGGACACCGCGGACTGCTCGGCCTGCCCGAGGACTTCCTGCGCTCCCACCCGGAGGAGCAGGACGGCTCGGTCACTCTCGGCACGGACAGCGCCGACCGGGTGCCGATGTTGATGTTCGCCGAGCGCGACGATCTGCGTGCGGCCTACTTCGTGATCTGCCAGAACCGCGCGGTGCCCGTCAATCTCGACGTGCTGGTGCAGATGATCGCCAAGCGGCACCAACTGGCGGCTCTGCTGGGTTATCGCTCCTACGCCGACTACGTCACCGAGGACAAGATGAGTGGCTCGGCCGCCGGCGCCCGCGACTTCGTCGAGCGTGTGATCGAGCGCGTTCGGCCCCGCGCACTGGCCGAGGTCGAGGAACTGCTCGAGTGGAAACAACGGCATTGCGAGGAGACCGGGCGGCCCTATCGGCCTTGGCTCGAGGAGCACGAGCGTCTCTTCCTGACCGAGAAGCTCAAGGCCGAGCGCTACCGCGTCGACGCGCGCGAGGTGCGGCCATACTGCTCGTTCGAGAGTGTGAAGCGCGGTGTGATCGCGACCGCGGAGGCGCTCTACGGTGTCCGCATCGTGCGTTGTCCGGATGTCGACACGTGGCATCCGTCGGTCGAGACCTACGAACTCTTCGCCCAGGACGGCGCGCGTCTGGCGCGGTTCTACCTCGACCTCTTCCCGCGGTCCGACAAGTACACCCACGCCGCGATGTTCTCCCTCGGCGCCGGAGTGGCGGGGCACTCGCTTCCGGAGGCGGCCCTCGTCTGCAACTTCCCGGAACCCAAGGACGGGGATCCCGGGCTGATGCTCTTCGACGAGGTCACCACCTTCTTCCACGAGTTCGGCCACCTCTTGCACCACCTGTTCGCGGGGTCCCAGCGTTACCTCGCGTTCAGCGGCATCGCGTGTGAGATGGACTTCGTCGAAGTGCCCAGCCAACTCTTCGAGGAGTGGGCCTGGGACAGCGGCGTGCTCGCGTCCTTCGCGCGCCATCACCAAACCGGGGAACCCATCCCCGCCGAACTGGTGAATCGCATGCGCGCGGCCGAGGAATACGGCAAGGGCTTGCACGTGCTCGTGCAGATGCACTACGCCCTTCTGTCGCTCGAATACTTCGACGGCGATCTGAAGGGCCGCGACGTCACGCAGATCGCGATCGATGCAAAGCGCCGCCTCCTGCCGATGCCGCACACCGAGGGAAGCTACTTCCACGCGGCGTTCGGCCATTTGGAGGGGTATTCGGCCATGTACTACACGTACATGTGGTCGCTCGCGATCGCGAAGGATGTGCTCGGGCGCTTCGAAGGTCGGCTCATGGATACGTCCGTCGCCAACGCCTGGCGCGAAACCGTGCTCGCACCGGGTGGATCCGCGGATGCCACCGCGATGGTCAGCGCGTTCCTGGGGCGCGGCAGCGATCTCGATGCATTCGAGCGCTGGTTGGCGAAGTGACGGGCTGACTGCCTGACGGGCGCGGGGGAATGGGGAAGGGCGCCGCCCCTCGCCCGGTTGCGGTGGAACGGCGCCCTCGCGGATGGCTCGCTGGTTCTCTGGGCCCTCGGGCCCCAGCGCTGCTCAGGAATCGGCTTCGATCTCGCGTTTGAGCTGCTCGAACGCGTCGTCCGCGTCCTCGGGTGCCACCGCGGCATCCGCCTCGATCTCGTTGGTCGTGGGCATTTGCACGGTGGGTTGTAGCGCGGGCTCCGCAGCTCCGGCGGCGGTGTCCGCGCTGGGCGAGGCGGCGCCATCCTGCTGGTGCTCGGAAGTCGTGTCGCCGCACGCCGTGAGGAGCAGTGCGAGCGCGACGGCCGCGACGGGCCCGGTGGATCGGCACTTCATCGGGAGCCTCCGCGGGTGGCGCCGCCGCCCTGGGGCGGTGTGGACGGCGCGGGACGTTCGGGCGCGGGACGCTCCGGAGCCGGGCGCTCGGGCGCGGGGCGTTCCCGCGTGGGTCCGTTGTCACCGCGACCGCCGGTCGACTCGAGCAGGGAGTTGCGCAGGCGGTCGAAGCGGGCCTCGCCGATGCGGCCGCGACCCACCGCGAGCATCTCGCGGTAGCGGCCCAGTTCCATTTGCTCCAGGCGGTCGAGTTCCGACAGGCGCTCCTCGCGGTTGGCCTCGCGGGCGAGCGCGCGCAGGCTCTGGATCTGGGCGATGCGCGTGCGATGCAGCGTCTCTTCCTCCGCCATCTTGTTCAGCAGCACCTGGTCGTCCGCGTTGGCCCACTGGCGCACGCGCTCGGCCGAGCGGCCGCCGCGGCGCTGGTTCGGCTCCTCCGCCGCGGGCCGTTCGCCGCGACCCGGCGCCGCGCGCTCGGCGGGCGGCGCATCCGCGGCGGGGCGCTCGGCACCGCGGCGCCCGGGCTGGTTCTCCGGCTCGTCCGGAGCGGGCCGCTGCCGCTCGGGCGCGGGCCGCTGCGCGTCGGGTGCCGGGCGCTGGCGTTCGGGCGCGGGTCGCTGGGCCTCCGGGGCCGGCCGCTGGCGCTCCGGCGCCGGGCGTTGGGCATCGGGTGCAGGGCGTTGGGCTTCGGGCGCGGGGCGCTGGCCCTCGCGGGTCGCGGGCCGCGCCTCGGGGGCCGGTCGCTGGGGCGTTCCGCGCTGGGCGGGTTGGGGACGGACCGGCGCGTCGCCGCGCTGGGTCGGGGGGGCAGGGGCGGGGCGCTCGCCCTGGCCGCGCTGGGCCGCGACGGGCAGGGCGCTCAGCGCCAGCAGAAGCAGGCCGAGGGGCCCGGCAGTGTGGATGGTCATGTTCCTCCTCCGGTAGGGGACCCCACCATTGTGACCACAAACCCCCCTGGGAACACCCCCCGCGGGCAGGGTGGGAATGGCTGACAAGAATTTCTGAAAAACTCCAGTATCCGCCGAAGATGTATGGGTTAGAGAAACCCGGTAGGCGACCCCATGCCACCCCCCGATCCCATGAACCTCTCCCGACTCTGGTTGCTCGTCGCCGCGGTGATCCTCGGCACGGCGCTGGCTGTGGATACCTACGTCGAGCACATGCAGCCCCGCCCGGTGCTGGCTGCATCGCTCCCCGCCGATTCAGCGTTTACGGGTCATTTGGAGGCACTTTGGTCCCCTGAAGGAACCCCGATGCGCCGAGGCTGCCCCGCCGGTGGCTCACTGTCCGGGCGCGACTCCAAACCGGGGAACGGCTTCGGGGGCGGCTGCGATTCGCGTGGCCGGCGCCCGTGGGGCGCGCGCCACCTGCCCTACCCCGGCCTCGACTTGCTCGGTGTCAAGCAGGTCTGCGGGTCGTCCGAAGTGGACTCACCCGCACCCCCGCAGTTGCCGGTGGGCTCGGGTTTTGTCCAGTGACGGCAGGGGGGGCGCCCGGCCGCCGCGCGCGCAGGTCCACGGCGGCGCGACCCTAGGTGTTGCCCCCTAGTTGACGACGACTACGAGCTCGTCCCGAGGAACCCGCCCAGGTGTTCGAGGACCTCGGGCGCCATGCGATCGAGGGTCCGGTCGAGCGTGACACCGGCCCTGCGGGGGGCCAAAAAGCCGTGGTCGAGTTCGGGCTGCGCCAGCACCCGGTGGGCCGCCGCGCAGGCCGCCAGGGCGCTCGCCACGGCCTCGGCGTCGCCGAATGGGTCGCGCCCGCCCTGCACGACAAGCAACGGCACTCGGAGGGCGGAAAATGGTGTGGCCCGAGGTTTGGCCGACTTGGGGGGCTGCAAGGGGTAGGCGAGGGCGAGCACGGCCCGTGGGTTCGGCTGGCAACCAGGCGCCGCCTCGGCGGCGAGGTGCGCCGCCACGCGGGCCCCCAGGGAACGCCCTCCCACCACCCAAGTGGGCCGGCGGCCGGGGCCGAAGTGGCGCGCCAGGGCGTCCAGCGTCGCACGCGCCGCCCGCAGCAACTGGGGCAGGGGATTCGGAGGCTGGTTGCGGCCGAGCCGGGCCGCGCGCTCCCGGTACGGCAGTCTGGGGCGCGCCACCACGTGCCCGGCCGCTGCAAACCGCGCCGCCAATCCCGCGAGGACGGGTTCATCGCCGTCGCTGCCCGAGCCGTGCCACAGGACGAAGTTCCAGCCCCCGACGCGGGGTTCGCCGTCGGCCCAAGTGCGAAGCTCGGTGGGGCCCGAGCCCTCGGGATCCCAATCGACGGCGAGATCGATCGTGTGTGGGGTGGGTGTCACGGACGCTCCCGCGGCGAAGGGCCTTGGCCTTGAGCGTATCCTCCCCAGGATGACCTCCACTCCGCCGCGCGGTGCGAATCCCCAGACCACGACCCTGTGGTACTACCGCAGCCAACAGCACGACCCGGACGAGGTCCACGGCGATCCGCGTTACGCGGGGCGCAGCCCCAGTTACGTGATCTGGAACCTGCTCGAGCGCTACACGCGCGCAGGTGACCAGGTGCTGGATCCCTTCGCCGGCGGCGGCACCACCCTCGACGTGGCGCGCAGCATGGAGCGTGTCGGCGTCGGCTTCGACTTGGCGCCGCGGCGCGAGGACATTCGCCGCGCCGACGCGCGCGCCCTACCGCTGGCGGACGACTCCATGGACTTCGTGTTCATGGATCCGCCCTACTCGACGCACCTCGAATACTCCGACGATCCGCGCTGCATCGGAAAGTTGGACGCGTTCGAGGACGACTACTTCGACGCCATGGAAGCCGTGTTCGGCGAGATGCGGCGTGTGCTCGCGGACCGCCGTTACCTCGCCGTCTACGTGTCGGACAGTTTCAAGAAGGGGCGCGGGTTCGTGGGCATCGGCGCGCGACTGTTCCAACAGCTCGAGCGCCA
This sequence comes from Planctomycetaceae bacterium, assembly GCA_016125265.1. Classification (GTDB taxonomy): domain Bacteria; phylum Planctomycetota; class UBA1135; order UBA1135; genus RI-242. Next base: position 19,670 of record WGMC01000028.1, read on the forward strand.
GTTCCGCGCGGTGGACCACGTCGCCGTGGTGCGCGGCAACCGCAAACTCGAGAAGCCGAACTTCCACCGCTCGGCCCTCGAGGGCAACTACTTCCTGCGCGGTTTCAACCACCTGCTCATCTTCAAGAAGGACGAGGAGTGGACGTCGCGGGGCCGCAAACGCTGACTGTGGGTCAACGCCGCGTGAGTTCGAGTTGGAAGCGCCCCTCGAACTCGATTTCGCGCTGGGCGGGTGTGGGTGCGGCGGTCACTTCTTGACGCCGGACGAGCTCCACGGCCAGGTCCGCTTGCACTCCGGCCAGCCCGCGGTCGAGGACACCGACGACGAGTGCCGCCTCCACGCGGAACGTGAGGTCGATGCCGTGGCGCTGGGCGTCCTCGACCTTGGGCTCTTGCACCTTCGAACCCACGGTTCCCGCCAAACGCAGGTGGGCGTAGGTGCCGCCCTCGCGCTGTTCGAGCCGTTCGACGACGGCGAACAACTCGCCGTCCAGGTCGAGCAGCGCACGGCGCAGCAGCGGCTGCCACGGGCCGCCGCCGGCTTCGGCGTCCGTGCGCAGGTGGCCGAACGGCAAGAAGAGATGGCGCGCGGCGTTTGCGGGGATGGGGATGCGCCGTCCGAGTTCGAGCGGCCCGACGATTCCGAAGTCCCGGGCGTCGAGCGGCGCTTCGAGGCCCGCGAGGAGGTTCGCATCGCCGTCGGGTTCGGCGAAACGGCGGCCCGTGTCGCGCCCCTCGGCGTCGCCGGAGAACACGACGTCCTTGCCCTCGAGGCGCGAACGCCGTTCGAAGGGTGTGCGCCCCACGGGTTCCACCACTTCGCCGCTGGTGCGCGCCCGCGCGAAGTGCCGGCCGATCTCGATGGCGCGTCCGTCCACACGGCTTAGCACTCGGTCCAACACCTCGAACTCGGCCCGCTCGGTCTGTCGCAGCACGAATCCGTGCACCTCGCGGCGCTCTTCGCCCTCCCGCACGAACGCGCCCTTTGCCGCCAACTCGAGGGTGGAGCTGCCGCGCCACGTGACGCTGGATTCCGCCCGCGCGTCGCCTTGCGACGGATTCGCCGCCGGCGGGGTATCCGCCGGAGCGGCCAGCGCGCCGTGGGGTGTCAGCAGGGCGAGCAGCGCGGCGAGCAGCCTCACGGGGCCGCTGCCTCGGTCGTCGACTCGAGCGTGCCGGTGAGTTCGCGCCGGGTCACGATCTCGATGGTCTGCCCGCCGATGTCGAAACTCTCGTCCTCTTGGTGCGAGATCGCGATCGCACCCTCGAGTTCGCAGGAAACGAAGTGTTTGGCGTCGAGGTCCCAGAGCAGCTTGGCCTCCAACTCCGCGCCCAGGGTCGCCACGCGGACGATGGTGGATTCCGTCTCGCCCGAAGGGGTGTCGCGCATCCGGCTGTCCTCGCCCTCCCCGCTGCCTTCCGCTTCGATGCGCACGGCGAATTCCGCGAGGCGGCGGCCGCCTTCCTCGGAGTTGCCGGTGTAGGTGACTTCGAAGTCGCCCTCCATGGCTTCGAGGGCGTCGTCGAGCAACTCGCCCCAGGGGTCCTCGGGGCGCTCGGTGCCGTCGTCCATCACCGTGTGCAGTTCCCCGAGGGGAGAGAAGATCTCGTCGAAGCGCGACAAGTCGCCGTTCCACGTTTCGCCCACTTCGACGTCGTCCTCGGGCAGGAGCCCCAGGAAATCGACGGAAACACGCAGGTCCTCGAGCAACTCCTCGTCGCCCTCCTCGTCCACGAAACGCGAATCGAATCCGTCGCCCTCCTCCTCCTTGGTGAAACGCACCTTCTTGCCGACCAACGGGCTGGTGCGGCCGGCGGTGCGCTCCTGGTCCCCCTGGGTCGTCGCGTTCGTGCTCTTCACCGTCACGTAGGCGCGCTCGAGATCGGTCGGTTGGCCGCCCGAAACCGCGTGGTAGGTGTCGCGCCACTCGTGCGTGAAGTCGATCGCGATCGTCATCGCGGGCGCTTCGAAGTCCTGGGGTTCGCCGTTGACCGAGATCTCGTAGCTGTCGAGTTCCATCCGCAGCTCGCCCGTCGTGGACTTCGCCAGCACGAGGCCGGTCTCCGGCGCAAACCACGTGCTGTTGCCCGCGGTCGGGGTGAAGAGGGCGAGGGAAAGGGGCAGGCAGAGACTGAGCGGGACGCGCATGGGAGTCGGGCCGTATTGCGGGCCGTGGGGGTTGGGCCGCGGTCGCCCCATCCAAACGGCGGACCGCGCGCTGGCACTAGACTAGCGGGGTGTCCCTGGTCTCCTACGCCTACCTGCTCTTCTTCGCGCTGGCTGCGCTCTGGACGCTGCGCGCGGATGCCCGGGCGGGCGCGCCGGCCTGGAAAGCGGTTTCGAGCGCCGTCCTGGACGCCGTTGGGCTTGCCGGAATGTGGATTTACCTGGGCGGCGAGCCGGCGCCCTGGGTGCAGGCGGCGTGGGTCTACGTGCTCGGGTTCCTGATCCCGGGGGCCGCGCTCAAGGTCGTCTGGTGGCTGCGGCGCGGTTTCGACCGGGTGTGGGAGCAGGGCGAGCGTCGCGACCCCCAAATGCGCTCCGTGCTCTGGACGTTTGCCCTGTTCCTGGCGGCTGTGCTGCTGCCCATGTTGTGGATGAACGCGCGTCTGGCGTTCGGCGCCGGGTGACCGCCGAGGGCGCTCGTCGCGCGCGGTGGGTTCCGGCGGGGGGGAGGCGGAAGGGAGGGAGGCGCCGGCGCACTGGTGGATCTCCCCAGGGGGCTGGCGCGAGCCGCCCTCAGGCCCTTCAATGCCCGCCCCCGGGAGGGGGTGCGGTCGCGCCCCCTCCCATTCGTCGACGGACGCGCCCGTCCGTCATTCGCGTCTTCGCACTGCTTCCTCGCCCCCCACGCCATGCTGAACCTGATCGCGATCCTGCTCCCCTCCGTGGTCGGAGCCAACGCTGAAGCTGCGGCGCCCGCCCTGCTTCCCGCCTCGAGCGCCGTCGCCAGCGCCGCCGCTGCCCCGCTCGAGGACGCCACCGAGCCCGTCACCGGCTGGACCGGTTCGATCGCCATCGGCGCGTCGATTTCCTCGGGCAACACCAACAAGCGCACCGCCACGAGCACCGCGGACGCGGAACTGCGCGGCGAGGAGGACCGCTGGAAGTTGGCCGGCTACTGGAACTACGCGGACCAGAAGAACCCGACCACCAGCGACTACGAGCTGACGGAGCGCAAGCTCGGCGGTTCCGCCCAGTACGACTACTTCCTGTCGCCAAAGCTGTTCGCGTACGCGGCCCTGAGCGGCCAGTACGACGCCACCGCGGACTTGGACCTGCGCCGCACCGTCGGTGTGGGCTTGGGTTACCAGGTCAAGGAGGAGGAGCGGCTCAAGTGGGCCGTGGAACTCGGTGTGGCGCACGTCGACGAGGCGTTTGAGGACAGCGCCAGCGACGCCGACTACGTTTCGGCCCGCGGCGCGTCGGACCTCTTCTGGCAGTTCCACGACGACTGGACGTTCACGCAAAAGGTCGAAATCTTCCCCAGCCTCGAGGACAGCGACGACGTGTTCGGCCGCGCGGACAACCGCCTGCGCGCGACCTTGACCGCGACCATGTTCGCGCAGTTGCAGTACGTGTTCGAGTACGACAACACCCCGGCCGTCGACAAGGACCGCGACGACCACCTGGTGGCCCTCACCCTGGGCTGGACGTTCTGACCTGACCGCGCCCGGAATCCGCGCCCCTGGGGCGCGGTCCGCCGATCCCCGGCCGACTCCGCTGGACGGAGTCGGCCGTCCCCATGAACTCCGAACTCGCCCAACTGGCCCTCCTTCTGTTCGGCTCCGTGGCTCTGGGCGGGCTCTTGCCCTACACCAGGCGGTGGAGTGAGGAGGGCCTGCACGCGCTCGTCGCGCTGTCGGCGGGCATCTTCCTCGGCGCGGTGTTTTTGCACCTCGTTCCCGAACTGGCCGTGGCCGCCGGTCACTGGGACGGCGAGGGCCACGAGGGACACGGCCACGGGCCCCGCGGCCACGGCGACGGGGCCGGCATGTGGGTCTGGGCGTGTTTCGCCGGCGGGCTCGTGGGCCTTTGGTTCTTGGAGCGCCTCTTCGTGCACCGCGCGGTCGGCCACGCGGTGGGCCATGGCCCCGGTGTGGCCGGTGCGGCCGGGCACTCGCACCACGCGGACGAAGACCACAGCCACCGCGACGAAAGCCACAAGAAACACGAGCTGGCCTGGCGCGCGACGCTCTTCGGACTGTCGGTGCACGCGCTGTTGACGGGGCTCGGACTCGCCGGTGTGGCCGAGCGGCCGGGACACTGGGCCCTGTGGAGCGCCATGCTGCTGCACAAGCTGACCGAGGGTTTTTCCCTCGGCACACTCTTGCGCCTCGGCAAGCTGCGCCTCGGGGTGGCGGTCGCGGTCGTGCTCGGCTTTTCGCTCGTGGCGCCGCTCGGGCTACTCCTCGGTCGGATGCTCGCGGTGGAACTCGGGCCGCTCGCCGACCTGTTGACGGCCTTCGCGGCGGGCACGTTCTTGTTCGTGGCGCTGTTCGAGCTCTTGCCCGAGGTGTTGCACGGCCGCGGCAGCCGCCTTGCGCGCGCCGCGTTGGTCGTGGCGGGCGTCGTGCTGGCGGGCATGGTGCCCTCGATCGACGCGGACGCGTGGGCGGCTTGGGGCACGAGCGCACTGCGTCTCTTCCTCGACCTGGCGCCGTTCGTGCTGCTCGGTCTGTCGGTGGCGGGCGCGTGGCACGGGATGCGCGGCCCCGCGCGCGCACCGCGGTCGGCCGGGGCCGCGGGCGTCCACCTGGTCGCGGCACCGCAGGCAGCGCCCACGACCGTGTTCGCCGGCGCGGCCGTGTTCGATCCCGCGCTGACTCTGGCGCGGCCGATTCTCGGCGCGGTCGCCGGTGTTTTCGTGGGAGCCGCGCTCCGCACCACGGCCGGTGTGTCCGACGCGCAACACGGCGCTGCGACCGCGGGGGCATCGTCCGCTGGCCGCGTCGCGCGGGCCCTCGAATACGCCGTGGTCGACGCCGTGGACGACTTGGGCGGCGCCCTCGTGTGCGGTTTGGTTGCGGCGGCGGCGCTGTTTGTGCTGGTTCCCGAGGCGGCGTTCGGCTCGGCATTCCTCGGTGGCCCGTTGGCGTATGGGGCGGCGCTCGTCATCGGCTGGCCGCTGCGCTTCCATCCCATGGCGGCCCTGCCTATCGCCGCTGCTCTGCTCGCGCGCGGTGTCGCCCCGGGCGCGGCGTTGGTGTTCCTGCTGGCGTCCTCGGCGCTGAACGCCGCGACCCACCGGAGACTCGCGCGCGAGTTTGGCGCCCGGGCCGCCGGGATGTACTCGGGCTCGCTGGCGGGCGTCAGCCTCGCGCTCGGGCTGTCGTTCGGGGTGCTGTACGGGGCCCTGGGCGGCGCATCCCGTGCGGGCCAGTTGGGTGTCGCGTGGCCCTTCGCCCCGGGCCTACACGAGGCCGCCGGTGCGGCCCTTGCGGTGATGCTCCTTGCGTCGTTCCTGCGGCGCCTGCGGCATTCCGTCGTCCGCGCGGGCGACACCCATCTCGCCGCCGACTAGACACCCATGATGTGGTAGCCGGCGTCGACGAACATCGTCGTGCCGGTGATGCCGCGCGCGAAGTCGCTGGCGAGGAACGCGCAGGTGTCGCCGACCTCTTCGGCCGTGATGTTGCGGCGCAGCGGCGCGCGGGCCGCGATGTGGTCCAAGATCGCGTTGAAACCGTGGATGCCCGCGGCCGAGAGCGTGCGGATCGGACCGGCGCTGATGGCGTTCACGCGGATGCCCTTGGGCCCCAAGTCGTGGGCCAGGTAGCGCACGCTGGCCTCGAGCGCCGCCTTCGCGATGCCCATCACGTTGTAGTTCTCGATCACACGTTCGGAGCCCAGGTACGACAGGGTGACGATGGACGCGGGCCGTCCCTCCATGAGCGGCAGGGCTCGGCGCGCGATGGCGGTCAACGAATACGCGGACACCTCGTGCGCGATCATGTATCCCTCGCGCGACGTGTTGAAGAAGTTGCCTTCGAGTTCCTCACGCCGCGCGTAGGCAACGCCGTGCAGGGCAAAGTCGAGGCCGCCGAACTCCTTGCCGATCCCCTCGAAGGCCGCGTCCATCTCGTCGGGGCGTGTGACATCGCAGGGCAACACGATGGAGCCGGGCAGCTCTTCCGCCAGTTGGCGCACGGACTTCTCCAGCCGATCGCCCACGTAGGTCAGGGCGAGTCGCATGCCTTGGTTGGAAAGCGACTTGGCGCACGCCCAGGCGATGGAGCGTTTGTTCGCCACGCCGAGGATCATGCCCGTACGACCTTCGAGGAATCCTGCCACTCTCGTGCTCCTGCCTTCCGTGTGCCTGCCGTCCGTCGGCCCGTGTGCCGGCGCGGATTGGTCCGCGGGACGTGAGGCGGGATCGTACCGGGGCGCTGGGGGGCGCGGCAGCGGCGCGGCAGCGGGCCCCGACGACCGGAGGCGAAAGTGGGGAATCCGGAGCTCCCGCGGGTGGGGAGGGGCCCACCGCGCCCCACCGCGGCCCGCGTGCGCGCCCGACGAGCAAAATCCAGCGCCGCCGCTAGCGTGGGGACACCTGAGTTCCCAGCCACCCCCCGAGCTTCGACGGCCATGGCGATGGATCCCCAACCGACCCCCGCGGTCAGCGCGGCGCGCGCGCCCGAGCCACGTGTGCGTTCCGCGCCCCAAGCGCCGGCCGCGATCGGCAGGAACGAGCGCGCCCTGGCCTTGCTTTCGAGCGGCAACAGCCAAGAAGTGCTCGCGCGGCTCTGCGCCGGAGATCCCCTCGGACTCAGGGCCCGCGCCGTCGACCGGTGCCGCGCGCGCTGCCTGCTGCTCGATCCGGATGCGGCCACGGCCCGCGCCCAAGCCATTGCGGCCAACCGCGCGCTTTCCTACCGGGGCAAACCGGCCCTCGAGACGTGGCTCGACGAGTGTGTGGAGGTCGCGCTCGACCAACTTTCGACGGAACTCGATGCGCACCCTCCCGCCGGCATCGAACGCAGCGCGTTGGTGCGATTCCACCGCCTGCCCTTCGAAGCGCGCGAGGTGTTCTGCGCCGTGGTGCTCGACGGGCACTGCCTCGAGCGCCTGGCTGCCGAACGCGGCGCGAGCGTGAGCGAGTTGGGCCGCCTGGCCCGGCGCGCCGTCGACGCGCTGATCGTCCCCGAAGAAACCGAACGAGTGAGGCACATCCCATGAGCAACCCGCGAAAACCGACACGACCGGAGTTCCAGCGCCGCCGCGCCGCAGTGGCGGCGCTCTTGGAGGGCCGTTGCACCGCGACCGGCTGGCTCGACGAGCTTGGGCCGCGCGGCCCGTGGGCCGCGGACGGAGCGCGACTCGCGCGCGAGCTCGACGCGGTCGAAGCGCGCGAACGGGTGGGAGCGTTGGTGGGGCTGGCGCTGGCGGCGTTGGCGCCGTGTTGCGGACCCGCGCGCGCTTCGGCCGACCACGCGGGTCCGCGGCCGGCGCTCTTGGGACTGCCCACGCGCAGCCCCGGTTGGGTGCGCAGCCGCGCGGCGCGCGCGCTCGTCGCCACGGCGGACGGCCCCGATGGGGGCGAACTGGCGCAGCTCGCGCGCGCGTTCGATCGGGAGGAGCGCGGCACGGCGGCCGCACGCGCGCTTTTCGACGGCGCGCTGCGTCTCGCCGTGCGCGCGGGACTGCCGACGTCGTCGCTGCGGGCCGCGCTCGCGCTGCTCGACCTCGCGGAGGCGGACGGCGGTCGCGCGGCGGCGGCACTCGCCGAGCTCTGCCTGCGCCACGATGGCAGCGCCCGCCCGCGCACGCTGCTCGGCCTCGCCGCGGCCCACGAACTCGCCGGCCGACCGCGGTTGGCGCTGCTCGCCCTGGACGGTGCGGCGGGCCGCACCCTGGGCGGCCTCGCCGCGCGAGTGGCGCTGACGCTGGCGCTGTCCGGGGGCGCGGCCGCTCGGCGCGCGGCCCTCGAGTTCGACCGCCGTTCGCCCGGCGAGCGCGGCCTCGCGCGGCTCGTCGAACTGCGCCGTTCGCTCTGGCGCGCGGCCCCCGACGGCGCGCACCTGTCGCAAGCTGCGGCCGCTGCCGCCGCGCGCTTGGGTTTCGATCCCGCGGCGCCGTCCGGGGCCATCGGCCGTGCGCGACCCTGACGGGGCACGGGCCGAGCTGCTGCTGCCCGGCGACGCGCTCGCGCCGCGGCGGCGGCTGCTCTTGGGCGCGCTCGGCGAACTGCGCCGGCGTCGAAGCGGCGACCCGGCGCCGACGCGCACCGCCGCATCGGAGGAGCAGGCGGCGCGCGACCTGGAGCGCCTGCAGTGCGAGGCGCGGCTCGGCGCCGTGGAAGAGCTGCTGGCCGCGTACCTCGGCGCGGCGATGCCCGCCGAGGCGTTTGCCCACTGGCGGCTGGGTCCCGAACGCGCCGTCCGCGCGTGGGCCGCGCTCGCCGCTGCCGACGCGACCGTTCCCCACGTCCCGATGCCCGGAGAAAGTTCGTTCGCCGTCGCGCGACGACTGCACGCCGAGCTGCAGCGCCACCGGCGGGACGATCCGCGCACCCACCTCTGGGGAGTGCGCATCGCGCACGCCGGGGCGGGTCCCGCGGAGGCCGAGCGCCAGTTGCTGCGCCATTTGCCCCCGGCGGCGGAGCTGCGGCGCGCGAGCACCGCGGCGGCGTTCCTGGCCGAGCGGGTCGAACTCGCGCTCTCTCGCGGCGCGCCGGCTCGGGCCCTCGCGGAGTTGGAGCGCGCCGCGGTGCTCGTCGCGCGCACACCGTTGCTCGGCCGTCTCTACGCCCTCGCGCAGGCCGCCCTCGGCCGTTGGGACGAGACGCGGGAAGCCCAGGGGCCCGCCCCGTCCGGCGGATGGGCGCTGCCGTCGCCGCTCGCGCGCCTACGCGCGCTCGCCCCTTGGACAGCGCCGTGGTTGCCCGGACGCGCCGCCGGTGCGGAGTGCGCCGCTCCGCGCGAAGAACGCGGTTCGCGCCAGCGCGCGGGGGCGGCGCTCTTTGCGGTGTTTGCGTTCGACAGCGGCGGGCAGCCCCGCGCACTCGTGGTCGATGGCGCGCCAGGACTGCGCGCGGGCATCGACACCTGGGTGAGCCAACGTCGCCGCGCGTGGAATGCACCCGGCGCGCCGGAGCGCGAAATCGCGCTCGAACCGCGCGCGCGCCTTTGGCACCGGCGGCGCGAGGAGGGCAGCGGGCCGCCCGGTCCGTGGCGCCACTGCGCGAGCTCGGCGCGTGTGCGCGCGTTGGTCCTCGAGCCGGTGCTCGACGGACGCCGCGAGTTGGCCGGTTGGCTGTGGATCGAGTTCGAGCACCACCTCGTGCCCGCTCCGGCGACGTTGGCCGCGTGGGCGCGGGCGGTGCGCGACGAGGTCGCGCTCGCGGCGCGCACGGAGTGGACAACGGACCCGGGAGGCGACTTCGCGGCCGGGCCGCTCGCACTCGCGGTGGGTGAGCCCACCACGCCGCCCTTCTCGCCGTTCGAGCGCGATCCTCGGGCGCAGTTCGCGCGCGCGTTGGTGCCGTCGCTCGGCCTCAAACTGGCCCAGCGCCACTGGTGGTATGCGGTAGCCGAGGGCGCGACCGCGCGGCCGGTGGCGGAGGGCGGCGCCGCGTTGGGAGAGGGCCGCCCGCGTTTCGACGGCCCGGCGTTCGAGCGCACCCGCCGCACCGGCGCGGCGCTGGTGCACCAGGACCCCGATCCCGTGTTGGCGCCGCACCCGGCCGCCGCGTCCGGTCTGGTGCTGCCGGTGGCGATCGGGCCCCTGTTCCTCGGTTGGCTCGTCCTGTGTTCGGCCCGCCGCCGCGATTTCAGCACCGCCGATGTCGCGCGCATCGAAGAGCGCCTGGCCGAGCGCGCACCCGACGCACTGTTCGCCCAACTGGCCGCGCGCGACGGCGGCGACGGAAACGACCAGGAGCCCTGCGTGCCGCCGCCCGGTCCAGCGCGCGCCTGGGCCGACGAACTCTCCCGCGCCGCGGCCGCGCCGCGGGTGCTCGCCGCCATCGGTCCGCCGGGTTCGGGAACGACGACGTTGGTGCGCTGGTGCCTCTACCTGCGCGAGCCGGACGCGGACCTCGCGCCGGCCATATGCGGCGTGGGGCAGTTCGAGTCGGCACTCGCGCTCGCGCGGCGCGCTCCGCGGGCCCTCGTGCTCGAACACTTCGACCGCTGGCCCGAGGCGGAGCAGGCGCGGGTGCTCGCCGCGCTCGACCGCGGGGAATTGGCCCCGCGCCAGGTCGCCATCACCCTCGGCGAACGCCTCGAGCGGTGTGTGCCCGAGGGTCGTGTGCCTGCGGGTTTCGCCGCGCGGTGGGCCGGTTACGAGCTGCACACGCGGCCCCTCGCCGCCGAGCGGGCCCACCTCCTCGAGCTGGTCGCGGCGCGCATCGCCGCCGAGGCGCTCGCGGCGGGCGAGCCCGAGCCCCAACTGGACGACGGCGCCCTCGCCCTCCTGTGGCGTCTCGACTACCCGGACAACCTGCGGGGACTCGGCGCGCTCGCCCGGGCTCTCGTGTTGCGTTTCGCGGGCGAATCCGTGGACTCCGCGCAACTGACGGAGCTGCTCGAGAAGCGCGGTGTTGCGCCGCGCCTCGCGTTCCCGAAACGCAACCTGCCGCCGGGCCTCCTGGAGGCCGCGGTTGCGGCCACCCGCACGGGCACGGGGCGCGTGAACAAGGTGCGCGCCGCGCGGTACTTGGGCTGGGACCCCGACACGCTGGCCCTGCGCCTTGCTCGCGCCGGGATCGACGAAACCGCGTCCTGAGGAGCGGGGCCCCAAAAGAAGAGGAGCGCCAGCCGTGTCCCCGCTGGCGCTCCCGCGTGTCCATCTCCCTTGGCGGAGATTTGCACCCCCATCCGAGGCCCCCCCGGGCACGGTGTGGAGGTGGAGAGCGCTTGCTCCCGCGCTCTTCTAGGACCGATCCCAAGTTCCCAAAGCCCCCTCTCCGGATTCCCGAAGCCGGGGCTGCTTCGGCGCGGCGCGCGGGCTAGTCTCCCGCCCCCCATGCGGCTCAGCGAATTCGACTACGACCTGCCCGAATCGGCGATTGCCCAGGCCCCGGCGGCGGAACGGGACGCGGCCAGGCTCCTGGTGCACGAGTTGGCGGCGGGCCGCACCCGGCATCTTTACGTGCGCGACCTGCCCGACGTGCTGGCGCCCGGGGACCTCCTCGTCTTCAACGACACACGTGTGCGCGCGGCGCGTTTTTTCGCGCGGCGGCCGAGCATCGCGGGTGTGCGCGGCGGGCCCGCGGGCGGTGGCGGGCGCGTGGAACTGTTGCTGCTCGATCTTTGCAAAGGCGAGCCGCCGACGTGGCGCGCCATGGTGCGGCCGGCCGGGTCCGTGCGCGCGGGCGAGGCGTTGGCGGTCGAGGGCGGCAATTTGGTGTTCACGCCGCTCGAACGGCTGGTGGGGGAGGACGGCCGGCCCGGTGCGGAATGGCGCGTGGGGTTGATCGGCGGACCGCGGGGGGAGGAACTGGAGGCGCAGCTCGAGCGGGAGGGGGAGTTGCCCCTGCCGCCGTACGTGCGCCGGCCGGAGGGGCCTTCGGCCGAGGATGGCGAGCGCTACCAGACGGTGTTCGCGAGGGAGCGGGGCGCCGTCGCCGCGCCGACGGCGGGACTGCACTTCACGGACCGCCTGTTCGGTGACTTGGAGCGCGGCGGAATCGCGCGGGAGACGCTGACGCTGCACGTGGGGCCCGGCACGTTCCGGCCCGTCAGCGCCGAGGATCCCCGCGAGCACCGCATGCACGGGGAGCGTTACACCGTGCCGTCCGCCGCGGCGCGCGCCCACCGCGAGGCCCGCGCGCGCGGCGGACGGGTAGTAGCCGTGGGTACGACGGTCGTGCGTGCGCTCGAAACGGTGGCCGCGGAGCGCGGCGGCGAGGTTGCGGCGTGCGCGGGCGAGACCGCGATCTACATCCTGCCGGGGCACCGCTTCCGCGCGGTGGACGCGCTCTTGACCAACTTCCACCTGCCGCGCAGCACACTCTTGATGTTGGTGTCCGCGTTCGCGGGGAGAGAGCGCACGCTGGCGCTCTACGCGGAGGCGCTGGCAGAGGGGTACCGCTTCTATTCGTTCGGGGACGCGATGCTGCTGCTGCCCTGATCGAGATCGAGGCCGCCTCCGGTCAGCAGCGCGCGCAGGGCACGGGCGGCGGCGGCGGGATCGCCGGCCCCGAGCAGCGCTGCGCCCACCGCGGCGCGGCCCACGGGGGCTAGTTCTTCGGCGTTCGACAGGTCGATGCCGCCGATCGGGAAGATCGGCAGGGCGCTCCCCTCCGCCGCCAACCACGCGCGCTCGGGGCCCAGGCCCGTTCCGTAGCCCTTCGTCGCCGTCGCGTAGACCGGCCCGAATCCCAGGTAGTCGACGGGCAGATCCTGGGCCCGCGCGACCGCCGCTAGGTCGTGGGTCGAGAGGCCCACGAGAAGATCGGGGCCGAGCAGTTCGCGCGCCGCAATCGGATCGAGGTCCCCTTCACCCAGGTGCACACCCGCGAGGCCCTCGTCCGCGAGGCGCAGCGCCACGTCGACGCGATCGTTCACGAAGACGAGCGGCGGCACCTCCAACTCCCGGGCGAGGTCGAGGGCGAGGCGCGCGAGGCGCAGTGTCTCGCGCGCCTCGCCCGGCCCGGTTCCCGCGCCCAGGGGCTTCGCCCGGATCTGCACCGCATCGACCCACGGCAAAAGTTCGCCGAGCAGGGCGTCGGAGCGGCCCTCGGGCGCGAGGGCCGGGGTGAAGAGCAGTAAGATCCGAGTTTGCGCGAGGGCCGCGCGCAGGTCCGGCCGGGCGATGGGGCGGGTCATCCGGGCAGCCTACGGATCGGCTCCCGGGGCCCTCTAGGGCTATCCCCGGGGAACCGAGGCGGCTCCGGGCCCGTCTTCAGCGGACCCCCGGGGCCGCTTGGACCGGGGGTGCGCTCCGCCCGCGGTCCCGTTGCCGGTCCCGCCGGGATGGAATACGCTTTTCCGAGGCCGCGCTGCCCGGGCAGGGCTTTTCGCCCCCCACAGGCCGCAAAACCCACCCCCGGAGCCCTCCCGTGGCTTCGGTGTGCCCCCCGAACGTCGATCCGAACCAACACGGAGCTCTCCCGAATGCGATTCGAACCCTCCCGTCCGCGCGACCTGTTCCGCGGCCGCTACCTGCTAGCACCCGCTTTCCTGGCCGGAGTGGCTGGGGCAGCCCAGGCCCAGCAGTTCCAGCTCCAGCCTGGCCTCATCCCCGGCGTGGTCCGCTGGACCGAGGGCGTCGAGTGCGCCGACGTCGAGAACGACGGCGACCTCGACATCTTTTTCGCCGACGGCGACGGCTTCAGCAGTGCTGGCACGAAGCGCCAGAACGTGCTGATCATCAACAACTTCCCCAGCTTCACGGACGAGAGCGTGGCGCGGCTCGGCGCGTCGGTTTCGAACGCCAAGATGGTGATCACCGGTGACATCCAGAACGACGGCCTCGTCGACGCGCTGTTCTGCAACGCGTTCAACACGGACCTGCCGTTCCTGTTCGTCAACCAAGCCGGCAACCCGGGTTTCTTCCAGCAGCAGAGCGCCGCCCGCGGCCTGACCGTGGCGTTCTCGAGCGCCAGCGGCCAGTTCGGCGACTTGGACAACGACGGCGACCTCGACCTGATCCTCAACGACTCGGGTCCCTCGTTCCTCGGCGGCGGCGGCGGTCGTCCGCGCCTCTACCTCAACGACGGTCTCGGCTTCTTCACCCAGGAAGTCGCGAAGATGAACGCGCCCCTCAAAGTCGCGCACATGGACGTGCAACTGGTGGACGTCGACAACGACTACGACCTCGACTTCTACGGCGCCAACCGCGCGGCCAACGGCGGCCAGACCCACTACCTGATGCTGAACGATGGCACCGCCTCGTTCACGAACATCTCGGGCACGATCCCGGCGACCTCCGCCAATGTGTACGAGTCCGAGATGGCCGACCTGGACGGTGACGGTGACCTCGACAACTTCTTCGTCAGCCTCTCCGGCTTCGGCGAAGGAGTGCATCGCAACAACCTGATCCCGAGCGGCACGCTGTCGTTCACCGCGGGCGCGTCCTTCGGCACGCACGACGACAACGAGATCGCGCTGCTCGACTTCGACAACGACGGCGACTACGACTCGATCGTCGGTTCGCTGAGCGGCCCCGCCGAGAAGCTCTACCGCAACGACGGCAACCTGGTCTTCGCGCAGGTCGCCAACGCCTTCACGACCGTCGGGGACTCGACCCTGGACGTGACGGTCGCCGACCTCAACAACGACGGCGCCTACGACGTGATCTCGGCCCAGGGCGAGAGCAACCCGGGCCAGTTCGCCAACAAGATCTACGCGAACGTCGGTGCGCCGGACAGCCTGGCCCCGGTGATCGTCCGCGAGGAAACCCTGAGCAGCCCCACGGCCACCGGCCCCTGGGTCGTCCGCACGATGGTGCGCGACCAGGTCCTCGATGACGCGAAGAACTGGGTCACCGGCTCGGGTACCTACGTGGTGAACACCCTCGCGCAGAACGTCGGGATCTCCATCACGGGCTTCAGCTTCGTCCCGACCTCCGTGCCCGCGGGCACGACGGTCACCTGGACGAACAACTCCGGTGTGGCCCACGACGTGACCAGCACGACGGACGGCTACGGCTTCGCCTCGGGCCCCTTCAGCCCCGGCAACAGCTTCAGCTACACCTTCGTCACCCCGGGCACCTACACCTACACCTGCACGATCCACCCGGGCATGAATGGTGTGTTGACGGTCACCGGCAGCGCCTCGACGGCGAACGTGACCTACTCCGCGGGCAGCATGTACCGCAGCGAGATGTTCGACACCGCCGGTGGCAATGGCGTCGAGCTGGTCTACGAGACCCGCTACGTCGACTGGGCCGGCAACGTCACCGTCACACCTTCGAAGCGTGTGCCCCTCGCCGGCGCCTGCGGCTTCACGGCGTATGGCGTCGGTGTCTCCCCGACGAACGACCTGATCCTCGGCGGCTCCGGCTCGGGCGCCGTGGGTGGCGTCGCCACCTTGACGGTGTCGAACGCGACCCCCGGTTTCACGATCCTCGCCTCGTCGACGGGCTCCAGTTTCCTCCCGCTCTTCAGCGGTGTGGCGCTGCTGGATCCGCTCGGCCTCCTGGTCAACGTGACCGTCCCCACGGTCGGCGGCGTCTCGACTGCCAACCTGCCTCTGCCGGCCCTCCCGGCGCTGGCCGGCTTCTCGGTGTTCTTCCAGTCCTTCGGTCTGGACGGCACCAAGCCCGAGGGCATTGCGCTCTCCAACGGCATCGAACTCGTGATCTGCCCGTGAGGGCGGTCCTCCGGATCGCCTGAGCGATCCGCGGCGAAGTGATTCGGGGCGCGCTCTCCTCGCGAGGAGAGCGCGCCCTCTCTTTTGTGCCTTGTCGCCTTGGCGCGTGGCGCGAATGCGCATTTGCCCGTAGCCTTGTGACGTTCCCCCCATCCCCCAGCGTCCCGACAACCCATGCACCAGCCCCGCTTCGTCCGACTCCTCCCGGCGACTTCCGTCCTGTGCCTCCTCGGCGGTGTCGCCCAGGCGCAGCAGTTCCAGTACCAGGTGGGACTGATCCCCGGCACACCGCGTTGGAGCGAAGGAGTCGCCGCCGCCGACGTCGAGAACGACGGCGACTTCGACCTGTTCTTCGCCGACGGCGACGGTTACGACACGCCGGGCACCAAACGGCAGAACGTGCTGGTCGTGAACCGCCTCGAGCAGCAGCCGGGGCTGTTCAACGACGTCAGCGTCGCGCGCCTCGGCGTTTCGATCTCCCACGGGAAGATGGTCATCACCGGCGACATCCAGGGGGATGGTTTGGTCGATGCGGTCTTCTGCAACGCGTTCTACACGGACCCGCCGTTCCTTTTTGTGAACCAGCAGGCGAACCCGGGTTTCTTCACCAAGGAGAACGCCCAGCGCGGCCTGACCAGCAACTTGAGCAGCGCGTCTGGCCAGTTCGGCGACCTGGACAACGACGGCGACCTCGACCTCGTGCTCAACGACACGGGGCCCGCGTGGCTCGGCGCCCCGGGCGGTCGGCCCCGGCTCTACATCAACGACGGACTCGGCTTCTTCACCGAGAATGCCGCCAAGATGAACGCCGCGTTGAAGGTGGGCCACATGGGGGTGCAGTTGGTCGATATCGACAACGACCTCGACCTCGACTTCTTCGGGCCCAACCGCAACTTCAGCGGCGGCAAGCCCCACTACCTCATGCTGAACGACGGCACCGCGTCGTTCAGCGACGCGTCGACCCTGCTGCCCAACACCGGTGGCAACGTGTACGAGGCGGATGCCGCCGACCTCGACGGGGATGCGGACATCGACTTCTTCTTCCTGAGCCTCTCGGGTTTCCAGGACGGCTGGGTGCGCAACGGCTTGAACCCGAGTGGAACCCTGTCCTTCGCCGCGAGCGCGCCCTTCGGCGCCCACGACGACAACGAGGTCAGCTTCCTCGACTACGACAACGACGGCGACCTGGACGTGATCCTGGGCTGCCTCTCGGGACCGCGCGAGAAGCTCTATCGCAACGACGGCAACATGGTGTTCGTCGAGGTCCCCAACGCGTTCAACGCGCCCCAGGACGCAACGCTCGACGCGGCGGTGGTGGACCTCAACAACGACGGGGCCTACGACGTGGTCACGTCCCAGGGCGAGGGCCAAAGTGCGCAGTGGGTCAACAAGGTCCACGCCAACGTCGGCGCCCCCGACACGCGGGCGCCCGTGATCGTGCGCGAAGAGAGCCTCGATCAGCCCAGCGCCAACGGCCCCTGGGTCGTGCGCACCGTGGTGGGGGACCAGGTCCTCGACGATGGGCTCAACTGGGTGCGCGGCTCGGGCGAGTACGTGGTCAACACGTCGGCCCAGACGGCCGGCATCGCGATCTCGGGTTTCTCGTTCCCGCCGCTGTCGGTGCCCGCGGGCACCACGGTGACCTGGACCAACAACTCCGGCGTGGCGCACGACGTCACCAGCACGACGGACGGCTACGGATTTGCGTCCGGTCCCTTCGGCCCCGGCGGGAGCTTCAGCTACAGCTTCGTGCGGCCGGGCACCTACACGTACACCTGCACCCTGCACGCGGGGATGAACGGCGTACTGACGGTCACGGGCAGCTCCTCTCCCGCGAAGGTGACGTACTCCATGGGCAGCACGTACCGCTCGGAGATGGTCGACACCCAGGGCGGGCTCGGTGTGGAGCTGGTCTACGAGTCGCGGTTCGTCGACTGGGCCGGCAACCTCACGGTGACCGAATCCAAGCGTGTGCCCCTCGGCTCGCCCTGCGGCTTCGCGGCCTACGGGCAGGGCGCGAGCCCCGCGAACGACCTGGTGCTCGTGGGCTCTGGCTCGGGCGCCGTGGGCGGGATCGCGACGCTGACGACCAGCACCGTGGGCGGGAGCTTCTCCGTGCTGGCGCTTTCCTTGGGCTCGGGTTTCCTGCCGCTCTTCGGCGGCACGGGACTGCTCGACGCCGGTTTGCTCGTGACCACGGTGGTGGTGCCCGCCGCGGGCGGGGTGTCTGCGGCCAACCTGCCGATCCCGAACGACGCCGGCCTGGCCGGGTTCGCGGTCTACTTCCAGTCGTTCGCGCTGGATGGGACGAAGCCCGAGGGTGTGGCCCTCTCCAACGGCGTCGCCCTGACGATCTGCCCCTGACCCAGCCTTGGGCGGGTCGTTGCCGGCCGTCCTGCCCCTCAGGGCAAGGCGGCCGGCCGCGTTTCCGGGGTCGTCGCGCGGGCAGCGCCGGCGTCCATTTTTCCCTGGGGGTTTCCCAGGGGAAATTGCGCGTCCGGAGGGTGTAGGACAAGATGGCGCCGTACGGGGTGCCGTTCGGCGCTCCACTCCCACCCCCTGCCCATCGGCCCATGCAAGTTGGATCCCGCGAGTTCGTGTCCGTCCTCGGCTTCCTGACCCTGGCCCCTCTTGCCCCCGTTGGTCTCGGCAACGGCAACGGCTTCGACAACCTCGGCGCGAACCTCACCGCCTACGCGGTCTCCGCGAACGGCGCTGTCGTCGCCGGTTACGACGCGAACCAGTACTTCGTCTGGACGCCGAGCTCGGGTGTGCAGGCGATCGGCGGCACCTCCCCTCAGAGTGGTTTGGCTGGCGGCAAGCCGTCGCTCTCGTTCGACGGGACGCGCCTTTGTGGCACGGTCCTCAACGCACCCCTCAACCAACAGCAGATCGGGCTGTACGACGTGGGCACCGGCACGTGGCTGCCGCTCGGCGGGCTCGGCACCGTGATCGACGGCTCGGCGAGCTCCGGCTGGGGCATCAGCGGCGACGGTTCCACTCTGGTCGGACTGGGTTGGGTGCCCGGGGCCCAGGCTCACGCGATCACTTGGCGCCAGGACACGGGGATCGTCGATCTCGGCACCACGGTGCCGAACCGCAGCACACGCGCGAACGCCGCGGACTTCGACGGTGACACGGTGGTCGGTTGGCAGGACGGAGCCACTGGCTTCCGCCAGGGCGCGGTGTGGGTGAACGGCGTGCAGACGCTGATCGACATCGACGGTTCGCCCGCGAGCGAAGCCGGCGCGGTGTCCGCCGACGGCAACTGGGTCGTGGGCAGCGGCCCCGCGTCGAACGGTTTCCAACCCTGGCGCTGGAGCGCGACGACCGGAGCCGAGAGCCTGGGCCATTTGAACCCTTCCTGGCGCGGCGCGGCCACCGCGATCAGCGCGGATGGTTCGGTGATCGTGGGCTTCGACCGGCCATTCCCGGGCCCTGCCACCTTCGGGCGCGGGTTCGTCTGGACCGAGGCGACGGGCATGCTCGACCTGACCGATCTGGCCATCGCCCAGGGCATCGACCTCGGCGGCGCCGTGTTGGCGCTGCCGCTAGCGATCAGCGCCGACGGGCGCACGATCGTTGGTTCGGCCCGCGGCGCCGGTGTGTTCGGCTTCCGCTTGACTCTGCCCGAGGAGCCCTACGGCTACACGGCGTACGGGACTGGCCTCTCGCCCACCAACGACATGGTTCTCGGCGGTGTGGGTACGCCGGTGCTCGGCGGGTCGCTCGTCCTCGCGACCTCCAACGCGACGCCGGGCGCGGTGCTGCTTGCGGCGTCCCTGGGTTCGGCCCAGGTGCCGCTGTTCGGCGGCGTGGCCCTGATTGACCCGTTCTCTCTGGTCGGAACCTTCGCGGTGGCCACCGTCGGCGGGACGGCGACGTTCAACGGCCCCATCCCGAGCATCCCGAGCCTCGCGGGAGTGCCGTTCTACTTCCAGTCCTTCGGCGGGGACATCACGAAGCCCGAGGGCCTGGCGCTCTCCAACGGCCTGAGCGCCGTCATCCGCCGCTGACGGGATCGCGGCGGCGCGCGCTAAGCTCGGGCGCATGCTGATCTTGGCGCTCGGTTCCCTGGCCGTCCTGCCCTGGCAGGACGGGGCACCCAAGCCGCTGTTCCGGGTGGAGCCCCTGGAGGCCGCGGTCGGTGAGGGCCGGCAGGTGGTTCGCACCACCTCCGGCGCCCGCGAGAAGAACTGGATCCTCGAGGTCAACGGCGGCGGTCTGCTGCTCGGCGACCTCGACGGGGAGGGCTCCGTGGATCTGCTCCTCGTCGACGGCTCCACGGTCGAGCGCGCGACCGCCGACGAACCCGGCGAGCGGCCCCGCGTGCACCTCAACGACGGCGCCGGTGGGCTGCGTTTGGCCGAGGGCGACTGGGCCATCGCGCCGGGTCGCTGGGGCACCGGTGGGGCCCTCGGCGACGTCGATGGCGACGGGCGTCTCGATGCGGTCGTCACCCAGTGGGGACCGGACCGTTTGCTTTGGAACCGCGAGGGGCAGGGACTGGTCGAGCGCACCGAGGGAAGCGGCCTCGGCAAGGACGGCTGGTCCACCAGCGCGGCGTTCCTCGACGGGGACCAGGACGGTGTGCTCGACCTTTTTGTCGTGCGGTACCTCGAGTTCGACGCGGCCGCGATCCCGAGCCGCGCATCGCGCGAATGTGTGTGGAAGGGCCACCCGGTCATGTGTGGGCCGGAGGGGCTCACACCCACCCGCGACGCCTACTACCGCGGCAATGGCGACGGCAGTTTCGCGGACGCGAGCGAGACGTTCGGCCTCGCGCAAGTGGAGCCGGGTTACGGTCTCGGCGTGGTCACCGTGGACTTCGATCGCGACGGTCGCACGGATCTCTACGTCAGCAACGACTCCACACCGAACCACCTCTGGCGGAACCTCGGCGAAGGGCGCTTCGAGGAAGTGGGCATGGAGCTGGGTGTGGCGGTCGACACCAGCGGCCGCGAGCAGGCCGGCATGGGCATCGCCGTCGGCGACGCGGACGGGGACGGTTACCCGGATCTGTTCGTCACGAACTTCTCCGGCGAGCACAACGCGTTCTACCGCTCCAACCAACGCGGCGGCCGCCTGCGTTACGGGGATCGCGCCCACACGAGCCGTCTCGCCGGCCCGAGCATTCCGATGCTCGGCTGGGGCACGCAGATGGCGGATTTCGACCAGGATGGCGAACAGGACCTCGTCCTCGTCAACGGCCACGTCTACCCCCAGGCGGACGAGCCGGGCACCGACACACGTTATGCGCAGGAGCCCCAGTGGTTCCGCGGGGTGGGCGAGGGCCGTTTCGAAGAGGCGCCGTTCGGCGACGGGCCGCCGATCGTGGGGCGCGCGGCGGCGTTCGCCGATCTCGACGGCGACGGGGACCTGGACGGTCTTGCGATCGAGCTGGACGGCAGTGTGTGGCGCTACACCAACACCGGGGCGCTTGGCCGCGGGCTGCTCGTCGAGTTGCACGATCCGCTGCCGCAGGGCGCGCGCGTCGAGTTGGTCGCGGGCGAGCGCGTGCAGTGGCGCGAAGCGAGCACCGCCGGCGGTTACCAAGCCGCGTTGCCCGCCGCGGCGCACTTTGGTCTGGGCTCCTTCGAGGGGCCCGTGACGGTGCGCGTCGTGTGGCCCGGGGGTGCAACGACGACCGTCGAAGGGGCCACGGGGCCGCGTGTGGTTGCCACACGGCCCGCGGCCGCCGAGGAGGAACGCTGATGCTCCGCGCACGTGTGTTGGGTTGCGCCGCTCTGGTGCTTCTCGCGTGGTCGCTCCCGCCGCTCCTGTGCGCGGCGAGCGCCGCTCCCACCGCGCAGTCCGGCGCCCGCCCCGGTGCGCCGCTCGGGGAACTTCCGGCGGCGCTGACGCGGCGACCCGAAGACCTGCCGGGGGCCGAGCCAGAGCGCTGGGCCCGGTTCTTCGATCCGGCCGCGCAGGCGGAGATCGGCCGCAGTTTGGCGCCGGGCACGTTGGACGGCATGACGTTCGCGCAAGCCGCCTACGGCCAGGGGTTGTTCGTGCCGGCGCTCGAAACCCTGCACCAAGTGCTGACGCGCGAACCCGACTTTCCTCCGGCCTGGCTCGTGGCCGGCGCGACCTACTGGCGCTTGCGGCGCTACGGCGACGCCGTGCACGCGTACGGGCGGTTCTTGGCCGTGGCTCCGAACCAGGTGGCGCGCACCCACGGCATGGGGCACGCGCTCTACGGCCTCGGTCGCTTCGCCGACGCGCGGGAGCACTACCAACGTGTGCTCGCCGAGGTCACGGACCGCGCGGAGATCTGGCGCGGTCTAGCCCTGGCGGAGTTGCGCCTCGGCAACGGCGAGGCGGCGCTGGGGCACTTGGACCGTGTGCTGGAGCTCTCGCCCGACGACGGCGATGCGCTGACGTGGCGCGCGGAGACGTTGCTCGAGTTGGAGCGATTCGACGACGCGCTCGCAGAAGCCGAGCGCGCGGCGGCCCTCGCGCCCGGCGATCCGCGGCCGCGATGGATCGCCATGGAGAGCCTGTTCGCGTTGGGCCGGGACGACGAAGCAGAGCAACGGCAATCCGATTGGCGGCGACTCGACCGATTTGCCTCCCAGCGCCGCGCGATCGAAGCTCGACTCCTGCTCGAGCCGCGCCAGCCACTTCTTGCCCGGCAATTGGTTCAAAATGCCGTCGATGTCGGCGATCGTGGATTGGTGCGAGCGGCGCTCGAACGCCTGCGCGGCGCCGGAACGACGGCGTCGTTCCACTGCGAAACCTCGCAGTTTGCCCTCGAAACCTGGCTTTCGCTGGGGGCGGACCAAGAGGCACGGGTCGCCGCCCTGGACATCGAGCGGCGCTGCGCGTCCGATGCTTCGGCTTGGCAGCGGCTCGCCTTGTATTGGTCCGTCCTGGGCGACGCCGACCGGGCGGCGGAAGCCCAGCGGCGTTATCTGCAACTCACGGGCAAAGGCCACTAGCAGGGGAGCTGGAATCCGCCCGTTGCAAAGTGCAGACTCCGGCAGGTAGGCCTCTTGTCCGCGGTTCATGTGGACGGCCTCCCGCACGGCGCCGCGCCGATCCGCGGCCGTTCCAGACACCACCATGTTGTACATCGCACTCAATCTTGCACTCGTCGCCTGGGCCACTCCCGCGGTTCCCGTGAGCATCGCGGCCCCTGCGTTCACCGCCATTCCGACCACCAACTTGGCGCCCGCGTGGATTCCCCAGGAGGAGTCCCACGACTCCACCCGGCGCAACACTTGGGACTCCGACAACAGTCGTTTCCGCTACAGCTACATCGAGGTGGGAGCCACGCGCTTCGACACCGAGAACCTCGACGACGAAGCGGACACCTACTTCGCCGAGGTCTCCTTCGACATCCTGAATCTCGTCAACGTGTTTGGCGGCTACGAGAACTTCTCGGCCGACGTGGACAACACGGACACGGACCTTTGGCACCTGGGTGCGGGGGTGCACTTCAGCGTGCACGAGGATCTCGATCTCACCGGCGACGTCGCGTGGCTGTTCAGCCAAATCGATAGCGACACGATTGACGAGGATTCCAACGGCACCCGGGTGCGCCTCGGTGCGCGTTGGATGGCCCTCGATACGGATCCCGTGGACCTCGAACTGTTCGGTCACGGCATCGCGCTGAACCTGGACGACAGCTTCTACAGCGACGACAGCTTGATCGGCTTCGACGCGGGCCTGCGTGTGCACCTCGTCGAGTACCTCAGCGTCGCCGCGACGTACACACAGCTCGAGGACGACGACGCGGTCGGCGTTTCCGCGCGCTTCCAGTTCTGATCCGCAATCCGCGCGGCGTGCACTCGCCGCGCAGGTGCACGGCGCGCGGAGCGCCTGCTTGCACAGCGGCTCGCGGCAATCGCCGCGGGCCGCTTCCACATCCGCCGGGAGAGTTGGCGACAGGAGGCAGGGCGACTGGACGTCGGCGCGCCGCGGTGCCGTCCGGGCCACAGTGAAATGAAGCCGGGGCCCGGATGTGCCGTCCGGGCCACAGTGAAATGAAGCCGGGGCCCGGATGTGCCGTCCGGGCCGCAGTGAAATGAAGCCGGGGCCCGGATGTGCCGTCCGGGCCCCGGTGGATCGGGGTGGGTTGTCCCGCGATCTCCAGTCCAAAAGGGGACCCCGCGTGCCTGCGGAGCCACCGTGCTCGTTATCGGGTTCTCCCGCAAATCTCAGGCGGACTCGGCGGCGTTCTTCTTGCGGGGTCTCCCACCCTTGGGCCGCTTGTTCGCCATGGTCTCGTTGAAGGCGCTCCAGTCGGATTCGCTGAAGAGGCGCACCTTGTTCCCGCAGGCGACGCAGTAGGAGTGCTCCATGCTCATCAAGTAGCGCACGTACTGATCGCAGTGGTGGCAGAACTTGAGGTCGTTGTAGAAGTCCAGTTGGTCCATGGTTGGCGTCTCCTTTCGCGGGATGGCTGGCGGGCTCACTGGGGTAGAAGCAAGAGCCGGGCCAGGTGGCCGAGGGGCCGCGGGGTGGCGTCGTAGGTCGTTGTCCGTACTGGGTTTACCGTCGAAGAAGGGCCGTTGGTGACCGCGCGCGTCGGTGTGTCTCTTGTCCAATCCGGTGGACAGGGTCGACCGAGGCCGCTGGCCCTCTTGGCGGCGCCGGCGAGGGACGAGGGACCGAACGGGTTGCGCGAGAGGGCACCGCCGGTCCCAAGTCCTTGTCAGCCCGGGCTTTGGGCGCGCGGGGCGCCCGTGGCACCGGTTTCCTCGAGGTGTTCGTTTTCCTCGACAGCCGGGAAGGGCGTCGAAAGGAATCGACAACCTCTCGTCAATCCCGCTGCGGCGTCCCCAAGGTCCCGCGGGGAGGGGGGTTAGGTGGGGTCGAAAAGGCAGTCGGCATCCGCGGGGCGGAACGAAACCCGTCAGGCCGGGCCTTCCGCGGCCGCCCGGGTCGCCCGCGCGCCCTCGCGTTCGCCGGCGTCGACGGGTCGCGCCAGGGCCCGGTCCAGCGCCTCCGGCACGCCGGCCTCCGCGCGGTGGCCCCGCGCCAGGGCCCAAAGGGCTGCGTCGCGCACGCGCCACTCGGGGTCCTCGAGGGCGCCGAGCAGGGCGTCGCGGCCCTCCTCGGAGGGCCGGTTCCCAAGCGCGATGGCCGCGTTGCGCGCCAGGCCGCCGCGGGTCGTTCGGGTCAGGGGCGAGCCGAGGAAACGCACGCCGTGGCCCTCCGCCGGGGCGCACAGCCAATCGACCAGCCGGCCGGTTTCCACGGCGGCGTGGGTCCCGAACCGTTCCCCGCGGTCCGGAGCCCGCTGGCCGAAGGGGCACACCTCGCTGCAAACGTCGCAGCCGAAGACCCACGCGCCGAACTTGGCGCGCAGTTCGAGGGGCGCGGGGCCCGGATTTTCGATCGTGTGGTAACTGATGCAGCGGCCAGCGTCGACGACGCCCGCTTCCAGGATCGCGCCGGTGGGGCACGCGTCGATGCAGGCGCGGCACGTGCCGCAGGATCCGGGCGCCGGGGTTTGGGACGGCTCGAGTTCCAGGTCCAAGAGCACACCGCCCAGGAAGAACCACGGCCCGAAGCGATGGTGCAGGAGGTTGGCGGCCTTCGATTCGAAGCCGAGGCCGGCCCGGGCGGCGTGGGAGCGCTCCATCAGTGGCCCGGCGTCGACGACCTGCCGCGAGGCGCCGAGAAGTCCGCGCTCGGTGAGGCGCCTGCGCAGCCGACGCAGCTTCTTGCCGAGCACGTTGTGGTAGTCGCGCCCCGCCGCATAGCGCGCGACGCGGGCCCCGTCCCCGAGGGCGACGGCCGGCCGCGCGTGCACCAGTCCGACCATCACGATCGAGCGGGCGTCCGGCAAGAGCTGTTTGGGATCGAGCAGGCGGGGGCGCTCCCGCTCCATCCAATCCAGGCCGCCTTGGAGGCCGGCGCCGAGCCACGCCTCCAGCCGGGCCGCCGCGGGTGGCGGAGCGGGCGGTGCCACGCCGACCAGGTCGAAGCCCAGCTCCGACGCGAGCTCCCAGACGATGCCCTCGGCCCCCACGGGGGCCCATCCTAGGCCCCGCCCGCGCCGCGTGGGCAACCTCGCCCCGGGCCTTTGGTACGGTGGGAGCACGGCTCCGCCGCCATCCCCATGCGCTGCACACTGCTTTGCCTCCTGGCCCTGTACCTACCCGCCGTCGGCGCCCAGGACGTGCCGCCGACTCCCGCCCCCCAATCCACCGATCAGGAGGCCACCGATCAGGAGGCCACCGGGCAGGAGGCCACCGGCTCCGAATCCACCGGCCAACTGGTGGCGCTCAACCAAACCGTGTTGGCGCTCCTGCAGCGCCAGGCCGACTCCCAGGGTGGGCTGGAGCGGTTGGCGAAGCTTCGGACCGTGGATTTTCGCCTGGACCTCGCCAAACACGTGGACGGGGAGTTCGTCGCGGAGCCTCCGATGCACGTGACGCTGGAGCGGGGGGCGCCGCCGTTGCGCGCGCGCATCCAGGACCAGTTGGAGGGGCGAGCGCTCGTCAAACTGGCGGAGGCCGAGACGCTGCGCCTGTTCGTCGACGGAGCCCCCACGACGCTGCCGGACCTGCTGAACGGGGCCCGCGCGGAGCTGCGCATCCTGCGGGAGACCGTCGAAATGCTCGTCGGCCTGGGCCTTGGGAACATGGGTGTCCGCGACGAGGGCCAGCGCAAGCGCGACGGCAAGGTCTTCCACTGCCTTTCCGTGCGGCTCAACGAGTTCGGCACGGGCCGCGCGCTGCTGGCCTTCCTGGACCCGGCCACCGGGTTGGTCCACCGCGTCGACACGTTCGACCCCACGACGGGACTCCGGGTCCAAACCGCGCGCTACGGCGGTTATCCGGAAGGCGTGGGCCCCAAGCTTCCCGGCGAGGTCACGTTCTTCGACCGCGAGGACAAACCCCTGTCTCGCTGGCGCTTCGAGGCGGTGCGTTTCGACCCGGAACTGTCCGCCACGCACTTCGACGCCCCGTGACCGCCGCGGCGTCGCGGATTTTGGGGCGCTCGCAACTGGTTTCTTTGCAATCACTTAGCGTCGCGGATCCGCTCCCAGCGCGATCCCGGGGCCGGTTGTTCCCGGCGCCGGGTAACCCTCTTCGCGCAGCGGGCTAAGATCCACCTGGCGCCTTCCGACTCCCCAAGCGACATCGCCGGGTCGGCCCTGCTCCCTTAGGCGCCGAGTCCCGTTAGCGCCCAACCCGACGGCCCTGAGCTCCCCGCGAGCCGCCCCCAACGTGCCCCGGACCACAACGCCGAACACGCCTGAGCCCGAAGGGGCCCAAGACGGTCGCCCTGCGAGCCGCCCCGCGCTGGCGGTGGGCCCTGCTTCGGCGGCCGGCCCTGCTTCGGCGGCCGGCCCTGCTTCGGCGGCCGGCCCTGCTTCGGCGGCCGGCCCTGCTTCGGCGGCCGGATCGCGCGGGCCGGTGGACGGCGGTTCGAAGTTGGACGTCCCCATGCGGGCGGCGGGTTCCGCCGCGGCGGTGAAAACCGGCGAACTGTTCGACGCCCTCAGCGAACCCCAGACGGCGGTGCTGCATGCGCGGTTCGGCCCCGGCCTCGCGTCCCGCCTGGCGGAGGTCGAGCGCGAACTGGCGGGCGAGGACCTCTCGGGACTCCTGCGTGTGCTGGCGGACCGCACCCGCGATGGGGACTCCCTGCGCGACGGGCTCTCGACGCAACTCATGGAGCTGTACCGCGTGCACCAGGCGCGCTCCTGCTTCGCGTTGCTCTACGAGCTGAACCGCAGCCAACTCTTGCTGCAGGTCGCTCAGCGCCTGCGCCGCTACTCCAGTCGCAGCGACCCCAACGACCTGCTCCAGGAGGTCTTCTTCAACGTCTACCGCTACCCCACGCGGTTCGACTCGACGCGCGACGATGCGTTCCGCGTCTGGACCGCGACGATCGTGCGCAACACGGTGCTGAAGCACCTGCGCTCCCTGGGCAAGAGCGGCCGCGTGGAGGTGCCCTTCGAGGACCTCTCCGAGCATCCCGAGACGCGGTCCGGTGAACCGCTCGGCGGTGTGATCGAACGCGAGAGCCAGGGCGAGTGTCGCCGCGTCTACCTCTACCACCTCTACCTCTACCTCGAGTTCTTCAAGCAGCTCTCCGAGCGCGAGCAGCGCGCGCTCGAGCTGGTCGAAGTGCAAGGGGTCAGCTACCGGGAAGCGGCCGACGACCTTCAGATCCGGCTGGAGAACCTGAAGATGGTCGTCTTCCGCGCCCGCCGGAAGATCTACAAGGCCATGCGCCGCGTCTACGACGGCCTTGCCCCCGAACTGCGCCCCGCGCGCGACGTCGCGGGCCGCCGGGCCGCGGTCGCGGTCGCAGACGGGGTCACCGGCGGAGGCACCGGCGCGAGCGACGCCGTCGACGAACAAGGCGATTGCGATGGCGCCGAGGGCAGCCGCGCATCGGCCGACGAAACACAGCGCAGCGCAGCACGGCGCGGCGCAGAACGGGGCGCTGGCCCCCAGGGGACTTCGCGATGATTCCTCCGATGGAGCCGGGTTGGACCGGCGAAACAACCGGGCTCTGCGAGAGCCTGCAGGCCGACCTTTCGAGTCTCGTGGACGGGGAACTCGACGAGCGGGCAGCGCCCCGGGCAATCGCCCACCTGGAGGTCTGCGCCGAGTGCCGCGGCTTCTTCGACGAGATGCGCGCCCATGTACACCTGCACCAGGACCTCGCCGATGCCGATGGTCTGCTGAACCGGTTCGCCGAGCTGGCCTTTGCACCGGCGGATGGCGCCTTTGGCGCGGCCGGTCAGGGCATGGGGGCCCTCGAGAGTCGCCTGCTCGTGCACAAGCTGGCCACGGTCTTCTACCAGTTGGGCAAGGCCTACGTCCTGACCGCCATCGACGAGGGTTATCGCCAGCGTGTGTTCGAGCCGGCCGTCTCCGTCGAGCGGGAGCGCTCCCTAGGCCGCGGATTCATCGACGGTGTCGCTGCGGCCAGCGGACAGCGTTCGGCCGCGCACATCGATTGGCGCGAGAAGCGCCACGTGCTCAACGGGACGCTCGAGCGCCTGCCCCGCCCCGAGGACAAGGCCCGCCGCCTGCTGGAGGAATGCCTCGAGGTCGAGTCGGACCACGAGTCGGCCCACATCTACTTGGCCCTGCTCGACGCGCACGAGGGCAAGGTCCTGCGCGCCTCGCGCCGCCTCGAGGAGCTGTTCCGCAACGCGATCGACCCCGCGAACCGGGGCCACGCGGCAACACAGCTCGGCCGCCTGCTCGGCGGAGAAGGGGACTACCGCGGCGCGCTGGTCTGGTACCGCTGGATCTTGAAGAGCGGCCTCGCCGACGAGGACCAGCGTTTCGCCGTGGCGCGTTTCAACGCCGGTGTGTGTTACGCGCACCTCGGCCAATCCGAACGCGCGCTGTCGGCGTTCCGCGCCATGCTCGACCGGCACCCGACCCGGGCCGCCGAGTTGGCCGAGATCTTCCGCCAGTCTCCCGTGCTCCGCGCAACCATCGATCGGCTGCCGGGTTTCACCGAGCGACTGCTGCGCACCTGTCCCGAGCTCTTCCGCGCCCAACCGGGCACCGGCGGACCGGACCTACCCGACCCCACGCGCCGCGGGGGTCTCTGACGTGAACGTGGACTCCATGAAGCTCTTCCTCTCGAAGCACGCCCGTTGGCCCCTGGTCCTCGCCATGCTGCTGGGCGTTGGGACCTTCTTGTCACGGCCGGTGGCCGCGGAAGTCGAAGGTGATTCGGTGCCGCTGGCGGCCTCGAACGAGCTGATCGGCACATTGCCCTGTTTCTGGGTGGACGACGGCTGTTTCTGGGCCCTCTACCTGCTTGGCCCCACGTCGCACACGGCGTACGCGCGCATGTCCACGACGGTGTTCGTCAACGAGGACAAGATCGACGACCTGGTGCTGCACGCGGATGGACACGGCTTCGTGTTCCTCAACCACACCGGCGCGGGCAACCAGGTGCGAGTGCGCTTCTTCGGGGACGTCCGCCTCGGCCTGAACCGCTCGATGCTGCACTGCGGCGCGGCCCAGTTCGGTGTCACCGTCGGGTCCCACTTCAAGGGCGGTCAGGGCCTGACCACCCAGATGAATGGCTCCCAGGCCACTTCGCAACTGCCGTTCGCCCTGCCGCACACGGGCAGCACGATCTTCGCTGCCATGCCGGCGCTCATCCAGAACGGGGCCCTCGCCGGGTCGGGCACGACCTTCTGGTCGAAGAGCAAGTGGAACACCGTCGGTTACGTGCAGGTCCAGGAGCTTCCCAAGGGGATCTGGGTCACCCAGGACATGCCCGGCGCCTTCTGATCCCAAACCAATCGACTGGCGGGACCGCGCCCGCCCGCACCGACCGCGTCACCCCCTCGGGGCTCTGGCGCGGTCGGTTGCATTTGAGGTGTGCCGCGGCGACGGGGCTGCGTAGGCTTGGGCTCGACCCACGGCCCCCTATCCCGACGACATGAGCCTCCTCGCCATCGACGCGGGCACCACCGGTGTGACCGCGCTGCTCTACGACGACCACTTGTCACCCCGATCGAGGGCGTACCGGGAGTTGCCGCAGCACTATCCGGCCCCGGGTTGGGTCGAGCACGACGCCGACGAACTGCGCGGGGCGCTCGACGAAGTGTTGGCGGAACTGGCGAGCCAAGGGGAGCTCGGCGATCTCTGCGCGGTGGGCATCGCGAACCAGCGCGAGACGGTTTTCGCCCTCGAGCGCGCGACCGGTCGGGCCCTGCGCCGCGGCATCGTCTGGCAGGACCGCCGCACGGCGGCGCGCTGCCGCGAACTGGTGGCGCAGGGCGACGACGTCTGGTTGCGCGAGCACACGGGGCTGCTCGTCGATCCCTACTTCAGCGCCACCAAGATCGAGTGGATGCTGCGCGAGGACGCCGAACTCGCCGCCCGGGCCAGGGCCGGCGAGGTGGTGTTCGCCACAGTGGATGCGGTGGTGCGCGAGCACCTCGCCGGAGATCGGCGCTGGTGCACCGAACCGACCAATGCGTCTCGCACGCAGCTCTTCCACATCGACGAACGCCGCTGGGACAGCCGGGCCCTTGCGCTGTTTGGACTGCGCGCGGAGTGGCTGCCCGACCTGCAAAAGTCCGGGGGCGATTTCGGCGCGATGGACACGCGTCACCTCGGGCGGGCCGTGCCCATCCGGGCGATGCTCGGGGACCAGCAGTCGGCGCTCTTCGGGCAGGGCTGTTGGCGCGCGGGCGAGCTGAAAGCGACCTACGGCACGGGACTGTTCGTGCTCTTGAACGCCGGCGCGAAGCGGCCCGCCTCGCGGGGCGGCCTGCTCGTGACACTTGCGGTGGATGGGGCGGGGGAACCGTGTTACGCCCTCGAGGGAAGTGCGTTCCAGGGCGGCTCCATCGTGCAGTGGTTGCGCGACGAGTTGGGGCTGCTCCCCGACGCAGCGGCGTCCGAGGCGCTGGCCCGCGAAGTCGACGACTCCGGCGGAGTGGTGCTGGTGCCCGCCTTCACGGGCCTGGGCGCGCCCAACTGGGCGCCCGACGCGCGCGGCGCCCTGTTGGGGCTGACGCGCGGCACACGGCGCGCCCACCTGGTTCGCGCGGGACTCGAAGCCATCGCCTTCCAGGTGGTCGAATTGGTGGAGCTGCTGCGCGAGAACTCCGGGCTCCCCATCGAACGCATGCGCGTCGACGGCGGCGCCGCGGCCAACGATCTTCTGATGCAGATCCAGGCGGACCTCGCCGCACTCGACGTGGAACGTCCCGCGGACCTGGACGCCACCGCGCGGGGGGCGGCTATGCTCGCGGGACTGGCGGTTGGCCTCTGGCCCCGGGCCGACGCGCTGCCGCGCACGGACACCCGCGCGTTCCGGCCGGGGATCGAGGCATCCCACCGGGAGCGTGAGTTGGCCCGCTGGCGCGCCGCCGTCCAGCGTGTGCTGTGAATAGCCAGCCCGCGCGCGCCTAGCCCGTCGCGGCGAAGGGGTGTCGCACGGCGTGCTCGCGCCCCGCTTCGGGCCACGGGATCAGGGCCGTGCAGCCGTCGGGCCAGCGCACCTGGGCCGCCTTCGCTGCGCGCGCGGTGCCCAGTCCGAAGTGGGCGACCGGTTCCTGTTGGCACAGGTATCCGGAGCCGCCGCACACGACCCGCGTCATCACACCCTCGTCGGTGAAGAGCTGCACGAGTGCGCCGCGCGCCGGCGCGCCCGCGCGCGTGCGCGGCGCGAACCGGATCCAGCCGTGCTCGCGCCGGCGCGCGCGGAACAGCGCGAGCGGCTGGGGTTCCTCTTCGCCGTGGCACACGAGCAGTTCGAGGCAACCGTCCCCGTCGATGTCGGCGACCACCGCGCCGGTGCCGAAGCCGCCGGGCAGCAGCGCCGCGCCCGGCGACAGTTCGTGCCAGCCATCGCCGTGGCGGCGGAACAGGCGGTTCGGCTCACCCAAGCGGTTCAAGAAGAGCTCCTCGTGGCCGTCGTTGTCGAAGTCGGCGACCACGGCCGTGCGCACTCGGCCGGGCGCACCCAGGTCGAGCGGTGTGCGGTCCCGGAAGTTGACTCCGGGGAGCTCGGGCACGAAACAGCGGTTCGGCGTCTGCCAGCCCGCAAGCACGATTCCGAGGGCGCCCGCTCCGGCGTCGAATGCCGCTCCGCCGCGGCACGCACCGCGGGGGTCCGCCACGCCGGCGATGGACGCAACTTCGCGGTAGCCGCCGCCGGGCTCGGCGACGAAGAGGAGGTTGGGCCCGTTCTCCGTGCCGATCAAGAGGTCGCTGCCCGCGGAGAGCAGTGGCCCCACCAGCACCGTGCGCGCTTGGGCAACGCGCGCGAGCCCGAGGCTTGGGCCCAGATCGACGAGCTCGTCCTCGCCCTGGTTGCGGTAGAGGCGCAGGGGACCGCCGTGGTTGGCCACGCAGAACGCGTAGCGGCCGTTGCCCTCGCGGTCGACGGCACCCGCGGAGCGCCCGGCGAAGTAGTTGGCGGCGGCGCGGTTGTGGGGCAGCTCGAAGAGGTCGCGCCACAGGCCATCTGTCAGATCGAACCAGCGGTCCGCCAAGCGCTTCGGGCCGGAGAAGCGGTCCGTGTTCACCACGTAGAGCTCTTCGCACCCGTCGCCGTCGCTGTCCCCCGCGGCCATGCCGATGGCCTGGCGCGCCACGTCGGCGAAGTCGTCGTCGGCCTCGTCCACGAGGCGGCGGCCGTCGAACCGCAGGAGCCGGTTCGCCCCGAGGAACCCGGCGACGGCCAGCGCGCGTTGGCCCGTGCCGAAGGGCTCGCACACCGCCGCGCCGTAGTGCAGCGCCCGGTGGTTGTCGGGAAGCAGATGGGAGATGTCTTCGAACACGGGGCGCGCCGGGGCCGGGCACGGCCCGCCCTCGAGGCCGCCGAGCATGCCAGATCCCCCGAGACGGGCGCCAGGCCCGCGTCGGGCGGGCGGACCGGTGGGGAGCGGACCGCGGGACCGGTAGGCGCAGGGGCGCCAACGGCGCGCCGCCCGCCCGCTCCATTCCGAAGCGTGACCGGGGCGATACCCAGGAGGCGGTCCGGCGGCGCTGCGGGGCGCTCGCTTGGCCGTATGCTGCGCGAGCACGCCCGCGGGGCGATTCGCTGCACCGATGTCCGACACCGTCGCACGCCCCCTCCTGCTCCAGGGCAGTGGCCTCTTTGGCCCCGCCGAACTGCGCCGGCTGCTGCAGGCCGAATTCGTGCGCGCCCGCCGGCACGGCTTCCCGCTGAGCTGCCTGGTCGTCGGGGTCGACCGTCTGGGGGCCCTGCACGACCTCTACGGGCGGGAGTCCAAGCTGGAGATCCAGCGGTCGGTGGGGGCCGTGCTGCACTCGGACCGCCGCATGAGCGACCTCCTGGTGCCCCTGACGGACGACCGGCTCGTGATCCTCGTGCCGCACGCATCCCTGGAGGGTGTGCGGACGCTGGTGCGCCGCCTGCAGCGCCGCGCGCGTCGGCTGCGTTTCGAGGGGGAGAGTCGGGCGCTCGAGATCACGCTCAGCGTCGGCTTGGTGCAGGGCCGCGGGGACGAGCTCGTGGACGTGGAAGCCTTCCTCGACGCTGCCGCAAAGGCGCAGGCCACCGCGAGCCAACTGGGCGGCGACCGCGCGGTGGAGGGGCGGCCCCACGTGCCCAAGCCGGCGCGCCCCAGCGGGCCCCGGGGCGACGAGACCCTGGCGGACCTCGCCGATCGGCTCGCGGCCAGCGGCGCGGGCGCTTCGCTGATCTCGGCGCTGTTCGAGCTTCTGGGCGATCGCGAACGGGCCCAGGGCCGTGCCGCACCGTCCGGTGCGCCGCCCGGCGCTGCGCCGGCGGCTCCGCAGACACCGGTGAGGCCGCCGCTGCCACAAGCCGCTCCCCAGGCAGTGCCCGCGGCCGCCACCGACCGCCGCGACGATGCGCTCGAACTGCTCGAGCGCCGCATGGGCAAGATGGCGGAGCTGCTCGAGCGGGTCGAAAGTTCCATCGCCGCCCTGCAGGGCCAGCGCTCGGATCCGGGTGTGGCTGCGCCGGCGGTGGCTGCGCGTATCGAAACCCTCGGCGCCCTGCGCGAGGAGTTGATGGGCCGCATCTTCGAGGCCAACGTGGCCCTGCGGCGCGAGGTGGACCAGCGGCACGGACCGGGGCAAGCCGACCAAACGGCTCCCTAGATCGCCGTTCCGCGGCGAAATGCATAGGAGAGATACGACATGACAGAAGCTCAACCCAAGGACAAGAAGACCCGCGGCGGCGGTGTGTTGCACCTCGGCATCGACCTCGGCACCTCGCGCACGTCCGTCAGCGCCAGCAACGGCATCCGCGAGACGGTGGCGTCGTACGTGGGGTATCCCAAGGACGTGGTGGCGCGCAAGTCGCTGGGCAAGGACATCCTCTACGGCAACGAAGCGATCGAGCGGCGGCTCTCGCTGGACCTCTACCGGCCGCTTGCCAAGGGTGTGATCAAGAGTTCCCTCGACGGCAAGGAGGGGCAGGACGACGCCGCGGGCAACCTGCGCGCCGCCCGCGACCTGATCGCGGAGATCGTGCGCCGCGCCCGACCCAAGGCCGACACGCTGGTGTACGCGGTGATCGGCGTGCCGGCCCAGGCCAGTGTGCAGAACAAGGAGGCGATCCTGTCGGCGGCGCGCGACTCGGTCGATTCGGTGATGTTGTGTTCGGAGCCGTTCGCGGTGGCCTATGGCCTCGACATGTTGGACGAGGCGCTCGTGATCGACATCGGCGCCGGAACGGTGGACCTCTGCCGCATGCACGGCACGATGCCGGAGGATGCCGACCAGGTCACCATGACCACCGCGGGCGACTTCGTGGACGAGCGACTGGCCGCGCTCATCAAGGAGAAACACCCGGAAGCGCAGTTCTCGATGCAGATGGTGAAGTCCATCAAGGAGCGGCATGGGTCGGTGCTCGAGGGCATGGATCCCGCGATCGTCGAACTGCCGGTGGCCGGAAAGCCCACACCCTTCGACTTGGCGCCGCTGATCAAGAAGGCGTGTTCGGAGATGATCCCGCCGATCGTCGAAGGCCTCGCCGGGTTGATCGGCAGCTTCGACCCGGAGTTCCAGGACCGGCTCAAGCAGCGTGTGTTGCTCGCGGGCGGCGGCAGCCAAGTGAAGGGGCTCGACACGGCGATCGAGCGGCACATGCGCGAGCGCCTCGGCTCCGGCCGTGTCGTGCGCGCCGAAGAACCCCAGTACGGCGGTTCGAACGGCGCGCTCAAGATCGCCGAGGACATGCCCGACGCCTATTGGGAACGGCTGCGCTAATGGCTGCGGGGGCGCCGCGCAGCACTCGCGCCCCAGGCCGCGCCGGCTTCGCGCCATGATCCAGTTTGCCGTGGTGCGGGAGGACCCCGCCGTCGAGTTGGAGCTGGTGCGGCGCGCCTGTGCCACGCGGGTGTTGCTCGTGGCGTCGGGGGGCTGCACCGCGCTCGCGCTGCGCGCGCAGCATCCGGAGTTGCAGCTCGTGCTCGTCGACCCCAATCCGCACCAACTGCGGTTGGTGCGCGCGAAGTTCGAGGCATTGGAGACGCTGCAAGGCCAAGAGCTCCTGCGCGCCTTCAACGTGGAGGCGACGGATCCTTCGGGCCTCTGCCAACGGGGCCGCTTCGAGGCCCTTTTCCGCGCGCTGCGGGACTTCCTCGACGCGTTCGTCGTACGGCGCGACGAGCTCGAGGCGTTTCTTCGCGGCGCTGCGCGCGGCACCGACGGACCCATGCGCTGGTTCGCGGATCCACTTTGGACGGTTGCCTTCGATCTGCATTTCTCCGACCGGCTGTTGCACGCGCTCTTCACGCGCGCTGCGACGCAGCACACCGAACCCGGCAGCTACCCCGTCTACTTCCGCCGGGCCTTCGAGGAACTGCTCCTGGCCCCGGACTCCGGCCGCAATCGGTTCTTGCACCACGCGCTCCTGGGGACGTACTTGGACCTGCCCGGGGCTCTGCCACCCTACCTGGGCACTCGACCGCGCGTTTCGGACATCGAACTCCGCGAAGGCACCGTAGACGCTGCACCCGACCTAGCCGACTTCGATCTGGTGGGGCTCTCCAACGTGCTCGACTGGATGGACCAGCCCGCGTGTGCGGCCCTGGCGCTGCGCTTGGCGCGAGGTCTGCGGTCCGGAGCGTGGGTCGTCTTCCGGCAACTTGGGGCCGGCGCGCAACACTGGAAGCACTTTGCGGAACACTTCGAAGCGCCGCCCGGCTTGGGGGACGAACTGCTGGCGATGGAGCGCAGCGGCTTCTACACCCGCGTCGTGGCCGCGAGGAGGCGATAAAGCGATGGAGCAACTCATGGACACGGTCGACGCGGCGCGCGAGCGCTACCTGCGCCGCGACAATCCGTACTTCGAAGCCCTGCAAAACGGCGAGTTCGCGCGCGCGGACTTCGTCGAGACCCAGGTGCAGTTCTACTTCGCGGTTGTGTTCTTCAGCCGCCCGATGGCGGCGGTTGCGGCGAAGATCCCCCAGGCCGCGCGGCGGGTCGAAGTGCTGCGCAATGTCTGGGAAGAGCACGGCGAAGGCGACGCCGGTCTGACCCACGGGGCCACGTTCCTCGAGTTTCTCCGAAGGATCGACGGCCTCGAACCGAAGGATGTGGACGCTCGGGCGCTCTGGCCGGAAGTGCGCGCGTTCAACACGGCCCTGGTCGGCGCGTGTGTGCTCGACGAGTACCTGGTCGGAGTGGCTGTCCTCGGCATGATCGAGCG
The DNA here is from genome assembly GCA_016125265.1 of Planctomycetaceae bacterium. Classification (GTDB taxonomy): domain Bacteria; phylum Planctomycetota; class UBA1135; order UBA1135; genus RI-242. The sequence goes on from WGMC01000028.1 coordinate 56,045, forward strand.
GATGTTCGCGGACATCTCGCAGTGGATCGGAGCGCTGGTGGTCGAGCGCGGCTTCCTGCAACAGGACGAGCTGGTGCACTACAAGCTGCACGCCCAACTGGACGTGCGCCACAGCGCGGATTTCTTCGACGTACTCGCCGCGCCCTGGGCCGCGGGTGAGAGTGAGCGGTACGCGATCCGCCAGGGCCTCGAGCTGGGCGGCTATGTCTTCGATCGCCTGTACCGCGACCTGTTCGCGGCCCGTGGGCGCCGACTTCTGCGCGACCCGGCCGTGCGCGGTCTGCCCCACAGCCGATCGTGAGTCTCGAGATTCGTTGTCTCGACGCCGACAGTGCGCAGGAGTTCGCCGCAGGCCTCTCCGCGTTGGAACGCGACGTCTGGTATCCGCTCGGCGCCGATCGTTTTCGCATCGACCACGGCCGGCGTTACACCGCCTTCTTCGAACGGCTCGGCGAGGTGCATGTGCACCTCGCGCTCGAAGCGGAGACCGTCGTCGGTGTCCTGGTCGCGGTGCTGCGGCGGTCGCCGTTCGACGGGCGGGACCTTTGGTATCTGGCCGACCTCAAGAGCCGCGGCGAAGGTGCGTCGGTGACGGCGTCGCTCTGGGGCGCGTTCCGCGACCGGGCGGGCGCGGGCCGGGGTTTCGCGGTCAGCATGGACCCGGCGAGCGGAACGAATCGGCTCGTGCACATGGCCGTGCGCAGGCTTCGGCCGCGGCCCGCGGCCCTCGCGCGGCTCCAGTTCCACTTCCTCGACGCGGAGGGGGCGGAGCGCGCGGTGCGCGAGCTCGAGCCGCTGCTCGGCGCGGTTTCGTTCGTCGACCTGAGCGGCGCGAAGGACCTGCGGCTCGAGTCCACCGGCCGGCCTTGGCCTCTCCTGCACGCCCAGTTCGGGCCGTGGGCGCAAGGCGATCGGCCTCTTCTCGGCGCGCGCCGAGGATTCGCGCACGCGTTCTGCGCGGTCGAGGGCAGCCAGTTGGCGGCGCAACTCCACTCGATCGCACCCGTCGCCGCACGCGCGACGCTGTTGGCGCACGGACTCGGACTGGAGGAAGTCGGCGCGCCGCTCACCGGCGACATCTGACGGCGGTCAGCGCAGGTCGGGCCAGATGCCGCCGTCGATCACCAGGCGGTTCAAGTGCGCGCGCACGGCCGCGCCCTCTTCCACCGCGGGCGCCTCGGCATAGCCCATCGACGAAAGTTCCGCGACTTCGCGCCGGTCGAGTGCCCGGCTCGCACCGCCCCGCAGCGGCAATGCCTCGCGCGCGCGTTGGTACCTCGTGCGCAGGCGCTCGAGTTCGCCGTCCAGAACGACCAGGCGCGGGTCGCCGTCGAACAGCTCTTCGCCATAACCCACTTCGCGCGGGTTGACCGAGCGATCGAAGTATTCCACGCGGCGCGCGCCGTCGCGGGGCAGGTGCTGGATCATCGAATGGGACCCGCGCCGCAGTGCCACCAGTCGATTGGGTGTCCACTCGCGCCGCGGGAACGAGTGCAGGACCGCGCTGTAACTTTGCTCCCCGAGTTCCGCATCGCCGCGCGCCGCGGGCGAGAGGTCGCGGCCGCTGAGGTGCGGCGGCGCGGGCAGATCGGCCAGGGAGTAGAGCGTGGGCGCGAGGTCGACGAGTCCCACCAGTCCCGGCACACGCCGCCCCGCGGGCAGACCCCTGGGCCACGCGACGATGAGAGGCACGTGCAGCGATTCGGCGTAGAGCTGGGCGCGGTGCTGTTTGGCGCCGTGTTCGAAGAACTCTTCGCCGTGGTCGGAGGTCACGACCACGATCGTGTTTTCGAGCGCCCCGCGCCGCTCCACATCGGCGATCAGCGCACCGACGCGGTCGTCGGTCCACGCGATCTCGCCGTCGTAGTAGGCGACGAGTTGGGCCAGGTCGCGTTCGTCCATGCCGGGTCGCACCGGTCCGTCCGCGGTGACACCGCGGCCGTCGATGGGGCCCACGTAGTCCGCCTTCGTGAAGCGGTGCAAGAAGGGCTCCGGCGCGCGGTAGTCGTCGTGCGGATCGAAGATGTGCGCGAAGAGCAGCCACGGCGCGCGGTTGTCGTCCGCCTCCAAACCGTCGAGCCACGCGCCCGCGCGCCGCACGACCAGATCCGCGGTGGGACCTTGGGAGGCGAACCACTCCGGGCGCTCCGCTGCGAGCTGCGCAACCTGGCCGGTGCCCTCGCGGGCGCGCGCCTCGCGCTGCAACCGCGCCTCGCTGTCGCCGTCGAGCAGCGCGATGTCGGACACACGCTCGTACACCTCGAACCCGGGCCCGAAACCGAAACGCGGTTCCAGGAACTTCCACGTCACGAATCCGGCGGTGCGGTACCCCGCCTTCTGGAACACTTCGGACAAGAACGTGCCCTTCATCGGCAGCACCGGCGGCCCGCCGGGCACACCGACCACTTGCCACAGGCGCTCGTCGTCGATGCCGTGCACGCTCATCGACAGCCCGGTCAGCATCGAGAGGTGCGACGGCAGGGTCCACGACGTCGGCGCAAAACATTCCTTGAAGAGCACGCCATTCGCCGCCAGGCGATCCAGGTTCGGCGACGTGGGCCGCCAATGGCCGTAGGCCGACAGGTGGTCCGCGCGCAGGGTGTCGATGCTGACCAGCAGGACGTTCGGTCGGCGGTCCTCGCGCCCTCCGCAAGCCGCGGCGAGGGCGAGGACGGCGATCGGCCACGGGCACTTCACGGGCACAACTCTGGGCGCGCTTGCGGCGGGGAGGGGACGGTTTGGCGCTCAAGCGAGCGCCAGGTCGGTCGATCCTACTGGCGGAGTCCCCCCGCCCCGCCCCGGACTCCAAAACGCCCGTGGATCCGCTCCCCCCGATAGACCGCGCCCCGCCGGTGGCTAGAGCGGCCCAGCCGCCGGCCCCGCCGTCGCCGCCGCTGCGCGCGTTGCTCGAGGCGGCCCTTTCGCGCGAACACGGCGGCGCCGCCCACCACGGTCCCGTGGGAGCCGGCGGCCCGGGCGGCTCGCAACCGTCCGCGGGCGTCCTGGTCCAAGTCCTCGAAGGTTATTCGGAGGTCCTGCGCCGGTCCCTGGGCGAGGGCCGCCCGCTCGGGGAGCTGTTCGCGAACCTGCTGCGCCGCCTCGCCGAGCGCGTCGCCCGCGCTGCCGAGGGGCCCGAGCGCGACGCCGCGGGCGCCCTCCTGGCCGAGTTCGTCGCGCACCTGGTGGGCTCCGACCTGGACGGCCCGGGCCTGGCCGCGCGCGCCGCGGCGTCGGGCCTGTTCGACGAGGCGCAGCTCGCGCTCACACCCGACGGCGACACCCCGCCGCTGGGGCTGAAGGCGCAGCTCCTGAACCTTCTGGCGCAGTTGGCGCCCGGCCCCGAGCGCGACGCGGCGTCGGCGCTTCTGCTCGGCATCGAGCGGGAGCAATGGCTCGAACTGCTGCGTGTCGACCTCTCGGAACCCCGTCTCCTCGCGCTGCCGTTTGCGCACGGGGAGCACTTCGGGACCCTGTTCCTGGGCTGGGCGCGGGAGGGCGGCGACGGGCAGCCCGGCGGCGAGGGCGGCCGGCGCCAGGACCGCCGCCTTTCGCTCTCGCTCGAACTCGCAACCCTCGGGCCCATGCGTGCGGACCTGGTGTTCGCGGCGGAGCGTCTCCTCGTGCGCCTCGCGTTTGCGTCGCCCACTGCCCTCGACCTGGCCCGGGCGCAAGCGGACCACCTGGCGGCGCGTCTGGCCGCCTGCGGGGGCGCGCGGGCCCTCGAAGTCCAGCTCGAGTTTGCGCTGCTCTCGGCCGATGGGCCGAGTCGCGGCCACTCCGACGGGCGCGAACCGCACGCCCTGGAGGAAGTGGCTTGAGCCCGGACCGCACACCCACGCCGCGCGCCGTGGCCCTCTCCTACGACCAGAACCTGCCGGCGGCGCCCCGGGTCGTGGCCAAGGGCGTGGGCGAGTTGGCCGAGCGCATCCTCGCCCTGGCCGACGCGGCCGGAGTGCCGGTGCGCCGCGAGCCGGAGCTGGTGGGTTGGCTCGGTTCGATCGAACTCGGCGCCCATTTGCCCGAGGAGCTGTGGGCGGCCGCGGCCGAGTTGCTCGCCTTCCTGCTGGAGCTGGAGGACGGCGCGCCGCCCAAATGACGGCGGCGCGGTTTGCAGAGGCGCGGCCCGTGGGCAAAATCCCCGGGTGAACGAAGCCAACTCGGATTCCCCGGCCGGGCGCCGGACGCCCCTCGTGGCGCGGCTCCTCCGCGCGTTGTTGTTGCTGGTGGGCGGTGTGGCCCTCCTGGGTGCGCTCACCCTGGTGGTGCTCGAGTTCCTGGTGCGCCACGACGACCGCAGCAAGGGCCGCACGATCGACTACTACCGTCTGCCCGGCGAGAAGGAACTGCGCGAGGGCCTGTACGTTCCGCACCCGTACCTCGGTTACGCCCTGCGCCCGGGTTACGAGCGCGCGGGCAACCCCAAGGTGCGCGGCGTGGCGCAGGTGCACATCAACAGCCACGGCATGCGCGGCCCGGAGATGGCGGTCGAGAAGGACCCGCGCACCATCCGCATCCTGTGCCTGGGCGGCTCGACGACCTACTGCACGGGCGCGATGAGCGACGCCGCGGCGTGGCCGGCGCAGCTCGAAGAGCGGCTCAATGCGGCCGGTGTGCCCGGTGTGCGTTTCGAGGTGGGGAACTGCGGCGTGTCGGGTTGGACCACCGCCGAGAGCCTCATCAACCTCGCTCTGCGGCTGGTGGAGCTGCGCCCGGACTTCGTGCTGCTCTACCACATCCCCAACGACGCGCGTGCCATCCAAACCCGCGGCGTGGTGGGCGACTACACCCACCTGCGCCAGGCCTGGGTCGCGGACAACCCCGGCGAGGTCGATCGCTGGTTGTCCGAGCGTTTCCACCTCTTCGGCCGCTGGCGCCAGAGCCGCGGCGGGGGCGAGCAGGCGCTCGTTTCGCTGCAGCGCTACGTGTTCGTGCCCGACTTCAAGTCGCTGCACGTGCGCTCGGACGTGGAAGTGGTCGAGCGCGGCGTCGAGATCTACCGGCGCAACTTGAAACATCTGGTCGCGTTGGCGCGCGCGCACGGCGTAGAACCCCTGCTGCAGACCTTCGCCGATTGTCCCTCCATCGAAACGCCGGACGGCGAGCGTTACACCGAGACGATCCGGCGGCAGAACGAAGTGATCGAGGCGCTCGGCGCCGAACTCGGTGTGCACGTGGTGGACATGACTGCATTGCGCGATCGGCCCGAACTTTTTGACGACTGGATGCACTACAACGAGCGCGGCTGCGCCGAACACGGCGCGCGGCTCGCCACCCAACTCTTTGCGTGGCCGGCCCTGCGCGAGCGCGCCCAAGCGCTGGGCGGTCGCTGACCGTGGTGGGGGCGCTCCACAACCCGCGACCGCGCGTCGCCCTGACGTTCGGGGACCCGGCGGGCATCGGGCCCGAGGTCGCGCGTGTGGCCCTCGCCGATGCTGGGCTCGCCGCGCGCGCGCGTTTTGTCGCCATCGGTCCCGCGCGCGACTGGCCCGCGGGGGCGTCGCCGTGGGATTCGGCGGACCGAGCGGCGCTCGGCGGCGAGGGCACCCTGTGGCTCGACAGCGGCGGGCCGCGCGAGCACACCATGGGACTTGCGCAGGCGGCGTGCGGGCGCGCGGCGCTCGACGCGCTGCGCGCGGGCCACGAACTGGCCGTGGCGGGGGACGTGGAAGCCCTGGTGACCGGCCCGGTCTCGAAGGAGGCCATGGCACTCGCGGGGGAACGCGTGGAAGGCCAGACGCAGTTGCTGAGCCGCTGGTGCAATGGGCCCGAGGTCGAGATGATGGCCGTGGCCGGCGAGCTGCGTGTGCTCTTGCTGACGCGCCACATGCCGCTCGCGAAGGCGCTCCAGATGGTGACGGCGGAGCGTGTCGTGGGGCACCTTCGGATGCTGCACCGCGGCCTGGTGGAGTTCGGTTGGCCGCGTCCGCGCGTGGCGCTCGCGGGCCTGAATCCACACGCGGGGGAAAACGGCCTGCTCGGCAGCGAGGAGGCCGACGTCCTGGCGCCCGCCGCGGAAGAGGCGCGCGCCCTGGGCATCGACGTCGCCGGACCGCTTTCGCCCGACACGGTCTTCCAGCAGGCGGCGCGCGGACGCTTCGACGCGGTGCTCGCCCTTTACCACGACCAGGCGTTCATTCCGGTCAAGCTGCTCGACCCCGACGGGGGGCTCACGGTGCTGCTCGGACTGCCGTACCTGAGGGTCAGCCCCGCCCACGGCACGGCCTTCGACATCGCCGGTCGGGGCCTGGCGTCGCCCGCAAGCTTGCTGCGGGCCGCGCACCAGGCGGTGGATTGGGCCCTGGCGCGGCGGAACCGGTGAGGCTCCCCCCAGGGGAAACCCGCCGGCGTTCCCATCGCGTTCAAACCCCGCCAAAACCGCTTCGCTCGGTCGCAAGGGGCGCCCAGCGGTGCTAACACTCCTATCCAGCCGACTGCCGCGCCCATGAACCGTCCCTTGCCCTCCCTCGCGTGCCTGGGCACGGCCCTCCTCGTCGGGTGGTCCGTCCTGGTGGGCTGTGCGCCCGACGATGTCGCACTGCCCGCCACGGTGTCCGCCACGGTGCCCGCCGCGCCGCTCGAGGTGGAAGTGGCGGCGCTCGAGCGGCACCAAGTCCCGCTGACCGTCCAGATGACGGGCACGCTGTATGGCGTCGAGGAGGTGGCCCTCGCCGCGGAGGTCGGCGGGCGGCTCGTGGCCGTGGAGGCCGACCTGGGCGACCGCGTCGCGCCGGGCACCGTGCTCGCGCGCATCGAGCCTCGGGACTTCGAACTGGCCCGGGACGAGCGCGCCCAGGCCCTGGCGCAGGAGCTCTCGCAGTTCGGCCTCACGGAGCTGCCGCCGGAGGACTTCGACATCGAAGGGCTGCCTTCCGTGGTGCGCGCGCGCCTCGAGCGCGAGAACGCGGAGCAACGTTACGAGCGTTCGAAGAGTCTGGCGGACGGCCGCACGGCGGCGATCAGTGAGCAGGCGCTCGCGGACCTCTTGACCTCGGCCGAGGTGGCGGCGGCCGGGCTGGACCTGGCGCGCCTCGACGCGCGCGCGGGGCTGGCACAGGCGCGCACGTTGCAAGCCCAACTGCGTCAGGCCGAGCGCCGCCTTGCGTTGACGACCGTCGGCGCGCCGCCGGCGGCACGCGCCTCCAGCGCCGACCGCGAGCCGACTTGGGCGGTGGCCGAGCGCCTGGCCGTCGCGGGCGACTTCGTCGGCTCCGGTGACGTGCTCTACCGACTGGTCGCGACGGATCCCCTGGTGCTGCGCGGTTCGTTGCCCGAGCGGCACTACGGCGACATCCGTGTCGGCCAAGCCGTCGAACTCGTCGTAGCGGGGCAGAAGCCCAATCCGGTGGGCGAGGTTTCGCGTGTTTCGCCTGCCGTCGACGTGGCGACGCGCAGTTTCGCCGTCGAGGTGCGTGTGCCCAACCCGGACGACAGGCTCGCCCCCGGCGCGTTTGCAGTTGCGCAGATCACGGTGGGCGAGAACAGTGCTTTCCTCGCGCCGGCGCGCACGGTGTCGAGTTTTGCCGGTGTGCAGCGGGTGTTCGTGGCCCGCGAAAACAAGGCCTTCGAGGAGCGGGTGCAGACGGGGCGGACCTTCGGCGAGCGTGTGGAACTCCTGGGCGAGCTCGAAGCCGGGGCGCAACTCGTGCTCGATCCCCCCTCGCGCATGGTGGACGGCACGCCGATTCGAGTGGGCGCCGCGGCGCCGGCCCAAGGCGCGCCCTGAGCCGCGCGCGACCAGGAACGTAGCCGCAGCCAGGCACACACCATGCAACGACTCGCCGAGATCTGCGTCGCGCGCCCCGTGTTCGCCACGATGATGGCGCTGGCGCTCGTGATCCTCGGCGGGGTCAGTTACACGCGGCTCGGCATCGACCGGCAACCGGCCGTGGACCTGCCGACCGTGCGGGTGCGCGCCACCCTGCCGGGCGCGTCGCCCGAAGACGTGGAGGTCGAGCTCAGCGACCGCATCGAAGAGGAGGTCAACACCGTCGCGGGGATCGACCAGTTGCGTTCGATCTCGGGCTCGGGCTCGGCGGTGGTGATCGCGACGTTTGGATTGGACCGCGACATCGACGTCGCCGCCCAGGACGTGCGCGACCGCGTTTCCGGTGTCGTGCGCGACCTGCCCTCGGGGACCGATCCGCCTACGGTCGCTAAGGCCAACGCGGAGGGCGATCCCGTCTTCACCGTCGCGCTCTTCGGGCCGCGCACGATCCGCGAGCTAACCGAGTTGGCCGACAAGGTCGTGCGGCCCCGGCTCGAGCGATCGACCGGCGTCGGGGAAGTGCAGATCAACGGCGACCTCGAGCGCACGGTCAACGTCTGGATCGATCCGTCGCGGCTCGACGCGTACGGCCTGTCCGTGACCGCCGTGCGCGACGCCATCGCCGATCAGAACGCGGATGTGCCCGGCGGCAACGTGCGCGGTGCGTTGCAAGAACGCGCCCTGCGCACCCTCGGGCGGCTGGACGAGGCTTCGGCGTTCGCGGACGTGGTGGTGGCGAACCGCGACGGGGTGCCCGTGCGGGTGCGCGATGTGGCCCGGGTCGAGGACGGCACGCGCGAGATGCGCCGCACGGCGACCTTGGACGGTGTGCCGACCGTGGTGCTGGAGATCATCCGCCAGTCGGGCGCCAACTCGGTCGAGGTGATCCGCGACGCCAAACTCGCCCTCGAGGACGTGAAGGACGAGCTGCCGCCGGACGTCCAGATGGTCGTCACCCGGGACCAATCGCGCTACATCGAAGCCGCCCTGCACGAGATCAACGTGCACCTCGTGGCTGGCAGCATCCTGGCCAGCCTGGTGGTGCTCGCGTTCATGCGCAGTTGGCGGTCGACGATCATCGCCGCCGTCGCGATCCCCACGTCGGTGGTGGCGACCTTCGGGGCCATGTGGGCCCTCGGATTCACGCTCAACGGCGTGACCATGTTGGCCCTCGTCTTGATGGTCGGCATCGTGATCGACGATGCGATCGTCGTGCTCGAGAACATCTTCCGCTTCGTGGAGGAGAAGGGCCTCACGCCCATGCAGGCGGCCGTCGAGGGCACCCGCGAGATCGGTTTGGCCGTGCTCGCGACGACGCTCAGCCTGGTCGTCATCTTCGTGCCCGTTTCGTTCCTCTCCAGCATCGCCGGCCGCTTCCTCTACGAGTTCGGCATCACCTCCGCCGTGGCGGTGCTGGTCAGTCTCTTCGTGTCGTTCTCGCTGACGCCGATGATGGCGTCGCGCTTCCTGCGCGCCGAGGACACCAAGCTGCACGGCGGCGATTCGTCGGGTGCGCGGGCGCGCTCCCGGGGCGGATTCTACGGCGTCATCGAGCGCAGCTACGAGCGCATGCTCTCCCTCAGCGTGCGCCACCGCGCCATCACCCTGGTCATCGCCCTCGGTGTTTCGCTGACGTCGATCCCGCTCCTCGCCGCCGTGCCGCGCGAGTTCGTGCCCGGCGGCCCGGACGACGGCGAGTTCGGGGTGAACGTCAGCGCGGGCGAAGGTGTCACGCCCGCCGCGATGCGCCTTGCAACCCGGGAGATGGAGGAGGTGGTGCGCGCGACGCCCGGAGTGGCCGTCGTCGAAGCGACCGCGGGCGGCGGCTTCCTCGGCCAGGCGAACCAAGCCCGTTTCTACATCCGCACGACGCCCCACGACGAGCGTTTGTTCTCGCTCGGACGCCTGTTCCGCGCGACGCTGGACGGGCGGCCGCTCGACGCGTTCCGCGGCAACTACAGCCAGGGCGACGTGATGGATGAGGTCGAGCGCCGGCTGCAGGGATTCCCCGGCGTGCGTGTCTCCGTGCGCAACTTCCCGTCGTTCGAGTTGGGTGGCGCGCCCTACGACATCGACTACGCGCTGCGCGGCCCCGACCTCGTGCAGCTCTACGAACTGGCCGAGGAGTTGCGCACCCGAGCCGTCGAAGTGGGCGGTTTCCGCGGCCTCGACACGTCGCTGCGGCTCGACAAACCGGAGCTGCGTGTCGACTTGAATCGCGAACGCGCCGCGGATCTCGGGGTGGACGCCCGCGACGTCGGCAGCCTCCTGCGCCTGATGGTCGCGGGCGAGGACGAGGTCTCGCGTTTCCGCGACCCGACGACCAACGAACAGTACGATGTGCTGCTCCGCCTCGAAGGCGAGGCCGACCTCGACATGGTGGGGCTCGGCAACCTAAAGTTGCCCTCGTCGCGCGGCGGCCTCGTGCCCCTCGAAGCCTTCGCGAGCTTGAGCGAAGCCGTCGCACCGTCGCGCATCGATCGTTTGGACCGCCAGCGTGTGGTTTCGCTGCGCGGCGGCGTCGCACCGGGTTACGCGCTCGGCGACCGGCTAGCGGTGCTGCGCGAGTTGACGGAAGAGATCGGCCTCCCGCCCGGCGTGACCACGTCGCTGTCGGGCCGCAGTCGCGAGATGGAGCGCACGTTCGACGAGTTCGCTTGGGCCTTCGGCCTGTCGATCGTGCTGATGTACCTGATCCTCGCGTCGCAGTTCGAGAGCTTCGTGCACCCGCTGACGATCCTGCTCTCCCTGCCGCTCTCGGTGCCGTTCGCGCTGCTGTCGCTGATAGCGACGGATGGAACGCTGAACATCTTCAGCGCGCTCGGGATGCTCGTGCTGTTCGGCGTGGTCAAGAAGAACTCGATCCTGCAGATCGACCACATCAACGGCCTGCGAGCCACCGGAATGGAGCGTATGGAGGCAATCCTCTTGGCCAACCGGGACCGCCTGCGGCCGATCCTGATGACCACTCTGTCGCTGGTCGCCGGCATGTTGCCCCTCGCCGTGGGCACGGGTCCGGGCGCCGAAGAACGCCGCGCGGTGGCCATCGTGATCATCGGCGGGCAGACCCTCTGCCTGCTCCTGACCCTCCTGGTCACCCCGGCGGCCTACGCGGCCTTCGACGACCTGGGCCGCCGTTTCGTTCGCAAACCGCGCGCGGAGCGACCGTCCCTGGCGCCGCTCTGACGTTTTGCTGGGGCCTTGGTATGGTGGGGCTCTTACCCGGTCCCGACCTTCACCGAGCCCCCCCCCCATGCGCACACTCGCCCAGAGCCTCGCCCTCGCCGTCGCCCTGCTCTCCCTTGCCTTCCCGTCGTCCGCCGTCCGGGGCTCAGGGGCGGCTGTGCTCGGGGTCACACCCTCGAGCGGCTTCCAGAGCGGCGGCCAAGTGGTCGCGGTGCAACTGGAGGGCTTCGTGCCGAACGCCGCGGTCGAGGTGATGTTCGGCCCGACGACCGTGATCGGCGTGCCCCTTGGAACGCTGCAGTCGTCGAGCGCGTCCGTGGTGACCCCGGCCTCCGCAACGGCCGGGCCGGTGACCGTCGTCGTCCGCCAGGACCTGGGCGGCGGCAACGTGATCGAAGCGAGTTCGGCGGGTGGGTTCACGTTCTTGCCTCCGGAGCTGATCCAGTTGAGCCACGTCTCCGGCCCCCAGGCCGGCTTCCAGCAGATTTCCGCAACGGTGGCTGGATTCCAGCCGGGGCCGATCGTGGTCCGCATGGGCGGCAAGGTGACCCAAGCGACGGTGTTCTCGCAGGGCAACACCCAACTGGTGAGTTGGAACACTCCCGCCGCGTTCTTTCCCGGGTCGACCAGCGTTCGTTTCACGCAGGGTGCGCTCGACCTCAACGTGCCGGCTGCGTACACGTACCTCGCGCCCCAGTTGCTCGCGGTGACCCCGGGCAAGTCCGCCTGGTACGTCGACCAGGAGCTCGTCCTCCTGGGCAACAACTTCGCGCCGAACGAGTTGGCGCAAGTGTCGATCGGCGGCGTTCCGCTGGGATTCGCCAGCGTGATCTCGGCGAACGAGGTGCGCTTCCAACTCACCGCCGGTGCCGTGCAGTTGCCCGGCGCGCAGGACGTGACCCTGGACCAAGCCGGCGTCACCGCCACTCGCGTGAAGGGTTGGGCGTGCCTGCCCACGCTCACGGTGGGCCAGAGCGGCAGCGCCCTCCTGGGCGGCACGCTCGAACTGCGTGTGGAGACCCAACAGAGCGGCTTTGCGTACCTCTTCGGTGCGTTCGGAACCCAGCCGTTCCCGCTGCTGTTGACGGACTTCTACTACGGCCTGACCCTGGACGTCGCCACGGCTTTCAACCTCGGTGTCGGCGGCCTGCTGGTGCAGCCGACGCTGACGCTGTCGTTCCCCCCGGGACTAGTGCCGCCGGGCCTCAACCTGCCCCTGCAGGCGCTGACCGTGGAGCTCGGTTCCCTCGGCAACTACTTCAGCTTCAGCAACACGGTGGTCGCGACGATTCCGTGAGTGCGCGGGGCGAGTCCCCGAGCCCCCGTTTCGTTTCGGCGCGCGTGTCCGAGAACGGCACGCGAATCGCACCGCACCCCGCCGTTTCCGAGTTCCGTCGCGCGTGTTAGCTTCGTCCCATGGAATCGAGGGACGAGCCCGATCCGTCCGCGGGACTCGGGCGCGAGGTGCTGCGCGGCGCGCGCGACGGGGTGGCCGAGTTCGCCTGGCTCTGCGCGCGATTCGCGCTTGCCGGTGCGCTGGCGGGTGGGGGCCTGGGCTTGGCTCTCGGGCTGCTGGTTCTGGGCCTCCCGTTCACGTGGGTCCTGGGAGTGGCACTGGCCGGGGCGGTGGTGGGCGCCGCAGCCGGTGTGGGCCTCTGCTACGCGCTGCACTCGTGAGCTCGCCATCCGCCGCGCGCAGCGGATTTGAGGCCCTGGCGGGTTTCGCGCGTGCGCGGTAGCGTCTACTCGTCGCGTCGTACCCCTTTTCCCGAGGAGGTTCCCATGGGGAGTTTGCACCCCACGTCCTTGCGCGCCTTCGCTTGCGCCGTTTGTGCTTGTGCCTTTTGGATCCTCGGTGCTCCGTCCGGATGGGCCGGGCCCCAGGGCACCTTCGTGGTGGACGCTGGCGGCAGTGGGGACTTCGTCGATTTGCCGGAGGCCGTGGCCCAGGCGCCCGCGGGTGCGCTGTTGATCGTGCTGCCAGGCGAGTATGCGCCGTTCACGCTGCAAAAGGCGATGACCCTGATGGGGCCCTCCGCCGGGCCGAAGCCGTTCGTGGCGGGGGTGGCGACGGTGTCGGACGCGCCGCGTGCCACCTTCCAGCACATGTCGTTCCGCGGCATGCAGGCGAACGACGTGGATGGAGCGCTCGTCTTCGACGATTGCCGATTCGGCCCGGAGGGTTGCATCCCGCAGCCCCACTTCTCGCCGTTCCACCCGCCGAATGCGCTCTTGGTGCTGCGCTGCCTCGACGTGGAGATCTCGCGCTGCTATGCCAGCAATGCGGTCGGCCAAGAGGGCACACCCCACGCCGCCCTACGCGCGGAACAAAGCGCGGTGCGCGCCTACGACAGCACCTTCTTGGGTTGGAGTTGGGGAAGTGCTTGGTCGTGTTTGCAGACGAGCTTCGACGGCTGGTTCTACGAGGACGGTGGCCAGGGTATCTACGCGGTCGACTCGTACCTCGAAGTTTCGGCCTGCGAGGTGGAGGGCGGCCAAGCCACGACCGCATGTGTTCCTCTGGCGTGTTTCGACGGCAAACCCGGCAATGCCATCCGGCTGAAGACCAGCGACCTGCGCCTCGCCGTGCGCGTGCCCGGTGAAGTCGACAGCGGGAGTTTTGCGCCCGCCGTGCGCGGCGAGATCGGTTCCAGCGCCTGGGTGGCTGGCGGCACGTGGGAACCCGGCGAGTTGTCGGGTGACGCGTCGAGCTTCGTGCAAACCCGCCCCGCGACCGCGATCGTGACCGTTTTCGGCACGGGTGGCGCGGGCGGCGTGCGCAGGCCCCGGGTGTGGGCGCCGCTCGGCGCGCCCGGGCTCTTGGTGCTCGGGCTCGGTCAATCGGGCGCGTTCCTGCCCGACTGGGACGGGATCCTGCACGTGAATCCCGGGCTCTTGTTGTCGGTGTGGCCGGTCGTCGGCAAGGGCCTCGACGACGCGGAGACGTTCCTGCTCCACCTGCCACCGGATCCCGCCCTCTGGGGCTTCCACGTGACGCTGCAGGGATTCTTCCCGACCCTGCCCGGTGTGATCGACACGAGCCTGTCCGCGATGACGAACTCCGCGGGCATCGTGATCGATTTCTGATGCGTTTTCGGTCCGACCTCTTTCCCCGTTCGCGGAGCTACCGATGTTCGCCTCCACCCTTCTCGCCCTTGCCCTTGGTCAGGGTTGCACTCCCGAGTGGCTGCCCCTGTCCGGTGCGCAGCCTGGAACGGAAGCTCCGCAGCGCGCGATGGCGTTCTTCGACGACGGAACGGGCGCCGCGCTCTACGTGGGCGGCGAGTTCCAGTTCGCGGGCGCTGCCCCGGCAAGTGGCATCGCGCGATGGGATGGGACCACGTGGAGCGCCGTGGGTACGGGACTGGTCGGGCCCGCGAACTCGAAGGTCTCGGCCCTGTGTGTGTTCGACGATGGCGCGGGGCCCTCGCTGTACGCGGGCGGCACCTTCACCGCCGCGCCCGGTGTGCCCGGCACGGCTGGCATCGCGCGTTGGGACGGCGCGGGGTGGCACTCGGTGGGCGGCGGCGTGGATGGCGAGGTCGCGGCGCTCCTGGTCTACGACGACGGCAGTGGTCCGGCGCTCTACGCGGGTGGCGATTTCACCAGCGCGGGCCAGGTCGCAGCTTCCCGGATCGCGCGCTGGGATGGCCTCACGTGGACTGCCCTGGGCGCGGGAACGTCAGCGAAGGTTTTGGCGTTGGCGGAGTTCGACGACGGCACGGGTTCGGCGCTCTATGTGGGTGGGCAGTTCAACCTCGCGGGTGGCGCGCCGGCGAACCGCATTGCACGTTGGAGCGGCGGTGTGTGGAGTCCCCTGGGCGCGGGATTGAGCGGCGATGTGCGGGCGCTCCTGGCCTTCGACGATGGCAGCGGTTCGGCCCTCTACGTGGGCGGGGCCTTTGGTGCGGCGGTTGGAACAACCGGGACCCGCTGCGTGGCGCGCTGGAACGGCGTCCAGTGGAGCAGTGTGGGTGGAGGCATCACTGGGGGGGTGGGGCTCTTCGTGGACGCCCTCTCGATCTACGACAGCGGCGCGGGGCCGGCCCTCCATGCGGGCGGCCAGTTCACCTCGATCGGCGGCATTGCCGCGAACCGAATCGCGCGCTGGAACGGCGTTGGTTGGTTCCGGCTGGCCAACGGAACGGACGGACCGGTGCATGCGCTCTCGACGTTCACCGACGCGGCCGGGCTGGCGCTCTATGTCGGCGGCGACTTCCAGATCGCCGGCGAGGTGGGTGCCCTCCGCTCGGCGCGCTGGGATGGCAGTGCGTTTGGAACGCTCGGGCTCGGGCCGACCGGCGCCGTGGAAGTCCTGCAAATGCTCGACGTCGGCTCGGGCCCGGCGCTCTACGCGGCTGGCGCCTTTGCCTCCGTCGCGGGGGTGCCCAAGACCCGCGGCGTCGCCCGCTTCGATGGCATCTCCTGGCAGGCCATCGGACAGGGGATCCAGGGCAACGTTCTCGCGTTGACGACCTTCGATGGCGGCGGTGTGCCGACGCTGTACGCGGGCGGCGAGTTCTTCGTGGCCGCCGGTGGTCCCGCCAACCGCATCACACGCTGGAACGGAACCAGTTGGGTCGGTGTGGGCGGTGGCACCAACCAGCCCGTGCGCGCGCTGGTGAGCTTCGACGACGGATCCGGTGAGGCGCTCTACGTGGGCGGATCGTTCACGCTGGCCGGCGTGGTCCAGGCCAACCGCATCGCGCGCTGGAATGGCGTGGCGTGGTCGTCGGTGGGAGCAGGCATGGACCAGGACGTCTACGCGCTGGCCGTCTACGACGACGGTGCGGGGCCCGCGCTGTATGCGGGCGGAGCCTTCACTGTGGCGGGCGGAACGCCCGCCAACCGCATCGCGCGTTGGGATGGCGCAACGTGGAGCGCCGTGGGGAGCGGTGTGAATCTGCCGGTGCGCGTGCTTGCGCCCTTCGACGATGGCACGGGCGAGGTGCTCGTCCTGGGCGGCTCCTTCACACTCGCCGGGGGCGACATCGCGAGCCGCATCGCGCGCTGGGACGGCGCGAACTTCTCCAGCTTCGGACTGGGCCTCGCGGGCGGCCCGAGTCCGTCCGTGCGGGCCCTCGCGGCTTTCGACGACGGCTCAGGACTGGCCCTCTACGCCGGGGGCGACTTCACGCAGACGGGCATCCAGCCCGTCGCCAGGCTCGCCCGTTGGGGTGGAACGCAATGGAATACTCCGGCGGGGCCCATCGAAGGCGGCCTTCCGCCCGCTGTGCGCGCCCTCGCGGTCGGGTCCGCAGGTACGGCACAGGATCTCTTCGTGGGCGGCGAGTTCGCATCGTCTCCCGGCGGCGACAGCAATCTGGCGCGCTGGCGCGGCTGCCCCGTGTTGGGCTTCGCGACGCTGCTGGGCTGCGCGTCGAACCCCGCGCAGTTGTCGGCGCAGTCGCCGGGTTTGAAGGTCGGCGTCACCGCGGACCTGCAGTTGGCCGCGGGCGCGGGAACCGCGGGCCTCGGCCTGCTCCTCGTGGGTGTCGCCGACGTCGATGCTTCGGGATGTGGATCGGTGGTCGATGGGCTGGGAGAGATCCTGCTCGCTGCGCCCTGGTTCCAGGTCGGTTTCGCGACGGCGAGCTCGGGCGTAAGTGCGTTCTCCGTGCCCGTGCCGAACGATGCGTTGCTCGTTGGGCTCGAGCTTGCGTTCCAGGGCGCGCACGTGGACCTCGCGCCGCTGGATCCCGTCGTGCAACTCTCCAACGCATTGCTCGGCGCTGCAACACCCTGACGTCGACGGGAGCGTAGGAGTCCCGTCCGCGCGAGCCTTGCGGCGCCGCGGAAACGGGAGTAGCGTCAGAACCCGGGGCAAGGCCCCGGAGGAGCGCTGCGATGGAATCTCGAGCGATTCGCGAATACGGTGCGCGTCAGTGCGGCGCGGAAACCCTGCGGAACTCCATCGATTCTTCCGTCAGGTGACCGGGCTCGGCGAGCCAACGTTTCATCTGCAGGCGCAGGGCGTTGCTCGGATGGGTGAGAAGTATCGGCTCGGAAACCCAGCTCCGTTTGCGCTTCGGTTGCTCGGGCCGCTTGAGGAAGGGCGGGGAGACGGACTCCTCGAACGCATCCATATCCGTTGGATAGAAAGGTCGGCAGGCCACGCGGTTGTCGTCGCGGAACTCGATGGCGACGAAAAAGTGCGTGGGCACGACCATGTCCGCGTACTCGAACTTCGACAGCGCTTCCGGGTGGATGGTGAGGTCGGCCATGAGCTCACCTCCGATCTGAGTCAGTTCCCCGTAGAGGAGTAGAGCGGACTCGTTTGGAGTGTCTCCTGGTGTCGAATCCGTGTAACCGAAAAGGACGCGGTAGCCGTCCCCGTCGGCGGTCACGTCGGCCGTGAATGTCTTGTCGCCATCCTTCGCGGTCCACTCACCGACCAGCCGACTGTCGAAGTGGCGCGTTTCGTCCGTCACCAGCGAGTGGATCGAGCGCGGCGGCGTGCACGCGCCGATGGCGAGGACGGCGAGGGCCAAGGTGAACCGTGCGAGGTGCAGCATGGGTGGAACTCCTTCGTTGGGCGACCAGTGCGAGCTTAACAGGCTCCACCGGATCGCGGGTACCTGCCCTACGGCGCGAGGCCGTGACCCGGGTCCTCGTAGGCGAAGAGCGCCCGCTCCGCCGCGGCCGCGCAGAGCGCTCCGAACGCCAGGCCGAAGAGCGCATCCGTGACCCAGTGCACACCCAGGGCGGGAACGGCCCACAAGAGCGCCACGAGGTGCACCAACAGGATGCGCGCGAGCAGCCGCGGACCGGCGCGGCGCGCGAACCACCAGGCCGTGAAGGCGATGGAGACGTGCAGGGACGGGAAGCAGTTGTCGAGGGCGCTCGCGAAACGCAGGTCCGGCGTCAGGCCCGCGGCGAAGAGCTCGAGTGCGGGCAGGGCTTGGGAGAGCCCGCTCCAGGCCGGTTCGGAGACCGGCGCGAACACGTAGAAGGGCAGCGCGAGCAGGTAGTTGGCGAGCAGCGCCAGCGTGATGCCCGCCGCGGGCCGGTGGCGCCCGGAACCGCCCCACCAGAGGAGCGGCAGCGCGATGCAGAGCGGCAGCCCCAAGAGGTACATGGCGGCGAGGAGCCACAGCACGGGCTCCGGCGTCACGGCCTGCATCGCGGCCGGCAGGTCGCCCTCGAGGGCCCGGACCAGCGGCGTCCAGTCGCGCCCCAGGCGGGCCGTCAGGTCCGGGTCCCAGCGGGCCTGGATCGACGCCAGAGCCAGCACGCCGCCGAGCCCCAGCCCCAGCCAGCGGCCGCCCGTGGTGCTCACCAGACGCCACAGCGCCAGGGTGCCGCGCCCGACCCCGGACACACCGGATCCGAGTTCGACCCGCCCGAGCCAGGCCAGACCGGCGATCGCCAGGAGGGGGACCCCGGCCAGATAAAGAACTGCCAACACTCGGCGGAGTATGCCGCCCCGGGCGCCCCGGCCGTCGCATGAGGGCGGTGCAACCGCGCCGCAGTCGCCATCGGGCGCAGAAGTTCGTCCCAAATCCGCCGTGCGCGTTAGAGTTGAGCATGCTCGCGCGCGGGTTGGGCCCCTCCATGCCCCTCGGGCCCCAGCGCGCCCCGTCTCCCGACCCCCTCCATTCGATGATTCAGAAGAAACGCGGCAAGATCGTTCTGTACCAGCCGCAGCAGGTGGACCGCGGCATTGGCCCCCCCTCGAGCGGCGACATGCTGCCCCTCGAGATGCTCGCCATCTCGGCCATTCCGGAGCGCGAGGGGTACGAGATCGTCATCATCGACGGCTCCTTCCTGACCCAGGACGAAGCGCACCGGCGTGTGGTCGAAGCCTGCAACGGCGCCATGCTGTTCGGCGTCACGGGCATCCTCGGGTTCATGGTCAAGGACGGGTACCAGTGCACCAAGAAGGTGCGCGCGGCCCATCCGAAGCTGAAGATCGTCGCCGGCGGTTGGTTCGCCAGCGTGCGGCCCGACCTGCTCCTCAAGACCGGGATCTACGACGGCGTGATCATGGGCCAGGGCGAGCTGGCCTTCCGCGACCTGGTGGCCGCCACGGACGCCGGCGAGTCGTGGGAGAACTTGAAGAGCCTCGCGTTCTGGAAGGACGGCGAGCTGGTCAAGAACGAGAAGCACCCCGTCGTGGGTTGGGAGACGTTTGCGCCCACTCCCTGGCACCTCATCGACATCGAGCCCTACCGCGAGCGCCAGCTCCAACCGGACAGCCACCGCCACATCCTGCGCATGCCCAGTCCGTCGTGGATCGGCGAGCGCAAGCCCTACTTCGGCATCACGTACTTCTCGAGCTTCGGTTGCCCCGAGCCCTGCAAGTTCTGCTGCTCGCCGTTCGTGACGAACCGGCGTTGGAAGGCGATGCCCGCCGAGCGCATGCTCGACGAACTCCAGATGCTGAAGGAGCGCTGGAACTACGACGTGGTGCGTTTCCACGACGCCAACTTCGGCGTGATGGAAAAACGCGCGCGGGACTTCGCGCAAGGGTTGATCGACCGCGACCTCAAGATCGGCTGGAACAGCTTCATCGAGACCCACTCGATCCTGCACTACAAGCCGGAGACCCTGGACCTGATGGCCCAGAGCGGCATGTACTTGGCCGAGATCGGCGCCGAAACGGGCACCGAGGAGTTCATGAAGAGCCAGATCGGCAAGCCGATCAAAGGCGACGACAACGTGAACGCCACCTACGAGATGGAGAAGCGGGGCATCGAGTGCTCCGTCACGTACATCATCGGGTTCCCGCACGAGCAACCCGACAACATGCTCGCCACGCTGGACCAGGCGCGCAAAGCCCAGGCCGTTGCGCCGAAGTCCTCGGTCACGGTGTGGCCCTACCGACCGATTCCGGGCACGGTGATGTGGGACCAGGCCATCGAACTGGGTTTCCAGGCCCCCGACGAACTGGAGCACTGGGGTTCGCTCGGCGAGTACCACCTGCACGAGACCTGGCCCGGCCGCATTCCGCCGCCGGTCGCGCGTGTGCGCAAGCTCTACTGCCACTACCAGACGCTGGCGCGCGGCCTCGTGCGGCAGAAGGACGGTTTCTGGGAGCAACTCGCGCGCTGGCGCCTGAAGAGCGGCAACTACTCCCTCGGCAGCGTCGAGGCCAAACTCTTCGACGTGTGGCTGCGCATGTACAAACGCGTCGTCAGGGTCGAAGAGAAGTCGCGCAGTTGGGTCGATCCCGGCCACAGGACGGGCACGGGCGCGAGCGAACACTCGGCGCAGATCGACCAGAGCCGCGCCGTGTCCTCGGTCACGACGACGGGCGAGCACGACCCCGCGATCCTGGCGCGCAGCCGCATCTCGAGCTGACGAGCGGCAGTCTCTGGACCCGCCGGGCGGCCTCCTCGATCCGCGAGGGGCCGCCCGGCGTTCCATTCCGAGCTCCGAAGCGGGCACCCGCCGCAAAATCGGCCCGCGGGTCTGGCAGGGGAAAGGGCGGCCCGGGATGATCGCCCGCATGGCAACCCAGCGTTCGTCGGCGTTCCCCTGTCTCGTGCTTTTCACCCTTGCCGGCCCCTTGCTTGCGCAGGAGGCGGGGTACCGGTTGCCCGCGAAGGCGATCGTCGACGTGCTCGACGCAGCGCCGACACCTGGCGTCGACTTCGCGCCGGACGGATCCAAGTACCTACTCGTCGAGCGCCCCGCCATGCCCTCCATCGCGGAGGTTGCGGCGCCCTGGGAGGGGCTCGCGGGCATGCGCATCGATTCGAGCCTGCGCGCGCGGCGCAGCCTGTCGTTTGCGACGGCGATCTCGGTGGTGGACCACACGAGCGGCACAACGACTCCCGTGCAGTTGCCCGAGGGCGCGCGCATCGCGCAGTGGCAGTGGTCGCCGAATGGCGGGCGGCTCGCGCTGTTGCTCGCGGAGGAACAGGGCCTCGCGCTCTTCCTCGCGGACCCGACGAGCGGTGCGAGCCAACAAGTCGCCGTGGGGCTCAACGGGGTGCTCGGTGCGCCGTTCGGGTTCGTGGGAGCGGGGCAGCGCCTGTGGGTGCGGCTCGTGCCCAAGGACCAAGAGGCGCCGAAGGCTTCCAAGGTGCCCACCGCGCCCGCGGTGCAAGAGACGCTTCGCTCGACGGCGCCCCTGCGCACGTTCCAGGATCTGCTGAGCGATCCGGCGTCCGAAGATCGATTCGAGTACCTGGCCACCAGCCAACTCGCGTGGCTCGACCCCGAATCCGGCGCGTTGGAGCCGTTGGGCGCGCCAGGACTCTTCGGCTCGGTGAACCCCTCACCGGACGGGCAGTACGTGCTGGTGGAGCGGATGCAGCGGCCCTTCTCCTACGTGCTGCCCGCCGGCGCGTTCCCGCGCTCGATCGCGGTGTGGGATTCGAGCGGCAAGGAAGTGCTCGAAGTGGCGCGCATGCCGCTCGGCGACAACATCCCCATGCAGGGTGTGCCCACGGGGCCGCGCAGTGTCACGTGGCGTGCGACGGCGCCGGCGACGTTGGTGTGGGTCGAAGCCCAGGACGGCGGCGATCCGGCCAAACCGGCGCCCCTGCGCGACATCTGGTACGCGCGCGCCGCGCCGTTCCAACAACCGGCCGTCGAGCTGGCCAAACTCGAACACCGCGCCCGCGGCCTGCAATGGCTGTCGGAGAGCGAGCGTTTTCTGGTGGGCGAGTACGACCGCGACCGCCGTTGGACGCGCCTGTGGCTCGGCTCCCTGGACGGCACTGCGCCGGTGCTTGTCGAAGACCGCAGCCAGAACGACCGCTACGGCGACCCGGGTTCGCTCTTGACCGAGCGCAACGAGTTCGGCGAATCGGTCGTGCGCGAGCGCGACGGCACCGTGCTGCGCGCCGGTCCGGGGCACTCGCCCGAGGGCCCGCGGCCCTTCTTGGCCCGTGAGGCGCTCGGCACTGGGGAGCGCACCGTGCTGTGGCAGTCCCGCGAAGGCCGCTACGAGAGCTTCGCGGAGCTGCTGCACGAGGACACAAACAGCGTGTCTCTCGTCTTCACCAGCGAGAGCGCCACCGAACCCGCCAACTACTGGAAGTACCAAAGCGGCAGCGAGGCTCCGATCGCGCTCACGCAGTTCGAAGACCCCACGCCAGAGCTGCGCGGCATCACCCAGGAGATTCTGCGCTACGAACGCGCCGACGGTGTGCCGCTGTCGGGCACCCTCTACCTGCCGGCCGACTACGAACCGGGCACACGTCTGCCCCTCGTCGTTTGGGCCTACCCGCGCGAGTTCAACGACCCCTCCACCGCGGGACAGGTGACCGCGACCACCGACCGGGCGGTGCGCATGCGCGGGCCCACACACCTCGCGTTCCTGCTGGCGGGCTACGCCGTGCTCGACAACGCGACGATGCCCGTGGTGGGGGACCCGGAAACGATGAACGAGACGTTCATCGAGCAAATCGTCGCGTCCGCGCAGGCGGCGGTCGACGCGTGTGTTGCGCGCGGTGTCGCGGACGCGGACCACGCGGTGGTCGGTGGCCACAGCTACGGCGCCTTCATGACGGCGCACTTGTTGGCCCACTCCGACATCTTCCGCGCGGGGCTCGCGCGCAGCGGGGCGTACAACCGCTCCCTGACGCCCTTTGGTTTCCAATCCGAGCGTCGCACCCTGTGGGAAGCGCCCGAGTCCTACATCAAACTCTCGCCGTTCTTCTCGGCCCACCGCATCAACGAGCCGCTGCTCTTGATCCACGGCGAGATGGACAGCAACTCGGGCACGTTTCCGATGCAGTCCGAGCGCCTCTACGCCGCGGTGAAGGGCAACGGCGGCACCGCGCGGCTCGTGATGCTGCCGGCCGAGGACCACGGTTACCAGGCCCGCGAGTCCGTGCTGCACACGGTCGCCGAGATGATCGATTGGTGCGAGCGGTTCGTGCGCCCCGCGCCCGCGGCGCTTCCGACGCAAGCCCGCCCGGCCGAAGCGAGTTCGGCGCGCTGAGGCCAGCGGGACCAGGCAACGTGGAGCGCCCCCTCGGGGACCCCATGCGGCGCTTCGTAGGCCCTTGATCGGCGCCCGATGGTCCCGCGTGGA
Organism: Planctomycetaceae bacterium; assembly: GCA_016125265.1. GTDB lineage: Bacteria > Planctomycetota > UBA1135 > UBA1135 > RI-242. Next base: position 78,988 of record WGMC01000028.1, read on the forward strand.
CCAGGGCCACTCGCGGTGCGGCCCGTGTCGCCGCCGTTTCGGAATCGGCCCGCGAGCGTGTAGCTTGCCTTCATGGGAAATCCCGCGCCCATGCCCGCACGGGTCCTGGACCTCGCGTACCTCCTGATCGTGCCGATGCCGATCTACGTGGACGCAAGTGGTTGCAAGTGGATCGACCGGCTCTGGCTGCGCGACCTCGTGCGGCACCTCCACTACCTGCCGCGGCTGACCCTGGCCTCGCCGGCGGAACGGGGCAAGCCGGAGCAGGGCGATCTCGTGCCGTTCGTCCTGCACGAGGACGGCTCGCTCGGTTGGGTGGCGCTGCCGAGCATCCGCTCCTGGCCCCGTTTTTTGGTCGGGCTTCCGCGGCTCTGCGCTGTGCTCGCACGCGCCGTGCACCGCGCCGACATCGTGCACTCGGGAGTCGCCGGCTGGCCGGTTCCCCTCGGCTGGATCGCGAACCCGCTTGCGCTCCTTCTCCGGCGCAAGTTGGTGCTCGTCGTCGAGTCGAGCTTCTGGCGCGTCACGCCCGGAGTGCGCGGCTCCTGGCGCGCGCGCCTGCGCGCGGGATTCAGCGAGCGCCTCGCGCGAGCCTTCGTCTCGCGGGCGTCCTTCTCGCTCTTCACCCACGCTGCGTACGCACGGCAACTCGCGGGCGATGCACGCGGCACCGTGCACGTGGAGCCCGCCGTTTGGGTGGACGAACTCGATCTCGTGCCGAACGACGTCGCGGCTTCCGATTGGGCCAGCAAGGCGACAGCGCCGCGGGCGCGGTTTCTGTTCGCGGGGCGCCTCGAGGCCGCGAAGGGTATCGATCTCCTGCTCGAGGCCCTCTTGCAACTGGAAGCCCAGGGCACGGCGGTCGAAGTCGATTTCCTGGGCGCGGGCGCGCTGCAACAGGAGGTGCTCGACGTGATGCGCCGCTGCCGCAGCGTTCGCATCCGGCACTTCGAGCCGCTGCCTTACGGCGCAGCGTTTTTTGCATTCCTACGGAACTACCACGCGTTGCTCGTGCCAAACCGCAGCGACGAACAACCGCGCATCGTCTTCGACGCGTTTTCGCAGGCGGTGACCGTGCTCGCGACGCGCACGCCGGGTCTCGAAAGCTGTGTCGACGACGGACGCACCGGCGTGCTGGTGCCCCGCGACGATCCCGCAAGATTCGCCGCGGCGCTCGCCCAGCACTCACAGGAGCCGGCCCGTTTGGGCGGGTTGGCGCTCGCTGCCCGGTCCTTTGCGGCCGCCCACACGCACCGCGGCATGCACGAACGGCGCCGGGACCTACTCGTCGCGCAGTTTGCACCGGACAGCGGCTCGGCCCGACGTGTGCCGGGCAACGACGTCGAGCTGACGCCCGCGCTGCCGCAGCGGCGCACGACAGAGGGTCGCGAACCGCCGGCTCCCTTGCGCCGCGCGCGCGACCGCGACCCGTCCAGCGCCGCCTACCAGCGCGAGCAGGACCGCCCCTAGTCCGTCCCTTCGGTGCGGGCCGCCGCCTGCCGCTGGCGCAGGTTGTGTGTCGTGCGCCGGGCCTCCTGCACGGTGTGGGCCTGGATCAGCAGACGCAGCGGCTCCGGTACGGCGAGCAGCGGGCCGCGCGGGCCGGCGTGGCGGCGTTGCAGGGCCGCCAGCAGAAGATCCCGCACGGCGTGCGCCGCGTCGGTTTCGCTCGCGCGAGGGCCTGGCAGCAGCGGCCACAGGCGCTCGAGGGTCTCCGCACCGACCAGCTCCTTCGCGTTGGCCCCGCGGGCCGCGCGCGCGAGGGCGAGCGGCGAGATCAGCACCACTTCCTCGGGTCGGCGGATCGAATCGACCTTGGCGGCGTGCGCGCCGGGTGACACCGAGCGTGTGACCTGCACACGCGCACCACGGCGGCGCCCCAACTCGGCGAGATGCAGCCGCAAGTCGGTCTTCTCGAAGAAGTCCTCGTGCAGAGGAGCGTGCCGCGCCAGCGGCCGATGTTCGTTCAAGACGTCGAGCACGAGTTGTTCGAAGTCCGCGCCATCCGTGGGCGGCAGGAACGCGAGGTCGCCGGCGAGTTCGCGTCCCAGGAGCCGCCGTTGGATCTTCTCCACACCGACCAATCCGCTGGCGAGGCCTTGGCTGGCGCGGTTCACCAGGTAACGCTCCACACGGTCCCGATCGGGGCCGGGCTCGAGCACGAATGCGATGCCCCAAATGCGCGCGGCGGCGACCTGGTCCATGCGCACCCAGACCTCGCCGCGCTGGCCGAAGGCGACCAATCCCGGGCCCGCGGGCCCCGTGCGCAACGCCGCGTCGAATCGCGCCTCGACTTCGACGAGTTCGCGGCGCGCGCGCTCCAAGAGCCGCACCAACGCCGCGGCCCGGCGCGGATCGGCGCCCACGTCCCCCGCGCGCACCAAGCGCTCGTAGGGGAGCGCGAGGGCTTCGGGCAACCGGCCGCCGGCTTCGAGCGCCGCGAGGGCCTCGGGAAGGCGTCCCTCCGCCAGGGCCGATTCGAGGGCCGCGACCGCTTCGCCCAAGTGCACCAGCGCTTCCGCCAGGGCGGGTTCGGTGGGCGGGGGGCCTTGGCGTGCGTTCATCGGGGTTGTGCCCCGCGGCCGGGCGCACAATGCAACATGGTAGCCAGGTCCGCGCAGTCAGGGGGTGCGGCGGCCGGATACGCTGGGTCCGATGGACAAGGCACCCGGGACGACTGCCCTCGATTGGGGGGCGCGCTACCAGAGTGGCGACACACCCTGGGACGTGGGCGGGCCGCACCCCGAGTTCCTGCGCCGCCGGGACCTCCTCGTCCCGCCGCGGCCCGGCGCGCGCGCCCTCGTGCCCGGGTGCGGGCGGGGGCACGACGCGCTTCTGCTCGCACAACTCGGTTGGCGCGTCACCGCGGTGGACCTGGTCGAGAGCCTGGCGCACGAAGTCGGCCCGCGCCTCGCGGCCGCCGGCGTGGACCTCCGCATCCGGGACGCGCTCTCCCTCGTCCCCGACGACTTGGGTGGGCCCGTGGACCTCTTCTTGGAGCACACCTTCCTCTGCGCCGTGCCGCTCGATCTGCGCCCCGCGTGGGGGCGTCTCGTGGAGCGGGTGCTGGCCCCGACCGGGCGGCTCGTGGCGCTGGTGTTCCCCGCCGACAAACCCGCGGCCGAAGGCGGGCCGCCCTTCCGCCTGACGCCCGACGACGTCGCGCTGCACCTCGGCTCCGGTTTTCAGGCGACCTTCGCCGCGCCGGTCGGTGCGCCGCTCGCGCGTCGCAACTGGGCGGAGTACCTGGCCCTGTTCGAGCGCACGCGCACGTAGCCCCAAAGCGGGCGGCGCAACCCTGGGCAAGCGGCCCCGATCCCAAGGCCTAGCCCGGCTTAGGCATTGGGCTCCGGTGCGCGGCTTGGGACCGCGACTTGATCGGGTCCGGCCAAGGGGCCAGATTGGCCGCGTGGAAAGCCAGCGCATCGATGCCCGCACGGGTTCGTCGGCCAGGACGGGAGTTCTGCTCGTCAACCTTGGAACCCCCGATGCGCCGGAGAAGGGCGCCGTTGCGCGCTACCTGCGCCAGTTCCTGACCGACGGGCGTGTGATCGATATCCCCGGGCCCCTGCGGTGGCTCCTGGTGAACGGCATCATCGCGCCGTTCCGCGCGGGCAAGTCGGCCCACGCCTACCAACAGGTGTGGACCGAGCGCGGCTCGCCGCTGCGATTCCACTCGGAGGATCTGACCGCGGCCGTGGCCGAGCGCCTGAGCCCCTTACCCGTGGAACTGGGCATGCGCTACGGCAATCCGTCGATCGAAGCGGGGCTCCAAAAGCTGGCCGAGCGCGGCGCCGAGTCCGTGTTGGTGGCGCCGCTCTATCCGCAATACGCGTCGAGTTCCACGGGCACCGTGCTGGAGGAGGCCTACCGCCTGGCTGCCGCCCAGTGGAACACGCCGTACTTGAGCTCCCTGCCGCCGTTCTACGACGCGCCCGAATACATCCACGCGCTCGTGACGCTGGCGCGCCCGCACCTCGAAGAGTTCTGCGCCGACCGCGTGCTCTTCAGCTTCCACGGACTGCCCGAGCGCCACGTGAAACGCTCGGACCTCACCGGCGGCGCGCACTGCCTCGCAAGTGCCGATTGCTGCGCCGCGATCGTCGCGGCGAACCGCCACTGCTACCGCGCCCAGTGTCTTGCAACGGCGCGCGCCGCAGCAGCGGGCCTCGGCTTGGCCAAAGGCACCTGGGACGTGGCCTTCCAATCGCGCCTAGGCAAGGGCTGGATCCAACCGTTCACCGACGAAGTGCTGCCCGCCTGGGCAAAGGAAGGCACCCGCCGCGTAGCCGTGCTGTGCCCCGCGTTTGTGGCCGACTGCCTCGAAACGCTAGAAGAAATCGGCATGCGCGCCCGCGAAGACTTCCGAGCCGCCGGCGGCGAGGACCTCCTGCTCGTGCCCTCGCTCAACGCCAACCCGATCTGGGCCGACGCCCTGACGCGCCTGCTCACGCCGCACCTCTAGTCGCCGGCGCGCCGGCGTGGGGCCCTGGAGGACTTGCGCGCTGGTTGCGCGGGGGTATGCTCGCGCGCACGAGGGGCTCAAAGGGGGAGGTTTTGGGGAATGGCGGAGATTTCGACGGGGCGCAAGGTGGCTTACTACGCGGGCATGGGGATGATCGCCCTCGGGTTTGTCGTGTTTCTCGGCAACATGTTCTGCGCGTCCTCCCGAATGGATGACTTCGATGCCATGCAGGTGGGGCGGTCCTCCCGTGGGCTCAACATGGGGGCGGGCCTCTTTGGAGTTGTGCTGCTCATTGGTGGCGGACTGTTGGTGAAGGTCGGGCGGCTCGGGGTTGCGGGCGCGGGCGTGGTGCTCGAGCCGCAGCAGGCGCGCAAGGATCTGGAGCCCTACTCGCGCATGGCGGGTGGCATGTTGAAGGACGCGCTCGAGGAAACAGGGGGAGTGCTCGGCGCCAAGGAAAGTGTGGCCGTGCGGGTGCGTTGTCGGGCCTGCGCCGCGCTCAACATGGAAGAGGCCAAGTTCTGCCAGGCGTGCGGTCAGCCGATTTGAACTCCGCCTTTTGCGCCCGGCGGCGCATTTGAGTTTCGATGCACATCCACCAACTGCTGGAGCGCGCGGCGCTGCTGGAGCCTGCGGCCCTCGCCATCGAGCACGGGTCCCTGCGGCTGACCTATGGAGAGTTGGCGGAGCGGGTGCGGCGGCGCGCGGCGTATCTCGGCGTGGGCGGGGTGAAGGCCGGCGACCGCGTTGCGATCCTGGCGGACAATGGGCCCGCGTTCCTCGAATGGACGTTTGCGGTGGCGTGCATTGGGGCCGTGCTCGCGCCGCTCAACACGCGGCTTCTGGCGGAGGACTTGGGTTTTTGCCTGCGCGATGGGGATGTGTGTTGGCTCGTCTTTGGGGAGCGTTTGGAAGAGTTGGCGCGTGAGGCCGCAGCGCGGGCGGGGCCAGCGCTTTTGGGCACCGTGGAAGAGGACGCGCCGGAGAGCCTCGACGCTCCGCTGGTGTTGCACGCGGCTCGGCCCGAACCCGACGAGCTGGCGCACCTCTACTACACCAGCGGCACCACCGGTACGCCGAAGGGTGTGATGTTGACGCACCGCAACGTCACCGCGCACGCGCGCGCGGCGGTGATCGAGCTTGAGCTGTCCGGCGCCGACACGTGGGGCCACATCGCGCCCATGTTCCACTTGGCGGATGCGTGGGCGACTCTGGCGATCACGCTCGTGGCGGGCAAACACGTGTTCTGCCCGCGCTTCGAGGCGGCGACGGCCCTCGACCTGCTCGAGCAGCAGCGGGTGACGATCACGAACTTGGTGCCCACCATGCTCGTGTTGATGGTGGAACACACGAGCCTCGCGGGCCGCGATCTCGGTGCACTGCGCTTGGTGCTTTCGGGCGGCGCTCCCATCGCGCCCGACGTCGTGCGGCGCATCGTGGAGCGCTTCCGCGCGCCGTACGTGCAGACGTACGGCATGACCGAAACCAGCCCGTACTTGACGCTCTCGAAGTTGTCCCGCGACGCCGCACGTTTGCCCGAGGCGGAGCGCATGGCGATCAGCGCGCGCACCGGGCGGCCGTTCCTGGGTGTGGAGCTCGAAGTGGTCGACGAAGCGGGCCAGCCCGTTCCCGCCGATGATCGCACGGTGGGCGAGATCCGCGTGCGCGGCGAGACCGTGACACGTGGTTATTGGAAGCGCCCCGATGCGACCGCGCAGACGATCCGCGGCGGTTGGCTGCACACGGGCGATCTCGCGACGATCGACACTTCGGGCTCGGTCAACATCGTCGACCGCAAGAAGGACATGATCCTGTCGGGCGGCGAAAACGTGTACACGACGGAGGTCGAAGCGGTGCTCTACCGCCACCCCGACGTGCTCGAGTGTGCGGTCTGGGGCAAACCCGATCCGGTGTGGGGGGAGCGGGTCTGGGCGTCGGTCGTCGCGAAGGCCGGCGTTGTGCTGGACCCCGCGGAGCTGGACCGCGACTGCCGCGCCCTGCTCGCGACCTTCAAACTGCCGCGGGGCTACGAGTTCCTCGACGCGCTGCCGCGCACGGGCACGGGCAAGATCTCGAAGCGGCTGCTGCGGGATCGGGCCGTGGAATCCCGGGTCGAGACGGGGAAGGAAACCGCGGGCGGGGCGTAGTTTGAGACAGCGGCCTCGGGCCGCCTCGGCATGGCCCCCCCCCGCACATCCGCCTCGAAAGGGGCGCGCCCCGCACCGTGGCTGTGGGGCGCGTTGGGCGTGTTGTGTCTTGGCGCCATCCTGGGGCTCGTGTGGTTGGGTGGGTCGCATGGGGCCCCGAGGCAGGAGTCCGCCACCGTTCGCGAGGCCCCGGTCCAGCTCGATCCACCGAGCAAGACCCAGGCGGATGTACAAGCGCCAGCGATCGCCCTCGAGGCGCCCACGCCCAGCGAGTCTCCAATCCGCCGTGCCGACGCCGACGCACCGCCAGTGGCTCCCACGCCCGTGGACCCATCGAAGGTGGTCCTGGACCTGCGCTGGACCCAAGGGAGCCACGTGGCGCCGAAGGAACGCTCCCGGCGCTGGCTGCCGCGCGGCAAGTTGGTGGTCGACGCGGACTCTTTCCGAGCGGCGCTGGATGAGCGGCGTTACTTCAGCAACCGACGCGAGACAAAAGGCGTGGAGCTCGTGGTCCAAGTGATTGGCGGGCCCGACGCGGGACGTTCGGTGCGCGGCACGTCGAAGGCGCTCATCCTGGAGCACCTGCATCCCGCGCTGGCCGTCGTGGAGGTGCGCACGGCCGCGGGAGAGACCGTGTCGCGGCGCACCACCCTGATCGGCGATTTGCGGCCGACGGAGATGGAGGCGAGCGAGAACGGCTCGCGCGCGCAACTCGAGATCGTCGACTGGGCGGGGGACCCGCTCGACGATCTCGCGTGGGCTCAGCTACAGGTTCGGGGTGATGGCCGCGGGCCCGACTGGGGTTCGGCGCCGGGGGAGCTGCCGCGCGAGTTGGAGAGTCCGTTCCTGCTGGAGGTGCGCGGCAAGGGCATCGCCCGCGCCACGTCGACGGAGTCGATCTCCTCGGAAGTCGTGGGGCCCATTCGGCTCGAGCAGGCCGCGGAACTGGACGTGCAACTGCACGCACCTGAACACGAAGGCAAACCCGCGACAGTCTGGGTCCAGAACGCGGGCGACGACTTCGCGCCGCGGGCGCACCGCACCCAACTCGAGGCCACGGTGGGGGAAACGCCGGTGTCCTTCGAGGAACTCAGTCCGGGCGACGCATGGATCCTCGCCATCGCGCATCGGCCCTATCCGGCCGTGGGGCTCGTTCGTCGCCACCTAGTCGGCGGCATCCGCGATTCGGTTGTCGTGCCTTTGACGCCCACCCGCATGTTGGAGGGCCGCGTGCACGCGCGCGGCGCGCCGGCTGCGGGCATGAAGGTGGAGCTTTGGTGTTCCAGGCCGCTGGATGTGAGCTCGGCGTTCCTCGGTCGCCCGAGGGACGCCTACCAATACGAGGTCCTACCGCTCTATCCGCCGGCGTTCCAGAGTGTGACGACCGACGCCGAAGGCCGCTTCACGTTTGCCGATTGGCCGGAGCTCGACGATGAGCACTGGTTGGAAGTGCTGCGTCCAGAGGGCAGACGGGAGAAGGCCGAGGAAGAGGCGTCGCCTCTTCTCGCGATGCTCGGGTACACGGCTGCCTCGTCCCCAACATCGGATCCGGTCATCTACGCTCTGCGTGTGCCCGAGAACCGGGGCGTTTTCGACATCGATCTCGCGGGGCCGCCGCCCAATGTGCCGAAGGGCGCGTTGCGGTTGCGTCTGCGCGGAGTGGACGCGGAGGCGACGGTGCACGTGCGCTGCGACGGGCAGGCGGAGTCCGATCACGAGCTAGAGGGCAACACACTGCTGTTCGGCCCCCTGGCGCGCGGCACGTGGACCGCGACCGTGACCGTCGGCGGCGTGGTGTGGCTCGAACCCACGGAGATCAACCTGCAGGGTGTTTTCGATCTCGAGGTTGCTGCGCCCGGTGGCGCGGGTGGGTGATGGCGATGCCGTGGAAATCCGGTGCCCTCCTGGGGCTTGGCATCCTGTTGGTCGGCGCGGTGCTCGCGGTGCTGCTGTGGCAACCCGAACGACCCGCCGCGGAGCCAACACTCCCGCTGGAGCGCATCGTCGAGCCGTCCTTCCCTGGCCTTGACCCCGCTGCCGCCGACCTCATCGAGCCCGCACCGGAGACACCCGTCAGCAGCGTCGAAGTGTCGGCCTCGCCGCAGGCAGAAGTGCAGCCCACCGAAGCCGCCGAGGTAACAGCGACCGCCGCGCTGCAGGTGCGCCTCACCTGGGTGCCGGATTCCGAGGGCCCGCTGCCTCCGGGCGGGGGGCGCCCCCTGCCCTCGGCGTCCGTGGACGTCGATCTGCCGTCGTTCCGTGCGCTCGTCGAGTTCTTGGAGTTGTCGCCCGCGGGCCTAGGCCTGCCGCCAGTGGCGGGGGATCCGGGTCGCTTCCGCGGTCGCGTAAGGTTGACCGGCGTCGAGCCACGCGACTCCGGCGAGCGCGCGAGCTTGACCGTGGTCGCCGGTCCGGACGAAGGCCGGCGCGTGGTGCTTGGGGAGGATGGTGCATCCGCCGACGAACTCGCCCTCGGTTCACTGCACCCCGCGGTGCAGGTGTTCGAACTGGCCCTGGGCGAGACGGTGCTCGCGAGGCGCAGTCTCACATTGGTTCCGGAACAAACGGCGACGCTCGTCGGGCCCGACATGCGCTTCGACGAGGCCCTCATCGTGGTGCCGCGCGACGAATCAGGGGACGAGCTACACCCAGCGGAGTTCCTGACGGCGCTGCCCACCCTCGACGGCCGGCCGGGCATTCCCGTCGATGCGGGCCTGCTGTTCGTGGGGGTGTATCCCGCGGACGCGCTGCTCGAGGCGAACTTGCGGCGGCAGGTGCCCTTTCGCAGCGTCGTGCCGACGGGCGAGGAGGGGCAGCTCGACTTGGTGCTCGAGCGCGCGGACACGCTGCGCCTTCGCAGCGTGCTCGCCGAAACCACGCCGCGCTCCGCGGACTTCTGGCTGCTGCCGGCGGATCCCCTGGCCGCGAAGTCCTGGCCCTACCAGCGGAAAAGCGAGGTGCTGTCCGAGTCGGGCACGACGTTCTTCGGCCTCGCCCGCAAGGATGCGGTCGCCTTCGTGCGCCAGAGTGGACTGGTCCCGCGCCACGCCATCGTGCGCGCGCCGGCGGGTGGTGTGGAGGAGCTGCAGTTCGAGCTGTTGCCCTCGGCCAAGATCACGGGACATGTGCACCGCCGCGGCACACCCGTCGCCGGTGCGGTGGTGCAGTACCACGCGCGCAACCCGCTGGCCGCAACGGCGGCGCTGTTGGATTGGCCCGCGGATGCCCACCAGCGCGCGGCGTTGCCGCTGTTGCCGCCCTCCTTCGACCGCACCGCGACGGACGGCAAGGGCGAGTTCGCGCTGGCCGATTGGCCGCGCCAGGACTCGGACCACTGGCTGGAGTTGGTGCACCCTCTCTTGAGCGTTCCCCACGTAATCAACCTGCCCAAGAGCGGCCGGCACTTCGAGATCGACCTCGCTGGCCCGCCGCCGCAGGCGCCGGTCGGCGCGTTGGTTTTGACGTTCCCCGAAGCTCTGTTGGGCTCGGTCGTGGAAGTGCGGCGGGACGGCGCGCCGCATGCAGAGGAGTCGCTCGCGGACGCGGAACTGCGCATCGGTCCCATGGCGCTCGGGCGGTGGCGCCTCCACGTCGAACACGAAGGACGTGTTCTGGTCGACGACCAGCCCCTCGAACTGAAAGGGTTGCTGCGCGTCGAGGTGGGGGTCACCGGAGCGGACGATCCGCCCCGGTGACGCGACGCCGCATCAGGGCAGCGACAGGGAGACGAGGTGCCGCGTGGGCATGACGTTGCCGAACATCGGAAGGGGCAACGGTGTGCTCAAGTCCCACGAGTAGTTGCTGGCGAGGTCGGTCATGGTGTCGACCGGCGGCACACCGAGCACCGGGAACGCCGGGTAGCCACCGCGTGTGGTCGCTCCATACATCACGTCGGCAAACGTGCTGATCACGCCCGCGGTGCTGGGGCAGCCTTCGGTGTAGAGCACGGGGCCCTCGTCGAGCCAGAGGCGCTCGGGGCCCGGGTAGTTGGCCGGTGTGCTCCACGTGCCGATCGACGTCGTCATCAAGTGCAACCACGGCAGACCCGATGTGGTGAGGTCCAGCGAGGTGACCGTGGTGCCACAGCCGCCCTGGGTGTTGAGCCGGCGCGCGGTGAGTTGCGGCGGCTGCGCCGACGGCGCGCACGCGCAGGCCTGGGCCAACGGGGAAATGCCCCCTTGGATGGATTCCCGTGTGGAGCAGAGCGGCGTCGAGGGATCCACCGTGCGTGTGCCGTCGCCGACCAGGCCGCCGAAGGGCGCGACGGAGAGGGCTGGCACGAAGGGATTGCCGGGTGTGTTGGGACCCACGAGCGCATAGCTGCGCGCCGGATGGTGCGCACCCGGGGTCGAGCTGACGATGGGGCTGCCGTGGATGAACCAATCGCACTGGTGGACCAGCGCGGCCGCCATCTCCCACGTGTTCGCGGTGCAGTCGTACGCGTAGTCCACGTAGCCGTAGTAGAACACGGTCGGGAACGTGTTCAGAGAGCTGGGCACCAAACACGGATTGGCCGCGATGGACGTGTTGCGCGACATGTCGACCTTGGCCGCGAAGCGCCACACTTGGATCGGTCCGCCAGGGGACGTCTCCTGCCACGTCCGTGTGTAATCGAGCAACACGGACCCGAACACCTGGGTGTTGCCAAACGCGCAGTCGATCACCTTAAGGTCCGCCTTGTATTGGCCACACGGGCCCAAGTTCGGCGCGCCGAAGTCGAGCAGCACACACGGCGTCGCCGCCGGTGCACACTGTTGGAAACAGATGCCGAGTCCAGGCATCTGGTACGCGGGGAAGGCCGGCAGCACCGCCGAAGCCGGCGCGCAGCAGGGGCCGTTGAGACCGTCGGGAACAAGACACTGGGCGCCGGCGGTGGCGCTGCCAAGAGCGACCACCAGGGCGGCGAAGGCGATGTGTGCCTTCATGGGAGTTCTCCTCGTTCGTTGGGGGGGAAACAAACCAGGGCGGCGCGGGCATCCCACCCTGTGAAGGTTGGGATCGCGGCGCGTCACCACTACGGGTGGACGACGCCGCGGCGTGGCGCGGTTCCGCGGGATTCGCACTTTCGTCCCGGTCCTGGGCGCGTCCGGGTGCTTGACCGCCGCCGTCCGAGCGGCGACGCTCTACCGGTCCAAGGGCCCCATCGATTCCACTCCGGAGGATTTGCACGTTGAAGCTTCTGTCCCTCGCCGCCGTCGCAGCCCTGGCTGCCACACTGTTCCTCGTTCCTTTCCACACCCCCGCGAATGGACGCTCCGCCGACGAGGGGCCCCTGGCCGAGGCGATGGAGGGCCTGCAGGGAGGCATGCGCACACTGGGCCGCCTGGTGGGGGATCCGGCGAAACACGCAGAAGCCATGGAGCCGGTGCGCGCCATGCAGGGCCACGTGTTGACGGCCTTTGCCCATCCGCCCGAGGCGCCCGAGGGCGAAGACGCGGCGCGCTACGCGCTGGCGTTCCGCAACCAGTTGCACAGCGTCCTCGGCGAACTGCTCGCCCTCGAAGGGGCGCTCTTCGACGGCGACGCGGATGCGGCCAAACAGCGCTTTGGCAACTTGAACGGCCTCAAGAAGGCCGGCCACGATCGTTTCAAGGTCGATTGATGCCGATGCTTGCGGTCGCCGCTTGCCTGCTCGCTCTTCCCTCCGCGCACGCTGGGGTAGACGCCGAAGCCGCGCGGGCGGCGCTCGAGGCACGCTGCGCGGAGTGCCACCGCCCCGACGGGGCGGACGCGAAGGCTAGGCGCTCCTTCGACTTCGCGCTCGACCTCGAGCGGGTGGCGCTCGAACTCGTCGTGCCGGGCGAGCCGGACCTCTCTGAGCTCTGGCTCGAGATCGACAACGGCTCCATGCCGCCGGACGATTCGCCCACCGGGCCGCTCAGCGACGCCGAGCGCGAAGCGATCCGGGCGTGGATCGCGGCCGGTGCGCCGCTCGTCGCGGAAGAAGCCGCGGTTCCCGCGCAGGAGTCGGAGCAACCGACGGGCGCCGAGGACGACGTCCCGAGTGGCGCTGCGGAGCCCGCGTTGCCGAGCACGCGCTCCTCGCGCGGGCCGGAGGGCTTTGCAGCCATCGGTCGCTTGCACCCGGCGGCGGTGCACTTTCCGATCGCGTTCCTCTTGGGGGCGGCGCTGCTCGAGGGACTGTGGGCCCTGCGCGGCGGTGTCGGTGCGTTGCTCGGGCCCGCGGTGTTGGTGCTCGCGCGACTTGCGGCCCTCTGCGCTCCGCCGGTGGCGTTGCTCGGTTGGTGGAACGCGCTGGACACGTCGGCGAGCGACACGTTGGAGCTCCACCGTTGGCTCGGCGTCGCAGCCGCCGCGTTGGCCCTCTTGGTGTGGGGCCTTGCGGAGCGCGCCGGCGCAGGTCGGCGCGGACCGCTGCGCATCGCTCTGGTCCTCGCTGCACTCACGACCGCGGCCGCGGGCCACTTCGGCGGGATCCTGGTCTTCGGCGACGGCTACTTGCCGTTCTGACGACGCAGGCGCCAGAACTGGAAGCGGCCGTAGCGCGCTTCGATTCCGGGCAACCGTTCGAGCGCCGAGAGCGCCGATGCCACACCTTTGGCCAGCCGTTTCGCGCGCGGCGCGAAGTTGCGTGTGCGGAACGCGAGCTCCTCCGGTTGTGGTACGGCCTGGCATCCCACACGCGCATCCACACGCAGACCCGCGGCGGCGGCCCAGCGTTCGACGTCCTTGGGAGCGAGGCTCTCGAACGGCCCGATGTTCGGATCGGGAGAGAGCACGTACTCGACACCGCGCGGTCCGCCGCGGCGCGCGCGCAGTCGCTCGGTGGTGTCGTGGTACGAGCGTTTGCTCACGAAACCGAGGAGCAGCGTACCGTCGGGTTTCAGCCAGCGCGCCGCCTCCGCGAGCAGACCCGCGCGCGCCTCGGGGTGCAGGCCCTCGAGGCGGAAGAGAAGGCTGACGACGTCGAAGCTCTCCGGCGGCGGCGGGCCGAAGTTGCGCTCCGGTTGTGCGTCGGGCCAGGCGTAGAGCGACGCGCGCGGACGCACACGTTCGCCGACGAACTCGGCCACTTCGGGGGTGCGCTCCACCACGTCGAACTGGTAGCTGCGCCGCGCTTGCCACATGGCTTCGGTCAAGATGCCCGTGCACGGCAAGACGTCGAGCCAACGGCCGGTCGGTGTTTCGCTGTCGCCCTGGGGAGGCAGCAGCTCGCCGAGCGCCCGCTCCAACGCGCGTTTCTCCCACGCCCGCGGTTTGTTGTGGCGCAGCCCGTTCAGGACCCGCGCGCGCTGGTAGATCGCCACGTCGTCCGGATGCCAGTCCTTCGGGTCGGCGCTCGAGGGAATCGGTCGGCCGCCGTAGTGGTTCCAGTGGCTGACGGCCGATAGGGGCCGCCGTTTCGGGCCGCCCTTGGGCCAGAACTTCGGATAACCGACGGCCAACACCGCGATCACGAGCCGGTCGTACGGCAGGCCGACCACCTCGCGCACCTTCTCGCGGTCGCCGGTCTGGGTGATCCAGAACGTGCCGAGGCCCAGGACCTGTGCCGCGAGGCTCATGTTCTGGATCAGCGCGCTCGCCGACTGGATGTTGGCCCAGCTCTCTTCGCTGAACTCGCGGCCGTAACTGACGACGATGTTGACGGGCGCGTTGCCCATCTGCGTCGATAGCGCCGCGAGCCGCGCGTTGACCTCCGGGTCGTCGACGGCGACGAGATCCCACATCTGGTAGTTGCAGGACGAGGGCGCCCAGATGCCGGCGTGCATGACCTGCTCGACCAGTTCGCGCGGCACGGGGTCGTCCTTGAACTTGCGGATCGATCGGCGCGCGTAGACCGCGGCCCAGAAATCCGCCGCCGGCGTGGGGCCCACGGGCACACCCACGTCGAAGTCCTTGGGTCCGCGGCCGAGGACGGGCGATCCCTCGGGCTCGTCCGGGAGGGCTCCCGCCGCGGAGGTAGCCGGCGCGGAGGGAGCCGGTGCGGTGGGGGGGATCGGTTCGGAAGCGGTCATCGCGGGCTGCTTCACCCATCGTGCCACGGCCCGGGCCAGAGGCGGCGGTCGGGCACGTGGTACCTGCCGTTCTCGTCCTCGGGCGGGCCCCGGGTGCCGCGCAATTTCCCGTTGGGGCTGGAATCAAACGCCCGTTTGAGCGACCTTGCTGCGCTCTCCGCGGTCCGGATGGCCGCTTCCCCTGTCCCCGCCCGGTGGCCCGCGGTCGCCAAGTCGCCGGGCCGCCCCCCCCTTGGCGGGGGCCGACCGACTCCACCCCCGCCCGTCATGAAGCGCTTTTCCGGCCCCCTGACGCTCCTCCTGGGGCTGTTCGCCTCGGCCCTCGCGTTCTGGCTGCTGCGCCAGCCAGCGCCCCCCCCGGACGCCGGCCCCGGCCGCCCTCCGTTCAGCCTGCCGGTGACGATCACCGGGGTTGCGCGCGGCACGTTGCAGCCGCGCATCCGCCTGTCGGGAGCGATCCGCGCACCGGAGCGCACAGAGCTCGCGTTCGAGATCGAAGGGCGCATCCTCGAACTCCTCGCCCGCGACGCCGACCCGGTCGAGAAGGGCCAGGTGCTGGCGCGGCTCGACCCGCGCGACGCCGAGCAGGCGCTCGTGGAAGCGCGTGCGGCCGTGGATCTGAGCCAAGCGCAACTCGCCAAGTTGGAGGCGGGGGAGCGCTCGGAGGTGGTCGCGGAACTGGAGGCGGAACTGGCGACGGCGGAGGCCGATCTGGCGCTCGCGGAACTGGAGGTGAAGCGCAGCGAGGAACTGCTCGGCGCCAAGGTCACGTCGCAGTCCGCGTACGACCGGTTGGTGGCCGAGCGCAACGCCGCGAAGGGTCGGGCCGGCGCCGCGCTCCAGCGTCTGAACACCGCGCGCACAGGCTCGCGCGCCGAGGACATCCAGATCGCCAAGGCCGAGTTGGAGACGCGCCGCGCGGCCCTGGCGCGGGCACAGCTCGAGCGCGAGAAGGTCGAACTCCGCGCGCCCTACGACGGGGTCGTCATCGCGAAGTTGGCCTCGGTGGGCGCCCAGGTCCAGCCGGGCGAGCCCGTGTACGAGGTGATCGACACGGGCACCATCGAGGCGCAACTCGTCGTGCCGGCGCAGTGGATCGAGCGCCTCGCCGTCGGCGGTGAGGTCATCTTGGGCCTCGACTCCGACCCGTCCGTGGCGCTTCCCGCGTCGATCTCCGCGATCGTGCCCGCCGCCGACAGCGAGAGCCGCAACTTCGCGGCCCTCGTGCGCCTCGACGGCGGCGACCCCGCGACGCGGGTGCTGCGTCCCGGCAGTTTTGTGCGTGCGGACGTGGCCCTCGCGCCGATCGAGGACACGTGGCTGGTGGCCGCCGACGCGGTCCTCGTCAACGACAAGGGCACGTTCCTGGTGCGCGCCGCGGACGCTCCGCCGCAGGAGGGGCCCAAGAAGCCGGGTCCGCCTCCCGCGCCCTGGGTGGCCGAGTGGGTGCCCGTGCGCGTCTTGGCGCGCACGGCGGCCGAAGCGGCGGTGGAGCCGATGGGAGCGCAGCTCGCGGCGCCCGACCGCATCGTGCGCACGGGCGTGGACCGCGCTTTCCCCGGCACGGCGCTGATTCCCGCCGCCGAGCGCGGCGGCGGCCAAGCCCAGTCCCCGGGCAGTCCGTCCACTGACGGCCCCCCTTCCGACGCCAAGGCGCCGGAGTCGAGCGAGGACGAGGGCCGATGAACCCGATCGCAGCCGCCGTCAAGAACCCGTACACCGTCGCGGTGGCGGTGATCCTGTCGCTGCTCTTCAGCTACTTGGCGCTGACGTCGATCCCGATCCAGCTCAAGCCGACGGTCGACGTGCCGCGCATCACGGTCACCACGATCTACCGCGGCGCCGGCGCGCAGGAAGTCGAGGAGGAAGTCACACGCGAGCTCGAGGACGTGTTGCAGGCCGCGGAGGGACTTGCGGAGATGATCTCCGAGTCCACCGAGGGCCAGAGCACGATCACGCTCGAGTACGACTTCGGCCAGGACATGCAACTGGCCGTGATCGACGTCACGAACAAACTGACGCAGCGTGGGCCGCTTCCGGCGGAAGCCGAAGAGCCCGCGGTCAAGATCGCCAGCGCCAACGACCGCGACCGCATGATGTGGGTCGCGGTGCGTTCGGGGTACGACCCGAACCGCGTCGCGCGCATCCTCGAGGACAGTGTGCGCGCGCGGCTCGAGCGTGTGCCCGGTGTCAGCGACATTCTCGTCGTCGGCGGCGAAGAGCGCGAGGTGCAAGTGCGCATCGACCCCGAAGCCATGGTGGCGCGGGGTGTGTCGTTCGCGGAGCTCTCCAGCGCGATCAGCGCCGGCAACCTCAACCTGCGCGGCGGCACGCTGGACACGGAGGAGCGTCGCATCCAGGTGCGAACCCTGGGCCGCGCGGACATCGCCAGCGAGCTGGGGCGCCTGATCGTGCGCCAGACCGACGCCGGTCCGGTGCGGCTCTCGGAAGTCGCGACGGTGGTGGACTCCTACCGCAAACGCACCAGCTTCGTGAACGTCGATGGCGGCCCCGGAGCCGCCCTCGGCATCGGTCGCCAGGTGGGGGCGAACGTGGTTTCGTCGGTGGCGGCGCTGCAGGAGGAGATCGCCGCGATCAACGAGAACTTCCGCCAGCGCGAGGTCGACATCTTCCTCGAGCCCGTCTATCTCGAAACCACCTACATCGACGCTGCGCTGCAATTCGTGCAGGACAACTTGATCCTTGGGTCGGTGCTGGCGATCAGCGTGCTGCTCGTCTTCTTGCAGAGCTTCCGCAGCATCCTGGTGGTCGCGCTCTCGATCCCGATCTCGCTGGCGGCGGTGTTCTTGGTGCTGAAGGGGCTGGATCGTTCGTTGAACGTCATCAGCCTCGCGGGCCTCGCGTTTGCGAGCGGCATGGTGGTCGACAACGCCATCGTCGTGCTCGAGAACATCTTCCGGCACCTCGAGATGGGCAAGGATCGCGTGCGCGCTGCCATCGACGGCGGTGCCGAGGTGTGGGGCGGGGTACTCGCGTCCACGTTGACCACGGTGGCCGTGTTCATCCCGATCCTGCTCGGTGCGGACGAGGCCAGCGCGCTCTTCACGGACATGGCGCTCGCGATTTCGGCCGCCGTGCTGCTGTCGCTCGTGGTGGCACTCAGCGTGGTGCCGGTGCTTTCGTCGCTGCTGTTCGGCAAGAAGGAGTCGAGTGCGCCGCCGTCCGAGGGCCCAAGCCAGCCCCTGGGTTGGGTGGGCCGCACCTACGGCGGTTTCATGGACCGTTTGGTGTCGAACCGCTACGGCGGCGGCGCCTTCAAGCTCGGCATGGTGCTGCTCTTGGCTGCGGGGTCCGCAGCGACCTACCGCCTCGCGCCGCCCGCCGAGTACCTGCCCTCGGGCAACCGGAACCTGATCTTCTTCTTCGCGTCGCCGATCCCGGGCCAGCGCCCCGAGCGCATCCAGGAAAACTTCGCGGCCTGGGAGGGCTGGGTGATGGCGCAGCCCGAAACGGCGCGCATGTTCGCGGTGAGCGCGATCGGGTTCAACGGCGGCGGTGTGATCCTGAAGCCGGAGTACGGCAACGCGAAGGGGCTGACGGCGCTCTACGATCGCATGTTCATGCAGAGCCCGGCCTTTGCGCTGCCGGGTTTCCTGTTCTTCGTTCCGGTGCGCTCCAGCCTGTTCGACGATGCGGGCAAGCAGTTCGAGGTGCAGCTCTCCGGGCCCGACTTCGCCACCTTGGAGGCGACCACTGGAAAGTTGATGGGCATGCTCGGGGGCCTCGAGGGTGTGGACGCGGTGCGGCCGTCCCTCGTCAGCGGACAGCCGCAGATCCTGGTCGAAGTCGACGAACTGCGCGCCAAGGACCTGGGGGTGAGCGTGGCGGAGATCGGCGCCGTCGTCGAGACGGCCGTCGCCGGTCGCCGGCTGACACGCCTGATCGACGGCGGCCGCGAGGTCGAGGTCAACGTACTTGCGCCCGCGGACTACCTGGGCGGCATCGAAGGCCTGCGCAACCTGCGTTTCGTGACCGACGATGGCCGCACGCTCACGCTTGGCAGCGTGGCCGACGTGCGCACCACCACGGGGCCGCAGAGCATCCGCCGCTTGGAACGCGAGCGCAACGTGCTCTTCGAAGTGAACATCGCGCAGAGCGCGTCGCTCGAGACGATGATCGAGCGGGTCGAACAGGAGGTCTTCCCGGCGATCAGCGCCGACTTGGGCCCCGCGTACAGCCTGGAACTGGGCGGTTCCGCGGACAAACTGCGCGCGACACTCAACTCCCTGTCCCAGGGATTCGGGCTCTCGGTGTTGATCGTGTACCTGCTGCTGGTGTCGCTGTTCCGCAGTTGGTTCACGCCGTTCGTGATCCTCGTGACCGTGCCGCTCGCCCTATCGGGCGGTGTGCTCGGCATCGTGGTCGCGGGTGACCTCTCCGCGGGACAGGCGGCCTTCGACGTGCTCGCGATGCTGGGTTTTATCATCCTCGCGGGCCTCGTCGTCAACAACGCGATCCTGATCGTGCACCAGGCCAACAACTTCGTCGCGGAGGGCATGGAGCCCCGGCCGGCCCTGGCCGAATCGGCGAAGTCGCGTCTGCGGCCAATCCTGATGAGTGTCATCACGACGGTCATGGGCATGCTGCCGCTCGCAATCGGCGGCGGCGCCGGTGCGGAGCTGTACCAGGGCCTTGGCGCGATCCTCGTCGGCGGGCTCTTGGTGTCGACGGTGTTCACCCTGTTCCTCGTGCCGTTGATGTTGAGCCTGGGCCACGACGTGGCCGAGCGCATCGCGGCGCGCCGCAATCGCAGCGGACCGAAGGCCGCGCAGTTGGCCTGAGGATCGGGAACGACGACGCGGAAGTCGCCCCGCCGGGTGCGCGGTGAGTCGCGGTGCGCGGTGAGCCGGGTGCGCGGTGAGCCGGGTGCGCGGGCCTCCTGGCCCGCCTTGGTGCGCGGGGCTGTTCCCCGCAGTGTGACTCCCCTTGGGCGCGGACAGGGCCGCGCCCCTACAGACCGCACCACTGCATTCGATCCAAGGCGGGCCAGGAGGCCCGCGCACCCGGCCCGCGCACCCGGCTCGCCGCGCGCCCGGCCCGCGACCCCACAGACCACGCGCGTTATGCTCCGGCATGGCGCGATTCCCTCGACGGTTCGTTTCGCTACTGCTCGCCGTCCTCTGCTGCGCCCCGGCGCTCGCTCAGGGTGTGCCCCGTCCCGACGGGGCCCTCGCGCGGCTTCTCGCCGCCCCGGCGGCAGACGGCGCGAAAACGGTGCCCAGCCCCGAGGAGCACCTCGGGCGTTCGCCCACCGCCGACTTCCAGTTGGTCGATTGGGACGAGGCCTCGGGGTACTGGCGGCGGCTCGCGGCCACCAGTCCCCACGTGCGGCTCGCCGAGGTGGGGGAGACCAGCGAGGGCCGAACCTTCCTGCTCGGCGCCATTTCGAGCGCAGCCAACCTCGCTCGCCTCGACGAACTCGCCGCCGACGCCCGGCGCATCGCCGACCCGGCGGGACTCACCGCGGAGGAACGCGCTGCCCTCCTCGCGCGCGCCAAGCCGTTTGTGTTCGTCTCCCTCGCCATGCACGCAACTGAGTGCGCGGGCACCGGCTTCGGCCTCGAGTTCGCGCACCAACTCGCGACCAGCGACGAAGAACCCTACCGCAGCGCGCGCGACCGGCTCGTCGTGTTCGTGCCCCCGAGCCTGAACCCCGACGGCGTCGACCACGTGGCCACGTGGTACCGGCGCACGGTGCACACTCCCGACGAGGGCGCGGATCTGACGGAGCTCTACCAGCGCTACGCGGGCCACGACAACAACCGCGATTGGTTCTCGCGCGCGTTGCCGGAGACACGCATCGTCACCGACTTGCTCTACCGCGAACTGTTCCCGCAGGTGCTCTGGGACGTGCACCAGCAGGGTCAGTACGCGGATCGCTTCTTCGTGCCGCCCTACCGCGACCCGCTCAACCCCAACCTCGATCCCGCGCTGGTTACGGCCATCGGCGCGTTCGGCAGCCGCGCCCTGCACGACCTCACTGCCGCGGGCCTTTCGGGTGTTTCCACCGGCGTTTCCTACGACATGTGGTGGAACGGCGGCAACCGCTCCACGCCCGTCCGCCACAACGTGATCGCCTTCCTGACGGAGGCGGCGAGCGCCAACCTGGGTTCGCCGCTGTTCGTGCCGCGGACGCGGCTGCAGGCGCCGCGCGGGTTGGACGGGTACGCGCCGTCGAACCGCTTCCCCGATCCCTGGCCGGGTGGGTGGTGGCGCATCGGCGACATCTCTAGGTACCAGCACCACTTCGCGCGCTCGCTGCTGGCGAGCCTGGTGCGCGAGCCCGAACTCGCCCTCCGCGCAACCCTGAGCGCTGCGGAGCGCGCCATCGACCGCGGTGCGTCGGACCCGCCCGTCGCGTTCCTGGTGCGTGCCGACGGAGCTCCGCCCCGCGCCCTGCGCCGCCTGGTGGAACTCTTGCACCTCGGCGGTGTGCGCATCGAGCGCGCCGCCGCCGACTTCGAAGCGGACGGTGTGCCGCACCCTGCGGGCACTCTGGTGGTTCCGCTCGCGCAGCCCTACGGGCGATTCGTGAAGGACTTGCTGGAGCGGCAGCAGTATCCCGAGGGCTCGCCGCCCTACGACGTGTCCGGTTGGAGCCTCGGCCTGCTCTTCGGCCTCGACTGCGTTGCCGTGCAGCGGCCGTTCGCCGCCCAGCTCCTGCCGCTTGCATCCGCGGACCAACTTCCCGGCGCGGCCGGGTCCGCCGCCGCCTGGGCGGCGCTGCCGGGCGATGCGCCGCGCGTCGGTGTGGTCTCGCCGTGGGAAGGGGTGCGCGGCGAGGGCTGGTTGCGCTGGTTCCTCGATTCCTATGGCGTAGCGCACACGCGGCTCCGGCCCGAGGCCCTGCGCGCTGGGCGACTGCGCGAGCGCTTCGACACCATCCTCATCGCCAGCACGTCGCCCCGCGGCCTCGAATCGGGCCGCACCGACGGGCCGCGCGAGTTCGAGGGCGGCATCGGCACGGAAGGAGCGCTCCACCTGCGCGAGTTCGTCGCCGCGGGCGGCCAACTGTTCGCGTTGGGAGCATCGTCCGCCTACGCCGTCGACCTCTTCGACCTGGCCGTCGACGACGCGGCGCGCGGGTCGGCGGCGGGGGACTTCTCCTGCCCGGGCAGTGTGTTGCGCACGGAGCTGGGCCCCGCCGCGGCGGAGTTGCGCTTGGTGCGCGCCCCTGCGGTGCTGTTCTCGGGCGGGCACGCGTTCGCACAACGGGCGCCGGCGGCGGGTGAGGTCGAGGCCGAATCCGTGTTGCACTACGCCCGCGAGCGGCTCTTGCTCTCCGGTTGGATCCGCGGCGAGGCGGCCATCGCCGGGCGCTCGGCGTGGCTCCGGGCGAAGTTCGGCGACGGCGAGGTGCACGTCTTGGGTTTCGAGCCCCAGTACCGCGGTTGGAGCGAAGCGTCAATGGCGGCGCTCGTCGCGGTGTTGTGCGAGCAGCCCTGATCGCGGCCAGGCTCAGTACGCGCGTCGATCCGGGTTCGCGAGCCAGGCCTGGAAGGCCTTCAGGCCCTTCTTGCGCAGCACGCGGCGCATCGGGAGTTTGCGTTTCGAGGGCTTGCGCTCGATCTCGTCGTACAAAAACGCGTCGTCGAACCCCACCGCAGCCGCGTCGTCCCGGTCGCAGGCGTACCACACGCGTTTGATGCGCGCCCAGTAGATGGCGCCAAGGCACATCGGGCACGGCTCGCAACTGGCGAAGATCTCACAATCGGAGAGGTCGAACGTGCCGAGGATGCGGGCCGCTTCCCGGATCGCGACGATCTCCGCGTGGGCGGTGGGATCGCCCGACGACACCACCGCGTTCGCCCCGCTGCACACGATCGCGCCGTCGCGCACGATCACCGCTCCAAACGGCCCGCCCCCCGGCTTGGCCGAGCGTTTGGCGAGGCGGATGGCGAGCTCCATCGGGTCCGGGGCGTCTTCGGCCTGCTGTTTCGCGTCCGGCTCGGCCGGCGCCGGGACCGGAGTCGGTTCGGTCTCGTCGTCCGAGGGTTTGCGGCGGCGTCCCTTCCCACCCTGATCGCCTGCGTCGCTGTTCATGGTGCGAGCAGGATAGCCCGAGCAGCTAGAGTTCGGCCATGGGCGCCAGGACCCCGCCGACCGAGAAACCCGCCGCCTCGAAGCTGGACAGCGGGCCGGCCCTCTCGATCGTGCAGGGCGACAACCTCGAATTCCTGCGCGGCGAGCCCGGCGGCCGCTACCACCTGATCGCCGTCGACCCGCCCTTTCACTCGGGTCGTGTGCAGCGCCGCACACGCCTGCGCACCCGCCGGGATCCCGAAGGCGCCCGCGTCGGCTTCCGCGGGCAACGCCACAGCGAAGAGCTGCTGGGCGCCGCGTCCTTCGACGATCGTTTCGACGATTCCGCGGCGTACCTCCATTTCTTGGAGGAGCGCTTCACCGAGGCGCGCCGGGTGCTGCACCCCGGGGGCACGTTCGTCGTGCACCTCGACCCGCGCGAGTCCCACTACGTGAAGGTGATGCTCGACGGCATCTTCGGACGCCGCTCGTTCCTCAACGAAATCGTCTGGGCCTACGACTACGGCGCGCGCACACGCTCGCGTTGGCCGGCCAAACACGACGTGCTCCTCGTCTACGTCGCCGACCCCAAACGCTTCACCTTCCGCTACGCCGACATGGACCGGGTGCCGTACCTGGCGCCGAAACTCGTCGGCCCCGAAAAGGCGGCGCGCGGCAAAACACCCACCGACGTGTGGTGGCAGACGATCGTGCCACCCGGTTCGAAGGAGCGCACCGGCTACCCGACCCAAAAGCCCGTGGCGATCTACGAACGCCTCGTGCGTGTGCACTCGAACCCGGGAGACCACGTGCTCGACTTCTTCGCCGGCAGCGGCACGACCGGCGAAGCAGCCCTGCGCCACGGCCGCCACGCGACCCTGGTGGACCAGAGCCCCGAGGCGGTAGCGGTGATGCACCGCCGCCTCGCTCCGCTCGCCGAGAGCGCCCCCACGACGTAGTCCCCGCGGGTACTAGGGACGTGGCGCTCACCGGGGCTGCACCGCGCCATCCCAAAGAGCAGACAAGAACTCCTGCCACGGCAAGATCTCCAGTCCGTCCTCGGTTCGGCGCTGACGCGGGGCGCGGCACACCAAGATGGCTCTGCTGCCGGGGTGCTCTTCGCGCCAGGCACGGAGGCCGCGCAGGTGGTCTGAGGTCGGTTGTTCGCTTGACTTCACTTCGATGGCAACCTGTCCATCGCCGAGAATGAAGTCGACCTCGATACCCGACGCTGTGCGCCACCACGCGATGGGATAACGTGCGCCGCTGTAGCTCGAGTGGGCGCGCAGCTCCAAGAACACAAAGTGCTCGAAAGCCGCCCCAAACTCGGCCGAACCGGGCTTCATCGGGCCGCGGTGCGCCAGTTCGTTGACGATGCCGATGTCGAAGAACCAGAAGCGGGGCGACAGTATCGCACGTCGTTTGGCACGCGCGCGCCAGGCTGGAATCCAGGTACTCAGTAGGGTGTCGCTCAGGACGTCGAAGTACCCTCGGACCGTGTTCGCCGCCACCCCGACCTCGCGCGCGACCGACGCGTAGTTGACCAAACTCCCGTTGCTGAAGGCTGCGACTTCGAGGAAGCGCTGGAAGGCAGGGAGGTTGCGCGTCAGAGCTTCCGCCAGCACTTCTTCGGCCAGGTAGTCGCCCACATAGGCGGCGAGGCGACGGGATGGTTCCGATGCGAGGTAGTGGTCCGGCAAGAGACCGTGGTTCAATGCTCTCACGAGATCGAAGTTCGGCACTTCCGCACTGACCAACGGGTAGAGGTCCAACCGAACGGCCCGCCCGCCGAGCAGATTGCCCCCTCCCCGCTGCAACTTCCGTGGACTGGAACCGCTCAGCACGAACCGCCAGCCGTGGTGGGACATCAACCGGTGCACCTCGTCGAGGAGTTCGGGGAGCTTCTGCACCTCGTCGATGACGATTGGCACGGGCTGGTGCCCATGGCGCCACCCGAGGGCGGCACATTCTTCGGCCAGGATTCCCGGTCGCGCGGAGAGTCTTCGAAACTCAGCCGAATCCAAGAGGTCGTAAGCGGGGGCCGTAGGAAACAGCGTCCGCAAGAGTGTGCTTTTCCCGGTCTGGCGCGGCCCCCAGAGGAAACAACTCTCCCGGCCCAGAACCTCCGCGTTCAGTTTGCGGATAATCATGACAATCGTCAGCATAGCTGCGGATGGTCATGTGGGTGGCCTGGGGTCAGAAGATAAATGTTGGGTAAGTCGCCCAGCGTTGCTCGCCTCCGTCGCCGACCGGCAGGTCGGGTGCTGGGAATTCACTCCAACACTGGTTGCGCGGGACACGGGTAACCCCGTAGCTGAGGCACTCGACCGATGTACCCGACGCCGTGCCCGGCCGCCGACGGCCTGTCTCGGTACTTCGCCCGCGTGGGCCATGTAAGATCCGCGCTCGATGGTCGGGCAGAGTTTCCCAGGCGACGGGCCCGCCGCGGCCAATGCGGACCCCGCGCCCCTGCGCCGGGCGTACATCATCCGTGACTCGTCGGTCCAACACCTCGACGACACCCTCGAAGAACTCCGCAACCATCCGCCCGACGGCTGGTGCGTCGAGGTTGCGATGTTCGACGAGGACATCAGCCAGGGCCGCATCTTCGAGGAGGTCGTGCGCAAGAAACTCGAGGCCGCACACCTTGTGGTGGCGCTGACCGACGAGCCGAATGCCAACGTGGCCTTCGAGTTGGGTTACGTGCGCGGTTTGGCGCTTCAGTCGACTGACGATCGCCACTTTGTTCTGGCCACGAGCCGCAGCCAACCTCCGGCTTGGCTGGAGAATGAGCCTCCCTACATGGGCCTCGGCATCTGCAGGGCGGCGGACCTCACGGCCCTCGAGACGCTACTGCGGCAAGCTCGTGGTGCGCGGTACGAAGAACGGCCCCGCAGCGGCGAAGCAACCCTCTTTCTGTGCCCACCAAATGGACTTGGCGAACCGTACTCGCGCGCTGCAGCGCGCGAGGTTCCGCACTGGCAGCGCTATTCCGGGGGGACCTGGACCCTTGCGGACATGCACCGCCAGCTCGATGGCATCGGCCGCGTGGTCTGGGTGATCTGCCCGCGGGACGATCAGCAGGATCCCCGCGACGGTCCGGGCAACACCGCCTGCGCGGCCCTCGCGGGCTTTGCACGCGCCCTGGATATCGAGACCGTCACCCTACGCGCGACGGCCGCCCGCAACGTGGCGGACGTGGCCTCCAAGGCGACGGTATTCGATGGTTCGGACGGACTGCGGCAACACCTGAAGACGTTGGCGGCGCCCCCCTTGCCCAATGCCGCAACACCGGGCGCAGAGATCGACCCCCTCGACGCCTACTGGCGCTACGCGCGGGCGCGTTGCGCGCGGCTTGTGTCCCTCTACCCAACCCACGCCGAAGACCTCGACAAGGTGTGTGTGGAACTCGCGCTCGCGCCTGGTTTGGCCGGGACGCGCACCGTCAGTCTGCGTCAGTTGCTCGCCCTGGCCCCCGAAGACGAATCGCCAGAGGTCTCAGAAGGCGCGGAGGATCTGCTCGGTCTGGGCCGTCTCCGTGGCCGCCGGGTCACGGGCCAATGGGTGCTGCTCGGCGACCCCGGGGCGGGCAAGTCCACCGCGGCCAAGCACCTTGTGGTGGCGCTGGCCGACCTGCGCGCGAAGGTGCGCGCGGGCGAGGCTTTGGACGCCGAGCAGCAGGCGCTGTTCCAGGACGGCGAGCCGCCCGTGGCCCTCTTCCTGTCGCTTCCCGCGCTGGCCACCGCTCCCTCGCCCTTACCCGCGCCCACATCCCACGTGGCGGCGCAGGTGGCCAACGCCGATGGGGACGCAGCGGCCCGCGGCTTGGCAGACCGCCTACAAAGCCTCGGGCAGAAAGACGGCCGCCTTTGGGTGCTCTTGGACGGCTACGACGAACTGGACCGCGATCAGCGCAGTGCCCTGCGCAACCACTTGCCCAGCTGGCGCGAATCCCTGCCCGGCGCGCGCTTGTTGGTCACCAGCCGCCGCACCGGTTACGAGCCCGTGGGCGCGCCCTTCCGCGAGGCGAGCGTGGAGCCCCTGGACCGGGCGCGCCAGGACGACCTTCTCGTGCGCTGGCTCGGGACCGTGCGGGCCCGGGAGGTGCGCCACCAGATCGACGCGCACCCGACCCTCGCCGAAGTCGCCCAGAACCCTCTTCTGCTCTCGCTCCTCGCCAAGCTGGAGGACGAGCGCCTTTCTGGACCGCAAGCGGCGGCCTCTGCACCTCCCAGCACCCTCGACGCCGTCTACGACCGGGCCGTGCAGCACCTGTTGACCCGCGGACACGGCGAACAGCCTCGACCCGTAAAGTCCCCCGCGTACGCTCGCGAACTCTTGGGTGCGCTGTCGTTGGCACTGCAAGGCGAGGAGCGCGAGTCGTGGAGCCGCACGCAACTCGACGAGGCCCTGCGCGCGCTGCTGCGTCCGGATTCGATCCCCCCCGACGCCGCCGATCGGACTCTTCGAGAGCGGCGCCAGCGACGTCTGACCGAACTCCTCGCCGATGGCTGGCAGAACGCCGACGGATTCTTCAGCGACCTCGACCAGAACGGCGGATTGATGGGGCAGCTCGACGGCTCCGCACAGCCCTGGCGTTTCTTGCACCGCAGCCTGCGCGAGTTCCTGGCCGCCGAGGAACTGGCCCGCTTGGGCCCAGAGCACTGCAGCGCCCACGGGCCGGCTCTGGCCGACCCCGCCCGGTGGGCCGAGGTCTTCGGCTTGCTCCTGGGTCGCCTGGGCCGCGGGGACGGGAACCGCGCGGATGCCGCCGAACTGAAGGCCGCCCGCGAGCGGGTGCTTGCCGACCTCTGCACAAACGCACCCTCCCTAGCCCTGCGGGCTCTGCCCGCCGTGGAGGGACTTTCGATGGAAGAGGGCCTTGCCTGGCTCGAGCGACCGCGCGACCCGCGGTCGTGGCAAGAAATCCTCGAACAGTCCCGCGGCGAGCGCCTGCAGTGGGACGGGGACCATCTGGTCCGTTTGATCGCCGGCTGGCGCCGAGGCGGAATTCGGGACGAGTCCATTCGGGCCTTCCTACTCAGCGAGGCGAAGCCCGAACGCCAGACAGAGGAGTTGGCCTTCTTCCTCTACGGTCTCGAACACAGCGGCCAACGCGTGGACCGCGAAGAGTTCTTCGGACGCTGTGGTCGCTGGCCGGAGCAAGGCAGCCCCGCGTTGCCCGATGCGGTACGCATTCCAGTGGACGATTCGGACTCGGTCCGATTCCGGATGGGGAGCCCGAATGGAGTCGGACACAGCGACGAGCAGCCCCAACGCGAAGTAACGCTTCGCCCTTACCGCATGGCCGTGACCGCGGTGACGGAGTCCGAGTACGTGCGCTTCGATCCAAGACGTCGGGCCAGCCACCCCAAACGCCCTGTCGTCGGAGTCTCCTGGTGGGAGGCATGGCTCTACGCCCGCTGGTTGGGTGGTCGCCTGCCGACGGAGGCCGAGTGGGAGTGCGCCGCCAGGGCTGGCACCCAGACCCTCTGGTCCCACGGGGACGATGAAGCGAGCCTGAGCGAGTACGCCTGGTACCAGACGAATGCCAAAGATGGAGTTCACGATGTCGGCACCAGGCGGCCCAACCCCTGGGGCCTCGGGGACGTGCACGGCAATGTTGCGGAGTGGTGCGAGGACTGGTATGAGGACTACGACCCGGCACGGGGGGTGGATTCGGCGGGCCCGGCCGAGGGCCACGGGCGCGTGTTGCGCGGCGGGTCCTTCAATGTCGCCGCTAGGTGGTGTCGCTCGGCATTCCGCGGCTGGAGCTGGCCCTGGAATCGGCACGGCGACGTCGGCTTCCGGGTCGTGCTCCCGTGCTCGCGCCCTTGACCTTGGCCGCTTGTTCTTGATGTGTCCCCGATACGACGGATCCGCCGCGTCCAACTTGTTCGCGTCGCCACCCGGCCCCCTGCCCACTCGATTCCGAAAGTGATCTCGCGATGAAAACGACGACGAACAGCTCCGCGGACACACCGCCCGGCGATGGCGCCGTGCCGAGGCGCGTGTTCTTCGCCTTCGACTTCACCGATCAGGTGACGGCGGACGTCGTCGACGCGCTGGTCGATAGGCCACCCCCCGGCCTCGACCCCAGGAGGGCGAGCGGCGGCCAGGGCGATCTTTGGACGCAGGTGGCGCGCGAGATCGAGGCAGCGGCGGCCGTGGTGGCGCTGATCGACCACGCCAACGCGAACGTGGCCTTCGAGTACGGCTATGCCCTCGGTTGTCGCAAGGAGTGCTACCTGCTCCAGGCCCAGGCGGAAACCCCCAACTGGATCCAAGGTCCGCCGTTCCATGGCCTGCTGCGGGGACCGGGCAGCAAGGGCTCGGAGATCCGGGCCAGCCTGCAGAAGGAAGGAGCGGTTCACACATCGCCGGTTGTTTCGGGCGATCGGACGGTGTTCCTCTGTCCGAATGAGAACATCGGAGAAAACCTGCGCGAGTTCGTCGCCAGGGAGCGGCCGGACTGGCACCTCCCGGACGAGAACGGCTGGAACCTGGCCAACATCGAAACGGCCCTCGCTCGATCGTGGCGTGTCGTCTGGGTCGTGCTCTGGTTCGATCCGACGGTCACCCGGCGCCACGGACGGGCGAACGCCGCCCACGCGGCCGTGGCCGGCTTCGCGCGCGCGCGCGGCCTCGATCTGAAGGTGCTTCGGCACACAGCCGCCATCGAACTCGTGGACGTCGGGCGCGACGTGATTCCGTTCGAGAACGTTCGCGCGTTCGAGCAGATGCTCGGCGAATTCGATCGGGACCTCGATGCACGCCGCCGTGAGGTGCTCGCGAACCTGCGCGTGGGCGCATCCGCTCCCGTGGCCGAACCCGCGCGATCGCCGATCGATCCCATCACCGCCTACCGCACCTGGGTGCAGTCGGCCCACGCGACTACGGTCCCTTTCTTCGGCAGCGCGGCCCGGGCTCTGGCGGACGTCTTCGTGAGGCGGCACGTCGCGCCGTCGGTGCGTTCGCCGCAGCACGCGAGGTCCCGCGCGGCGGGCCGAGATCCCGACTCCGATGCCGAAGTCCTGGGACGCGGGGACTGGACCCTGGCCTCCCTCCTTAGCCTCGAACGGGGAGGCGCGCTCGATGTCACCGGCCGCTGGGTGCTCTTGGGGCCGCCGGGCAGCGGCAAGTCGACCTTGTGCCGCCGGCTCGCCTGCGAACTGGCCGAGGATGCAAACGGCCCCCTGCCGCTGCTGGTCTCCCTCGAGCGCCTGTGCACGCAGGGCCAAGGCGATGCCTTCGACCTGGTCGAAGCCGACACCCGCCGCGGCGCGGAGGGCGAGGGCTTGGCGGGACTGGCGGAGCGGTTGCGTACCCGCGCCAAGCAATCCGGGGACGTGTGGATCCTGCTCGATGGACTGGACGAGGTGGTAGCCGAACAGGGCACTGCCCTGCGCGAAGTTCTAGCTGCGATGGCCCAGGCCTATCCCGACTGCCCGATCCTGGTGACCTCGCGCCGCACGGGTTACGCGGGCGCGCCCGAGCCGAGCTTCCGGGAGGCCGAGCTTCTGCCCCTCGGGGATCCGCAGCAAGCGCAGTTGCTGCGGAACTGGCTGGGTGCCGATCTCGGAAACGCGGCTTGGGAGCGCATCCGCGCGTCGGAGCGCATGGGCGAGCTGGCTGCGAACCCCTTCCTGCTCACCATGCTGGCCCAGCTCTCGAAGGAAGGGCCCGGCTTGCCGCGCACCCGCGGCGCCCTCTACCGCGAAGCCGTCGACCTGCTGCTGCGCCGCGGGTACGGCGCGATCCAACGCGGCATGAAGGCGTGGGAGTCGGCCCGCGCCGTTCTCGCAGAGCTCTCCCTCGCGCTGCAACACAAAGGCGGCGAGGCATGGGAGCGCGCGGACGTGCACGCGGTGCTGCAAGGCGTGCTCGCCCAGAGCCCGCGGGCCAGCCAGACCATCCAGTTCTCCTGGGGTTCGGATCCAAGCCGCTTCCTCGACGACGTCGAGCGCGACTCCGGTCTGCTGGGACCCCACCGCGGGCGTCACGAGCCCTGGCGCTACCTGCACCGCAGCCTGCGCGAGTACCTGGCCGCGCGGGCCCTGGCGGACGACCCCGCGCTGGACACCGGCGGTCTCATCGCCCAATTGGAGAGCGAGCAGGGCGCCGCCCGCTGGGGCGAAACGATCAGTCTTCTGGTCGGCCTCTTGAACCGCGACGATCTCCGCCGCGCGGCGCTCCTCGAGGCCATCGTCACCCGCGACCACGATTTGGCGCACCACACCCTGCCACAGCTCGAGGGGCTCGACGTGCGCGAGGCTCTCGACCTGTTGGACCGTGTTCCCCCGGTTACGGCTGGGGACGACGAGCCATGGAACGGCGACGACCTGGCCGCGGTGCTGCGCAGCCTGCGCCTCGACGGCCATCCCTCGGGAGAGCTGTCCGCCGCGATCCTCGAGCGCGTGGACCCCAAGCTTCCGACTCTCCGCCTAGCGCACCTCTACTACGGACTCGAAGCAGCGGGCCTGGTCCTGGATCGCGAGGCGTTCTTCCGTCGATGCGAGCGTTGGCCAAGAGAAGGTGAACCCGTTCTGCCAAAAACCGTGCGCATTCCGGTGGATGGCGCGGAGTCGGTGCGCTTCACGATGGGGAGTCCAGAACGGGTCGGGGCTCCGCTCGAACGGCCCCAACGTCAGGTGACGCTCCAACCCTACTGCATGGCGGTTGCCGCCGTGACCGAGGGCGAGTATGAGCGTTTTGATGGGATCCGTCCGGCAATGCATCCTAAGTGCCCGGTGAGAGGGATCTCTTGGTGGGAGGCATGGCTCTACGCCCGTTGGCTGGGCGGTCACCTGCCGACCGAGGCGCAGTGGGAGTGCGCCGCTCGGGCGGGCACCCAGACCCAATGGTCCCACGGGGACGATGAAGCGAGCCTGGAAGAGTACGCCTGCTACTCGGCGCGCCCGGGAAGCACCGTGCAAAACGTCGGCACCCGGCGGCCCAACCCTTGGGGTCTCTACGATATGCACGGCAACGTCTTCGAGTGGTGCCACGACTGGTACGGTCCCTACGACCCGGCGCAGACGTTGGACCCGGCGGGCCCGGGCCGGGGCCCGGGCGCGAATCGCGGGCCGTTTGTGCGCGTACTGCGCGGCGGCTCCTTCAGGCACGGCGCGGCGAAATGCCGCTCGGCGTTCCGCAGCTGGAACTGGCCCTGGTACCTGTTCGACAGCGTCGGCTTCCGGGTCGTGCTCCCGTGCTCGCGCCCTTGACCTTGTCCGCTTGTTCTTGATGTGTCCCCGAAACGACAGATCCGTCGGAGGGCGGTCGGATTCCACCGTCCACCGGCGCTCGCCCGGACAATCGGCGGTGGGTTTGATCTCTGGCTAAGGTCTCTGCGGGCTGGGCCATGAAGCGGTGCAGGGATCGACCAGTCGCGAAGGGGGTCGGACTTGTTCGCCGCGGGCGAAGGACTGGGCCTTCCGCGACCGGACGGACTCCGAGCACATCCAGACGTGCCGCTGGCCGTGCGATCGACTCCCTAGCGACTGTTGGGCGCCCGGGCTATTGTGCGGCGTCGGGTCCTGGAGGGTTGGGTGCTCGCCGGTTGTCGCCGCCCTCTTCCATCCCCTTGGACCGCCCCCCAGCTACGAAGTGCGTTGCGCTGCTGCGCGGCGTGGGGGACAGGTCCTGTGCTGCCCGTAGAACGATGCCTCGAATCGCCCATCGCCGCCCCTACATCGCTCCCCGGCTGACGCTGCGGGTTGGGGTCAGTGGGCATCGGCCCAACAAGTTGGTGGGGTCGGATTGGGAAGAGTTGCGGAGGCGGGCGCGGCTCGTTTTGCTGTGTTTGCATGACGCGGCGCTCCGGGTTCACGCCGAGGGGCAGAGCATGCCCGGCGGGGGTGCGTACGACTCGACGGCGCCGACCCTGCGGCTGACGACGGCACTTGCGGAAGGCGCGGACCGGATCGTGGCGAGGGCCGCCTTGGCTGCGGGTTATGGACTGCACGTGGTCCTGCCGTTCCCCAAAGCCACCTACGAGCGGGACTTTGTCGGAGAATCGCTCGAGGAGTTCCGCCGCCTCGTCGTCCACTCTCGAGTTGGATCCTGCACCGAGCTGGACGTGACCGACAAGGCCCAGGACCCGTTGGCGTACCGGGCGGCAGGTCTCCTCACACTGGCGCACAGCGACGTGCTCATTGCCCTTTGGGATGGGCAGCCGGCGGCTGGTGTGGGGGGTACCGCCGAAATGGTGATCGAAGCCCACCGACGCCAGATGGTGGTCGTGCGAATCACACCAGGGGGTGAAGTGCGCCTTCTGAAAGCTACGGCCCAGGCGCCGGATCCAATGCGGGAGGAAGCGTGGCTTCCCCTCGAGCTGACCGAGACGGCTCCCTACGTATCCACCGAACTGGCGGACCGCGTGCGCGCGCTGCTGTGCGTGCCCGAAGACGAACCAGCCGATTCGGAGGCGCGGCACAGTCGTCGGCCGGACCCGCAGCCAGTTGCCAACAAGTGGCTTTCGGACTTTCGGGCGGAGGCTGTGCATTCGCACACCTACTTCTGTGCCTACGAGCTGATGCGCAAGATCTTCTTGCCCGCGCGCCGGCCCTCGTTCCGCGTGGACCATCGGTTCGCGCACAATGTCGCCACGGCCTGGAAGGACACGCGCGACGCGGCCATCGCGATCGGTGGCCATGGTTTGTGGCGGGCGATCGACGGCGGACTTAGAGAGCGTTGGCTTCGAGCCGACAACTTGGCGATCCACTATGCCCATCGTTTCCGCACGGCCTATGTGCTGAATTTCTCGCTGGCTGCCCTGGCCGTCATCGTGGGTCTGTTGGCGTTGTTCTCCTGGGAGAGCACCGAAATCAAGGCTGGCTTGGTCGGGTTCGAACTGCTGTTGATCGGCGCGGTCTTGTGGGTGTTCCGAGTCGCGCGGAATGGTCGTTGGCACGAGCGCTGGCTCGACTACCGTCGCCTCGCCGAGACACTTCGGCCCGCGCGACTTTCCGCCTTGCTTGGGAGCTCGCCCCTCGCCACCGCAGCCGTCGTCGTGGGCACGGAAGGAGAGCGTTGGGTGGCCTGGTACGTGCGCGCCGCCCTGCGCGAACTGGCGCCGCCCACGGCAGTTTTGAACAACGACGCGATGGTTCGGGCACGGCAAGTCGCGCTGCAGGAGGAGATTGCGGAACAGATCGAGTACCACCGGGGCAATGCAAAGAGTCTCGCCTTGCTCGACCACCGATTGGAGCGGACGGCGGAGATGGCTCTTTGGCTGACCATC
This sequence comes from Planctomycetaceae bacterium, assembly GCA_016125265.1. Lineage (GTDB taxonomy): Bacteria > Planctomycetota > UBA1135 > UBA1135 > RI-242. The sequence continues at coordinate 112,864 of WGMC01000028.1, forward strand.
ATCGGTGGGCTTGTGTACTTGGCTCTTTGGTGTTGGGACGAGTTCGCTGGTGGGCCGGGCGCGGCAAAGATGGGCAAACCCACGGCGACGTTCCTCGGCGGCGCCTTACCGATGGTTGGCGCAGCCATTTTCGGCATCCGCGCGACGGCCGACTTCCGCAGCGCTCGGTTGCAGTCGGAGCGCATGGTCACCGAGCTCAGCCGTCTCGAAACGCTGCTGAAGGCCCAGGAGGCCAAGCCCGATCGCGACGAAGTTGGACGGCTCTTCGACCAACTGAGTCGCACCCTCTCCGACGACGTCCGGCTATGGAACATGGTCTACAGCGGCCGCGAGCTGGTCCCGGGATTCTGACCGGTAGTTCCCAGACGCAAGTGGCAACGCGCGGCCCGGCGCCGCCCTTTCCGCGGGCCGCTATCGGAACGCGGGGCCCGTGGGATAGGCTGGGGGCGAGGTTGTCGTATGGTTCGAATCGCCCTTCCGCTCGCGCTCTTGGTCGGCCTGGCTCTGGTCGTGCCTGGGCTTTCCTGTGACCGTCACCGTGGGAGTGGTCCGGCGCTTGCGGGTGCGGGGGGCGGTGGAGCCGTGGCCCAGACCCCAGAGCCGGCGACCGCGCACAAACCCGCGTCGAATGGCGCGCCGGTTTGGGGCTACCGGGTCGTGAAGACGTACCCCCACGACCCGCGCGCGTTCACGCAGGGGTTGCTGTATGAGGGTGGGAAGCTCTACGAAAGCACCGGTGGCCGCGGCTTCTCGACCGTGCGCGAAGTGGAGTTGGAGACGGGGCGTGTGCTGCGCCAGAAGGCGCTCAGTCCGAGTTACTTCGGCGAGGGCCTCGTGATGCGCGACGGGCAGCTCATCCAGCTCACGTGGCAGGAGGGCACCGCGTTTGTGTGGGACGTGCGCGACTTCGGTCTCCTGTTCCAGCACCGCTACAAGGGCGAGGGCTGGGGCCTCGCCGACGATGGCACACGCTTGATCCTGTCGGACGGCACGCGCACGCTGCGGTTCGTGCACCCCGATTCTTTCGTCGAGCTGGGGCGTGTGAACGTGCACGAGAACGGCCGTCCCGTCACCAACTTGAACGAACTCGAGTGGATCGACGGCGAGCTCTACGCCAACGTCTGGCTGTCGAACCGCATCGCGGTGATCGACGTCGCGACGGGGGAAGTGCGGCGCTGGATCGATCTGAAGGGTTTGATCGATCTGCGGCCGGAACCGCCGATCGGCGACGCGCAGAACGTGCTCAACGGCATCGCGTGGGACGCGGAGCAGAAACGCCTCTTCGTGACCGGCAAGAACTGGCCCAAACTCTTCCACATCGAGTTGGTGCCGCCCGCGGGCGGCGGCTGAACCGCGGCCGTCGCGACGCGGTCACCGATCGAACCGCTCGGAGCGCGGCCTCGACTTCTCGACCGGTCCGATGTTGCGCTGCGATCCCACACGTTGGCGCTTGGGGCCGGCCTTGGTGCCCCCCGGACCGGTGTGTCGTTCGGGCACGACCACACTGTGACCCACCGGCAGGGGCCCCGGCCCACCGGCGCGGAGGGCGGCGGCGAGCTGGCCGGCGGCGCGGCGCGCGGCGCGGCTGGCCGCTTCGCGCGGCGCGGCCCGTTGGAAACGCCGCGCGGGCAACTCGGGGTGGCCGCCCGCGAGGAGCACACCGAGCGCTCCGCCGCCCAACGTGTCGTGGGCGGCAAGCCGTGTGCGCACCCGACCGCGGGTCTGCAGGATCAGCGCCGTGCGCGGACTCGGCGCGATCGTCGGGAAGCCGGCGCGCTCGATCGCGACACCCCAGGGCGCGAGCAGCTCTCCCAGTGTCGCTTCGAGGCGGCGGTCGAGTTCCGCTGACCCGCCGTCGCCGCCCGCGCTGTTCAGGTCGGCCCGTGTCGTCGCGGACAACACACGCGCCGCGGCCACCGCCAACCAGTCGCGCATCGCCGCGACCAAGTTGTCCACTTCGACGAGCGATTTGGTCACGTCCTCGATGCGCCAGACGAGGTTCGAGCTCACCAGCACCACCAGCCCGTCGCGGGTGGCGATGCGCTGGCCCTCGAGGTCCAATGTGCGCGAGCGAGTCGGCACGACCTTGGCGCGCTGCACGAACGGAATCAGCCAGTGGAAGCCCGGATCCAGGCGTTTGTCGGCGCGGCCGAGGGTGAATCGCTGCCCGGTGAAACCCGAGCGCACCGTCACACCCAGCGCGCGAAAGAAACCGTAGACGGCCGCGGCGACGACGTAGACGTTGGTGAAGATCTCGTCGACGAGCAGCGCCCAGAGCCAGCCGAGCAGCCCGAGCGCCCAGCCTGCGATCGTCCGCAGCGCCCGCAGCGGCCAGCTCAGGACATCGTCCAGCATCAGTCCTGCGCGCCCGGATTGGTTTTGGGTGCGTCCCAGGGATCGGGTTCGGTTTCGAAGGGATCCGGCTCGCCCTCTTCCGTGGGCTCAGGCTCCGGCGCGGGGCGCGCGGCGCGGGGCAACACACCCTCCTGATCCACGGCTGTGGTGACCACGGCGCCGGTGACCAAGGCGACGGCGGCGGAAGAGGAGAGCCCGCGTCCGTGCAACTCCTCGAAGAGCGACAGGCGCTCCCGCGCGAGCAGGTCGAGCTGCGTGATCTCGAGCGTGGCCGGCGAAGGCGACAGGTTCGAGAAGCCCACCGCCAGGATGTTGAGGCCCCAGGCCTCCTCGACGGACGTCAGTTCCTCGCGGATCAACTCCTCCATGCGCTCGCGGTCGCCGATGGTCGTGCGCGTCTGCGAACCGACGATGCGCTGCACGGCGAGCACCACGCGATTGCGCAGCCCGGTCACCACGTCGTCGATCTCGATGATCGCCTTGCGCAGGTCCACGATCTGGTAGAGCACCTTGGTGTCCACCTCGTACACGAGATCGTCGGCGAGCCGGATCGTCTGCGGCTCGAGGTCCAGGGTCGTGTGACGGGTGTCCTTGACCTGGAAGCGCTGGATGATGGGCCACTTGAAGTGCAGCCCCGGCCCCACGACGTAGCGGGCCCGGCCCAGGGTGAACTTGAGCGCGTGTTGGCCGTCGTAAACGACCACGAAGATGCCGAGCATCGCCTGCAGGATTTCGAGCACAGTACGGCGAGCATGCCCGCCCGCGCGGGCCCGATCCAGCCCCGAGCGGGCCACACGCACCTTTGCCAGCCGCCTTCCCGCGCTCGCACCCTTTCCCGAACGCGCCGATCGCGCCAGGATGGAGCCGTGCCGCCCACCGCCCCCCAAGACGACGATTCCGGCCCGCTGCCCCGCCTCTTCCGGGACCGCGAAGGCGAGCCCGCCGGCGAGGCCGCCACCCGCCGCCGACAGGCCGAGGCCGCGGGTTCCGCGCCGCTCGTGCACGTGGCGGGCGCGCCGGTGCCCCCCGCGGCGACACGCGGCAAGGTCGAGAACTGCATCGGATTTGCGCAGGTGCCGCTGGGGCTCGCGGGGCCGCTGATGGTCGACGGCGAGGCGGGGAGGTACGAGGTCTACGTGCCGCTCGCGACGACGGAGGGCGCCATGGTGGCGTCGTACTCGCGTGGCATGTCCGTGCTGCGCGAGGCGGGAGGCGTGCGCGCGCGCGTCGTTGCGGAGGGCCTGTCCCAGCACCCGGTGCTGGTGTACCGCGACGCATCGGGGGCCGAGGCCGCGGCGGCGCTCGTGCCAAAGCGGTTCGAGTCGTGGCGCGCGTTGGTCGCGACGACGACACGTCACGGCGCACTGGTTCGCGCGCGCGGCGAGGTGTTCGGGCGCCGGCTCGTGCTGCGCCTCGTATTCACGACCGGCGACGCGATCGGCATCAACATGGCGGCCCGGGCCGCGGAGTTGGTGAGCCAGGACCTGGCGGCGGCGACGTCGGCCCTCGAGCGCCACGTGCATGGCCAGGACGTCGAGAAGCGCGCCAATGCGCGCGCGCTGGTCGAGGGCCGCGGGCGCAGCGCCGTCGCCGATGCGATCGTGCCGCGGGAGCTGCTCGCGCGCCGACTGCGCACGACCCCGGAAGCGCTCGTCGGCATCGCGCGCACCTACGCCGCGGGCTACGCGCAGCTCGGCACGCAGAACTGGACGATCCAGGCCGCGAACGGGCTGGCGGCGCTCTTCCTCGCCTGTGGGCAAGACGTGGCCTACGTGGTGGAGAGCGCCACCGGCTACCTCGACCTCGACCTGACGGCCGAGGGCGATCTCTACGCCGGTGTGCACCTGCCGAGCCTGCTGCTCGGCACGGTGGGGGGTGGGAGCGGCCAGGGCACGGCGCTCGAGTGCCTCTCGATCCTGGGCTGTGTGGGCGACGGCAAGGCGCGCCGCTTCGCGGAAATCGCCGCCGCGACAGTGCTGGCCGGCGACCTCTCCCTCCTGGCCTCCTTCGCGGCCGGCGACTTCGTCGACGCCCACGAACGCCTGGGCCGCAACCGCCCCGAGGCGCCTCGAGGCCCCCGGCCGCAGGCGCCTTAGGGCCGCCGCCGGGGCTGACGGGGGCCGGCGGAGGCGCGGCGACCCGTGTCGGGCTGGGGGCCGCCCCCGCCGGACCCGCGGGGCGACGTCTGGGAGGCCACTTGGTCCCGATCTCCCGGCGCCCGCGCACCCCCTGGCGTTGACCGCGGAGCGCCGGGCGCTACCCTATTCGGCCTTCGCGCGGCGTTCCGGCCCCTCGCGGGGGGGGCGGGTGCCCCAGCGTTCGCTCCGTACCCGCCCGGGACAGCTCCCGTCGACCCCGGTCGGCGCGGCGCCGACCCCGTTGCATCCACAGTTTCCGGACTCCGCCAACCGCACCGCCGCCACGGTCGCTCCGCCCATGTGGGCCGACGCGACGGTGTGTGGGGTGTGACTCGACCCTCTCTCCCACCGCTCCCAAGCCATGGCCTCCAAGCGACTGCTCCATCACCGCAACATCGGCATCATGGCCCACATCGATGCCGGCAAGACGACCGTCACCGAGCGGATCCTGTTCATCACGAACAAGATCCACCGCACGGGGGAGGTGCACGACGGCGCCGCCACGATGGACTACCTCGAGGAGGAGCAAAAGCGCGGCATCACGATCCAGTCGGCGGCGACTTCCACCCAGTGGAAGGACACGACGATCAACATCATCGACACCCCCGGCCACGTGGACTTCACGGCCGAGGTGGAGCGCTCCCTGCGTGTGCTCGACGGCGCCGTGGCCGTGTTCGACGGCGTGCAGGGTGTCGAGGCCCAGTCGGAGACGGTGTGGCGCCAGGCCGACCGCTACAAGGTCCCGCGCATTTGTTTCATCAACAAGCTCGACCGCGTCGGCGCGGACTTCGACAAGGCCGTGCGCACGATCATCGACCGCCTGGGCGCCCGCCCGGTGACGCTGCAGATGCCCGTCGGTGCCGAGAAGGCGTTCCGCGGCCTGGTCGACCTCGTCGAGATGCGCTACTACGAGTTCGACGACGGCAGCTCCGGCAAGGTCTTCACCGAGATGCCGATCCCCGAGGACCTCCTGGAAGAGGCCAAGATGCGCCGCCACGAGGTCTGCGAACACGCGGCCGAGTTCGACGAGAAGCTGCTCGACCTGTTCGTGGAAGACCAGCCCGTCGAGGCCGGCATGCTGAAGGCCGCCCTCCGCAAGGGCACCCTCGCCATGGAGATCACCCCGGTGATCTGCGGCGCGGCCCTGAAGGACAAGGGCGTCGCGTTCCTGCTGGACGCGGTCATCGACTACCTGCCGACCCCGGTGGACGTCGACGCCGTCGAGGGAACCGTGCCCGGCACGGAAGAGAAGATCACGCGCGGCACGAACGAGCAGGAACCCGTCTGTTTGATGGCCTTCAAGACCATCGCCGAGCAGACCGGCGACTTGACGTTCATCCGCGTGTACTCGGGTGTGCTCGAGAAGGGTGTGACCCTCTACAACCCGCGCACGACCAAGCGCGAGCGCATCGGCCGCATCCTGCGCATCCACGCCAACAAGCGCGAGCCCATCGACCGCCTCGAGTGCGGTGACATCGCCGCGGTGATCGGCCTCAAGAACACGATCACGGGCGACACGCTGTGCGACGAGGACAACCCCATCGCGCTCAGCAAGATCCAGTTCCCCGACAGCGTGATCTCGATGTCGATCGAGCCGAAGAACAACCAGGACCGGGACAAGCTCGGCGAGGTGATCGGCAAGATGATGCGCGAGGACCCGACGTTCCGCGCGACGACGAACGAAGAGACCGGCGAACTGGTCATCAGCGGGATGGGCGAGCTGCACCTCGAGGTGCTCTGCAACCGCATCCAGAACGACCACAAGTGCGAGGTCATCACCGGCAAGCCGAAGGTGGCCTACAAGCAGAAGCTCGGCCGCACGGTCGAGACCGAAGCGCGTTTCGTGAAGCAGTCGGGCGGCCGCGGCAAGTTCGCCGTCGTGACCGTGCGCTTCGAGCCGACCGAGGACCCGACCAAGGTCTTCGAGTTCGTCGACGGAACCCGCGGCGGCACGGTGCCGAAGGAATTCGTGCCCAGCGTGTCGCACGGTGTGGAGCAAGCCGTCTCCGGCGGCGGCCGCCACGGTTACCCCTACGTGGGAGTCAAGGCGGTGCTGCTCGACGGCAAGTACCACGAAGTCGACTCGGACCAGCTCTCCTTCGAGCAGGCCGGCATCCTGGCCTTCCGCCAAGTGGCGGAAACCAACTCGGTGCTTCTCGAGCCGATCATGAAGATCGAAGTGCGTGTGCCCGAGGAGTTCATCGGCTCGGTCGTCGGCGACTTGAACAGCCGCCGCGGCGAGATCAGCGAAGTCGACGTGCAAGGCGACCTGCGCGTCGTCCGGGGCCTCGTCCCGATCGCCGAGATGTTCGCCTACTCGAGCTCCCTGCGCGGCTCGACCCAAGGCCGCGGCTCGTTCGCGATGGAACTCCACGAGTACCGCGACGTGCCCCGCAACCTGGCCGAAAAGATCCTGGCCCAGGGCTGATCCGGGAACCGGAGGCCCGATCCGGCACCCACGCGCCCCCGCGCCGAACCCGATCGGGTCCGGCGCGGGGGCGCTGCCTCGGGCGGGCCCACCCGCGTGCGCGCTCGCGCGTCCGTGGGCTGCGACAGACATCCGTGCGCGCCGCTCTCCCGTTCGTGTCGTGCCGCGCAGATCCCTTTGCCGTGCACGGATGGTCGAAGGGGGCCCCCTCGGTGCGTTACCATCGCGGCGATGACACGCAGCGCTCGTCGACGTTGGTCGCGGGACCTCAATTCTGAGGTCGATGGCATTGCCTTTGGGGCCACGGGGCCCGTGGTGCTCCACGGGTACGACCCGCCCGCGGGTGGCAAGTGGTTCGACAGCGTGATCCCCGGCAAGGTCGGGGCGTTCGACCGCCAGAGCGGTGAGCCGCTCTGGACGTCGCCCTGCGAGGTCGGCTACGGGCGGGGTTTTGGCGCCGGTTTGGGCGAACAGGGTGAACTGGTCATCCTCGGCCCGAGCGGCAGCGGACACCGCATCGCGCGCATGTCGATGCTGACGGGCGAGGTGCTCGGTGTCGCTCCCACGGCGGAGTTCGATTCGGCCATCGTCGACCCGGACCTCTGCGTGTGTGTGTCGGCAAAACGTGTGACCGCGTTCCTGACCACGCCGATGGCCGAGTGCTGGTCCTTCCACCGGGAAGGGCAGCGCTACCACCTGGTGGCGCGCGTGGGCGACCGCGTGTTCGTCGTTTTTTCCTACCAGGGCAAGAAGGGCCAGGGTGTGCTCGTGCTGGACGCGCACACGGGTCGCTACGGCGGCGAGCTGGTCGAGCCGAAGCAGCCGGTCGTGCACGCGATCGGCGCTGCCAACGGCCAACTGGCCCTGTTGGTGGAGGACATCGAGGCGATCCTGCCGGAGGATCTGGGGCGCCAGATGGCCCTCGAACGCCTGCTGGCGGAGGATCCCGACAGCCCGGAGTCGCCGCCGGAAGAAGGCGGCGGCGGGCTGGTGGTGCTCGACCCCACGGCGGCGCCGGGCGGGGCCCCGCGCTGGTTCCAGCGCCTGGCCGCGGACGCGGTGGAGGGCTCGATGGTGCTCGACAGCGGCAAGCTCTACACGGCGAGCGGCGCGCTGCTTTCCGTGCGAGACGGGCTGACGGGGCGACTCCTGGGCGAGCTAGCCGTCCCGGGCCTCGACGAGAGTGTGGCCTGGGGCATCCGCCAGGGCGCGTTCCTGCTGGCCGAGGAAACCCGCGCGAGCGTGTTCGAGATCCCCGACTGAGAGGCTGGGAAAGAATCGGCACGGCCCGCGTCGCCGGCCTCTCAGGTGTTGTTTGGCCCATCGCCTGGCGGCGCTGGAGCGGCAGAGTGCGGGAAGCCATCGGCCGCAGCCGATTCTTTCCCACACTCTGAGAGGCTGGGAAAAAAGCGGCACGGCCCAGGTCGATGGCCTCATCGGTGCCGTTTGGCCCAGCGCCTGGCGGCGCTGGAGCGGCGGCCCTCGGCGCGGCGGCCGCTCCCCGAGCGGGACGGTCTGGCGCCGGGCCCCCGAGCGGGTACCATCGCACGCCCACAACATCCTGCCTCCGTCGGCCGCCGCGCCGTCGGCGGCGTCCGCCGCTCCCTGCCCCAGGCCGGGAACCGCGGCAGCCTCTATAGGTCCCCCCGTGACTGCATCCCATTTGCTCGGGTCGCTGGCGAAAGAGTTCGCCGTCGACGTCGACGCCCTCGCCCGCTTCGTCGCCCTCGTCGATGAGGGTTTCCTGCCCCCGTTCCTCGCCCGTTTCCGCAGCGCGGAATGCGGCGGCATGAACGAGATCCTCATGCGTCGCATCCTGCGCCGCCGCCACGAGCTCGAGGATCTCGAACGCCGTCGCGCGAGCATCCTGCGCCTCCTGGAGGCGCGCGGCGACGTGCCTGAGAAGGTCTTCGAGCAGGTGCGGCGCACGTGGGATCGGTTCGAGTTGGAGGATCTGTTCCTGCCGTTCCGCAGGGCGGAGCCCGAGGTGCAAAAGGCGCTGGAGCGCGGGCTCGGCGCGCTCGCCGACTTGCTCGTCGCCCCGATGCCGCGTGCGCACGGTTCGGCGGACGGTCAGGCGGACGGTCAGGCGGACGGTGCGGCGGACGGCGAGGCCGCTGACGGCGCGGCTGCCGAGGCGCCCGCTGCGGATGCGCCCGCTGCCGAGACGACAGCGACGGAGACCGCAGCCAAGGCGGAAGCGGCGCCCGTGGCGGCTCCCGCGGAAACGAATCCCGCCGAGGCGGCGGCTGAGGACTCCTCGGCTGCGGACGCGCCGTCGGCGGAAGAACTCGACGCGGCGATCGCCGAGCACGAAGCCACCGACGGCTCCTCCGGCGACGAGGAGGGCGAAGAGGAACACGAGGAACGCCCCGCTCCCACGCTGGAAGCGTCGATCCAAGGGGTGGACTCCGAGGGCGATCACGCCGGTGTCGACATCGTCGTGACACCCGAACTCGTGCGGGTCTGCCGCGACTTCGTGCGCCCCGACCACGGTGTGCACACGGAGGAAGAGGCCCTTGCCGGTGCGATGCGCATCCTTTCGGATCGCCTGGGCAGGCACACGGCCCTGCGCGGGCAACTGCGCCGCGCCCTGCGCAAGTTCGGTGTGCTCAGCGTGCGCGCCGCGGGCGGCGACGAATCGAAGGCCGGCCGCCACAAGGGTTTGCTCAAACTCTCCCAGCCCCTGCCCCAGATCCAAGGGCACAAGCTGTTGCAGGTTCGCCAGGCCCAGCGGGATCGCTCCATCGCGACGCACATCACGTTGGATGCGGAGCGCGCCATGCCCAAGGTGCTGGCCGCCCTCGGCAAACACACACGCCCCGAGTTCCAGGGTGTGCTCGTCGCCGTTGCGCGGCGCGCGTTCGAACGGCGCTTGATGCCGATGCTCGAGGCCGACGTGCGCCTCGAACTCAAGGAGCGCGGCGACGAGGAAGCCCTGCGTTTCCTATCCCAGCACCTGCGCCAGTTGTTGATGACGCCGACTCTCGGGCCCAAGCCCGTGGCCGGCATCGAAGTCACACCCAAGGGCGACATGGTGCTCGCGGTGCTCGACGCACACGGTGTGCCGCTCGTGCCGCCCGCGCCGATCGCGGCCGCGGAGCTGGACGAAACGGCGTTTGCCGAAAAACTCTCGGAACTGCTGCGTCCCCACGGCATCGCGTGGATCGCCATGGGCGCAAGCCGCGTGGCCCGTCCGGCCGTGCGCCGGTTGCGCGCGGCCATCGCGACGCTGCAAGCCGATGCGTCGGTGCTCCTGGTCAACGAAGCAGGGCTCTCCAACTACGCCAACTCCGAGTTGGCGCGGCGCGAGCTGCCCGACATGACCGCGCCCGCGCGCCAGGCGATCAGCTTGGCCCGTCGGCTCTTGGACCCGTTGTCGGAGTTCCTGAAGGTCGATCCGCGGCACCTCGGGCTCGGGTTCGAACAGGGCCTCGTCAGCAAGGCGAACCTGCGCCGCCTGTTCGACGAAACGCTGCAGTCGGCGGTGGCTCACGTGGGGGTCGATCTGACCCGCGCGTCGGTCGAATCCCTGCGCCACGTGCCCGGTCTGGACCTCGAGAAGGCCAAGGCCCTGGTCGCGTTGCGCGACGCGGGCGGTCTTTCCACGCGGGCGGCGCTCAAGACCATGGGGCTGCTCGACGAAGTGCCGTGGACCAACGCCGCGTCGTTCCTGCGGATCCCGAGTTCGAGCGAGGCCCTCGACGCGACGTCGTTGCACCCCGAGGAATACGAGGTCGTCGAGCGTGTGATCGCCGCGACGGGCCAGCCCCGCGACGCCGTCATCGGCCGCTTCGGAGCGCTGCGGGGCTTGAACCCCAAGGATTTCGGTGTGGACGACCCCGCCTGGCGCGACTACACGCAGCAACTCGGCCAACCGGGACGCGACCCCCGGCCGCGCCTCTTCGCTCCGACGCTGCTGCCGCAGGACACGAACCTCGAGACGTTGGCCAAGGACACCGTCGTCGAGGGGATCGTCAGCAACGTGGCGAACTTCGGCGCGTTCGTCGACATCGGCCTCGAGCGCGAGGGGCTGGTGCACATCAGCGAACTCGCGCAACGCTACGTGCGCGACGCGCGGGAAGCGGTGTCGGTGGGCCAGGTGGTGCGGGCGCGAGTGCTCGACACGTCGGGTCCGCGCATCGCGCTCTCCTTCAAGAACCTGCCCGATCGCCAGAACCGCGCCGGCGGCCGGCGCGCCGGTGGGGAGGGTGGCGAGGGCGGCGAGCGTCCGCCCCGCGGCGAGCGCCCCGACCGCAAACGCGGCGGCGGCGAACACCGGGAAGGCCGGCGCCGCGACCTCGGTCGCGACGACCAGTGGCCCGAGCCCCAGCGCATGGTGCGCGCGGCGAACTCACGGCGCGACGGCATGCCCACCAGCACGGGCCTGCGCGACATGGGCGGCAGCGGCAAACCGCCGCGCTCCGGCGGTGGCCAGGGCGGTGGCTCTGGCGGTGGATCCGGCGGCCGCGGTGGGGCACGAGGCGGTGACCGTCCCGGTGGCGGCGGCGGCCGCGGCGGCGCGCGCGGCGGACGCCCGGGCGACGGCGGCGGCAACTTCGGCCGCGGCCCGCGCGACGACGGCGACTGGAAGAGCGACAAACCGACCCAAACCCCCGCCGGTCACAACCCCTTCGCGAACTTCTTCAAGAAGGACGAGAAGAAATAGGCGCGCGGCCCCCGGGCTCGCGGTCCCGGGTGCGCGGGCCTCCTGGCCCGCCTTGGAGAGGTGGGGGCGCCAACCGGCGGCGGGCACCCCTGTCCGCGGCGATCAGCGCCGTGACCCGCCGCGTTCGTCGTGGGTGCGCAGGTCCATCGGACGCGACGGTGAATTGCGCGGCGCGGGCAGCGCCGCGGGCGGCTCGGGGCGGCGGTCGACGCCGCTCTTCGGCGCGGCGCCGAGGCTGCGCGAGTGCGCGTTCGACGCAAACGGGTCCGGCCCGTCCAGGATCCCCAGGGACGCGGTCAGATCCTCGTCGATCCGCGATTCGTCGAACTCCGTCTCGCCGTTTTCGTCGTCGGCCCGCGGGTGCATTCCGCGCGCTCCGCGACCGTAGAGATCCGTGAGCGCCGCCGCGTCCAGGTCGAAGAGCGGAACCTCCGCCTCGGGCTCGTCCGCGGCGCCGGGAGGAAAGGACCGCAACTGGGCCGCGAGGGACGGCTCGTCGCCCGGGTGCCGCGCGGGCGGCGCAGGCTCCACCGGGAGATCGAGGGCCCGCGGCGAGTGCTCCGCGGCCGCGGCGGGCGCCGCGCGCACCGGCGCAACCTCCGGCCCGCGCGCGGACCCCGGCGCGGCCATCGACGGGGGCGTGGCGCTCGCCAGCGGTTCCGGTGGACGCGGCGCGGCGGCGAGCACGGCCCGCGCGGACTCCGCCAGCGCGGCAATCCGCTCGTCCAGCCCGTCGACGTGTTGGTCGAGGCGTCGCTCGATGCGCCGTTCGATCTCCAGACCCAGCCGGTCCAAGCTGGCCGCCAGGCGCCAGAGCGGCTCCGTCGGCTGCCCGGCCTGCAACGCATCTAGCCGCTCCAATAGCGATTCTTCGAAGCGCGCCAAGCGGGTCTCGACGCCCATCTCCAGCGATTGCACCCCGCCGGCGAGCATCGTTTCGAGGGTCTGACTGAGTTCCTTCTGCCCCGCTGTCGCGCGCTGTTGCAACGCGCCGAGGCCGGTGCCGAGTTGGCGTTGGCGCGCGGCCAGACCCTCGAGCGCGGGCCGCAGGTCGGGTTGTTCGTCGATGAGTCGCGCGGTGTCGACCGACATGCGCTCGACGCGGGTCAGCAACAGCCCGAGCCCCGCCGACACGAGCCCCAACATCAAGGTGCTGGTCGGCCCCATGCCGGCCTGTTGTGCGCCCTCCGCAAGGCCGGCGAGCTGCTGCCCGAAGCCGCCGGCGGAGCCGCCCACGAGCGCCGCACCGAGGAGTCCCGTGCCAAGTGCGGCGGCCGCGGTGCCGCCCCACAGGAACGCGCGCGCCGCCAGCGACGTGCCCTGGGGCGGGGGCGGGGTGTGCCCGAGCAAGTCCCCAAGTCCCAGTGCCCCCTTGTCGCCCGCGAACGGATTGATCTTCCTCAACATGTCCCCCTCGTGTCGTTCGGGCGCGGCTGGAGTGCGCGCCTGGGTTCGAGCGACGCCTCCACGCCGGGACCCGGACCGCCCCTCCCCAGGGGGGCCCAAGTCCTACCCCGGGGGTCCGGCTGGGCCGGATCGGCGGGGGACTCGATTCCCGGGCCCTTCGGCGGGTCGATCCGCCGGTCTTGAGGCGCTCTTCGGGAATCCCTTGGGAGGGGGAGCTGACGTACAGTGGTCGCGGTCCGAAAGGGCCCCGCTCCATGCCCCAAAACCGCAGTCTGAAGGGAATCGCCGTCGCCCCCGGCCTGGCCGTGGGACCGGTGCACATCGTGCGCGCGGCCCTCGACGAAGTGCCCACCTGGTTCGTGCGCGAGGACGAGGTGCCGCTCGAGATCGGCCGGCTCGCGGGGGCGCTGATGGGGGTCTCCGAAGTGCTCGCGCAGCAGGAGGCCCGCGTTGCGAAGGAAGCCGGACCCAAGGACGCCGCGATCTTCGCCGTGCATCGGGCGATCCTCGAGGACCCCGGCGCGCTGCGCGACGTCGAGAAGACGATCCGCGACACACGTGTCAACGCGGAAGCGGCCGTGCAGAAGTTGATCGAGCACTTGGAGCGCACCCTCGGCGGCTTGGACGGCAACAACCTGCGCGGTTACGCCGCGGACGTGTCGGATCCCTGGCGGCGTGTGCTCGACATGCTGCTCGACCGCGACCGGGAGGAGGTGCACCGCTCGAACGGACGTGTCGTCCTGGCCGCGTCCGAGTTGACGCCGCAAGTGGTCACCTACCTGCCGCGCGAGCGCATTCTCGCCGTCATCTGCGAGAAGGGCGGGCGCTTCTCCCACGGCGCGGTGCTGGCGCGGTCGCTCGGACTGACCTGCGTGATCGGAGTGCCCAACCTTTTGGGGCGCCTCGAGCAGAACATGCCGGTGGCGGTCGACGGTGTGCTGGGCACCGTGACGCTGTATCCGAGCGAAGAGGACCTGGCGCGTTTCGGCGAGGAAGAGCAACTGCGCCGCACGCGCGCCGAAGCGGTCGCCGGGTTCGCGGCGGAACCGTGCCAGTCCTCCTGCGGGAAGCGATTCGTGGCCCAGGCCAACGTCGAGAGCCTGTTGGACCTCGAAACGTTCGACGTCGCCCACACCGACGGCATCGGGCTGCTCCGCACCGAGTTCCTCTACATGGAGCGGAACCAGTTTCCGTCCGAGGAAGAGCAGTACCGCCTGTACCGCCGTGTGCTCGAGCAGATGGGTGGCCGGCCGGTCACGATGCGCACCTTGGACATCGGCGGCGACAAACCGCTGCCGTACTTCAAGACGCCGCCGGAGAAGAACCCGGCGCTGGGGTGGCGCGGCCTGCGCATCTCCTTGCAGTGGACCGACCTCCTGCGTGTGCAGATGAGCGCGTTGCTGCGCGCCAGTGTGCACGGGGACCTGCGCATCCTGCTGCCGATGGTCGGCACCCTCGAACAGATCGACGAGGCCCGGCGTGTGTTCGACGGCGTGCGCAGCCAGTTGGCGGCGCAGGGCTATGACGTGGCCGCCGACGTGCCCGTCGGTGTGATGATCGAAGTGCCGTCGCTCCTGTTCTGCCTCGAGGCCGTGCTGGAGCGTGTCGACTTCGTCAGCGTCGGGACCAACGATCTCGTGCAGTACCTGCTGGCCGTCGACCGCGACAACGCCTGGGTGGCGGGCCTCTACGAACCCATGCAGCCGCCGGTGCTCGCGGCCCTCGAACGGGTGGCCGAGACGGCGCGGCGGGTCGGCAAGCCGTGTTCCGTGTGCGGCGACATCGCGGCCGACGCGGTGACGGCGCTGCTGCTCGCGGGTCTCGGTTTCGACGGGGTCAGCGTGGCGCCCCAGTTCCTGGGCGAGCTCAAGTACGCCCTGCGCTCGGCCAGTGCCGCGGAAGCCCGCGACTTTGCGCAGGCGGCGCGGCGTTTGGGCACCGCGAAGGAAGTGCGCGCCCACCTGGCGGAGCGGCGCCGGGCCCTGCACAACCGCCTCGGCGGCGCGGCGGCGAAGGGGTAGGCCAGCGCCGGGTCCGGCGCCGCGCGCAGGCGGGCTCTGCGGGGCCGCCCGCGGCTCCCGCAAGGGGGCCCACGCCGAACCGATTGCGGGAAAACGGGCAAGCGCGCTCCCAAGCCGGTCGAAGGCATCCCATGGAGAGGCGTCGCTGGGCGGCGCGTCCGCCCCCCTTTTGCGAGCCACGGTTCACCAGAGCCACGCTGCGTCGGGGATGGGGCGAACGTCCGCGCCGGTAGACGGGAGTTTTCGATGGGCCCTCGCCGCGCGCCGCTCCAACCTGTCGCCCGCGGGCGTCCATTCCAAAGAACACACAAGAGAGAAGGAGCGAGGCTTTGCCCTCATCGTCGGCGAACGAGCGCCGCGGCACGGCCGCCCGGCGCGGACGCTGGACACGGGTCGAGATCGAACGGCTGAAGGAGCTTTACGGCAGACGCGACGAGATGTCGCTCGCCCGCGAGTTCGGCCGACCGGTCGCCAGTGTCCAACGCATGGCCGAGGAGCTGTTCCCCGTGCGCGAACGCACGGGTCCGTGGAGCGCTGAAGAACTCGAGGAGCTGAAGAGTTACCTCGGCGCGTCTGGTCCCGCGGTGATCGCGCGCATCCTGGGCCGCCCGCCCAACGAGGTGGAAGAGCGCATCCACGAGCTCGACCACCAGAAGCAGAGCGGCCGCTGGTCCCGCGAGGACGTGCTGCGTTTCAAGCGTCTCTACGGGACACGCACGGACGAGGACCTGGCGCTGATCTTCCAGCGCAACCTCGAATCGATCCGGCGCATGGCCCAGCGCTTTGCCCTGGCCAAGGACAAGGCGTTCCTGCGGCGCCTGCGCGGCGAGGCGACGACGCGCATGCCGCGCTGGAGCCAGGACGAGCTCACCACCCTGCGCGAGCTGTACCCGACGATGGCCAACCTGGACTTGGCCCACAAGCTCGAGCGCTCCGTGAAGAGTGTGGTCTCGAAGGCCCACCACCTCGGCCTCAAGAAGGACGAGGAACGCCTGCGCGCCATGGGCCGCGAGAACGTGGCCCTGCGCTACCGCAGGCACGGATGAACGGGGCCGCGGGAGGACCGTGGAAGCGGTTCTTCGGGGGCTTCGTGTTTGCGGCGCGCGGTGTGCTGTGGGGCATTCGCTCCCAGCGCAACCTACGTGTGCACGCGGCCGCCGCGGTGGCGGTGGTGGCGCTCGGCGCGTGGCAAGGCGTCGCGGCGTGGGAGTGGTGCGCCCTTGCGCTCGCGATCGGCCTGGTGATGGGCGCGGAGCTCTTGAACAGCGCCCTCGAAGTGCTGTGCGACCGCGTGACGGGTGAGCGCGACGAAGCCATCCGGATCGCAAAGGACGCGGCGGCGGGGGGCGTGCTGCTCGCCGCGCTGGCCGCGGCCGCCGTGGGCGCGGTGGTGTTCGTGCCGCGCTGGTCCTAGGACGCGGCGCCCGCCGTCGAGCGCCGCGCTCCGTCGGCCGTTCGGGGCGCGGACCGGGCCGCGCCCCCACGGAATCACGGGCAGAGAATCAGCTCGATTCCGTTCGTCAGTGCCGTGGTGCCCGCCGCAATCGCGGCCCCTTGCATGTGCAGCCGCAGGCCGGCGAACACGGGGTCGGGGGGCAGGCCCACGGGCAGGGCAAATGCTCCGGCACCATCGGTCGCGAACGCACCGAGCACGTTCACCGGCACGACGAGCAGCACACCCTGGGGAATCGCAACCGCGGTTTCGCCCGGGCCCCAGGCGAACCAACAGGGCGCGGCGGCATCGGCGCCCTCCAACTGGAAGGTCAACGTGCCGCCCAGGGAAGTCGAACCGGTCGCCGCGAGGTTGAGAGGGTTCGTCGCGAGGTTCGTCGCGTCGTAACGGACCGTGCCGCAGGCCGGTTGGTTGCTTGCGCCGGGCGTGGGATCGAGCAGCGCGAAGAGCTCACTGTCCCCGTCGAACAGCGGGCCGACCGAAATGTTGGGCTGTTGGGCTCCAAAGGGCAGGCTCGCGATCAGCGTGGTGCCGTCGCGGCCGAAGATCGCGACGTTTTCGCCGCCCGCGGACAGTTTGAAGTCGGCGTGCAGCGGGCCCTGGTCGAGGTCCTCGTCGGCCCAGAACAGCAAGGTGGCCCCAGGGGCGAGCAGCGTGCCCGCGGGGATCTGCCACGCGGTCGGATCGCTCAACTTGTCCGTCATGTAGAGCCCGCCGAGGTCGATCGTGGACGTGCCGCGGTTGTAGAGCTCGACGTAGTCCTCCCACTGTCCGTTCTCGTCCTGCAGCACGGCCGTGTTCTGAGCCAGCACCTCGTTGATGACGATGTCCGTGTAGGGGATCGCGAACTCGAGCACGTGCGGCGCGATCTCGGTTCGTTTGGGTTCGAAGGTCGTCGATTGGAAGGCGTTGGCCGAGACGGCGCGCACGTAGTACGGCACCCGTTGGCCCGCGACACCCGTGAGCGGAAGCAGTGCGCCGTACACGCCGTCGCCCGCGAGACCGTCGCCCGAAAGCCCGTCGTCCGCCATGGCGACGCGGGTCCACGGAGCGCTGATATCCGGCTGGAAGTGCAGCCAAACCGAGGCCACGGGAACCAACGGACCGCTCACCGGAGCGCTGATGTGCACGGGCACACTCGGGGCGTCGGTGCTGGCCGTCACTGCGCCGATGACAGGGGCCGGGGCGTTGAGCTCCGCGTTCGAGAGTAGCAGTGCGCGCCGCTGGTCGACGTACTGCTTCAGGCCGATGATGTTCCCGCCGAACGGCGGGAAGCCGCCGACGTTCACCGTGCTCGTGAAGTTGGTTTGGAAGGCGGCGTAGCTGTAGAGCTTCTTGGGGTCCGCCTGCACGGCCGCGTCGATGAGATCCCGCTGCGCCGTGAAGATCGGACCGATCACCGCCCAATCGAGGAGCGGCAGCAGGCTGCGCATGTGCGCGAAGTAGCGCTGGCGCAGCTCGGGCGCCGCCAGCATGTTGCTGAGGACGGGTTTGTTGTTCTGGCTGAAGTTCAAGGTCGGCGACCAGTTCGCGAACTTGAACGACTCGTTTCCGTCGGTCTGGAGCAGGTGCGTGCGGCCGTCCACCGGATTGCGGTACATCACGAAGTCCGCACCCTTGTTGATGTAGCTGTCGTCGTCCGCACAGAGGTTCTCGAGTGCGACGGTCCAGATGGCGGGGTCGACGGCGAACACCTGGTCGATCAGGGGCCAGTTCGCGGGCGGGGTGTTGTCGACGGCCGCACACACGGCGATCAGCGCGCCGAGCGGATCGGCGAGCCCGCCGTCGTCCTTGATCTCGTAACCCGCGTAGGCGCCCGGCGACGTGCCCGCGTACTGCAGTCCCGGTCCGTTGGGGTTGTTCGCGCACTTCACGCGCATCCCGTCGTCGTCCTCGAAGTAGTTGCGCAACATGCGCTTGTCGAACTGCTGCACGTTGGCGTACACACCCCAGTCCGCGCCGTTCAGCCGCAGCACGATGTTGTTCGCGCGCCCATTGGGGATCCAGTCCGCGAGCAGGTTCGAGTACACGACCTCGCGGCAGAACGTCGGGTCGGTGAACGCGTTGTTGAAGTTGAAGTTCTTGTAGCCGAGCACCTCTTGCTCGGGATCCACCTCATCGGTCTCGATGTTGAGCGACACCTTCTGCGAACCGGACGGCAGCGCCGTGTACGAGGTGTTGCCGCGGATCCGCACACCGACCCCCGGATAGACCTGACCGTCCACGGTCATGTCCGCGAGGATGTTGGTCTGGGACACGTAGTTCTGCTGCAGCAACTGCCACCAGTTGGCGTCGTGGAACTGGAGGTCGACCGTGCGCAGGACGGACGGGTCGTAGAAGTCCTGCGCGGCGGCTTGGCCTGCGCTCAAACACAGGGCAGCAAGCCCGATTCGGATCGTTTTCATGGGGGAGTGGGGGCGGGTGTCGTGGGGGGTGGACCGGGACGGAACACGCCGGCTGGCCCATGGGACGGATGGGCCGCTCAGATGTTCACGCGATCTTAATAATCTGGACAGCGCCGCGCGGATCGAGCCGGACGCCGCCGCGAGACCGCCGCGAGGCCGCACCGCGATCCGCGGCCCCCCGCGCGTTCGCGTCTGGGGCACGGGCCCCGTGCCCCTTACTTGGGGGAATCCGCGCAACCGCTCCGCTGCGCCCGCGTCTTTGTGCAGGCCCGGGGCGGTCAGCGGCGTGCTGGCCCGCCCGACGTGGCCACACGGGGGGCCCTCGGGCCGCCCATGGACGGAGGGAGATCTACACATGAACAAGTACTGGATCCTGTTGGCGCTCGCCCTGCCTTTGACGGCGGCGATCGCCGAGAACACGAACACCGATCCCTGCCTCGAGGACGGCAAGACGGTCGACCTGGAGTTCGAGCGCCCCGAGTTGGGTGGCCCCGGCGATCCGGCCGGTGCCGAATGGACGGGCGGCGGCACGGGCAACCCCCAGGGCGCGGAGGACGACGCCGTTTTCGACGACCCCATGGGGCCGGCGGAAACCGCGGACTCCGGCGGCTCGGCGACGCTGCCGGTCAGCAACTCCGGAGGTGATCTCTCGGGTCCGAATGGCGTCGTCCAGAACGGCGCCGGCGAAGGCGATTGCATCGAGGTCTACGTGACGTGGACCTACCGCTACCCGGTGCAGGTGTCCCGCAGCGTGAGTTTTGGTCTCGAGATCTTCGGGGTCAGCTTCACGGCCACGTCGGAGGTGTGGCGGTACGCGGTGAAGACCAGCAAGAAACAAGAGGTCTGCCCTTGTTGATCCCGCAGGGACACCGCCTCGGCTGGCTACTCGCTGTCGCTGCAGCGCTGTGCCTGCTCGGCGCCGTCGGCGCGCTCGTCGGGACCCACCTGACGCAGCGGCCGGCGGCGCCGGTGGTGCAGAGCTCGCCGCCCGCGCCCGACGAGCAGCCTCGACCCACCACGCCCGCGGCGGTCCGCGGCGACCGGCAATCGGTGTCCGTCGGCGCGAGCGCACACGCGGCGCCGCCCGCTCGACCCGACCCCAACGCGGGCACACAAGCGGAAGAGCGACGCGGCGCGGTCACCGGCACACTCTCGAACCACTTGGGCGAGATCCTGGTGCAGCATCGGGTGCTGTTCCTTCGAGGACAGGACTTCGGCGGGGACCGTGTCCGTTCCGCGCTCACGGATGCCGACGGCTACTTCCACGCGGAACGACTCGAAGTGGGCACGTGGTCCGTGTTCTACGCGGGTCCGAAGTCCGCGGGCAGCGCCGCCGCCGTCCATCTGGGCGACGTCGACGTCCACGCCGAGCAGTTGAGCCAGTTCCACCTCGTGCTCGTGGGCGACCGCCAACTCCGCGGAACGTACCGCATCCGCGACGAGGAGGGCATCGGGCTCGAACTCGAACTGCGGCGTGTCGGCGACGGACGTGTCGTGGGGAGAGGGTTGGCAGTGGACCTCGAACCTCCGGGTGGCCGCGGGCCTTTGCCTCCCGAAGCGGAGGCACAGGAGGCCGATCGCGACACGTCGCGGGATGGCTCCGGGCCCGGCTCCTTCGCCTTCCGCGGCCTCGCGCCGGAGCCGCACGTGTTGCGTGTGGTGCTCGGCAAGGACAAACGCGGTCGGCCCATGGCCGTGGAGCACTTGCTCGACCTGACCGAGGGCGACCTGGTGCTCGTGGAGGAGCCCACGCTGGAGCAGTTCTTCCGCCGTGTGCTTGCCCCGAAGTGAACGCGGGCGATCGTGCCCCTGGTCCACCTGGGCCAGGGGCGACGGTGCGCACGCTGCTAGCGCGCGAGGATCACAACCCGTCCCGTACTTCCCGTGTTAGGCTCCGCGCGCACCATGCGAAGTCCCAACACCGGCGAACAGGAACACCACGCCGCCCTCGCGCCCGAGCCGGTGCCCCTCGACGCGGGACTGGAGCCGCTCTCCTTCGTCCTCGGGCTGTTTGCGGCCGTGGTGGCCGGTGGCGGCGCCTTTCTGCTCCGCCATTTCGGCGCCGGGCCCGTCCAACTCGAACTGAGCCTCTGGATGGTGGGGATCCTGACGCCACTCGGCTGCCTCGTGCGTGCGTGGAGTCGAAGTCGCTGGCCCAAGGCCATCGCGTTCGAAGGCGGGCGGCTGCGGATCCCTGGCCATTCGGACGGCCTGCCCGCGGCCGCGCTCCGCGGCATCGGCGTCGCGCGTGCGGGCGGGCGCGCGGCGTTGTTGCTGGATGTGGACGAGGGCGGCGCCGCGCTGGTGCCTCGGTGGGTGCTGGCCAGGGGCGCCAACCCCAGCGCACTCGAACAGTTTGCCCGTTCCGTCGCCCAGGGCCTCGGCATCGGTTCGGCGTCGCTGGGGCCGTCCACCGACCACCGCATCCTGCGGCAACTCTCTCGCACGCTGGCGCCAGGTGAGGCGCTCGCGGCGGTGCTGGTGCTCCTGATCCCCAGCCTGGTGCTGTCGCGGTTGGTGCAACTGTCCGTGCCCCAGCCAGAGCCCGTGCAGGTCCGGGGCGTGGCGCAGGACCGACTCTCCGTGCGGTACTGGAGTCCGCGCATCGGCGTGCAAGCCGCGGCGGGGGTTGGATTCGCCGGCGATGCCGTGGAAGCGGCCGTCGAGCGCCACACCGATGGGTTGCAGTTCGCGGCGGCGCCGACGCAGCCGCGCACCGGTTTGGGGCGCGCGCTCCGGCCCCGTGCAACGGACTTGGGCGCGCAGATTCCCGACGAGACTCCCGCAGCCGTTCGCGTGGAGCGCGCGGGCGACGCGGCGTTCCGCGCCCTTTCGTACCCCGTGGAGGAAAACCGCGCGGACCTCTCCTGGCGGGTGCACGCGGAACTGTCGGTGGAGCAGGGCGAACGCTCGGTGCTCCACCGCTGGCAATACGACCTCGTCGGTTGGCGGCGCGGAAACGGACCACTTGCCGGGGACGTCCCCCCGGTGACGTGGGCGCGTCCCGAGCCCTCGGCGCAGGCCGACGAGGCCGACGCCCCGTGGCTGCTCGCCGTCGGTGTGCCGAGCGCCACAGACGGCTCTGTCTCGCTCGCTGTCCACGGGGAGTGGGGGCCGGGCTCCGTCGGACCGTTTTCGGCCGAGCGCAAGTTGGTCGACCCGCGGCCCTACTTTGGGCGCGCGCTTGCGGCCGGCGGCGGCCGACTGGCGGTGGCCCACCGCGGCGGCGTCGCCGTGTACGGGGACCTCCTCGCCGGGTCCCAGTTGGTGCGCGCCATCGCCGCCGCGGATCCCGCGGACGACGGTTTCGCGCAGAACCTGGCGCTCAGCCCGGACGGGCGGTTCCTGGCGCTCGGCAGCGGGCGCGACGTGGAGCTCCACGACTTGGGCGCGGGCACACCTGCGCGCACACTCTCGGGGCTCCCGTTGCTGGCAGCGGCCGGCACGGCCCGGGGACCGGACGCGGAGCCCCAGGTTGCCTTCTTCGGGGGCGAGCTCGCGGTGTTGTGGGGGGGCGCCGCGGGGCTCGAGTTCTTCAGCCGCGATCCGGCTCCGGGCGGAGGTTTTGCGTCCAGCGCCCGCACCGACCTTCGCTTCCTGGGCCGCCTGCCCGGGGAGCCCTTCGGGCTCGGCGCGCGTCTCGCGGCGGATGCGCCGAGCGGTCGCTTGGCCGTGCTCGTGGCGGGCACGGCGCGCTCCGCGCTGGGCTTTGGACCCCCTTCCCGAGCCCTGGTCCTTCTGGTGGAGCCCGCGCGGCCCTGACGGGGCCCGGCCGACCGCGCCTGTGACCGATCGGGGGCCGCTCGACCGGCCGGAGAGCCGTGTTGCGAGGCGCCTCGTCCGGCGGCCGCCTCGAGCGACGTCGGCGGCGGGGGCTGCCGGACTCGGGACAGATGTTATCAAATAGGATCGAAATGGCGCGGTTTATGGCCAAGGGCGATCATATAAGAGCGTTTGTCTCCCGCCCGCGGGCTAGCCGATCGAAAACGAGTGTTTCTCGGCCACAAAGGCACCGAATCGATCGATAATGATCTCATGAAGCTGCAGGACCTGACGACGTCTCCCGCGATGCTGGCGGAACTCGGTCGGCGGTTGGCCCTCGCTCGGCGGCAGCGGGGGCTCTCCCAGGAGGAGTTGGCCGAGCGGGCGGGGGTCGGGGTGGCGACGCTCCGGCGCATCGAGGACGGCCGGGACGCGCGCCTCGGGTCCTGGCTACGGCTGTTGTCGGCCCTCGATTTGGTGGCGGCCGTGGACCTCCTGCTGCCCGAAGAGCAGCGCTCGCCCCTGGCCGAAGTGCGCGGCGAGCGCCGCCGACGTGGCGGGCAGGCGGGCCGTGGCACCCGCTTCGTGTGGGGGGATGAACGTCCGTGACAACGGCGACCGTGCGGCTCTGGGACACGGCCATCGGCTACGTGTCGATGGACGTCGGCGAACCGTTTGCGCGTTTCGAGTACGACCCCGAGTTCGCCGAGGCTGGTGTCGAGTTGGCGCCGCTCGCCATGCCGCTAGCCAAGGGCCGCATCTACCGCTTCCCCGAACTCGCCCCGCGGTGTTTCCACGGTCTGCCCGGCCTCCTGGCGGACAGCCTGCCGGATCGCTACGGGCACCGGCTGATCGACGTGTGGCTCGCGCGCACGGGGCGGCGGCGCGAGGACTTCAACGCGGTCGACCGGCTCTGTTACACGGGCACACGGGGCATGGGCGCGCTCGAGTTCGAGCCGGCCACCGGGCCCGCGGAGGGCTCGGATCGGCCGCTCGAAGTGGCCCAACTCGTCGAACTGGCGGCGCTGGCCTTCGCCGAGAAGGACGGCCTGAGCGCCAGGCTGGACGGCACCCAGGGCGACGGTGTGTTGCTCGACATCCTCAGTGTGGGGACCTCCGCCGGCGGCGCGCGCGCGAAGGCGGTGGTCGCGTTCGATCCCAGCACCAAGGACGTGCGTTCCGGCCAGACCCGTTTGCCGCCGGGGTTCGAGCACTGGCTGATCAAGTTCGACGGTGTGAGTTTCAGCGGGGATTGGGGCATCGCGGACCCGGCGGGGTACGGCTTGCTCGAGTACTCCTACGCCGAGATCGCGAAGTTGTGTGGCATCCAGATGTCAGAGTGCCGGCTGCTCGAAGAGAACGGGCGCTCGCACTTCATGACGCGCCGCTTCGACCGCAGCGCGGATGGACGCAAGCAGTTCTTCCAGACGTTCGGCGCGTTGGCGCACTTCGATTACTTCGAGAGCGGCGCACACTCGTACGAACAGTTGTTTGCGACGATGCGGCGCCTCGAACTGCCCAGCGCCGCCTTCGAGCAGCAGTTCCGCCGCGCCGTGTTCAACGTGGTCGGTTGCAATCAGGATGACCACGTCAAGAACTTCGCCTTCCAGATGGACCGCCGCGGCCGATGGGACTTGGCGCCCGCCTACGACCTGTGCCACGCGGAGGGCAGCGACTTCACGCGCCACCACCAGCTCAGTCTGAACGGCAAGACCCATGGCTTCGTGCGCGCCGACCTGCGCGCCCTGGCCGAACACGCGCTGCTGCCCCAGGGCCGCGACCGCGCGATCCTCGAACAGACGCTCGAGGCGTTCGCCAAGTGGCGGGACCTGGCGGGGGAGCTGGCAATCCCCGAGCGCCTGCAAGAGCACGTGCAGCGCACCCTGCGCCTCGACTGGCCCCACTGATCGCGCGACAGCGCACAAGCCGGGCAACCGCAGGTGCGCCGGTTGGGTGGGGTGCGCGGGCCGGGTACGCGGGCCGGGTGCGCGGGCCGGGTGCGCGGGCCTCCAGGCCCGCCTCGGAGCGTGGGGCGGTTCCCCGCAGTGCGCCGCCCCTTGGGCGCGGACAGGGCCGCGCCCCTACAGACCGCACCACAGGATCGGGAACAAGGCGGGCCTGGAGGCCCGCGCACCCGGCTCAACCCGGCCCGCGCACCCGTCCCGCGCCCGGCACCAAGGGCCAGCCACCGCCCGTCGGGCGCGCGCAGCCGGCCCCTCCCCCGGTCGATGGGGGAGCATGGATGCGGTGACCGAGGCGGTGCGGGCCATGTACACGGCGTTTCCCTACCCGGCGGGCGGGCCGGTGCTGCGCCAGGGTACGGACGCGCGGCTCCTGCTCTCCTACGCCGCGCGCAGCCGGCCGGCCGGGCGCGCGATCCGGGTGCTCGACGCCGGTTGTGGGCGAGGGGTGGGCCTCGTTGCCGCCGCCAGTGTGCAGCCCGACGTGGACTTCGTCGGCATCGATCTGTGCGCGCGCTCGCTCGCGGAGGCCCGCGCCGAAGTCGATCGCCGCGGCCTCAACAACGTCGAGCTCGCCGAAGTCGATCTGATGACCCTCGAGGGACTGCGTGTGCCGGAGGGCGGCTTCGATGTCGTGCTCTCCTCGGGTGTCGTGCACCACCTCGCGGATCCCGCGGTCGGACTCGCGCGCCTCGCTGCAGTTCTCGCGCCGCACGGCGTGCTTTCGCTGATGGTCTACGGCCGGCACGGCCGCGAGAGCCTCTACCGCCTGGTGCGCGCCATCGACGCGTTGGTACCGCGCGACGCGCCGCTCGAAGAGCGCCTGACGCTGGGCCGCGAACTCGCCAAGACCGCGAAGGCGCCCGCACTCGCGGCTGGGCCTTGGAGCGACCAAGCTTCGATCCACGACGTCGAGTTCGTGGACCGCTACCTCAACGTGCACGAGACGAGTTACGACGTTCCCGGCCTGTTCGCGCTGGCCGAGCGCGCCGGCCTCTCGTTCTTGCGCTGGACCGAACCCGCGGACTGGGACCCCGCGTCCGTGCTGCCGCCCGGCCCGCTGCTCGAGCGCGCCCGAGCCCTTGCGCCGCGCGACCGCGCCGCGCTCGTCGACGAACTCACGTGGCGACCCGCCCTCGAAGCGGTGTTCGCCCATCCGACGAATGGCGCGCGCGCGCCGCTCGACGGGCGCAACTGGGCGCAGGAAGCGCTGGCCTGGAACCCCGAGGCGACGCTGCTGGTCGAGCGCCGCAACCTGCGCGGCAGCCAACGCACCGAATCGGTGCGCCTGCAAGTGCGCCGGCGCGACCCGCTCGCGCTGCCCCAAGCCGAAGCGCAACTCGCGCTGCTCCTCGAACACCAGCAGGAGCCGTTCCGCTTCGGCGACCTCGTCAAACTGGCGGCGGAGCGTTCCATGCCCACCAAACTCGCCCAACAGGCGACCCTGACCCTGCTCGCCCGCGAAGCGCTCTACCGCCCCCAACCAGCGGACCTCTGACGCCCACGCGGGAGCGCGCCGCCGTATCGAGCCTCTGACGGCCCCGCCCCGCGGCCGCCCTCGGTTACCGCGGACCTCCCAACGGACCGTTCTTCGCCGACTGGGGCAAAAGCGCATCCGAGCCTGCGGAAAAGTAGCATCGAAGGCTGCGGGGAAATGGCATTCTGGCCCCATGGACGGCTACCTGCCCCGCCGGGCTGACCAGACTCTTGCCCAACTCCTGGAGCAACTTCCAGCGATCCTGGTCGTAGGCCCCAGGGCGTGCGGGAAGACAACCACCGCCCAGCGACTGGGGCGGTCGGTCGTGCGGCTCGATCGGGACGCGGAGGCCGCCGCTTTCCGGGCCGACCCCGACGCAGCCCTGGCGGGGCTGGAGCGACCGGTGCTCTTGGACGAGTGGCAAGCTGTCCCCGGTGTGGTTGGGGCAGTCAAGCGAGCGGTCGACCAGGACTCGCGCCCAGGGCAGTTTCTGCTGACCGGCTCTGTGCGGGCCGATCTCGAGGCGGATACCTGGCCTGGAACCGGGCGCGTCGTCCGCCTGCGGATGGGGACCCTGACCGTGGGGGAACGCTTGCGGCGCGAGACGCGGCCGCTCGTGGACCGCCTGCTGTCGGGGGACGTCCTTACACCTGCCGCCGACACCCCGGACCTGCGCGGCTATCTGGAGCTGGCCATGGCCAGCGGATTCCCCGAACCAAGCCTGCTGCGTGCGCCATCCGTGCGCGGTCGCTGGCTCGAGAGCTACGTCGATCAACTTCTGACCCGCGATGCGACGACCCTCGAGCCCGGCCGGGATCCCGCACGTCTGCGCCGCTACTTTGAAGCGTACGCACTGTCCACTGCCGGCGTCGTGACCGAGGCTACCCTGCTGGAGGCCGCGGGTATCGACCGGCGCACCGCGGCGGCGTACGAGCGTTTGCTCACCAATCTGTTGGTCGTCGAAGCCCTGCCTGCCTGGTCGTCGAATCGCTTGAAGCGGCTCGTGCGGACGCACAAGCGACACCTCGCTGACCCTGGCCTCCTCGTCGGTGCGTTGGGTGTCGACGTCGCCGCGGTCCTGCGCGAGGGCGATCTGCTCGGTCGGGTGCTCCAGACATTTGTGGTGCAGCAGATTCGCACGGAGGCGGCGTTTGCAGAGACGTCCGCGCGCTTCTACCACTTGCGTACCGAACAGGGCCGCCAAGAAGTCGATCTCCTGGTCGAGGTCGGGGCCGGATCTGTCCTCGGCATCGAGGTCAAGGCCTCTGCCGCTCCATCGACCGACGACGCGAAGCATCTCGCCTGGCTCCGCGATCAACTGGGCGACCGCTTCGTCGTCGGTGTCGTGCTGCACACCGGCCCGCGCAGTTTCACCCTTGGCGACCGCCTCGTGGCCGCCCCGATCAGCACCCTTTGGGCGTGAGCGCCAGGACGGTAGGTCAGCGCAGGGTGGAGCGCAGGCCGGTCGAGGCGTGGACCTTGCCGTCCATGTCGACGAGCAGCGCTTCCACACGCGGCAGGCGTTCGATCAGCGCCATGCCCTCGACGGGACCGAGCACACACATGCTGGTCGCGAGGGCGTCGGCCAGGGCTGCGTCCGGAGCCGAGACCGTCGCGCTCATGCAGCCCGTGGAGGGATAGCCCGTGCGCGGATCCAGGATGTGGTGGAAGCGTTTGCCGTCGAGGTCGAAAAAACGCTCGTAGTCGCCGGACGTGACCACACACGTGTTCGACACGGGCAGCACGGCGATCACTCGTTCGCGTTCGCGCGGGTGCACGATCGCGATCTCCCACGGCGCGCCGAACTTGGTGCCCAGGGCCTTCAGGTCGCCGCCGGCGTTCACCACGCCGTGTTCGACGCCGTGCTCCATCAAGACAGCCATCGCGCGGTCGACGCCGTACCCCTTGGCGATGCCGCCGAGGCCGATGCGCATGTCGCCGGGCAGATCGAACGTGCCCGCCTCGCGGTCGATGCCAAGGCGCTGGTAGCCGACACGCTCGAGGGCCTTCGCGATCTGCTCCGCGTTGGGCACCACGGGCGGTTTGGCCTTGAAGTCCCACAGCTTGCCCACGCCGGCGAAGGTGACGTCGAAGGCGCCACCGGTGAGTTCGCTGACGCCCTGGGCCAACTCCAAGACGTCCAAGATCTCCGCGTCCGCGGGTTGAGGGCCGCGGCCGGCGGCGGCATTCAGCGTTTCGAGCGGCGAGGGCCGCCAATCGGTCATCAAGTCCTCGACCCGGCGGATCTCGGCCACCGCGGCATCGAGCGCCGCGTCCAGCCCCGCGACATCGGTGCCGATGGCACGCACCTCCAGCGTCGTCCCCATCACGCCGAGCGAACGCTCGCGCAACTGCGGCGTCGGAGCGGTGGTCGTTTCCTGCGCGGCAAGGGCCGCGGGAAACAGAGAGAGCGCGATCGCCGCGAGCGCTCTCACTCGAGCGCCCCGACCTGTTGGTGCAGCGCCGACCAGTCCGCCGGCGGACGGTGGTGGCGCCAGCCCTCGCGGCCGTCCTTGGTCAGTGCGATCAGGGTGGGGGTGCCCGTGACGGCAAAGGCCTGGCTCCAGGCGAGGTCGCGGTCGCGCACCTGCGCGTAGGGCAGATCGAAGCGTTTCACCAGGCGGCGGACCTCGTCGTCGTTCACCGTTCCGTCAGGGCCCGGAACCACACCGACGAACAGGATCTCGTCGCCGTGGGCCCACGCGGCGGCGGCCAACTCGGGCGCCTCCACGAGACAGGTCGCGCACCAGGTCTGCCAGAACACCAGCACCACCGTGCGACCCGAGCCCAGCGCGCCGCCCAGGTCCACCTGGTTGCCCTCCATGTCGGTGACGGTGCCGACGGGCATCCGCGCGCCGGTCGCCGCCACGGGGGGCGAGGACTCCACGGCGGCGGCTTCCTCGACGCGCGGCGCGGAACAACCCCACGTGGTGCCGAGTGCCACCAAGACTGCCAAACCAACCGCCGGAAGTGCTCGTTTCATCGCAGGTACACCTTGTAGCCGATGGACGCCACCGTGCTGTCGAGTCCGTCCTCGCGCACGACTTGGTCGACTCCGACGTCGAACTGGTACGCGCCCTTCTTGTACCAGATCAACTTGAGGCCGAGGCTGTGGGCGTCGTACTCGCCGAGGTCCGAATCGGACGTGCGGAACTCCGGGATGGGCTCGCCGTCTGGCAGGCTCGCGACGAAGTCGTCGGCTGCCGTCTGGTTGTAGTAGCGGTACCGCAGGCGCAGCATCAGCCGATCGTCGATCAGACTCTGGTAGAGGCGCGGCTCGAGCGTCCCGCTGGTCACGCCCCAGTCGTCCGCGTAGAGGCGCGCGCCGAGCTCGACCGACGTGCCTTCGACCAACTGCCGTCGCAGGCGCGTGTAGAGGGCCAGACGCGCCCTGGTGTCGGGCAACTCCTCGGTGATCTCGGTGCCGAGGGCGCCGTTGTCGAACGGCACGGGGGGCGTGGCGCCGTCCTCGACCACCACGCCATTGTACGCGGTCTCGAGGAAGCCGCTCTGCACCGCGATCGTCGCGCCGAACGTGCCGTGCAGCTTCGGCCCGAGGATCTGGTACCACTGGCTCGTCGCGGCCACCGAGAAGCGATTGTCGGAGCCCTCTTCCACACCGTTGAAGCGGATGATGTCGATGTCGTCGACGAACACGTCCAAACTGGTCGTGACCGTCGCGTCGCGGCCGTCGTTCGGGGTCCAGGTGGTGCCGCCGCCGAACTTGAAGGAGCGGTAGTCGTATTCGAAGCTCGCACCCACGTGCCAGTCCGCGCGCCACTCGTCGTTCAAGCGGTGGCGCATGCCGAACTCGACGCCGTACCAGTAGTCGCCGCTGGCGCCGCTTTGCTCGGGATACTCGCTGAGCCGGTCGATGGAAGCGCTCGACACGTAGTCGTAGGCGACCTTCACGTTGTATCCCAAGTCCTTCGACACGTCCCAGTCGAAGATCACCACGGGCTCGATGACCGTCAGGGACTCGTCCAAGAACGGATTGCCGTCCACGGAGTCCGCCTGGTCGAAGAACCCGAGGCGCATTTCGATCGAGCGCGACAGCTCACCCGCCGCCGGCGCCGCGCCGGGTTCGGGCATGGGCGAGTTGGGCACGGTGAGCTTCTGGGCCCCGACGAGCGGCGCCAGGGCGAGTAGCGCCGCGACGGCCAACAAACCGCGCATCAATAGCATCCGCAGCCCCCGCCGGCGCTCGTGCCGATGCCACCCGCACTGCCCTCAATCGAGTAGTAGATCTTCTGGTAGGCGTGGGTCTCGGTGGCCCCATCCTCCATGTCCATGGTGGGATCCGCGAAGGCGCGCATCTCGTAGTACTCGACGGTGTTGCAACCCGCGCCGAGGGCCAACAAGGCACCCCCGAGGAACGCGGCCCGCAAGGAGGTGGGCAAGGCACAAAAACGGCGGTTCTGCGGCATGGTTGGAGCCCCCCGTGGGCGTCGCCCCAGCATCGGCTGCCCCGCCCCACGCCGCGCATGACAGCTCCGTCATCCGCCCCGCGGATTGCGGCCGCCGGTGCGAGCCGCGCTCAGGCCGGCGGCTGGAACAGCGCGCAGACCGCGCCCGCCGGGTCGGCGATCACGGCGAACTGGCCGCCGGAGAGGGGGCGGGGGGCGATCAGGATGCGGCCGCCGCGGTCCTCGGTCGTGCGGGCGGCGGCGGCCACGTCGGAGACCGTGAAGTAGACCAGCCACACCGGGGGGATCTCGGCGTTGGAGCCGCGGGCGTGGCACACGCCGGCCACCGGGTCGCCGCCGCCGGGGGGGAGCAGGCAGAAGTCCTCGTAGCCGCCCATGTCGATGGGCAGGACGTCGAAGCCGACCACGGCCTGGTAGAAGTCGCGCACTTGGACGGCGGGCCCCACGGTCAGGTCCACCCAGCCGATCCGGCCCAGTTTGTTGTTGTCGGTCATTGCTGTGGTGCTCCGGGAGCGGGGCGGCCCCGCCCTGCTTCTTGCGAGGTTAGCTCCCGCCGTCTCTCGCGCCCGAGGAAAAGCCTGTGTACCCTTCTGCCTCAGCTGTGCGGGCTGCCCCAGCGGTGCGGGGCCGGTCCCGACCCCCAGGACGAAGGAGACGACTTCATGCCCGATTGGCTGCCCAAGGAGTTGACCCTGCAGACCGGCTACGCCCTGTGCGCGGGGCTCGGAATCGTCGTGGTGGTCCTGCAGCTCCTGCTCGGGCTCTTCGGCGGCGACGACGGCGACCCCTCCGACGGCGATTTCGACTTCGAGGGCGACGGCGGCCTCGACGTCCTGACCGTGCGCGGCATCGCGTCGTTTCTGACCGTGTTCGGCCTGGTGGGTTGGATCGGGACCCTGGAGGGCTGGCCGCGGCCGGTCAGCCTGATCGCGGCCCTCGTGAGCGGCATCCTCGTGCTCCTGTCGGTGGCCCTGATCCTGCGCATGCAGCGGCGGCTCTCCAGCACGGGCACGGTGGTGGCCTCCCGGGCCGTCGGCTCCGTGGGCCGCGTGTACCTGCGCATCCCCGCCGCGAAGGGTGGTGTGGGCAAGGTCACCGTCGAGATCCAGGGCCGCACCGCGGAATACAGCGCGTTCACCAAGGGACGCGAGTTGACCACGGGCACCGATGTGCGCGTGGTTCGCATGACCACACCCGGAACGTTCGAAGTCGCGCCGTTGGAGGAGAACCCGTGAGCTTGCCTTTGCCCCCCCCTGTGCTTGCCCAACTGGACGCGGCCGCCCTCTGGGTTGCGTTGGCCGCGTCCATCGTCGTCATCTTCTTCGGCCTGGTCGTGACCCTGGCGCGGCGCTACAAGCGCTGCCCCTCGAACCGCGTGTTGGTCGTCTACGGCCGCAGCAAGTCCGGCAAGGTCGCCAAGACCATGCACGGCGGCGGCACGCTGGTGCTGCCGCTGATCCAGGACTACGCGTTCCTGTCGCTGGATCCGATCCAGATCGAGGTGCCGCTCGAAAACGCCCTGTCCATGGAGAACATCCGCATCTCCGTGCCCAGTGTGTTCACGGTCGCGATCGGGACCGAGCCCTCGATCATGAACAACGCGGCGATCCGGCTTCTCGGATTGACCACGAAGGACATCTCCAAACAGGCCGAGGACATCATCTTCGGCCAGTTGCGCCAGGTCATCGCGTCGATGTTGATCGAGGACATCAACCGCGACCGCGAGCAGTTCCTGCAGAGCATCCAGAACTCGCTCGAGCCCGAGTTGGCGAAGATCGGCCTGGTCCTGATCAACGTCAACATCAAGGACTTGACCGACGAGTCGGGTTACATCGAGGCGATCGGCCGCAAGGCCGCCGCGCAGGCGATTCAACAGGCCCTGATCGACGTGTCGGAGCAGGAGAAGCTAGGCGCGATCGGTGTTGCCAGCGCGGACCGGGAACGGGCGATCCAAGTGGCCAACGCCGAGAAGCTGCGCTCCATCGGCACGTCGGAGGCCGAACGGGAGCGGGCCGTGCGCATCGCAGAGTTGGAGCGCGAGCGCACGGTCGGTGAGAAGCAGGCCGCCTTCCAGCGCGACGCGGACATCAAGGACGCCGAGCGCGAGATGCGCGTGCGCACCTCCGAGGCCAACGCGAAGGCCGTGGAGGGCGAGAACCTGAACAAGGCGCGCGTCGTGCAGGCCGAGGCGGAGCTGCGCATCCGCGAGGCCGAGGCCTACCAGGCCGCGGAAACCAGGAAACGCGAGGCCGACGCGGCCGTGCGCGAGGCCCAGTACCTGGCGGAGGCCCGCGCCGCCGAGGCCGAAGCGAAGAAGCGCGAAGCCGAGAAGCGCGCGGAACTCGAATCGCTGGCGAAGGCCGAGAAGGCACAGACGATCGTCGACGCGGAAGCGGAAGCAGCCCGCGTCACCCTCGCCGCCCGCGCCGAGGCCGACGCGATCTACGCGAAACTCGAAGCCGAGGCCCGAGGTAACTTCGAAATCCTCGCGAAGAAGGGCGAGGGTCTGAAGCGCATCGTCGAGAGCTGCGGCGGCGCACAGGGGGCGTTCCAGATGCTGTTGCTCGAGCACATCGAGTCGCTCAGCGCCAACGCCGCGAAGGCCATCTCGAACATCAAGTTCGACAAGATCGTGGTGTGGGACGGTGCACAGGGCGCAGACGGCAAGGGCTCCACCAGCCGCTTCCTGCATTCGCTCGGTGGCTCCATCCCGCCGGTCCTTCAGATGATGCGCGACATCGGCGGTGTCGAGATGCCCGAGTTCTTCGGACGCATCCTCGAGGACCCCGAAACCGCGCGCCAGGTCGAGGAGACCCTCGAAAAACGGCGCAAGGCAGAGGCGGAGAAGAATCCCCCGCCCGCGGCGTCCAAACCCACCCCGCCCAAACCGGACGGCTCCAAGGGCTGATCGCGACCGCGTCTCCGGGGCCGTGCTGCGCACGCCCCGGAGCCAGTCGTTCTACTCGTCATGTTGCGCCGAGCCGCCGCCATCCTCCTTGGGCTATGCCTCGGTCTGCTTGGGCTCGAACTCGCGCTGCGCGGCATCGGCGTCGTCGCGAAGGACGACGGCCGCGACTCCGGCGGGGTCTGCACCCTCGGCGCTCCTCGGCGCATCGTGTGCATAGGGGATTCCAACACGTACGGGATCCACCTCTCGCCCGAGGAGAGTTATCCGGGCCAACTCGCCGCGCGTTTGGCCGAGGTGCCCGGATACCCGTGGCGTGTGGAGAACCTCGGGCTGCCCGGCAAGAACTCGGCGGAAGTGCGCGCGGAGCTCGCGGGGCACCTGGACCGGTTCCGCCCGGAGATCGCCATCGTCTGGATCGGCACGAACACGACTTGGTCCCGCGCCAAAGCGCACCTTTGGGAGCGGCAGGACGAGCCCAGCGACGTGGGCTGGCGCGAGTCGCTGGAGAGCATGCGTGTGGTCCGCATGGTGCGCATCTGGAGCGACCGCGCGGCGCCCATTGCACCCGCTGGCGCGGCCGATGCACCGGATGCGGCGACGGATGCCGAAACGATCGCGGACTCCGTCGCGAACACGACCGCGCGCGCCGACTTCGTGGAGCCGGGCGAAGAGGAACAGGAACGCCGCCGCCGGATGCCCAAGCTGGCGCCCGACGAACTGAATAGGCGCGTGGAGCTCGACATCTCCCGCGTCGCCGCCATCTGCAAGGAGCGCGGCGTCAGGCTGCTGCTCCTCGATTATCCCTACAACCTGCGGCACCTCAACGACTCGGTCAATCCGGCGATCCGCGCCGCCGCCGAGCGCGCCGGTGTGCCCCTCATCTCTCTGGCGGAACATTTCGAACCCGTCTACCAGCGCATGGCGCCGGGCATCTTCCAGTTGCCCGACTACCACCTGCGCGCCAACGGGAATGCCGAGTTGGTGCGTGTGTTGCTCGCGCGCCTCGTGGAGTTGGGTTGGGTCAAGGAAGTCGATGCGTGGCGCGAACTGCCGCAGCTTTTGGCGTCGGCCCAAAAGCTCGGTGTGCAGCCCGTGGAGTGGCACGGCAACCAACTGCACGTGGACCTGGAGGGCAGCCCGGGCGACACGGTGGTCGTCCGGCTGGAGCCGCTCTTGCGCGTGGCCGTGGGCGACCCCGCGGAACTCTGGGAGGGTTACGACCCCGCGGCCCTGGAGGCGGCCCTCGGCACGGGCCTCGAACTCGCGCCCGTGACCCTGGGCGCCGACGGGCGCGCGCGGGCAGCCCTGAGCCTGCCCCAGGTCGGCGGGGGATTGGCCCAGCGCCTCTTGCCACTGGTGCCCGCGGACCGCCTCTTCGTGGGTTTCGAAGTGGTGCTGGCGCCGCGGGAACGGGCGGACTCGGTCCTCTCCCAATCGCGGTTCGTGGTGGATCTGTACGGCGGCGTCTATTCGGGCCGGCGCACGGGCGCGTTTCCGCTGCTGCAGCGGCCGTGAACCCGCTCCCGGTTGGGTTTGTGTGATCGGAACGCGGCCGCGTGCAACCGCTCGCGGCGGCGCGGCTAGGCGGGAATGCGCGGCGGCGATTATTCTGCTCCGCCGTTCCACCCGTCCGGTCGCTCCATGATCCGCCCCACGTCGCCACCCGTTTGGGGCCGAGCCCTCACCTCCCTGCTGCTCGCCACCGCGGTTGCAGCCTGCGGCGGCGGCGGTGGGAGCAGCGGCTCCGCGCCGACGGCGAAGGTGCAGGTGTTGCTCCAGCGCGACGTGTACGGCGTCGCGCACATCGAATCGGCGAGCGACGCGGGTGCGTACTTCGGCGCGGGATACGCGGCCGCCGAGGACCGCTTCTACCAGATGTGCCTGTCGCGGCTCTTCTACCAGGGCCGCCTCGCCGAGGTGCTGGGTGCGGGGGAGGGTGGCCTCTACGTCGACCGCGATCGCCAGGCGCGCCTCTTCGGGTGGCGCCGGCACGGCGAGCGGGTGGTGGCGTACCTCGCGGCCGAACAGGCGGAGGTGCACACGTTGCTCGTCGCGTACGCCGCCGGCGTGAACCGCTACTTGAGCGACGTCGCGTCGGACCCGACCCGTTCGCTGCACCCCTACTTCGCGGGGCTCGACGGGGTCATCGCTCCGATCGCGCCCGAACCGTGGACGCCGGTGGATTGCCTCGGTGTCTGGATGCGCCTCGGGACGTTTTTCCAGAACTTCGGCGAGGGCGAGGTCGACGTGCGGCGCGAGATCGACCAAAAGCTGGCCGCGGGCGCGACCGAAACCGAGATCCTCGCGGAGCTGAACCAGTACGCGCTCATCGACGACGAAGCGGCGGTCGTGCAGCGCGAGGACGTGCCCGACGAGCTGCTGCTCCAGATGGAGCAGTTCGCGCTCGACTACCAGATCGTCGGCCAGAGTTCGAACCACACGCTCGGACCGGATGGGCACTTCAGCCACGCCTGGGCCGCGACGGGCGATCGCACGGCGACGGGTCCGGGGCCTGGCGACGCGCTGCTGGCGGGGGACCCGCGCATCCCGCTGACCGCGCCCAACGAGCTGTACGAGTGGCACATGCGTGGCGCCACGTTCGACGTGCGCGGCGCGGGGGTCCCGGGCAGCCCGAACGTGCTGGTCGGATCGTCGGCATCGATCGCTTGGAGCGTGACGGCGCTGGCGGCGGACCAGGCGGACCTCTATCGCCTGACCGTGGACGAGAGCGCGGCACCCTGGCGCTACTTCGTCGACGGCGAGTGGCTCGCGATGGAGGAGGAGCCCGAGGAGGTGCTCGTCTGGTCGTTCGTCGACGAAGAGGCCTCACCCGCGGTGTTCGACGAACCGCTTTTCTTCCGCCGCACGGCGTTCGGCCCACTCATCACGCCGTGGCTCGGCCTGTTCGACGACGACGAATACGCCCTCAGCGCCGTGCCCTTCGAACTGCCCGAATCCGCCGACGAAGCGGCGTTCCTCGCGATGTACCGCGCGCCGGATGCGATGCAGTTCCGCCAGGCCCTTGGCGGTTGGTCGTTCCCGAGCGTGAACGTGGTGTTCGCCGGGCGCGGCGATGTGTCGGATCCCGCGGCGCCCGATCTGGTCGGCTACGTGGCGAACGGCGCCCAGCCCGTGCGCGCGCCCTACTTCCTGGCCGGCCTCATGTACCTGGACGGCGACACGCTGGCCAAACGCTGGCAGACCTTCGTGCCCCACGACCTGAAGCCGTGGGTATTGAAGGACGGCATCGGCGACGACGGCGTGGTGTTCAGCGCGAACCACCTTCCGGCGGGTTCGTGGTATCCCTTGCCGCGCGCGTTCCCGTCGCTCGGCGAAACGGACCGCTCGCGGCGTCTGCGCGAGCTCCTCGCGGCGATGCCGAGTTTTGCGGCCGACGATTTCCTCGACATCCACATCGATGCCGTTCGGCCGTCCGCGCGCGATTTGGCGCGGCTCATCGACGTCGCGGCCGCCCAACCGGGAACGCAGTTCTCGGCCGATGCCGCGGCGGCGTTGCCGGTGCTCCTCGCCTGGTGGAACGCGGGAGCGGCGCTCGACGGCTCCACGCCGGGCACCGCGCTGGCATCGTTCCTGACCGCGGCGCTGTTCCTCGACAACCCGGCGCACCTGCCCCTGGCAACGGACTTTGGCCGCGGGCCCTCTGGCCTGGCGGCGTACCTGAAGGCCAAGCTGGCCGACTTGGACGGGCCCGTGCCGTCGGCCTTGACGGAGGCGGACCTCGTGTTCCTCGACGACGTGCTCGGCGAGGCGTACCGCGCCGTGACCGGCGAGAAGGGCGCAGGTACCCTCGAACCGGCCAGTTGGGACAGTTGGTACGCCGCGGCCAAGTTGGAGGACACGGTGCCCACCTGGAAGTTTTTGGGGGGTGTGGACCTCGCCCTGCCGAAGCTGCCGCACGGGCCGCTCCTCGCCGCGGACGCGGACACCCTCGCCTCCCAGTCGGGGCAGAGTTACAGCCAGCTCGTGGCTCCCGGGCAGGAGGACGGGGCCCGCTCGGTGCTCCCGCCGGGCCAGGCCGAGCCCGGCGCCGGCTCGCCCTTCGAGGCCAGCCAGGTCGGCCTCTGGGCGGCGGGGGCCATGCGCCCGTCCCCGACGAGCGTGCCGGGGATCGTGGAGCTTGGCCTTTTTGGCCCGCTGCGGGTGCTCGAGTACTGATCGCTGCGGCCCGCGATCCCGGTACCCTGTTCGGCCCGGTCCAGACCCCGAGCCCGAACCTTTCGCACCGAGACCGCCATGAAAAGGCCCTGGTTGTTCGCCCTGTCATTGAGCGCGCTGGCCGCGCTGCCCCTCTTCGCCGTGACCCCCGACGAGGGGATGTGGCTCTTCACCGACCCGCCCGCCGAAGCCATCGAGGCGGAGTACGGCTTCCGCCTGACGCCCGAGTGGCTCGAACACGTGCAGAAGAGCGCCGTGCGCTTCAGCACGGGCGGTTCCGGCTCCATCGTGTCGGCCAACGGGTTGGTGATGACCAACCACCACGTGGCGGCGGAGGTGCTGGCGAAGCTCAGCACCCAGGAGCGCGACCTGATGGCCAACGGTTTCCTCGCGCGCGCCCAGGGCGAGGAACTGCCCTGCCCGGACCTCGAACTGCTCGCCCTCTGGACGATCGAGGACATGACCGCGCGTGTGAACGACGCCGTCAAACCCGACATGGACGATGCCGCGGCCGGCGCCGCGCGCCGCGCGGAGATCAGCACGATCGAGAAGGAGGCCGGCGAACGCACGGGCCTCAAGTGCGAGATGGTGACCCTGTACCAGGGCGCGCGCTACCACCTCTACAGCTACAAGCGCTACACCGACGTGCGCCTGGTCTTCGCGCCCGAGAAGGAAGCGGCGTTCTTCGGCGGTGACCCGGACAACTTCGAGTACCCGCGCTATTGCCTGGACGTGACCTTCTTCCGCATCTACGAGGACGACAAACCCCTCGAGCCCCAGCACTTCCTGCGCTGGAGCGCCGACGGCGCGGACGCCGGTGAGTTGACGTTCGTGGCGGGCCACCCGGGCAGCACCGAGCGCCTCAACACCGTGGCGCACCTCGAGTTCTTCCGCGACGTGCGGTACCCGCAAACGCTGGCGCGCCTTTGGCGCCGCGAAGTGCAGCTCGAGAACTTCTCCGCGCGCAAGGACGAGTGGCGCCGCATCGCCGAGGACGATCTGTTCGGCATCAAGAACTCGCGCAAGGCGCTGACGGGCCGCCTTGAGGGCCTCAACGACCCCGCGATCATGGGGCCCAAGTTGGAAGCCGAGCGACGCCTCAAGGCATTCGTGTGGTCGAACCCCGAACACGCCGCCCGCTGGGGCGATGCGTGGGATCAAGTCGCGCGCGCGCAGGTCGCGGCCCGCGACATGTGGGACCTGAGCACCGTCCTCGGCGGCGGCGGCAGCCAGCTCTACGGTTTGGCACGCACGCTCGTGCGCGGCGCCGACGAGCGCGTGAAGCCTTCCAGCGAGCGCCTGCGTGAGTTCGGCGACGCCGCGCTGCCGCGCCTCGAGCAGCAGCTCTTCTCCCCGGCCCCGATCTACGCCGACTTGGAGGTGGACACCGTCAAGAGTTGGCTCATGCAGATTTCGGAGGTCCTCGGCGGCAGCCATCCGCTGACGCTGAAGGCGCTCGGCGGCAAGGCGCCCGCTGCCCGTGCCGAGGAACTGGTGCGCGGCTCCAGCCTGCTGGATCCCGAAGCGCGTCGGGCCCTGTGGGACGGCGGCAAGGCGGCGATCGACGCCAGCACGGAGCCGATGATTCGCCTCGCGAAGGCCCTCGACCAGGATGGCCGCGACCTGAGGAAGCGCATGGAGGACGAGGTGGACAGCGTGCAGCGGGCCGCCTACGCCAAGATCGCCGAAGCGCAGTTCGCGATGCTGGGCACCAGTGTGTATCCGGACGCCACGTTCACGCTGCGCCTCAGCTACGGGCGCATCGCGGGTTACACCCAGGACGGCGAAGAGATCCCGCCCTTCACCCAGATCGGCGGCACGTTCGAACGCGCGCGCAGCCGCGGCGAAGTTCCGCCCTACAACCTGCCCGAGAGCTGGATCGAATCCGAGTCGCGCATGGACAAGTCCGTGCCCTACAACTTCGTCAGCACCCACGACATCATCGGCGGCAACTCCGGTTCGCCGGTCGTCGACAGCGCGGGTGAAGTGGTCGGCTTGATCTTCGACGGCAACGTGCAAAGCCTCGTGGGTGCGATGGCCTACAGCGATGCGCAGGCGCGCGCCGTTTCCGTGGACTCGCGCGGCATCGCCGAGGCGCTGCGTTCGGTCTACCAGGCCGATGAGCTCCTCGCCGAACTGACCGGCGCGGCGCGCGACTGAAGCTCGCCTGAGGACACCGGCGCGCAACATCGGCCGCGCTCCCCGAAGAGGGGGCGCGGCCGACTTCGTTTGGCGGGGGGACGTTCAACGGCGATCGGGGAACGCGCGCCAGCGCAATTCGGGCGCCGGGCCGTCCACGGCCAGTGCGGCGGGGCAATCGGGCCAAGGATCGAGATCGAGCACACAAAACTGCGTGCCCGCGAACGCGACGGCTAGCGGCGAGTCCCCGCGCACGTCGAGTTGGCGCAGCCCCCCCGAAAGCCCGAGACCTGTCGCCTTGAGCACCGCTTCCTTGCGCGTCCAGGTGCGGAAGAATCGGGCTTCGCGGCTGTGTTGGGGCGCCGCGCGCCAGTCCTCCAGCTCGTCGGACGTGAGGGTCTCCTCGGCGAGCTCGTCCATGCGTTGCACGGGTCGGTGCTCCTCGAGGTCGACCCCCAAGAGCCCGCCCCGGCGCCACGCCAAGAGGGCGCGGTCGCCCGAGTGGGCCATGTTGAAGACGAGCGCACCGTCCTCGCGCCCAGCGAGCTCTGGGCGCCCGTGCCGCGCCTCGCGCAGCGAGAGCTCGGCTGGCGCGAGACCGAGTTCCTCGGCCAACAGCCGCCGCAGGGTGGCACGCGCCAGGACAAAACGCCGACGTATCGGTTCCGGCCGCATCCGCGCCGCGCGCTCCCGTTCGCGTTCGTCGAGCCAGGCTTCGTCGGGCACACCTTCGTCCAAGCGGAACGCGGCCAGGTGGACCGGATCGGGGGAGCGTTCGGGGTGCATGGGCCCGGGGCCGTGGGGGCGCTCGAAAGCGACGCACCCGTGACACGGCAGAGCATACACTTTGGGTCCCTTTGCCGATGAAGTCCGAAGTTCGAGGCGCGCGTGCGGGCGCATCGCCCCGTCGCCGCCTGGGCGCTCGCGTGGCCGCCCTGGCCCTTGGCGCGGTGCTTTCGCTGCTGGCGGTGGAGGGCGCGCTGGCCGTGGTGGGACTGTTCCTGGCGGAGCCGGAACTAGGCGAGGGCGGGCGCGCGGGCGCGGATGCGCTCACTTTGCCCGAGCAGGGCGAGAACGTGGTGCTGTGCCTCGGCGATTCGAACACTTACGGCATCCACCTCGAGGCGGAACAAAGTTATCCGGCGCAACTCGGCGAGCTGCTCGCGGGCGCGCCCGATGGCCCCTGGCGCGTGTTCAACCTGGGCTTCCCCGGTCGCAACTCCGCCGAGGTGCGTTACCACCTCGCGGAGCAGCTCGAACTCTACCGCCCGCGCATCGTCGTCGTTTGGGTCGGCACCAACACGTCGTGGTCGCGCGCCATGGCGCACCTTTGGGCGCTCGAGGATCGCGAGGCCCCGCCGCCGCCGCTTTCGATCCTGGAGAGCCTGCGCACGGTGCGCATGGTGCGTGTGCTGCTCGACCGGCCGGCCCGTGTGGAGAGCACCGGGCCGGTGCTGCTCGGCGACGGTGCAGAGGGTCGGCTCGACTTCGTGGAACGCGGCGCGCCGCGGGCCGCGTGGTTGGGAGCGCCGGAGGACGACGAGCTGTTCCGGCGTGTCGAGTTGGACCTCGTGCGTGTGGCCGAGTTGTGCAGCGCGGCCGGCGCGAAGTTGTTGTTGCTGGACTATCCGTACGATGTGGCGCACCTTCGCGACGTCGTGAATCCCGCGATCGCCGCGGCGGCAGAGCGGGGCGGCGCGGCGGTGCTCTCCTTGGAACGCGAGCTGGCGCCGCGCATCCAGACGCTCGGGCCCGAGCGATTGCTGTTCGCGGACCACCACTTGAAGGCCGAGGCAAACGTCGAGGTCGCGCGGCTCGTCGCGCGGCGGTTCGCGGCCGAGGGCTGGTTGCCGTTTGGCGATTGGTTGCGTGTGCCGCGGCTCGAGGAGCGTGTGCCGCACCTCGAAGTCGAGTTGCGCGGCGCCAAGCCGGACCGGCCTCGCACGGTGGCGCTGGTGTGCGCGGGGACACCGCGGGCGCTCGTGGTGGCGGAGCTGCTGCCCTTGATCCTCCGCCACGACCGCGAGTTCGCCGATCCGGTGCGCGAAGTGCGCCGCGAGTGGCTGGAACAGTACCTCGGGGTGCCGCTCGTGCGCGACGTCGGTTGGCTCGACCTCAGCGGGAAGGGGCTGTTCACGCTGGAGCTGCCGCCGGCGCTGCCGATTGGGCCGCCGACCTTCGCGCCGCGCACGCGTTTCTTCGGGTGGAGGCTCGAGCTGCGACTGCAGTTGGCGGATGGGAGTTCCACACGAGTGCGCGGCCGGACCTTGGATCCGTTTGGTCGGGTGCTTCCTGAGGCCACGCGGGCGGCGTTGGTCGAGTTGCACACATCGGCGAAGTCGGGGGGAGCGCCGCCGGCAGGGGTTCCGCCGCGTTGACTGGCGCGGTGCGATTTCCCTTGGGCGCGGACGGGGCCGCGCCCCTACAGAACGGGGGAGGGAACGGCCACGCGCTCCAAGGCGGGCCGGGAGGCCCGCGCACCCGGCTCCCGGCGCACCCGGCTCCCGGCGCACCCGGCTCCCGGCGCACCCGGCTCGCGGCGCACCCGGCTCCCGGCGCACCCGGCTCCCGGCGCACCCGGCTCCCGGCGCACCCGGCTCCCGGCGCACACGGCTCCCAGCGCACACTGCGCTCAGCGCATACGGCTCTCCGCG
Organism: Planctomycetaceae bacterium; assembly: GCA_016125265.1. Lineage (GTDB taxonomy): Bacteria > Planctomycetota > UBA1135 > UBA1135 > RI-242. The sequence continues at coordinate 155,244 of WGMC01000028.1, forward strand.
CACACGGCGGTGCGGTCCTTGGCCGGGTAGGATCGAGGCGCGCCACCGGCGCTGCGAGCCCTGGAGACGAAGATGGACATCGTGCTTGTGTATCCCGAGATCCCGCACAACACCGGTTGCGTCGCGCGCACGGCCGCGGCGACCGGCGTGCGGCTCCATCTCGTCGAACCCCTCGGGTACTCGCTGTCGGATCGCTACTTGAAGCGCGCGGGGCTCGACTATTGGCCCCTCGTCGATCTCGTCGTGCACGCGGATTGGGAGCGCGCCACCGCTGCGTTGGCGCTGCGGTCGGAGCGCCCCGTCGCGGAACGCCTCAGTCTGTTCAGTTCGAAGGGCGGCCGGTCGCTCTTCGAGGTGCCGTTCGCGGAGGACCAGATCCTCGTGTTCGGCCGCGAGGCGGACGGTTTGCCAGAGGAGCTGCTCGACGCCCACCCCGGCGCCCGGGTGCGCATCCCGATCCTGCCGGCCGTGCGCTCGTTGAACCTGGCCGCGTCCGTTTGCCTGGCCACGTACACGGCGCTCGAGCGCAGCGGCCACCGCTTCCCGAACCCCGAGGGCATCCACGCGCGCGACCCGCGCATGGACCTGGGCCTTGGCGCCGCCGACGTGGCGCGGCGCGAGTGAACCGCCGCCGCGCCGCCCGCAACCCGGTCCATACGATGCGAGCTTCCATCCCGCTGGGTTTGGCGGCGGACGGCGGCGGGCCTACCCTTCGCCGGTGAACGGTGCAGAGGCAATGGGGGACGCTCCCTTGGCGGCGGAAGCCGCGGACGGCGGCGTTTGGTCCGGCGAGGGCCGCAAACCGCGGCGCGACGACCCATTCGAGCTCGAAATCGCGGGTTTGGACGAGCGCGGCGCCGCCGTCGGCAGCGTCGGTCAGTTCCGCGTGCGGGTGCAGCGCTCGAGCGGCGGCCCGCCGGTGCTGCCCGGCGCGAGGGTTGCGGGGCGCGTGCTGCGTCGGCGGAGGGACCGCGTGGATGGCGAGGCGCTCGCGGTGCTCGAGGACAGCGCGGACCGCGTCGCCGGGCCCTGCCCGCACACGGCGGAGTGCGGCGGCTGCAGCTTCCAGGAGCTCGATTACGCGGCCCAACTGCGCGAGAAGCAGCGGTTGGCGCGGCGCCTCCTCGGCGATCTCGCGGCGGACTTCGACGTTCGCCTGGCCGGTTGGGATCGTGTGCTGGGGGCCGATGCACCCTTCCACTACCGCAACAAGATGGACTTCACCTTCTCCGCGCGGCGCTGGCGCGTCGCGGGGGAATCGGAAGGGTTGCCCGCGGACTTCGCGCTCGGCCTGTTCGCGCGCGGGCGGCACGACAAGGTGCTCGATCTCACGACTTGCGCACTCGCCCACGCGGACGTGGGCCGCCTCCTGGACGCCGCCCGCGAACTTGCCCGGCACCACGGGCTCGTGCCGTGGGATTCGATGGAGCACACCGGATTCCTGCGCCACTTGGTGTCGCGCGCGCCGCGCGCCGGAGGGCTGCTGGTCAACCTGGTGACCTCCGCGGACGACGCACCCGGTTGGCGCGCGTACACGGCGGATCTGCTCGCACGGGTGCCCTCGATCACGACCTTGGTCCACAGCGTCAGCACGCGCCTTGCGACCGTGGCGGTGGGGGAGCGCGAATTCCTCCTGCATGGCCCCGGCTGGGTCGAGGAGGAGCTGCTCGGCGCGCGTTTTCGCATTTCCGCTGGCAGCTTCTTCCAGACGAACACGGCGCAGGCGGAGCGGCTCTTCGCGTTGGCGCGGCAGTGGATCGAGAACACCGACGGACTGGCCGGCGGCGCGCTCTACGACCTCTACTGCGGCGGCGGCGCGATCGGCATCGTCCTGGCGCCGCATTTCGAGTGCTTGGTGGGCCTGGAGTTGGTCGAAAGCGCCGTGCTCGACGCGCGCGGCAACGCCGAGCGCAACGGCGTTTCGTCCGCGGAGTTCCTGGCCGGCGACGTGCCGCTGTTGCTGCGCCAACGCGCGGAGTTGGGCCTGCCGGAGCCCAGGTTGATCGTGCTGGACCCACCGCGTGTCGGCCTACAGACCGCGACTCCGGAGTTGCTCGGCCAGATCGGCGCGCCCTTCCTCCTGCTGGTCTCGTGCAACCTCACCGCCGCGGCGCGGGACATCGCCAACCTCAGAGCCCAGGGTTATCGCGTGACGCGGGCGGCGCTCGTCGACCTGTTTCCGCACACGCCGCACTTGGAGGGGCTCTTCCTGCTCGAGCGCGCCTGTCGTCCCCGCGAGGTGCCCGAGTGAGCAGCGGTCCCGTAGACTGGAGTTGGGACGGTCCCGCGTCCCGCCCGCGGCCGAACCCCGGATCCCGGGGCCTTTGCCCAGCTTGCCAACACGTGCGCACCGTGGAGAGCGCGCGCGGTTCCACCTTCTACCTGTGCGGGCGTGCATCGAGCGACCCGCGCTATGCAAAATATCCGAACCAGCCGGTCGTTGCCTGCCCGGGTTTCGCGCAGCGCTCCGAGTCCGCATCTCCTTGAATCCCGAACCTCCTCCCGATCTCCCCATGACACTCTCCCAGCCGACCCGCCGCCTCGCGCTCACCGTCGCCGCCGTGGCGCTCGCCCTTTTGCCCGGTTGTGCCATCGCGCGCATGAGTGTCAACGACCCGCTCGACGCGGCCGCCGTGCGCCAGTTGCAACCCGGCGTCAGCACCGCTGCGGACGTGGTGCAAGTGCTCGGCGCTCCGACGGACGTGGTTGCGCTGGGTCGACGCAGCGCGTACCGCTACGACGCCGAGAAGACCAAAATCGCCGGCCTCGTGCTGATCCTCTTCAACATGGCCCACCGCGATACCCGATCCGACCGCGTCTGGGTGTTCTTCGACGAGGAGCTGCGCCTGACGCACATCGCCAGCACCTTTGCCACGCACCGCACCCGATACGCCCTTCCGTGGAGCGATGTGCACGGGGAAGGGGACGCGGCCAAGGCGGACGCCAAACGCAAGGGTATGCAGCCGTGAGGTCGCGGCGCTGGCTTGCGCTGCTCCCCGTGGTCCTGGGGCTCGGCAGTTGTGTGCAACTGGACTGGACGCGCGAGAGTTACGAAGAGCCGATGCCAAAGGATGCCGTCCAGCGCATTCCCATCGGCGCAGACGCGTCGGTCGTCTTCGACGTGCTCGGTGCACCGTCGGGTGTGTGGGAGCTGGCGGAGGGAGCCGTCGTGCTCGCGTACGCCAACCGCGGCGGTGTCGAGTTCGGCATCTCCGGCAGTCTGTCGCTGGACGATTCGCCGGTGGCGCCGTCGATGGCGTGGGGTGACGAGAAGATCCGCATCCCGGGTCTCGTGGTGGAGCTCGACTCCGGGTTCCGCGTGCGTGACGTGCGTCGCGGCACCGCGCGGGACGCCTCACCGCCGAGGCGGCGGCCCGTGCCCGTCGAGTGAGGTCCTTCGCCCGCGGCGGGTGCGCGCGTTGGGACGCTCCTTGCTGGTAGGCTCGTACGCATGCCGCACTTCGTCGCACCGGGAACGCTGCTGCTCGCCTGGCCGGGCATGAGCGACGCCAACTTCGCGCGCGCCGTGGTGTTGATCTGCCAACACGACCACCGCGGGGCGTACGGTCTGGTGTTGAACCGGCGCGAACGCCGCCGGGTGAAGGACCTCGTCGAGCCCGGCCACGTGCTGTCCGGTGTGCCCCAACCGGTGCACATCGGCGGCCCCGTCGACCTCGGACGGGTGCAGTTCGTGCACGCGCTTCCGGCATCGGTGCCGGACGGCGTGGCCGTCGGTCAGGACTTGGTCCTCGGGGGGGATGTCGAGCGCCTGGTCGCGCTCGTGACCGCAGCTCCGGAGCCACTAGAACTGCCCGTGCGCTTCTTCCTCGGGTACTCCGGATGGGGCGCGGGGCAGTTGGAGGCGGAACTGGCCGGTGGCTCGTGGTACCCACTGGCGGGCGGCGCGCGCCGTGTGTTCGACAGCAACGATCCGGCGGCCTGGGACCGCTGGATCCAGGAACACCGATCCCGTTTGGCCCTTGGGCGTTGGAGCGCAGCACCCTGTGAGAACTGACCGCACGGACGAACGAACAGCAGCGCAGGCGCAAGTCGCACGACCGAAGCGCCGCCGCTTCGTGCGCTTCGGCGTGTTGTTGCTCGTGCTCCTTGTCACCGTCGTGTTGCTGGTCGTGCTGCTGCCGATGCTGGCCTCGCGTTTCGCCGCGGGCCCCATCTCCAGTGCCTTTGCTTCGCGTCACGCGGGCACGCTGGAGGTCGAGGGCACCTCCTTCGCTTGGAACTCGCCGCAGGGCGTGTCGCGTGTGGAGTTGCGCGATCCCGACGGCGGTTTGGTGCTGCGGGGCTCGCTCGAGTTGCCGTCGCTGCTCGACCTCTTGGGAGCACTCCGCGGGACGGACGGGGCGCCGCTCCAGGTCGCGCTCGACATGGAGGAACTGCGGCTCGAGACGGACGCGGAAGGGCGCTCCAACCTGACGCGCGCGTTGGAGCGTGTCGATGGGGGCGCGGAGTTGGCGCCCGACCGCGAGCGCGAACCGGCGGACGATGTGCCAAAAGCGCGGGCGCTTCCGGGCCTGGACCTCGCGGTGCGTGTGCAGCGTGTGCACTTTGCGGACCGCCGCGAGGGCGCGCCGCTGGCCGCGGCGGAACTGAGCGACGTAACGCTGCGTGTCGAGCACAGCGCACGCGAGGGACTCGACGTGGGTGCGTTGGCGGTCGAGTTGGGCGCACGGATGCGGGCGCCGGCCACGGGGCGGCTGCGCGGAGAGTTCGCGGCGCCGCTCGCCGACGTCGGGGCCACCCGACCGGCGCCGCGGCTCGAACTCGCGCTCACGGAGGTCGATGTGGTGGCGCTCGACGCCGCCCTGGCCCCGGAGTTCGCCGGAAAGCTCGTGGCGCGATTCGGCGCGACCGTGGAGATCGATGTGGGCCTCACCTGGCGCGGCGCGGCAGGTTGGGACGAGAACCTCGCGGGCCTCGCCGACTTGCCGCCGCTCGAGCAGGACCTCGAGCTCGACCTGTCGCTGCGCTCGCCCCGAACGCAGGGCGCCGGCACGTTGGAGCTGCGCGGGGGGCGGTTGCGCGGGCTCGCGCCCCTCGAGCTGACGGGCGCCCTGGACTCGGACGGCCTCGCGTCGCTCCTGCCCGCGGACGTCGCGGCTGGCCCGCTGGCGGGCTTGGGTGCAACCGACGGTGGCCGGTTCGAACTGCGCGTGACCGAGTTGGACGTGGACTTGGCGGGCCTGCCTGAGCAGGCGACGCGCACCCAGACGGCCGCCACGGCCAGCTTGGGCGCGACGTTTGGCGCCAGCGGCCTCACCTTCGCGGCGCCGGGTGCCACTCCCGACGCGCCGCGCGGGGCGCCCACGGCCGTGGAGGAGCTGCGCGTCGAACTCGCCGCCGCACCCGGGGAGGCCACGCGGCTGGTCGGCACGGCCCGCGTTGCCGCCCCGGCCTCGACTCCGGCCGGCCTGGCCGCGGGGTTGGCCCGCGTGGAGCTCTCCGGTCCCACCGCGGACGCCCTCGCCCAGGGGCTCCTGGCCGATCCCCCGACCGTCGGGCTCTTGGAACTCGCCGGCGAGGTCCAGGGGCTCTCGACCCCTTGGCTCGACGGGCTCCTCTCCGCCGACGGCCTCATCGTGGACCTGCTCGGCTCGCCGATCGACGCGACCCTGCGCGGCAGCGACCTGGACCTTTTGGGCGAGGAGCGCAGCGGCAACGTCGAGCTCCTTCTGTCCAGTGAACTGGCCCGGCTGGAGACGGCCCTCGCGCTCCAGGGCGATACCCTCGCGCCGCGCGGCGACGCGCCGCTCGACCTGCGGTTTGCCCTGACGCCGCTGTCGTCGCCGCGGGTCGTGGGCAGCCTGGTCCCACTCGTGGCGACCGTCGTCGCCACGGAGCCCAACCAGCGCGCCAGTTTGGTGCTGCGCGACTTCCGCCTGCCCCTGGACGGCGACATCGCCAAGCTGTCGGGCGAGGTCGTACTCGACGCGGGGCAGGTGGTGCCGTCGCTCTTCCCGGCCGCGGCGCAGCTCCTCGGGTCCCTGCTGCCCACGCCCTCGGCCACCCGGCTCGGGCCGTACACGCTGCAACTCGCGGACGGGCGCGCCAGCTACGACAACCTGGAGGTGCGCATCGACGGGCGACCGTTTGCGTTCTCAGGGTGGGTGGATCTCGTCGGGGGCGGCATCGACCTCGGCACGGCACTGCCCCTTGCGTCGCTCGGCGGCGAGGTGGGGAGTTGGGTGAAGAGCGCGGGTTCGCTCCTCGATCCGAAGTTGACGGTACCCGTGCGCCTCGTCGGTTCGTGGACGAAGCCGCGTCTGCAACTGGCTGCCGAGACCGAGCGTGTGCTCGAGGACGCCGCGCGCAAGGCGGCGGAGGGTGCGCTGAAGAAGGAACTCGAGAAGGGCCTGGAGAAAGGCCTCGGCGACCTCTTCAAGAAGATCAAGGGCGACTAGAGCTCACCCGTCAGCCCATGGCGGCCGTCGGACGACCCAGCTTCGCTTCGATCGTCGCGCGCACGTTCGCGTACAGGTCGTGGCCGTCGCGATCGTCGACCCACGTGCCCTTCGTGTCGTTCCAGTCGTAGTGCCACGCGCGCGCGCCGGCCGCGTACCAGACCTGGTTCGAGCCCGCCTGGCGGTTGAGCACGAAACTCTGCCCGTCGGGGAACTCGATGCGCACCACACCGTCGCTGGTGCGGAAGTCCACTTCGTCGGGGTCGAACGTTTCGAGCCACGTGGCCACGCGTTCGAGGCAACGATCGACCCGCTCCAGATACACCTGTCGTTCCATGGCGGCGAAGAGGGTACTCCCTCGCCGCCGCGTCCGGTCCCCCCGCCCGCCGGACCTCGGCGGCGCGCATCGGGCCCCTTCGGGGCAGCGCCCAGGCCCCGGTCCTCCCCCCCGATGGGGCGCGGGAACTGTCCAAGAGTTGGGACGATCCGGCCCGCGCAGGGGCTGGGGGCCGCCTCCGGCCGGGGGGTGCCTTGACCCCTGGCGGGAGCGGGCGCGTCATGGGGGGAATGGAACTCGGGGTGCCTCAGGATCCGCGGCCGCGCGGGCGGCCGCTCAGCGTGCTCGTGCTCGCGGAAAACGAGGATGAGGGCCGCACCATCGCGGCCCGACTGCAACGCGGTGGACATCCGCGCTACCTCGCCGAGCGTCGCGGTTTGGGAGAAATCGCAAGCCTCGTTCCCAACGGCACTTACGACGCGGTGTTGCTGTCGGTCGAAGATCCCGGGCCCGCGCTCGCCGCACTGCGCCTCGTGCGCCACACACTCGGACGGACGCCGGTGCTCGTGATCGCCGAGGGACTCGAGGCCGCGCAGGCGGAACTCTTGCGCGAGGAAGGGGCCCAGGAGTTGCTCGAGCGCACGGAGATTCAAGAGCCCCGCGTGCCGCTGCTCGAGCGCACCATCGACTGGGCCGTGGAGCGCGCGGAACTCGGCGGTGAACTCGAGCGCGCGCGCCAAGTGGGCATGCACCTTGCTCACCACGACACACTCACCGACCTGCCGAACCGCCAGTTCTTCCGCAGCCGGTTGCGGCAGCTCCTCGCGCAGGCCCGGCGCCACAAGCGCCTCCTCGCCGTGCTGTTCTTGGACCTCGATCGATTCAAGCAGATCAACGACACCCTGGGCCACACGGTGGGGGATCGTTTGCTCGTCGAAGTGGCGCGGCGCCTCTCGGGCTGCATCCGCGAGACGGACTTGGCTGCGCGACGCGGCGGCGACGAGTTCACGGTGATCCTCGACGGCATCCGCCGCGGACAGGACGCGGCGCGTGTGGCCCGCAAGATCCTGCTGGCTCTGCAGCGACCCTTCCACGTGGACCAGCACGAGCTGTTCATGGGGGTCAGCATCGGCATCAGCCTGTTCCCCGCGGACGGGCAGGATGTGGAGACCCTGGTCAAACACGCGGACATCGCGATGTACCGCGCGAAGGCGCAGGGCGGAGCCACGTACCGCTTCTTCCTGCCGGACATGAACGACAAGGCGCTCGAGCGCCTGGCCCTCGAACAGAGCCTGCGCCTCGCGATCGAACGCGAGGAGTTCGTGCTGCACTACCAGCCGCGTGTCGACCTGAAGAGCGGCCGTGTGATCGGCATGGAGGCCCTGGTGCGCTGGCAGCACCCGGATCTGGGCCTGATCTACCCGGACGAGTTCATCCCCGTGGCCGAGGAAACCGGCCTGATCGAGGGCCTGGGCCGCTGGGTGTTGCAGACCGCCTGCGCCCAGAACCGCCGCTGGCAGGACGAGGGCTTGCCGCGCATCACCGTCGCGGTGAACTTCTCCGCGCGCCAGTTCCAGCACAAACACCCGGTCGATCTGGTGCGCCGGGCCCTCGACAAGAGCGGCCTCGCGCCAGATTGCCTCGAGATCGAACTGACCGAGAGCGCGGTCATGCAGGACGCGGCCGTGGCCCTCGAAACCCTGTCGGAGCTGCGCGAGATCGGCGTCGCCGTTGCGATCGACGACTTCGGCATGGGACAGTCGTCCTTGTCGTACCTGAAGCGCTTCCCGATCACGACCCTGAAGATCGACAAGACCTTCGTGCGCACGCTCTTGGTGGACCCCAAGGACGCCGCGATCACGGAAGCGATCATCGCGATGGCCCACTCGCTGCGCCTGCGCGCCTGCGCGGAGGGCGTGGAGACGCCGCAGCAGCTCGAGTTCCTGCGGCAGCAGGGCTGCGACGAGGTCCAAGGTTACGTCTTCAGCCCGCCGCTGCCGGTGGATCGCGCGACGGAACTACTCGCGGGCGCGCGGCCGCAGATCACCGTGCGCGCTTAAGGGCGCCGCACGCACAGTTTCCGTACGCGCGGAAGGGCGCCGCACGCATCGTTCCCGCGCGCGCTCGAGTGCGCCGCACCCGAGCGCATGGGCGCCCAGATGCGGCTCGAAGCCCGGAGTCGGCTCAGGGGCGCGAACGCGCCGCGCTCGTGCGCGCGCCTGAGCCGGCGGCGTCCACGTCGACCGGCGTGGCGGAGATCCCGGTCAGCGGGCTGTAGGTGAACGTCTGCACTTCGCCGGAGCCCGTGAGAGTGACGAAGAGCCGAGTGCCCGTGCCGTCGAAACTTGCGTGCACCGGCACACCCGCGAGCGCGATGGTCTGCACCTGCGAGAGGGAGCCGTTCTCGACAAGGTTGAGGAAGTCGAGGTTGATGCGGTGCACACGCAGCTCCGGCGCGGAGATTCCCGAGCACACCACGACCACGGCCCGGCCAAAGGGATCCGCCGCGATGAACTCAGGGTCAGCGCCGGTCGCGATCGGGCCCGAGTCGATCGGCGAGGACGCGAGCAGTTCGAAGAGCTGACCGGTGACCGGGTCGATGCTGTAGGCGGAGATCGTGTCGGTACCGCGGTTCGGGGCGTAGAGGTAGCGGCCGGTCGCGTCCACGGTCACGCCGAACGGCGCCGTCTGGGTCGCTACCGGCGAGCCCGGGACGGGGGTGAGCGCGCCGGTCACCGGGTCCACCGCGAAACCGCTGATGGAATCCGACAGCGTGTTCGCGACGTACACGAACGCGCCGTGCGGCGCGACTCCCACACCGAGGGGGAAGTCCGCGGTCAGAGCGTCGTCGGCGGCGGTCATCGCGCCATCGGCGCCGATCGCGATCGAGTGGAGCCGCACATGGCCGCGCGCCGAACCAAACAGGAAACGCCCCGAAGGATCCATGTCGAGGCCAAAGAGCCCGGCGAACGGCACCGCGAGGTCCAGGGTGTCGATCTCGCTCGCCGTCCCGTCCTCCGCCAGCGCGAAGCGGCGCAGGTGTGCATTGCCGAACAGGTCCTGGGCCACGTAGAGCTGCTCGAGGCGCGGGTGCACCACGACCCAGTTCGGCGCGCCTGCGGAACCCACCGTGGCGGGCACCAACGCGTCGAGCGCCGGCACGCCGCTGTCGAGGCTGTACTGGTTGAGATCGCCGACGGAGCGGTTGGCCGTGTAGACCGCGTCCGACGTGCGCGAGAAGAGTTCCGTCCCGTGTGTCAAGGCGAACCGGCCGGAGCCCGGCCGCGTGCGCATGCGGTTCGTGGGTGACGAGGCGGGAGCGACAGCGGTGAGCGAGCCGCCCGCCCCCACCCCGAAGCTGGCCCACTCGTTGACCGCAGCGAAGTGCGTGAAAGCAAACGACCCGTTCAGCGATACCGCGAAGCCGCTCGGCTCGCCTTCGGGTCCGCCGCTCGAAGCGTTGAACGCGCCACCGAGCGCACCGGTGCTGGGGTTGGGCGCAAACCGCCGCAGGTTCGCGTTGGAATCCTCCGAAAGCGCGTAGAGCGCGGGAGTGCCCGCAAAGTCCCGGCCCACGAGTTCGATCGGTGCCGAGTTCACGGGGAGCGCCACGGAGCTCTGCACGATCAGTGCGCTGCCCACCAGCGCGTACACGCCGATCGCGTCGAGGTTGTCCTCGGCGGTGTAGACGAACGTGTCCGACGTGCCCTGAAGCACGGCCAGGTTCGCCGCGGGCGAGGTGATCGCGTTGCTCGTCTGCGCGCCGAGGTTCCCCGTCCCATCGAGCAGGAACACGTTGATGGTGCCGCTGGTCGCGTTGGCGACCAACAGGCGTCCGCCATCGGGGGAGAGAGCCAATCCCGTGGGGCCGGCTCCGGCCACCGGGAACGGACTTCCGGCGAGGGCGGTGAGCGAACCGTCGCCGCCGAGCTCGAACGCGGCCACGCTGTTGGCGCCGGCGAGCGACACGTACACCACACGCCGCGTCGTGTCGACGAGGAGGCGCGCAGGCGCGCTGCCCGCGGGCAGGGCTACCGTTTCGGCGGGGGTTTGATCGAGGCGGCCGTCGGCGCCGTCGATTTCCCAGCTCTCCAGGCTGGGCGGTGTGGAGCCCAGGACGAGCATGTGCCGGCGCGTCCAGCTCGCCGCCACGTCGACGGGCCCCGCCGCAACGAGGTCGTACCCGAGCGGCTGGAGTTGACCCGTCGTCGTCACGCCGTAGGTCGAGAGCGTGCCGTCCGCGGCCGCCACGTGCAGGAATCGGGGAATCACGAGATCCGCCGTATCCACCGCGGAGATCGTGAGATCGAAGCTGGTCGAGCGGCCGAGGCAATCCTCGACGCTGATCGTGTGCACGGTCGGAGCGACGGTTGCCGACGCCGCGCCGGTGATGGCGCCCGTCGCAGGGTCGAGGGCGAGGCCCGCGGGCAGTGCCGGACTCGCGCTCCAAAGGCCGGGTACACCCTCCGCGAGGACGGGCTCGAGGCTGACGTTCACATCGACGAGGGCCTCGAGTGCCTGGTCCCCGTAGCTCAACCCGGCGGGCGCGTCCGGTTCGACGACGCCGATGACGATGTCCACATCCGCGCTGCCGCCGGGACCCGTCGCCGTCACCGTGTGGGTGGTGGCGGCGGCCAAGGCGCTGGGCGTGCCGCTGATCACACCGGTGTCGACATCGAGCGCCAGGCCGGGCGGCAGCGCCGGATCCACGCTGTAGCTGTCGACCTGCCCCGTGACCGTCGGGGTGTTCGGCGCGATCTCGACGCACGCCTCGTAGGTCGGATTCGCGGCGCCGTAGGCGAGCCCACTCGGGGCCGCCGGCGAACCGCCGCCGCCCCCCCCGCCGCAGGCCTGGAGGAAAAGGGCGAGGAGCACGGGCAACAGGGCGTGGCAGATCGAGCGCATGACGTGGGTACGGGAGATGGGCGAGCCAAAAAAAACAGCGGGCCCCCGTCCATGGGAGCCCCGGTCGCCCCGCCCGGACGACCTCGCTGGACCCATCCTTCCGACCGGCGGAGGCGAAGGTCAAGCAGACGGGCCCCCCGGGGGGGCCAAACGTCCCGTCTCACGACCCCATGGGGCCCTGAACAAGGCCCTACTGGACCCGGCGGCGCAGGGCTAGGCTGCGGGACCCGGGACCCGCGGCGGCCTGTTGCAAGAGGGTGAGGACCCCGCCGGCACCGGCGTCCAGCCCATAGAGGCGCACTTCCCCCGTGCTCTGCACGCCAGCGAACAGCCGCGTGCCGCTGCCGTCGATCGCGAGACCCCGCACGGTGCCTCCGGTGGCCGTGGGAGGCCCGAGCAGGATCGGCGTGCCGTCCGGCGTGACGTCCTGGGGGTTCAGGTTGAGCGCCAGACGGTGCAGGTTGCCCTGCCCCTCGTCGGCCACGTACACGAGCCGCCCGAATCGCTCGACCACCAGGTCCGCCGGGTTCGGCGGCACCCCGCCCGTGTCGAGGTCGACCTCGGTCAGCAGCGTGAGGGCCCCCGAAGCCGCGTCGACCTGGTAGGCGCTGACGGTGCCCGAACTGCGGTTGGCGGCGAACACAAAACGACCCGTGGGGTCGAAGGCCACCGCGAAGGGTGAAAAACCGGCGGCGACGGTCGGCGGACTGAGGGGCGTCAGGGCGCCGCTCGCACCGTCGACGCGGAACCCGCGCAGCTCTCCCGCGACGTTGTTCGCCACCCACAGGAACTGGCCCGTCGGATCGATCGCACCGCCCCGGGCGCTGCCGCCGAGCGACGTCGCGCCGACCGCCGTCGGATCGCCCGCCGCGGACAGGCTGTAGTGCACCACCTCGCCGGGACTTCCCGTGCGGATCGCGTACAGGTTGCGGCCCGCCGGATCCACGAGGACCGCGTGCACGTCGCCGTTGTCCGCCGATGCGTCGCCAATCTCCAAGAGGGCCGGCGCACCCAGCGCGCCGCCCGTGCCGATCGGATAGACACGCAGGTCAGCGCCGCCGGGATCCTGGAAGTCCGCCGCGTAGAGGCGCGCGAGGCGCGGGTGCACCGCGACCCAGTTCGGGTTCGCGCCGCCGTCCACACTGGGGGGTGCGAGCGACGTGAGTTGGTCGGTCGAGCCGTCGAAGGCGAACTGCGAGACCTCGCCGCTGTCGAAGTTGGCGCTGTAGAGGGCCGTGTCCTCGCTCTCCGCCGCCGCCGCACCGCCCAGGATGGCGAGCGCACGCGCACCCGGTCGCAGGCGCACGCGGTCGACGGGCAGGCCGCCGAGGGTCGCCGCGGTGAACGCGCCGGACCCATCCAAGGAGCCGCCCGACAGTTCGGACGCACCCGCATACACGACGAACGCCGTGCTGCGGTCGGCGGAGATGGCGAGCCCCACGGGCTGCGGCCCGCCGGTCGCCTGGCCGGGTGTCGAGAGCTGCCCCGTCGCGCCGCTCACGAGCACACGCGTGACGATGCCGAAGCCCCCTAGGCAGGCGTACACGATGCGCGAGCCGCCGAAGTTCGCCGCGACCAACGCGTCCGGGCTGGAGCCCGCGCCGAACGGACCGACGGCGACCGACGTGAGGCTGCCCCCAGCCCCGACCGCCAGGGATTGCAACGAGCCGCCGCCGGTGTTCGCGACGACCACGTAGAGCTGGCCCGCATTGCCCGCGACGGCCACCAGATCGCGCGGGCCAGTGCCCACGGTCACCAGGCCCGCACCCGTCGCGCTGGGCAGGCCGGAGCCGAGCAACGCCAGGGACGTCACCGCACCGGCGCCCTCCAAACTGACGAACAACCGGTCCCCACCGGGCGAGAGCAGGAGCCCGTGCGGCCCCTGGGCTCCCGCTCCCGTGCCGGGAACGGCGACGGGACTGCCGGCGACGGGCGACAGGGCGCCGCCCGCGCCGACGGAGAACGCGACCACCTGGTCGAGCGCCGCCAGCGACACGTAGAGGCGCGTGCCGTCCGCCGTCAGCGCCAGTTGGCGCGGGTCCGAACCGCCGGGCAGCGCGAAGGGGGAACCGACGATGGGTGTCAGGTGCCCATCGGCGCCCGAGACCTCGAACACCGCGACGGAAGGCGTATCGCCGCTCAGGCAGAAGAGGTGCGTGCCGTCGGGCGCGAGCACCAGGTCCCGCGGTCCCGCGGGCGCGGGCACGTGGCCCACGTGCCGCGTGAGCCCCGTGTCGGCGTCGATCACGAGCCGCGAGATCGTGGCGTCGCCGCCGTTCGCGACGAACAGGAACCGCGGCACGTCGCCGAGCCCGGGGCCACCTTGCAGCACCGTCAGTGTGAGGTCGAACTCGGTGGATGCGCCGAGGCAGTTCGACGCGGTGATCCGGTAGGTCGCAGCCGGGCTCTCCGCCTCGGGGGTGCCGCTCAACACACCCGTGATCGGATCGAGCACGAGGCCCGCGGGGAGGCTCGGGTCGACGGCGAACGACGACGCCACACCGTCGAGGATGGGCCCGTTGGGCGCGATTGCGACTCCCGAGGTGTAGGTCGGAGCGGGCGCCGCGTACGTCAGGTTCGCGGGCGGCGCCGGGGTCAGGACCTCGATCGAGATCTCGGCTTCGGTGGAACCCACCGGGCCGAAACCCGTGACCGTGTGCACGGTCGGCACCGCCGCTGCGCTGGCCGCGCCCGAGATCACCCCGGTGTTCGGGTTCAGCGACAGGCCGGGCGGGAGGGGCGGAGCGACGCTCCACTGGTCGATGACCCCGGTGAAACTCGGCGCGTTCGGCGTCACCGCCACGCATGCCGTGTAGACCGGCGCCGGGTCGGCGTAGACGAGGTCCGTGGGCGGTGTGGTCACGAGGAACGTGCCCGTGCCGCTGCCACACGCACCCAGCACGAGGGCCAGGGGGCCCGCCAGCCAGCGCATCCGCGCAAGTGCTGCCATGGATCGGGTACCGGGTCGGGCGGGGCGTCGGTGTTGCATCGCGTTGGCGCCGCGGGGTGGCGCAGCGGGGCCCAGGATAGCCCCGGTCCCTCCCGCGATCACTCGAGTACGTCGCGCACGGCCAGGCCCCGCGGCTGGGCGCCGCCGGCCGGAATCTGCTGCTGCCCGCTGAGGGCCCCCGTCAAGGGGTCCACCGCGAGGACCTGCAAGAGGTTCGCCGCCCGGTTCGAGACCACCAGCCAACGCCCGCTCGCATCGATCACGAGGTTTCTGGGATCGGCGACGACGCCGAATGTGCCGCGCGACGTCAGGCCGCCGGTCGTCGGCTCGATCTCGAAGATCGAGAGGTTGGCCGAGCCGCTGTTGGCCGTGTAGAGGTACCGCCCATCGGGTGTGATGGCGATCTGGAACGGCGCGCTACCGGCGGCCAGGGGCGCGTCGGAGAAGGGCAGCAGCGCGCCGGTGGTCGCGTCGATGCGGAAACCCTGCACCGTGCCGGCCGTGTTGTTCAATGCGTAGGCGTAGCGCCCGCTCGGGTCGACCGCCACGTCGACGGTGCCATTGCCCGCGGCGCTCAAACCAACCGGCGCGAGCAAACCGTCGACGGCGTCGATGCGGTACGCGCGCACGGCGGCGGAAAAACTCTCGGCGACGTACACGAAGCGACCCGTCGGATCCACGGCGAGTCCGCGCGGGAATGAACCCGGCGACGCGGGCGCCGGCGTGAGCGCTGTCGTCTGGCCGGTCAGTCCGTCGATTCCGTAGGGTTGCACGGCCGCGCCGCCGAAGAGCGACGCGTACGCAAAGCGCCCGGAGCGCTCGAACTCGACGTCGAAAGGCGCACCCGCGTTGGCCGTCGGCGAGCCCAGCGCGGCCACGGCCCCCGTGGACGCATCGACGCTGAGCCGCGTCAGCGATTGGCCCGTGAAGTTGGCGCTGAGCCCGAAGGGCGCGCTTGGGTGCAGCGCGATCGCCACCGGGCCGGGCGCGGTGTCGGCCACACTCGCCAGCGGCGAGAGCAAGCCCGCCGCGGAGTCCAGTTGGAATCCGCGGACCTCGGCGGCGCCCTCGAGCGCCAGGTAGATCTGGGGCGAGCGCGGCAAACGGGGCGCACCCGCGCTCGACAGCGCCAGGCCGAAGGCCGGACCGCGGGTGCGGATGCTCGCGAGCGGCGAAAGTGTGCCGTTCGCTGCCTGGATCGAGTAGGAGCGCACCTCGCCGGCCGCGGGCACGAGCGCGAGCAACACGGTGCCGCTCGGATCGACCAGGAGTTGGCTCGGGCCGCCCGGGCACGGCACCGAAGGCGGCTGCAGCGCGTTCGGAATGCCCGTGGTGCCGAGGCGGAACTGCAGCACGGTCCCGTGGGCCGCGTCCGCCACGTAGAGGTGCGAACCGCCCGGCGCGACGAAGAGGGACGTCGGTTGCGCCCCGGCGGGCAGCGCCGGTGCCGCGAACGAAGCGAGCGCGCCGGTGGCGGCGTCTACGGTGTAGGCGACGAGCTCCGGACCCACCCCCGTCGCGTAGGCCAACGTGCCGGCGGGGTTGAAAACCAAATCGGTGGGCCCGTCCGGCAGGTCCACCGGGCCGAGGGGAAAGAGCCGCCCCGACGACGCGTCGATCTGGAAGCGCACGGCCGAACCCACGGCTCCGCCGATGGCGTAGAGGTGGCTGCCCGCGGGATGCACGACCAACTTCGTGACACGCGAGCCCGCGGGCACGATGGGCGGAAGCAGCGGTGTCAGCGCACCCGTTGCACCGTCGATCGCGAACTGCGAGATGTTGTTCGAGCCTGCGTTGCCCACGTACAAGAAGCGACCGCTGTTCTCGATGCAGAGGCTGCCCGGCGCCAGGCCCGTGTCGCTGGATCCCAGCAAGCTGAGTTTGCCGCTCGCCGCACTCACACCCACCTGGTGCACCTTTCTGGCGGCCGTGTCGACCGCGTAGACCCAAGGGTTCGAGGGGTGCACGGCGGTCGCGCGCGGTTCGCCGCCGAGGTGCACGTAGGAGCGCTGGCGCAACACGCCGGTGTCTGCATCGACGTGCAGGCACGAGAGCGAACCCTCGAGCGCATCGGCGGTGAACGCGAACTCCGGGAAACTCGGGACGTTCTCTTCGAGTGTCGAGACGACCAGATTGGAGAGGCGGAGGTCCTCGATGCCGCCCGGTGCCATCAGGCCGAGCGCCTGCGCGAAGATGTTCACGCCGACCAGGCCGGGCAGCGCCGGCACGGGCACGGTCCAGCGGTGTGTGCCATCGCCGGGCAAGGCCAGGAACGCCGGACCGGCGCCGACGTAGATCGTCCCGAGCTGCCCGAGCGGCACGCCGCCGGGGATCGCGATCGTGTCGAGCAGCAGCGAATCCGCGGGTCCCGGCGGCGCGATCGAGCCGACCAGTTCGTAGACGAGCGGTTGCCCGATGCGACTCGGGGAAACCAGCGTCAACTGGAGCGCCGCGGCTGCGGCGAAGAGGGCGGATGCGGCCATGGGGCGGGAGGGCGTGGGAGCGCCCCGGGACTCGAAGAAGTCTAGACCCACTTCGGCGGGCGGGTCGGGCTGGCCGGTAACGGCTGGGTCGATCGCCGCCGGGATCGCCCTGGGCGGCCCTCAGCCGAGGCCCATCTCGTCCACGCCGTGCTCGTCGAACCCCAGGGCGTGCCCCAACTCGTGGTAGAGGGTCACGCGGATCTCCTCGGCCAGTTCGTCGCCGTCGAAGGTCGCCCGCTCGAGGTTGCGTTGGAACAGGTAGATCGCCGCCGGCGGCCCGCCGCCGCCCTCCACGGGGCGATCCAGGTCCGAATACCCCACGAACAGCCCGAGCACGTCGCCGGGGGTGTCCCAGGGGGCTTGGGAGGCCAGTTCGCGGCGCGGCACCGCGTCGATCAGCACCGGAAAACGCTCCAAGGCGCGCTGGAACTCGGGCGGGAGCTCGCCCGCGGCCTCCGCGACCACCGCCTCGAAGTCGGCGGTCGAGAGGTGGTGGGGGGGCGGAACGTGGTCGGGTTCCAGCTCGGACGCCAGCCGCTGCCAGCGGTCGGCCTCCTCGGGCCGGTCGAGCAGGTCGCACACCAGCGCCAGGCGCTCGGCGGCGCGCGCGAACTCCGGATCCCCCTCGAACAGGCGCCGGTAGTTGGCCTCGGCGTC
Source organism: Planctomycetaceae bacterium (assembly GCA_016125265.1). Classification (GTDB taxonomy): domain Bacteria; phylum Planctomycetota; class UBA1135; order UBA1135; genus RI-242. Next base: position 172,935 of record WGMC01000028.1, read on the forward strand.
CTCGAGCCGCCAGTTGCAAAGCGCCCACTCCGCCTCCGCGTACAAGAGGTCCCCGTCGTCCGGGGGGAGCTCGCGCCGGGCCCGCGCCAGCTCGCGGTCGACTTCGTCGAAGGCGCCGAGCTCGAGGTGCGAGAGCGCGGCGATCACGCCAGCCTCGGGCGGCGCTTCCCCTGCCCGTTCGGCGCGGCGCAGGACGTCGAGGGCCCGGGCCGCTTCGCCCTCCTCGAGCGCCCGCCAGGCCCGCTCGGACGGGGAATCGTCGGCGTTTTGGTCCTTCAACTCGCGGGCGGGAAGACGAGGACGGGCACACGCGAGTGCCGCACCACACCCTCGGCCACACTGCCGAGCACCATGCGGCGCAGGCCCGTGCGCCCGTGCGTCGACATCGCGATCAGGCCCACGCCCTTTTGCGCAGCGACCTCCGCGATGGACTCGGCGGCGTTGGTCGAGGGCAGGACCAGGGTCTCCACGTCGACCCCGGCCAGGGCGGCGCGTTCCGCCTCCAGGGCCTCGGTCGCGCCCTGCAACATGGCGCTGCGGTCCAGCGAGGGCAGGGGACCGGCCAGCGGCGCGCCGTAGGGCACGATCGGGATGTCCTCCACGATGTGGAGCAGGAGGATCGACGCGCCCCCCTCGCGGGCCATTTGCACGACGGGCCCGTAGGCCCGGCGGGATTCCGTGGAGAGGTCGCTGGTCAGCAGAATCTTGCGGAGTTTCATCGGCCGTCCGGGCGCGGGGAGTGGGGGAGCCAGGGCCGGCCTGGGTGGGCGGCCCCCGGTCCGCATGTTCGCCCCCGGACCTTTCTCGGGCAAGCGCTCCCAAGCTCGCGGCGGCTTGACTTGTACGAGAGGCGTGGCAAGATTGTTCGAGTTCTGCGCACTTGCTGGCCCCGCGCCTCCCCAACCATGGCCCACCCGCTGCTGACGCTTCTGTTCCTCGCTCCCTTGGCTCCGGGATTTCCCTCGGACGCCGGCGACGCCCCGTGCAACGAGGGCGCGCCCCCGAACGTGCTTGTCATCGTGCTCGACGACATCGGCACCGAGTTCCTCTCGGCCTACGGCATCGGTCCCGACCTCGCCGTCACTCCCAATATCGATCGCCTCGCGACCGAGGGCACCATGTTCACGGACTGCTGGGCGATGCCGCTGTGTTCGCCCACGCGCGCCGCGTTGCAGACGGGGCGCTTCGGCTTTCGCACCGGCGTCGGTGGTCTGGTGCCCAACGGCGGCTACGCACTGCCGCTGTCGGAAGTCACGTTGCCGGAGATGTTGGACGTGGGCACGGGCGGGCTCTACGAACACGCCGTCATCGGCAAGTGGCACCTCGGCAACCCGAGCGTGGGCGGCGACTTCGCGCCGAACCTGGCGGGCTACGGACACTTCGTGGGTTCGGTGCACAACTTCGTGTTGCCCGACACGTTTTTCAGTTGGGCCAAGATCACCAACGGCGTGAAGGCGCCCTGCGCCGGGTACGCGACCACGGTGGTCGTCGACGAGACACTTGCCTGGATCGCCAATACGACGGGACCGTGGTTCGCGACGTTGAACTTCCACGCGCCACACTGGCCCTGGCACACGCCGCCCGAGAACCTCTACACCACGTCGCTCCTCCACGCGCCGCCGATCTCGGTGAGCCCGCGGCCCTACGCCAAGGCGATGCTCGAGGCGGTGGACGCGGAAATCGGGCGGTTGCGCCAAGGCCTGGGGCCGGTGTTCGACGACGCACTCGTGATCCTCGTCGGCGACAACGGAACGGACAACCTGGTGGTGACGGCGCCCTACTCCGCCGCGAAAGCCAAGGGCTCCGTCTTCGAGGGAGGCATCCGTGTGCCCCTCATGGTGCGCGGCCCGGGTGTGGCGACCGGTGTCAGCGCGGGCCTGGTGTCGGTGGTCGACATCTTTCCCACGGTCGCCGATGCGGCCGGTGTGGATCTCGAGGCCTGCATGGGGGGAGTGACGCTGGACGGCCTCTCCCTGTGGCCCTACTTGCAAGACCCGGCCGAGCCGTCGCTGCGCAAGTACCTGTTCACGGAACTGACGTGGCCCAACGGGCTCCTTCCGCCGCTCAGCTACGAGCGCACCGTGCGCGAGAAGCGCTACAAGTACATCAAGAGCACCACGATCGGCGAGCACCTCTACGACTTGCAGCTCGACCCGCTCGAGAACCAGAACCTGCTCGACGGCCCGCTCAACCCGGAGCAAAAACGCGCGCTGCGGCGCCTGCGCAACGCGCTCACGGACGTGCTGGCTTCTTGAGCTTGGCTCGCTTGGCCAGCTTTGCCAGTTTGGCCGGCGCCGCGAAGCTGCAGATCGGGCACACCGCGGGGTCGTGGCCGCGGGCCGGGCAGTGCTCGCGGCCAAAGTAGATGATCGCGAGGTGCAGCCAGTTCCAGCGCTCTTGCGCGAAGGTGCGCTTCAGGTCCCGTTCCGTCCGCACGACGCTGGAGCCGTCCGAAAGCCCCCAGCGTTCGGCGAGCCGGTGGATGTGCGTGTCCACCGGGAACGCGGGCACCCCGAAGGACTGGGCCATCACCACGCTGGCGGTCTTGTGACCCACGCCCGGCAGGGCTTCGAGCGCGGCGAAGTCCGCGGGTACCTGGCCGCCGTGGCGCTCGACGAGGAGCCGCGAAAGCTCGACGATCGCCTTGGCCTTCTGCGGCGCGAGTCCGCAGGGCCGCACGATGGCCTGTACGTCGGCGACCGGCACCCGCGCCATGGCGAACGGGTCCCGCGCCCGCGCGAAGAGGGCCGGGGTGACCTGGTTGACGCGCACGTCCGTGCATTGGGCGGAGAGCAGCACCGCCACGAGCAGGGTGTAGGGGTCCGTGTGGTCGAGGGGGATTGGCGGCGCGGGATAGAGCGCCTCCAGCACCTCCACGATGCGTTCCGCCTTTTCCGCCCGTGTCATCCGGCCCATCGGGGGCCTAGTGTAGTGCGCCCATGAAGAGCCCCGAACGAAAGAGCACCGAGCAGCGCATCGCCGAGTTCCTCGACGGCACGGTCTACGCCGTGGCCGGAGCGAGCAACGATCGGGGCAAGTACGGCAACATGGTGCTGCGGTGTTACGTGCAGGCCGGTCGGCGGGCGCACCCGGTGCACCCCAGCCTAGAGGAGGTGGAGGGGATTGCGGCCTACCGGACCCTGGCCGACCTGCCCGAGCCTGTGCACGGGCTCTCGATCATCACGCCGCCGCCCGTCACCGAACGGCTCGTGGAACAAGCCGCGGCGGCGGGCATCCGGCGCCTATGGATGCAGCCGGGCGCGGAGAGCCAGGCAGCGCTGGACCGGGCGGCCGAGCTGGGCCTCGAAACGATCGCACGCGGGCCGTGCCTGTTGGTGGTCCTGGGCTTCCGCGGCTGACCCGGGCCATGCCGTTGGCACGTTGCGTTGGCGACGTGCGTTGGTGCGGGCTTTCAGCCCTTGGTTCCGCTTCCCGCCGAACCTGGGGCGTTGCCCCAGGCTACGATCGGTCGCGCCTTTGGCGCTCCAGAAGGCCCTGCGGTACGCGACGCGCCGTTGGTGATTCGGAGGACGCGCAACGCGCTCGGCGACTTGGGGCCGTCCGCAAGGGGCAACGCCCCGTTCGATCGTAGCCTGGGGCAACGCCCCAGGTTCGACGGAAGATCGATGCAAGGGCTGAAGGCCCGCGCCATCGCAACGCGCCAACGGCATGGGCCGGGCCTTCAGCCCGGGCCGGTTCTGCTGCGATACCTGGGACGTTGCCCCAGGCTACTATCGGACGGGGCGTTGCCCCGTTCGGACAGCC
>WGMC01000007.1 GCA_016125265.1 Planctomycetaceae bacterium
GTCGAGCGCGACGATCTCCTCGAGCAGACGCGCCTCTTCGTCGCCAGATCCCTCCGCGACGGCGATGCGCGCGCGCAGGCGCAGGAGATCGGTCTTCTGCTTGTCCTCGAGGTTCTCGCCGTGGTGCTGCTCCACCGCCGCAATCAGGCGTTTGGTAGGCTCTAGCGCCCCACGCGCATTGAGCACACGAGCGGCGCGCAGCGCACGGTCGACCTTGCCCGGGGGGGCTTCGGCGACGGCGCGGCCGTAGGTGTCCGCGGCCAGTTCGTAGAGCTCCTCGTTGACGTAGATGTCACCCAGCATCTCCAAGCTCGACAGAGTCGCCGCGCCCATGCTGTCGACCAGCTCGTAGTTCTGCACCGCGTCCGTCATGCGGCCGAGGCCCACGTACGCGTTCGCCTGCAGCAGCCACAGATCGGCGCGGTCGGGCTGCTCGGCGATCAGCGTGTCGCACAGGCTGGCCGCGTCCGCGAATCGCGCTTGTTTGAAGAGGCTGCGCGCCAGACCCATCTTCCAATCGAGTGTGGCCGGGTCGAGCAACACGGCCATGCGGTAGGCACTCTCGGCCGAGAGGTGGTTGTCGAGGTTGGTGTACGAGAAGCCGAGCAGGCCGAACGTCGTCGCGTCGTTGCCGCCGAGGCTGATCACACGCGAGAAGGACTGGCTGGCGGCGGTGAAGTCGCCCTGGCGGAACTGGATGAGCCCCATGTTGCGCCACGCGCGGCGGAAACGCGGGTACTTCTCGACGGCCTCGGCGTAGAGCGGCAGGGCCTCGTCCAGTTGGTCCTGTTGGAAATGAAGGCCGGCGAGCGTGAACTCGAACACGGCGCTGGAGGCGGGTCCGCGGCGCTTCTTGATCTCGGCCATCGCCTTGTCGACGTGGTCGGCGGCGATCATGTCGAAGATGGGCTGGAGCTGCTCGCGCTCGACGCTGGTGACACCCGGTTCGACCTCGGACTCGGCGATGTAGCTCTCGGCAAACCAGCGCCGGAAGTTCGGCGTGTTCCAGAGTTCGAGCGACTCCGCGTCGAGTCGGCGGGCCACGCCGGCCACCGGCGCCGCGCTGTCCGCGAACGAAGCCTCGACCGTGCGCTCGGGCGAATCATCGGCCTTGGGCGCGGGTGCCGGCGCGGTGCTGGCGCAGGAGGCGACCAACACCAAGAGGACGGGGAGCGATGCGGTGCACTTCATGGTTCAGCTCTTGGGGAACGTGATCGGAACGCGCATGCGGAAACGCACGGCTTGACCCTTGCGGCGGCCCGGCTCGAACTTCCACTGGCGCACCGCGGAGAGGGCGGGCCGTTCGAAGACAGGATCGGTGGAGGACTGCACGGTCGGGTTCACCACCCGGCCGTTGGCATCGACCTCGAACAGCACGTACACCTGGCCCGGCGCCTTCTTGCGCGTTTCGGGCGTCGGCATCGGCATGGGTTGGTAGATGGCCTGGGGAGCCTGGTCCAGGTCCGCAAGCGAGAAGAGATCGTCCGCTTCGCCCTGCGCAGCCGAGGGCAGCAGGCGATTCGCAAAGTCGCCGCCGAGGAAACCCTCGCCGCCCGTTCCGGGGTCGAGGGCCAACTCGAGATCCGCCAGGTCCAGCGGCGTGGTGTCGGGCTCCATCTGCGGCGGAGGTTCCTCGGGCTCCTCCTCCTCCGGCGGTTCCTCCTCGATCGGGGGCGGCGGCGGCGGCTCTTCGACACCGTCGAGGCGCCGCACGTCGGTATCCGGCTGCGAGGTCTGGCTGATCGCCTGGATCAGCGGCAGTACGAGGAAGAAGAGCAGCGTCATGCCGCTCGCCCCGAGCGCCACCAAAACGCGGCGCAGGACGCGTCTACCGGGGCCTCTTTGGATCCGTGCCATGTGTGTCGTTCCTCGCCGCGCGGGTTTGCTTCACCCTTGGGTCCGCGAGGTGGCCAGGTTGACCACTTGGGCGCCGCCGAGTTTGGCCTGGTCGAGCACCTGCGCGAAGACCTCCATCTTCGCGCCGCGATCCGCCTGCAGGATCACCGGGATCTGTTCCTTCAGGACCATGCGGCGCACGAGCGGTTGCACGCCGGAGATGCCGATCTCCTTGCCGCCGTAGATCACCGAGCCGCTTTCGGTGATGGCGATCAGGATGCTGGTCTTCTCCAAGTTCGACGCCGACGCCGCCTGGGGCTTGTCGACGTCGACGCCGGTCTCCTCCACGAAGACCGTCGTCACGATGAAGAAGATCAGCAGGATGAACACGCAGTCGATGAGCGGCGACATGTCGATGCTCGCTTCGCTCGCGTCTTCATTGGCGCTGTCGCGGAATCGTCCCATGGGTCAGTGTCTCCTAGGAAGCGCGTTACGCCGCGCCCCGTGCGGCGTTCCGTCGGCGGTAGAGGGTCTGGGTGGTGACGGATTCGAGGTGGGCCAAGAAAGCCTTGTAGCGCTCGTAGGTCCGCGTGAGGCGGTACTGGAAGAAGAGGCCCGAGAGGGCGATCACCAGGCCCGCTTCCGTGGTGATCAAGGCCTCGGAGATGCCGTCGGCGACCATGTTCATGGTCTTGTCGCCGCCGGAACCGGCAGCAAGCGCACCAAAGGTCGCGAGCATGCCCATCACGGTGCCGAGCAAGCCGACGAGCGGCGCCGCGCTGACGCAGATGCGCATGACCTTCAAGTCGCGTTCGAAGGGTGCGGTCTGCGCCTTTCGCACGTCGGCGAACGCGCCTACGGTGTCGTCGAAGTTGCCCGTATCGGCGGTCAAGTCCAAGAGCTCGCCGACCGGGCCCTGGCGCTCCTCTGGCGCGTGGATCCAACGCCGCCAGGTCGACTCGGGCACGGACGCGAACTCGGTGTCGCGCAGGCGGAACCAGACGTGCACGCCCAAACCGAACATCACGACGGCGACTGCGGCGATGGCGACCATCGCCCAACCGCCGCTGAGCCAGATCTCAACGGCTTTGGCCCAAAGTTCCTGCGGAGAGGAGAACATGGCCGATCAGGTGGCTCGTGCCATCTTGGGGCTGCCGCGGTGCAGAGGTGCCTGCTCCTCGGGCTCGGGGTCGGGCTCGCGTTGCGTTACCTCGCGTTTCGAGGCAGCGTTGGCGAAGGCGACCGCCGCGGTGTCCATGCGCGCGACGATGCCGCTGGCCTTGCGCGAGAGGAACGAGTGCAAGAGCAGCGAGGGGATCGCGACGATGAGGCCGAACTCGGTCGTGATGAGCGCCTCGGAGATACCGCCGGAGAGCGACTTGACGTCGCCCGAGCCGAACACCGTCAACAGCTTGAAGGTGTTGATGATGCCCGTCACGGTACCCAAGAGGCCGAGCAGCGGCGCCGAGGCCGCGCAGATCGCCACGAAGGGCAAAAAGCGCTGCAGGCGTAGCTTGGTGGTCAGCACCGTTTCGTACATCACCTCTTCGATCAGCTCGCGGGGCGCGCGCATCTGGGCAACGCCGGCGCGCAGCATCTCGCCGACCGGACCCGACAGGGACTTCGCGCGGTCCAGGGCGGCGGGCTCGTCGCCACGCGCCACGGCGGCGTAGAGCTCCTCGAGTTGTTTGCGCCGCGGAATGCGCACCAGCACGAGCCCGATCCACTTCGCCAGGGCAACCGTGAGGGCCGCGGCGGCCATCAGCAGGATCGGGATCATCACGGGACCGCCCTTTTGGATGTGCTCGAGGAGCGTCTCCTCGGTCTCCGCAATCTTCTGGGCGTCGCCCATGGTCGGGTCGAACGGCATGGTGCCCGCGCCCGACTGCACGACCTGTGCGACCTGCGCCGCCAGGACCGGATCGGCGAACGGCACGACCGTGGGCTGCTCGGAGTTGCTGCGGTGCTCCACGAGTCCGGCGACCTTTCCATCGGCGGAGCGGAACAACACGGTGTGCCCCACGAGCACGAACGTGCCGGCCTTCACGACGCCCTCGCTGTCGACCGCATTACCGTCGAACTTGGCACCGGATCCCGCCTCGACCAAGCGGTCGAGGCTTGTGTTCAGCACCTTCACCTGGGCGGCGAAGATCTCGGCCTCCGAGAGGTTGGTGTTCTCGGGCGCAAGCGTCGCCGCGTCGACCACGGGGCCGTACCGCTGGAGCTCGGCGATGTGCAGCCGCGACTCGAAGTTGCGGATGTACTCGGCCAGGAGGTTCGAGATGTAGCTCAGCTCCTCGCGGCGGGTTTTGATCTGGGTCCCGAGGTTCGCGAGGTCCAAGGACCGGCTATCGAGCAAGCGCGTGGTGCTTTGGTACTCCTCGCGCGCCGCCGAGAGCTGGAGTTCCAAGTCGGCGAGCCGCTGCGCCAGGGGAATTTTCTGTTCGGCGAGTTCGGAACGCAGCCGCGCTAGCTCTGCGACGCTTTCCTCCAGCCGACGCTGCACCTCCGTCGAGGCCTCCGAGAAGCCGGACGACGTCTGCGCCCCCGCGGGGGCGCCGAGCACAAACAGACTCAACAGGATCACTAAGTACTTCATGGTCGGCTGGTCTCCCGTCACTTGAGTTGGAACGGCAGGCCGACGAAGTCGGCGATCGTTTGGTTCTGCAGGATGGCCACGGCGCGGGCGATCTCCGGCGCGGCGTCGTTGGCCGGGGTCCACACCCAACCGTTCGGCCCGGCGTAGCCCATGCCGCCCGACGTGCCGTCCGCGGTCGCGAAGTAGCCGCGCGAGGCGCCGATGTAGAGCACGGCCACTTCAGCCGTGCGGCCGTCACCCAGATCGCGCACCTCGGGACTGAGGGTGATCTCGCGGTGGAAACGGTCCACTTGGTTGAGGATCCCCACCACGTTCTGGAAGCGCAGTCCGAGGCCGATCTTGGCGTCCGCGGAGTCCTCGGGCAGAGCCTGGCTGAGCGGACGGATGCGGTCGACAATGGGTTCGGGCAGACGGGGAAGCAGCGCCTTCGTTCGCGCCTCGAGTTCGGCGATCACGCCGTTGAGGCCCTCGCCCGTGGCTTTCAGTTCGTCGTACTCCTCGACCAGCCCCGCGCGCTTGGTGTCGGCCTCGGTGATGCTGGCCTGGGCTTCGGCGATGCGCTTCGTAAGGGTCTCGATCTCCTGCTCGACGAGGCGGACGCGCATCTCGAGCGCTTCCTTGCCGACGGCCCAATCGGCGCGCTCCTTCGAGATCACACGCTGGGTTTCGACCCACTTCTCCAGGGCAGCCTTGGTGGACTCGATGTCTTGGGTTTGCGGCGACGGGGCCAGCGCACCTGCCGACAGAAGTCCGAGAGCCAGCACCAGCGCGGTGCGCTTGGCCGGCTTCCGGACACGGGGTTGGGACGACTTGGCTTCCATGGTGGGGTTCGAGCGTTGGTGGTTAAAACGTGAAGCGCGCACTGAGCGTGGCGGAGTAGTCGACCCCGCGGCTGTAGGAGGTCCTCGTGTAGTCTTCCCCGCGGTAGCGGTAGACCTCCTTGATGTCCGGATCGGTGATGTTGCGGGCATTCAACTGGAGGCGGAAGTAGCGGCCCAGCGGCTGGGAGATGGTGGCGCTGAGGGAGCCGAACGCTCGGGCGTACACGCTCGGGATGAAGCTGCTCTTCGATTCGCCCGCGCCGGCGATCAACGTGTCGCCCGTCAGCGTGTAGAAGAGCCCGAGCTGGGTGCCCGTGCTCTCGATGTCGTACGTGGCGAACAGGTTGAGCAGGTACTCGGGCGCGTTGGTCATGTCGCGCTTCTCGAGGCCGAACTGGCCGAGGCCCTCCAACGTGGCAACCTCGTCCTCGGGCAGCGTCACCTCGGCGTCGATAAAGGTGGCGTTGGCCCCGACACCCAAACCCGAGAGATCGCGCAAGTACTCGCCGAGCTGCTGACGGCCCTCGAGTTCGAAGCCCAACATGCGGCCCTCGGGGTAGTTGCGCGGCGACGTGAAGGTAAGTTGTCCGACCTCGGCCTGGACGAACTCGATGGCGTCGTCGATGTCCTTGTAGAAGACACTGGCGGACAGGAGGCCGCCGGGGTTGGGCGTGTAGTCGACACGCAGGTCCCAGTTGTCGAGGGCGCTCATCTGCAGGTCCGGGTTGCCCACGAAGATGGGGCCACCCAGGAACTCTTGCTGGATGATCGGCGACAGTTCCTTGAAGGTCTGCCGGGCCACGGTCTGGGTGTACGAGGCCCGCACGGTCCAGGGATCGCTGGGGCGGTAGATCAAGCCGATGGACGGCAGCACGTCGTCCTGCGAGAAGTCCACGTCGGCGTCGCCCGGGTTGAGTTCCACCGCCGCGGTCTGGCCCAGTGGGAACCAGGTTGCGTCCTCTTCGGGGAAGTTGACGATGCCCAGCTCCGTGGACTCGAAGCGCACCCCACCGACGATGTTCAGCCGCGTCGTGAGCGGCTGGTCCAGCATCACGAAGGCGGCGCGGATGCGCTGCTCACCTTCGTAGTCGACGTCGAACGTCGATTCGGTGATGGGATGGTTCTCGAAGGGGAAGGAGGCGCTCCAGAACTCGTCGAACTCGCCCTCGAACTCGGCGCCGTTGTCGTTGAAGTTGGAGTACGTGTCCTGGTCGAAACGGCGTTTGGTGTCGTCGCTGAACCCGCCCAGCTTCAGGTAGCCCTTCGAAGTGTCGTCGCGCTCGAAGGGCAGCGTCAGATCGGCGGTGTACTGGTTGCTGCGTTCGCCGATCTCTTTGAAGATGCGCTGCAGGTTGCCGAGCGCGAAGTTCTCGGCCGGTTTGTACGGCAGGAACTGGGCAGGAAAAATGAAGGGTCCGGCCTGGGTAGCGGGCTGCCAAACGGACCCGAACTGGCGCTTGTCGGGTTGGTACAGATTGGCCGTGTTGTAGGAAGCCGTCCAGCTCAGCTCCGGCTTGCCGAAAGTGGGCAGACCATCCCACTCGTAACCACCTTCACCGAGCTTGTGTTGGCCGCTGAGCTGGGTGGAACTGGTCGTGCGCTCGGTGTATTCGAGGGTCTCCGTGCGCAGGTACGGGGCGTCGTCGAGCGAGTCGAGGTCGCTGCCCGGGCTGCTGGGGTCGAACGGGTCGTGTCCGGGAAAGAAGAACTCCTTGCCCCGCGTGTCTTCGGCGAGGATCGCCTTGTCTTCGGCGGTGCGTGTGTAGAGGTACGTCAGGGTGAGCGCGTGGTTCTCGCTCTCGATGCCCGCGACCGCCAGATTGCCCCATTGGACCGACTGACTCGCCTCTTCGAAATCGAACAGACCCGTCAGGAAGCTGCCCTGCTGGGAACTGCCCTGGGATTCCTCCGGCGCGATGCCGACGTTGGGGTTTTGCACCCACAGCGCGTTGCTGACACCATCCTTGATGAAGGAGGAATCGCGCTCGTAGAAGATGCTCGCGAAGCCCCCGACACGCACGTCTTCCGCGAGTTCGAGTTTGCCGCCCCCGGCCACGGACCACTTGTAGTCCTGGGGCGCCTCGCGCCTCGACACGCCGACGGCCCCGTCCCAGTTGGTGCCCGGGGTTTGCGGCCCGCCGGGCCCGTTCTTGCCCCAGTAGTCGAGACCGCCGCCGTCGTAGGAGAGGAAATCGTCCCGACCGCCTGCCTCGGAGTTGTAACCGAGCTGCCCGGACACCTGCAGGGTGGTTTCCTCAGGCACACCGCGGATCCGCACGTCGACCGCGCCGCCGGAGGCATCACCCTGCTGGTCGGGTGTGAAGGTCTTCGAAACTTGCACACTTTCGATGACCGCGGAGGGGAACTGGTCGAGTTCCACGGCGCGGGTGTTCTCATCCGCCGACGGCATGCGCACGCCGTTGACCTGGGAGGTGACGTAGCGGTCCGGCAGGCCGCGGATCACGGCGAACTTGCCGTCCTGGACGGTGGCGCCGGAGACGAGCCGCAGGGCGCTCGCGGCATCGGAGGCACCGGCTCGGCTCATCAACTCGGAGCCGATGGAGTCGAGGAGGGCAGGGCTCTCGAACCGCAGCTCCAGGAGCGCCAACTCACTGCCGCCGCCGCCCGCGAGGATGTCCTCGACGACCACTTCCTCCATGTCCGTGAACTCGCCGGCCAAGCGGGCGTTGACATCCGTCAGCCGACCGGCGGTCACCACGACGTCGGCGCGCACCTGGCGCACGTAGCCGTCCTTCCGGAAGACCAGGGTGTAGGTGCCCGGCTGCACGGCGGCGAACACGTAGTTGCCGAGGTCCGAGGTGACCGCAGCCACGCCAAGCTCCACCGCCAGAACCTCCGCACCGGCGAGGGGCACGTCGAAGTCCGCGTCGAAAACGACACCGCGGATCGAGCCCGAGGCCTCTTGTTGGCCGTGTGCGTGCGGTGGAAGCAGCATCAATAGCCCCACGATGGCGGCCCAAACCGACCTCGCTACGTACATGGAAAGAGGTGTAGCCCTGGGGGTGGGTGTTCGATGGACGGCCCGACCGCGGTCGAACACTAAGGGACCCGGATTCGCCCGGTTTGGGCCGACAGGCTAGACCTCGAAGTCAAAGATTGCGTGAAGCGCGGATTGGCTTACCAACAAGCCTGGGGTGCGCCCGCGCCCGGGGCCGTCGCGCTCCCCGCGAGCCCGTTACCAGGGCTCGCCGAGCGCTTCCACGGCCGCGCGAAGACGCGCGAGCAACGCCGCGTCTGCGGGAGCGCGTGTGCGCGCCATGGAGCAGGCCGTCGCGACCAGGTCCTCCGCGCGGGGGCGCGAGTTGGGGTTCAGCAGGCCCTCGTCGAGCGCCAGACGGTAGATCGCCAGGGCCACCTCGCCTTGCCCGATGCGCTGGTGGGCTTCGGCCAATGGCCGCAGGGCTTCGCCGCGGAAGACGTCGGGGATGCGCTCGCGTTCGGTGTGGAAAAGAGCAAGTCCTTCCCGCAGTTCCTTTGCGGCGCCTTCCTCGTCGCCTGCGGCGTGTCGACCCTCGGCCAGCAGGGCGACGAGCGGCAGGCGGTCGGGCACCAGCCAAGTGACGCTGTCGAGTTGGGTGCGCGCTTCGTCGAGCAGTGCGAGCGCATGGGGCTGGTCGCCGTGGTCCGACGCCGAGCGCGCCATCGCCGTGAGGAACTGGATGCGGACCGCCAGTGGCACGGGGCGCCACGAGTCCCGCACGATGCCCTCGAGGAGCGTGCGCTTTTCGGCGTCCGCGAAGAAGTGGCGGTGGAGTTGCACCGCGGTCTCGAGGCCGTAGCGGACCGGGTCGATCCCCCCGCGGCCGATTTCACCGCGCACTTCGGCGAGTTTGCCCTCGAAGTGCTCCGCGGTCAGGTGTTCGATGCCGATGGCGCGCACGGCCGCGTTGGACTCGTCGCCGAGTTGCTGCACGATTTCGCGCCCGGCGTCCTCGTTGCCCATGTGGTAGTGCGCCTTCGCGAGCACTACGCGGATCCGCTCGGCCATCCAAGGTTGCACGGACTCGTACACCGTGGGGTTCGCGAGGTGGTGCTCCAAGTTCGAGCGCGACTTGGCGACGTAACTCTCCGCGAGTGCGCGGTGGCCGAGCGACGCGGCATGCTCCGCGTACTTGGCGTAGGCGCTGGCGCGGCGCCAATTGTCGATGCGCTCGGCGTACTCGATGACGCGGTTGCTCTGGCCCAGTTCGAGCGCGAGGTCGACCACTTGTTCTTGCGCGCGCGAGCGGTTCTTGATGTGCGGGTGGTTCGGCATCGCCGACGCGGCGCGGAACGCAAGCTCCATCAACTCCGACCGCAGGGGATCAAGGGCTTCGTCGACCGGCGCAGTGACCTCGTCTTTCGGTGCGGCGACGGCCACAGCCTCCTCGGCAGGAGCGTCCGACTGCAGGGCGTGCACAGCGAGGGGCGCGGTGGACAAGACGAGGACGATCGAGAACAGGAGGGCGACGGGCTTCATGGATGGAGCGGGGAGCCAAGACAGAGGCGGATTCGGACGGGTCCCGCCGCGGCGCATGGGTCGCGGAACCGGTGTGGTCGAGTACGGGCGATCCAGCTCGCATGCGAGCCGGCGCGCTCGGAATGCTCGGGCCCCTGGTCGGCGCGAACGCCGGCCAGGGGCCAAAACGCGCTCATCCTCGAAGGATGGGCACTTCGCCGATCAGGTCCCGAAGGTGAAGTCGAGGGCCTGGGTGAAGGTCGTCGTGAACGTGGAGAGGTTCACGAAGACACCCTGCGTGTTGACTTGCAGACCCGACAGGCTCGGAGGCGTGTTGGGGATCGGAAGGCCGAAGTTCACCGGAGCGCCCGCGAAGACTTGCGGGGGCAGGGTGATTTGCAGCGCGGTCGGGGCGATCAGCAGCGCGCCGAAGCCGCCGCCGCAACCGAAGCCCGGGAAGGGCAGGTTGAGCGGGCCGCCGAAGTCGGCGATCAGCAGGGCCAGTTGGCCGGGGGCCACACAAGCCAGCGCGGGGTCGTTGAGCTGGATCGCGAAGGAGCTGTTGCCAAAGGTCGGCAGGCCGACAGCCGAGATGCTGTTGGGCACGTTGAGCGGGCTCGTGCGCACTTGCACGGCCGCGTCAGCGGTGAAGAAGCCGTAGGCGTCGGCCGCCGACCAGCCCTTGAGCCAGTTGGTGGTCGCGTCGAAGGCGCCGCGGTAGGGAGCGGGGGTGAAGAAACCGTCGTTCGGGGCTTGGCCCACGCTGGAGACGGCGTCGTTCGTGGCGCGGGGGTCGAGTTTGACGACCGGCTGCATCACGAGGGAACCGAAGGGGTTCACCGCGGGGCCGCGGCCGACGTACCGGACCGGCGAGTTGGCCGCGATCAGGTTGTTGTTCGCAACGTCGAACACACCCACCGAGTTGGCGACGGTGTACGCGCTGCCGTTGTTGTTGTTGAAGAAGACCGTGTCGCGGACGTCGTTCAGGAAGCCGTCCACTTGGGCGGGGTAGCCGGCCCAACCGACGAGACCCGGAGCGGGGTCGTTCGGGTGCGCGGGCGCCGCGTTGAACGCGGTCGTCCAAGTGTCGGCCCAGCTCACGGTGCCGCCGAAGCCGTAGCCCGCGCCACCGTCACCGTCGACGTTGTCCAGGCGGAGCGCTTGCTCGCCCATGTCCATGATGATGCTGTTGCGAAGCTGCAGGCGGGCGCCGTCGCGGTACGCCACGCCGTGGTCGCCGCTGATGGGCTGACCGATCAGGGTCAGGTTGTAGACGCTCGTCGTCGTGACGGGCTGCCAGTCGGACTGCTCGGCGCCGTCGATCTCGAAGGCGTTGTCGCCGATGCCCGAACCCTGGGCGGCGCCGACGCTGTATCCCTGCACGATCAGGCCGAACTGCGCCTTGCCGCGCCAGCCCTGGTCGATGTCGAGGCTGTCGTCACCGACGTTCCAGATGGCGAAGTTCTTGAGGTTGACCGTGCCACCCCAGATCTCGATGCCGTCGTCCACGTTGTTCATGATCTCGACGAACTCGATGTCCGTGCCGCGGCCGATGCCGCCGAGGGACAAGCCGTTGAGCTCGTTGCCAAGGCCGAGCACGCGGCCGGCGTAGCGGATCGAGGCGTAGCGGATCGTGCCGCTGTCGTCCTCGTCGTCACCGCCGCCGTACAGCACGCGGGTGTCGCCGGGGAACTGGGCGGTCAGGCCCTCCATGGTGGCGACGTTGGCGGCGTTCGGGGTGGCGGTATTGCCGGGGGTGGCGTTCTCGGCGACGTAGCCGCGACCCATGATCGTCAGGTTGCCCCATTCGTTGGCGGCTTGACGGTAGGTGCCGGTCTTCGGGTTGCCGTTGATCCAGGTGTTCACGTCGGTGGTGGACGTGAAGATGACCGGCTCGGCTTCCGTGCCGAGCACGAAGATCTGCGCGCCGGCGGTGATGGCGAGCGAACCGGACCCGTTGGGGGTCGGGCTCGACGCGATCACGGTGCCCGCTTCGATGGTCAGCGTGGCGCCGGGCATAACGTAGATCTGCTGGGCCAGGTTGTACGTGTTGTTCTTGGTCCAGGTCGTCGACGTGGCGATGTCGGCGTTGACCACGATCTCGGCCGCTTGGGCGGAACCGGCCAGGCCGGCACCGAGCAGGACGGTCAGGAGGAGTTTCTTGTTCACGGTGGGGAGTCCTTCGGGGATCTAGGGGCGTGAGCGAGGCGGGAGACGTCCTCCTGCGGGCTCGCTACGGATGCGGAATGCTAGGGGCGCTCCGTGAAGGACTCTTGAAGGGCGGCTCAAAAGGCCGCCTAGTTCGTGGATAGCTGGCGTTGGTTGCGCGCACGCGGCAACGCGTCGCGGGCCCGCGCTTGTTGTGTTCTTTGCACGGGCCGTGGTCCGTCGCTCCTTTCCCAAGCCGCCATCAGGTGGGGATCAAGAAACGAACAAGGGCCGCAGCACCCGGTGCTGCGGCCCTGCTTGTCGCGCGCTCCACGCGCGCTCAACTCTGCGCGATGCGATTCAGCACTGGCTGTAGCCGCAGCCGTGGCACTTCACGCAGCCCTCCTCGAAGGAGAGCACGTTCTGGCAGCTCGGACACTTCAGCTTGTAGGCCTGGGACTTCTGCTGCACGTGCACGCCGTTGCCCGTGTCGGGGCTCACGCGGCCGAGCAGCAGCGCCTCGAGACCGAACTCGCTCTTCGCCGTCAGGTAGCGCTGCAACGCCGTCGCCAAGCCGTCGGCGAGGGACATGATGCGGCCCTCCTTCGTCGGCACGGTCAAGGAGGAGCCGATGCCCTCGAGTTGCTTCAGCGCATCCTGCAGCGTGCCGTTGGCCCGCAGCCACAGGGAGAGCAACCGGCAGATCGCCTCGAGGTCGCTGTTGGCGATATCGCCGCCCTTGCCGAGCTGCGCGAACACTTCGCGTTCGCGTCCGAGGATCGGGTCCACCGACACCTTCACGTGCATGTTGCCGAAGGGCGTCATCTGCCGGATGCGCAGAGACGGCATGATCTCCGGCAATTTCATCGGTTTGATGTCGGCCAGCGGTCCGGGCGCCGCCGCCTTCGCGGGCTCGGCCACAGCCTCCACCCGGCGCTGCGAACCTGTCAGGGCCATGGGTTGCTGGTCGCGGCAGCCGTCGCGGTACACGGTGACGCCCTTCACGCCGAGATCCACCGCAAGGTCGTAGATGCGGCGCACGTCCTCGACGCTGGCTTCGCGCGGGAAGTTGATCGTCTTCGAGATCGATGCGTCGCAGTGGCGCTGGAACGCGGCCTGCATGCGCATGTGCCAATGGGGCGCGATGTCGTGGGCCGTCACGAACACACGACGCATCTCCTCGGGGATGCCCTCCACGTGGGCCAGGCTGCCCTCTTGGCAAAGTTGCTCCACGAGGGCGTCGGACAGCAGGCCCCGTTCGCGGGCCACCCGCTCGAAGACGTGGTTGAGTTCGCGCAGCACGGTGGGACGCCCGGTCGAGTCCGCCATGACTTGGCGCAGGAACGCCAGCGAGAACATGGGCTCGATGCCGCCGGAGCACCCCGCGAGGATCGAGATCGTGCCCGTCGGCGCGATCGTCGTGGTGTAGCTGTTGCGCAGGCGTCGGCCCTGCTTCTCCCATTCGGAGCCCTTCCAAGCCGGGAATTCGCCGCGTTCGTCGGCGAGCAGTTCGCTGGCGAGGTGCGACTCTTCGTCGAGCACACGCATCAGCTCCTCGCCAAACTCGGTCCCCTCCTCCGAATCGTAGGGGATGCCCAGTTGGTAGAGTGCGTCGGCAAAACCCATCACACCGAGACCGATGCGGCGTGTCTGTTTCGACATGCGCTCGATCTCGGGGATCGGGTAGTGGTTCACCTCGATCACGTTGTCGAGGAACCGCGTCGCCGCTTGCGTCAGCATGCGCAGCTCGTCCCAGTCGAAGCGCGCGTCGCTGCCCGTGCCGCGCACCAAACTGCCCACGTTGATGGAGCCGAGGTTGCAGGAATCGTAGGGGTGCAGCGGCTGTTCGCCACAGGGATTGGTGGCCTCGATGGGCCCCATGTTGGGGATCGGGTTGCGCGCGTTGATGCGGTCGATGAACACCACGCCGGGTTCCCCGGTCGCGTGTGCGTGGGCGATGATCGAAGCCCACATCTCACCCACGGTCCAGGCCTCGCTGAGCTCCTTGCCCGCACCATCGCGGCGCTTCAGGGGACGCCATTCGCCCGTGCGCGGGTTCTTGACCTGGTGCACCGTGCCCGGGTCGCGGCTCAGGTCATCCAGGAAACGGTCCGTGATCGCGACCGAGATGTTGTAGTTGGTCAGCGTCGTGAGGTCGTCCTTGATCGTGATGAAGTCGAGGATGTCCGGGTGGTCGACGCGCAGGATGCCCATGTTGGCCCCGCGCCGGAACGCACCCTGTTGGATCGATTCGCCGGCCTTCGAGAACACCTTCAGGAACGACAGCGGACCCTCGGTGGTGCCCGCACCGTCGCCGACCCGGTCGCCTTTCGGGCGCAGGCGCGAAAAGTCGAATCCGGTTCCGCCGCCCGACTTTTGGATCAATGCGGTGGCTTTCACCGAGTCGAAGATTCCCTCGACCGTGTCCTCGACGGGCAGCACGAAACACGCCGATAGCATCGCGTTCGCGCGCCCGGAGTTCGTCAACGCGGGACTGTTCGGCAGGAACTTCGCCGCGGCCATCATCTCGTAGAACTCTTCGGCCACGGCTAGGGCGCGCTGCGGTGTGCCGCCGGGGAAGAGCAGCTCGGCGCGCGCCACGTGTGTGGCGACGCGCCAGAAGAGCTGGCTGGGCGTTTCGCACACGAGGCCGTCGTCGCCGCGTTTCAAGTAGCGCTTTTGGAGCACCGCTTCCGCGTTGGGTGTCAGCTTGGCGCGTGCCAAGTACGCCGGCGGGTCCACGGCCTCGAACGCCGCGCGGGCCGCCTCGGTATCCACGGGGCGGGCCGAGGCGGAACTTCGGTTCGGCTCGTTGTCGGAGCGGGCATCCATGGAGCGGGCGTCACCAGCGGAACTGGCCGCATGGCCAGTGGAGTGCTTTCGATTCAAGCGCGCAACCTCGTCGGGGATGGAGGGCTCGTCGGGGATGGAGGGCTCGTGGGAGACGAAGGGAACGCTGCCCGCCGAGGATGGGTCTCCGGGGCCACGTTGGGTCCGAGCCTATGCGGAGGTGCTGCCACCTGGCCAAGAACCATGGCCCACGCGACCCGAGGACAGGAATCCGTGGCGCGCGCGTGCTCGCACCTGCGTCGTCGAGCCCGTGGTTCCCCGGAGCGGTACCCGCGTCGCGGCGCTCCGTTGCATCGCGGCGCCGGCCTTGGCAACCGCCGGGCGCGGGTGTCGGATCAACGCCGCGCGAAGCGGCCGCGCACGCGGCTCTCTACGTCCTGCCACGCCGCCAATCCCAACGCGCGCGCCAGCGCGAAGTACACGGCTGTCGCCGCGAGTACGGCGGGCACCAAGGAGATCGCGCTGCGCAGGCCGCCGTGCAACGACGTGGGCAACCACCGCTCGGCCAACCGCTGCGCGAAGTACGCGGCGACGCCGCACGCCGTGGCGGCCGCCGCCGTGCGCAGGAACTCCCGGGCGGCTCCCGGCGCGGCCCGCGGCAGGTCGAGCCGACGGTGGAGGTTGGGGAGCAGCAATGCCACCTGCAGCCAGGCGGCCAGGGTCGTGCCCAGTGAGAGACCCGCCACGTCCCATCCGAGAACGGCCGTGAACAGCAGGTTGAGCGCGAGGTTGACCAGGACCATCCAAATCGAGACCACCACGGGCCGGCGGAAGTCTCCGAGTGCGTAGTGCACGCGGCTCAAGAGCCCCACGGCGCCAGCCGGCAAGAGGCCGAACGCGAGGATCGCCATCGAGGACCCGACGCGCTCCGAGCCGGCGGCATCGAAGGCGCCGTACTCGAGGCACGCGCTGGCGATGGGAGTCGCCAGGGCGAAGAGCCCGGCCCCCGCGGGCAGGGCCAGGAACGCGACCGAAAGCTGCGTGCGATCGTGCAGTTCCCGCAACTCGCCCACCCGCCCCCGGTGGGCGAGGGCCTTCAGTGCGGGGAACACGGCGGCGGTAGCCGCGGTCGCGACCAACGCCAGGGGAAACTGCTGGATGCGGTTCGCAAAGTAGAGGGCCGTGGGGCCCCCATCGCTCAACAGCCCCTCCGCCATGAACCCGTCCACCATCACATTGACTTGGTAGACGGCCGCGCCCAGGGCCAACGGCGCGGCCTGGGTGAGCACGTCCCGGGCATTCCGCGTCGCGCCGGAGAGACCCGCCGCCGCGCGGCTGAGAAGCCCCGAGCGGCGCAGTTCGGGCACCTGCACCAGCAACTGCGCGAGTCCGGCCAGGAGCACGCCGATCGACAGCGCCCGGGCCATCTCGAGCTGGTGCTCGGCCAGAGCTGCGCCTTCGGCGTCGCTCGTCCACCCGTAGAGGTACCCGATCGCGACCAGTGCGCCGATCCAGGCCACGTTCATGGCCGCGGGTGCGAAGCTGGACGACGCGTAGAAGCCGCGCACATTCAGCGCGCCGGAAACGAGCGCCGCGAGGCACACGAACACGACGAACGGCATCAGCCGCACCGTTAGCTCGCGCACGGCCTGGGCACCCTCTGGCTCGCCGAGCGGCCGGAACGAGCCGATTTGGTCCGGCAGGTGGTGGATCGCCGCCATGGCCGCGACGGAGATCACGAGCAGTAGCCAAAACGTGACCCAAAGAACGCGGCGGAAGAGCGCCGCACCGCCGGCGTCCCCGTGTTTGCCATCCTCTTCGGTGATGGCCGTCTGCAGGCTCGTCGCTAGTGCGCCCTCGCCTAGCAATCGACGGAAGAGGTTCGGGATGCGCCACGCGGTCAGGAACGCGTCGAACACTCCCGAGTGGGCGCCGAACAACACCGCCGCAAGGGCTTCGCGCACGAAGCCCAGCAGGCGACTCATCAACGTCAGGACGGAGACCAGGGCGGTGCGGCGCAGCAGCCGACCGTGGCGGTCCACCAGGGAGTCGGGGGCGGGGCTCAATGCGTTGGCGTGGGCGGACGAACCATGGACGTACGCCCGCCGTAGGGCCCGGATTCAGCCGCGCAGGAACTCACTCGCCACACGCTGGGCGAGCTTGCCGTCGACGAGCCCCGGGTGTTTGGCCTGCAGCGCCTTCATCACCGCGCCGAGTTGTTTGGGCTCCTTCAATCCCAACTCCGCCACGATCGCCGCGACGCTGGCGCGGGTCGCCGCCTCGTCGAGCTGTTTGGGCAGGTACCCCTCGAGCACCGCGATCTCGGCGAGTTCCTTCTGGGCCAGTTCCGGGCGGCCGCCCTTCTGGTACTGGTCCGCGCTTTCCCTGCGGGTCTTGACGGCGCCGCGCACCACTTCGATCTCGTCCTGGTCGGTGAGGTCGCGCATCAGCTCGATGCGGCGGTTCTTGAAGCCGGCGATGACCATGCGCAGGGTTTCGCGCTCGAGCTCGCGACGCTCGCGCATCGCGGTCTTGAGGTCCTCGGAGATGCGGGTCGATAGGCTCAACTTTCTTCCTCCTCGGTCTCGTCCTCGACGATGGGTTCGTCCTCGTCCTCGGCAGCGTCCTCGAGCTCGGGTTCAGCGCCCTCCAGTTCGGCGTCGACCAGCGAGGCCACCGGACGGGGTCCGTCTCGCTTCAGTTCGAGTTCCAGGTTGCGCGTCTCGAGCTCGAGGTCGTCGCTGGTGATCACCTCGAGCGAGACGAGTGCATCGTCGTCCTTCAGGTTGACGAGGCGCACGCCGGCCGTGTTGCGGCCCATGGGACGCATTTCGCTTGCGGCCGTGCGGATGATCATGCCGCCGTTGGTGATGAACAAGAGGTCGTCCTCACCCCGCGCCATGCGCATCGAAACCACGTCGCCGTTGCGCGCGGTGACCTTGATGTTGATCACACCTTGGCCCCCGCGTCCCTTGATCGGGTAGTCCTCGAGCAGCGTGCGCTTGCCGTAGCCGCGCGCACACGCGGTGACCACGGTCAGGGCCTTCTCTGCGCCCTCTTCCTCGCCCATGGCGGACGATGCGGCGGTCGCAGCCGGATCGGCCACGATCATGCCGATCACCTTGTCGTCGCCGACGAGGCGCACGCCGCGCACACCACCGGCCACGCGGCCCATGGAGCGTGCCGCCTTCTCGTCGAAGCGCACGGCTCGGCCCTTGGCGGTGCCGATCAGGATCGTGGAACCCGGGCGGGCCAGCGCCACCGACACGACCTCGTCGCCCTCGGCCAAGTTGATGGCGCGGATGCCGCCCTTCTTCGGGCGCGAGTAGGCCTCGAGCGGCGTCTTCTTGATCGTGCCCTGACGCGTCGCGAAGACCACGAAGTCCTCGGAACCAAAGGCCGGCACACGCAGCAGGCTTTGGATCGATTCGCCGTCGTCGAGCGGCAAGAGGTTTCGGATCGCGCGGCCCTTGGAGGTCCGGGCGCCCTCGGGCACCTGGTAGACCTTTTGCCAATAGACCTTGCCGCGGTCCGAGAAACACAACATGTAGTCGTGCGTTCCCGCCACGAACAGCGACTTGATGGCGTCGCCTTCCTTGGCTTCGCTGCCCTTGATGCCGCGACCGCCGCGGCTTTGCGCGCGGTAGGTGTCGAGGGCCGTGCGCTTGACGTAGCCGTCGCGCGAGAACGTCACGACCATGACGTCCTCGGTGATCAGCTCTTCGATGTTGAAGCCGGATTCCAGTTCCTCGCCGGAGATCTCGGTGCGACGGTTGTCGCCGTAGCGCTGCTCCACGTCGTCGACGTCGGCGCGGATGATCGCGCGCACACGGGCCTCGCGCGCCAGGATGTCCTGGTAGTCGGCGATCTCGGCTTCGAGCTTCTGGAACTCCTCTTCGAGCTTCTCGCGCTCCAGTCCGGTCAAGCGGCCGAGGCGCATGTCGACGATGGCCTGTGCCTGCGCTTGGCTCAGGTTGAAACGCGCGATCAAACCGGAGCGCGCCTCTTCGGTGTCCGCGCTGGCGCGGATGATGCGGATCACCTCGTCGATGTTGTCGACGGCGATGCGCAGGCCCTCGACGATGTGTTTGCGCTCTTCCGCCTTCTTGAGCAGGAAGCGCGTGCGCCGCCGGATGACTTCCTTGCGGTGCTTGATGAACTCGTCCAGCAACCCGCGCAGGTCCATGGTGCGCGGCTGGCCGTCGACGATGGCCAGGTTGATGATGCTGTACGTCGTCTGCAGCGGCGTGAACTGGAAGAGCTGCTTGACGACGACCTCGGGGTCCTCGCCGCGCTTCAGTTCGACGACCAGGCGGATGCCGTCGCGGTCCGATTCGTCGCGCACGTCGCTGATGCCCGTGATGCGGGCGTCTTTGACGACCTCGACGATCTTCTCGATGATCGCGATCTTGCGGACCTGGTAGGGAATTTCCGTGAAGACGATCTGCGGCCTGCCGCCGCGTCCCTCTTCCAGTTGGTGGCGCGCACGCACGAACACACGCCCGCGGCCGGTGGTGTAGGCCGAGAGGGCGCCGCTGCGCCCCATGATGATGCCGCCCGTCGGGAAGTCGGGACCGCGGACCAGGTTGCAGAGCTCGCCCAGGGTGACCTTGGGGTCGTCCAGGACCGCGCGCAGCGCCGCGCTGATCTCGCGCAGGTTGTGGGGCGGCAGACTGGTCGCCATGCCGACCGCGATGCCCTCCGAACCGTTGCACAGAAGGTTCGGGAAGCGGCTCGGCAGCACCACCGGCTCGAGCAGACGCTCGTCGTAGTTGGGCTGGTAGTCGACGGTCTCCTTGTCGAGGTCCGCCATCATCTCGGTGGCGGGACCGGCCATGCGCGCCTCCGTGTAGCGCATGGCCGCGGGCGGATCGCCGTCGATCGAACCGAAGTTGCCCTGACCGTCCACCAAGGGGTAGCGCAGCGAGAACTTCTGCGCCATGCGCACCAGGGTCGGGTAGATCACCGACTCCCCGTGCGGGTGGTACTCGCCACTCGTGGTGCCGGCGATGTTGGCGCACTTCCTGTACTTCGCGTTCGGGCGAAGCCGCAGGTCGTTCATCGCCACGAGGATGCGCCGCTGGCTGGGCTTCAGGCCGTCGCGCGCATCGGGCAGGGCGCGGCTGTGGATCACGCTGAGCGCGTAGTTGAGGTACGACTCGCTCATCTCGCGCTCGATCAAGCGCGGTTCGATGTGCCCGTGGTTGTGCTTGGGCGGGGGAGTCTTCGTCTCGCTCATCGGGGCGGATCAGGCTGGGGGCGGGGCGAACAGAACGTTGACTTGGGTCCGACGGGAGCGGGGCCCGGCGGGATTTGTGTCCGAGGCGCGCCGCTCGGTGGGTCCCGCGGATGCGTCCGGAGACTTGGCCCCAATGACCCAGGATTATCACCGCTGGGAGGGGGTGGGAACCAGCACGAAGCGCGGCCCGCGTGTTCCGATTCGCGCACTTGAGGGCGCCGGGGCCGGGGTTACGCTCCCCCGATGACTCGCACCGAACACCCTCCGCTTGCCCGGGCACTCGGGCGTGTGCCGTCCGGCCTTTACATCGTCACCGCCGTCGGCGAGGGGGGCCCCATGGGCTTCCTCGGCTCGTTCGTGCAGCAGGTGGGCTTCGAGCCCCCCACCCTGGTCGTCGCCGTGGGCCACGACCGGGCCCATCTCGCGGCCATGCGCGAGACCGGCGCGTTCGCGGTGTCGGTGCTGGACCCCGCGTCGAAGGGGCTGATGGCGCAGTTCTACAAGCCCCCGTCGGCGGGCGCGGATCCCTTCGGGGGCCTGGAAACCGTCCGCACGCCGGCGGGCCAGTGGGCGCTGGCCAGCGCGCTCGCGTGGATCGAGTGCCAAGTGGTCGCCGAGCAGGACGTGGGCGACCACGTCGCGGTATTCGGACGCGCCACGGCCGGTGCCCTGATCCGCGAGGGGGACCCGCTGGTCCACCTGCGCCGGAACGGCTTCTCCTACTGATCCGGGTCAGGGCGCGGAGGAGCGCCAGATCCGCAGGGGTCCGAAGCGCGCGCGCCCATCGTTCAAGTTGAAGCGGATCCCGCCGCGGATCGTGCTGGGGTCGAACTCGGTCGATTCGATCGCCTCGCCGTCGATCGAGATCTCGAGCTTCCCGTCCAGCACCGCCATCTCGATGCGCACCAAGCGACCGTCGGGGGGCTCGCACGTGCCGAGCGGCTCGAAACTGAACCGCACGGTGTCGCCGGCGGGCTGGGACTGCCCGCCCGTGATGCCGCCTCGACCGTCGATTTGCAGTTGGAAGTTGCGTCCGAACCAACTCGAGCCGATTTGCAGGCCGACGCTGGAACCGGACTCCTTGAGCTGCGCGTCGCGCACGTGGAGTTCGAGGCGGAAGGGCGGGTGCACCGACTCGGGCACCGCGAAATTCATGAAGGGAAAGTCGCCGCTGGCGGAACCCATCACCGAGTACGGCGAGGGGGTCCACCGGTTGCCCTTCGCCTGCATCTCGACGCGGCCCTCCGACATCGGGACCCGGTGCCAGCGGCCCGTGGGCACGTCCGCGGCCCGCAGGAGGTTCTCGGCGCGGTAGCGCAGGGCCGCCGCCCCCGCGTGCGCCCCGGCGGCCCGTCGAAGGACCAAGGCCGCATTGCGCGGGCGCTCGCTTCCGACGAGACGCGTGGCGGCGGCGTCGAGGCCCTCCCAATGGGCGCGCTCGGCGGCCAGCCAGGCCGGGCCAAAGGTGGGCGCCAGTTCGGTGAGGCGCGCGTCGGCGCGGGCCAGCACCGCGCCGTCGCCCTCGACGAGCGCCGTCGCCGCCGCCCGACGCCAGGCCAGGACGGCGCCGTCGCGGTCGCCCTCGGCTTCGAAGCACTCGGCGACGGTGGCATGGGGAGCGGCCCGTTCCGGCCGCAGGCTCAGCGAGCGCCGCGCGACACGCAACGCCTCGCGCGATTGGCCCGCGGCGAGTTTGCGGCGCGCGGCCGCCTCGAGGCGTTCCAGCGCGCTGGCCTGGGCGCGTTCCTCCGCGCGGACGTTCTGGACGAAGACGCGCAAGGCCTCCTCGAACGCCTCGAGCGATTCGAAACCAGCGCCGTCGACGAACACCTTCTCGAAGCGCACCAGCGGATCCTGTTCGGCGCCGGAGCTGAACTCCTTCCAGTAGGCGTGGAAACGATCGCCGAAACGCGGTGCGCCAGTGTCGTCCTCGCCGTGCAGCAGGAAGTAGACCAGGCCGTGGTGGTACGGCTCGTGGGTGCGCGGGATGCGCTTGTCGGGCGAGAGCCGCAGCACGTCCTCCAGCGTCAAGGGAGCCTTGCGTTCCCGTCGGTTCGGGCGCTTCGGACCCGGCTCGGGCTCGGGCTCGGCGGCTTCCGCCTTCGCGGCGAACGCGGCTTCGAGGGCCGCCAACTGGGCGGCCGATGGCCCGCCCACTTCGACTCGACCACTCTGGGAAACGAGCACTCCCTCGAAGTAGCTGCTCGTACCCGCTGACAGCCAAGGCGGCACGGGAAGTTTGGCGACCAAACTCGCAAACGGCCGCGAGGCTTCGCGCGCGAGATCCGGCCACAGCGCGTCGAGCTCGCCGCCGTCCGCACGCGGATCCAGCGCGTGCAACGTGCCGCTGGATTCGTCGAGCACCGCCAGCGACCGCGGTTCGGACGAACGGATCGCCGCCCGGTACTCCGCGTCCTCCACATGGAGTTGCACCGTCAGCCGCGGCAAGGTGCCCCCCTTTTCCTTGTACCGGTAGATGCGGCGGTAGTGCTCGCTCAAGCCATCGAGCGCCGTCGCGATCTGCTGCACGACTTCGGGTTCGGCCTTCGATCGCACGGTGTACGTGGTGCCGCGCAGTTCGGTTTGCCCCTTCGTGGTGCGCGCCGACGTGCCGATATCGGCGACGGGTGCGTCCAAGTTGACGAGCGCATCCCGGCCCTTGCCGCTGCCCAGTTTGCGCCAGCTCTCGCGTGCGGCGGCGTCCTGTGAAGTGCCAAAACACGAGCGCAGGAGGTCTGCCGCGTTGCTCGGCATCTTCGCCTGTTCCGCGGCGCGGACCAGACCCGCGAGCTGGACAGCGCGGGCCTCGGCCAACTCGTTCCAGGTGGCGCGCTCGGCGTCGGCTTCCTCGAGGCGCCCTTCCAGCGCCGCGCGGCGTTCGGGGGGCAGGTTGGGAAGGGAGAGCAGTTCGTTCAGGTAACCGAGCACGAGGTCCGGCTGCTCCGCGCTGTGGGCAGCCGCGGCGCCGAGTTCCAAGTACTCCTCGGCAAGTCCCACGAACTCGAGGCTGCGCTCCAGATCCAAGAGTGCTCGGCGGGCGTCGCCGCGCTCCACCAAAGCCCGGATCGCCGCCGCGTCCGCGAACTTGTCGTCCTCGGGTGACTGCGGCACGGCGGCAAAGGCCGAACACACCAGCGCGGCAAGGACGACGTGGGGCGCGCGGACCGTCGCGGGCGAGCGAAGTAGTTTCATCGTGCGGATCAGTGGAGAACGCGAGCACCCTCGAAGACGCTCCGGGCGCCCTGGAGGAAGAAGCCGACGCGGCCGGTCAGATCCTCCGGGGACATCGGGATGACGGCGATGGATTCGTCGTCGACGAACACTTCCAGTTCGCTGTGCCGGGCTTCCAGGGTCACCTTGTACACCGCGTCCTCCATCGGCATGAACGAGCCGATGCGGTCGACGTCGGGCACGTTGTCCTCGAAGCGCACGAGAACCACGTTGCCGTCGGCGGACAGCCCCAGAAGTTGCTGACCACCGCCGGCGCCCGCGCCAAAGACGAGGCCCTGGTAGGACGCGGACGCGCCCGCCGCGATGCTGACGCCGGACTCGAAACGCCAGCGACTCGCCACCGTCGTGGGAGCGATCAGGAAACCCGGGCCGCCGGTGCGCTTGTCCGCTTTCAGCTTCCAGTTCTCGGCTTCCCAGCGCCCGCCGGGACTCTTCTCCCAAGCCTCGAGGTCACCGCCCAGCGGCAGGCGCCGCCAGCGTCGGTTGTCGAGCGCTCCGTCTTGGCGGATTTCTTGCGCGAGCTTCTCGAGCGCCAGGCTCGAGCCGAGCAGACCCAGGGAACGCTCGATCGCCAGCAGCGCGGCCCGGGGGTACTCGGCGGTGGTGTACTGCTCCGCGAGGGCCGCGGACCTCTTCGCGAAGGCGTCCGCGCTGGCGTCCGCGTTGCTCGTCACCGTGGCTTCGATCTTGCGGATGCGTTGTTCCGCGTCTGCGGCGGCCTCGGAGAGCTTGAGGCCGTCGAAGTGCGCGAGCTCGGCATCGGGGTCCTCGGAGTTGCGCAGGAAGTCGAGCGCGCGGCGCAGGTAGTACACGGCGCCATCGGACTGCTCCAACTCGGCAAACGCCACACCGAGACCGTAGAGGGCGGACACGTCGTCCACACGCTTGCGGAGCGCCCACTGGAACGATTCCGCGGCGTACGCGTGTTTGCCGTTCTTCGTCTGCTTGCGGCCCTTTGCGATCAACTTGTCGGCCTGTTCGGGGCCGCCGAAGTGCAACGTGTTGAGTTCGCGGATCCAATTGGCGAACTGCACTTCGAAGTTGGCGAAGTTCTCGATGCCAGGCACCGCCGGCTGTGTGACGAAGTACTCGACGAAACGGTCCACCACTTCGTGTTTGGCACCACCGGCGTAGGCCTGCCAGAAGTCGAAGTAGGGCTGCAGGTAGATCCGCTCGCTCTTCTCGTTCTCGAAGTTGTGGAAGAAGTACACGAGCCCCCAGCCCCAGGGATAGAACGCGCCGTCGTACGAGCCGGGGCGGAAGTACGAGATGACGTCGAGCAACTTGACGCCCGACGTGCTCGCGGTCGTGGCGGTCGCGCTGCCGAGCATCGCCGCGAGCTGACGCAACCGCCCGTCCGGGATCAGGTTGGTCTGCACCTTGCCGTTGGAGGTGAGGCGTGCGCCCTCGAAGTACGAAGCGGTGCCCTCGTTGAGCCAACCGGGGATCAAGCTCTTGGCGACCGCCGAGGTGAATTGGTGCGACGCCTCGTGGAACAGCGTCGACCAGAGGTCCGCGAGCGTGCCGTCGTCCGTGCGCCGGTCGTAGGCCGCCACGCGGTTTTCGAGGGGCACGAAGAATCCGCGGATCGTCGGCTGTGTGATGCCCTCGTACTCGTCGAACTCGCGGCGCTGTGCGTAGACGTTGATCACGCAGCGGCGCATGGTTCCGCCGCGCTCCTTGTATCGGAAGACACGGCGGTAGAACTCGCCCATCTGCTCCATGGCCTGCGACATGGCGTGCGCCATCTCGTACCCCATGTTGGTGCGGATGGTGTAGTTGTCCGACTTGATCTCGTACGCGTTCTCCCAACGGGCCCGTTTGGCGTCCTCCTTCGCGATCCACTCGGGCGTCTTCTTCGACTTGGGCGGCTCGATGGGCACGTCGACGCCGCTTTGCAGGAGCTCTTCGACGGCCTTCTCGTTGCCGTAGATCTTGTCGAGCAGCTTCCGCGCCGCGTCCTCGCTGGCCGAGCCCTCGCAGCGCAGCAGCAGCTCCACCGCGTTGGCGTAGAGCTTGCGACGCTCGAAGCCCTTGGCCAGTTCGAGTTGTTCGGCGGCGTAGGCATCGACCAGCGCCTGGATGGCCCCCGGATTCGGGTCGAGGAGCGCGAGTTGGCCTTGGAACGCCTTGCGCTCGGCAGCGGTCAGGTGGTCGAGCTCCAGCGCCGCCACGACCAACTGCATGGCCTGGTCGATCTCCCCAGCCTTCTCCGCGGCCTCGGCGGCGAGCCCGAACAACTCGGGATCCTCGGGCCGGAACTCGAGGGCCAAGTTCGCCACCTCGAGGGCCTTCAGCGGGCTTTCGCTCTCCAGGGCCGAACGCACGTCGTCGGTGCTGGGCGGTCCGCCGTCGGAGTCCGCGGCAGGTGCGGCGGAGCGAAGGGCGCCGGGGTTGGGATGGGCGAGCAGGAGCGGCGCCGCGGCCAGAAGGCACAGGGCGCGGGGTACGAAGGATCGCAGCATCGAAACCGTAAGGGGAAGCGAATCGCGCGGCGGGGCGCGGTCGAGCCGAAGGGGTGGGGCGAGATCGTCCCACACTACGACCCGATCGGGGGTTCGTTCGTGTGAAACCGCAGCGTCACGGGCCGCCGGGGGGCAGCGGCGGCGCGGAGCCGGGCCCGGCGCCCCGCAGGCGCGCGAGCGCGGCGAGCTCGGCCGAGGCGTCCACGTCCTGGGCCTCACCCGCGGCACGGGCCGCGTCCAGGAGCGCCGCTGCCGACGCACCCTCGCCCACGCGCAACCCGGCCCGCGCCAGGCGCGCTTCCACGTTCGTGCCCACGCCGTCGGGGCCGGCCGAGCGCTCGGCCCGCGCCAGGGCCGCGCCGAAGCGCCCGAGGCGCAACTCCGCCCGGGCCCGCTCCAGCGGCAGGTCCCGCGACAGCACAACCGCCTGGGCCGCGACCACGAGGAGCGCCGCCACCGACACGGTCCAGATCACGCGGCGGAGGGCGAGCCGCACTCGGCGCCCCACGCCGGGGTCCCGCGCCGCGGCTCCGAGGAACGACACCCGCTGGGCCACGCTGAAGTGCCGCCAGGAACGCAGTCCGCGGGCGTGCAGCCCTGAGACACCCTCGAGGGCCTCGATCAGCGACCGGCCGTCCTTGGTCAGGTCGAGGGCGAAGAGGTCCGCATCCAGCTCGAAACGCCGCGAAAGCCACCCGAATGTGCCGTACCAGAGGCCCAGCGCGACCAAGAAGCCGATGCCGGCGGCCCATTCACCTGCCGGTCCGCCGCCGGGCGACACCCAACGGCCCACAAGGTCCACCGCCAGGAACACCGCCACGGTGAACAGCGCGAAGAACGGCACGTGGCGCCGCATCGCGTGGCCCATCTCGTGGGCGAAGACGGCCTCCAGTTCGCGGGGTGTCAGCCGCGCGAGGAGGCCGTCGGTGAACAGGACGTACCGCATCCGCGGCGCGAACCCGACGATGGCCGCGTTGGCGACGAGGCCCTGGGTGCGCCACAGGTAGAGACCCCGGCAGCGGAAACCCGCCCGCGCGGCCAGGTCGGCGAGGGCGGCGCGCAGGGGCCCCGCGGGGAGCGGAGTCGTCCGCCAGATGTGCACCAGGATCCAGGGCAGCACCCAGCCCATGCCGACGAGGAGCAGCGCCACCTGCACGAGGCCGAGGAGCGCGACTTCCTCCGAGTGCACCCGCCAGGCTTCGTGCTGGGCGAGGGCCCAAAGGCCTCCCAAGAGCACGCCGACCGGCACCAACGCCGAAAGCAGCATGCGGACCTGGAAGTTGCGGGCGCCGGGGTTCGCGCCCCGGCCCGCGGAGCGCTGGCGGGCGTCGATCGCCAGGAGCTCGAGCACCACGTAGGGCAGCAGCGCGAGCAGCAGCCCCGGCCCCGGCCAAGGTTCGAGCACCGACCCGCCGATGCGCGCGGCGAGCGCAGTGAAGCCGCACACGTAGCTGACCCACCCGTGGCCCAGCAGCGCGAGCAGCGGAAAGAGGCGCGCCGCCCCCGCCGCGGTCCGAAACCGACCGGCCAGGGCCTCGTGCCGCGCGAACCAGGCCACCGCGTGGGGCGCGGGCAGGGCGAGGAGCGCAAATCCGAGCGGCAGCAGCGCCGGCGCGCCGGTGCCCTCGACCAGGGCCACGACGGCCAGGGCGAGCAGGACCTCGAGCACGTACGCCACGTGCCGCCGATCGTACCCCGCCTAGGCCAGGCGGCGCAGGTTGGCGAAGTGCAGTTTGGCGAACTGCCCCATGCCCGCGGCGCCATGCAGCTTTAGCACCTCGCGCGCGACCAGGTCCGCGGGTTCGCCGGCGCCCTTGGCCAGCTCGACACCGGCCTCTCGGGAGAGATCTCGCAGACCCTCCAGGAACAGGTGCCGCGCCACCAGGCTGGCCGCTGCGACCGCCGCCACCCGTTCGCCGCGCGGCATCTGGATCAGGCGGAACGGACTGCCGCGCAACACGCGCTCCATGCGTCCCACCGGCCCGAACTGGTCGACGACGACCGTGTCGCCGGGTTGGCCCGCCGCGCGCAAGGCGCGGGCGTGCAAGTCGGTGAGGATCGCGTTGAGGTTGCCGATCCGCTCGTACTCGCGGTTGTAATCGACGGGATCGAGGCGCGCCACCGACGGTTGGTAGCGCTCGGCCAGTGCGGCGCCCATCTGGTGAGCGCGCTCGTCGGTGACCGTCTTCGAGTCGACCACCCCGCCTTGGAGCAGCTTCTTCGCCTCGGCCTCCTCGAGGCGCAGGGCGACCACGACCAGGGGCCCGAACAGGTCCCCCTTCCCACATTCGTCGGAGCCCGTGACGGGACCCTGGGGCAGGTCGGGCGGCGCCGCGGGAACCTTGGCCGCGACCTCCCGCCCGAGGTGGCGCAGCACGAAGGTCTCCGGCTCGAGCCCCTGGACCACGAGCTTTCCGCTCTCGTAGTACGTCGCCACCACGCCCTCGCCGCGGGCCGAGAAACGCGCGTGGGGCTGGCTGCGCCATTCGAACGGCCCCGGCGTCAGCTTCGAGCGCAATGTCTCCGCTTCGTCAGGATCCAAAACCATCACAAGGGTGCGTTGGGCCACGCGGAGAGTGTGGCGCGCGAGCGGGCAAACGGGAAGTCACACGGAGAGCTTCCGGGCGCTAGGATACGCATCGTTTTCAGGCGCGGCCCGTCCGCGCGACGGGCGGCGTCTCCGGAGCGACGCGGCGCCCAGATTCCGTCCGCTCCGTTGGAAGTAGGTACAGCGTGGGGAAGATCCTAGACAACATTCTGCAGGCCATCGGGAACACACCCCTCGTTCGCCTGAACCAGATCGGCAAGGACTTTGGCTGCGAGCTGCTCGCCAAGTGCGAGTACTTGAATCCCGGCGGCTCCGTGAAGGATCGCATCGGCCGACGCATGGTCGAAGTTGCGCAAGCGGACGGCTGCATCAAGCCCGGTGACACGCTCATCGAACCCACCAGCGGCAACACGGGCATCGGCATGGCGATGGCGGCGGCCGTGCACGGCTACCGGATGATCATCACGATGCCGGAGAAGATGAGCCGCGAGAAGCAGGTGGTGCTCGAGGCCCTCGGCGCCGAGATCATCCGCACGCCGACGGAAGCCGCGTGGGACGCCCCGGAAAGCCACATTGGCGTCGCCAAACAACTGCGCGGCATCCTGCCGCGCGCGGCAATCCTCGACCAGTACTCGAACCCGAACAACCCCTCCGCGCACTACGAGGGCACCGCCGACGAGATCATCGAGCAATGCGACGGCAAGCTCGACATCTTCGTCGCGACGGCGGGCACGGGCGGCACGCTGTCCGGTGTCGCGAAGCGCCTCAAGGAGAAGGTGCCGAACGTGCGCATCGTCGGTGTGGATCCGATCGGTTCGATCCTCGCCGGTCCGGGCCCCATCCACGGCTACAAGGTGGAAGGCATCGGCTACGACTTCATCCCCGACGTGCTCGACCGCAGCTTGGTCGACGAGTGGGTGCGCAGCGAAGACCGCGAGTCGTTCCTGATGGCCCGTCGCCTGATCCGTCAGGAGGGCCTGCTCGTGGGCGGCAGCGCCGGCGCCGCCGTGTGGGCCGCGCGCGAACTCGCCAAACGCTACGGTCCGAACAAACGCATCGTTGCGATCCTGCCCGATTCGGTGCGCAACTACATGACCAAGTTCATGGACGAGCAGTGGATGCGCGAGAACGGATTCGCGGACCAGCGCTGGGAGTCCCAAACCGTCGGCGATCTCCTGCGCGCGATGCCCGAGCGCAAGTTGGTGCTGGCGCAGAGCTCCGACACGTTGGCGGACGCGGTCATGGCCATGAAGGAGCGCGGCTTCAGCCAGTTGCCCGTGCTGGACGGCGAGCGACTCGTCGGCATGGTGACCGAATCGGACCTCTTGGCGAAGTTGGTCGAGGGCCGCGCCAAGCTCTCCTCGACGGTCGCCGAAGTCATGTTCCGCCGCGTGGTCACCGTGCGCGCGGCCGACGAGGCCGGCGCCCTGCGCCGTCTGTTCGCCGAGGGCCTGGTCGGTGTCGTGGTGGACGACGACCAGCGTGTGCTCGGTGTGGTCACGAAGATGGACCTGGTCGACGTGCTCACCACGAGCCTCGACGAGTCCATCGAGGGACTGGGCGCGAAGCGCCACGCGGAAGCGGCGCGGCGCTAGGCGCCGTCCACGGCGCGCAGCGTGACCACGACACGTGTGCCGCCGCCGGGCAGGCTCTCCACGTGGAGCCTGCCCCCGTGGTCCTCCACGACGCGCCGACAGATCGCGAGGCCGAGGCCAGGTCGGTCGGCGTCGGAGCGTGTGTGCGAAGCGACCCCGGCGGCACCTCGATCGCCGGGTCCGTCGTCCTCGACAGCGACCACGACGTCCTTCGCCCGGGTGCGGCACCGGATGCGCACGGTCGCCCGCGGTCGGCTGCCGTGGCGCAGCGCGTTCGACAGGAGGTTCTGGAAGAGCTGCACCAACTGGCGGCGGTCGCCGACCACGAACGGCGCTTCGCCCGGATCCCACTCGATCGCGGCGCCGCACTCGTCGATGGCGAGCGCCAACTGGGCTTGAGCTTGGGACAGGACCAACGCCAGGTCCACACGCCCGAAGTTGGCATCCGAACGCTCCAGGCGCGCGTGGTCGAGCAACTCGGACACCGACGTGCGCAGGCGCTCCGCAGCGTCGAGCGCGAATCCGAGGAAGCGCCGCGAGCGGTCGTCCAGCTCGGGCGAACCGCGCGCGACCTCGAACGTGTAGGTCGAGATCATGCGCAACGGCTCTTGCAGGTCGTGGCTGACGCCGCGTGTGAACTCCACCAGCGCCTGTAGGCGGCGCTCGCTGTCGCGGCGCAACAGGCGAGCCACTTCCCCCGCGCCGTGGGCGGCCTGCGCGTCCGCGAGCCAAAGGTCGAAGCCGCCGTCCTGACTCCCGTCGACAGACGCCCCGTCACAGCGCGGCACGGCGCAAAGATGCAAGGTGTGCCAGCGTGCGGCGGGCGCATCCAGGAGGAGGCGCGCTTCCAATACCACCTCGGCGAGCAGCCCCCGCCGGAGCCGCGACAGCGCACCGTCGAAGGCGCGGCGGTCCTCGGGATGCAGGAGATCGCCGGGGCCGCGGGCGGACCTCTCGCCGAGGAGCTGGCCAAGTTCGGCGCTCAACTCGGTCCAGTGTCCCTCGGAGTCCACGCGAGCGTGGGGACGACGCCGTGTGTTCACGGGGTTCGTCCCCGCGTCGACACTGCTGGACCGCGCCGCCACGCCAGACCCGCTTCGATCGCCACCCAGGCCGCGAGCACGGCGATGCCCGCGCCGACGGATCCCACCAGCCACTTGCCGCCCGAGAGGTCCCGTTGCACTTGCATCGCCATCGCGCTGAACGTGATCGCGATCACGATCACACCGGGCACGAGGAACGCGGTCGAACGCCGCCCCAAGGTACGCAGGTAGAGCGCCACCAGCAGCAGCGTGAAGGCGGCCAGCACCTGGTTCGTGGCGCCGAAGACGGGCCACAGACTTTGCGCGCCGTGGGCCTTGTCCGCGTAGATGAGGACGAGCACGGACCCGCACGCGATCGCACCGGAGATCCAGCGGTTCTGCAGCGCGCGGACGCGGTAGATCGCGCCCACCTCCGCCAACACGAGGCGCTGGATGCGCATGGCGGTGTCGAGGCTGGTGGCGGCGAAGCTGATCACCAAGACCGCCACGATGGAAGCGGCGACCTCGCGTGGCAACCCCAGTGCGCCCAGGAAACTGGCCGAACCTTCCACGAAGCCGCGCAGCGCGACGGCCGCTTGGAACGCCCCGCCGCCGCGCAGGGCCTCGTCGCTGACATACGCCCACACGTGCCCGTGCACCGCACCGGGCCCCATCAGACCCGCCGCAACGGCCATCGTCGCCAGGATCGCCAGCGACGCTTCGCCGAGCATCGCACCGTAGCCGATGGACCGCGCA
Organism: Planctomycetaceae bacterium; assembly: GCA_016125265.1. GTDB lineage: Bacteria > Planctomycetota > UBA1135 > UBA1135 > RI-242. The sequence goes on from WGMC01000007.1 coordinate 31,510, forward strand.
TCCTTCGGCGACGCGAGTTGTTTGGCCGTGGTGGCCGAACTGACCAAGCCGTGGAAACCGCTGATCGCGCCGCACGCGATCGTCACCATCAGCAGCGGGAACAACGCGGGCAGTTGGTCCAAGGGCCCGATCGCGGGCGCGTGGAACGTCGGAGTCAGCACGAAGAAGCCCACGTAGAGCGCTCCCAGACCCACCAGCAGTTGGTGGCTGTTGATCAGATCCCTGGGTTGCAGCAGGAGCCACACCGGCAAAACGCTGGCGACGAAGGCGTAGACCATCAGTCCGACGAGCCAGAAGTCGATGCTGCGAAGGATCGAGTCGGGCCCGGGCACCGGGATCGTACCGGTGCTGGATCCGACGATCAGGGCGTACAGCCCGACCAGGATCAACAGCGACGGCCCGAGCAGCGAACCGCCGCGCTTCTTTGCCCACCAACCCAGCGCGACGGCCACCAGGATCTCCGCGTTTACGGGCAGGATGCTGGCGGGGTACTTCACGAACAGGTTGGCGATCGAGAACGCAAACACCGCGCCGACCAACCAGATCAGGAAGAAGATGATCAAAAGGAACAGAAGTCGCGAGCGCGGGCCGATGAAACGCTCCGTCAGCGTGCCGACACTTTGCCCGCCGTGGCGCATCGACAGCACCAATGCGCCGAAGTCGTGGGCCGCGCCCATGAAGATCACACCCAAGACGATCCACAGCAGCGCGGGGAGCCAACCCCACACGATGGCCATCGCGGGTCCCAGGATCGGCGCCGCACCCGCGACCGACGCGAAGTGGTGCCCCCACAGGATTTCTTTGCGCGTCGGCACGAAGTCGATGCCATCCTCCCGTTCGACGGAGGGCACCGGTTCGTCCGGTTGGATGCGGAACACTTTCCGCTCCAACCAGCGACCGTAGGTGATGTAGCCCACCGCCAACGAGGCCAGGGCGATCACGGCCACGAGGATGGGGCTCAACGGGCACCTCGCGGGTCGATCATCATGCGACGCGGGCTCCGTCTTGGACCGGCGTATCGGTGCGGAGCAACACGGTGCCCCGCGCGGGGTCCAGCGCACCGAGCACCAGGATCTCGCTCTTCACACCCGCCACGCGTTTGGGCGGCAGGTTGAACACGGCGACCACTTGGCGCCCCAAGAGGTCCTCGGGGCGGTAGTTCGCCGTCAACTGCGCGGAGCTGGTGCGCAGGCCCAACTCGGGCCCGAAGTCGACCTCCAGCACGTACGCGGGCACACGCGCCGCGGGATTCAGGGCGGCGGAGCGCACCGTGCCCACGCGCAACTCGACGGCGAAGAAGGCCTCGGGTTCGATGGTGGTCGCGGGGCGCTCGGGAAGTTCCATGGCGGCGGCGTCTCCCGCCCCTCTGGGCGGGTCCGTGAGACTACTCGGTGCGGAGCGTACCCGGTGGGGCGCGTAGGATGGGCGCGATGGCGCGCATCGTGCACCTCTTGCACAGCTTTCCCCCCGACTCGCGGGGCGGGATCGAACAGCACGTGGAGGCGTTGGCCGGCGCGCAGTTGGCGCGCGGGCATCGTGTCGCCGTGGTGGCGGGTTCCGAGAGCCACGGAGAGCCGGTGAGCGAGCACCGAAGTGGCGTGGAAGTGCTGCGCCTGCCCCGGGAGGGCGAGTGGGAGCGGGCCTCGGGCCGGTCGGCGAACCTCGGGCGCCTCGAGCGCTGGTTGGCCGCCGAGCCCAGGGACCTCTTGCACGTCCACCAGTTCGCCGCGACGGGTCCCGGCGCCGTCGAACTCGCCGCGCGGCTCGGGCTGCGCACCGTCGTCACCCTGCACGACCTCTTTGCCCTCTGCCCGCTCTACTTCCGGCTGCGGGACGAGCGCGATCCGTGCGCGCCGGACGTCGACCACACCCGCTGCGTCCCGTGTTTGGCGCAGGCCAGCGGGGCCCGCGCGGCGGACCTGACGACGCCTTTCCAGAGCCGCACCGAGCAGTACGGACGGGCGCTCGGGGCCGCGTCGGTCCTGTTGGCGCCCTCCGCCAGCCTCGTCGAGTACCTGGAGCAGGTGCCTCTGCTAGCGGGCCGCCGGGTGCAGTATGTGGGCTTCCCCCGCGGTGCGGCGCCGCGCGCGTCGGGCCGCTGGCGGGAGCGCCCCGCCCGTTCGCCCCTCGCCGTCGCCACATGGGGCGGGCTGGTCCGCGGCAAGGGGCTAGATCTGCTCGTGCTGGCCGCCGGGCACTTGGAACCGGGCGCCATCGAAGTGCACCACCACGGGGGCCTCCTGGACCCGGCCTACGCGCGGGTGTGCCAGGACCTCGCCGCCGAACTTCGTGTGCCGCTCCACCTGCACGGGGCGTTCGAGCCCGGGCAACTCGAAGCGCGGCTCGCCGGCATCGACCTGGCCGTGCACCCGTCGCGGTTCCGCGAGACCTACGGCCTGACCACGGACGAGGCCCACGGCCTCGGCCTGCCGGTGCTGGTCTCGGACCGCGGCGCGCCGAAGGAGCGGCTCGGCACCCGCGGTGCTGTGTTCCGCGCGGACGACCACGTGGACCTCGCGCGGGTGCTCGGGGGTTTCTGGGAGGAGCCGGAGCGCCTGGTGCAGCTCGCAAGCGGCGCGCCCCCCGATCTGTTGACGCTCGAGCACTACGCCGATCGGTTGGACCGGCTACTCGTCGAAGTCACGGGGCCTTGAGCGTCGGCACGAAGACGCGCCAGGCCGCTTCGAGGGCATCGACGTCGACGCCATCGAGTGCCGCATCGATGGCCTTCTCGCGGCTCATGCTCTCGATGAACATGCGCTCTTCCATGGTCAGCGGATCCTCGCTCTCGCGTTCGGCGATGATCCGCTCGTACTCCGCCTTCAGCGTGTCGAAGTAGGTGGGCAGGATCTGCGCCCACGAGGGTTCCTTCTCGACTTCCTTCGCCGTGCGCAGGAAGTAGATCATCGACCACGCCTGCGGGTAGCAGGTCGACGCCATCGCGTAGAAGGTCGGCTGTTCGAAGCGGAAAATGTCCTTGAAGGGCACGTGGGCGCCCCGGCGCACGATGTCCTGGATCGCTTCGATGCGCCAGGAGTTCACGCCGATGCGTCCGACCTTGGTGCCAGAGATCTGCGCTCCGGAGAAGAAGTCGCCGGTGCCCTCGTTGTACCAGGAGTGCGGTGACACCTCCCCCACCGAGTAGAAGATGTACTGGTGGAAGGCTTCGTGGTAGAGCACGATCAACGAGTCCTTCTTGCCGGAGCCGCGATCGTTCTTGGCGTCGGCGTAGTCGTAGAACACCAGCTCTTTCGCGACCCAGTTCCAGTACCCGCCAGAACCCTGCGGACCGCCGTACTGCATGTATTCGTCCCGGTCGCGGCAGATGCGCACCGTGGAGACGGCAGTCACGGGTTTGCTCGGTGGAAACAGGCGTTCGTACTCGAGTCGAATCGCTTCCAAGTCCCGTTTGAGACGGCGCAGGAGCGGTTCGTCCTTCGTGCTGTAGACGAAGATGTAGTTCGGCGTGTCGTCGGCCTCCCAGCCGCGCACCAGTTTCGAGCGCACCTCCAAGCGGTAGGCCGCATCGATGAACTCGGGGCGCTTCTCGTAGAAGCGCTCCCACTTCACCATGTCGGCCCCGACGACGTCGAACAACTTGACCTTGCTGGCCATGTCCCGCCAGATGCCCTCCTGCAACTTGCGGTCGTCCTCGAAGCAGCGGCCGAACAACACCAGGAACCGCTGGGGTGTTTCGAACACCGCCGCGAAGCCGCCGGGAAAACGGCCGCGCGATTCGACGTTCCAGAAGGTGACCGTGTTGTTGTCGCGCGGCTTCTGCGCGGCGGGGTCCTTCAACTCGTAGAGCGCGCGACCGCGCTCGCTGTAGTTGCGCTCGAGGTACGTGGCAAAGTCGATGACCGTTACCTCCTCTTCTTCTTCCTCCTCTTCCCACTCGTCGGGATCCTCCTCTTCGGGATCCTCGCCGTCGGGAGCGGGGGGAGGTGTCGGCCCTTCGACGGCGGTGACGGCCTGCACACGGTCGATCCAAACCACGTGGAGCTCGGGCAGGATGTTCGCCGCGACGCCGCTGCGTTTTTCGCGTTCGCGCGCGTTGCTCTTTTCGTCCACCCAGCGCAGCGTGATCCAGCGTTCCGTGGGCTCGACGGGCACCGCCTTGTAGTTGCGCGGGACCGGCAGCGTCATACCCAGCGCGTCGAAGGTCTCGGTGCGATATCCGCCTTGGGCGGCGGCGGTTGCTGGGAGCCCAAAGGAGAGCAGCGCGAGCAGCAGCAGGAGGAGGGGGCGGACCCGTCGCAGCGGAAAGAGCCAGCGTGTATCGGTTGCCATGCTCCGGTTCTAACCGGGGTTCCGCGGCGCCGCAATCTCGCCCGTGTCACGGGCCAAGGTGACGCTCGAACCAGCCGACCGTGGCCCCGAGGGCCGTTTGCAGGCGTTCGTCGACGGGGAAGGGCGGGTGCTCGCGGGCGCCGAAGTTGTGGCCTGCGCGAGCGACCGTGCACACCTCCGCCCAAGGCAAGGCGCCAGCGAGTTCGGCCACTTCCCCCGGCGCCACGGCCCGATCCCGCGCCCCCGCCACCAGCAACGTCGGCGCGTCCAGACGGCGGGCCGCCGCGAGCAGGTCGAGGCGCGGCGGCAGCGGTTCGAAACCGTCCAAGGCGTCCCGGGTCAGGTGCACGACGCGTCCGTCGCCCAGCTCTACGGGCAACCTCCCCGTGGCGCGCCACTCCGCCAAGCGCTCAGGGCGATAGCGCCCAACCCGCGACGGCGGCGCCCAAAGCACGACGGCGGAGACCGGGCGGGCGCTGGATGCCGCGGCGCCCGCGCGGTCCTCCGCCGCCGCGACGAGCGCCATCGCGGCGCCGCGGCTGTGCCCAAAGAGCCCCAGCGGAAGCCCCGCGAGGTCGGGCCGCCCGCGCGCCCACACGAGGGTGCGGTGGACGTCCTCGAGCTCCCAGGCGTAGGTGTTGTGCGCGAAGGCCTCCAGCTCGCTCAACCGACCGTCGTCGCCGTAGCCGCTGCCCGAGAGGCCGACGCAGAGCACGGCGAATCCGTGCGCCGCGAGCCGCTCTTCCAGGAGCGGATGGAAGTAACGGTCCCGGTTCGACAGGTAGCCGGGCACGACGACCACGAGTCCCTTGGGAACGTGGGCTCGAGGCGCGCGCAGGGAGAGGCGCAGCACACGACGCGCATCGGCGGGGTGTGCGAGCGGATGGGCCTCGCGCTCGGGCGAAGTCGGCGCAGTCATCTAGAAGAGCTCCGCGGGGCCGGATCCCGGCACGAGACCGACGAGGTGTCCGAAGCTGTGCAGCCAAGGGCTCGGCACTGCCGCGGGAGCGAGCTGCAACAGGGCGAGCAGCTCGACACCGTTCGCCACTGCCTTGCCGGCGAAATGGTTGTTGGTCACGACGTAGACCTCTTCCGTCTGCGCCTCGAGCTGTTGAGCCAACGCGGCGATGGGGCGGAGCTCCGCCTCTGAGTAGAGGTAGTCGTAGCGCTCGTCGCGTGTGGCGTCCCTTTCGAACCACGCCTCCCGCGCGCGGCCGTGCAGTCGCACGTAGCCGATGGGCCCGCGCGACAGGAAGGGTGGGTGCTCGTCGTGGGCTGGCAGATCGATTGCGGCCAAACTGACACCGCGGTCGATCCACGGCTCGAGTCTGTCCGCTTCGAGCCATGCCTTGCGGCGCAACTCGAGCACGGGCCGAAGGTCCATGAGCCCCTCGAGCAATGCAGCCAAGTAGCGCGCGTTGCGCGGCGTCGGCGCGAACGAAAACGGGAACTGCACCAGCAGCGGTCCGCGCGCGGGGCTTTGGATCCAGGGCGCGAGGTTCTTCCGCCACGCATCGAGTGCGCCGTGCAACGCGCGCGGTGTCGCCGGCTCGCGCTCGTGCGTGAAGCGCTGGTGCAGCTTGAGCGGGAGTTTGGCGGGCGCGTGCGCCGTCGCGGCTTGCAGCCAACGCTCCTGGTGCTCGGGCGGCGGATCGCGGTAGAAGCTGACGTTGATCTCGACACACGGGAACACCCGCAAGAGCCGCACGAGATCGCCCGTGCCGCGGGGCTCCCCGCGCGGGTGGATCGGTCCCACCCAGTCGGCGTAGGACCAACCGGCGGGACCGACGCGGATCACAGGTCGGGCTCCCGTCCGAGCTGTTCGAAGCTGCGGCGCTCGGCCTCCAGCATCAGCGTGCGCACACGCTCGGTTTCGCGCGCGAGCGTGGCTTCGTCCTGGTGGCGCGGCAACCGCTGGGTGGCGCCGAACGTCAGCACCACGCGGGCGAACGGCCGGGGAATCGTGAAGTGGTCCCAACTGGAAAGGTGCCAACTGCGATCCGCCGCGAGGCCGAGCGGAAACACGGGCAATCCCGTCGCGCTGGCCATCCACGCGAGCCCCAGGTTCATGGCGTGGCGCGGCCCGCGCGGACCATCGGGTGTCAGCACCACCGTGCGGCCCGAACGCAGATCCACGAGCAACTCGCGCAGCGCGCGCGCACCGCCGCGACTCGACGATCCGCGGACCACGCCGTAACCGAAACGCCGGAGCAGCGGCGCCACGAGGGAACCATCGGCGCTCGGACTGACCAACACGCGGTAGTGGCGGCCCGCGTAGTGGGCGAGGCCGAGCAGCATGCGCCCATGCCACAGGGCGATCAGGCCGCACTCGCCGCGCGCCAGTTCCTCGGGTTCGTTCACCACTTCGACCCGCCACGTGCGCGACAGAAGCGACAGCGCGAACGGCGCGACCCGCGGCATGAAAACCGATGCCACCCGGCGGCGGGTGCGGCGCACACGTCGGCGCCAACGCCGCGCGCGGGTTTCTTGGGCGGCAGTCAAATGCAGAGCTCGACCCGCCGGATCACAACCGCACGTCGTCGCCGGCGCCGCCCTCGTCCTCGCCGTTGGCACCCACGGACCAGAGTCCGTAGCCGCCCTCTTCGACGCGGTACCCAAGGCTGCGCCCCCAACCGTCCACGGGGACAGGCTCGCCGTTGAACACGCCGTTCGGGAGCAGCTCGGACGATTCGGTCAGTGCGTCGAGGGTCTCGGGATACCGGCCGTCGTGGAAGGCAGACCAAACACCCAGGCCGCTGCGCACGCGCTGCAGTGCGCGGCGGGTCTCGTCCTCGGCGCGGGCAGCATCCTCTGCCTCCGTCGGCTCCGCCTCTTCGAGTTCCATCGCCGCCGACCGCTGGCTGCGCTCGCGGCTGTTGGAACTGCCGAGGATGGCCATGGCGGTGAAGAGCGCAGCGGGCACTTCCGGCCCGAATCCGCTCGTGACGGTGCGCAGCACGTAGTCGCCCTGGACCCGTGTGCGAATGGTCGTCGGGCGCAGGTGGCGCACCACCAGCTCGGGCTCGGGCAGCGCCGTGAGGTCCAGCGGCAGCTCGTCGCCGAGGAAACCGGAGGCCATGCCGCTCAACGCCTTCGCGGTCCCGTAGAGCCCGCCGATCGCGCCGGGCCAGTCGAGGTACCAGATGGTCTCGTCGGTCTTGGCGAGCCCGAGCACCCCCATGTCGAAGGCCGCCGGTTGGGCGGCCGGTTCGGCTGCTGCGTCGGTCGCGGGCGCGGCGGCCTCGGCCCGCGCCACCAAGCGGCGCAGCTCGCGCTTCGCGACCACCCCGGCTTGCCCCAGGGGCAAGGAGACGATGAGCCGACCTTGGGCGAGGCCCAACGCGACCTCGGTGTCGAGAGGCATGGACTCGGCCAGGGAGCCCACCGCGGAGAGCTCGTAGTACGGCAGGCGCCGGTAGGGGCGCTCGCGGAAGGCCAGGCTGCCGGGGTTCGCTTCGGCGAGGGACCCGAGGAGGCGCGTCAGCGCCGCGCTGACGGCGGCCTCGTCGCGGACCGCGATGGAGAGCAGCGCGCCGGGCACGCCGATGCCGGAGAGCGGCTCGAAGAAGAGCACCGCGTCGGTGCCGAGGTGCGCGAACAGGTCGCGCTCGAGCTCGAAGCTGCCGTCCTCTTCCAGCGCCGCAATCGCCGACGCGCCCTCCGGCAGGTGCTTCGCCATGAGGCCGCGCAGGGCCGCGGAGGCGCTCGGGCCGTGGACGTGGGCCGACCACAGGGCCGTTGCACCCGGGGGCACCTGTTCCAGGGCCGCGGTCGGTACCGGCTGCCCGCCGTACCAGCGTTCGCCCGGCGGCACGGGACCGGCGAACTGGCCGGTGAAGCCCTCCGGTGCCAGCAGCGTGCGGAACGCACCCGTTCCCGTGGGACCGAGGAACACCGAAAGCAGGCTCGTACCGTCGCCGGAGAGGCTCGCCAGGGTCTCGGCGACTTCCGCCGGAATCACTTCTTCGTCCGAAAGTGAGCTCAAAAGGGGAGCAAAGGCCAGGAGAGCCTCGATGGGCGACTCCCGTTGCCAACCCTCGAACACGGTGCGGCCCGCACCCACCCCGAGGGCCGCCCGCGCGGCCGCCACGTCGGAGCGGTCGGCGAACCGCGGCACCTCGTCGGTGCCGCCCCGGGCGCGGTAGGCCCCGTCCTGGAACTCCACGTCGCCGAAGGACCACACGAGGCGGTTGCCGTCCGCCCGGGACCAGGCGACCAGGCCCAGCATCGCGAGACCCTGGTTCTGCTTCCAAAGAAACGGCTGGCTAGGGTCGAAGTCCTCGGCCAGGGGTCCGCCGCCGCCGTCTTCCTGGGCGAAGGCCGCCAGCGCGCGGGCCAGTTCCGCGGCGCGCTCGGGTTCGGAAAGCTCCAGCACCACCTGCAAGCCGACGCGGGCGGCCAGCAAGGCCGGCGCGGGCGGCGTCACGCCGGGCACCGGCAGTTCGGGCAGACGCACGGAGAGGGAAACGATCTGCACCTGCGACCCGAGCGCCAGGGGTCCCACCGAAAGCGGCCAACTGCCATCGGCGAGAACGTCCCGGTCCAACGTAGCAAGGTCCCACGGAGCGAAGAACGACTGGCCGAGCACCTCGGTGTCCGCGGGCAGCAACTTGCGCATGGCGTCGCGCAGATCCGCGTCGTTCCACGTGCGAACCAACGAGGCGTGCTCGTAGAGAGCCAGCGTTCCCTGAACGTCCCGCATCTCGAAGTACAGCGTGGCAGACGCGGGGTGCAGGCGCGCGTGGGAGTGCTCGCCCGCGGCATCGGTCGCGGGTGTGGCTGCTTGCGGGAAGGGCAGTGCGAGGGCGGCGAGGCAGAGGACCGTCATGGGAGCGCGGGTGGTGGGTGTAAGGGGCGCGGGTGCCGGGCCACACAGGATACGGGGCAACGGACGAAGGCTGGCGCCCGCGGTGGGTGAAGCGGCCTTCGAGACGACGGGTGGGGGGCAGCGTCGGCCGAAGTGCTTCGCTGCGCGGAGTCGCGGCGGAGTGGATCAGCGTCGCGCGTATTGTCGCATTTGCGCTTCCTTCCCGCGCAACACCTCGAGCAGCTTCTTGTTGGCGCTCTTCATGTCCTTGCCCGTGGCGAAGGCCTCTTTCCATTCGGCGTGGGCGGCCGTCATGTCGGGGTCGTTGCCGTCGAGGATGAATCCGACCGCTAGGCCCGCCGCGTTGATCAACTGACCTGCTGCCTCGGGGTCAGCGCCGTTCAACTCGAACTCGATCAGCTTGTCGATGGCGGGGATGCCGCCGCGGCGCTCGAGGTTCTCGACCGACCACTTGCGCGCCCATTCGGTGCTCGCGCCCACCTTGGCGGTGCGCTCGATGAAGTAGCGATCCACGTACGAGGGCACACCGGTGCGCAGCAAGGCCGGCACACGTTTTTCCTTGTAGTAGGCATCCAGGTCGAACTGCGCGCGTTTCGACTTCTGGAAGGCGGCGATGGTCTTGGGGCTGCCATCGACGGCCTCGACGAAGCTGATCCCGGCTGCGTGGCGCACGAAGTGCCTGCCGTAGCGGCGCTGGTCTTCGCTGCTCGTGTCGAAGTAACACACGCCGGCACCCAGGTACTCGCGCTTCTCGCCGTCGATCCACACGTCGGCGAAATAGGCCCCGTGGGCCGAGGACAAGCCGTGGCTCTCGGTCGGCCGGCGGCGGTTCGCTTCGCCCGCGGCGAACGCGCCGTACTGATCGATCGAGTTCAGCACGACCACGTGCGGTGCGCCCGCGGGCATCACACCGAAGAAGCGCTCCAGCTCGGCGGCCACCGCGTCGATCTCCGTGACCAACTTGAGGCCCTCTTCGCGCGGCAACGTCGTGTAGAGGTTGAAGTAGCTCCCCGGCAGGCGCCACCACTGCTCGATCTGGGAGTGGTACTCGTTCGCCGCCGCGAGATCGAGCCACTGGTCGCCGCACTTCCAAAGGCCCTCGGCGATCTTGCCGACGTCTTCGGGCGCGACCCACTCGAGGTCCTGACGCACCCAGCCGTTGGTGATCTTCTCCAGTTCGTCAGGACGCACCCAGTCGCCGTTCGGCGCGCGCACGAGACCGCGCTGCAAGTACGGCAAGTCGTCGGGTTCCACCCACTCCCCGTTCCACTCCACGAGGCCGCGTTCCTTCGCGTCGGCGGCGGCGCGCTCCAGCTTGTAGGCCTCGAGCTCCTTTTCGTTCTTGAACCAGCGCCCTTCGAAGAGGATGTGGCCGAGCAACTCGTTGGCCTTCGGGTCGCCCTCGTCCACGTTCAGGATTTCGCGCAGCACGCGGCGACCCTCGTTGCGCATCGAACGCGCCTCGGTCCAACGGTGCAGGTCCCAGAGTTTGTCGCGGTCCCCGCGCGCTTCCTTCAGGCGCTTGTCGAACTCGGCCCGCTGGTCCTGCTGGACCAGGGACACCGAGGCGTCGGGCCGGGCGTCGACCGCGGGGGCGAGGACAAAAAGCAACAGGGCGTGGTGCAACATGATCGGAGTGAGCTGGGGTGCACGGCGGAGGGGGATCCCAGTGGGCCAAGCACGATACCGCGGGAGGCGCGGCGACGGACCTCGGGGCGGGGTTGCGGTTCCTTGTGGGCTCACCCCGGGGGCGATACGATCCTGCGCCCGCTTCGCTAGCCCAGACCCAGAGCGGGAGCTCGCTTCGGACAGCCCGCGGGGGGTGTTCCGCGCGTACTCCGACTTGGCACGTGCGAGCAATCCACACCGCCAGATCTGGGTCATTTAGAATCCAAATGGTGGGAATCTAGAACCAACTCCCGCCGGCTCCCAACCGCTCACTCCCATGGCCCAGCACAAGGCCGCAACCGAAGTCACCATCGCGCCGATCGGCGAACGCTCTGCCCTAGCGATTTTCTTCGAACGCTACTGGAAGGGCTTTGCCATCACCTTCGCGCTTCTGTCGGCGGCGATCCTCTACCGGGCGTCCCAGACGGAGGCGGCGCGCGAGGTGGCGGACAAGGGCTGGGATGAGCTGAGGACCAAAGTCGAGTTCACCAGCTCCCAGTTCGGTCAACCCCAAGCCAACTACCTTGCGACGCCGGAAGAACTTGTCGCGCTCGCCGACAAGTACAGCGGCCAGCCGGCTGGACCGTGGTCCCTGGCGCTGGCGGCCACGGCCTACGCCAAGCAGGACAAGTTCGCGGAGGCGGCCGACACGGCTGCGCGGCTGAAGCGCGAGTATCCCAGCCACCCGCTGACCACCTGGGACGTGCTGAAGGACGGGGAACAGAGCCTCGCCGCGGCGGCTTTGCTCGAACAGCGCAGTCGGGCCATGGCCGAGTGGAAGTCCGCCAACGGGCATCTGTTCGAGAATCCCCCGCTGCCGGAGGGCTCCCCTCGCGTTCGACTCGAGACCAGCGCCGGTCCCATCGAGCTGGGCCTCTACGCCGACCGCGCGCCGAAGCATGTGGAGAACTTCCTCAAGCTGGTGGACGAGGGCTACTACACGGGCACGCGTTTCCACCGGGTCGTGCGCGACTTCATGATCCAGGGCGGCGATCCCAACTCCAAGGAGTTGGATCCGGGCTCGTGGGGCATGGGCGGACCGGGTTACAAGATCGACGCGGAGCCCAACGACCTGATCCACTTCCGCGGGGCCCTGGCCGCGGCCAAGATGGGCGGTGAAGTCCAAAGCAGCGGCAGCCAGTTCTACATCACCACCGGCTCCCCCCACCACTTGGACGGCCTCCACACGGTGTTTGGGACGGTGATCTCGGGCTGGCCTGCGATCGAGGCCATCGAAACAGCCGAACTGGTCACCGGCACCGAGCGCCCTCGCGAACCGGCGACCATCCTGAGCGCCTCCCGACTCTAGGACCAGTCGCCCCCCGAGGGCGGGTCCGAAGCCCGCCGGTCTCGGCCATTCCGGGGGAGAGTCCGCCTGCGGGGTGGAAGTCCCCCAGTGGGCTTCTGGAGCTACTGGGGGGCTAGGCGGCCCCCTCGCCTTGGTCAGATGCGTTGCGGCGGGGCCAACTGGTCCAGGAGCCGCTCCAGTTCCTCGCGGTCGAAGTAGTGCACCACGATCTGGCCGCTGTAACCGGGCCGGGCGCGAACCTCCACCCGGGTCCCCAGGGACTCCTGGAGGCGGTCCTGGACGCCGGCGACCCAGGACGGGATTTCCACCGAGCGCACCGCTCCGCCGCCCTCAGACTCGTCCGACTCGGGCTCTGCGGGCCGTTCCGGGGCCACCGGTTCTGCCGGGCTCGGGGGTTGGACCAGCTCGCGGACACGCCGTTCGACTTCGCGCACACTCCAGCCCTCTTCCACCATCTTGGCGGCGAGATCCACCCGTAGTGTCGCGTCGGGTACACCCAACAACGCCCTCGCGTGGCCCATGGAGATCAGTCCGCGGACCAGGGCCTCCTGGACCGGCGCCGGCAACTCCAGCAGTCGTATGTGGTTGGTGACGGTCGCGCGCTTTAGACCGACCCGTTGGGCCACTTCCTCTTGGGTGAGAGAAAGCTGCTCGAGGAGCTGACGGTAGCCGAGCGCCCTCTCGATCGGGTCCAGATCGCGCCGCTGCACGTTCTCGACCAGGGCGAGCTCCAACATCAGCTCGTCGGATACGTCCCGCCGCACCACGGCGGGAATCTGGGTCATCCCGATGCGCTGCGCCGCACGGAGGCGACGTTCCCCGGCAATGAGCTCGAAGATGGATCCCGCCTGACGGACCACGATCGGTTGCAGGACCCCGTGCTGGCGCAGGCTCTCGGCCAGCTCCTCCAGGCCCTCCGGGTCAAAGTGGCGCCGCGGCTGGTGCGGGTTGGGCCGGATCAGCCCCACATCGATGTTGGAGGTGGAGGAGGGTGACTCGCGGGAGCTATCGCGGTCGGAGAGAAGGGATCCAAGGCCTCGGCCGAGTCGGCGTTCCATCGTTGTCGGTTCGGAAGGGGGGATACGAAGAGGTTCCACGTGGAACCACGGGCAAGGTAGAGCTACCCTGCCTGCGTGTCGAGAGCTGATCAGGGCCGCGGACGGACGTCGGGAATAGCAGGGGTGGTCCCGCGACTTGGCTCCTGGCTCACCGTTCTGGAGGCCGAGGGACGCTGGACATTGTCCCAAGCATGGTCGGGCCCGGCGCTGGTCCTTGTCTTGGGCGGCGGCTGGGTCCAAAACAGGCTCCTGGAGTTGGCGCTACCCCAGGCAGAGGGCATCAACGCCACCCAACTAGACTGGTCCTGGCTATGCCTGGTTGCAGTTCAGGCGCTTTTCATCCTACGACTAGCCGGGAGACGGTCCCTGACCCAAGAACTTGCGGCACCGGGAGAACTCGTTGCCCAGTGCGCTGTTTTGGTCGCGGCGGGAGGCGTCGCACTGTTGCCAGTGCTCTGGGACGGCGCCATGTTCCACGTGGAACATCGATCGATGAAGCCGTCGCTGCTCTGGGTAGCGGCACCCCAAGTCGGACTCGGACTGTTATGCCTGCGCGCCGTGCGGGGGCCACTCCCGGCGGCACTTGTCTTTCTCGCCCTGTCGTGGTGGTTGCCGGCCGCCCTCCGGATCCCGGGGGTCGCCGTTTGGCCGACAGCCCTGGACAGCCGATCCCTTCTCCACCTCTGGGCGAACTGGGGGGGTTCCACGTGGAACCTGCTCCCCGGCGTTCTGTTGGCCACCGCGGGCTGGACCGTCTTGGCTCTCACCCTACCCCGCCGAAGCGGGCCCCGTTCGGACACCGACTAGGCATGCGCTACGGAATCCTCGGCGACATCCACGCCAACCTGGCAGCCCTCGAAACGGCACTCGACACCCTGGAGGAACTGGGCGCCGAGGTCATCGTGAGTGTGGGGGATGTCGTGGGTTACGGCGCGGCTCCCACCGAGTGCATCGACCTGCTCCGGGAGGTGCGCGCGTTGGTGGTCAAGGGCAACCACGATGCCGCATGTGTGTACGAGGTGGACACCACCTTCTTCAACCAGTACGCCCGGGCCGCCATCGACTGGACCCGAGGCCGACTGAGCGAGACAGACCTGGAGTGGCTTCGCGGCCTGCCGTTGACCCTCGAACTGCCCCACTGCCAGGTGGCCCACGGCACACTGAACAGCCCCCAGAACTTCGACTACCTCCTGGGCATTCGCGACGCGGAGCCGACCTTGCGTGCCATGAGCAAGCCGGTCTGTTTTGTGGGCCACAGCCACATTCCCGTGGCCGTACTCCGCCCGGCGGAGTGCCCCGAACGCCTGGCCTACTGCCCGGACCCGGTGATTGATCTTGCCGAGGCCACCCGCGCCGTGGTCAACGTCGGCAGCGTCGGCCAACCACGGGACGAAGATCCGCGCTTGGCGGTGGCGCTGTTTGACAGCGACCAGCACAAGGTCTGGATCCATCGGCGTGAATACGACATCGAGAGGGAGGTCCTTCGGATCCGGAGTGCGGGCCTACCGCCGATGTTGGCCGACCGACTGTGGCTCGGCGTCTGACCGTCGCCCCGCGAACCTCGCCGACCGTCGCCATTCGGCAGTTGTGGCCAGTTTGGGCCAGGCGTCAGCGCGCCCGCAGGTAACCCAGGCGGTCGGGTAGGGTGTCGATGCCACCCTCACCCAGACCACTTTCGAAGAGGACGGCGATGTCGCGCAGCGGATGTTGGTCGCCGCGGAAGCGGAAGAGCCGCACGTCCGGTCGGCCTCCGACGGCGACCAGCAGCTCCAGGATCGAACCCGCGTTGCATCGTCGATCGCCGATCTGCACTTCGACAGGTGTGCCGTGGTGGTTGACGATGCCCACGATAAGCGCTGCGGGCCGGGCGTGCACATGCAGGCCGTCGCCGAGCTCGACCTCCATCTCCTGCACCGTGAGGTACGACGGGAGAAGGTCCTCCGCAACCACCCGGCCGGCCTCGAGTAGGCTTCGCGCGGAGACGAGCAGGTCGCACAGCACAACCTTCTCGACTTGCTCGCGGGCCACCACCTCCGCCATCCGGTCGCGGGATCGGGTAGCACGTGCCTCGCTTTCGTGGCGCTCGTGGAAGTGGGTCAGTTCGGTGATCGCCTCGAGCAGATGGAGAACCGTCGAGGCGTAACCGCGCAGGAGGGGCAACCGCGCGTCCCGCGCTTCCAGCACGGTGTTCTTGATGTAGGTGTCGTAGGTCGACTGGAGGTTGTGAACGACGGCCTCGTAGACACGTGCCTGCTCCTCGGTGCAGAGGGCGGTGAGGAAGGTGTGGCGGGCCTCCGGATCCGAGATTGGGCGCACATCGATGTCCACCAGCAACTGGCAGGCCTGGAGGAACTTGGAAGCCACCTCCGCGATCTTCTGCTCTTCGTCGACCAGCTCGTCCTGCCCCACGTTGCGCGGGAGGCGCGTGCGGGCTTCCGGGGGCAAAAACCGCTGGTCCTGGAGCGGACTGCTCGGGAGCGCCAGGCCGACCGTCGTCGCTTCCGCCTGGAGCGCGCCGGCGAGGGCCGCGACCCCGCCCTGGACAAACGCCAGGGCCCGCTCGATCGCCTGGCTCGTCTCCACCGCCAACGTCTCGGGTCGCCACTGGGGCGCGCCGTACGAGTCGAGCCGCCCCCGCAGGTGAGTCAGTCGGTAACCGGCTTGGGCGAATCCACGCAGCCCGGCCACCAGCTCTGTGAAGAACCTGTAGGTGCGATTGTAACGGGCCCCGTGGTCGTCCAGATATGTTTCCAAATCGTTGGAAGCCTGGATTAGGTGGAAGTAGTGCGGCTTGTGCAGCCCCGCCCCACCCAGTTCCGCGTCCTGCCGCAAACGGGCGATCAACTGCAGGAACAACCGGCCCTCCACCTCGAGTTGGCGCGCGAACTCCTGTTCACGGACGAGGGTTTCCAGGTGCGCTGTGTCGGGCATGGTTCGGGGAACTCTGCTCCAACGTACCCGACCGGGGGCGATCGCGCGAAAGGCCAAGGGCCCGGCCCGCAGCCCGGGGACGAACAGGGAGGCGGCGGCGCCGAACGCGGCGGCAAAAGGCTGCTCGCCTCAAGACGCGCCGGAGCAGGGACCGATGGGCCCAAGTCGGACTGCGGCTTGCACCGCGGTCCCCCGCCAATCCCCCTCGGCAGCGCCCCAAGGAATTCTCGATGAGCAGCGAGCGTTGTCTCGAAACCTACCTGCAGGAGATCAACGAGGTCCCCCTCTTGACCGCCGAACAGGAAATCGAACTCGGCCACCGCATCCAGTCCGGCGACCTGGAAGCCCGCGAGCACATGATCCGCGCGAACCTGCGCCTCGTGGTGTCGATCGCGAAGATGTACGCGGAGCGCGGCCTTTCGCTTCAGGACCTCATCGCCGAGGGCAACATCGGCTTGCTGAAGGCCGCGGAGAAGTTCGACCCGAAGGCGGGGTGCCGCTTCTCGACCTACGGGTCGTGGTGGATCAAACAGTCGATCCGCCGGGCCCTCACCAGTTCCGTGCAGTCCGTGCGTGTGCCGGGCTACATGAACGAGATGATCTCGAAGTGGCGCGGCGTGAGCCAAGAGTTGGCGTTCCGCCTCGGCCGCACTCCGAGCATCACCGAAGTGGCCAACGAACTCGGGATCCCCGAAGAGAGCTGGGCCGTGCTCCGCCAGACGATCGAAACGTCGAGCATGGGACCGCAGGTTTCCCTGGACGCCATGAGCCAGCACCAGGATGTGGTGGAGGACCCGCGCGTCGAGAATCCCGAAGAACAGATCACCCACGCGGACCTTCTATCGAAGCTGTCCGACCTGCTCGGTGGGATCGACGAACGCGAAGCAACGATCCTGCGCCTGCGTTACGGCCTCGGCAACGGCGCGGAACCGATGACACTGAAGGAGATCGGCAAGATCGTCGGCCTCACACGGGAACGGGTGCGCCAGATCGAACGGGACGTGTTGGCGCGCCTGCAAAAGGTCATCGAAGGGGGGTGAGTCGAAGCCGGGGGCGAGCGGGTACGCTCGTCTCCCCATGGACGCCGTCCAAAGCGCCCCGCCGGGAACGGCGCTCTACGTGCACTTGCCGTTCTGTGCGGCCAAGTGCACCTACTGCGACTTCTTCTCGCTGCCGGCCGCGGGACAAGATCTCGACGGCGTGCTGGAAGCGCTGCTGGCGGAGGCACGAATGCGTGCGCCCCAGCAACCGCGCACGGTGTTCCTGGGCGGCGGCACCCCGTCGCTCTATCCCGCGCCGGCGATCGCACGTTGGCTCGACGCACTAGACGACCTGATCGGATGGCGCGAGTCCGCTACGGAGGTCACCGCCGAGTGCAACCCCGAGAGCTTGGATGCACACAAGGCCGAGGCATTGCTCGAGGCCGGCATCCAGCGCCTGTCGATCGGATTCCAAACACTGGACCCGAAGCGGCTCGAGTTGTTCGGTCGAGTGCACACGCCCGCGATGAGTTTCGCGGCGTTCCAGAACGCGCGGTCGGCGGGTTGCGAGCGGCTCAGCGTCGACCTGATCTACGCCGCTCCCGACCAGAGCGACGAAGACTGGCGCCGGGAGTTGGAGACGGTGCTCTTGCTCGCACCGGATCACCTCTCCGCCTACAACCTGACGATCGAACCGGGCACCGCGTTTGCGCGATGGCACGCGCGCGGCGACGTGCAGAGTTTGGAGGAAGAGGTCGAGTTGGCGCAGTTCCACAGCGCGCGCGACCTGTGCCGGCAAGCCGGCCTGCACGCCTACGAGATATCGAACTACGCGCGCCCGGGCCAGGAGTGCCGGCACAACATCGGCTATTGGCAGAACGCGCAATACGTAGGCATCGGACCGAGCGCCGTCAGCAAGGTCGGCAACCGGCGCTTTGGCAATCCGCGTTCCATCGAGCCGTGGAAACGACCCGTGCTGCGCGGTGAGTCGGCCGCCGAGTGGGGCGAGGAGTTGGACGGACCCGCCCGCCTCGGCGAGACCTGGTGGTTGGGTCTGCGACTTGGCGTGGGCCTGAGCGCAGTCGAGGCGAGGGAGCGCGCGCGTTGGTCGCCACTCGACGGTGAACCCGACCGGGCCGAGGCGACCGCGGAAGAGCTGCTGGGCCAGGGGTTGCTCGAGCGCGACGGCGAGAGGTTTCGCTTGAGCGAACGCGGCCTGCCTCTGGCGGACGGCGTGGGGCGGCGGTTCCTCGCGCCGTGATTCCACGGGTCGACGCGCGGGATTGCCGGACCCGCCACCCGTAAGATGCTCCGCAGCCCCACCCCACCATGAACTTCGCCGATCGCCTGCACGCGGCGGTGCGCTCCAAGGAAAGCGCCTGCCTGCTCGGACTGGACCCGCACCCCGAGTTGCTGCCGCCGCCTTTCGCCGTGGCCGCGGACCCGACGGTGCCGCGTGCCGACCGCGCGCGCTCCATCGGCGACTTCTGTTGCCAACTGGTCGATCGACTGGGGGACCGGGTGCCCGCCGTGAAGCCCCAGTCCGCGTTCTTCGAGTTGCTCGGCGCCGACGGCGCGTTGGCCTGGGAACGGGTGGTGGAGCACGCCCGCGCCAAAGGCCTGCTCGTCGTCGCCGATGTGAAACGCGGGGACATCGCCAGCACAGCCACCGCCTACGCCCAGGCCCACCTCCTGGACCAGGGTGTGGGCTCCCAAGGCCGCGCGGACGCGATGACGCTGAGCCCGTACCTGGGTCGCGACACCCTGGAGCCGTTTGTCGAGACGTGTGCGCAGGCGGATGCGGGCGCCTTTGTCCTGGTGCGCACGTCCAACCCGGGCAGCAGTCGCTACCAACGGGTGGGGGAGCCGCCGCTGGCCGAGCGTGTTGCGGCGGACGTGGTCGAGCTGGGACAGCGCCTGATGGGCGCCTCGGGATGGTCGTCCCTGGGTGCCGTGGTCGGGGCGACACACGCCGACGAGCTGGCCCACTGGCGCGCGTTGTTGCCCCGTTCGATCTTGCTGTTGCCCGGCTACGGGGCACAGGGCGCCACGGCGAAGGACGTGGTCCCTGCTTTCGGCGAGGGATACGCCGGGGCGCTCGTCGCCTCGTCCCGCGGCATCGCGTTTGCCTACCGCAGCAAGGGCGCGCCCGCCGATTGGCTGGACGCAGCGGACCGGGCCCTCGATGCCATGCTGGCGGACCTGCGCGGCGCGCTGGAACAGCGGTAGCCCGCGCCCCACGGCCATGCCGCTCGCCCTCGAGTTCGCGCCCATCGACCGGTTCGGCCTCGGGCCCCTCGCTTTGGCGGCCCTGGCCGGGCGGCCAGAGCCCGCGCACCTCGATCTCCACCTTCCGCGGCGTGCCGAGGAAGTGGTTCCGCCGGGCGAGGTCGACCCGGAGCTCCTCGAGCGTGCCGAACTGGTGGAGCTGCTGCGCGGCGCAGCGACCGCCGTCGGACCCCTGTCCGAGCCCGCGGACGAGGGCGTGCGTTCCGCGCTGGCCCGCGCACAGTTGCCCACCGCGTGGTTCGTTCTGTGCGGCCAGCAACCCGGTCTAGGGGGCGGGGCCCTGCTCGACGCAGTCAAAACCCTCCACACGGTCCGACTGGCCCGCGACCTGGAGCGCCACTTCGCCCACCCGGTGGTGCCCGTGTTTTGGAACCACGGGGACGACCACGACGCCGACGAGGCCAACGACCTGCGCCTCGTGAACGTGCACCTGGACGCGGTCAAGGTGGGCCTCCCGAACTTCGGCGCCTCCCGCTTCGCCCTCTGGTCTCGGCCCGTGCGATCGGCCGAGCAGTCGCTCGACGCCGTGTTCGCCCAGCTTCGAACGCTGCTCCCCGCCGGAGCGCGGACCGAAACCCTGCTGCACCTTCTGCTGCCGCGGTCCGGGGAGACCCTGGTCACGGCCCGCACCCGGGCGTGGCTCGAGCTCTTCGGGCCCCACGGCCTCTTGGTGCTCGAGTCCCACCGGCTCGGTGCGGCGTCGGGCAGAGCCCTCGCCCGACTGGTGCTCGCGCACCCCCCGGCCGCCCTGGAACGGGCGCGGCAGCGGCTCGTGGCCGGTGGACAGCCCCAACCGGAGGCCGCACAGCCCCCCGCGCTGCTGTTCCACATGGAGGGCGGACTGCGCCGGGCCGTGCGGCGCTACCCACAGGGCTGGCGGCTCGACGGAGAGGACGTCGGAGCAGAGCGCACGGACGAAGAGCTGGCGAGCATGGTCCGCGGCCAGCCGAGCCACTGGTCCGCCGGCGCGCTCCTGCGGCCGCTGGTCCAGGACCTGCTGGTGCCCGTAGCCGCGTACGTGGGCGGTCCGGGGGAGCTCGCTTACCAGGCGCACCTGGGGGAACTGCGGCGCGCGGCGGGGGTCCAAAGGGGCAACTTCGTACTGCGATCTACCGTTCTGGTCACCACACCTCGGCTGCGGGAGGCAGCAGAGCGCAGCGGGATCCGCATCGTGGACGTGATGGGCGATCCATCGCTTTTGAATCCCCAACGAAACCAAGAAGACACCCCTTTAGTCCTCCAGAAGCTGCGCGAAGCCGGCCAGCGGCACCGGGCCGAGCTGCTCGAGCTGCGTCGCGAGATCGCCGCACTGGACCCCGGACTCGCGCAGCGCCTGCGCCGGGTGGTGTCGCTCGGCGAGAAGCAGCTCGGCGAGGTCCAGGGGCGCCTCCAGCGGGTGTTCGACAACCGCCGCGGCAAGGACCGACGGCACCTGCGCCGCGTCGGGGCCATGGTTTGGCCCCTCGGGCGGCCCCAGGAGCGGGTGCTCGGGTTGCTGGCCTTCCTGGCGGCCGCAGGGGACAGTTGGGTCGGGGAACTGCTTGAGGGCCTCGACCCGTTCCCTACGGAAGGGGTGGTCGTCCACCTGGACGGAACCCTGGCGGGCTGGCTGTGACGGGGATCGACCTGCTGGCGGTGATGGCCCACCCGGACGACGCCGAACTGGCCTTCGGGGGCCTCCTGGCTCGGGCGGCGGCGCGCGGGCGGACGGCAGCGATCCTCGACCTGACGGCGGGGGAGGCCGGCACACGCGGGACCGCCGCGTTGCGGCGCGACGAAGCCTGCGCGGCGGCCCTCCGCCTCGGAGTTTGCCTGCGCGAGTGCCTCGGCTGGCCCGACGGCAACGTCGTGTCGGTGCCGCGCGCCGCCGAGCGGCTCGCCGAGCACCTGGTGCGCCTCGAACCCGCCCTGGTGCTCGTGCACGGCCACCTCGACCCCCACCCGGACCACCGCGCCGCCGCCCGGTGGGTGCGGGACGCCCTGGAACGCACTGGGCGGGCGACACCCGGCCTTGCGGGAGCCGCGGCACGGTCGCCGGGCGATCCCGGCCTCGCGCCGCCCGACTGGGTGTTGCAGCTCTCCGCCGACGAACGCGCGGCCAAGTGGGATGCCGTGCGCTGCCACCGCTCGCAACTGGAGCCCCAGGGCCCCGCGGACCGCGGCCAACACTTGCCCGGCGGCCAGAACATCCTCGAGCGGGCCCAGGCCACTGCCGCGCACTACGGCGCGCGCGGAAGGGAAGGGGAGCCTCTCTGGCTCGCGCACGCCGCTGGGATCGACGCGCTCCGCGACCTCGATCTCCTGTAAGCGCCACGCCGCGCGAAGCGGCGCGCGCTTCACCTGGCTACAATCGCCACCCCTCCATGCGCCGCATCGCGCTCGTCAACCAAAAGGGTGGTGTCGGCAAGACAACCACCGCCGTCAACCTCGGCGCAGCCCTGGCCCGAACGGGTCGGCGTGTGGTGCTCGTGGACCTGGATCCCCAGGGCAACTTGAGCACCCACCTCAGCGTGGAAGTGGAGCGCGGGGCGCCCTCGAGCTACGGCGTGTTGACCGGCTCGTTCACCATGGCCCAGGCGATCGTGCCCACGCGCACACCGGGGCTTTCCGTGGTGCCGACGAACGTGGACCTCGCCGGCGCCGAACTCGAAATGGCCAGCGAGATGGGCCGCGAGTTGATCCTGCGCGAAGCGGTGGACGAGTGGGAAGAGAAGGCCCGCGCCGCAACCGGTGGTGCGCCCGCCGAGTACCTGATCTTCGACTGTCCGCCAAGCCTTGGCCTGCTGTCCATCAACGCGCTCGTCGCGGCGCGCGAAGTGTTCATCGCACTGCAGACGGAGTTTCTCGCGCTGCAGGGCATGACCCGGCTCCTCGACGTGATCGGCCTCTTGCAACGCCGCTTGAATCCGACGTTGGCCGTCACCGGCATCGTGCCGTGCCTCTACGACAGTCGGCTGCGCCTCGCGCGCGAAGTGCTCGGCGAGCTGCGCCGCTACTTCCCCGAACAGTGTTTTCGGCGCGCCATCGGCACCAACGTAAAACTGGCCGAGGCGCCGAGCTACGGCCAAAGTGTGTTCGAGTACGCGCCCGAATCCAGCGGTGCGCGCGATTACGAGCAGCTCGCGGAAGAGGTGTTGGAGCAAGAGCGCCACGGACGTGCGACCACACCGACGGCGAGTGCGGCTGCGGCCACGGCTGCCACGGGTGCGTCCGACGAGGCCGTGGACAACGCGGTGCTTGAGAACGCGCCGCTCGCGGAGGTGCTGGTGCCGCGGCCCGAACACTCCGCCGTGCAGAAGAGCGACGCGCGTGAAGAGCCATCTGCGCCCATCCACGGCGATGGTGCGGAGCCCGCGTCGCGCGAGACGCACGACCCGCACGCCGCCGAAGTTTCCGACGCCTCTGCCGACGACTCCGCCGACGCCGCGCAGCGCGAAGCCGACGACAGCACCACGACGGACCACGGCGCGCGCGGGTCGACGGCGGACGCGACGCGGTTCGAACCGCACGAACTCGCGGAGCTGCCCGAGTTGCCCGACGACGCGATCGAAGTCGAGCCGGGCCGTGGACGCAGCTCGGCCTGAATCGGCACCCGTTCCGCGGGTCGCGTTGCTAGCCCTCGGCGGGATCGGCGGCAGTTCCAGCGCCGCGGCCGAAGTGGCGTTGGCGCTGGCCGAGGCGGGCGGAGCTCCCGTGCTGTTCGGCGCGCGTCCCGTGCCCCGCCTGTCCGCCCTTCCAGGTGAGGCGTGCGCGCCGCAGCCCGGGCCAGGTTGGGTCGAGGCCCTACCCGGGCCGGCGCTGGCCGCCGCCCTCGAGCGGGAACACCGAGTTCGGCCGTTCGACCTCGTGCACGTGCACTTCGCCGGTGCGCACCTACCGATCGCCCTGGCGTTTGCCCGCCATGCGGGCCTTCCCGTTGCGCTGACCCTGCACGGCAGCGACGTCGCAGCGGATTCCAGGCGCGGCGCCCTGACCGCGCTGGCCGCCCGTTGCGCGGCAGTGGCCGTACCCTCCGAATGGCTACGAGTGCAGTGCAAAGAGGAAGTTGAGGAGGCTCAAGTGATCCCCAATTTCCTAGATTGCGCGCGTTGGGTCGACGACGTGCCTCGGGGGGAGTCTCGACAGGTCCCTGGGACGCCTAACCTCCTTTTTGTGGGACATTTAGAGCCATGGAAAGGTCTAGATGTGCTCCTCAGCGCCCTCGAGCTGCTGCCTGAACCACGACCCAGCCTCCGGGTCCACGGTGACGGCTCGTTGGCGGCGCCGTTGGCGGCCCGGGCGCCCCGGGGAGTGCGGTTCCTCGGGCCGGTGCCCCTCGGACCCAAAGACCTCCACGCGGCCGACCTGGTGGTGGTGCCGAGCCGCAGGGAGTCCTTCGGGATGGTCGCCCTGGAGGCCCTCGCCGCCGGTTGCCCCCTGTTGGCGAGCGCGGTGGGCGGCCTCGTGGACCTGGTGGGTCCCGCCGGCCGACTGGTGCCACCCGGGGACCCGCGGGGTCTCGCCGACGCGATCCAGGACACGTTCGCGGACCCCAAGAGCACCCGAGCGCTCGCCGACAGGGCCCGAGCGCTCGCCGACATGGGTCGGTCGCGCGCGCGGGAGCGCTACGATCGCGCGTTGGGCCTCGAACGCCACCTCGCGTTCTACGCGGGCCTCCTCTAGAGCCCCCCACGGCGATGGCCATCCACCTGGACCACAACGCGACGACGCCCCTGCGTCCCGAGGCCCGAGCTGCGTGGCTGGAGGCACTCGACGCCGGCCTCGGCAATCCGTCCAGCCTGCACACGTCGGGGCGGCGCGCGCGCCAGTGCATCGACGAGGCCCGCGAGCGCGTCGCGGCCGCCCTCGGTGTGCACGAGGAGGAGGTGCTGTTCACGGGTGGGGCCACCGAGGCGATCCACCTGGCGATCGCGGGCCACCTCGGAACCGTGGGTCCGGGCGCGGCGTTCGCGTCGGCGCCGACGGAACACGCGGCCGTCCGGGGTGCGGCCGAGCGCCTCGTCGCCCGCGGCCACCCGCACCGAAGTCTGGCGGTCGACCGCGAGGGCGAGCTCGTGCCCGACACGCTGGAGCAGGCGGCCACGGCCGGAGGCCTGGCCCTGGTGGCCCTCTCGGCGGGCAACCACGAGATCGGCACGGCCCACGACGTGCCGCGGGCCCGCGAATTGCTCGGCCGCGGCCCGGGGCGACCGCGGCTGTTCGTCGATGGCGTCCAGGCCCTCGGGCGACGGCCGCTGGAGCTCGACGGCGTGGACATGGCCGCCTTCTCCGCGCACAAGCTGGGCGGCCCCTTGGGGGTGGGTGTGCTCGTCGTGCGCCGGGGTGTGCCCCTCGGACCCATCCTGGCCGGCGGTGGACAGGAGAGGGGCCTGCGCCCGGGCACGGAGAACGCGGCCGCGCTCACCGCGGCTGCCGTGGCGATCGAGTTGGCCGTGGCCGAACGCGTCGAGACCGCCGCGCGCATGGCCGCGTTGACGGGAGCGATGTGGCGCGCGCTCGCCGCGCGGGTGCCGGGCATCGAGTTGGCCGGTCCGCCGCTCGAGCGCGAACGCCGTTTGCCCAATACCTTGTGTGTCCTCGCGCCGCCGGGCGCGGCGGATGGCAGGATGTTGGTGGCGCGCCTCGACTTGGAGGGACTCGAAGTCAGCGCGGGTTCGGCCTGCGCCAGCGGCTCCCTCGAACCGTCGCCGGTGCTGCTCGCCCTTGGTTACGAACCTGACCGCGCCCGCGCGGCGCTGCGCCTCTCGGTTGGCGCGACAACCACCGCCGAAGAAAGTCAACGCGCTGTGGACATCTTGGTGTCGGTTTTGGTCCCGTCGCGCGCAAGGTGCAGCAGCGACGGCCCGTTGTGAAGAACGTGCGCATGTTTGGGGATATCTGACGTTGACCCCTCCGGGCAGCGGCTCTCTAATGCGCCCCGACCGCCGACCGAAGCGAACCCCACTGGGGTCCGCACCGGACGGCGACCGCGACGAACTCCCGAGCCTAGCCACATCGACGCCCCCGGGCGCCGACGCGCGGCGGACGACGGACGCCCGCGGCGAAGTCTTCACCGCACAAACGACCACCTGCTTCGAGAGCGCTGTCCCCGTCCCGTGCACCAGCGTTTCCCCATCGCCCGCGACCTGACGCCGCTCCGCACCCACACCGGTGTGGCGCCGCGCGACGCCGTGGGCTGTGGACGCGCCGGTCCGCGACGGAACCGGACTTGAGTCAGAGGCCCTCCCGGGAGTAGCGCACGAGCGCGGCCCGGTGGGCTGCCCTCGCACATCGGCACTCCAGCCAACCGGCGGCGCGCAACGCCCCGGCCCATCCTCCCGGCATGCAGTCCAAGACCCCCCATCACGTGCCCGCCGACGAGCCCCCCCAATCGCCCGACGACGCGGCCGACCGCACCTCCGCGGGTCGACCGGTGGCGGTCCACGCGGGCGCGCCGGGGGCACGTGGCGCCGGCGCCTCCCACGACGCTGCAACGCCCGTGGACGACCGGGCGCTTCCCGGTCCCACGGCGCCCTCGGCCCGGGAACTGGAAGCCCTCTGGCGCGCGATCCTGGATGTCCTCGCCGCCCAGGTGCAACGGGAGCAGTTCGCCACGTGGTTCCTGTCCACGGCTTTGCGCGGCCTCGACGAAGGCCGCGTGACCATCGCAGTCAGCACGGGCTTCACGTCCGAGTGGCTGCAAAAGTACTACCGCACCCAGATCGAGTCGGCCGTGACCGAAGTGCTCGGCGCGGCGCACGAGCTGGTGTTCGTCGTCGATCCCGAGCTGACGCTGCAGACCCGCGCGGCCAGCGCCGCCCAACGCGAGTTGCGCAGCGACCGACCCGAGACGCCCGAGAGCCGCGTCGCACCCGTCGACCACCCGAACAGCATCTCCAGTGGGCGACCGACCCGCGCTGCGCCGTCGCGCATGGGTCTGCTCTCGGCCAGCGACTTCGGTCTCAACGGCAACTACCGTTTCGAGAACTTCGTGGTCGGTCCTTGCAACCGCTTCGCGCAGGCCGCCGCCTTCGGTGTGTCCGAGTCACCGGGCAAGACCTACAACCCGTTCTTCCTGCACGGCAACGTCGGTCTCGGAAAGACCCACCTGATGCAGTCGCTGTGCCACGCGCTGCTCGAGCGCGATCCGAACATCGGGATCCTGTACCTGTCCTGCGAGACGTTCGTCAACCACTTCATCAACGCCCTCGAGAACGGCGACCTGCAGAAGTTCCGCAACAAGTACCGCAACGTCGACGTGCTCGTCGTCGACGACATCCACCTCTTGGCGAACAAGGAACGCACCCAAGAGGAGTTCTTCCACACGTTCAACACGCTCTACAACGCGGGCAAGCAGATCGTGCTGTCCTCGGACAGTCCGCCGAAGGACATCCCCAGCCTGCAGGGACGCCTCGTGTCCCGCTTCAAGTGGGGCCTCGTCACCGAGATGGAGCCGCCCTGCTACGAAACACGGATGGCGATCCTCAAGCGCAAGAGCCGCGAGCGCGGCTCCGAGTTGCCCGAGGACGTGGCCCGGCTCCTGGCCGAACGCCTCGACACGAACATCCGCGAACTCGAAGGAGCCGTCACCAAGGTGCTCGGTTTTGCAGGACTGGCCAAACTGCCGGTGACGGTGGAACTGGCCCGCGAGTGCCTCCGCGACGTCTTCTCCCAGCGGGTCGGCGCGCCCACGATGGAAGACGTGCTTCGAGTGGTGACCGAACACTTCGGCGTGCGACTCGCGGACCTGCAGTCGCGCAAACGCACCGCCCAGATCGCCCACGCCCGACAGGTGGGCATGTACCTGGCCCGCCAGGTCACTCGCCTCTCCCTCGAGGAGATCGGCGGGTTCTACGGGGGCCGCGACCACTCGACCGTGCTGTACGCGATCCACAAGGTCTCGGCCGCGGCCAAGTCCGAGGCGGAATCCCAGGAAGTGCTCTCCGACCTCCTCGCGCGTCTGCGCGGCCGGACCTAACCCCCTATCGAGGACGGGCGGGGCCCGTCCCGAGCGCCCGCCGCCACACCCTCGCAGCCCCGCGAGAGGCCGCCCCTGGGGCCCCAGGACACACCCCGACGGACGGCCTGCCAAGGGGCGCCCTGGAGCCTGGAATTCCGCGCCCTGGGCCGGCACTTGACAGGCGGGGAAGCCGCCCGGAGGCACTACACTGTGGCGCGGTCCACGTGCGTGGAAAGTCCGCCGCTGCGCTGCCCCAGCGCCGGGGCCCTGGGCCCCGTGCGCCATCGGCCAACAGGGCTGACGGAACCCGCTCAATGGCCCCCAATGGGCCTCCAACGCCCCCACCGTACCCACATGCAACCCAAGCACCGGCGCTCGATTCCCGCGGAACCCGCCGGATCTGCCTGTGGACGGAGTGTGGAGAACTGCCCAAAAACCCCTGCGTGGGCCGCCCAACCTGCGTGCATCCGCCGTGGAGTGCGCGTGGAATCACCGTGGAGTCGAGCGGCACTTCTCCACGCGGAATCCGGCCGTTCGGCGACGGTCTCCCCGCCCTGTGGAAGAACTTCAAGAAGGACCCCTTCGTTCCACCGTTTCTCCACCGTGCCAAGGGCGCTCTGCACACGCCGTGCAGCACACCTAAGTCCCGGCCGACCAACGACCTAGAAGATCGTCGTTCCCACTTATCCAAGATTCGGCGGCCCCTAGATGATTAAGAAGATCCTTCTTTTAGGGATGTATCCACGGAAAGGACCCCACCCGTCGGAGCAAGCCGTCCACCGCCTACCGGAGCCTCGAACATGAAAGTCCTGTGCAACCACGAACGCCTGCGCGAAGGCCTCGCCCTGGTGAACAGCGTGATCCCCACCAAGTCCCCGCGGCCGGCGGTCGAGAACGTCTTGCTCGTCGCCACCGACGATGCGCTCGAGTTGGTCGGCACGGACCTCGAGGTCTCGCTGCGGCTGCGCATCGAAGACGTCAAGGTGCTGGAACCCGGCACCGCCTTGGCGCCCGGCCGCGTCACCAGCGACTTCGTGCGGGACCTCGTCGGCGAGACGGTGGAGCTCGAACGGGACGGCGACCAACTGGTCATCACCTCGGGTGCCGACCGGTGCGAGCTACCCACGGTAGACCCCGACGAGTACCCCGTCGTCGCGCACTTCGACGCGGCCGGCTCGCTCTCTCTGCAGGCGGGCACCTTCACCAAACTGGTCGGCCGCACGGCGTTTGCGGCGGCCCGCGAACAGGGGCGCTACGCGATGCACGGCATCCTGACCCTGGTCGAGGACGGTGTCTTGCGCATGGTGGGGACCGACGGGCGGCGCTTGGCCGTGGCCTCGAACCCGATCGACGCCGACTCGGGCCCGCCGCGCCGCGCGATCGTGCCCACCAAGGGCATGCAGACGATCGTCCGTGTGTTGAGCGACCCCCTCGAACAGGTGCAGATCCAGTTCGGGTCGAACCAACTCGGTGTCAAGACCCGCCGAGCCGAGGTGTTCGCGCGGTTGATCGAAGGCGACTTCCCGCGGTACGCCGCGGTGATCCCGTCCGAGACCAACCACTCCGTCGAAGCGGACGCCGAACTGCTGGCGCGCAAGCTCCGCCTCGTTTCGAACGTGACCACGTCCGACGCACGCGCCGTGCGAGTGGGCCTGCGCGCGGACCGGATCACGCTGCACGGTCGTTCGACCAGCACGGGCCAGGCGACCTCCGAGTTGGAGGCCGTCGCCAAAGGGACCGAAGCCGAGATCACATTCAACCCGGACTTCATCATGGAAGGTCTCAAGAACTGCGAGAGCGACCGTGTGCGCCTCGAGTTCAACGAACGCACGTCCCCGGGCAAGTTCACCCTGGGCGAGAACTACGTCTACATCGTGATGCCGATCACGGTGGATCTTTGATCTCGGCGGACAAGCGATGACCGTGGACTCGCTATCGGCAAAAGGTTTGGCCGCGAACGAACCCCTTCGTCCGTGACACCTCCGCCCGCAGAAGGTCCCGCGCGCATCGATGCCGCACTCGACGCACTGTTGCGCGAGGTCGGCATCCGCGCCAGTCCGACGGAAGAGCGTGTGCTCAGTGCCTACCGCGAGGTAGCGGGCGAAGCGCTCCTTCGCGTCACGGATCCGACGCGGTTCCAACGGGGCGAAATGCAAGTCGTCGTGCACTCGGCCGCCCAACTGCAGGAGTTGCTCAACTTCACCGGTGAAGACCTGCGCCGGCGGCTCAACGAACATCTCGGTTCGGAACTCGTGCAGCGCATGAGTTTCCGACCACACGCGGGCTAGGCCCGCCACTCAAGATCATGTCCGATACCAAAGTTACGAAGAGCTACGACGCCGAATCCATCACAGTCCTCGAGGGCCTGGAAGCCGTGCGCGTGCGCCCTGCGATGTACATCGGGGACACCGACGTGCGCGGGCTGCACCACTTGATCTGGGAAGTGGTCGACAACTCGATCGATGAGGCGCTGGCCGGACACGCGACTCGGTGTTCGGTGTTCCTCGAGACCGACGGATCCGTGCGTGTCGTGGATGACGGTCGCGGTATCCCCGTGGGCATCCACGGCAAGGAGGGCATTTCCGCCGTCGAGCTGGTGCTGACCAAGTTGCACGCCGGCGGCAAGTTCGACAGCGGTGCCTACAAGGTGTCGGGCGGTTTGCACGGCGTCGGCGTGTCCTGCGTGAACGCGCTTTCGGAGTGGCTCGAAGTCACCGTGCGCCAGCACGGCAAGAAACACACGATGCGTTTCGAACGCGGGCGCCGTGTGGAGCCGCTCAAAGTCATCGGCGACGCGTCGGACACGGGCACCGAGATCCGCTTCAAGCCGGACCCCGAGATCTTCAGCACCACCGAGTTCGAGCTCGAGCGTGTTTCGCGGCGCCTGCGCGAGACCGCGTACCTGATGGGTTCGCGCGGCATCGCCCTGAGCATGGAGGACGGCCGGACGGGAGTTTCGGAGAACTACCACTTCCCCGAAGGTCTCGTCGCGTTCGTGCAGTCGATCAACAAGAACAAGACCGTCATCCACCCGGATGTCGTGCACTTCATCAAGGAGGTGCCGAGCCCGGACAACCCGGCGCAGACCGTCGTTGTCGAGATCGGGATGCAGTACACGGATGCCTACCAGGAGACGGTTTCCACCTTCGTCAACAACATCAACACCTACGGCGGCGGCACGCACCTCGCGGGCTTCCGCGCGGGATTGACCACGACGCTCAACAACTACGGCAAGGCCTCGAAACTCTTCAAGGAAGGTCAAGCGCCGAGCGGTGACGACTTCCGCGAGGGATTGGCGGCGGTCGTGTCGATTTACATCTCCGACCCGCAGTTCGAAGGGCAGACGAAGGACAAACTGGGCAACCGCGACATCCAGGGCATCGTTCAGTCGATCGTCTCGGAGCAGCTCTCGATCTACCTGGAAGAGCATCCCGCGCAGGCCAAGTCGATCCTCTTGAAGGCGCAGCGCGCGATGCAGGCGCGCGAGGCCGCGAAACGCGCACGCGACCTGGTGCGGCGCAAAACCGCGCTCGCCAGCGGCAACATGCCCGGCAAGCTGGCGGACTGCCAGTCGACCGACCGCGAGGAGTCCGAGATCTACCTGGTAGAGGGTGACTCGGCCGGTGGCTCCGCGAAGGAGGGCCGCGACCGCCGGTACCAGGCCATCCTGCCGCTCAAGGGCAAGATCCTGAACGTCGAGAAGTCGACCGCGGACAAGATGCTGGCCCACTCGGAGATCCAGACCATCATTTCGGCGCTGGGTTGCGGCATCGCCGACGAGTTCGACCTGACCAAACTGCGCTACGGCAAGACGATCATCATGACCGACGCGGACGTGGACGGCTCCCACATCCGCACGCTGCTCTTGACCTTCTTCTTCCGCCACATGCGGCAGTTGATCGACAACGGCATGCTCTACATCGCCCAGCCGCCGCTCTACAAGATCAAGATCAAGAACGAGGAGATCTACGTCGCCAACGATCCGGACCTGCGCAAGTTGTTGCTCGCGCGCGGCATCGATGCCCTGACCGTCACCGACCGCGCCAGCGGCAAGGAGTGGAAAGGGGCCGAGCTGAAGCTCCTCGGGGACGATCTGCGCCAACTCGAGGACCTGTGCGAACGCATGGCCCCCGCTTGGGCGCGCATCCAGCCCTCCCAGGTCGTCGACGCGTGGGACGGCGAAACGCTGCCCGAGTACTGGGCCGATGTCGCCGGCACCCACCACTTCTTCAACACGGCCCAGGAGCTGCGCAACTTCCTCGAGCTGCAGCGCGGGCTCCTGGCGTCGGGCCGCGAGCTCTCGGTGTACACGGGTCCGGAAAGCGAACTCGACCGCTCCGATGCGGACGTGGGCACCTGCCACCTCAACGGCATCGCCGAGCTCGGTGCCCTCTTGGCCCGACTGGCCAGCCGCGGGCTGTCGTGGCGCGGCGGGGGCGATTGGCTGGTCGAGGGTGGCAAGCAGGAGCGCGAAGCGAAGCACCTCCTGCAACTGGCCGCCGCCGTGCGGGAGAGCGCCCAGGGCGAGTTCGACATCCAGCGTTACAAGGGCCTCGGCGAAATGAACCCGGACCAGCTCTGGGAGTCGACGATGGACCCGGCGCGCCGACGCCTCTACCAGGTGACCCTGGACGACGAGCTGAAGGCGGATGAGATCTTCACGATCCTGATGAGCACCGGCGTCGAGCCGCGGCGTCTCTACATCGAGCGCCACGCCCTCGAGGCCACGAACCTCGACGTGTGACCCGGGGGAGCGGCCCCGCGAGGCCGCGCCCGGGCGCCCGAGGCCCGGCCGTGCGGGATTTCGAGGGGGGGTGCGGATCGGGCCTCAAGGCGTCCGGGGGAGGTGGCCGAAAGCCCCTCGACCGTCCCCCCGTCCCCGGGTCCAGGCGGCACCCCCTACGCCCCGTGAAGAGCCATTTCCGTCTGGAGTACGAGCGCCTGGCCGATGCCCTGCGCCATCACCGCCTGATCGAGGCCGAGGCGCTGCGCCTGACCTTGCATCAATGCCTGTCCACGGGAGCGCTGTTTCCGGACGTGTTGGTGCGCGACGGCCTCGTTTCCGACTGGGAGCTCTCGCGCCTCTGCTGCGAGACCTTCAACTTGCCGTTCCTGCCGATCGAGGCCTACCAGCCCGACAAGAAGCTGCTGGACGGCATCGACGTCGAGTACCTGCGCCAGTACGGCCTGGTGCCTTTGGACGGCTTCGAGGAGCTCCTGACGGTGTCGATGCCCGGCATGGTGCCGACCGACGTGCTGACGGGCCTGGCCGAGATGACCGGCAAGCAGATCCTGCCGGTGGTGGGCACGGTGCAGGGCAACCACACGTGGCTCGAGCGCAACCTGCCGCCCCCGGCCGCCCTCCAGGAGCTGAAGGCCGCTGCCGAAGGCGGCGAATGGACCGGCATCTTCGACGCGGGCGACGCGGCCGTGCAACTGGGCCGTGCCGACGAAGACGGCGGCCAGACCATCGAACTCGACTCGCCGATGGATCTCGACGAGTTGCCGCCGGCGCGCCCGGCCGACGACACCGCCGACGCTCCCGCCGGCACCCGCGGACTGCGGCTGCAGGGCGACGAGCCCCTCTGAACGAACCCCGCGCCGCAAAAGTCAGGCGCGTTCGGGTTCCTGAGTGTCCGCACGCTCGTACAGGGCCGGGGGCGAGCCCTCCGCCGAACCGTCGTCGGGACGGGATGGGGCAGCGTCGGAGGCCGTCCCTTCGGACACTGCGGCCGCTGGCTGACCCGGATCCTCGGGCCAGGGTGCCCCCCGCGCCACGGCGTTCGCCTCGCGCAGCGGCTTCACGACAGGATCCACCCAGCCGGCGGCCGCGCGTCGAGCTTCCCGCTCGGTCTCCTCCACCGTGCGGCGCACCTGGCGGAGCTCCTCGTCGATCCCTGTCTGCCGGCGCAGGTCCTGGAGGGTCCGACGCGCCTTGGCGAGCCCGTGGGCGGCCTGACCCGCGACCTCGGGCAGGCGTCGACCGAAGATCAACACCGCCACCACGCCGATGACGACGATTTCGACGACGTTGAGGTTTTGGATGAGCGCCAGCACGGGCGCATTGTAGCCCCCGGCGCCCGCCCCCCCGGCAACACCCCCCTGGGGTGCTCCAGGGCCGTCGGTCCTTGGGGCAACTGTCTCCAATTGCGCAACTGCGCGGGGGAGAAGGCGCCCTCCCGCCGCTCAATCGGGCAGCAGCACCGGCGGCCGGCGCTTCGCCGTCAAGATCGGACGCACGCGGAACGAGATCGATGTGCCGCCCTCGCCGGCGCGTTCGGAGACACCGATCTCGAACACCACGTCGTGGCCAAATCGCCGCAGGATGACGCGGGTGTCGAGAGGGTCGCTTTCGCGCAGGGAAATCTGCTGGCGCCCTTCGAACTCCCACTTGGGCGAGAACCGATAGATCGCACCGAAGAAGGCGGCCTCGAAGGGTTCGCCCAAGCCCACCGGCGTGCCCTGCGTGAAGCCCGCGCGCAGGTTCCAGTCCTCGGTGGGCTGCAGGCCCAGTTGGGTGCGCGAGTAAGGAGTGTCGCCCGTGTCCGTGTCGTAGCGACCGTCGTGCGTCGCGGCGATGGGCACACCCGCGATCTCGCTCTCGAAACGCGCGAACACACCCAGGGGCCGCCAACCGGACGGTTCCCCATCCGACAGCTCGGAGCCGTGGGTTGCGCGCACGTCCACGTCGAGCTCGAAGGGCCACCGCTCGCCGAACCAACGCCCGCGAAGCCCCGCGGTCGTGAACTGACCCTCGAGCGATTCGTCCACGCCGTCGAGCAGGTCCAAGGGTGTGCCCGAACCCTCTTCGACGATGGCGTCGCGGCGGATTTCCAGCGTCGGTACCAACTGCTGCAGGCCACCACCTTCCGTGCGGCGCCAGAAAACGGTGGAGAGCCGAGCCCCGACGATCGCCGCCGCGCGGGCGAGGGCACCTTCGTCCTCGCCATCCTCGCTCCAACCAGTGGCCCTCCCGTCGACGAACGGCACCAACGATGCGCCCAGGGCACCGAGCGGAATGGGAGTTTCGAGCCTGCTGCGATGGTCCGCGCGCAGCACCGTGAGTTGCCCGAAGCCGTCGTCGAACGGCGCTTCGAAGGCCGGGTCACCCTCGGTGCGGTCGTAGACCCCAGCGGTGGTGGAGGCACCGTACAGCAGTGGCGCGAAACCCAGGTCCGCGATGGGCACCCGTTGGCGCTCGAGCAGGATCGTGGGCAGGGGCTGGACTTCCGTGCGGAAGCTGTCGAGCGAACCACCCAGGGTGACACTCTTGTAGTCCGCACCCTCGGCCTTGCGCCAATGCACGTACGACCTGCGCTCGGCGAAGCGCAGGTAGTCGTCTTCGAAGAACTCGGCTTGCACGCCCGGGTCGGTTTGCGCGCTGATGGTCAGGTCGACCCATTCGTCCTTGTCCAGGTGGTAACGCCCGCGGGACCGAAACCACGTGCGCAGGTCCGGGCGGTCCTCTTCAGGCACACGGACCAGGCCCTTGTCCTCGGCCGAGTCCGGAACCAATCCGAGATCGCTGTTCCACTCGTAGATCCCCGCGGAGCGCAGGCGCAAGCCGAAGTCCAGCAACACGCCCCGCGAGCCGAGGTACGCCGCGGACAGGCGCAAACGCGAGCGGAAGTTTTCGGGATCGCCGCGCAGGAAGCGGTTCACGCGTTCTCCGATCTCCTCGCGCACGTCGCGGTTGTACTCGAGCCCGACAACCGTGCCGAAGCGCGGACTCTCACCCACCTGCAGACCGCCGATCGTCAGGTCGCCCTCCTCGTCGATCAGGCCGTCGACGGGTGGGAGCGGAATGCGTAGGCGATCGCCGATGCGAATCGCATTCCGGCGCGCAAGCACACGCACCGGCCGATCGGGGTCCTCCGTGGGCACGAGTCGCAACCGGCCCGTCGTGATGAAAAAGTGCGGGTCCGCGAACTCGCAGGTCGTCAGTCGGGCATCGCTGCTGGTCAGCGATCCATCGCGGGCGAGTCGTAGCCAGTCCGCCTGCACCTTGAACGCGAAGCGGCTGCCGCCGACCCGTTCGATCATCTCGTAGTTCGTATCGGCGATCCAGCCGAGCCGATCGATCATGTCGATGTACGCGGCATCGGCGAAGGCGACGCGGTCCTCGCCGATGAAGTATTCGACGGGGCCCTCCATGTAGAACTCGCGCACCTTGGAGAGCTGCGGGACCTCGAACATCGCCTCCTCGATCTTGTCCCAGATCGTTCGGGTGCGATCCTGTGCGGAGCGTTCGTCGAGCACGCGGCGACCCTCCACACGAAGGTCCGGACCGGTGTTTCCGATCAGGCCGTCGACCACGTCCTCGTCGGTCCACACGATCGCCCACGTGGCGCGCACGGTTTCCCGGCCCCGTTTCAGGACGGGTGCGCGGATCACGAAGTACTTGGCGTCGCCTTCCATGCCGGAGACGAGCGACTCGGATTCGAAAGTCCAGGCCGCAGGCGCATCCGCGGGCAAGGTGTCCTCGCGCACCGCCTCCGGCGCGGGTCGTGTGCTGTCGACCGGTCCACCCGGGAGCAGATCCTGCGCAGCCGCGGCGAGGACTAGCGCCCATGCGAGCGCACCCATCACCACGGATCGCTCCCGAGCCAATCGTCGTCGGGCGTCCACGCGCGCAGGCGGTTCGGACCCGTATTGACCAGCATGTTGTGTGTGTCGAGCTCGATCTCGGACGACTCGTAGACCATCCGCGAATCAAAGAAGCGCGCGGGCTGGGACGGGCTGCCCTCGAAGCGCAGACGCCGCGACCATCCTTCGACGATCAACCGCTCGGCGACGGCGCGTTGCCCGCGGCTGAAGACGAGCAGCACGTTGCCCTCGGCCAGCAGGCGCTCGAACGGGGCGGCGTCGGGATCGCGGTCCCGCTGCGGGACGAGCACCGTGCGATCGCTGAAGAGTTCCCACGTCTCGCCGCGGACCATCTGCCCGCGGAACCGGCCGTTGCCAATCAGCTCGATCGATTCGGGACCGAGCAAAAGACGGTTCGCGTTCGCGTGCACCGTGGCCGCAATGCCGGAAGCCACCTCCTCGAACTCGGCGGACGGGCTCGGGTCGTGCAGCTCCAAGCGAGGGTACGCGGCGTCGATCTCCTCGCCGTGGAACTCCAAGGAGCGCGACTCCAACTGAAACCGTTGATCGCCGTCCGGAATCGTCCCGCGCGCCAGCA
The DNA here is from genome assembly GCA_016125265.1 of Planctomycetaceae bacterium. GTDB lineage: Bacteria > Planctomycetota > UBA1135 > UBA1135 > RI-242. Next base: position 67,986 of record WGMC01000007.1, read on the forward strand.
CCCATCCGCCCGGAGGCGGCTCCAGGCGGCCGCGTCCCGTGTGGTCGACGATCAGTCGGTCGCCGGTGGCCACGAGATCGCCCTCGTCCAAGCGCACCACTTCGACATTCCCCGTCGCCACCAACTGGCCGAGGGGCGCGATCGGCTTCTTGTCCGCGTCCTGTCCCTCGTCGGTGGTGTCGGCCAGCACTTCGTCCGCGCGCAGGCGCAATCGGCCTTCGGGGCGGCTCACCAGGGCGCGCACCAATCCCTTTGCGTGGACTTCGGTGCGATTGGGTTCGATGGTGACATCCTCGACCACCTTGCGACGCACCCAGAGCGTCGTGCTGTCGATGGTGTATTCGCCGTCGCTGCCCGTCAGATTGGCGTGCACGTCACCTTCTGCGAAGAGCCTCACATCGAAGGGGCCCTCCAACGCCAGTTCCTCGTGGAAGCCGCTCAGGGTGAGGTCCGTCGCCCGGACGTCGCCGGCGAACGGCGCGACATCGAAGGTGGCGAACACGTCCCCGTTCGCGATGACCTCGTCCCGCTCCCGGCGGATCGAACCCGCGCGCACCTCGCCCCAGGGCGAAACGAAACTGGCCGGATTGCGGTCTCCAGAGCCAAGGAGTTCGGCCTCGTCGGGCGATGTCACGACGAGGTGGGAGCCCCGCAGGAAGTTGTCGTTGGAGCGCACTTCCACTGCGTCGTGCGCGGCGAGCGACAGCACGTTCCGCTCGAGGTCCGCCACCATGTTCACCACGCTCTGCGCACGGGCCGAGAAAGACCGTTCGCCGATCCAATCGAGGTCCACACCGCGGGCGCTCGGCATGCTCCAGCCCCGTTTTTCGACCCGGAAGTCGAAACCCTCACGCGCGAGCAGCGCGAGTCGGGAGCCGTCGTCCGTTGCGCCGTTCAGCCGAGCGGGACCACGGGCGAAAAGATCCACCCACGTCTCGGAGCCCACGCCGCGCAGTTCAGGCGTCTTCACCCGCCATCCGTCGCGATCGACCTCCACTTCGCCCCAGGCGCGGAACTCGAGCTCCTCCTGCTTTGCCGTCGAGTTGCCGCTGATGCCGCCGTCGGCCCAGAGTTCGGTGCCGGCCCACTGCAACCGCGCCGGCCCCGCGACCTGGAAGCGCCGGTTTGGTTGCCAGTTCAGCGTCATCGGGCCGCGGCCCCACACCTTGATGTGGATGGGTTCGAGTTCCTCGGCCAACTCCTCGCGGATTGCGGACACGAGCAGCGATCCGTTCGGGCTGCCCGCGAGGGTGGTGCTCGAAAGCCGCGATTCGTCGTCGAACGTGAACAGCGCCCGCTCCGCGCGGAAGTTGTTGCCCTTGGAAACCAGGTCGACTTCGCCGATGGCTTCGAGTTTCTCGAAGAGCAATACGTCCGCATCCTCGCCACTGCCACGCGCGACGATCTCGATGCGATTGGCCCGCAGCACGGCATCGTCCTCGCCGCTCAGTGTCAGCACGGCGTTGCGTGTCGCGAAGACGCGCAGCGGGTCGTCGGGCTCGTCGATGTTGCGCACGAACTCGAGCGGTCCGTCGCAGCGCAGGGTCGCGGTTTCACCGTCGTCCCCCTTGACGATCAACTCGTTCTCGCTGAGGAAACGCATTTCCCCGGCGGCGCGGTCCACCACCATTCCACGACCGCTGGAAGTCAGGTTGGAGCCGGTCACAAAGACGCGCTCTTCCGTCTCGAACCGGCGCGTCTCCAGGTTGCCCGAGAGGTACTCGGTGGTCAGATTCACCGGCAGCAGCCGGTTCGATCCCTCGAGGGAGAGCCGCGCTCCCCACAGTTCGATGACGTCGGACAGGCGGGGCTGGGTCGTGCCCCCGCCCATGGTGATCTTCAGCCGGGCCGTGTCCGCGCGCACCAAGCTCTGGCGGTCGAGGCCCCCCTCGCCGAAGAACTCCATGCGCGCGTCTTCGAGAAGCACACCGCCGTCGTCGGTGGCGTTGGAGTCGATCGCGTCGATGAGGAAGCGGCGCACCCGCTCACCACCGGAAAGGTCGTGGAACTTGACGTAGTAGAATGGTCCCGAGGGCCGCAGCCGCAGTCCGCGTGTCGGGTCGTCCTCGTCGCTCAGGCTGCGCTGCTCGAAACGGAGCGAACTGCCCCGGTCCAGTTGCAGGAGCAAGAGGAGGCCGCCCCCGAACAGGGCCACGAAGATGAGGAACCTTCGGATCACGGCCGCGCCCCGTCGCTGGGCCAGCTCGACTGGGCCCTGAGCAGGCGTTCGAGCACCTCGCGCACTGCGCCGTGACCCCCAGGCCGCCCGGCGACCAGATCGCTCTTCGCGCGCACTTCGTGGGCCGCGTCGGCGGGGCAGGCTCGCACACCCGCCAGCTCGAATAGCCCGAGGTCCGGAAGGTCGTCGCCCATGGCGAGCGTCTGCTCGGGAGCGAAACCCATACGCCCCTGCACCTTCTCCAGCGCGTCCCGTTTGGAGCCCACGTGCTGCACCAACGAGGCTACACCCAGTTCGAAGGCGCGCCGTTCGGTGGCGGCGCAGCCCCGGCCCGTGATCCATACGTGGCGGATCCCGGCGCCCTTGAGCCTGGCCAAGGCGTAGCCGTCGCGCACGTCGAAACGCTGCATCTCGGGCCCGTCGCCGTACCAGATCGCGCCGTCCGTCAGCGTCCCATCGACGTCGAGAACGACGAGTCGGACTTGCTTGAGGCGCGCATCGAGGGTGTCCACGGTTTCCACAGCTCGACAGTGTCGCGGTAAGGGGGCGCGGGAGTCCACCGCACCCCCCGTGGGGACGCGTTAGAGGCGCAGGTCCAGGACTTCCTGCACGTCGATCAGGCCCACGGGACGACCGTCCGCGTCGACGACCGGCAACTGGTCCTTGCGGAACTCGTGCAGCAGGGCCATCGCCTCTTCCACGAGGCGCTCGGGGCCGATCACCTTGGGATTCTTGCCCATGTGTTCGTCGACACGTTCGTCGTTGGGCCGTGTGGGCACACGATCGAGCAGCCGGCGCAGATCGCCGTCGGTGAAGATGCCCACGAGCTTGCCGTCCCCGTCGACCACCAGGGCCGCGCCGGGTCGGCCGGGTGTGCGGTTGATCACACCCAGGACGTCCCGGATCGGGCTGCCGGCGGGCACCACGGGCAACTGGTCGCCGCGGCGCATGACCTCGCCGACGCGCATGAGCCTGCGTCCGAGCGCCCCGGCGGGGTGGTAGAGCGCGTAGTCCTCCCTGCTGAAGCCGCGCTCCGCCAGGACCACCATCGCTAGGGCGTCTCCCATGGCCAACATCGCGCTGGTGCTGGCCGTCGGTGCGAGGCCGAGGGGGCAGGCCTCGTCGAGGGGGCCCAGCTCGAGCACACAATCCGAGTGGCGCCCGAGGCTGGACTGGGCCGAGCGGGTGATTGCCACGATCCGCGCGCCGATGCGTTTGGCGGCCGGCAGGAAGCCGCGGAACTCGGGTGTCTCCCCGGAATTCGAGAGCGCGAGCAAGAGGTCCTGCCGGCGCACTCGCCCCAGGTCGCCGTGGAGCGCCTCCGCAGGGTGCAGGGACAACGACGGCGTGCCGGTCGAGGCCAGCGTCGCCGAGATTTTGGCGCCCACCAGACCGGCCTTGCCCATGCCGGTGACCACGACCATGCCGGTGCAGGCGAGCACCAGGTCCACCGCGCGCGAAAAATCGGGTCCGAGGGCCCGGCCGACCGACGCGACGGCGTCCGCCTCCATGCGCACGACCTCGCGTGCCTGGGCCAGGCGGCGCTCCAGCACGTCGGAGTCCGGGGGGGAGCGGTCCGGGGCGGTTTCCGGGGGATGGGCGGAGGGGTTCAAGGAGGCGGCGCGACGCGGGCCGGACCGTGAGTCTAGCGTCGCCCGGGGCCCATTCGGTCCGGGTGAGGACTCGCGCCGTGGTGCACCAGAGGCGTACCCTCTCCTGCGCCGCCACGGACGGCCCCCAAGCAAGAGAATGTTCGAACAACTCGGCACCGCAGGGGCCCTCGTCGTCCTGGGCCTCCTGATCCTCAGCCTCACCTTCCACGAGGCGGCCCACGCGTTTGCCGCCTGGAAGCTCGGCGACCCCACGGCGAAGCGCCTGGGGCGCCTGACGCTGAACCCGCTGCCGCACATCGATCCCGTAATGACCATCCTCGTGCCGCTGATCCTGGCGTACACGACGGGGTTCATCTTCGGCGGAGCGCGGCCCGTGCCGGTCGACCCGCGCAACTTCGACAATCCCCATCGCTCGAACGCGCTGGTGGCACTGGCCGGACCCCTTTCCAACGTGCTGCTGGCGATCGTCGGGCTGATCGCGCTGCGGGTCCTCGACAACACCGGAGCCTTCGAAGGCAAGCTGTTGCCCTCGATCCTCACGTACTTCGTGATGTTCAACGTGATCCTCGCGGTGTTCAACGCGGTGCCGATTCCGCCGCTCGACGGGTCGCGTGTGGTCACGTGGCTCCTGCCGCCGTCGCTCCGCGCGAGCTACAACGCCCTCGAAGGCATCGGCATCTTCTTGATCTTCGGGTTGCTGGTGTTCGTGCCCGGCGCGCGCCAACTTCTCTGGACCGTCATCTCGGCGTGCATGGAGTTCCTCGGCCGAGTCGTCTCCCTGGGCGGAGTGTGGTGAGCGTGGTGGCGAACGATCGAGCGCGTGTCGGCGACGACTTGGCGGCGGCCGATGTGGCCGAGGGCGGTTTCACCGTCGAGGTCGAGCGTGTGTTCGCGGGTCCGATGGATCTCTTGTTGCACCTCGTGCGCGAGCAGGAAGTCGAGATCCACGAAGTCGAGATCAGCGCGATCCTGCGCGGTTTCCTGCGCCATCTCGAGCAGATCGAAAAACTCGACATCGAACACGCGGGCGATTTCGTGTTGATGGCCGCGACGCTGATGGCGATCAAGGCGCGCTCGCTGTTGCCGCGCGAGGAAATGGACCTCGCGGCGGAGCTCGATCCCAGGGACGAACTGATCCAGCGGCTCGTCGAGTACCGCAAGTTCCGCACCGCCTCCGAGCGTTTGGAGGGCCTGCTCGCCGCACGCGAGCGCCTGTTCGAGCGGGGCTGGCGACCCGCGGATCCCGGCGGTGAAGTGGAACGCACACTGGACCTCGGCGAGTTGACAGCTTGGGACCTCTTGGGCACCTGGTCGCGGCTCGTGCGCGAAACGCTCGCGAACCGACCCCACCGCGTCACGAGCGAGAGCCGGCCGATCCGCTACTACGTCGACCGCATGGTCGAACGCCTGCGCGACCGAGGCCGCGTCGAGTTGCTGGCGCTCGTGAAGGCCGAACGCGGCGACGCGCAACTGCGCGACTACCTCATCGGCTCGTTCGTGGCCGTTTTGGAGCTGGCCAAGTTGGGCCTCATCGCCGTGCACCAGACCGAGGTCGGCGGCGAGCTCAACATCGAGCTGAAGGCCGAGTTCGCTGGGCAGTTCACCGGCGAGTTGGAACACGTTCTGTCCGAGGCCAAGCTCGACGAGGAACTCGAGACCGATCTGGACCCCGACCGGGCGGCCGAGGCGGCGGCGCAGCTCGAGGCGCTCGGCCTCGGCGAAGCCCTTGCCGAGGATCCCGCTCCGTCCCACGATGCGGCCGACGAGCCGGAGTCGGAGGGAACACCCGCGTCGACCCCCAGCGGTCCCAACGACTAGCACCCCTCGTACCGGGTAGACTGCGCCCCCCCCGAACGGCGCGCCCTGGAAAAACCCCGCGCCTGAACCCAAGGAGTTCGCCAATTATGAGCCAAGCCGCCGAAGTGACCGACAGTCAGTGGGAAACCGCCGTTTTGCAGAGCGACGTGCCGGTGTTCGTGGATTTCTGGGCCGAGTGGTGCGCGCCCTGCCGCGCCATGTCGCCGTACGTCGACAAACTCGCCGGCGAGTACGGCCCGAAGGTGAAGGTCATGAAGATCAACACCTCCGACAACAGCGAAGTGCCCGCGCGTTACGGCATCACCGCGATCCCCACCTTCCTCGTCATCAAGGGCGGCCAGGTGGTGAAACAACTTGTCGGTAGCCAGAGCTACGCGAACCTGAAGGCCGCAGTCGACGGCGCCCTCTAGGGCACCGCACGATCCCGAGTGGCACCGTGCGCGTCATCTTCTTTGGCTCGCCGCCGTTCGCGACGCCGATCCTCGGCGCGCTGCTCGAGAGTCACCACCGCCCCGTCGCGGTGGTGACCCAACCCGCGCGCGAAGCAGGGCGCGGACGCCGTCCCCAGCCGTCACCCGTGGCGGATCTCGCGGAGGCCCACGGCATCGAGCTCCTTCGGCCCGAAAGCGCGCGGGACACGGAGTTCCAAGCGCAACTTCGCGCGCTCGAGCCGGACGTGCTGTTGGTGGCGAGTTACGGCGAGCTGCTCGACGACACGTTGCTCGCGATCGCGCCGCGCGGTGCGTTGAACGTGCACGGTTCGCTGTTGCCGCGTTGGCGCGGAGCTTCGCCGGTGCAGGCGGCGATCTTGGCCGGGGATGCGCGCACGGGCGTTTCGATCCAGCGCATGGTGCGCAAGCTGGATGCGGGCGACGTGTTGCTCGCGCGCGAGACCGACATCGAGGCCGAGGAGACGGGCGGCGCGTTGACCGCGCGCCTCGCCGCGTTGGGTGCCGAGGCGGCCATCGCCGCTTTGGATTTGGTGCGAGCGGAGCGCGCCGTGTTTACGCCGCAGGACGAGTCACGGGTGACGCACTGCCGCAAGATCCCGAAGTCGGCGGGATGGATCGATTGGACACAGTCGGCCGAACGACTGGCGCGGCACGTGCGTGCTTTCACTCCCTGGCCCGGGGCCCGAGGCAGGCTCGCGGATGGACGCGAGCTGACCGTGGTGCGCGCGCGCGCGGAGCCGGCCCAGAAGGATGCGCCGCCGGGGGCCCTCGACGCCGACGCCCTCGGGCGCGGCGAGTTGCGGGTGGCGACGGGATCGGGCTGCTTGCAGTTGCTCGACGTGCAACCCGCGGGCAAGCGCGCCCTCGCGGTCGGCGAGTGGCTGCGCGGTGCGCGGCTCGACCCAACGAGCGCATTCGTGCCGGCGTCGCCTGGTGGGGAACGCTGACGTGCCGCGACAACTGGCGATGGAGTGGCTGAGGGCGGGGCCCCGCGCCGACCGGGCCGCGCATCTGGAACGCGGTCGGGAGGCGGGGCTGGACGACAGCGAGTTGTTGTTCGCGGCACGGCTGGTGGCGCTCGCTTGGCGGCGTCTGGGCTCGCTTCGGGCGCTGGTGGGCGTGCTGGCGCCCCGCGCGCCGAAGGCCGACCTCGCCGCGGCCCTGCACGTCGGTTTGGCCGAGCTCCTCTTCCTGCCCGGTTCCGCGGACCGCGACGTGCTCTCGGGGGCCGCCGAGGCGGCGGCACAAGTCCTCGACGAATCCCGCGCGCAAAAGGTCCACCGTCTGCTGGCCTCCGCGGTGGAGGCCCGTCGGCCCGGCCATTGCGGGGACAGCCGGCGCGACCTCGTGGCGACGCCGTGGCACATGGATCGGCCGGTGTTCCGCGACCCGGCGCCGCACAGGTTCCTTTGGTGCGAGGACGCATTGTCCCTTCCGGCGCCGCTCGCCAAGCGCTGGTGCGCCAAGGTCGGGTGGGACCGCATGCTCGAGCGGGCGTTGGCGTCGCTGGTCGACCTGCCGCGCAGCGACTTTGACGACTTCGATCGGGCGGCCCTGGCGCTGGTGGAGCCGGCCGCGGGCGAACGTTGGGCGCTGTTGGGTGCGTCCCCGGCCGTGGAGGGGGCCTGGCGTGCCGCAGGGGCCGAACTCGCGGCTGCCGGCGTGCCCGTGGACGGGGCCTACGTGGCCGCCTCGGGTTCCGAGACTGCCCGGCTCGCGTCGCGGCCCGAGGCGCGCTGGCGGGGCGAGGGCCCGGAAAGCGCGGCCGACTTGCTCCGCGCGTTGGAGGTTGCGGCGGACGGCGTCGTCGCCGGGGGCCGTCTCGTGTGCGCGGTGCGGTCCTTCGAGCCGGGCGAAACCACCGCGCTGCTGCGCGCCTTCGAGCGCAGTCGACCGGGTTGGGAAGTCGTGCGCGCGGAGCTGCACGAGTTCCGCGCCGATCCGCCCCGCGAGGGCGGCTTCTTGGCAGTGCTCGCCGCCAGATCGTGATGGCGCGCGCCCGTGCGGCTGCAGGGTGCCGGACGCGGCGGCCCTTGTCCACCGGTGCTCGGGTGGTGAGACTGGGGGTGTGAACGACCTCGATCGGAGGCTCCCCCTTGCGCTGGAGATGGCGGACGTCGCGGGTCGGCTGCTGCGCCCCCGTTTTCGGCGGCCCGTGGCGATCGAGACGAAGGCGGACCTCTCGCCCGTCAGCGAGGCCGATCGGGAGGTGGAAACGGCGCTCCGCTCCCTGGTCGAGGTGCAGTGCCCCGGGGACGGCTTCATCGGCGAGGAGTTCGACGCGCTGCGCCCGGGGGCGACCTACGTCTGGGTGGTCGATCCGATCGACGGCACCCGCGCGTTCCTGGCCGGCATGGGCACGTTCGTGACCCTCATCGCCCTCCTGCGCGACGGGGTTCCGGTGCTGGGGATCATCGACCAGCCCACGGGCGGCGACCGCTGGGTCGGCGTGGAAGGCCGGCAGACCACACACGGTGCGGCGTTGGCTCGCACGCGCCCGTGCAGCTCCCTGTCCGCGTCGATGTTGGGCTGCACGGATCCCTCCCTGATGGCTCCCGCCGCCGCCGCCGCGTTCCAGCGTGTCGCCGGTGCGACACAAAGCCGCGTGGTGGGCGGCGACGGCCTGCTCTACGGCCTCCTGGCGAGCGGGCACCTGGACGTGGTGTGCGAAGCCAGCCTGGGGCTGCACGACTTCGCGGCACTGCGCCCCGTGGTGACCGGCGCCGGAGGTTGGATCGGCGACTGGGCGGGCGAGCCGCTTGCGCAGGGGAGCGACGGACGGGTGCTGGCGGTGGGGGACCGCCGCCTCTTGCCGGCGACCCTGGGCCTACTGGCCGCCGGGTCCGGCTGGCCGCTGGAGCGCTGACCGGGGAAAAATCCGGTGCGCCGCGCAACCTTTCGCGCGCGTGGTGGTCTTCCCCGGGTGGGCGGGGGTTAGGGATGGCCGAGGGTTCCGGGCCCGCCCCCCCCCCGAATCCGCCCCACCTCCATCGGCCCTCGGGTACCCTCCGCCCCGTGGACTCGATCAGCCAGCTCTTCGACAACAACCGCCGCTGGAGCCGCCGTGTGCGGGAGCAGGACCCGGGTTTCTTCCCGGAACTCTCCCGCCGCCAAAGCCCCGAATACCTGTGGATCGGCTGCTCGGACAGCCGCGTGCCGGCCAACCAGGTGGTCGGGCTCCTGCCCGGCGACGTGTTCGTGCACCGCAACGTCGCCAACGTCGTCGTCCACGCCGACCTCAACTGCCTGTCCGTGCTGCAGTTCGCCGTCGACGTACTGCGTGTGCGGCACGTCATCGTCTGCGGGCACTACGGCTGCGGTGGGGTGCTTGCCGCCATGCGCGGGGACAAGCTCGGCCTCGTCGACAACTGGCTGCGTCACGTGCAGGACGTGCGCAACAAGTTCCTGAGTGAACTCGCCGGTCTGCCGGACGACGTCGCTCGGCACCGGCGGCTCTGCGAGCTCAACGTCGTCGAGCAGGTCGTCAACGTCTGCCAGACCACCGTCTTGCAAGACGCGTGGGCCAGGGGGCACTCCGTCTCGGTGCACGGCTGGATCTACGGCCTCGAGGACGGACTGCTGCGCGACGTGGGGCTGACGGTCACTCAGGCGGACGAGCTCGCCGGCAACTACCAGGCTGCGGTGGCCAATCTCGCCCTGGTCGCGCCCGTCCGCTGACCCATCAGCGCCATAGGAACGCGTGTTTCGCCTCGCCTACAACACCAACGGACTCGCCCACCACCGGTTGGTGGACGCGCTGCACCTCCTTGCGGACCTCGGCTACGAGGGCGTGGCGCTGACCCCTGACGTGGGTCATCTGGACCCGTTCCGCACCACGGTCGACGAGGTCCACACGGTGCGGCGCACCGCCGAAGACCTCGGCCTCGCCATCGCGGTCGAAAGTGGCGCGCGCTACCTGCTCGATCCGGCGCGCAAGCACTTCCCGAGCTTGCTGGAGGACGCCGCAGAGCACCGCGAACGGCGGCTCGATTTCCTCGAGCGCAGCCTCGAGCTCGCCGCCGAACTGGGCGCGCCGCTCGTGTCCCTGTGGGCTGGGGTCGCGCCCTGTGGCACGACCGCGGAGGGCGGCGACGCGGCAAGGCGCGAGGTCCTCTGGGAACGCCTCGTGCTCGGCCTGCGCCGCCTGATGGAGCACGCCGAGTCCCTCGACGTGGCACTCGCCTTCGAACCCGAACCCGGCATGTTCGTGGAGCGCCCCGCCGGTTACGAAGAACTGCGCGCCCGGCTCGGGAACGAGGGCGCTTCCCTCGGCCTGTGCCTCGACGTCGGCCATCTGCTCGTCACCGGCGACCGACCGGAAGCCGACGTGATCCGCCGTCTCGGGCCCTGGATCGCGCACGTGCACCTCGACGACATCGCCGGGGGGCGCCACGAGCACCTGCCGTTCGGCAAGGGCGACCTCGACCTCCACGGTGTGCTGCACGCCCTGCTCGACGTGCACTTCCGCGGCATGGCCGCCGTGGAACTCAGCCGCGACAGCCACCGGGGCGCCCAGGCGGCCCGCGAATCCATGACCGCCCTGCGCCAAGCCCTTCACTCGACCCCGAACCGACCATGAGCCAGCCGAAGTCCGACGCGCCGCGCTACGTCACCAAGCCCACCGTCAAGAGCCTGTGGCAGGAGTACCGGGTGTACGCCGACCACCTCGAGCTCGACTCGGTGCCCTGGGGCACCGTGCGCGTGCCCTTCGAGGACCTGAAGGCCGTAGCGATTCGCCCGCCGCTCGTCGTCTTCGACTTCTTCCGCGGCGACTACGGCGTCAAGGAGCTCGCGCGCACCGCCAAACTCGACCTCGCCGACCTCTCCGAGCACATCGCGATCGAAAAGGACGGCTTTTGGAAACAACTGCGCATCACCCCCGACGACCCGGAGCGCTTCAAGCGCGAAGTGGACGCCGCCGTGGCGGAGCACCGGCGCAAGGGCTGAGCGGCGCGGGCCGATCAGGGCGCGAAGTGGAGACTCGCGCCGAGGGCGTCGTCCGACTTGATGTCCTCGAGCGACAAATCGAGTGCGAACGGCACCCCGTCGCGCTCGACGTCGAAGCGCACCACACGATCGCTGCCGAATCCCAGCGTGCGGAGCACGTCCTGCACGGAAGGCCCCTCGCCCAGCGCCTTGCCGTCGACCTTGAGGATGCGATCGCCCGTGCGGAACCCGGCGGCCGCGAGCGCGCCGGGCTCATCCCCCAGCTTCAACACGACCGAGCTGGGCGCCGCGAACGGCATGGACAGCGTCGGCCCAGGCACCTGGGCCCACGCAACCCGATCGTCGCAGTTCACGAGGTATCGCCCGGCGGGAAGATCCACGATCCGCGCCTCTCCGAGCGCGTCGAACTTTTCCGCGTCGCCGCCCACGACGCCCGGGGGCAAGTCGAACGCCGTGGCTCGGACGCGGCGACCCACCAACTCGGTGCCACCGACCACCAGGAGTTCGTGGAGGAGTGGCACGTCCATCTGCACGCTGTTGGTGCCGGGCGCCAGTTGGATCGTTTGCTGTGCGAGCCTTCGCGAGTCCCAATGTTCGTCTCGCACGCCGCGGCACCATTCGAGCTCGACGCGATAGGTACCGGGTTCGATGGGACCGATTTCGATGGGCTCCCCCACGCTGCCGTGCACTCCCATGGATTCGGCGCTAGCGCGCCGTTTTCCCTCTTCCGCGACCTCCATCTCCAGTCGCGTGAGTTTGACCCCGAGCCAGGCCTCGGCGCTGCTCGGGCGCGCTCCGGTCACGTGCAGCACCAGGGAGCTCGGTTCCGCAAAGCGCGCTTCGTAGTCGAACTTTCGGGGGATGAGCTCGACGTCCTTCGTGCCGTAGGTTTTTGTCCTCAGCTCCAGCGCGGCGGCGTGGGAAGAGGATGTGCCGAGCAGGAACTCCGTGGCCCGGTGGCCTGCCGGGATTTCGACCGTGCCGTCGGGCAACCGCAGCACGTTGACGACCGAGTACGAGCGGCCGTCGCCAGTGTGGACCGAGAGTCCGACCATCAGGTCTCCGGCGTAGGGCGTGCCGTCGTGCGCATGCAGCACCAGCCGAATCGAAGGCAACTCCGCCGTGCTCAGGCTCAGGTCCCTGCGTGTGATCCCCGTCGGCAGCTCCAGCTCGACCGCGCCCGTGACGGTCTTCATCGCACCGACACGCAGTCCCAAGCCGTGGTGACCGGGCTCGAGGTCCAGGAACTGGAAGCGCGGCAAAGTGGTGATTCCCATGCTGCGCACCTTGTTGGACCAGTTGTCCGCCGCCGGAAGTCCGCGCCCGTCGAGCGGCAAACACAGGGCCAAGGTTCCCTGGGGTACACCGCGATCGCCGCTCGTGTCGGCGACCGCGCCGATGAGGCACACCCGCGGCGCCAGCGTCAGCACGAGTGGGCCCGACGTCGCGTCGGCAATGGCCAACGGCGACGCCCAGGCCGACGCGACCTGTTGACCGAGCCCGAGCCACACCTGTTCCTCCGCGAGCGCACGCAGCTCCACGGCGGTGTCCGGAAGTTCGAGATGCGGCGCCGAAGGCGTCCACTCCCAGTGCCGGTAGGACCTGTCGGGGCCGGCCGGCGTCTGCACCTCGATCAGCGCGCGTTCGGCGGGAGTGCCGTCGGCCCGCAGGACGGAGATCGGCACACGCAGGAGCGGCGTGGCCACGAGTGCCACGTTGGCATTGGATCCCACCGGCCCTCGCACGAGTCGCAGCGGCTCGATGGTCCAGCCCTCTGCAGTGGCGCGCAGGTCCCACAGCGCGTCCACGAGGTCTGCGAACTCGAACGCGCCTTGTTCGTCCGTCGTCTGGACCAGACGCGCGACGTGGATGTTCGAGGGAAACGCAGGTCCGCGCCGCGCCGGATCGAAGGCCAACGTGCGCTCCTCGCGCAGCGAGATCTCGATCGTCACCCCCGGCAGGGGGCGGTTGTCCCGTGTCGTCACCTGGCCGCGCAGCCGGCCCGTGCCCCCGGTGGCGGCGGCGGGCAACTCCGTGGCCAACGCGCTGCGGCGCGATTCGACCGCTCCACTGGGTTCGAGTGTGACGTTGGACGGCCCGAGCGTCCCACCGCGGGGCGCTTGCAGAGTGCCGCCTTCCTCCGACTTCGGCGCGGAGTCGTGCGCGGGGCCCAGGGCGGCGAGCGGTGGCGTTGGCCTCTCCCCGTCGAAGAGCCACCAGCCGAGACCGAAGCCGAGGACGGCACCCGCGAGAAGGACGAGCACCGTGCGCAGGCTGGACGTCATGGCTATTCCGGTCCGAACTTGAGGGTCGCGGTGGGCGTTGCGTCGGCGGCTTCCAGGACTTCGCTGTCCGAGAGCAGGCGCGAGCTCTGTTTGGCGAGATCGAGCACCCGCTGCATGCGCTCTTCGGTGACCTCGACGCCGTGGCGCTCCAGCACCCACGAAACGTTCGACTTGCCGCTCATGGGACCGACCTTGATGGACTGTTCGAGGCCGAAGAGGTCGGCCGGCACACCCGAGTAGACGCGGTTCGCCAACCAATCGTCGCCCTTGCGGAAGGCCTTGATCACCGCGGCCGCGTGCACACCCGTGCCAGTTTCGAACGCATCGGCTCCGAACACCGGGTAGTTCTGCGGGAAGGGCACACCGGTGATCTCGGCGGCCTTGGCGCAGTAGGCCGAAAGCCCGGAGAGATCGTTGTCGATCACACCGTTCAGCTTCAGGTTGACGAGCAGCAGGTCCATCTCGGTGTTGCCCGAGCGCTCACCCAGGCCCAAGGCACACGCGTGTACCCGCGTCGCTCCCGCTTCGATCGCGGCCAACGTATTGATCAGGCCCAGTCCGCGGTCGCGGTGGCCGTGCCAGTCGATGCCGACGTCCACTCCCATCTCTGTGACGATGCCCTTCACGTAGGTCACGAGCCGCTTCACACCCTCCGGTGTCGCGTGCCCGCAGGTGTCGCAGATGCAGATGCGTTTGGCGCCAGCTTCGATGGCCGCGGTGTAGAGCGCGCGGATGTGTTCGGGGCGCGCGCGTGTCGTGTCCTCGGTGACGAACATCACCGGCAGGCCGTGACCGGTCGCAAAGGCCACGGCTTCGCGCGAGAGCTGCACCATGCGCTCGATCTCCCAGCCCTCCGCGTACATGCGTATGGGGCTGGAGCCGATGAACGCACACACTTCCACGGGCCGCCCCGTCGCCTGGACCAGGTCCACCACCGGCGCGATGTCGGAGATCACCGTGCGGCACGCGACATTCGGCGTGATCGACAGGTTGGCCATCTCGTCCACAAGGGTGCGGATGTGGTGGCGCGCGCGCTCGCCGGCGCCCGGCAAACCGATGTCGGCGGTGTGGATGCCGATGCGGTCCATCAAGCGCACCAGTTCGACCTTGTCCTCGAGACGCGGATCCCGGGCGCAGGGACTCTGCAGGCCGTCGCGCAGGGTTTCGTCGACGAACTGCACCCGCACCCGGGGCCGTTCGTAGGGCGCATTCCAATCGTGGATCAACTCTTCGCGTTCGGCCTGTTTCATCGCTCTGCTCCCCGTTCCGGTTGGACCCAAATCGTACCAAAGCGGAGCCGAGCTTCCCGCCCGAGCTCGACGGACCGGCGCCTGGGCTATTCTCACACGTGTCCATGGGCAGCCAGAACGCCTCCCGCCGCCGCACGCGTTTCGCTTTTGCCGTCTGTGGCGTGCTGCTGCTCGTGTTGAGCACCCGGGCGTTCGTGGGCGACATCTACCGGGTAGACACCGGTTCCATGCGGCCCACCATCCTGGCCGGCGACGGCCAGCGCGAGTGGCTGGCGGTGCTGCACGGCGCACCGCGCCCCCTCGCGCGGTTCGAACTGCTCGTGGTCGAGGAGAGCGCGACGGGTGAGGCCCTCGTGAAGCGACTGGTGGGCCTCGGCGGCGAAACCGTCGAACTCGTCGACGGCGACTTGCACGTGAACGGCGCGCCGCTGCCCCTGGACGGTCCGCGTCCCCCGACGGTCCCGGTGTTCGACAGCGATCTGCATCGCATCGAGGACTACTTCTACGGCCGACGCAGTCCACCCGGACTTTGGACCTTCGCGGACCGAGGCGCGACCCTCGACGCCTTGGACGTGGAGCGCGGTTCGGACGCGGGCCTCTTGTTCTTCCAGAAGCCGCTGCTCGACGACCACCTCGGCGCGAACGGCGAGCGCGTGACCGGCAGCGCACACGTGCACGACGCGCGTCTCGTGGCGCGCGTCCAGGTCGTCGAGATGCGCGCGGGCGCGCAGTTGCGCCTTTGGCTCGTGGAGGGCGGCGACACGTTCGAAGCCCAGGTGGAACTCGACGACGATCCGCCGCGCGCGCGCATTGTGCGGCGGCCGGGCGACGACGGCCAAGGCGGTGCGGAACTGGCCGCGGTGGACCTCGACTTCGCGCCGGGCGATTCCACGGTGTGGACGTTTGCCAACATCGACAACCAGCTCGCCCTCCGAGCGTTCCGCGGCGGACGCGAGATCGTGTCGCTGCGCGCGACGTACGAGAACAACCGTTCCCATCCAGGTGTGACTTCGCCACAGGGGCGCTCCCTCGGACCGCAGGTGGCCATCGGCGGCTCGGGCGTGCGCCTCGCACTCGAACACCTGGCGCTCGAGCGCGACATCGCCTGGTTCGACCAGGGTGTCTACGGCACGCAGGGCCCGCTGGTCCTCGGCGCGGACGAGATCTTCGTGCTCGGGGACAACTCGGCGAAGAGCCGCGACAGCCGCCACTTCGGTCCGCTGCCGCGCTCGGCGATCCTCGGGCGCCCCGTGGCCGTGCTGTGGCCACCGGCACGCGCGCGCCGCCTCGGGCAGGAGCGGGACTGGCGCGACCGGAGCCGGGCTGGCCTGGATTGAAGGCAGAGCCGCGGAACCCGGCGGAACCCAACGGGCCGCCGCCGGTTCCAATGGCCCGGTGGATCCGCACCCCGACACCGCCTCGCCGACCGGCGCCTGGCCGTCCGACGGCCGACCGAGCGACGAGGGATCTGCCCTGATGCTCGCCTGGCGGGCGGGGGACGAAGGCGCCTTCGAGCGTCTGGTGGAACGTTTTTCCCCCCTGGTCTACGCCTTCCTGACCCGATTCCTCGGCCCCGTGCCCCAGCGCGAGGATCTGGTCCAGGAGGTCTTCCTGCGCATCGTGCGTGCCCGCCAGCGCTACGAACCCACGGCGCGCTTCTCGACCTTCCTCTACACCATCGCCTTCAACCTCGCCGCGAACGAACGGGCCCGGGCGGACCTGCGCCGCGCCAGTAGCCTCGACGCGGAGGCTTCCGGCGAACTCGCCGCGGACCAAGCGGACGGCCGCGAGGACACACCGCTCCAGCGCAGCGAGCGTGTCGACGCGGTGCAACTCGTGCGCGACGCCATCGCCGCACTCCCCGAACAGCAGCGCATGGCGCTGATTCTGGCGCGGTACGAGGACATGCCCTACGCCGAGATCGCGGCGGTGCTGGGCTCCTCGGAGAAGGCGATCAAATCGTTGATCCACCGCGCGCGGGAGACCCTGCGCGCCCGACTCAGCCCCCTACTCGAAGAGGACTACGCGTGAACGGCTGCGACGCATTCAGGGCCCAGCTTCTCGCCTGGCTCGAGGCTCCCCTGGACCCCGCTCGGCGCTCGGCCCTGCGGCTCGATGCCCACCCGACTCTGTGCGGCGAGTGCCGGCGCTTGCTCGAGGAGGAAGAGGGCCTCGAGCATTGGCTGGAACTGCTCGAGCACACGAACGCCGCGCCCAGCGGCTTGACCGCGCGCATCTTGGCGCGGCTCGAACGCCAGCGAGATCTGGAACCGGTGCGCGCCCTGCTCGATCGACTGCCGGAACCCGAGATTCCGCACGGGCTCGCGAAGCGTGTGCTCGAACGTGTGCGGCGCGAGGACGCCGTTCCCGTGCCCTTGGCGCAAGCGCGGCCGCGCCGGCGTCGCAGTCCGTGGTTGGTCGCAGTGCCGCTCGCTGCGGCCGCGGCCGTGTTCGCAGCGTTCTACCTCGACCGCACCGTCCCGTCCGGCGGTGAACCGCAGTCCGCGGAGCAAGTGGCGAGCGAGGCCCCCAGCGACGAGTTGCTCGCCCACTTGGAATGGCTCGAGGAGTGGGATCTCGTCGTGGGCGAAGGCGACGATCTGGCGCCGGTGCTCGGCGGTCTCGACGAGTTCGAAACGTGGCTTCTCGAGTTGGCCGCGGCGGAAGCGGCCGGCGAGGTCGGCGAGGACCCGAGAAGCGGAACCCAACGCGGCGAACGCGGTTGAACTCTCCATGAAACCCACCGCGATGTTTCCCCTGTTGTTGGCGACCGTGCTGCCGCTGTTCGTCTTCAGCGGCGAAGCCCACGGCCAAGACGGCCGCACGCGCCTCTCGCCGGAACGCCGCGCCGAACTGCTCGAACGCTGGCGCGCGAAGCCGGAGGCGGAACGGGCGCTCCTGCGCGAGCGTTTCCAAAAGCTCCGCGACCTCAACCAGGAGGCGCGTCAGTCCTTCGTGCGCCGCGCCGAACTGTTGCTCGAGGAACGCGAGCGGCTCGCCGAGCGCCCGCCGCGGCCCTGGAAACAACCGCTCGAGGGCCTGGACCCCGCGCAGCGCCGCGAGGCGTTGCGCCAGTGGCAAGAGGGTGGCGCGCGGTGGCGCTCGGCCGAACTGCGACCCCGACTTCCCGAGGATCTGGGCCGCGCCTTGCGCGGTCTGCCGCCCGAGCGCCGCCCCCACCATCTGGAGACCTGGCACCGCGAGCGCGGGCCGAAGCTGCTCGAGTTGGGCCTGGCCGAACTGGACCGCAAGCTGAACCTCGGGGAGGCCAAACTCGAGGAACTGCGCAAGCTCGCGCCGGAGGCCCGCCGGGCCGCGCTCCTCGACCTGCGCCGCCGCGCTCTGCGTGTGGACGTGGCCACCAAGGGACCGCCCCTGGGTCTGGACCACACCCGCTGGGCCGAACTGGAGGCCCTCCCGGACGAGGAGTTCTTCCGGACCCTGCGGAGCATCGGACGCGAGGAGCTTGCGGAGACCGCCGAGGCCCTGGCCGAGTGGCGGACCCGGGAGCCGGGCGGCACCCCCGCGCCGGAGCTGCTGGACGCGTTGGCGGCCCTCGCCCGGGGTCGCGACGGGGCCCGCCCTGTTCGGATGGGGGCCCAGCAATCCGCGGGCGACCGCGCCCTCCTCCGCCCCAGTCGCGAGGAGTGGACGGAGCTCTCGCGCATGGAACCCGCCGCCCGGGTCCAGGCCCTCGGGGAACGCCTGCAAAGCCGCGTCCGGGCCGCCGCCGAGGCCGATGGACGGCTGACCCCGGCCCAGCGGGAACGGCTCCTCTCCGCAACCCCCCGTGAGTTGATCGACGGTCTCCAACACTTGGTGCCGCCCAGCCCCCGACGGACCGGGGACGAGGGCTCCCGCCTGCGCCGACCGGGCGGCCCCTGACCGGGCGCCGTTTTTTGGGCCGAGGCGGGTTCGCTCGCTTCCTCCCCACCGGCTGAGTCCCCCAGCCTGGGAAAACGAGCTTCGACGGGGCCCTGCCGAGCCTCGCTCGCCCTTCCCACGCGCGCCTCCTACCTACCGTGCGAGCCGCGGTCCCTGCCGAGGGATCGCGGCTCTTCCTTTGGCCCGAGCTCCATCGCGGGTCTCCCAGGCCGCGCGGACCGCCGCCGATCCGCCGCGAACGCCGTTCGGAATCCGCCCCGGCCTGGCTTCATCCCAGTCCGGCCCGGCGGTCCATCGCCGCCGAGGCTCGACTTCTCCTGGGTGTCTGTTCGCGGCGGCCGCATCCCCTGCCCTGGGGGCGCGGCCGCCGCACTTCCTAGACTGCGCCCGTGGAGGAACCGGTGGAGCGCGGCGCGCCGTCGGGCGCTGGGCGCCCCGGCCAAACCACAGGAGGCGCCGTGCCGCCGCCGCGGGAGATCACGGTCCGCGAAGCGCTTGCCCTGGCTGGCCCCGCCGTCGACCTGCGCAGTCCCACCGAGTACGCCGAGGACCACCTGCCCGGGGCCCAGAACGTGCCCCTCTTCGACGACGCCGAGCGCGCCCTGGTGGGGACTCTCTACCGCCAGGTGGGCCAGGACCAGGCCCACGCCCAGGCGCTCGAACTGACGCGGCGCAACGTCACGCGGCTCGTGGAGCGTTTGGTGGGCCCCGAAGCGGCACAAGCCGCGGACCTGGACGGCCGTGTGCGCGCGATCGCGCAAGGCGGCGTGGCGGCGATGGAGCAGCGGCTCCTTGCCCGCGATCGCAACGCGGCGCCCGCCGGCCCGCACACGCGAGTGCTGTGCTGTTGGCGCGGGGGCCTGCGTTCGCGCGCGGTGGCGGCCCTGCTCGAGGGGCTCGGTTTCGATGTGGCCGTCGTGCGCGGCGGCTACAAGGCCTACCGGCACCACGTGCGCGAGCGACTCGCCGCGTTCGAACCGCCGCCGGTCTTCGTCCTGCGGGGGCTGACCGGAGTCGGCAAGACCCTCGTGCTGCGGGCCTTTGAGCGGCGTTGGCCCGGCACGACCTTGGACCTCGAGGCGATGGCGGGCCACCGCAGCTCGATCCTCGGCGCCGTCGGACTCGAGCCCGCCACCCAGAAATCCTTCGAATCGCGCTTGGCGCGGCGTTTGGAACTCGGGTTCGGCGCGGGTTTCGTGCTGCTCGAAGGCGAGAGCCGCAAGGTCGGCGATCTCGTGGTGCCCGACCGCGTGTGGCAGGCGATGGAGAACGGCATCTCGATCGAACTCGAGGCGCCCATGGCCCACCGCGTGCGAGTGTTGCTCGACGACTACCTCGCCACGCCCGGCGCGCGCGAAGGGTTGCGTCCCGGTTTGCAGTTCCTCGAGCAGCGCCTCGGCTCGGTGAAGTACGCGGGTCGTCTGACGGGGTTGCTCGAATCCGGCGCGGAGGCCGAGTTGGTGGAGCTATTGCTCCGGCTCTACTACGACCCGCTCTACCACCATTCGGAGAGTCGCCACTCCGTCGGCACCTGGGTCGATGCGATGGATCCGGATCGTGCGGCCCTAGCCGTGCACGCCTGGATCGCCCGACGGCTGGCCCACTGATCCGAACGGCGTGCGAATGGGTCGCGCAAGACTCGCCGAGGGCAGGACGGGAGCCGCGTCGCCCAAGCGGACGGCAGCGAGGTGCCGCGCACACGTTTCGATCAGGCTCGAACGGTCGATCGGTTTGGTGAGGTAATCGTTGCAGCCCGCCGCCAAGCAGCGTTCGCGGTCCCCCGCCATGGCGTGGGCGGTCAGGGCCACGATGGGACGCCCGAAGTCGAGGTGCCGCAGGGCTCTGGTGGCCGCGTAGCCGTCCAGTTCCGGCATCTGCATGTCCATGAGCACCAAGTCGAAGGGTGTGCCCGCGGCGTTGGCCGCCCGCACGGCCTCGATGGCCATCTGGCCGTTGTCGGCAACGGCGACCCGTGCGCCGGCACGTTCCAGGTGGAACTTGACGAGCTTCTGGTTGTCGCGGCCGTCCTCCGCCAACAGCACGTAGC
This sequence comes from Planctomycetaceae bacterium, assembly GCA_016125265.1. GTDB lineage: Bacteria > Planctomycetota > UBA1135 > UBA1135 > RI-242. Next base: position 88,462 of record WGMC01000007.1, read on the forward strand.
CCTCGAGTTTCGCGTCGTTGGTCGGATCCGTGCGCCGTGGCGCGGGTCGCACCGTACTCAGTTCCTCCGGCGAGCGCAGCCAGTCCGAGTCGGCGACCTCGCCCGTGGGCACGGAGAACGAAAAACAACTGCCGGTGCCAATGGAGCTTTCGACGCGGATCTGGCCGCCCATCATCTCCACGAGGCGTTTGGAGATCACGAGGCCGAGTCCCGTGCCGCCGAAGCGGCGGCTCGTGGACGAGTCGGCTTGGGCGAACTCGCGGAAGAGTCCAGCCATCTGCTCTTCGTCCATTCCGATTCCCGTGTCGCACACGTCGAACGAGAGGGCTCCCGCGGCGCAGCGCACGTGCACTTCGATGCAGCCCTCGTCCGTGAACTTGATCGCATTGCCGACGAGGTTCAGCAGCACCTGACGCAACCGCACACCGTCGGTCAACACGATCCGCGGAAGCGGAAGTGCGTACTCCGCGCGAAGATCCAGTCCGCGGTCGATCGCGCGCACACGCATCAAGGAGAGCACCTCCTGCACGATCTGCAGCGCGCAACAGGGGCCCGTGACCACCGTCATCGCCCCGGCTTCCATCTTCGACAGATCGAGGATGTCGTTGAGGATCGTCAACAGGTGCTCGCCGTTGCGGCGGATGATCTCGACGGACGCCAGGCGCTCCGCCGTAGGTTGGTGCGGATCGGCCAGGAGGTCGGCGTAACCCACGATGGCCGTCATGGGTGTGCGGATCTCGTGGCTCATGTTCGCGAGGAAACTGCTCTTGGCCCTCGCAGCGGCTTCCACCGCTTCGATGCGGCTGCGCGCGGCCGCTTCCCGCAGCGCTGCGCGCACGGCGGCGAGTTTCACCACGCCGAACGTCAGTAGCAGCGTGGCGAGGACCGAGAGCGTCGAAAGCCAGCTCAGTCGCGAGAGGATCGAACGCGCTTCGCGTTCCACCGAGGTCCGCAGGGCAGCTTCCGCCTGCAGCCAACCGGTCAAGTACCGCAACTTCTGGTTTTCGTATTCGTCGCTGAACAGAAGCGCCCGCGCCGCATCCGCGCGGCCGGCCGAAACCAACTCGAACGACTCGCGTTCCATCGCCACGAGTCGCTGGTTCGCGTCGTCTGTGTCGGCTCCGAGCTCCCTCGCGAACAGCACGGGCGAAAGCGCGATCAATCCCTGGATGGCTTCGTCGAGTTTGGGCTCGTGCGCCTCGTAGCGGACCCTCCAGACATCGTCGCCCGTGGCCGCACCCATGCGCGCGGACATCGTCAGCACCTCGTCGAGGTGCTGGATGTGGCCGGTGAGCTCCTGTAGACGCGCTTCGCGCTGCCGCTGGGTTCCGACGTATTCGTGCGCAGTGCGCAGCGTCAGAACGACGCTGAACAAGAGGAGCACCGCCGTGGCCACGAGACCCGGGACCGACAGCGGCGTCCAACGCTTCCAGCCGCCGCTGGGTACAAGACCAGATCGTGACTCCACCGCCCGGGCCATCGACTGCCGGTTCCCCGGGCCTTGAGAGGGCCCGAGGGCCGAGTGCCGACCCTGCATCGGGTCAGCCCGTTGACCGCGAAGGGCCCTTGGGATATCCCTCATGCGCCGATCGTTTGGCGATCGGCGGCGCCTCGCGCGGCAACCACCCAAGGGGGTACGCCGCTCGGGGGAACCCGGTGGAAGTCCGGGACTGGCCCGCAACCGTGAGTCGCCCCGCTGGCGACGAGTCGGATCGCCCGGGCGAGGCGCCGAAACCCCGACGCGCCTTCGGCCGCAAGGTGCCCCGCACATGGGATTGCCAGAAGACCACCGCCCCACCACAGCGCCCTCCCACTTTCGACCAACTGCCCCGATCGCAGCGCCCAACCGCGGCGCTGCGCCCTTCGCCGCAGTGTTGCTCGGGGCGCTTGCGCTGCTCGCCGCCGGCCTGTTGGCGCTGGTCGTACGCGATGCATTGCGCGTCGATCCGGCACAATCCGAGCGCGCGCCCAGCAGCGACGCCGGGTATCCGCGAAGCGCGCAGTTCCCCGGGGGCCTCGAGTTCCAGTTGGGCGCGCGACCCACCCGGCTCGTCGCAACCACGGCCCGCGCGATCGACTTCCTCGCGGCCCTCTGCGACCCGGACGAGATTGCGGGTTTTCCCGAGCAGGCCCTCGAATACGCGACCCTGGAGCCGGAGACGGAAGCGGCCCTCGCCGGAGCGGGGCGCTTCTACGCCTACACCGCCGAGCCCGTGCTGCGCCTCGGGCCGGACCTGGTGGTCGCCGACCTGTGGCAATCCGCAGACACACACGCGCGCCTCGCGGAGTCGGGTGTGCCGCTGCTCGTGTTGCCGGAACTCGTCGACTGGAACGACGTGCGCCAGACCGTGTTCGCGCTCGGACACCTGCTCGACAGGGACGCGCGCGCGCAAGCGCTGGTGGCCGAGACGGAAAGGCGCCTCGCTGCGCTGGCGGCGCGCGCGGCCGAACGGCCTCGCCTGCGCGCTCTCACCTACTCGAACTTCGGATCCAAGGGATTCACCGCGGGTCGCGGAACGTCCGTGCACGAGATCCTGGTTTTGGCGGGGCTCGAGAACGCAGCGGCGGCTGACGGTCGCGACGGCCATCTCGAAATCACGTACGAGGAGCTGCTGCGACTCGACCCGGACGTGATCGTCGTCAGTGCGCCATTGAACACACCCGTGTCGCACACGGGCGATCGCGGCGGCGCGAGCGAGGCGATCCTCGAGGGCGAGCCGAGCCTCGCCAACCTGCGCGCCGTCCGCACGGGCAGCATCGTCGCGCTGCCGGCGGGCCTCTTCGCGTGCAACTCCCACCGGATGGTGCGCGCCGCGGAAGTGCTCTCCGATGCGGTGGCGGACCTAGGGGCTTCGGTCGCCGGCGGGGCCCGATGAAACGGACCCCGGTTGGGATCGCGCTCGCCGTGGCGCTCGCCGTTGCCCTGCCGGGGCTCGTGCTCTTGTGCGCATCCGTGGGCGAAACGTTCGAACCGCCGGCGCGGGTCCTTCGCGCGTTACTCGCCCACGTCGGCCTCGCCGAGAACTTGGCCGAACCCGACCAGACGATCCTGATGTTGCGCCTGTGGCGCGCGTTGACGGCCGCGGGAGTGGGCGGCGCGCTGGCGCTGTCCGGTGCGCTGCTGCAGGGGCTCTTTCGCAATCCGCTGGCGGCCCCTTCGCTGATCGGTGTCACCGGCGGAGCGAGCCTCGGCGCCACGCTGGCGATCTTGTACCTGGGCGGCTACGGCGTCGGGCTTGTGGCGAGCCGCGGATTCGCGCTGGGTGCGCTGCTCGTTCCGCTGTGCGCCTTCCTCGGGGCTATCTTCACCGTCGCCGTGGTGGGTGTGCTCGCCGCACCGAGGGGTCGTATCTCGACGTCGACGCTGTTGCTCTTTGGCATCGCCGTCAACATGTGTGTGGCGGGTGTGTTCGCGGCGATCCAGTCCCTCGTGCTGCGCGATTGGGAAGTGAGCCGGGCGATCATGTCGTGGACGTTCGGCACGCTCGACGACCGCACGGGACTGCACGTGGCCACGATCTGGACCGCGTTGGTCCTTTCGATGACCGTGATTCCGATGGTGGCCCTCGAACTCGACCTGTTCCAGGGCGGCGAGGACGACGCCAAGTCCCTGGGCGTGGCCGTCGGTCGCACCAAGCTGCTCGGGCTGCTCGCGGCCACGTTGGCAGCGGCCTCGGCGACGGCGGTGGCCGGGCAGATCGCCTTCCTCGGCCTGATCGTGCCGCACATGGTGCGCCTCATCGCCAGCCCGAGGCACCGCGTGCTGCTGCCCCTCTGTGTGCTTGCGGGCGCGGTGTTCCTCGTGTCCGCGGACCTCTGCCAACGGGCGATCTTCGGCGAGGGCCGATTGCAGCCCGGTGTGCTCATGTCCCTCGTGGGCGGACCGTTCTTCGTGTACTTGCTGGTCAAGAAGCGACGGGAGGTGGGCGCGTGGTGAACCCGCTCGCGGCCAAGGGCCTTCGTTTTGCTTACCCCGGCCCGGTGCCCGCCCTGGAGGGTGTGGACCTCGAGGTGAACTCGGGCGAACTGTTTGTCGTGATCGGACCCAACGGCTCTGGCAAGAGCACGTTGCTGCGCTGCCTAGCCGGGTTGCTCGAACCGACGGGCGGTGAGGTGTTGTTGTGCGGTACACCGTACAACCAGTTGAGCCCGCGCCAGCGCGCCCTCGCCGTGGCCGTCGTCCCCCAGTTCCTGCCCACCTTGCCGGATGTGCGTGTGCTCGACTTCGTGCTCGGCGGCCGTTACGCGCACTTAGCGCGCTTCCGCGGACCGAGCCAGGAGGACGTCGGGATCGCCCACCGCGCACTTGCCCTCTGCGATGCCGACGACGTCGGCCAGCGGCGTGTGGACGAACTCTCCGGCGGCCAGCGTCAGCGGGTGCTGATCGCGCGCGCGCTCTCACAGGAAGCGGGAGTACTGCTGGTGGACGAACCCACCAACTCCCTGGACCCCGAACACCAAGTCCGTGTGTTCGAGCTGCTGTCGCGGCTCGCGCACCAGGGCAAGTCCGTCGTGGTGGTGACCCACGATCTGGCCCTCTCCGGCCAGTTCGCGGACCGCCTGATGCTGATGTCGAAAGGCCGCACGGTCGTGGACGGGTCGGTGGAGCGGGTGCTCACCCCCGACGTGTTGGGCCCGATCTACGGACCGCATCTTTTCTTCGGCAGCCTGCCGGGCCCCGGCGGGGGGGCGCGACCCTACGCCCTACCTTGGCTGACGGCCGAGGGGCAGCGGCCGTGAAGCCCATCATGGTGCAGGGCTGTACGAGCGACGCCGGCAAGTCGTTCCTCGCGGCTGCGCTCTGCCGCGCCGCTTCCAACCGCGGATACAAGGTTGCGCCATTCAAGGCGCAGAACATGAGCAACAACGCCGCCGTGTGTCGCGACGGCGGAGAGATCGGGCGGGCCCAATGGCTGCAAGCCGTGGCGGCGCGGGCAGAGCCAGACACGCGCATGAACCCGATCTTGCTCAAGCCCAGCGCGGATACCTTCAGCCAAGTCGTGGTGCGCGGCCGCGTGGACCACCGCCTGACGGCCACACCCTTCCTCGAGCGGCCGCCGTTGCTTTGGCCGATGGTCAAGCAGTGCCTTCGGGAACTCGAGGAAAGTTGCGACCAACTGGTGATCGAGGGCGCCGGATCGCCGGCCGAGGTCAACTTGCGTTCGCGGGATCTGGCGAACATGGCCGTGGCGCTCGAATGCGACGCCCGTGTCTTGCTCGTCAGCGACATCGATCGCGGCGGCAGCTTCGCGCACCTCCTCGGTACGTTCTTGTGCTTGGCACCCGACGAACAGGCTCTGGTCGAGGGATTCGTGCTGAACAAGTTCCGCGGCGACGTGACTCTGCTCGGCAACGGCCCCGAATGGCTGCGCGCGAGAACGGGTGTACCCGTCGTCGCCGTGGTGCCCCACCTCCGCCACCACCTGCCCGAGGAGGACACGCTGCACCATCGGGCACGGCCGGTGCGCGGGCATGTGAACCTGGCGCTGCTCGTGTACCCCTACGCCAGCAATCTGGACGAGTTCGATCCGCTCGTGCACGAGCCGGGTGTCACCGTGGTGCCGATCCGCGACCTCGAACCGCTCGAACCCTACGACGCCATTTTGTTGCCCGGCTCGAAGAACTCCGCTGCCAGCGCGCGCCACCTGTTCGCGACGGGGCTCGCCGACGAGCTGCGCGCCGCGGCAAAACGCGGGCAACCCGTGCACGGCATTTGCGGCGGCCTGCAGATCCTCGGGCGCGACATCCGCGATCCGCACGGGCTGGAGGGCGGCGATCAGGAGTGCCTGGGGCTGCTGGACCTCTGCACGGTGCTCGAGCCCGACAAGATCACCGCCCGCACCCGTGTCGCGGATCTCTGGTGGAAGGTCGGCGAGGTGCTGGAGGGGTACGAGATCCACCATGGCCGCACCAAAGCCGGCCCCGGCGTCGGGCCCGCGCTGGCGGACGGCCTGGGCTGGGCCGAGGGATCCGTCACGGCGGTGGTGCCGCACGGTTTGTTCGAGAACTCGTCGTTCCGCGCCGCATTCCTTCGGCCCCTGGGGTGGAGCGGCGAACCGCGGGACTGGCGGGCGGCACTCGAGGCGGAATTGGACCGTGTGGCCGCCCACGTGGAGGGCACCGACCTCGGCCGGTACCTCTGGGGCGAAGTTTCTTGAGCGCTCGCGCGGGCCGCACCAAAGTTTTTCGTGTTTTGCGCGCGACCGGTGCGGCGCGGTGTGGTCTTCCCCGGGTGGGCGGGGGTTAGGGATGGCGGCGGTGGGCGGTTTGGGGCGCGCGGTGCCTCCCGTGCGCTCGCGTCGCGGCGCCTCCGCGCCGCAGTACCGCAGTACCGCAGTACCGCAGTACCTCGACACCCAGTACCCCAATGCGCCCCCCTCACCCCCCGAACCGGCGCCGCGAGAATCGCGGCAACCCGTCCGCATCCAGCAGGTCCGCGATCTCCGCCGCCGGCCTCGACGGCGCCACTAGTTCCCCCCGCATGTGCAGCTCCACGAAACGCGCGCGTCGAGGGAACGACGCCGGATCCGCGGCGCGGATCTCCGCCTGCATCGCGGTGTCGACCACACCCGGCGCATAACTGACGACGGACGCGTCCCGGCCGGCGAGCCGCGGCACTTCCTCCAACTCCAGCCCCACGACCGCCGATGCCATGTCGAGCGCGGCCTTCCCCATGCAGTAGGCGCTCCACCCCGGGTAGGGCGACGATGCGGCGCCGCTGGACACGTTGACGATGCGCAGCGGCACCCGCGGCGCGGCGCCGAGCGCCCAACCCATCAGCAGGGTCGGGGCTGCACTGCCGACCAGCAACGCGCGCGCGAGGGCCTCGGACCCCAACTCCTCGGTCGAGCCCTGCTCGAGCAGCGCCGCGTTGTTCACGAGGCCGAGTCGCCGGGTTTCGGCCGCCGGGAAGAGGCCCGGGGCTTCCCGCTCGATCCAGCGCTCCAGCGCCGGGAGATCCGCCAGGTCGACGACACAATGGCGGTACGCCCCCGTCGCCAACCGGCTCGGAGCCGCGCCGCGTGCCAGGCCCACGACGTGCCAGCCGCGCGCCAGCAGGGTCTCGGCCACGGCCAAACCGAGTCCGCGGGTGGTGCCGGTCACAAGAACTCGTTGGCTTCCCATGGCCACGAGGGTGACCGCGGGCTCCGCGCGGCGCAACGACTCGTCCCTAGCGGCGGATCCGCCGATCAGCGGCGCGGCAACCGCGACGCCAGGAACACCGACGTCGGCACCGGCGGGAACGGCATGGAGAACCGCCAGGCGTGGAACTCCGAGGCGTCCCAGCCCAACTGGCCGAGGGCATAGCGCACCAACTCCTCCGAGCGGGGGATGGCGGCGGAACTCAGTCCCATCAGCCCGGGTCCCAGGTCCGCGAGCCGCTCGCCGAACGGCACCTGCCGACCCGCCCGCTCGGCTTCGCTGAGGGCCGGCCGGCCATCGAGTCGACCCAAGAGCCGCAACTCCGGCGGCGTGCCCCAGCCCAGATCGCGGTGCAGCAACACGTCCGTCTGCAGGTGCTCCGCGGGGGTCAGCAGGTGCGCCCCCACTTCCGCCCACGCGTCGTCGTCGTCCCCGAGCCGCGGACCGACCCGCGGCGTGTACACGCCGTACGTGCAGGTCAGCAGACTGGAGTTGCCGATCGTGCCCCCCGGCAGTTCGTAGCGGGTCTCCGACTCGCCGCGAAGCACCTCGACGTGGGGCAATGGCGTCGAGCAGAACTCTGCCAGCAACGGGGCGCCGCGGGAGCCTTCGGGCGGCGGTTCGAGGGGCTCGCCGACGCCGGCGGTGGAGCTGCCGTCCGTCAGCGAATAACTCTGGCTCGAGAACAGCAGCCAGCGCACGTCCGGCCGCATGCGCCGGAAGTCGACCAGCCCTCCGACCTGCACCACGTCCACCCAGGCGGGGTCCTCCCGGTTGGGAGCCAGGATGCTGATCGAGATCTGTGCGCGGGCTTGCACCCCCCAGATGGCGCTGTTGCCCTGGAACGCGAGCCGACGCGCCTGTTCTAGCGTCTCCGGCTCGAGCCGATCGTGACCGAGGCCTTGGACCAGGATGTCGAGGGTGCCCCGGTCGCCAGCGTGGGCCTGGACCATGTGGTCGAAGTTCCAGAGCGCGCGGTCGAGATCGGCCGTGGCCTCCGGACCCGCGCGGGCGCTGAGGGCGTCGCGGATCTTTCGCAGACCCGCCGGGCCCGGCACGAACCGCAGGGCCGCCGCCGGATCGGTCGCGGCCACCAGCCGGGCCATCTTCCAGGCGAGGTTCTTGTTGAGACCGAAGCTGCGCGACACGTCCTGGGGCCGCGACGGGTCGGCGCCGGCGGCTCGCAGGGCGCGCTCGAGACCTTGACGCAGCCCCAGCAGGGCCGCGACGTACGACTCGCCGAAGGGTCCAGCCAAACTGCGTGCGGATGGCGCGGCCATGACGGAAGGGCGATCGGACATGGGAGGCACGGGGGCGCGTTCAGGTGTGGCGCGTGGAGGACTCCACCCCAGGGGACGTCGAGCCGGGCCCATTCGATCCGCGCAAACCCAAATCGTCCCTGGGGGCTACGTGGATCCTACGCTTGGGCGCCCTGACGACCAAGCGGGCGCCTGAAATCGCCGCGCACTGCCGTGCTCGACCACCGCACGCGGCCGCGCGCCGACGCGGTACGGGCTGGGCCGGGGCGGTGCCGGGACCTGAAGCGGAGCCAGCAGTGGCAGGGCGGGGGAAGCGCCCCCGCCGAGGGCCCCGTTCGCCTTGTGGCAGCCCCGGCCGCGGACCTATCTTGTGTGCTTCGGCGGGGCACGCCGCCCGCGGGGCGGCCGCCACCTTCGGACCCGCTCTGGGCTCCCAAGACCCCGCTTCCCGGCGAGCCCAGGCGTCAGCGATCCATGTGCGGTTTCATCGGCATCTACGGCCCCGAAGGGGTCGACGTGGCGCCCGAACTCTACGAGGGCCTACTCGCGATCCAGCACCGCGGCCAGGACGCGGCTGGCATCACCACCTTCACGGAGACCTTCCACGTAGTGAAGGACTTCGGGCTGGTCCGGGACGTGTTCACGCCGGCCAACATGCCCTCGCTGCGGGGCAACCTCGGCCTCGGCCACGTGCGCTACCCGACCGTCGGCGTCGGCCGAGTCGAGGACGCGCAACCCTTCCACCTGACCTTCCCGGTGGGCGTCGCGATGGCGCACAACGGCAACGTCACCAACTTCGACGAGCTGCGCCGGGCGCACTTCCGCTCCAGCGGGACACGGCTCAACAGCTCGTGCGACCTGGAAGTGATCCTGTTCGTGTTCGTGCGGGCCCTCTCCGAACGCCTGCGACCGGGCGCGCGGGTGGGTGCCGAGGACGTGTTCGCGGCGGTCCAGGCGGTGTACGCCGAGGTGAAGGGCGCCTATTCGGTGGTCGCCACTCTGCCCGACGTGGGCCTGGTCGCGTTCCGCGACCCCTTCGGCATCAAACCCATTTGTTTTGGCACCAAGGTCGACGAACACGGCAGTTGGTTTGCCTGTGCCAGCGAAAGTGTCGTGCTGGACGTCACCGGGTACACACACCAGTTCGATCTCGATGCCGGGGAAGCGGTGTTCGTCTCGGCCGATCGCCAGGTGCACCGGCGCAAACTCTCCGACAAGCCGCACAGGCCTTGCATCTTCGAACTCGTGTACTTTGCCCGGCCGGATTCCGTGCTGGACGGGATGAACGTGTACTCGACGCGCACGCGTTTCGGCGAGGCACTGGCCGATCAGTGGATCCGCGAAGGTGCGCCGATGCCCGACGCGATCGTGCCCATTCCGGACTCCTCGCGGGATGCGGCCATGGCCATGGCGCGCCGCATGGGCGTGCCGTACCGCGAGGCGCTCGTCAAGAACCGCTACATCGGCCGCACGTTCATCATGCCCAACCAGGGCGCGCGACAGAACTCGGTGCGCCGCAAGCTGAACGCGATCAAGAGCGAAGTGGATGGCCGCGAAGTCCTGCTCGTCGACGATTCCGTCGTGCGCGGCAACACGGCCAAACGCATCGTGCGCATGGTGCGCGACGCGGGTGCCAGCAAGGTCTACCTCGCCTCCTGCAGTCCGCCGCTCATCTCGCCTTGCCCCTACGGCATCGACATGGCGACCAAGACCGAGTTCCTGGCCTCGGGCCGAACGACGGCGGAAATCGCCCAGTTGCTCGAGGTCGACCACATGGTGTACCTCGACCGCGACGCCATGAACGAGGCGGCGCGCCAGGGCAATCCGAAGGTCGAGCGCTTCTGCAACGCCTGTTTCACGGGCGACTACCCGACGGGCGACATCACCCGCGACATGTTGGCGACGATCGAAGGAGAACGCCTCGACAGCCAACGTGTGTTCGCGTTCAGCGCCGCCGCCGCCGAGGCGAATCGCGGCGCCGAGTGAGAGGCCGGGGAACGTTCGGCACGGCCCAAGTCGATGGCCTCTCACGTGCTCCTGGGCCGATGGCCTGATGGCGCGAGCACGAACCGGCTCGGCCGAAGGGCAAGCGCTGTCCGCTCGGGCGGCCGATGACGGGGTAAACTCCGCCGTCCCCGAGTCCCGCCCCCCCATGCGCATCCTCATCACCTCGCCCGTGTTCCCGCCCGACTTGGGTGGGCCGGCGGTCTACGTGCCCAGTGTGGCCCGGTACCTGCTCGAACGCGGCCACGACGTGAAGGTGGTCGCGTTCTGTTCCGAGGACGAGCCGAAGGGCCACCCGTTTCCGATCGTGGCCATTCCGCGCGGCCCCCTTCCCGTGCGGTATTTGAAGGCGTTTTTCGCCGTGCTGCGCGAGGCCAAGGGCCAGGACGTCGTCTACGTGCAGGAGCACCTCGCGCTGCTCCACGTCCTCGCCGCCAAACTCCGCGGCGTGCCGGTGGTCATCCGCATGATGGTGGACGGCGCCTGGGAAATCAGCCACAGGAAGGGCTGGATCGACGGCGACAACATCGTGGTCTTCGAGACGAAGGACTACGGCTTCGGCGTCAAGCTGGTGCGCGCCCTGCAGAAGCTCTGGTGGGGTTGGTGCGAACGCATCATTTCCTGCAGCGAGTTCCTGCGGCAGATCGCCATCCAGCGTTACGGGCAGCACCCCGACAAGGTGCGCCTGATCCACAACGCCCACCACGGCCCGGGTCCGGAATCGGTGCCCGTCGACTCGCTCCAGGCCAAGACCGACTTCGGTTTGGACCCCGAGAAGCGCCACGTGCTGACGATCTGTCGGCTGATGAACTGGAAGCGGGTGGACGGGATCATCCGCGCCCTTGCGGAGGGGCCGGAGGACGTCGAACTGCTGGTCGCGGGGGACGGCGACATGCTGGAGCCCTGGACCGCCCTCTCCCGGGAACTCGGCATCGCCCACCGCGTCCGATTCCTAGGCAACGTACCCCACAGCAGGATCCCGCTCCTGATCCGCGCCGCCGACGTGTTCGTCCTGAACAGCGAGTACGAGGGGCTCAGCCACACTCTCCTCGAGGTCATCACGCTCGGCACTCCGGCCATCGCCACGGGAGTGTGCGGCAACCCGGAGGTGGTCGAGCACGGCGTCAACGGTCTTCTCGTGCCGCCGGGCGACGACCAGGCGCTGCGCCGCGCCATCCTGCAACTCCTCGACGACCCGAGCCTGCGCCAGCGCTACGCCGCCGCCGGCATCGAGAAGGCCCGCCGGTTCACCCGCGCGGCGACCTTCCCCCTCGTCGAGGAGACCCTCGTCCAGGCCGCCGCCCGCCGCCGCTGAGCCCGAGCCGCGGCCTGCTCCAGGCTCCGCGGAAAAGCGCGGGGATCTACGGGATCACCCCTATCTTGGGGTCGGCCCGGCCGCCACGGCCGCACTCGTCCAACAACCTCGCGGGAAAAAGGGGAGAATCGCGGTGAAGTCGGAGGGCGCTTGCGCCTGGATTCCCGGGGGCCGCCCCGGCACCCCGCCGGCTTGGAGACCCAGCCATGTCGGACGAGCAAGAGGAGCCTGACGTGCAAGCGCAGTTGGAACACTTCCAGACCCTGATCGACCGGGCCCGCAGGCAGGATCCGGATGCTCTCGGGGAGCTGGTGACACGCTTCTACCCGCGGGTGGAGCAGCAGGTCCACCTGAGCCTGGCCCGCGACGCCCGCCTCGGACGCCCGTGGCTGCGCGCCCGTTTCAGCACCGGCGACGTGGTGCAGGAAGTCTTCCGCAACGTCATCCAGGACCTGACCACCTTCTCGGGAACGTCGGAAGAGGGCTTCTGCGGCTGGCTTGCGACGCTAGTCCGCAATCGCATCGTCGACGCCATCCGGTTGCACGAGGCCGGGCGGCGGAGCGGTCGCGCGGAGAGCCCGATGCTCGCGGGCGCGGCACCTTTGCCGCCCAGCAAAGCGACCGACCCCGCCGCCGCAGCGATGCAGATCGAGCAGGCCGAGCTCGTGGAACGCGCCCTTTGCGAACTCGATCCGCAGACGCGCCACCTGGTGCGGGCCCGCATCGAGGGCCTCGCCTCTTTCCGCGAGCTGGCCGAGCAACTCGGTTACGGCTCCGAGTCCGGCGCGCGCCGCGCGTTCTTCGAGGCCCAGTCGAAGCTGGCGCTGCGGCTGGCGGCCCTCCGCGCCGAAGCGACCCGTTCTGTGTGATGTCGGTGACCAGCAGCGCAGCGGACGAACAGGACCTGCAGGCACGCGTCGCGAGGGCCCTCGAACTGAGGGACCTGGGCGAAGCCAACTGGCTCGACCTCAGTTGCGAGGATGCGCCGCAAAAGCGCGGCCAAGTGCGGCGGGCCGTGGCGGCGGCGGACATGTTGCCCCTGGCACTTTCGCAGGCCTTCGGCGCCGATCCGCACCTGGGCGCCGTGTGCGACGGCCGCTACCGCATCCAGCGCAGACTCGGGGCGGGCGCGATGGGTGTCGTGTACGAGGCGGAGGACTTGACGCTGGGCCGACCGGTCGCGCTCAAGTTGCTGCGCACCGGCCTGTTCCAACACGCCCGCGCGCTGGAGCGATTCGATCGCGAAGCCCGCGCGTTGGCGATGGTCGCGCATCCCTCGGTGGTGACGATCCACGACCGGGGTGTGACGCCCGAGGGCGCGTCCTACCTCGTGATGGAGCTGATTCCGGGGCGGGAGCTGGGATCGCTGGTGGACTCACTCGCGGACGCGGTCGCGCTCGCCAGCGAAGTGGACACTCGCATTCTCGAGCGCTCCCTCGGCACCCCGCTCCCCGATCGGCAAACGTACGTGCGGATGGTGGCGCGGTGGGGGGCGGAGATCGCCGCGGCGCTCGTATCGGCGCACTCCGCCGGCGTCGTCCACCGCGACATCAAACCCAGCAACATCCTGGTCCGCGACGATGGTCGCGCGGTCCTGCTCGACTTCGGCATCGCCTACCTCGCGGAAACCGAACATCTGACGCAGGCCGGATCGAGTGTGGGCACTCCCGCCTACACGGACCCCGAGTTGCTGGACCCGACGGCTCGTGCGAGCGCGCAGTCGGACGTGTACGGGCTCGGCGCCGTGCTCTACAGCCTGCTCGCGCTCCAGCCGCCCTACACCGGCACACCTCCGGCCATCCTGCATGCACTGGCCACCCGCGACCCGGTGGCGCTGCTGCGGCGCGATCCCAACCTTCCGCGGGATCTGGTCGCGATCGTGGAAAAGAGCATGAGCCGCCGCTCGCGCGATCGGTACGCGAGCGCGGCCGAAATGGAGCAAGACCTCCGCGCGTTCCTCGACCACCGACCGACCTTGGCGCGGCCCCTCGGACCGATCGCGCGCGGTTGGCGCCGGTTGTCGCGTTCGGCGACCGTGCGCACCGTCGGCGGTACCGTGCTGGTTCTCGGTGTGCTGTTGCTCGGCCGCTTCGTCTTCGAGCAACGGCGGTCCCAAAGGTACGCGGAGTGGCTCGCGGTGCAGGCGCACTTCCCGCCCAACTTCACGATCGTGGCGCCACAGCACCGCCAGATCATCGACCCACGCGACCATCGGGACCTCGAGACGTTGCTCGATCGCGCCGCGGACCGCGCCGTCGATCCGTTGCCCACGCTCCTCTTGAGAGCCTCGTTCCGACTGGACCACGGTGAGTTGGAAGGTGCCGCGGCGGACATGCGAGCCATCGCCGACCACCTCGACACGCCACTGGCGCGCTCATTGGCCCAGGCCTACGCGTCTGTCGCCCCAGGATCCCGCGGTTCCACGGCCGTCCCGCTCGGCGATCTGCCCGACGCAAGGACCGTCGAGGACCGTTACCTGCGCGCCTACCACCACCTGCGCGCGTTCGAGGACCCGGAGGCGTTGGCTCTGCTGGAGGGCGAAGTGAGCGCGACGATTCCCCACGCCGAAGAACTGCGTTTCGCGCTGGTCGAGTTGGAGCGCTTCGAGCCTCTGGAGCGCAAGCAGCGCGCGTTGGACCTGCACACCGATGTGCGCCAACTCGAGAACCGTTTGGGAATACGCACGGCGACGACGGCCCACTTCGGCGCGTATGCGTTGGCCAGCGCCAACGCCTACCAGAACGCCCTCGATCTCGCGGTGGAAGGCATCCAACTGGCCCCCCGCAGCCACGTCAACCGAACCACCGCGGGTTGGGTGGCGTTTGCGCTTGGCTACTACGAGCAGGCCCGCGAGATCCTCGGCGTGGCGATGGACCTGCGGCCGAACGACCGCAAACCGCTCAACAACATGGTGATGACGCACGTGGCGGAGCGCGACTTCGAGGCCGCCCACCGACTGCTGCGCGCGCGTTGCGACGAGATCGAGCGGCTCTTTCCCCCGTGGACGGAGGAAATCGCGGCGGAAATCGAGGTGTACCGCGCCTTGTATGGGTGGACGTCCAGTGCCGACCGCAAGGTGGTGGACCCCAACATCCTGGACGCGATCTCTCGGGCCCGGCATCACCTCGCCCGAGCGAAACAACTGGGAAGTGATTCCAAGTCCACCTTCGCGCCCCAGGTGCTCGACGCACTCGAGGCCCGCGACGAACAGGCTCTTTTCGAAGCCCTTGCCATCGAGTTCCGCGGGGAAGTGCGTCGCCTCTGGAGATTGCCGATCCTGCGACTCAGCTTTCCCGAGCAACTGGAACCAGGTCCGACCGCGGCCCTGCGAGAGTTGATCCAGGCGCTCGAACGGGAAGTTGCGGGCAGCCCCGTGCTTCTGCCGGCCGAGCGATAGGCCGCGGAGAACGGGCGGCCCCAAGGGTTTCCACGCAGCAATTCGGCGCGGCGCGTGCCGCCCGGCGCCTCCACTCGCCCCCCGTACGATTCCACCCCGTAACCGCGTTCGCCATGAATCCCATGCACTACCGATCGCTCACCGTTTCGACCACCGCGCTCGCACTGAGCTGCTTCGTCGGCCACGCACACGCCCAGATGGCCACGGTGATTCCGCCTTCGCAGTTCCAGGGTCCGTTCGCTGGACAGGCGATCGGCGTCCAGCTCAGCCGCGTCGGTACCGAGGAGATTTCGCCCCTGCGCATCCGCACGCCGGGCCTCACACTGGGCGAACTCGAGCCCTGGACGGAAGCGCGCTTCGACGCGCCCGACGACAATCACTGCGACTACTCCGCGGAAGCGCTGTTCGCGCACTGGGTGCCGCAACTCTTCAGTGCGACGTGGGAACCGGGTTCGCCGCTGTCCCAGCCCCGCCTCGGCGCCATGTGCACCGGCGGCGACCTCACTCCGCCCGTCAACTGCCAAGGGCGCATGCAGTTCCTCGGGGTGGATGGTGTGCACTGGTACACCCTGTCGTTCACGACGTCCACGGGCTCCGTGGGTCTGCCTGGTAGCGCCATCCGCCTGGCCGTCGATGGACCGGCTCCGTCGAACCCCGCCGGGTGGATCTACACCTACACCTCCGAGGGCAGCACGAGAATCCGCTCGGAACTCGTCGATACGACCACCGTCGAGTACACCGCCGCGCAGTTGGGCGACGAGGGCGGAGTCAGCGCCACGCGCGAAGTCGAGGCCTTGGACTGGGGGATGGGCATGATCTCGGTCACGGGCAACGCGGAGCCCTCGACCCTGCAGCCCCAGCGCAACCGCTTCTACTTCAGCCTCGACCAGGCCTGGATCAACGAAGTGTTCGGCGTCACACCTCCCCCGATGACGGTGCTCGTCGGGAGCCAGGGCACGGCGACGACCACTGCCGAGATCAACTCCGCCACGGTGTACGCCATGTTCTGGGAGGACGGCGAGTGGTCGCTTCCCCTGGTTGCGTTCACTCCGTCGGAGCTCTTGGGCAGCACGACGTACAACGCTTCCATCGACGCGCTTTCGGTCGACTCCCGCCCGTCAGATCTCGTCGAGAACCCCTCGCGTGTCGTGTTCTCGCTCACGGTGGGAAGCACGGTGAACGGCCAGAGCGTGGACCAGATCTTGGTGACCCAACCCGCCAGCGCCAGCCCGGTCCTCCCGCAGGTCAACGCGAAGGCGTTCTCGACCCCGTCCGGCACCAAGGTGAGCGACAAAGTCGGTCTGAGCCCGAACGCCTATCCTCCCTTCTCCATCGGGCCGGACGAGGTCAGAGGCCTCTGCGGCCGGGACCCCAAGGAACTGCAAGACTTCGATCTGTGGGTCGCCACGCCCGCCGACGTGATCGGGGAACCCAAGTACGCGGACATCGGGTTGACGGTCGGCCGCCTCTACCAGGAGGTCCCGGGCAATGGTTTCGTCGAGCACATGCTGACCTCGGTGCACGGGATCGAGGTGGACGGCTGGGACGTGGGACTGCTCGAGTTGGACTTCGACTTCCACGATGAGCCCCTGCCGCTGCTCCCCGAGACGTTCCCCTTCCAGATCGCGATCTCCACCACCCCTGCGCTCATCCTGCCGAGCCAGACGACGGCCGAGTGGATCTTCCCCTTCGCCACGGACAAGGTCTCGCACGTCCGCGTGCGCGCCCGCCTCCACGGTGTCATCCTCGATCCGCTCCAGGTCGGTCAGAACATCGCGACCAGTTGGGTGTCGATCGTGGGTCGTCACTGATCCTCCCGAAGGGTCGCAGGGGACGGGGCCGGGCGTCGGTGGACGACGCCCGGCCCCGTCCGTTTGGGGGGCCGCCGCCGGCCTTGGGGAAGAGCACCTGGGAATCGGTCCGCTCTGTACCGTTGCCGTAAAACGCGCGTTTGCGGCGGGGGGCGCGGGCCCGGTCGCGGCGATTTTCGCTGCCCCCCTTCAACCTCGGGCCACCTCCCGCCGACGGGGAGGGTCGGGTAGACTCCTCCTAGGAATCCGCAGTCCCCCCAAGTCGGTGGGTCCGACTCTCTACCTCACGTGAGGCTGGAGGCAGTCCCCCATCGCCCGCCCACGGCCCCTCGAGCGGGCCCTCTCCACGACGCTGCCATGAAGGTCCTGTTCATCGACGAGTACCTCGCGCAAGAAATGCTCGGGATCATGTGGCTCAGCCGCGCCATCAAGGACGCGGGCCACGACGCCAAGGCGCTGTTCATCCCCGACCGCGAGTGGCTCGCGAAGCTCGTCGAGTACAACCCCGATGTGGTGTGCTTCAGCGTCACCACGGGCATGCACCTCTACTTCGCGGACATCAACCGCAAGGTGAAGCAGGCCCTGCCCAACGTGTTCACGATCGCCGGCGGACCGCACCCGACCTTCAGTCCGGAGTACGTCGAGCAGGGGGATTTCGACGGCGTTTGCCGCGGCGAGGGCGAACTCGCGATCGTCGATCTGCTGAACAAGCTGGAGAAGGGCGAGGACCACCGCGACACGCTGAACTTCTGGTTCAAGGACCGGACGACCGGCGAGGTGATCAAGAACTGCCAGCGCCCCCTCGCACCGAACCTCGACGATCTGGGCTTCCCCGACCGCGAGATCATCTACGAAGCGGGCGAGATCTACCGCAACACCGACCGCAAGGTGTTCGTGACGCAGCGCGGTTGCCCGATGAACTGCTCGTTCTGCTTCCACCACGCGTGGAAGGGCAAGGTCTACGGCGCCAAGAACAAGGAGTACGTGCGCAAGCGTTCGGTCGATCACACCATCGCCGAACTCCTGGCGGTGAAGGCCAAGTACCCGTTGAAGTTCGTCCACTTCGTCGACGACATCTTCAACATGAACAACGCGTGGCTCGAGGAGTTCTGCGAGCGCTATCCGAAAGAGGTCGGCTTGCCGTTCGACGTCATTCTGATGGCGAACATGACCACCGAGCGCCACATCGAACTGCTCAAGAAGGCTGGCTGCGTCTACGCGCGCATCGCGATCGAAGCGGCCAGTGACTACGTCCGCAACGCGGTCTTCCGCAAGAACACCACGCGCCAGCAGCTCACGGACGCGGCGGGCTGGATCAAGAAACACGGCATCCGCCTCGGCACCCTCAACATGCTGGGCGGCCCGGGCGGCACGATGGAGGACGAGCTGGACACGCTGCGCCTCAACATCGAGTGCAAGGTCGACCACCCGCTGGTCTCGATCATGCAGCCCTACCCCGAGTTCGACATCGCGGACATGACCAAGGACATGGGTTATGCCGTGGCGGGTTACGACGACTTCCCCGAGAAGTTCAACCGCACCTCGTCGATCGAGTTCGAGTACAAGCACCAGGTCGAGAACCTGCACAAGCTGTTCCCGATCGTGATCCGCTTCCCCTGGCTCATGCCGGTCGTGCCGAAGTTGATCCGCCAGCGTTGGCTCGCGAAGCCCTTCCTGATCATGTACATGCTCTGGTCGGAGTACCTCGTGGCCGAACAAGCCAAGCTCTACGCCCACGCCCAGGGTCTCAGCGGTCCGCGGTACTGGGCTTCCGTCGACTTCGTGATCCGTCTCTCGACGAAGGGTGTGCTGCGCATCTACCAGGTGCTCTTCGCGCGATTCGTCGATCGCTTCACGCGCCGCGGCAGCGACCTCGCCCTCAAACTGCAGATGGGCGACGAGCGCGTGATCGCGCACATGGACTGACCCATCCGCGCGACGACGCCCTTCCGTCTCGAGGATGTCGTCGCGAGTTCGTGCGGTCGAAACCGGCGCCAGTTCCGAACACCGGTGCGGCAGCCCAGGACGATTCGCCCGCACGCCCGGCCTGGGTGGACCGGGTGGACCGGGTGGGCCGGGCCTTCGAGCCCCGGAGCCTGGCTTCGCGCCTGCCTCGGTCCGGCGTAGCCGGGGCTGGTCCCGACCGAAAATGGTGCGCCGGACAGGATTCGAACCTGTGACCTTTGGCTTCGGAGGCCAACGCTCTATCCAGCTGAGCTACCGGCGCCGGTTGGGGGGGCGGAGTATGCGGGCCCGACCCACGGTGGGCAAGCGCGGCGCCGGGGGCTACCGCGACCCCCCGCCCCCCGGGTCCAGATTTCCTGGGTTACAGGGAGACTCGGACCCCACTAGAATCCAAAGGAAGCCGCTCGTGCCCCCCCGGCAAGAGCCGCTTCCCCCCTCCACGATGTCCGATTCCGACCACAGTCGTTTGGCAGACCCCGTTGCTGTCTCCGGACAGGTCGCCCCCTCCGGGTCCCGTCGCGGCATGCCCACAGCGCCGCCTTCCGCGCCGCTCACGCGGCTCGTGTGGCTGACCCTGGGACTCGCGGCCGTCGCGGCAGTGGCCGGCCGCAGCCTGGCTCCGCTGCCCGAGGCCTCCGCTGCCCCGCTTGCGGGCGTGGCTGGGTTGGACAGCGACCTGGATGGCCTCGTGGACACGCTGGAGCTCGTGCGCGGGACCAGCGCGCTGGACGCGGACACGGACGGCGACGGCTTCCTGGACTTGGTCGAACTCGCCCAGAACGCCAATCCCGGCGATCCGAACTCGATCCCGGCCAGCATCAACTTCGCTTTGGCGCTCCTGCCGCACGCCTCGGGTGGTGTGTTCCGCCTGAGCCAGGTGGTCTACGTGCCGGACAACGACATCTCCGGGGTCACCTACAACCTGTTCGTTCGCTGGCAGGGGGTAACCCTCCCCGTGGATCCCAGCCTCTACCTGGCCGGAGCGACCTTCAACTTCGTCCCCAGCGAGATCGGCAGCGACGGCGTCGCAGTGATCACCACGTACCTGCCCGTGGCGGTGATGGAGTTCCTGGGTCCGGTCTCGTTCCTCGCGACGGGTGGCCCCTCGGGCGCCACGTCTCCGACTGCCGCCGCTGGCACGACCGTGCTGCCGGTAGGCGGCGCCCTCAACGAGGTGCAGACCGCGCAGCAGGCGGGATTCGGCGAGCTGGGGTCCGGCACGGTGTACCGCCCCCTGCAGCCCGCGGAGGAGCTTCCGGGCGGCTATACCCCTGGCCAAATCTGCTACCAGACCTCCGTGCCGCAGGGGACCTCGGACGGCATGTTGGTTTACGAGGTGGATACCTCGAACTGCGAGGCCGCCTTCGCCTTCTGCTCGCCTGCCTGCGAGTTGCAGACGGGCACCACGTTCGAACTGGTGGACCCCCTGGCCCTGCTCGGCGGCTGACAAACCCCTTGGCGGGGCCCCGCCCGCGCGGCCCCGGCCGGGTTCACAGGGTGCTGCGCAGCACGGCGGGACCCCTGCGGAGCGCTCCGGCCCGCGGTTTCCAACGCAGTCCGCGGAGCGCCATGGACTCGGCGGGGTGGCCTGGACCCCAGTCGGGGATTCCCTCGGGCGGCACTCCTTTTGGAACACGGTTCCCCCGCGTACCGTCTCAGATAGGAGCCAACCGCCCGCCCGTGAAGACCGACCCCGACCACGACCTCGTCCTGGAGTGCCAGGAGAACCCCGACGCGGGTCTCGAGGGCCCCTTCCGGACCCTGTACGAGCGCTTCAAGGATCGGGTCTACAACGTCTGTTACCGGATCACCGGCAACGCGACGGACGCGCTGGACGCGTCGCAGGAGACCTTCGGGACGCTCCACCGGAAGATCGCGGACTTCCGTTTCCAATCGCGTTTCAGTTCCTGGGTCTACCGCATCGCGGTCAATGCCAGCATCGACCTGAAACGGCGCAACCAGCACCGTCGGCTGGCGTCCTTGGATGGCGGCACGGACGACGAGGGAAACTCGCGCTTCGACGTCCGCGACGATTCGATCGAGATGCCGATGCACAGCGCTTCCCGCCACGAACTGGAGGCCGAGATCCAGCGCGCCATCGACGCCCTCAGCCCGAAGCTGCGGGCCATCACGGTGCTGCGCTACGTGGAAAACCTTTCCTACGACGAGATCGCCGAGGCTCTGCAGATCTCCCTCGGGACAGTGAAGTCCCGGCTGGCCCGTGCCCATGCGGCGCTGGACCGCCACCTCGCTCCCGTGCTCGACAGCCACTACTTGGGCTGAACCCTCATGAACACCCCCGAAAACCACCCATTCGACCCTTGTGCCGCCCTCGGGGAGCGGATCCGGGCCGGCGAGCTCGATGCGCCGGAGGTCCGCGGCCACCTCGAAACCTGCGAGGCCTGCGCCGAGCTGGCACAGCGTGCCCGCCGACTGCAGGGTGCCCTCGGTCAACTGCGGCGTTCCGCTGCCCCCGCCGCGCTCGATGGCCTCGTCGCCAGTGCTCTCGGTCGGCGGCCGGTGGAACGACTGCTCGGGCAACTGGGTCGGGTCGCGGCCCCCGCGGTGCTGGATCGGCTGGTCGCCGAGGAAATCGCCGCACCCGAGCTGCACACGATCCGCCGGACCATGGACGGGTTGCCCCGTCTGACCGCTCCGGCGGACGCGGAAGTCGTCATTGGTCGCAAGTTGTCCCGCTGGGTTCTCCTGCGGCGTGCCGGCCAACCCGGCGGCCTCACACGCAGCGCCCTCGGCGGACTCCTCGCGGCAGGGGTCGTGGGCCTGATTTGGATCGGCTGGCAAGCCGGTCCGGACCGCACTTCCGTCCGCTCCGAGGTTCTTGCCCAGGGTGCACGCGAACGGCCGCCGCTGCGGCTCAAGGCCGTGGCCGTCGTTTCCCCGGATCGGCTCGACCCGGTCGCCCAGGCTTTTTTGACCGGGTTGGGTGGCGGCGCCCCGCTCGCTTCTCCGTCCGTTCCTAGGTGAACCTTCCAGGGCCAACTACCGTCCAAAGCCGAGCGCCACACCCGGCGACCGTCCTCCCCCCAAACCATGTACTCCCTCCGCCGAACGGCCCTGCTCTTCCTGACGCTGCTGCCCTTGGGCTGCGGCTTCAGCGCGGAGGGCGACGCCCAGGCGAAGGCGGCGCTCCAGAAGGTCGTCCAGGACATCGGGACCGCGCGGCTCGGAGTCGCCCACAGCGGCGTGCGCCGCGTGGAGGCCCATTGGGAACAGGACGGGGCGCCGACGAGCTTCGTGTACCGGGAGGCCGTAGACGTGGACGGGTCCGGGGGCTACGACCTGCGCACCCTGGCGGTTCTCACGCCCATGTCGGCGGACCTCGGCGAGTTCCTGCTGCAACAGGATCTGCGCGCGGGCTTCTTCCACCGCTATCGCGACGCCTTCCCTAGGGACCCGGAGCTGCTGCTTTCCAACTACGAGCTGCTCAGCTACGGCGACTCCATCGCCGTGGCCGGTCGGGACGGGGTGCACTTTGCACTGCGGCGCACCGTGGGCGCGCCGATCCGCCACGACTTGGTCGTCGATCCGGTCACGGGCCTGGTACTTCACGCGAGCACGTTCGACGAGCTGGGCAAACTGACCGCTCGGGTCGAGTACGAGACCCTGCAACTGGGTCCGCCCCCGCCCTTCCAGCGGCACATCGCCTCCAACGACGAACTCGTCCTCCCACTCGGCCCGGAGCTCGATGCGGCCCTCGGTTTTGCTGCGGAACTCCCCGGCCTCCTGCCGGACGGCTACCAGTTGCTCGAGACCGCCCGCATCGTGGACGCCCTTTCCCGCACGTGGCTGAAGGCGACGTACAGCGACGGGATGGACGTGGCGTTCTATCTCTCGCGCCCGGCCACC
Organism: Planctomycetaceae bacterium; assembly: GCA_016125265.1. Taxonomy (GTDB): domain Bacteria; phylum Planctomycetota; class UBA1135; order UBA1135; genus RI-242. The sequence goes on from WGMC01000007.1 coordinate 111,223, forward strand.
AACCTGACCGCCGAGGCCCCCCTGACCGGTTCGGCGGCCGCCGGACTGGGAACGGTTTCGTGGACGCCGCGGGGCGAACCCGCGCCGCAACAGACGACCCTGCACGTCTTCCGCGCGGCGGGCATCCAAGTGCTCGACGCCCGTTTGCCGGACCGCCAAACCATCGCGGTTGGCCGGGTGCCGAGCGACGACCTGCAGTGGATGATCGAGTCCGTCTGGCCGCGCGATTGAGCGGGTCGGCCATTGGCCGTGCCCCATGAGGGAGCGCACACCTCGGGATGCCTCAAGCCCGCGCCGACGGCATCGACCGGACGTGCGAACGTGCGGCACGAACGACCGCTAGCGCGAAGACGGCGAACAACGTCCCCCAACTGGCCAACCACAGCGCCGGGAAGGTGCGCGGCCGGTATTCGAACCGCACCACCCGCGAGCCGCGTTCCGCGCGCACGGCGCGCCACACGAACCCCGCGGGCACGACCGGCGTCGCAACCCCGTCCACGGCGGCTCGCCAACCGGCCGCCCAGCGTTCGGTCACGTAGATCCAACCGTCGTCCGCGGGTGGGGGATCCAAGTGGATCTCGAGCGTGCGAGGCGTGTACTCCGCGACGAGAAAGCCCAGGGGCTGTAGTTCGGCGTCGCGGGCCGCGTCGCGGCTCGTCGTTCCGGGCGGCAATGCGCCGTGCTCGCCGTGGACGACCAGCAGGGCCTGACCGAGCGACGCGAAGTGAAAGTACAACCCGAAGTGCTCGTTCGTCCGTTCGAGGGGCACCGCGGCGCGCGCGAAGAACACTCGGTTCGGGCCCAAGGCCTGCGCGAGAAGGCTCGGTTCCTGCACCAGCATGAAGTGGTGGTGGTTGCTCATGGACGACCTGGATACCAACGCGGGGCGCTTCGCGGTCAGATTGGCGGGATCCCGGAACTGCAAGTGCTCGGCACCCAGCCTCCCGCCAAGCAACTCGCCTTCCGCCCAGGGCGTGACGGTCTGGGCGAAGGCGTGCCGCTCGAAACCTGCGGTTCCGAGCTCGAGCGATGCCACGTGGTCCCGTGCCAGGCGCTCCGTGCGCTCGGGTCCGGTGCGCACGAGCGGGGACGAAGCGGCGAGCGACGCAACGGCCTCGAGTGCGATCCAGACGTAGACCGCAACCGGGCGCGCGAAGCGCCGCGACGCGAGCACAGCGAAGCCCACGACATGGGCGGCGCTCCACCACAAGATGGTTGGGAGCGACAGCGGCAGATCCAAACCGACATGAACGACGACCGACACGATGGCGCTGCACACTACGGCCACCAGGGCGAAGCGCCGGGTGCCTCGATCCAGGCCCTCGCGACGCACCAGCAACGCACTTCCCTGCGCGGCCAGCAAGGCGAGCACCAGCAAGAATGGAATTCGAAAGAGCGACGGATGGCGAAACGTGCGGGTCGGCGGCACGAGGTCGTAGAGCCACGCGCGTAGGGGGAGGACGGAGCCCAGCGCCAGTCCAAGGAACAACAGACCGAGCAATAGAAGCCCCACAGCTCGCCGCGGAGACCTCGCCACCACGAGGGCAGCGAGAACCAAGGTCCCCAGACCCACGTGCAGACCGGCGGACGTCGGATCGGTGTAGCGCAGCACGGTTTGGCCGGGAGCGGTCGCCGCGGGCGCCACGCCCGGGTGCACGATTCCGGCGAGTGCGCGCGGCTCCAGGGCGTTTGCGTGATGGGGGAAGTCGATCCTCCAGCCGGTGGCATAGGCCCGATCGAGCACACCGCCCCGCTCCGTGTAACCGTCCGCTTCGAGCGCGAAGCCGATGTGGTTCGGAGCGAGCACCACGAACCCCACGAGGCCGAACAGCGTCAGCAACACCGCCGCCGCCGCCGGATGGGTGGGTCGCCCCTCGCCCGATGGGTCCGAGACGAAACAGCGCCATGCGCACCAGCCGGCGGCGAAGAGCCCCGTGATCGCGGCAATCGCCGGATACCCCGCGAGTGCGGCAAGGCCCCACAACGCTCCCGCAACCGCCGCGTCCACCCAGCGCGTGGTTCCGCGGCCGACCAGTGCTCGGTCCAGGAACAGCAAGATCCAGGGCAAGAACGCGGTCGCGTGCAGAATGTTCGCGTGTCCTGCGTGGCTGGTGAATGCGCCGTTGGTGACCCACGCGAGGGCCAACGCGAGCTGGGCACTGGGGGGCGCGCCAAGGTGGCGCGCGAGGCGGGCGAACCCGGCCGCTGACAGGCTCCACACTCCGACGAACAGTAGGAGGAACGACGCCGGGCCTCCGCCACCGAGCCAAGCCACCGCTACGACAAGAGGCGACAGTGCACCGAACTGCGGCTCGAAGCCGTCCGGCGACCCGCCATTCATCCACGGGTTCCACAGCAGAAGCTCGCCTGCGCGCGCGAAGTCGCCGATGAGCATCTGGTACGGCATGACGAGCATCGCCGAGTCCCCAAAGGGACTGGCGGCCCCCAGTGCCAGGTCGAGCAACAGCGACGCAGTGACCAGAGCCGCGGCGACCGCTGCCCACAGTCCCGGGGATCTGCACCAAGTGCCCTTGGTGTCGCTCGACGTCGATTCCTCCCGCTCCAACGCAGCCCACGTTAGCTGACCGGGTCTCCGGCCAGCGGCCTGGGCGGAGGACGCCTCGGGCGAGGGGGCCCGATCGGGGATGGGCGGCGTGGGAGGGCTGCGGCGGCTTCTGGCCACAGGACGGGGCGGCGCGGCCGGCTGGTTCGCCGCACCTTCGCCCGGACCTGGGGGTGCGCCCCGAACAGGGTTCAAGGCACCCAGGTTGCCCGACCGATGTACGGGTTTCCCCAGGGTGCGCTCGCACCGTGGTCCCGTATCAACCACACGGCCAAGCACATGCGCGCACTTGTCATCGACGATTCCCGGGCCATCCGACTGATCCTGTCCCGGACGCTGCAAGAGCTGGGGTTCCAAACCCTCGAGGCTGCGAACGGAAAGGAAGCCCTTGCGGTGCTCGAGCGCGAAGGTCCGGTCGAACTCGCCCTGGTCGACTGGAACATGCCCGAGATGAATGGGCTCGAGTTCGTGCAGGCCGCGCGCGCGCGACCCGCCTGGGGATCCATGCGCATGATGATGGTGACGACCGAGACCGAGATGGAGCGGGTCGTCAAGGCGCTGGAGGCCGGCGCGGACGAGTACGTGATGAAGCCCTTCACACGCGAAGTGATCGCCGAAAAGCTGAGCATCCTCGGACTCGGCACCCAGGCCGCCTGACTCCCCAGCGGCCATGCAGAACCCCACTCCGCCGACCGGTGGTGGCACAGCGCCTCCGCGCGATTGCCACTTGACGCAAGACGACTTCACCTGGCTCAGCGACTTCGTGCGCAAACGTTCGGCCATCGTGCTGGATGCGGGCAAGGAATACCTGGCAGAAACCCGCCTCAGTCAGGTGGTGCAGAAAGAAGGGATCGAGTCGATTTCGAGTTTGGTGCGCAGCCTGCGCAAGGGCGACAGCCGCAAGCTCGAGGGCGCCGTCATCGAGGCGATGACGACCAACGAGACGTCGTTCTTCCGCGACCTGAAACCATTCGAGCTCCTGCGCACCGAGGTACTGCCCGCGCTCATCGAAGCGCGGCGCTCCACCAAGCGCCTGTCCATGTGGTGCGCCGCGGCGTCCACCGGCCAGGAGCCGTATTCGGTGATGATGCTGATCGACCAGCACTTCCCCGAGTTGCGCGACTGGAAGGTGGACTACCTGGCCACCGACCTGTCCAGCGACGTGTTGGCCAAGGCCGAGTCCGGCATCTACAGCCAGTTCGAAGTGAACCGAGGCCTGCCCGCGCCGCTCCTGGTCAAGTACTTCGCCGGTCAGGGCGGACGTTGGCAGGTCAAACCGGAACTGCGCTCTCGCATCCGCTTCCGAGCGATGAACCTCATCGAGCCCTGGCCCCCGATGGAGCCGCTCGACATCGTGTTCATCCGCAACGTGTTGATCTACTTCGATCAGCCCACCAAGTCCGCGATCCTCGGACGCATCCGCAAACTGCTGCGTCCCGACGGGGTGCTCTTCCTGGGCGGTGCCGAATCGACGATGGGGCTGGACGACCAGTACATCGCCGTCCGCTCGCAGGGCTCGACCTACTACCGCATCGACGCCGGGAGCAAGAAATGATCCCCACAAGTGCTGAAATCGCCGAGTCCACGATCCACGTGCTCGAGCTGACACTCGGCATGCCCGCGGGAGTTTCCGCATCGGCCGAGCCCCTCGAACGCATACCGTCCCTCGTCGCCTGTGTGACGATCTCCGGCAACTGGCAAGGCGCTCTGACGTTGGAGATGCCCGTGGAACTGGCACGCAGCGCCGCGTCGACGATGTTCCTGCTGGAAGATGCCGTGCCCGATCTCGATCAGGTGACGGACGCCCTGGGGGAGCTGGCCAACCAACTTGCCGGGAGCCTGAAGGCCGTTCTGGCATCGGGGTCCCAGTTGTCGCTGCCGACGGTCACCGAGGGTTGCGACTACCGCGTCCGCGTGATCGGCAGCGTGCCGATCTCCGAAGCCCGCCTCACGAGCGGTGGCTCCGAGTTGCGTGTGGTTCTCCACCAGCGCAACGGTCCGGCGGCCTAACCGCATAGGCCGCGGCGCGACCGACGGCCCGCCAGGTGGCGCCGCACACGCGGCCGCTGCCGCCTCGCAGTCGTTGGGGGGCGCCGCGGCGGACGGGATACCCACTGGCGGACGCGCCCCAGCGCCGCTCGTGGCACACAGACTGCGGGACTTCCCTCAAGCTGCGGAGCGCCGCAGTCGATGGCTCCCCGGGAATCGCCGGGGGTGTGTGGATAGCCCCCGCGACACCCATCCCCCATGCCCCGCTTGGTCCCTGCCCCCCGCCCGCGATGAATGAGATGGACGACGTCGTGAACGACTTCCTGGTCGAAAGCAATGAGGGCCTCGATCGGCTCGACCGGGACCTCGTGCGGCTCGAGAAGGACCCCCACTGCCGGGATACCCTCAGCAGTGTCTTTCGCACCATCCACACGATCAAAGGAACCTGTGGCTTCCTCGGCTTCTCGCGGCTCGAGAAGGTTGCGCACGCGGGCGAGAACCTCCTGAGCCGGCTTCGCGATGGCGAGCTGGTCCTCGACCCGGCGGTGACGACCGCGCTGTTGCAGACGGTCGATGCGGTGCGCGAGATGCTCGCCCATGTGGCCGCGGGCGGCACCGATGGAGAAGAAACGTACCCCCTTCTGATCGAAACGCTGGAACTCCTGCAGCGAGGTGGCAAGAGTTCCGAGCCCCTGCTCAACGCGCTGACGGATATCCCAGCCGCGCCCTTCCCGGCCACACATCACTCGACGGCTCCCAGCCACACGGCTGGTGCAAACCATACCGAAAGCTCGCCGGCACACCGGATGGCTTCTGCCGCCCGCGCACCCGCAGCCGACGATTCGCAACGCACGTCTGGCCCGGCTCAGCCCGCAGACAGCACCATTCGCGTGGACGTTGGGCTGCTCGACAGCCTGATGAACATGGTGGGCGAGCTCGTCCTCGCGCGCAACCAGATCCTGCAGTTCACCTCGACGCAGGACGACAGCACGTTCTTGGCGACCTGCCAGCGGCTGAACCTGATCACGACCGAGCTGCAAGAGGGTGTGATGAAGACACGTATGCAGCCCATCGGCAACGTGTGGGGCAAGTTCCCCCGGGTGGTGCGCGACTTGGCCCACTCCTGTGGCAAGCAGGTGCGCATCGAGATGGAGGGCAAGGAGACCGAGCTCGACAAGACCATCATCGAAGCCATCAAGGATCCCCTGACGCACATCGTGCGCAACGCGATCGACCACGGCATCGAAACGCCCGCCGAGCGCATCGCCGCCGGCAAGGCACCCGAGGGTGTGCTGCGCCTGCGCGCGTTCCACGAGGGCGGCCAGGTCAACATCGAGATTGCCGACGACGGCGCTGGCCTGAAGGCGGACCGGATCAAGGCCAAGGCTCTGGAACGCGGCTTGGTGACCGTCGATCAAGTGGCGAAGATGAGCGAGCGCGACCTCGTGCAACTCGTCTTCCAGCCTGGGTTCTCGACCGCAGCCGCCGTGACCAACATCTCCGGCCGCGGGGTGGGCATGGACGTGGTGCGAACCAACATCGAGCGCATCGGCGGTGTGGTCGACCTGACGAGCTTCCAGGGACGCGGTTCCACCCTGCGCATCAAGATCCCTCTGACCCTAGCGATCATTCCTGCCCTGGTGGTCACGTGTGGTCGCGGTCGTTACGCCATCCCACAGGTCAGCCTGCTCGAACTCGTTCGTCTCGAGGGCGAGCAGATCCAGAAGCGCGTCGAGAACATCCGCGGCGCTCCGGTCTATCGCCTTCGGGGTCGACTTCTGCCGCTCGTCAAACTGCACGAGCAACTGAAAGTGGCACCGAGTTCCGACGGTGAAGCGATGAACATCGTCATCTTGCAGGCGGATGGCCGCCAGTTCGGTCTGGTGGTCGATGCGATCAATGACACCGAGGAGATCGTCGTTAAGCCCCTCGGCAAACACATGAAGGGAATACCGGCGTTTGCCGGAGCGACCATCATGGGCGATGGCAAGGTCGCGCTGATCCTCGACGTGCTGGGACTTGCTCGCTCGGCCCGGGTGGTGACCGAACGCGGCGAACGTGCGCTCGAGCAGAGTGCAGAGACGGAAGTGCACGTCGACGACCAGAAGCGCACGCTGCTCTTGGTGCAGGCTGGCACGCGGGGCCGCATGGCCATTCCGTTGAGCGACGTGGCGCGCCTCGAGGAACTGCCTCAGGATTCGATCGAGTGGACCGGGTCAAAACAAGTCGTGCAGTACCGGGGCAAGATCATGCCCCTCGTGTGGCTTTCGGAGGAAGTGGGTCGTCCGCGCCTCGAAACCGAGCCCGACGCGCCCCTACAAGTGGTGGTTTACGCGGACGCCGAACAGCCCATGGGCATCGTCGTCGATCGAATCCTCGACATCGTGCACGAGCGCATCGAAATGCAAGGTGGGGGGCGCTCGAGTGGCCTCATCGGCCGAGCGGTGGTGCAGGGCAAGGTCACCGACCTTCTGGACGTCGCCGAAATCGTCTCGCGCAACTCCGCACTCGTCGGACAGAACTGAGCAACGCATCCATGAACACACACCAGCAGTACTGCACTTTCCAGCTTGCGGACCTGTACCTTGGGATCGAGGTGGAGCGTGTGCAGGAGGTGCTGCGGTTCCAGGAGATGACCGCCGTACCCCTCGCTGCCCACGTGGTGGAGGGCCTCATCAGCCTGCGCGGTCAGATCGTCACGGCGATCGACCTGCGCCGGCGTCTCGATCTGCCGGAGCGCGAGTCGGGACGCGACCCCATGAACGTGGTAATCCGCACTCCCGAGGGTGCCGTCAGCCTGTTGGTCGACGAAATCGGCGACGTGGTCGACGTGGACGAGGACCGCTTCGAAGGTCCGCCTCCGACCATGCCCGCCGAGGTCGAGCAGTTGATCCGCGGGGTCATCAAGTTCGACGATCGGCTGATGTTGGTGCTGGACGCCGAACGCGCCATCCAGCCGGCGGTCTGATACCGGCTCCCAACAGCGCGGCGCCGATTGGCGGCCCCCCTCCTGCACGCGCAGGTGAGGGGCCGCCTGCATTGGATGGCCCCGTTCGGATTGCTTCCCGGACTAAGGGCTGGTACGGGGGTTTTGGGGGTTTTCCGCTAGAGGTCGGCGGCTCTCTCCGACGAAAGGGCAACGAGGCGAGGCCGCGCGCAGTGCGGGCCCGACGCCTCTCCCCCCGCGAACCGTCCCATGACGCCATGAGTGCCCCCGCAGGTCCCGCCCAAACCGTCGCTGCCCCTGTTCCCTCCGCTGAAGCCCACCGCGCCGCCCCGAGTCCCGGCGAACTCCTCACACAGGCTCAGCAGGGCGCGAGCGACGCCGTCATGCGCGCGATGGTCGAGAACTCACCCACTGCGGTGATCCTCGCGGACCGCGATCTGGCGATCCGGTACCTGAACCCGGCCTCCAAGACGACGCTCAAACAACTCGAGCGACTGTTGCCCTGCAAGGTCGACGAGATGCTGGGTCGGTCCATCGACATGTTCCACAAGGACCCCAGCGTGCAGCGCCGCCTTCTCGCGGATCCGCGCAATCTGCCGCACACGGCGCGCATCCAACTGGGCGAGGAAGTGCTCGACCTCTTGGTCAGTGCAATCTACGACGATCGCGGCGCCTACATCGGCCCGATGCTGACCTGGAACCTCGTCACCGACAAGGTGCGGCTCGAGCAGGAGATGGCTCGGGTGCGGTCGATGATGGAGAACGCGCCCATCAACATGATGTACGCGGACCGCAACCTGATCCTGCAGTACATGAACCCGGCCTCGACGGCGACGTTGCGGAAGATCGAGGCGCATCTGCCGATACCGGTGGACAAGTTCCTCGGTTCCTCGATCGACGTGTTCCACAAGGCACCGGAGGTCCAGCGCCGCATGCTGGCGGATCCCAAGAACCTGCCCCACAAGGCCCGCATCCGCGTGGGCCCCGAGACCTTGGAGCTACTGGTCAGCGCGATCTTCGACGCGAAGGGGCAATACATGGGCCCGATGGTCTCGTGGGAAGTGCTGACCGAGCGCCTGGCGATCGAAGCCAAGGTCCGCGAGCAGGCCGAACGCGAGCAACGCGATGCCGCCATCCTTGCCGAGAAAGTCGACCGCATCCTGGAAGTGGTCAAACACGCCGCCACGGGTGACCTTTCGCAGGAAATCACGATCGATGGCGATGACTCGATTGGGCAGCTTTGCAAGGGCCTCCGCCAACTGTTCGACGCGCTGCGCTGCAGCTTCGCGGAGATCGCCGAGAACTCGTCTGGCCTCGCCGCTTCCTCGGAGGAGTTGAGCAACGTCAGCGACCAGATGGGTCACAACGCCGACCAAACCAGCCAGCGCGCCAACACCGTTGCGAGTGCGGCGGAGCAGGTCAGTCGCAGTGTACAGACGGTCGCGGCGGCCACCGAAGAGATGGGCGCCAGCATCCGCGAGATCGCGCGCTCGGCATCCGAAGCCGCGCGGGTGGCTCTGTCCGCCGTGGGAGTCGCTCAGAACACCAACCAGACGGTTGGAAAGCTGGGTGACAGCAGCATCGAGATCGGCAAGGTGATCAAGGTGATCACGTCGATCGCGGGGCAGACCAACTTGCTCGCGCTGAACGCCACGATCGAAGCGGCGCGCGCCGGCGAGGCCGGTCGCGGGTTCGCGGTCGTCGCCAACGAGGTCAAGGAGCTCGCGAAGGAAACCGCGCGGGCGACCGAGGACATCGGCGCGAAGATCGAAGCGATCCAAGGCGACACCCGGAGCGCGGTCGAGGCGATCGGCGAAATCTCGGCGATCATCAACCAGATCAACGAACTGCAAACGACCATCGCCTCCGCGGTGGAAGAGCAGAACGCGACCACCGTCGAGATCTCCCGCAACGTCGCGGAGGCCGCGCGGGGCAGTTCGGAGATCGCCTCCAACATCACCGGGGTCGCCGAGGCGGCGCAGAACACCACCGAAGGGGCGGCCGACACCCAGCGGGCGTCGACGGAACTCTCCCGCATGGCCGCGCAACTGCAGGCCCTGGTGGAGCGCTACCGCACCTGATCGTTTGCCGCTCGGCAGGGGCGCGGCATCGGGGGGTGGGCCCATGGGCCCATCCCCACCCCGCACCCGCTGGCAGGATTCGACTGGATTCGGAGGTGATCTCCGGCCGAAAAACTGGGTGCGAAGGCCCCCATGCAGCGGATCCCCGTCATCATCGTCAGCGCCTCGGCGGCCTACCGCACTCGCTTGCGCCGGGTGTTGGAGGCCGATGACCGCTTCGACGTGCTCGCCGGACTTGGCGGTATGGGCGCCCTCGTCGAGCGCCAGCAGGCGTCGAGCGTCGACTTGGTGCTCGTCGATGGGGTGGGGCTCGACGTCCCGCCCGTGGAGGTTGCCGCGCTGCTCCGCCGTCGTCATCCCGCCGCACGTTGGACCGCGTTGGTGGTTCCAGAGCCCGATGGCCAACGGGAACCCGTGCACTGGCTCCACCTGGGCGCGGACAAGGTGATCCACACACCGCCACGGGACTCCGGGGTGGGGCGCTTCGAGCGCTGGGCCGAGGAGGAGTTGCTGCCGCAGCTCACCGGCCAGTCCGCGCCCGCGGCCGTACGCGCCGCACCGGGCCACCGCCCCGACCACCGCGTCGATCACGTGGCCGCCGTCGACCGCGCGCCGCAATCGCCGCCCGCGGCCCTGCCCACGACGGGCGTCGGCACACCGACGATCCGCCCGCGCAGCGGCGGCCCTGTTCCGAAACCCGAAATCCTGCTCGTGGCCTCGTCCACGGGCGGTCCCAACGCCTTGAGCCAGTTCTTCGCGGGACTGCCGGCCAACTTTCCGCTGCCGATCGCGATCGTGCAGCACATGCCGCCTGGGTTCACACTGACGTTTGCACAGCGGCTCAACAGCACGATGCCGCTCGAGTTCAAGGAGGCGGAGGGCGGTGAGGAGCTCGCGCCGGGACGCGCGTACCTCGCGCCCGGGGATCATCACCTCGTCGTACAGCGGCAACCGGACGGTCGTGTCGTCACGGCGCTCGATGACGGTGCTCCGGAGTGTTCCTGCCGCCCCGCGGCCGACGTGTTGTTCCGTTCCGCCGCACAGGTCTACGGCGGGCACGTGCTCGCGGTGGTGCTCACCGGCATGGGACAGGACGGCTACGTCGGCAGCCAGTTGCTGGTGCAAGCGGGCGCCCAGGTGTTGGTCCAGGACGAGGCGTCCAGCGTCGTCTGGGGAATGCCCGGCAAGATCGCGCAGAACAGATTGGCGGACTTCCTCGCCCCCCCCGCGGAACTCGCCCAGGAAGTTCTGCGCCGCGTGAGTTGGATGCCCGCACGCCGGGGCGCCTGACGCGGCCGGAGGCGTAGTCGGCACACCTGGGGATTTCCCTATTCCGCTCAGGAAGCGCCAAACGGCGGATCGAAGAACACTCCACTTAGCGCAACGGGACTTGGCCCGGCGCGGGCCGAGCCAAGTTCGTGTGCCACGGCCCCACGTTCACTGCCACCCAACGACCTCCAGGTTCGAGCCGATCCCCATGAAAAAAATGCTCATCGTCGATGACTCCGCCACCATGCGCAAGATCATCATGCGCGTGCTCCGACAGGCGGAGATCCCGGTTTCCGACATTCTCGAGGCGGGAAACGGGAAGGAGGGCCTGCAGCGTCTCGTCGCGGATCCGGACATCGCGATGGTGCTCTCCGACATCAACATGCCGGAGATGAACGGCATCGACTTCCTGAAGGCGATCCGCACCCGTCGCGACAAGACCAGCCTGCCGGTGGTCATGATCACGACCGAGGGCGGCGAAGCGATGTTGCAGACCGCGATGGACAGTGGCGCCAATGGTTACGTCACCAAACCCTTCACCCCAGACAGCATCCGCTCGGCATTGGAGGGGCTCGTTGGCTGAGTCCAGCGAGAAGCCGTCGCCTTTCTCGCGCGACGCCCTGTGCCAAGCCCTCCGGGAGACCCTGGAGGGTGTTTTTGCCACCATGCTCGCGAAGCCGGTGTCCCTGTCGACCGTCGTCGACGGAACTCCGGCGACGGTGCATGCGGGCAGCATCGTGGCCAACGTGGCTCTGCGCGGCGATCAGGAGGGCATCGTTTCGCTCGTGTGCCATCCGGGCGCCGCGCGCACGTTGGCGGCGTCGCTGTTGATGGCCGACGAACCGAGCGCGCTCGATGAAGTGGAAGTCCTCGACGCGATCGGCGAGTGCGCGAACATGGTCGCCGGGGGCCTGAAGACGCGGGTGCTGGACCCCTTGGGAGCATGGGCGCTTGGCACCCCGGCCTGCGCACTGCAACGGACCGCCGACGTCGTGCAACACGGGGGCATGCTCTCGTGCGATCTCGACGGGGACATCCTCAGTGTCGGCCTGACCTGGGGTGCCGCGAAGGTCACCCTCTAGTTCCATGAGCGCCGCCACCGATCTCACGGTCGTCGACAAACGACTGGTGTCCGCGATCCTGGAGCGGATCTGCGAGGACATCTCCACCGTCGTGGACCGCACGTTCCAAGCGCGAGAGATCCACGTGGAGCGCGCGACGACTCGCGCCGCCGGCGCCGGGCAGGTGCACATCTCGTTCCGGTTGGAGGTGAACCAGAACGGTTCCGCCCGCTACGGTGCCCTCCTGCTCCCGCTCCCCGAAGCCATCAGCCTCGCCTGCTACCTGATGATGGTTCCGGACGACGGTGTGGCCCAGCACCGCAAGCAGAAGGACTTGGACCGGTCCATGAAGGATGCGATGCTGGAGATCGGCAACTTCGTCGGCGGTGCGGCGGAGGCGGCGCTGCGCGGGTTGCTGGCCGACACGCAGGTGAAGGTGCGCTCCAAGGGCTGCCAGGGTGTGCGGGCGGACGTGCGGCCGGCGTTCCCCTACACGGAAGGGGACCCGCTGCTGGTGGTCCGGGCCAAGGCCCAGGTGGCCGAGTTCAAGGAGTTCGACCTGGTCCTGATCCTGCCCCCGATCGACGCGCCCGCGGAGGCCTGAACCCGGTGCTGCGGGGCCCGCCGGGGGCCCAGGGGGCCGTTCCGCCCCGCCCGCCCGCGCCCTTGCCGCGGGTTTCCGGGGGCCGCGACGCGGCTCGCTCGACCGGGCCCCGGGGGGTGGGGTAGGTTTCGTTTGCGTGCCCATTGGCTCGCGAACCACCATGAGCGAGCAACCCCGCGACGAGTCGTTTTCCGAGACCCACCTGGACAGCCCGGAGTACCGGGAGCGCCTGCGCAAGAAGCTCGACTGCCTGATCGCAGTCCTCGACGTGGCCTGCGCGAAGGTGCGGCGGACCCTCGAACAGAAGGGCGCCGACACCGAGCGCCTGCTGCGCATCCAGAAGAACCTCAGCGAGACCCTGGCGACGTGCCAGCGGGCGCGCCAGGCCCTGGATCGCCGCGAGCGCCTGCCCCAGAACCTCTCGGCGACGCTGAACGCCCTCGCCCGCGGCGAAGACGAGCAGCCCGAGCGCGGGGTACGCGCCCGGCGTCTCTCCCCGAAGGCCGAGTTCAGCTCCCCGCGCGAGCGCCAACGTTTCGAGGGACGCGCCGCGGTCGCCACCAGCGAGATCCGCTCCTGCGACCTGGACGAGCTGGCCCGGCGCCTGCAGTCCTGACGCGCCGGCGGCTGGCGGCTAGATGCCCCAGTCGCGCAGGTACCGGAAGTCGTGGTTGATCGAGCGCTGCCCGATCTTCGCGATCACCGGCGGCAGGCGCTTGAACTGGTTGCGCACCACCCTGCGCGCGATGCGGCGCACCAGTTCGCGCTCGAAACCGTCGTCGACGAGCTCGTCCTCGGAGTAACGCTCGTCGACCATGCGCACCAAGATCGCGTCGGCGACCTCGTAGGAGAATCCCAACTCGGCCTCGTCCGTTTGGCCCTCGAACAGGTCGGCTGAGGGGGCCTTGCGAATCAGCGCCTCGGGCACCGCGAGGTGCCGGCTGAGCTGGTAGACCTGGTGTTTGTAGAGGTCGCCCAGCGGGTTGACGGCGTGGGCACCGTCGCCCCATTGGGTCGAGTAGCCGAGCAGCATCTCGGTCTTGTTGCTCGTGCCGATCACCAGCCCGCCCCAGCTCACCGATTGGTCGTAGAGCGCGATCATGCGGCACCGCGCGAACACATTGCCGCGGCGCAATGCGACCTGGGCCCCGTTCTCCGCGGCACTTTGGTCGAGGCCCACACCCGCGAAGTAACCGTCGGCCATCCCCGTGATGTCGATGGTGGCCAGCGGGATTTCGTAGGCCTCCGCGACGAGCCGCGCGTGGGCGGCGCTGTCGGGATTCGACGTGCGGTACGGCATGGAGATCGCCAGCACGTTCCGCGGGCCGAAGGCCTCTGCGCACAGCGCGGCCACCACAGCCGAATCGATGCCGCCGGAAAGGCCCAACAGCACCCGGGAGAAACCGGCGCGGCCGACCTCTTCGCGCAGGAAGTCGACGAGCAGTTGTTGCACCAGCTCGACTTGCACGTCGAGCATCGCAGTGGATGCATTCGCTCCGTGGGCGGGCGTCACGAGATCGCGCCCTCGCGCTCGAGTCGCGCCAGCTCCTCGCGGAGCAGCCAAACCTTCTCGTCGCGTCGCAACGGCGTCTGCACACGCGCGCGGCGCGCGAGGCTGCCCTCGAGCCTTGTGGTCAAGCGCGCACTTTCGAGGGCGGGAAGGCGCCCCAGTTCGCGCCCAAACGGATCGAACACGCAGCTTTGGCCGCCAAAGCCGATGCCGTCCTCCCAACCCACGCGGTTGGCGTAGACGACGAAGGTCTGGGTCAGGAGCGCACGGGCTTCGAGCAGCCGCGACCACACCGTGGCCGACCGCAGCCGCGCCGCGCCGTCCTCGTCCCGATCGCGTTCCGTCACGCCGCGCGCCGGGCTCGCGCTGGGCACGAGCATGCCGTCCACACCCTGCAGGAAGTAGAGGTAGGGACCCGGCAGGTGCCAAAAGTCCTCGCACGTCAGGATTCCGAAACGGCCGCGACGGCTGTCGAAAGCGGCGAAGTTGGCCCCGGCGCCGAAGTCGCGGCCCTCGTCGAACATGCCGTACGAAACGAGATGCACCTTGCGGTGCACGTGCAGCACGCGCCCGTCTTCCAGGAACGCGACGGCGTTGTAGAGCCGGCCATCGCGGGCGCGTTCCGCGAACCCGAGCGCGATCGAAATCGACTTCGATCGCTCGAGCAGCGGCGCGAACAGTGGCGCGTCCGGCGGCAGGGCGAGTTCGGCCGTCTGGTCCTTCAGGAAGTACCCCGTCAGCGACAGTTCGGGGAACAGGATCAGTTCGGCGCCGTCCGCCAGGGCCTGGTCCACTTCGGCCACATGCAGGTCCAAGTTGGACGCCAGATCGCCGAGGGCGGGATTGATCTGGGCCACGCGCAGGGTTGTGTGCATCGTCGTCACGGGAGGCCCGCTGCTTGCAGGGCGTCTTGCACCAAATCGTCCGGGTGCAGTTCCAGCGCCTCGCCTTCGTAGGACATCACGAGTCGGTGGCGCAGGGCGGGTTTGGCGACGGCGCGGAGGTCCTCGGGCGACATGACGGGGCGTCCTGCGAGCAGCGCGCGTCCGCGGGCGAGTGCGACCATGGCCTGGGCGCCGCGCGGACTCGCGCCGTACCGCAGGGCCTGGCGCACACGCGGCGGTGAGTCGGTCCGGCGCGGATCCGTGCACAGCACGACGCGCGCGGCGAGGCGCAACACCGATTCGGGCGCGGGGAACTGGCGGACGAGTCGCTGCATGTCGAGCAGGTCCGCGCGTCCGAGGCACGGCGGCGCGTCGGGCGTTCGCCCGGTCGGCTCGGCCGTCAGCACTGCAAGCAGGTCTTCTTCCCCCGGCGATGCAAGTTCGAGCTTCACCGTGAACCGGTCGAGCTGGGCTTCGGGCAGCGGGTAGGTGCCCTCCATCTCGATCGGGTTCTGGGTCGCCACGACCAGGAACGGCGGCGGCAACACGTTGCGCTCGCCGAAGAGTGTGACCTGACGCTCCGCCATCGCCTCGAGCAGCGCCGATTGGGTGCGCGGCGTCGCGCGGTTGATCTCGTCGGCGAGCAACAGGTTCGTGAAGATCGGCCCGCGCACCGGCACGAATCGCCGCACACCATCCTGTTCTTCCAGGATGCGTGTGCCGAGGATGTCGCCCGGCATCAGGTCCGGCGTGCACTGCACACGCTGGAAGTCCAGGTCGAGCGCGGCCGCAAGGGCTCGCACCAACGTGGTCTTGCCGAGGCCCGGCGCGCCCTCGAGCAGCACGTGACCGTCGGCGAGCAGCGCCAAGCTCATCAGTTCGACGGTGTCGCTGCTGCCGAGGAACTGCTGCCGGAGCCGCGCCCCGAGGCGCGCCCAATCGCCCCGCGCCTTGTGCAGGCGCTGCTCCAGGTTCTGCTCGCTCATGGGAGTCGCGCCTCGATCCACTCGCGCAGGGCCATCAGATCGCCGACCTTCGGCAGCGAGCCCGGGCCCAAGCTGCCGAAGTGGTCCACGAGCACCACGTCGATCCCCAGGTTCGCCGCGGCTCCGTCGCGCACTGGATGGTCGCCGGCGTGCAGGGCCTCGCGCGCTTCCACATCCGCGTGCGCGAGGGCCAACTCGAAGATGCGCCGCTCGGGTTTTTCGGTGCGCTCGATGGCCGAACACACGAGGAAGTCGAGGTGCTCCGCGAGGCCCAGCCCGTCCAGCAGTTTCGGGAGCCGCGAACTCCAGTTCGACACGACACCGACGGCGAGGCCTTCCTTGCGCGCCCAGGTCAGGAGTTCGACGGCGCCCGGAAAGACGTGGAACGTGTCCGGATCCTCGAAACGCGCGAACAGCGCCTCGACGGCGCCCGCCCACGCGTCGGGTGCGAGGCCCAGGTACTGCCCGAAGATGCGCTCGATGAAGCGTTCGAACCAAGGGTCCGAGTATCGGTAATGTCCATCGAGGACGCGGGGGAGCTCACGATGGGCCCGGGCCATGTGACCTCCCATGGTCTCGTCGGTGACCTCCGCGCCGCGAAGCCGGGCCTCGGCCGCGTAGATCGCGGCGCGGGACGGGCGTTCGTAGATCAGCGTGTTTCCGACGTCGAGCAGCAGGGCTCTCGGGCTCATGGGCAGGCCTTGGCAGCGCACAGGGTACGACACCCGCCGCAGGCGCCCCAGGGGCACCCCGGCCAGCTTCGCGCGTTCGGGCTTTTGGGCGCCCCGCGTGGCTTACGATAGGTAGGTGAGCGCCGCCACCCCGGATCCCGGGCCCCTCGGCGCCCCGACCGACGTGCCGACCCCCGCCCACAGCCGCCCGCGCTCCGGACTCCTGGCCCTGTGCCTCGGCACCGCGCTGCTGGTGGGAAGTTGCCGGAGCCCCGGCGCGGGCACCCTGTCGGCGGTGGATTGGGAGCGCGCGGAGCACGCCACGGCCCGGGGGGACTGGACCAAGGCGGCCAGCTACTGGAACCACATCCGGCGCAACGAATCCCCGGCCACACCCCGGCCGCAGTTGCAGACCGCGGACGCACTCGTGCACCTCGGGCGCACGGACGACGCGCTCGCGATGTTGGATGCGGGCCTCGTGCAGTTTCCAGAGTCGCCCGACTTCCTGTTGGCCCGGGCCCGGCTCCAGCGCCAACTCGGTTTTCGCCGGGCGGCCGAACGGGACGCGTTGACGGCCGTCGGCCGCGCGCCCACCGACGTCGACGGGTGGATCCTGCTGGCGTCCCTGCGTTTGGAGCTCGAGAGTCCCACCCGGGCCGCCGAGGCCGCCGAGCGCGCCCTCGCCCTGGCGCCGGAGCGCTCGGACGTACGCCTCCTGGCGGCGCGGGCCTACGCCGGCATGGGCGACGCCGAACGCGCTCACCAAAACTTTGCGCACGTGCTGACGGCCGAGGGCAACCGCAGCTACGAACTCCTGCTCGAAGCGTCGATCCTGCACGCCGTCGACGGGCCGCACACGACGCAGGTCGATGCCGCCCTCGGCTGGATCGCCGAAGCGCTCGAAATGAGCCCGCGCTGCCCGCGCGCCAGCTTCGTCGAGGGCTGCCTCCTGGAGCGCGCCGGCCACGCGGAACGGGCGAAACTCGCCTACCGCCGCGCGATCGAGTCGGACAACTTCCACCTCGCGGCGATGACCAATCTGGCGCTGCTTTGCGCCGCCAAGGGCGACCGCGACGGGGCCGAGGAAATGGTGGAACGCATCCTCGCGCTCGATCTCGAACGCGACCCGACCCGCCGCCGCGCCCTGCGCGAACTGATCGACGCGCCGCCCGGGCCGTAGGCGTCCGGAACTATCCGGCGCGATTTCGCTGGCCGCCGCTCCAGCGCCGCCAGGCGATGGGCCAAACGGCACCGATGAGGCCATCGATTTGGGCCGTGCCGATTCTTTCCCAGCCTGTCAGTCGGCCCAGCCGCTGCACACCTTCTGCACCAGCTTGTCGAGCTCTTCGGAGAGGTTCTCGGAGAACTCGGAGCCGAAATCCATCTCGAGGACGTCGATCTCCTCGAAGGTGTAGCGGCCCGACTGGCGGTTGAAGGGGATGCCGTACTCCCACTTGGAGCCGTCCGAGGCCCAGATGGTCAGGGCGATCTGGTCGTCCCCTTCGACGGGCTCGAGCTTGTGCTTGACGACTTCGTAGTTGGCCATGGTGGGTGTTTCGGCGTGGGGGACGGGGAAGGTTGCATGCTACCCCAGGGGTGCCCCCGCGGCGATGTGCACGATGGGCATGCCCGGCTCCAACGGCCCGCCGCGTTCCACCCGCGCCAGGAATCCGCTGCGCCCAAGCATCAGGTCGGGGAAGCGCGGATCCAGGCTGCAAAGTGTGCTGCAGGGTGCGCGCACGTCGGTCAGCACCAGCTCCACAACGGGTCCGATGCGGAGACGGTCCCCGGGCCGCAGCGCCCCAGGATCCAGACCCTCGGTGACCAGGTTCTCGCCAAACGCGCCTGGACCGCGGGCCGGCACGCCGTCCGCAACCAGCGCGGCGATTTCCTCGGCCGCCAGCAGGCTCACGGCGCGGTTCGGACCGCCGTGGTGGGGTGAGCGCTGGTAATCCCCCGCGAGGCCGAGCGGGCCCACCGTCGCCAGCGGCACCGGGTGTTTGGGAATGCCGCCGGGCCCCACACAAACGGCAACCAGGCGCGGGCCGGCCGCAGAAGCGTCCCGCGCGACTTCGTTCACGGAGCGGCCAGGAGGCCCGGCACCAGGTCCTCGCGCACGAAGAAGTAGTAGAGCTGGCCCTCCGCGCGCGTCTTGCCCGCGCGTTCCCCGGCCTGGTCACCGACACCGAGGTAGATGTCGCCCCGGCCTGCGGTGCGGATGCCGCCGCCCGTGTCCTGGTCGAAGAGCAACGCGCGGAAGGGACTGACCCGACGGCCAAAGGCATCGGGCAGGCGGGTGTCTACGACGACCGGGCCGCCGCGGGGGAAGAGCGTTTTGTCCGTCGCCAGGCTGCGCTCGGTTTCGACGGGGAAATCCAGGCTGCCGTGGGGTGTGCCGGAGATCGGCGCGAAGAAGACGAAACGCTCGTTGCGCCAGAGGTAGGCCTGCAGCTCGTCCGGATTGCGCTCGGCCCACGCCTTGAGTCCGGGCAGGTCCGCGGTCTCCACACTCGCCTTGCCGTCGGCCACGAGCACCTTCGCGAGGGACGTGTAGTCGCGGCCGTTCGTGCCGCCGAACCCCAGCTTGAAGAGGCTGCCGTCCGCGAGGCGCAGGTACGCGCTGCCCTGCACGTGGCACAGGTAGGCCTCGAAGGGGTCCTTCAGCCAGGCCACCTCGAGGCCGCGCCCCTCGAGGAGGCGGTTCTCCTCCAAGTTGCGCCGCGTTGGGTACGGGATCGTGCCAGCCGGGGTCTTCATCCCGAGGACCTTGCCGTCGCGCTCGACCACGAGGTCGTCGGGGCGTCCGTAGAGCGGGTAGCGGAACACGGGGTCGCGCTCCAAACGCCCGTCGAAGATCGGTGTGTAGTAGCCGGTGAACAGCACGCCGCCGCCCAGGCCGTCCCAGCCTGCGCTCTTCTTCCACTCGAAGTCCTGTTCGAGCGTGGTCTGGAAGGTCTCTGCGTCCGGCGCGGTTCGCAGCACCTGCTCGAGCCGAACCAGGGTCGCCAGCGCGCGATCGTGTTCGATGCCCTCGATGGGGAAGAAGCGCTTCGCCACCGGGCGGCGCATCCAGCTCAGGGAGCGGCCGAGCGCAACCAGTGCGCTGTCGCGCTGTGCGAAGTCCCCGCGGAGGTCGGGCACGGCTTCACCCGGCCCGAGGGGCAAGAGGGCCGGCGAACCCTCGGGCAGGGGCCGTCCGAAGTCCTTGGTGGCGCGGCAACCCGCGGTCGCGGGGATCAGGACCAACAACAGGGCAAAAAGCGCGCGCATAGTTCCGCCAAGGTACCGCGCACGGGGCGCGGCCCGGAAAGGGTCCCGCGGCCCAGTGAGGGCCGTCCCCAACCGCCGGAAAGCACCGTTGCTCCGTGTGGACGGCCGGTCCCGCCCGTTCTCTAGGGGCGAGGGCTCCGTCCGCGCCCAAGCGATCGGTGCGTTGCTCCGCCGCCTCCAGCCAGCCCCACGCGTGACGTTGCACCTACGCAGCGACGCTTGTTTCGCGCAGCGATGTCCCGCTGGGTGCGCGGGCCTCCGGGCCCGCCTTGGAGCGTGGGGCGAGTTGTTGGGCACGGGGCGGGCTCCAAGGCGGGCCCGGAGGCCCGCGCACCCAGCGGGACGTCGCTGCGGAGTGAGTCGTCGTTGCGTAGGTGCAAGCCCGCGTTCGTTGCGACCCCAGGCCGGTCCCCCCTAGCCCCTACAGATCCACCCGCAGTTCGGCGAGCCGCGCGTCGCGGTCGGCCGCGAAGCGGCGGATGCCGTCCATCAGGCTCTTGGGATCCAACTGCGCTTCGGCCTTGATCTCCTCCACGTTGCCGCCCGTGCGCCAACGGTTGTCGAAGTCCGGGCTCATCACGTAGCGCTCGGCCACCTTGTGCGGCAACCAATCGTGCATCAGGCGGCGCGCGCCGTTCGTGATGCACGTCGAATCCATCCAGTCGGCGCGGGACAGCACGGAATCCCGATAGCTTTGGCTCTGGCGTTGGAAGAGTTGCCACGATGTCGCCGCCACCAACTTCACGTTCGGCGCATCCGCTCCGGCGAACCGCGGCAACAGCTCGAGCACCGACTCCATGGTGCTTGTGCCTTGCACGATGACGGTGCCGCCGATGGGGCGCGTCCGGTCGTGGTCCCGGATCACGTAGGCACCCTTCGCCGCGTCCAAGTGGGACGGAAGCCCGAGTTTCGCGCGGTCCGGCACCGCGACGTTGGGCCGCGTCAGGTGCAACGCGATGATCGGCACGTCGCTCGAGAGCGCTGCGGCGAGCAGCGGCGCCACTTCGTTGTGCTCGAAGGGATGCAGGTCGATGACGTGGCCGTCGGGGAAGAGCTGCGTAACGCCCGGCGCGAAGATGCCGAAGTGCGTGCGGCTGTCCTCGGCGGTCTCCGGGCCCGAGTGCCCGACCACCCAGATCACCTTGCCGACCTTCAGCGGGCAGTCCTGCGCCAACTGGCTGAAGAGCCGCATCAGGCCGTACTTCAGGTAGCTGAACGAGCCGTACGTGCTGCACGCACCCCAGTAGCCGAGGAACTCCTGCTCGGGCTCCGCGGCCATGTTCGTGACGGCGACACCGACCACCAATCCGGCGTTGGTGAACTCGGTGATCTGCTGGGGGAGCAGCGCGCCGCGGGGGTTCTTGTCGCGCTCGTACCAACCGAAACCCGGCAGGTCGCCCCATCCCTTCGCAAAGCCCGCGATCGACGTCGAATCGGCCAAATCGGCCGAACACGCCAGCACGAGAGGACGGCCCATGCGCCGCGCCGACTCGCCGTTGACCCAGGCGCCAAAACGGCCGAAACCCTCCTTGTTGGCGACCTTCGTGCCAGGTGCAACGAACAGCTCCGCGGGCAACTTGTCGACGGCCAGCCACGAACGGTCCTCGGCCAGGTTCACACCGGTCGCCAGGCGGAAACTCTTCGGTTTGCTCGGGATGGATTCACCCATCTCGACGAGCGTGTCGGAGAGGTACTCGACCAGCTCCGCGTCCTCGCGCAGCACGCCCATCACGGTTTGGAACCAGCCTTTCGACTGTTCGCGCGAGGCGCTCTCGCCCGGATCGCGTGTGTCGCCGCGGCCCGCGAACTCGACGCCGTACTTCTTCTCGAAGTCCTCGCGGCAGCGCCAGAACATGTCCGAGTTGCGGCCGTGCGACTTGCCGTGGGAGGCCGCGTCGAACTTGTGGTACCCGCGGCCCTTGCGGGTCTTGAACCACACACAACCCGGGCGACCTTGGGTGTCTTCGGCGTGCACGATTTCGACGAGCGCACGTGTCAGCGCCTCGTAGTCCTCGCCGTCCTCCGCGCCGGCCACGCGCCAGCCGTAGGGCGCGAACCAATCGACCGGCGTTCCCGCCACGACTTCGGAGTTCGCGAACTCGTCGATGCCGTGGTCGTTCCAATCGAGCAGGTAGACCAGGTTGTCGAGCCCGAGCCCGTAGGCCGAGTTCTTGACTTCGTGGTGGGCGCCCGCCGTGTGGCCGCCCTCGCCCTCCATGGCGAACACACGCACCGAACCCACGCCGGCGTGCTTCAGCGCCATCGCCTCGCCGAGGGCCGCGGGCGCCCCGTGGCCCGACGGGCCGGTATTGAACTTGAAGATCAGGGTCTTGCCCTCCATCTCCGCGTGGCCCGGCAGTCCCTTGTTGTGGCGCAGCCACAAGAGGTCCTCCCACGTCAACATGCGGTCGTGGGCGTTGGGCACCTGGAAGCGCGGGTCCTTGGTGCGCTCGAAGCGAATGCGCAGCGCCTCGTTGTAGACCGCGAGCAGGGCGTAGATCGCCGGGTTGCAGTGCCCCGCGACCAGCACGAAGCGGTCGCCGAAGGCGAGCTCCGGCCGGCGGATGTCGAGGCGCATGCCCGGGCCCAGGGTGGAGGCCACAAGCATCGGCACCTTCGAACGCGAGCCGCCCGGATGCCCGCTCTGGCGCAGGTTGAGCATCAGGTCGATGCACTGGTCCACCAGGTCCCCGGTTTTGCGCCAGTGCCCGAAATGGCCCGTGAAATCCTGCAACGCCGCGCGCTTCAAGGTCTGCATGTGCTGGTCCTGTGCCTCGCCGCCCGGCTCCCGGGCGGGGGCGACATGGTACCCGCGGGGCTTGCGGCTGTCCCCCGCTCGCGCGATCGATCCAGGGCCGAGTCAGATCCGTTTGGGCTTCCAGACGGCGGCGTCGATCGTGGCCCAGATGGCGATGATCCAGCCCAGCCAAATCAGCCACAGCAGGGCCGAGGCAACAAAGAAGAGCAGGGCTGCCAGCACTCGCCCTTGCACCAGTTGCCCCAGTCCGGGCACGAAGAAACTGCACACGGCGGCAATCACGTTGCCGCTCGATCCTTGACCTTGGTTGCTCATCGCCTGTGTATTCCGATTGGGGGGCCTTGGCTTGCGCGCGGGTCCGTATCCCGGACCCGCGGGAGGGCCACTAGTTCGGCCAGCGCCTCGGCCACGGCAAGATTTTGTTCGGGGCCGTAATGGCCCCCGGGCCGCCAGTCGCTCGGTGACGCGATGAGGGCGCGGCTCAGGTCGTGGACGAGGTGTCCGTCCGCGCGGAGTTGCTCGAGCAACCCGTCGAAACCCGGCGCAGGGTCCGCCAGGTCGCCCCGGCTGGGCACCACCAGCACGCGGACCGGCCCCTGCCCTGCCCGCCCGGCCCTGGCTACGAGGGCGCGGGTCAGCCCGCGGAGCTCGCCCTCCGGATCGGCGAGGCGCGCGGCGAGGGTCGGCCGCAGGCGGCTCTCGTGCCAGGTGAGGGCGAGGCGGGCGATGCCGCTTCGGTGGGTCCAGTGGGAGCCGCGCGGCGCGTAGGCGAGGGGTGCGCGGGCCACGAACTGGTCGAGGGCGCCCGTTGCGGTCCAAAAGCGTTCCGCGGAGCCGAGCAGCGCCAGCAGCGTCTCCGGGGAATCTGCGGCGCACGGCACGTCGACCAGCGTGCCGGACTCCCAGCGGACACGCGGTTTGAAGGCCACAGCCCCGCTCCAGTGGTTCTCCGCCGGCCGGTAGAGGGACAGCAGTCGCGGCAGCGCGCTGGTCATCAGGCCGATCCAGATCTCGTCGGGTTGCAGCTCCGCGGCAACTCGCTCGAGCCGCAGCACGGCTTGGTCGAGGCCGTAGCCCCCGACCCCAAGGTTCCACGGGTCGAGGTCGGGTCGGAGTTCGGCCAGGTGGTGGGCCCAGGTCTGCTCGGCCTCCACCTCGTCGCCGTGTGTGAAGGAACAGCCGATGAGCGCGACGCGCCGGGCGTTCGGGGACCGGGGGCCGCGCTCGGAAAGGCGCTCCCCGAGTTTCCCGTAATCCGGGCCGAATGTCTGCCAACCCAGCTCCCCGTCGTAACCCACCACGTCGCCGCCCCAGGGCCGGCCGAATTCGATGCCGCGCAGCAATCCCACCGCCGCGCGCTGGCTCGGCACGAACAGCGGCGGGTCGAACGGTGCCACCGCGCGGCCGTGCATGCAGCCGTCCGCCAACACGACCCTGTGCAGCCACTGGTCGAGTGCCAACGTCCCCAGGGCGAGCGCACCCGCGCCGATGGCCAACCTGGTCCGCCAACTGCGGCGAGGTCGACGGTGTGCTTCGGACGGGACGTGCATGGGAGTGCGGCGCGGCGTCGCAGGCCACCGCAGCGTAGCTCGTCCCGCCGATCCCGGGTACGGCCGGAGAGGAGCGCGAGATTCGCATGCTCTTCGCCGTAGACTTTCCCGAGCGATGAGCGGCCCTTCCCTTGCTGCGCCCGAGAATCCCCCCGGCGCGCAATCGGGGTGGGGAGCGGCCCTCCTTCTGTGCGCTCTTTTTGCGGCCCTGCACCTGCCGGCGGCCGCGTCCCTCGCCGGCTACCACGGGGACGAGCGTTTCTACACCGACGCGGCCCTCGAGATGGCGCAGCGCGGCGAGTGGTCGCTGCCGCGTTACGCGGACGGCAGCCTGCGGGCCAACAAACCGCTCCTCACCTATTGGAGCCTGCTCGTGTCCTACGGCACCTTCGGAGTGGGGGTGCTGTCGTCGCGGCTGCCGTTCCTGCTGGCGATGCTCGGCGCGTTGCTGTTGACGTGGCGGATCGCGTGGATCGCCACCAAGAGCCGGTCGATCGCGCTGACCGCCGCGTTGATCTACGGCGCCACGCCGGCGGTCAGTTCCACGGCTCTGCGCTCGACCCCGGACGCCCTGCAGGCCTTTGGTGTCGCCCTCGCCCTGCTCGGCATCGTGCGGCTCGTGATGGAGCCGAAGGAGCGTCTTGGCGCCCTTTGGGTGTGGCTCGGTGCGGGTGTCACGGTGGCGTCCAAACTGAGCCTGGGATTCTTGGTCGCGGCGTTCGCCGTCGCCGCCGTGCTGGCGTGGGGCCAGGGCCCGCTGTCGCAGCGGCTCCGCCAGCTCTTCCACCCGCTGGCGCTGCTGCCCGGTGCCGCCGTGGGTTTGCTGGGAACCCTGCCCATGTACCTCGTCGGAGATGGCGCGCTGAGCCAAGCGGTCAACGACCAGGTGGCCGGGCGCATGCCTTCGGGGCCGCTCTGGGTGCTGGGCAACTTCCTGCGCTACGCGGCCGATCCCGTGCGCCACTTCGCGCCGTTTTCGCTGCTGGCCCTCGCGGGGCTGTTCTTCGGCTGGCGGCGAGCCCGCGCCGGAGATCGCCCAACCACCCCGCGCCCCGCTTGGCTGCCCGTCGCGATTGGCTTCCTGCTGCTCCTCATCGCGATCTTCGCCGTGGGCAACTTGCACCGCGCGCGGTACCTGTTGCCGGCCTATCCCATGGCCGCGCTGCTGATCGCGTACGGGTTGCACGGCGCACTTCCGCGTGTTCAGGCCTTCCTCGGCGCCGCCAACCGCTGGGTGCTCGGGGTCCTGGCGATCGCTGCG
Organism: Planctomycetaceae bacterium; assembly: GCA_016125265.1. Lineage (GTDB taxonomy): Bacteria > Planctomycetota > UBA1135 > UBA1135 > RI-242. Next base: position 136,627 of record WGMC01000007.1, read on the forward strand.
CTCGCGTTTGTGCAGCACCCACAGGTCACCCTGTTCGGTCTGGCGCTGGTGGCGCTCGGCCTGGGCTTCGACCGCATCGCCCGCCGTCGCGCGGCCCACGTGCCGGCGTTGGCCGTGACCCTGATGCTGCTGTCGTCCTTCGTGGTTTCCGGCGTGCGGCCCGCGTTCCACGAGACCCCCCTCGACGAGTTGAGCGTGGCCCTTGCCGGCCCTTCGTCCGAAGTGCTGGTGCTGGACGGCGCGGGTGTGGAATGCGAGGACCTGGCCGCGAAACTGCGGGTGGTCAGCGGTGGCCGAGTGCGCGCGGTGCCCCACGACCCCGAACGCCTGGGTCTCGACGAAACCAGCGGGGACTCCGCCGGTCTGGAGCACCCCTCGCTGGTCGGTTCCGTGGCCTGGGCAGAGCGCATCGAGGCGTCCTTGGTCGGTTACCGGTTGGCCGGCACGTGGCCCGACGAATCCCTGCACCTGCCGTTCTCGCGCTCGGCCCGGGCCGCGGCCACCCAGGCTCGGTTGGTGGGGCTGTGGACCTGGACGCCCCAGTGACGTGCGCGGACCGTACAAGGGCCAGGGGGTGAGGTTGCCGGGTGGCGCCGGGCACGGCTACCCTAGGAACCGCGCCGAGGTCCGGCGCTCCCCACGCCCCACGCCTCTGCTCCGCCCATGGCTGACTTCCGACTCGAACTGGACGCGCCGAACAACATCGTCCTGGTGATGGTCACCGAGGACGACGGCAGCGAACACGATTACCAGTTCGACTTCGACCCGCGCTCCGGGCGGTGGGAGTTCGGCGAGCGCGACCTGCTCGAACGCGACTTTGGCGTCGAGTGGGTGGAAGAGATGGAAGCGGCCGTGGAAGGCGCGATCCGCAGCGTGGTCGACAAACGTGGCTGACCGTCGCCCTCTGCTCGCACTCCTCGCCGCGGCGGTGCTGGGTTGCGCTCCCGCACCCGCTCCCAGCTCGGCGACGGGCAGCACGCGGCCGCCGCGGGATCTGGCGCTCTTGGAGCACATGATCCAGCTCAACGCGCTGCACCTCGGCATCGAGCCGCATCTGCGCGACGCCGCCGCGATGGGGGAGCTCGCCCGTGTGGCCGGCGAGATCGAAACACTGGGCGCGGCGCCGGTGTTCGTGGATTGGCCAAAGCGCCCCGGGTTTCCCCACGACCCCACCCGCTACGAGCGGTTCCGCGAGGATCTCGTGCGCGGCGCGGCCGAACTCCAGGGCGCCGCGGAGGCCGGGGACAAGGACGCCGTCGTGGCCGCGTACGCGCGCCTGGACGCTAGCTGCACGGCCTGCCACAAACGTTACTCGCCGACCTACTGACCGCGGCGTAACTGCGCTGCGCAGCATCGGGCGGTGCCACTTGGGCACTGGAAGCGACCGGCCGCCTGGCCCACCTTGCTGCCGTGGCGGCCGCGACGGAGTTGGTTTGGCTCAAGCGCGACTTGCGCGTCGCCGACCATGCTCCGCTCTTCGAGGCCGCCGCGCGGGGGCCCGTCGCGGCGTTGTACCTATGGGAGCCGATCGTGGTCGGCGCGGCCGAGTTCGACGGGCAGCACCTCGCGTATCTGCAAGGGGCGCTCGCGGAGCTGTCGGAATCCCTTTGGCGTCTCGGCATTCCGCTGCTGTTCGCCGAGGGTGACGCGGTCGTTGCCTTGGAGCGGTTGCGCCGTTCGCTGGGGTTCGTGCGCGTCTGGAGCCACGAAGAAACCGGGCTGCTCGCGACCTACCGGCGGGACCAAGCCGTCGCGGCCTGGGCGCGCGAAGTCGGTGTCCAGTGGACCGAGCGGCCGCAAACCGGCGTGGTGCGCCGTTTGCGCACGCGCGATGGCTGGGCGAAACGCTGGCACGCGCGCATGAGCGAGCCGATCGTGCCCGTGCCGGAGTCTGCGCGCGGGGCCGAAGGCGTGCTCCCGGACCCGCTGCCCGTGGGGACCGTGCTGGGGGTCGCGCCGAGACGTCGGGACGGCCAGGGTCAACCCGGCGAGAGTTCCGCGGCCCGTGTTCTCGACGACTTCCTCGCCGTGCGCAGCCAGCGTTACCGCGCTTCCATGTCGGCACCTGGTCCCGGTTGGGACGGGTGCTCGCGTCTCAGCGAACACCTGGCTTTCGGCGCGTTGAGCATGCGCCAGACCTACCAAGCGACAGCGCGGCGATTGGAAGAGCTGCGCGCCGACAAGAGCGCCGCGCCGAAGGGCTGGGTGGGTTCCCTTTCCGCCTTCGCACAGCGTCTGCGCTGGCACTGCCACTTCGAGCAGAAGCTCGAGGATGCGCCGGACCTCGAATCGGTCAATCTGCACCGCGGCTACGACGGTCTGCGCGAGAGCGAGTTCGACACGACGCGCTTTGCCGCTTGGTGCGAAGGCCGAACCGGATACCCGATGGTCGACGCCTGCATGCGCAGCCTGCTCGCGACGGGTTGGCTCAACTTCCGCATGCGCGCGATGCTGGTCTCGTTCGCGAGTTACCACCTTTGGCTGCATTGGCGCGAAACAGGGCTGCACCTTGGGCGTCAGTTCCTGGATTTCGAGCCGGGAATCCACTGGGCCCAAGTGCAGATGCAGAGCGGCACCACGGGCATGAACACCCTGCGCATGTACAACCCCGCGAAGCAGCTCGTCGACCACGATCCCGAGGGCACCTTCGTCCGGCGTTGGTGCCCCGAACTGGCGGGTGTCCCGCTCGCGCACCTCCCGGAACCGCACTTGATGGACGCCGCCGAGCAGCGCCGCGCCGGTTGCCGCATCGGCCGCGAGTACCCCTCGCCGATCGTGGACTCGAAGGCGGCCCTCGCACTTGCGCGGACCCGTTTTCGCGATGTGCGCCGGGACCCCGCCGTGCGCGCCGAGGCCGCGGAAATCGTCGAGAAACACGGCAGCCGGCGCCGTCCGCCGCGGCGAAAGTCGCGGCGCCCTTCGCCCGCATCCCGAACGCCCGACGCGGCACCGACGCTCTTCGACGGCGATCCTTTGGAGTGACGAGGACTTGCCCGGGCTAGACTGCGCCGCCCATGCCCGTCGAAGCGCTGCTGCTCGTGCTCGTGGCCGCGCTGCTACACGCGGTTTGGAACATCGCGGCCAAGAGGGCGGGGGGTGACTACCGCTTCACCCTGTTCGTCGCGCTGTGGGTCGGTGTGGTCTGGGCGCCCGTGGCGACGTGGGTCGGTTGGAACCAGGTCGGCGACTGGGGACCAGACGTGTGGCTGGCGCTGAGCGCGAGCGCGGCCGTGCACCTGCTCTACTTCGTCGTGCTGCTGCGCGGTTACCGCGCGGCGGACCTGACCGTCGTGTACCCGGTCGCGCGAGGCAGTGCGCCGCTCGTCACCGCGGCGGCCGCCGTGTTGCTCTTGGGCGAGCGGCTCTCGGGTCTGGCTCTGGTCGGTGTGCTTGCGGTCTGCACGGGCGTGTTTCTGATCGCGGGAGGCCCCACGCTGTGGCGCGGACTGGCGGAGCCGGGTCGGGTGCGTGCGGGCCTTCGTTGGGGCGCGGCCACGGGGCTGTGTGTGTCCGCGTACACCGTGATCGACGGCTACAGCGCCAAGGTGCTCGAAGTGCATCCCATCCTCATCGACTACGTCGGCAACGTGCTGCGGCTGCCGCTACTCCTGCCTCTCGTCTGGCCGAGCCGCGCGGAACTGCCCGGGCTCTGGCGCCGACAGTGGAAGGCCGCTCTCACCGTCGCCACCCTGGGCTCCTTGGGGTACATGCTGGTGCTCTACGCGATGACCCTGGCGCCGCTGTCGCACGTGGCGCCGGCCCGCGAGGTTTCGATGCTGGTCGCGGCCCTTCTCGGCGGGCGCCTGCTGGGCGAGAAGGACCGCGCGCTCCGCCTGGCCGGCGCCGCGTGCATCACCGTCGGTGTGGTTTCCCTGGCCTGGGCGTGAGGGGGACCACCGCTCCGGCGCTCCGGGTACCCTGGACCGGATGGCGAGACAATCGATCGGCGCGATCCAGTTCGCGAAGGTGTACCCGCTGTACGTGGCGAAGGTCGAGCGCAAGGGCCGCACCCGGGCCGAGGTGGACGAGGTGCTCACTTGGCTGACCGGCTACGACAAGGCCGGGCTCGACCGTCAGATCCGTGCGGAGGTGGACTTCGAGGCGTTTTTTGCCCAGGCCCCCAAGCTGCACCCGAACCGCGAACTCGTGAAGGGCGTGGTTTGCGGCGTGCGGGTGGAGGACATCGAAGATCCCGTGACCCGCAACGTGCGCTGCCTCGACAAGCTCATCGACGAGCTGGCGAAGGGCAAGGCGCTCGAGAAGGTGCTGCGCAAGTGAAACGCGGCGCCGCCGGCCGGGGCCGGAGGCGCCGCGTCCGCACAGCGCCGCTTGGGCCTCATTGCGGCGCGACGCGGAAGCGACTTTGCACCGTGGGCACGGTGTCCGCGAAGGGCGGGATGCCCCAGGTCGTGACGGTGAGCTGACCGGTGGTGGCATCGATCTCGAACTCGCTCCATCCCCAAGTGTGGGTGGCGACGTAGCCGCCCTCCAGAAGCTCGACCTCGATGGACGAGTCCTGCAGGCCCACCGCGCTGTAGCCGAAGGGTGTCACGTTCTCATCGAGCACCGTTTGCAGGAAGCCGTCCTTCGCCACCAGCGGGAGGGAGTCGTAGAAGGCCACCTGCAAGGGGGACAGGATGCCAGCGGCCGAAGCCAAGTCCACCACCGTCGGACCGAAGGGTTTGTCGAACGCGACGGCGCCGGTCGAGATTTCGAAGGCTCCCGTGGGAATCTGCGGCTGACCGGGCCCAACCTGGAAGCTGATGTCGTTGATCACCGTGCCGTGGATGTCCGCGCACACGAAGACCACGTTCTTGATCTCGTTGTCGACGACGAAGCTGAGGAGGCGCGTGCGCTCCGCGGCGTAGCCCTCGAAACGATCTTGGCCCTGCACCGGGCCGAGGTTTTGGATGGGCTCAGGGACCAAAACGAACTTCCACAGCACGCCGCGTTTGTGGCTCGCGAGCAGGTCGGCTTCCAGTTGTTCGATCTGGGCCAGTCCCAGCATGGTGCGATCGGGCGCGAACGACTGGGCCAGGAACGCCGCGATGCTCGCCGGGTCCGTGGGGTTCGGCGACACCAGGGGCTCGTCGCGGAAGGAGCGCGCGTCGAGCAGGAAGATCGCGGCGTCCAACCCGAAGTCCTGGCTGCGGTAGAGCTTGCGCTTGAACGCGGTGCGGGGATCACCGGTGTCGCCATAGAAGCGGGTGACGACGGGGTAGGCGCGCTCGAACGCCTCCAGTCCCGCTTCGAAAAGGGGTGTTTCGTTGATGAAGTCGCCGAGCGTGCCGAACAAGGGGTGGCTCGACGGGTGCGCTCCGCCGGCGAAGTCGTTGGTGACCTCGTGGTCGTCGATCGTCGCGTAGAACGCGGTGGTGGCGCGCAGGTCGCCGAGGTAACTCGCGCCCGCCGGTGACGGGGAGAGCACCTCGAAGTGCTTCAGCAGGTACTGGCGCAGATTGCCCGCCTGTTCGACACCAGGAAGTGCCGGCGATTCGATGTCCGCGTAGATGGAGTCGCCCATGTAAACGAAGAAGTCGAGTTCCGCGTCCACGGCGTTGCGCAGGCTGTGGAACGGCAGGTTGTCGCCGCGGCCATCGCCGGAGATTCCGAACACGAGTCCGTGGCGTGCATCCGGCGCGTGCGCCGTGCGGAACGTGCCGAGGTCGCTGTTGCCGGCCGAATCCGTGGCGCGGTACCAGTAGCGGGTGCCCGGGACGAGCCCACCCACGCGGATCTTCGCGGGTTGCACGCCGTTGGCCGGGAACGACTGGTCGTCCAGCACCAACTCGGTCAGCCCGATGTCGCGGAACACCTCGAAGCGCACGACGCCCGTGACCGCGGGGCGCGCCCAGAGAAGTGCAGAGGTGGGCGTCACTTCGCCAGCGGCCACGCGGCTCGGCAACTGTTTCGCCGCTACCGTCGCGGCGGGAATCGGCGGACTGGCGACGGAGGAACTGACACTGATCTGGGGACCGGATAGGGACGCGGCGAGGGCCAACGCCGAAAGGGCGAACAACTGCATGGATGGGTGCTCCGATGGGGGATCGATCGATCTCCCGTAGAGCACAGCACGACCTCGCTAAGCCACCGCCAAGGCGCGGCGAAGGAAGCCTCAAATCGAAGGGTCAGAACAGCGACACCGACGCGCGCACTTCGCTAGCGGCGGCGGTGTGCACGGCGTAGGTGCCGCCGGGCAGAAGGCTGGCGCTGCCGTAGGCGCCGTCCTTGCGCAGGGCGTAGAACACCACTTGGAAGTTCGGTTTGCCGCTGGCGTCGAGCAGGTAGGGGCGGCGCGTGCGCTCTGCGATGCGCTTCAGCACCGCTAGGCACGCCTCGGTGGGCTCCATGCCGTCTTCCATGGCGCGCACCACGCTGAAGGAGCCGCACACCTGGATCACTGCTTCGCCGAGCCCCGTGGCGCCGGCGCTGCCGACGGCGTTGTCGAGGTACATGCCCGCGCCGACGATCGGCGAGTCGCCCACACGTCCGGGGATCTTCCAGCTAAGGCCGCTGGTGCTCGTGACGGCGCCGAGATCCCCCTTCGTGTCGACCGCCGAACAGTGCACGGTGCCAGTGCTGTACGGCACCTCGATCGCGCCTTGGGTTTCGAGTTGTTGCTCAGGATCGAGCCAGTTGTCGAGCGGATTCTGTTTTGCCTTCCACGCCATCCAAGCGCGGCGCGATTCGTCGGTCAACAGGTTCACCTCGCGGAACCCCTGCGCCAGCGCAAAACGTTTGGCGCCGTCGCCGACGAGCATCACGTGGCGGGTGCGCTTGAGCACCAAGAGCGCGACCTGCGCCGGATTCTGGATGCCCTCGAGGGCCGCGACCGCGCCGGCTCGGTGCGTCGGTCCGTGCATCACGGACGCATCGAGTTGCACCACACCTGCCTCGTTCGGCAAGCCGCCCAAACCGACACTCGTGTCCTTCGGGTCGTCCTCGACCAACGTCACCCCCGCGACGACGGCATCGAGCGGATCCGTGCCGCCGCTCGCGCGCGCGAACGCCAACTTCGCCGCCGCGAGACCGTTCCCGGAGGCGATCGCGGCGGGGCCCCGGTGCGCGGCGCCCGCGTCGCGCGAATCCTGCGCATCGGGCCATCGCGCGTGGGCCCGCGCGACGGTCAACGCAGCGGCGGAGAGGGCGAGCAGGGAGCGGCGGGTCGTTTTCATCTGGTGGTGTGGTGCCTCGTGTGAACCGGACCAGCGTACCGGACGTTGGCCAACGTGCAGGGCCTTCGCCTGCGGCTGGGACAACCTTGGTGCGCACAGCGACGTCGTTGGGATGGGTGGGAGCTGCGGCGGCGGCACTGGTCGCCGTGCTGTCGTGGAGCTCGCCCACGGTGGCCGGAAGGGCCGGCGTGCTGGGGAGCGCCAGCCAAGTCCGGCCCGACGAGCCCTGGGGAGTGCCGCTGCACCCACTGTCCGAAGCCGCCGACCGCAGCGGTGACCGGGCCCTGGCCACGCCGGCCGACGAACATTTGGGCGCGTCGCGCCACGCCGAGCGGCCGCCATCCCGCACGCGCCGCAACCACAGCGCCGAACGCACGCGCCGGATCCACTGCGTCGACGGGACGACAGGCGAACCATTGGCCGGCGTGCGATTGTGCGTGGTGCCGCGCACCCGCTCGGCTTGGACTGCTCTCGAGCGAGCGATGGATGCGTCCGCCGATCCGGAGGAGGTGGTGGAGCGGCTTGGGGCGCAGGCTGTCTCCGACGCGCGAGGGTTGGCCAGTTTGCCACTCCCGGACGCGGCGCAGCTCTTGGTGCTGGCTGCGGTAGACGGCCGCTTCGCTTCCATGGACGCTGTGCGCGGTGCGCCGGGTCCGTGGGAAGTCGAACTGTGGCCGCTGCGCTCGCTTGCCGTCCAACTGGTGGACGACGCGAACGAGCCCGTGCGCGACACGGAGTTGTTGCTCAGTTACCGCTGGCCGAAACCCACGCGCATCGCCCGCAGCCGCACCGACGACCGCGGTGTGGCGCGGTTCGGCCTGCCGCGCCGCGACTTCGAAGACGAGGAGGTTGAACTGTCGGTCCTTGGAAGCGGCCCCACGGCCGAACGGCCTCTCGCGGCGTTCGACGCCGGGAAACTGCCCCCCACCGACATGCCGGCGATCGTGCGCCTTTCCGCGTCGTTGGACGTCGGCCGCGGCGGGATGGAGCGCCCGCTCGCCCCGGTGACCTTGGACCTGGATGCTGGCTTCTTCATGGGTTGTGGCGATGGGCCCAGCGAAGAGGCCGTGGTGCGCGGGCGGGTCGTCGACGGAACGGGGCAGGCGCTCCGCGCGGTCTCTGCCCGCTGGGTCGAGTGGGGCTGCACAGCGTTCGACCGGGGCGGCTGGATAGCCCTCGACACCGCGTGCGCGTCGACGGACGCGGACGGCCGATTCGAGCTGGTGCTCGGCGAGAACGTGTCCAGGGGCTGGCTCCAGCTCGACCGAACCGATCTGATCCGCGCGCTTCCCGACATCCGAACAGGCGGCGACGTGGGCACGGTCACCATGCGTACCCGGTGCGACGTTTTCGGCACGTTGCACTTGCCCCCGCTCGAACGACCCGGTGACCTCGAGCTGGTCGCCGAACTCGGATACTGCCACTTCCGCGTGCCCGTCCACCCGGACGGCAGTTTCGTGGTCTCGCTCTATCCGATTCCCCGGCACTGGGACCGCGGCTTGAAGCTCTCGCTCCACGGCGAACGGTGGGTCGGTGAGCCGCTCGACCTCCTGTCGATTCCCGAGCTCGCGGCGGGCGAGACGGACCTCGGCACGATCGACCTTGGCATCCTCGTGGCCAGCACTCGGCTGGAAATCGTCGGCGATCACGGCCGCCCGGTGAAGCGCATCGAAGTGCGCCTGCCCGGGTCCAGCCTGCCGGTCTTCGACGTTGCGGGCCCCACCAGCCGGTCGCAGTACGACATTCTGGATCCCTACGTCCACCCGAAGGGCGGCCGACGGCGGCTCGAACTGCACAGTCGGGAGGGCAGCTACGTGTTCCACCACCGCCGCGAATCCGGCGCCGTTTCGCTCGAGGCGAACGGTTGGAGCGTCTCCGATCGGCAACTCGGCGGTGGAGACCAGAGACTCGTGCTGGGCCGGCCCTGACGGCTGCTCAGACACGTACGCTCTGTGTTATACAGGCGAAATCCCCGCGATCACTCCGGAGGCTCGCCATGAAGGATTCCAAGCTGTTTGGTCCGCGCCGCGGCAGCGCGGCCAAGGTGGTTCTGTTGGTGCTCGTGGCCCTTGTGGCCCTCGTGGCCCTTGGGGCCGTCACCCTCTACTTCCTGCAGTCCGACTCGGTACCACGGGAACCGGCGGGCTCGGTGCAAGCCGAGCCCGACGTCCCTGCGCAATCGACTAGGTCCCTCGAATCGGTCGTTGCGATACCCACCGCGACAGCGACCGCAACGCGTTCCACCGCGATCCCCGTCGACGTCCCCGAGGAACCCGTTGCTGTCGCCGAGGAAGTCGATCCCGACGACGGTGAGGGCGAATGGGTCGAGGTGCTGTGTGTGCGTGCCGAGGGCGGCGCGCCGGCCGCTGGAGTCGACGTCTACGCGTTGGCCCTGGATGAATCCCTGATCCTTCGCCTCCAGACCGCGATGGCGTCGGGCACGGATATCGAGACGCTGGTGCGCAGTGTCGTGGAGCCGGTGGTCACGGACGAGAACGGCGCGGCCCGCGTGTGGACGCTGGTGGACCGGGAGACGGCCCTCATGGCCATCGGCCCGGATCTCATGGGCTACGCGCAGCCAGGAGTGCAGCGGGGGCGTGTCACGATCGAGCTCACCGCGGACCACCGGATGCGCCTGTTGGTGGTGGACAGCAACGGGATTGGTGTGAGCGGTGCCGTCGCGAGTGCGCGCGCCGTATTCGGCGAACAGCGCGCCGACTTGATCACCGCGCTGACGGACGGCGAGGGCCGCGCGGATCTCAAACTGCCTGGCCAGATGATTGGCCAACACACACCGGGCACATTGCATGTGGGCGTCAGGGGACTCTTCCCGAAACCCGTGGAGCAACCCCTCGACCTGGAAGCGCAGGACACGCGTTTGGAGCTTCCGCCGTTTGGTTGGGCGCTCCTTTCGCCGACGTCCGCGGACGACGCGCAGCCCGACGTGAGGCTCGTGCTCCGCGCAACGGAGCCGGGATCGGAATCCACGGCGTGGCCTGAGCAGTTGGAAGGGCTAACGGGCCCTGACGGCAGTTTGCGGTTGGGCCCGATTGCGCTTGGCGCGGACTTGAGCGCGACGGGTTCCGCCGTCGGCTCCCCCATCGCATGGCACGCCGAGGGGCGCGGCCCGACAGTGCCGGGCGAAACGGTGCAGATAGCGCTGCAGCGGGCCGCCGCGTTCCCACTGCGCGCTCGGGCGCTAAACCCCGCGGGCGAGCCCTTTGCACGCGCGCTGGTGCAAGCACGCCTGATCGAGCCCAACGCGAACTCGTTCGGGGACGTCCCCGTGGAGCGGCTGCGAACGGACCGGGATGGCGTGTTCACCTGGGAGTTACCCGGTCAGACGGTCGCGGGTTCGGCCGCGTTGTTGACGGTGACTCGGCGCGGCGTGGATTACAGCGCGCAGTTTGCGGTGCCCGTGGCGGATGCGAGTGGCATCGACCTTGGGGATCTGCGCTTCGACGAGGTGCCGCCGGTGGCCAAGGGCCGGGTGGTGGATGCCGAGGGCACGCCCATCGCCGGCGCCAGCGTCCAACTCGAACACACGGTCTCGAAGGCCAGCATCCAGCAGACGAGCATCGCCGCAAGAACGCGGACGGGAGCCGATGGCCAGTTCGCACTCCGCGCTCTGATCACCTCGGGTAGTGTGGACCTGCACGTTGCCGCCGAGGGTTTCGTCGACAGCCGTCACGACCTGGATGGTCCCACGGATGTCGGGGATCTGACCATGGCCAAGGCGGGCGGTTTGCGGGGCCGTGTGGTGCTGGGAGAGTTGTCGGTGCCGAACTTGCGTGTCGGCGCACGGACATCCAGAGGGGGACACTTCACCTCTCTGCGCGAGGGTGGCGAGTTCTCCATCGATGGCCTGGGGACCGGTTCCTGGGATGTTTTTTTGCACGGGGGTTCCCTGTTGGGGGGTGACCTCTTGCTTTGGAACGAGGTCGATTTCCGCGCCGAGGACGGTTCGTTGGATCTCGGCGAAGTGGATCTGACCGGACGGCTACTGCGCTCGGAGGTGATCGCGCGCAACCCGGCCGGTAGTCCCCTCAGAGAGCTCTATCTCGCGAGCGTCGGTCCGACCGACCACTTCCACTCGCGAAGCACGGCCGTCGGCGAAGGGCGGCACGTTCTCTTGCACCCACCCAACCTCTCCGAGGCGCGAGTCTCCGCAGACGGTTACCGCACCGCGACCATCACACTGCAGGCCGGACGGCAGGAACTGACCCTACAGCCGGCCCTCGAGGTTGTGTTTCAGGTGCAAGGAGCCGAACTCGTCCCGCGGGAGGTCGCGCTGGTCCTCCACATCGTGCCGTCGGACCCCAGTCAAGTGAGGCGCTCCAGAGAAATCGCGAGCGGCCCACAGCGGATGCATGTCGATCAGGCTGGTACGTACCGGCTGTTCTTGTCGGTCTCGCGCCACGGCTCTTTCCACGGTTCGGACACACGAGGCGAACCGCACCACACCATCGACGTGCTGGAAACCACCGTTCCGCAGGAGTTCGAGTTTGCGCTGCCCGCGGAGCTGCTCGCCGAAGCCCAGCGTTTGACGAGCGGCGACTAGGCTGGGTCACTCACCTCGCCGCCCGCCGGCTGCCGACAGCCGTCCCGCCACGCGCGCGTTCGACCCGACTTCGACGAACCAACCTCCGGAACCCATGACGATCACTCAGCCTGCCCGACGGGTGGCACTTCTCGTGCTTGTCCTCGCTGTCGTCCTTGCAGTTTGGTTCGCGCTTCCGAGCCCCGAACCCGGCGGCAGCGCCAAGCGCGAGGTAGCGCCGCCCGCGAACGCAGCCGCAACCGAGGTGCGCCTAGAGCGCCCGCTGGGAACATCGGCCGCGGAGCCCGCGACGACCCGCGCGCCCGTCGCGGCGGAGCCAGAGGTCCAGTTGGGCTTGGCGCATTCGCCAGACGATGGATCCGAGCCAATGGATGAGGAAACGCCGGACGGCGATTGGATCGACGTCGAGGTCCTGTTTGCTGCCGATGGGCGGCCCGCGCCCGAGGCGGAGGTCGTGTTGCTCGGACTCACCGCGGCGGGACGCATGACCGTCGCGGCGGCGGTTGCCCGGGGCGACAGCGTGGACCAGTTGGTCCGCGCCATGGGTACGGTTCACGCGGTCGATGCAACGGCGAAGGTTCGTGTGCCGCTCGCGACGCGCGAGAACGCGGCACTCGCCGCGCTCGCGGAGGGGCACCTCGCACTGATCGAAGAGCTCGACGGAAACGGCCCCTTCGTGCTCCAGCTCCAGCCCGTCCACACCTTTCGGGCACGTGTGCTCGATGCGGGCGGTGCACCGCTGCCGGGCATTCTGGTGACGTTGCGGGTGATCGACGGGGACGACCGTTCGGACACGTTCACTTCGCTTTCGGACTCCGATGGGCTGGTGAATCTCAAAGTCCCCGACGTCATGCTGCAAGAGGTGGCGGCGGCATTCGACGGCGAATCGGACGTGCAGTTGGCGCTCGCCGCGCGCGGTCTGTTCCTCGATCCGGTGGAGGTGGAGCTTGATCCGGACGCGGTGGGTGGTGAGCCTCTCGAGCTCCGGATGCCCGCACATGGCTGGCTGCGAATCGAACGCGCACCGGGCTCCTCGTCCGCGGGGCGGCTCCTGACGATGGTTCGTCCGGCGGGCGCCGACAGGACCTGGAACCCCCATCTCGAACTGGAGACCGTGATCGACGAGGAACCGGTGCGCGTCGGGCCCGTGCAGTTGGGATTGGACGTGGAGGTGCAAGCGACGAGCGCCAGCTCCTTGGCACGATGGCAGGTCGAGGCACCTGGCCCTGCGGTCGCGGGCGAAACGGTGTCCTTGGTGCTGACGCCCGAGGCGGTCTGGACCCTGCGCGGACGCGCCGTGGACGAAGGTGGAGAGATCCTCGCACGCGCGGCGCTCCGCGTCGGATTGCAGCTCGAATCCGACGTTCCCGACGCCAACCACGCCGACTTCGGGCTCGGGATTCGCGTGCGTTGCGACGCGGACGGCTACTTCGCCCTCGAACTGCCGGCGGATCTCGGGCGGCCGACCACCGTGCACTTCGCGCTGCGTCGTCAGGGTGTCGAGCGGACCGCCAACGTCGTGCTCCCGCTCGGTGACAACGAGGGCTGGGACATGGGCGAGTTGCGGCTGCGCGCCCCATCGGTCGGCGTCGAGGGCCAAGTTGTCGACCCAGGCGGCGCTCCCATCGCAGGGGCCACGGTCACGCTGTACCAGTTGCTCTCCATCGAAGGTGAGCGCACCCATCGGCGCGTGTCGGGCACCACCCGCACCCAACGCGACGGCAGCTTCCAGATCCCGCTGCCAGCGGGTACGGGATCACTGACGATTCGCGTCGATGCCCAGCACTATCTGCCGCTGCAGAGAGACGTGCTTGCGGGAGAGAACACCGGCGCGATCCAGTTGTCGAAGGCGGGCAGCATCGTGGGCGAGGTCCGGTTCGACGCGGATCTGCCCCTAACCGAGTTCCAAGTCGCCGCGTTTGTGAACGGCCGGATGCACTCTACGTCGTCCATTCGACCGGACGGCGGCTTTGTCTTGCATGGCTTGCCATCCGCAGCCGTGTTGGTGCAGGTGCACCATCCCCAGTGGCTGGGCGCGCGGGTTGGCTATTCCGAACCGGTGGATGTGGTCGCTGGCGGCAGCGAGCTGCGGCTCGAGCCCTTGGACGTTCGGGGCGCACTGCATTCCTCGCGGGTGAAAGCACTCGACGAGAACGGGGATCCGCTGGGAATCGTGCTCGTCGAGTACATGGGGGCAGGACCGAGCGCTGCCTGGGCGTCGAACTCAGCAGATCCGACTCCAGCATCCTGGTTGCCGCATCGGGTCATGTCCGTGAAGACCGACAAGGCGGGCGCCCACCGTTTCTGGCACCTCGAGGGAAGCCATCTCGGTCGCGTCAGTTCTCCTGATTGGAGCCCCAAGGAGGTGCGCTTCGAGGGCGGCCTAGAGGTCGTTCAGCTTGCGCCGCTCAACGATCTGACGCTCGTCGTGCGCATTCCGGCGGGCTTTCCCAGCGACGTGGAACTCGAAGTTGGGTTGGAGCAAGGCAACTCGGCTCGGTTTGCCAACGTCTCGAAGCCCAGCGTGCAACTCAGCCTCCCCGAGATGGAGGCGGGTGAGCATCAACTGACTTTTGCAGTCGCTCGCGAGGGGGCCATGGTCCCCGTCGTTCTGCCCGCGGAGCAAGGCCGCATCCGCGTCGCTGAGTTCCCCACGGTCCAGACCATCGAAGTCGATCTGCCCGCCGCCGTGTTGGCGCGCGCGCGCGAGCTTGCCGAGGGCGGCTGATTTCGGGCGCGACCCCGCCGTGGGCGCGGGGCGCGGCCGGTACCAGCGATCAGAAGCCGTAGCGCACGCCGAGCAGGAACTGCGTGTCGTCGTCGATGTCGACGCGGCCCAGGGCGGACCAGTTCGACTCGAGGCGGTACACCGCGCCGAAGTCGGCCACGAAGTCGCTGTCGAAGATCGTGCGGAATCCGGCGTTGCCGAAGACCTCGAGGTCTTCCATCGCCGCGAAACGCGCGCCGCCGCGCACCCGCGCGCCAAACTCGTCGTCGTTGTCGTCGACGCCGTTGCCGCTCGCATCGACGTAGCCCCACTCGAGCTCGGCCCGGCCGACGAGGTCGAGACCAGTCTGCAGGTTGTGGACGTAGCCGACGCCGCCGCTCAAGCCGAAGAAGTCGATATCGACGCCGCTCTCGTCGTCGGTCAGGTACAGGAACCGCCCGATGGCGATCCACGGGCCTTCCACTTCGTGGCTGAAGCCGATCTCGGTGCCGACCGCCTCGCCGAGGCTGATCCCGCCTTCGACGTAGTCGTAGGAGAAGTTGCCGCCGGTGTTGGTGTCGAAGTCTTGGGCGGCGAGAAACGACGGCGACACGATGAGCGGAGTCGGCGCCACCGTGTTGGTGTTGACGACAGGTGCCAAGCTCGCCGTAAGGGGTAGCGCGGCCGAGAGTACAGCGGAGGAAAGGGAGGAGAGTACGAACATGGTTGAAGACAAATAGGTGACCGCAACCGAGGGTCGATTGCGTGGGTTTCGACGGTGGTGTGACAGGTCTGAGCGCTTGCCGATCGGATGGGGGGCAGCGCTCGGACCGTTCGGATGGGGATCCGCGCTCGCACTAGGTCTCGCAGCCGCGCGGTTGCAAAGAATAAGGTCGCCTCCGGGGAACTCGTCGGCGAGAGCGGTGCCAGTGCCAGCAGCAGCGCACCAGGCCCTCGACTTGGGGAGTGCAGGTTCGGGGGCCGTATTCCCGCCCCGCGGCCAAATCGCGTTTCGTGGACCGACCGCACTCGCGTCGCGTGCGTTTTCGCACGCTTGGGACCGATTTTGTCACCGGAACGCAACAGAAGGGCGCTGGAGACGGCTTTTACGGCGCGGCACACCCGTTGCTCTTGCCGCGCCACGCGCCGGGACGTCCCCGCCGCGAACCTACTTCCCCCTGCCCCCTCGACCCCATGCTACGACCCGCTCTTCTTGCGCTCGCCCTGCCCCTGCTTCCGGCCACCGCCCTGGCCGCGGACGTCTTCGTGGTCGACGTGTCCGGTGGTCCGGGCACCGACTTCCTGACCATTGCCGACGCGCTCTCCAACGCGCAGAACGGCGACATCCTGCTGGTGCGCAGCGGGGTGTACGAGGGCTTCGCCAGCGATGGCAAGGCCGTGACGGTGGTCGCCGACCAAGGCGCCAATGCGCTGCTCTCGAGCAACGTCGCGATCACCCAGGTGCCGACCCAAACGGTGTTCACCCTGCGGGGCTTCGAGTTCGCGGCCACCGCGGACCTGACGCTCACGGACAACCAGGGTTTGGTGCGACTCGAGGACCTCGACCTGTCGAACTTCCAAGTCGCGCCCGGTGCGGCGATCGACACCACCAACGTGCGCATCCAGACGACGGCCGCCGTCCGCATGGCGCGAGTGACCCTCGGTTACGACGGCCCCAATCCGGTGACCGATCCCGCCGGGGGAGCCGCGGCTCAGAACCAACCCGCGCCGGCGCTCCGCGCCGTCGAGGGCAGTCAGGTCCACCTCCTCAACTGCCAGGTCTACGGCACGCCGGGCCGCGACGCGTTCTCCGACCCGGCAACTCTTCTGTGGGTCTTCGCCGAGCCGGGCGGCAACGCCATCGAGTTCGACGCGACGAGCCCGGTGCGGCTCGCCTCCAGCACCGCCATCGGCGGCCCCGGCGGCGATGGGACCGTGAGCACGGCCTTCGGCTGTGTGGCTCCCCGCGAGGGCGGGAACGGAATTCTGGCGATCGGCGGTTGGATCCACGAACTTTCGCTGCACTCGAGCGCGGCGAACGGCGGCACCGGCGGCGCCATGGCGGGAACACTCGGCCCGATCGGCTGCCCGGCCGAGGCGGCGAACGGTGTCGGTGTGGCCCAAGTCCCCGGCGCGCTGCTCGGGGCCGCCGTGTCGGACCGCCTGCTTCCGGGCCTCGACATCGCCCGCGTGATCCGCGAAGGGGAGAACGTGATGGCGACCTACCAAGGTTTGCCCGGTGACCAGGCTTTCCTTCTGGCGTCGCTGCAACCCAATGCCGCGCCTTCGATCCCGCTGATGGACTACCTCTATCTCGAGCTCGCCGGTGCGCCGGTCGTGTTCCCCCTCGGAATGGCGATGGGCGACGGCACGGCGAACTGGATGCTGCCCGCCTTCGACGACGTGCTCGCTCCGGGGACGGGGCTGGTCTTCACGATCCAGACGCTGGGATTCCGCGCGAATGGATCGTTCGAGCTGGGCGCCTTCGCGACCGCACTGCTCGCCGACGCGGGGGCCTGAACCCGAGGGATAGCACTCGCAGCGGGCCGGAGCGGGGATGCCAGCGGCAGCCCCACTCCGGCCCCTTCCTATCCAAACGAACCGGGCGACACGAACGTGGATCAGCCCTCCGACCCACGACCTGAACTCCCGCTGCTTCCGATCGGAAGCGCGGCAAGCACGCAGCGGTATGCCACCCGCGATCGCACGCGGCCGACAGGACCGGGCGCGGTCGATGGTCTCGATCGGACGAGTCTTCGCCAGTTTGGGAAGACTCGGTCGTCGCGCCCGCAACGCAGCCCAACTCGGTAGCCAGCGTGCAATCGCGCGGCCGTGGCCGACGCTTCTCGAGAATCCAGCCAGTTTCCTGTCGCGCGAGCGGGAGCGCTAGGATGGTGGTGCGACCGGGGCGCATGGGGCGTTCCGTCGCACGGAACTCAACATGCAGATGCACGCTCTCTCGATCGTTGGCGCCCTCGGCCTCGGGATGCTCGTTGGCACTTCGGTGCTGCGCGAGGAAACGACGGTTCGCACCGCGGAACCGGCGGTTGCCGTCGAAGCCGCTGCGACTCAGGACATGTCGCCGGAAATGATGCGCATGATGGAGGCGATGACCGTCGCCGGCACGCCGGGCGAACACCACCGCAAGCTCGATGCGCTCGCCGGCGAGTGGAAGGCCGACATCACCATGTGGATGATGCCCGACGCTCCGGCCATGCAGATGGTTGGCTCTGCCTCGCAGGCCTGGGACTTCGATGGCCGCTTCCTGAACTGCGCGTTCAAGGGCGACTTCATGGGCCAACCGTTCCGCGGCATGGCGCTGATGGGCTACGACAACGTTGGCGAGTACTACACCAGTCTGTGGCTCGACAACTCGAGCACGGGCATGATGGTCGCCAAGGGGCAACTCTCGGACGATGGCAAGCAGATCTCCTTCTCCGGCGAGGCCAACTGCCCGATCGAGAATGGCCCCTGCGTGAACGAGGAAGTCTTGACCATCGAGGGGCCCGATCGCTGGACGTCGGTGATGCACACGACCCGCGGCGGGAAGCGCTACAAGTCGATGGAGATCGTCTACACACGCACCAAGACGACCGAAGCGAACGCCGATCGCGGCGCCCGCTGAACCAACCGACGGGCCGGGCCTTCCGCCCGGCCCTCTGGTGGCAAGCAATCCGGCCCCAGTTCCAGGAAAGCGATGCGTGTGCCCCGAGGCCCTCAAGAGCTCGCCGCCCGCCTAGGCGTGCGATAGACCTCGGCTCCCGCCGTCACGAGCAACAGACAGAGGGCAGCCACGGGCACCGGCCAGAGGGCCGAGAGCGGCGTGACGACCGCGTAGTGGGAGAGGTGATCCACCATCGAACCGAGCAGCGGCGCCAGCAACGCGGCCGTCAGGCTCGTGGCTTGGGACTCGACACTGAGAACGGTCGCCTCGAGTCGCGCTGCGCCATGCTCGTCGAAACGACCCACGTGGACCGGACGCCACAGATTCTGGGCCGCGGCCAGTCCGACGAAGGCCAGCACGGCTAGCCATCCCAAGCCGAGCGACAAGGAGGCAGCGAGACCCGCGTACAACGCGGCGATGCCGAGGACGAGAGCCCGGGCCGCGGCATCCGGCGAACCGGCGGACGCCTCGAAGCGGTGCGCACGGCGCGACGCGGCACCCGCGAGGAGGAACAGGACGAACCCGACGCCTCCAGCGAGCAGTCCCACACGCGAGCGATCGCCGCCGAAGCCGTGCAACGGCAGCGCGACCGCGAGTGTCGCCAGCACCGGCTGAACGTAATCCTTGACGACCGAGTACACACCTTCCACGCCGACGCTGGAAGAGACGAGCCCGCGCAGGCGCGGACGGCGCCGCAGGGCGCGGCCCGCAGCGCGCAGGTACTGGAGTGAACCGCCGATGTCGCTTCGCTGGTGCGCCGCGTCCAAGCTGTTCGGGTACGTGGCGAGGTTCAAAAGGTTCAACGCGGCGGGCACGGCGCTCCCCAGAAAGATCCAGCGGTAGTCCGCGCCGAACGCCACGACCGCGCCGCCCAGGAGCGACGACGAGGCGGACCCGAACTTCGACCAGGACCTGGTGTAGCCGTAGACTGCGGTGCGCTCGTCGCTTCGTCCCTCGCGCCGCAGCCAGGCGTGGATGAGCGCCTTGTGTGTGCCGCTGCGGAAGGCCTCGCCAAAGCCGTACACCGCCATCCCCGCTGCCAGCGGCCACCAACCGTCCGCCAACCCGAGCAGGATGTAGGACACGAAGTACGCCGCGAAGCTGAGAACCATGCACCGCTTGCGGCCCCACGCGTCGGCGAGTGCCCCAGAGGGCACCTCGAGCGCGTTGGTGACGACCTCGCGCACCGCAATCAGGGTGCCGATCGAAGCGTAGTCGAGGCCGCGCTCGCGCAGCGCAATGACGAGGAACGCCTCGAAGAGCCGGAGGTTCTTGAGGAATCCGTAGAGAGAAAAACGTCGGATCAAGGTGGGTGACGGTCCACGCTCCAACGCGCCGACAGGCCGCGCGGTTCACTCGACGGGTCGGTGCGCGCCGAACGGTGCGGCGCAGCCCACTCGACCCGCGGCTGCGGCGCAATGCGCCCAACTCTTACCGACTGCGCTGAACCGACGGGGCGCAGGGTCCGTTCCGCAACCCCACGAGCGTCCCACGCACGAACCGCCATCGGCGGAAGGCTGCCGCCACCCAACCCCACGATCCTGTTGCACTTTCATGTCCGATCCTCAGCCGTCCTGCGGTCTCGCCCGCGAAGCACTCCCGTCGGTCCCTGCGCGCGTCGATTCGCACAAGCGACCGAAGACTTGTGCCACTTCCGCCAACGCCCCGGACACACGTCCGCGCCCGCGCGCTGCGCGGCGGCTCGCACTCGTCGCTTGCATGGCGGCTGGACCCCTTCGCGGCGCATTGGCCCAAACCACGCCAACCGAGGAGCCTAGGCCGGAGCAGCCGGCCGTGGAACTCGGTGAGTCGACCATCGTCGCGGAGAAGGAGAACCCCGACGACGTCCGCAAGCGCACGAACACCACCGCGGTCGGCGTTCCCGCGCAAACCGACGAGCTTCCCGTCTCCGTGACAACGATCCCCGAGCGCGTGATCGAGGACAGCCAGGCCTTCCGCCTGGCCGACATCTACAGGCACTCGCCAAACGTTCAGGAGCCGCCGACCAAGGGCAACACGCAAAGCATCCACGTGCCCTTCATCCGCGGGTTCCAGACCGGCGGTGTGTACCGGGACGGCCTCTTCGTGCACCAAAACGGCGTCAACCTTAACACGGCGAACATCGAGCGAGTGGAGGTGTTGAAGGGTCCCCAGTCCGTGATGTTCGGATTGATGCAGCCGGGCGGAGCGATCAACTACGTCACGAAGAAGCCGCTGCACGATCGCCTCTTCGAGGTGTCGACGACCTTCGACCAGCACGGTCGCAAGGAACTTCGCACCGACTTCGGCGGGCCCTTGAATCGCGACGGAACGATCCGTTACCGCTTCAACACGTCGCTCTACGACTCCGACCTCTTCACGGACGAGGAGTTCGCCGAGGGCTACTTCCTCGCGCCCGAACTCGAGTTCGATCTCGGACCGGACACGACACTTGGGATCAGCGCATCGTTCGTCGATGAAGATCGACTCGAGCAGGGCACGGTGGGCCTTCGTGTGGACAACGGCGAACCCGCTTGGGATCCCAAGACCTTCATCGGTGCGACCGGACTGCCCGGCAAGGACCAGTCGGAACTGATCCTCAACGCGACGTTGACCCACCACCTCTCGGAGGACTTGCGGCTGCGGTTGGAGGCGGGTTACCACGAGTACGACCTCGACCAGACCGAGAGTTTCGCGGGCGCGTTCAACGGGGTGCCAGCGTCCGGATTGATCGACATCGGCGTGCAGCGGGTGCTGCAGGAGAGCGACGGTTGGCTCTGGCGCGGCGACGTGCTCTGGAACGTCGAAGCCGGCGGCATCGACCACGAACTCACGTTCGGCGTCGACTTCAACGACCACGATCAGGAGCGCGAGTCCGCGTCCGACGAAACGTTCTACGGGCAGGTCAACGTCTTCGATCCGGTCTTGCCGGACGGCGCCGCGAACCCATTCGATCCGGCGACTCTGAGCCGGAACACTCTGTCCCGGGACTGGCTAGGCGTCTTCGCGCAAGACGTCGTTTCCTTAGCCGATGACTCGGTGCACGTCGTCGCCAACGCGCGTTACGACACGTTCGACCAGAAATCGACGAACAATGCGGGCACCGCTTCCGAGCTCGACGCCGACGACGTGACCGCGCGCCTTGGGGTGCTGTGGGAGGCAACCGACTGGCTTTCGCCCTACGTCAGTTGGTCCGAGTCGTTCCTTCCAAACACCGCGCGCACCGTGGACGGCGACCTCCTCGACCCAGAAGAAGGCACGCAGTACGAAGGCGGTTTGAAGCTCTCCTTCCTCGAGGACGACCTCGCGGTGTCGCTGAGCGCGTTCCGCATCGACCGCGACAACATGGCGATCGACGATCCGTCGACGAGCGCGCCGGGCTCGATCAACGGAGGCCTCTTCCGCAGCGAAGGGGTGGAACTGGAGCTCGTCGGACGCATCACCGAGAACTTGCAGGTGCTCGCAGGCTTTGGCGCCCTGGAGGCCGAAGTCGTCCGCTCCAGCAGCCTCACGCCCGGCGACAGACTTCAAGGGGTGCCCGAAAGAACGGCAAACCTGTGGCTGACCTACGACTGGCACGTCGGGCCACTCGCGGGCCTCGGCGTCGGTGTCGGCGCGTTCTATCGCGGGGACATCGTGACACAGTTTTCGCAGGGATTCGGCGACGTGGTGCAAGACAACTACGTCACGGTCGATGTGTCGTCGTGGTACCGCCGCCGGATCCGTTCCGGGGTCACGCTGAAAGCCGGCCTGACGCTGATGAACGCCTTCGACGAGCAGTACAGCGTCGGGGGCTTCGGCTACACCGTGCAAGCGGGCCAACCGTTCACCCTCATCGGAACCCTCGGTTTTGCGCTCGGTATCTGAACCGTGACGGTGACGGTGTTCATGCGCGCGGTCCAAGTTGCCATGACGGTTCTGGCCGCCGCGGTGCTCGTCCACCAGTCTGCTTCCTCGATCTCCAACCGAGCGCCCGGTGTCGTGACGGAACCAGACGGCAGCGACATCGTGGCGCTGGGTGAGGACGCGGGGGGGCGGTGGATCCGACATCGCGCAGGCACTACGCGCGTGCCGCTGCACCCGACGCGGGTGTGTGCGCTGAACTTCGCCGACGAACTCGTATCGCTAGGGCTAACACCTTCCGCGGTCGCAACCGATTGGCGAGAGCAGAAACTCGACTACCTGCGCGACGACTTGGCGGGGGCAGCACCGATACCGCACAGCCTGGGCCAATGGCTGCCGAGTTTCGAAGCCATCGCCGCACACGGGCCCGACCTCATCCTGACTTGGGCGGCCGATCGCCACACCTTCGAGCAGCTCTCGCGGATCGCGCCGACGGTGGTCGTGCGCACCCTCCGGGAGGTGCTCGACGAGAACGGCTCCATCGCGAGTCTGGAACAGCGACTCCGGGACATCGCGCTCGTCGTCGGACGCGAAGCGGCGGCCCTCGCTGCGATCTCCAAGTTCCGAGAGCACCTCACTGCGAGCCGCGAGCTCCTCGGCGACACGATGGATGGGCGAACGATCGCCTTCGTGCGCGCTCGAGGGCGCCAGTGGCGCCTCTACGGCAAACACGATGAGTGCGGCGGAGAGGCGATCTACGCTGGGTTGGGACTCGAAGCGCCCGCACTCGTCCGCGACCGCGGCACGGAGTTGGACCCAGAGCGTCTACTCGCATTCGATGCGGACTTCCTCGTCGTGGTGGCCGACCCGATGTTGGCCTCGGACGAGGCGCTGCAGCGCCTGCAAACGCATCCCCTCTGGAACCGGATCCGCGCCGTGAACACGGGCCACGTGCACCGCGTCGAGGCGCTGGAGCATTGGATCCTCAGCGGACTCCTCGGAAAGGCGCGGATGATCGACGACGCCGTCAGTTGTGCCCTTGCTCCCTGCGGTAGGAGTACATCGGAGTGAGCCACCTGGGTTCCGCGCGGTTACCGTGGGTGGCGGCGCTGTGCGCGCTTCTTGCGCTCGCCCTCGGCATTCTTGCCGCGCCGCCGATGGTATCGCCCATGCGAATGTGGGAAGCGCTTCGCTCCAGCGACGTCGACGATCCTCTGCGGCTTTCGCTAGAGCACGTGCGGCTACCGCGAGCGCTGCTCGCCGCGACGATCGGCGCGGGGCTAAGCGCAGGCGGCCTTGTCATGCAAATGCTCAGCGGCAATCCACTGGCCACCCCGTCGGTGCTCGGGGTCAGCAACGGTGCCGCTCTAGGCTTGGTGGCAGCGGTCGCTTGGATCGACGGCGCGAGCGACGCCGCGGTGACGGGAGCGAGCTTCCTCGGCGCGGCTATCACCAGTTCCGCGATCGCCTTGCTCGCCTTTGCCAGCGGATCGGCGGTGCGCGGGGAGTCGTTGGTGGTCGCCGGCAGCATCCTCGGTGCCTTCTGCGGCAGCATCGTGACGGCGGTCGTTTTCTTCAACTCGATGCAGAACGAGATGCTCGGATGGACACTCGGGCGACTCGTGCACGTCGACTGGGCGCAGGTGACGTTCGCGCTGCCCGCGGTGTCCGTGGGCATCGTTCTGGCTGCCGCATGCGTGGGGCGTCTTGACACCATGCGACTTGGGGACACCACGGCGCGCGTTCTCGGTGTCCCGGTGGCGGCGGTTCGGGCCACCGCCATCGCGGCGATCGTGCTCGTCACGGGGGGAAGTGTTGCTGCGGCGGGGCCCGTGGCCTACGTCGGATTGATCGTGCCCCACGTGCTTCGTCGCGCCCGCTTGCGCCCCGGCCAACGTCTGGTCGCCTGTGCGGGACTCGGCGCCGTACTGACGAGCATGGCCGATCTTCTGTCACGCCACGTCACGGGGCCGCGTGTGGTGCCGCTCGGGATCTGGACCATGTCGATCGGTGCGCTCTTTTTCTTTGCGCTGGCACTGAGAGGGCACGGGAGGTTCGACGAATGAGCCGACATCCCCACCTCGGTCGCTGGGCACTCGTCTTGCTGGCGCTAGTGCTCGTGGAGCGCGAACTGGGGCTACTCGGTGTCGTCGCTTCGCTGATCCAGCACGGACGGATCGAGCCTTGGCTCCAAACCGTTTTCGTCGACTTCCGGCTCCCCCGCCTGGTGCTGGCGGTACTGGTCGGGAGCGGCATGGCTATTTCGGGCTGGACCATCCAGAAGGCCGCCCGCAACCCGATGGCGAGCCCGGCGACCGTGTCGGTCAACGAGGCCGCCGCACTCGGAATCGTGCTTGCGTTGGCGCTCAGCGGCGGCGAGCTGCTGGGGTCGACGCTGATGCCGTGGATCGCCGCCGCCGCGGGGACCGCCTCGGCGCTGCTCCTGTACTCCATCGTTGGGCGGCGGCGGAGGCTGGACGGTTCCGGCCTTCTGCTGTGCGGCATCGCGCTGGGTGCGCTTTGGAGCGCGGCCGGCTTTGCGATCGCCTTGAACGCCCATCCGACCACGTACGAGTACGCCCTGGCTTGGCTCGTGGGCTCGTTGTCGAAGGCCACTTGGGACTACGTCCTCTTGCTCTTCCCGGCGTGGTGGTTCCTCTCGTTGGCCGCCCATCTGTGCGCGTCGCGGATCGACGTCTTGGGTCTCGAAGATCCGGTTGTCCAAGTGCTCGGTGGGTTCCCGGATCGCTGGCGACGCGTTGCGCTGTGTGCCGGGGCCGCGCTTGCGGCGGCGTGCATCGGTGTTTCCGGCAGCTTCGGCTTTCTCGGGTTCCTCGCGCCCGCGCTCGTGCGGACGCTGCGGATGGGCAGCTTCGCGACGCCGTGGACGAGCGCCGTCGTTGGGGCGCTGGTGCTCCTCGCCGCCGACGCTTTGGGTCGACAGGTGATGGCGCCCGCGGAGGTTCCGGCGGGCATCGTCATAGCGATCACCGGCGCGCCCCTGTTTCTCCTCGGTCTGGTCGCGTGGAGGCGTGTGCAACCCGCGTGAATCACCGAATCTCCCGACTGCTCGCCCGCGATCTCACGGTCGGGTATGGCGATGCCACGGTTCTGGACGGCCTCGATCTCGAGCTCCGCGATGGCCGCGTGACGACGATCCTAGGGCCCAACGGTTGTGGGAAGTCGACGCTCCTGCGGACCCTCGCCCGGGTGCTCGCGCCGTCGCGTGGCTCCGTGATCTTGGACGGAGTCGAACTGCACCGCCAACCCACCCGCGCGGTGGCGAGGCTCCTCGCCATGCTGCCGCAGTCGTCACGCGCACCAGCGGAACTTCGCGTGCGAGACCTCGTCGCCTACGGCAGGTTCCCGCACCGAGCGTGGTATGCGCGACTGGACGCCGCCGATCGCACCGCGGTTGCTTCGGCGCTCACCTCGGTCGGCTTGGAGCCGTTGGCGGACCGCCCACTCGAGACCCTGTCGGGAGGAGAGCGTCAACGGGCTTGGATCGCGATGGCCCTGGCGCAAGAGACGCCGCTTCTGCTCCTCGACGAACCCACGACCTCGCTCGACGTCGCACACCAACTGGAAGTGCTCGAACTCGTGCGGCAGCTTCAGCGGACGAAGGAAAAAACCGTGGTGATGGTCTTGCACGACATCAACCTCGCGGCTCGGTTCTCCGACTGCATCGTTTTGATGCGCGACGGCGTGATCCTGGCCACCGGCACTCCGCAAGAGGTCATTCTCGCGGACTTCCTACGCGACGCCTATGGCGTGGACGGGCGCGTCGACTACGACCGCGATCTAGAAGCGCCCGCGTTCGTTCCGTACCGCAGCGTGGGCGCTCGGCCCACGGGAGCACAACACCGATGAGGAATGAGATCCCCAGCAACTGGACGGCTGAAGTGGAAACGGTGGAGCAAGCGCGGCAATGGTACCGCGCCACGGCGCACGAGTTTGCGGGCCGTCCGGCGCTAGCACCGAGCATCGAACTGGCACGGAGGGTGCTCGGCGAAGCACTTTGGATCGAGAACCAGTGCGCAAGGGTCGGCGCCGGAGTGAGCTTCGCAATTCCCGTGCGCCAAGTGGCGACATGGGCTGCGCGAGGAGCTGTGCTCGTCTATCTCGCCGATCAGGTGCTCTTGGAAGTGACCCGGCCCGAGAGCGCGCCGGAGCTCGTCCCACCGCGCACTCCGGTCGTTTTGGACCCCGCGCACGCCGTGCGCTTCCTGACAGCGTCGACGGAACAGGAGTCGGAACTTGTGCTGATCCGAGCGGCCGCGCCGTCGATGCTGCCGCCGCGGCGGCGGTTCAGCGCCCGTGTTTTCGCACGCACACCGAGTTCCTCGGGCGAACAATTGAGTGTCGACTGGACGAAACAGCGACTGCTGCACTTTCTATCCCATCCACGGATTGTGGCGCAACTGGAGCCGGCAACCATGGAGGACGTGGCGTCGGAACCGATCTTCGACGCATGTGCGATCCCGATGGCATCGACGATCGGTGGTCCGTTGCTCCACCGTTTCCTCGAGGCACTTCCGCCGGACTGGCGCGTTCCGTCCGCCGACGTGCGGGTGGGGGTTACGCGGGACGAGCTTTCGCCGGGATGGAATCCGTGCGCCGTGAACTTCCACATCGACGGCACGAGCAGAGTTCGAAAGCGCGCGGACGGACACCCGGATCTCGTCGATCCGGGGCCGACGGTCGATCAGATGATCGCGTGTTTCGGGCCCGCATCGCCGACGCGCTTCCTCGTCGGTGAGGTTGTGTTGCCCGAGCCGCCCGCCGGCGATGTCGCTCGAGCCGCCGGGCCGCGGTGGGCCACCATTCTGGACGAGCACCTCCGCAGCGGTCGCCTGACCGAGTGGAACGCGCCCAGCGACGCGCTGGTCGAATTCGGCTTCGGTGTCTTCCACACGGGCGCGGTGTCCCGGCGCCCGGGCTGGCGTTGTTTCGTGAAGGCGATGCGCAACCGCGGCGATCCCATGCCGACGGCACCGACCTACCGCGATCGAAACAGCGTCAGTTGGCCGATCGATGGGCCCGAGTATCCGAGCGATCCGTGCGGGGTCTTTCCAGAGGACGTGCCGTGATGGGGGCCAATGACGCACAGAGCGGCAGGCGATGCGGAGCGGGTCGGGCGACGGCGCTGCTTTCGGCGCTTGGACTCTGTCTGGGAGCGTCGCAGGGCGCAGCGCCGCTTCCCACCGCACCGCAGCACGTCGACAACGAACTCGCCCGCGAAGTTCACGCGACCGTGGCGCGGAATGAGGCCCTTTCGCACGAGCTCCGGCGCGTGGTCGAGGAACGCGATCGGTGGCGTCAGGACTCCGTGGGCAATCGACAGCAATTGGAGCGAGAGCTCGCCGATGCACGTGCCAGCGCGACGGCGTTGCGCGACGAGTTGCAGAAGTTCGAAAGGCTGCGCGCCGCCGCGGATTTGCGCGCGGGCGCCGACGGCAAGCGCATTGCGGCCGCGACTGACGCGGCGCGAGATCTCGCCGCGCGCTTGGCCTTGCGGCTCCAACACGCGGTCCCGTCCCTTCGGCGCCGTGCGCGCGACTTTGCCGAGGTGTCCGCCCGACTCGAATTCGACGGGACGGAGTCGGTGGACGCCCTTCTCGATCTGCATCGCCTGGCCGAAGAGTCGCTGCGCCTGGGGCGTGAGCGCACAGCGCTGAGCCGGCTGGTGCCGATCCCCGGAACCGACCGCGAGAAACACGCGTGGGTCGTGCGACTCGGTGGGGTCCTCGAGTTCTACGTTACCGAGGATCGCGAGTTTGCGGCGACGGCCTCTCGGGAGGGCGACGGCGCCGGCTGGCGGGAACTTCCGATCGAGTGGGCAGAGGCCGTGGATTCGGCTGCCGAGGTGCTTCGGGGCCGAGCGGGTGCCACCATGGTCACCCTGCCCGTGGGAATGGAGTCGCTGGACGGCGGCCTACGATGAGGCGGCGGCTCGCGATTCTCCCGATGGCGCTGCTCGCGCTCGTTCCCGTCGTGTCGGGGCCGTTGACGCAGCACCCCTCCGCCACCGCGATCGACGGGCGCCTGGCCGCGTTGCAGGAAGAGTCCATCGACTTGCAGCACAAGCTCCTCGATGCTCGGGAAGGGTTCGCGGCCGAGCGCGGTGAGGCTCTCGCGTTTGCGAACGACGCAGCAGGTGAGCTCGTGGACCTCGAACTCGAGCGACTCTCCCTGGAAGATGCCGTCGAAGCGGCGCGTCTGGCTACGGATGTGGCCGAGTCTCGCGCCAAGGATCGGGCCGCCGACGTGCGGCGAATCGACGCCAGCCAGCGGCAGATCGCGGAGTACGTCGGCGTGCTGTTGTCCGAGTTGCCGTACGGTCCCACGCTGGCCCCGCGGCTCACTGCATGCAACGATTGTTTGGACGCTGGCCGCAGCGGCGATGCGGAACTCGTCCTCGCGGAGCTCGTGGATGGGCTCGACCGCCGCGCGCAGCAGGTTGCCGTCGGCAATTGCAATCTGCGGACGGCCAATGGGGAATCCGCGAATGTCGAGCTCTTGGAGATTGGCCTCTTCGCCTTCGCCTACCGCACTGCCGAGGATTTGGCGATCTCGTTCGCCGCACCGCGGGATGCGAACGGGTTCCGTTGGCGCGAGGGCCTGCCCGAGCAACTCGCCGCACAGTGGGCGGCGTTGTTCGAAGCGGCGCGAGGTGCGCGCGAAGGAACGCTCGGTGTGCCAATGGATGTGTCGGGGTCGTTGGGTCTCGATGTGCCGCTCCTGGCGCCGTTGCTCGTCGACCGCTTCCGAGCGGGCGGACCCGTGATGTGGCCCCTGGCGGCGGTCGCCGTGCTTTGCCTGCTGCTCGGCTTGGAGCGGGCGGTCGCGCTTTGGTGGCGTACGCGTCCCAATGCCGACCTTGGCGCAGGCGTCGCTCGGATGCTGCGGAACGGGGACGTCGCGGGTGCGACGGCGCTCGCTGGGTCGCGGGACGGACCAGTCGCCCGCGCGGTGACTGCCGTGCTGCACGCGTTGGACGTTCCCCGTTCGGCGCGGGAGGATCGCCTGCAGGAGGTGCTCCTTCGCGAGGCTCCGCGCCTTCGACGCTCACTGCGGGCGATGGCCATGCTCGCGACGATCGCGCCGCTGCTCGGACTGCTCGGAACGATCACCGGCATCATCGAGACATTCGGGGTCCTCCACTCCACGGGTACGAACGATCCGAACGCCATGGCCGGGGGAATCTCCGAGGCGCTCCTGACCACGGCGACGGGACTTGTTATCGCGATCCCCGTCCTTCTTTGGCACGGTCTGCTGCGCGGCCGCGCCGACGCACTCCTGGCCGCGGCGGAGGGTCAGTCCGTGGTGGTTCTGAACGCGGCGGATTCCGTGGGAGTCGAAGCGCGGACCACCGCGCGCGCGGTTCGGGTTGCTGGCCAGGTCCAGCGGGAAGGAGGCGCTGCACCCCACGCGGGAGCCGGCGAGTAGGCGATGTTGCACCTGTTCTCCGAGGGCGGCTGGCCGCTGGCTGCGATCCTGCTCCTATCCGCGGCGGGATGGTGGATTGCGTGCAGACGTCTCTTCGACGTGCGGCGCGACGAACGCGGACTCCAGCGGGGCGACACACGGCACCCGCCTACGGATTCGGTGGCGGGCCGGATGCTGCAGCGGCTGGAGCTCATCGCGCCCGTGTTGCCGTCGCGGGAAGCGATCCAGGGTTGGTGCCGCGAGGAACGGGGTCGACTGAAGGCCGGCTTACCGCTTGTCGCAACCATCGCCGCCGCGTGCCCACTCTTGGGCTTGCTCGGCACACTTCTCGGGATGATCCACACGTTCCGCGGCCTCGGCGTCGACGGCCCTGTCGGACGGGAGGTCATCGCGGAAGGGATCGCGGCGGCGTTGACGAGTACGCAGGCGGGCCTCGTCGCCGCCCTTCCACTCGTGGTCTTGCACGGATACGTCGGCGCGCGCGCGGAACGTGCAGTCGCGGCGATCGAACGCCACACGACCCGTTGGGTGTCGCTTCGGGAGCCGGCGCCGTGATCCGCTCCCAATCGATCTGGTCCCACGAGTCGGAGACGCCGCTCGCCATCGACATGGCGCCGCTGATCGACATCGTGTTCATTCTGCTCGTGTTCTTTCTCGTGACGACGACGTTCTCGCGCGACGAGGGAATCGGCGTGGAGCGTCCGGTGGCCACCACATCGACGCCCCTGCCATCGGTCGCGCTGCGCGTTCACATCACGAAATCGGGAGCTTGTTTCGTCGGAGGTCAGGCGACGCCGCTCGCCGGGATCCGGCAGCGAGTGGAGGAGCTGCTGCCCGCGGGCGACAACGCCGCCGTGGTCGTCGTCCCCGATCGAGCCGTTCTCGCGGGCACGCTGGTGCAGGTGCTCGACGAGATCGCCGCCATCGGAGTGGCGGATGTGTCGATCGCGACGCGGCAGGAGGATGTCCCGTGACCTGGCCGCGCTCGAGCGGTCGCGAGCTGGTTGCGATCTCCGTGACATTGGCGTTCCATACGCTTCTGCTGGCGGCGTTGCTTGCGCTGCGACCGTCTGCAAACGAGCCGAGCGAGTCGAGTGTCCCGCCGCGGATTGCGCTCGCGCGCGCTGAGCCGCCGTCCGTCCGCTCTCCGACGCTGCCCGAGGCCGAACCACCAACACCAACCCCGCGGCGCGCGCTGGCGCCCGTGCCCGCGATCCCCGGTCTTCCGCTGCACGCAGCTCCGCTCGAAACGGGCGTAGTGCTTCCGCCTGTCCCGTTCCATCCGCTGCCGATCGAGCCGCCCGGAGTTTCACACGTCAGGTCCACCGAAACTGCGGCGGCGGCCTCGGCGGCGGCCTCGGCGGCGCCATCCGCGCCATCGCGTGCGCGCACTTCGGAGCTCCGCACAGACACGGGTCCCGTGGACGCGAAGGGCGTCGACGTTCCCCCGAGGGAGTTTCCCACAAACCACCAACCCGACTATCCGGCCTCGGCGAGGCGCCAGGGACGGGAGGGCTACGTTCGCGTGCGGATCGACATCGACGCACGTGGCGAGGTCGAGGAGGTTCGCACACTCGCCGCCGAGGGTGTGGATGCATTCCGTCAGTCCGTTCAGCGCGCCGTCGGGCGCTGGCGTTTCACTCCGGCGATGCACGAGGGTCGCGCCATACCCGTATTTGCGGAGAAGACGTTCCACTTCCAGCTTCAAGGAGGTCCGTGATGCCGTGGAATTGGGTCCGACACATGTTTGCAGTCGTAGCGCTCCTTGGCGGAACTCAGGTGGCCGCCCAGGGCGCCGCGGAGGATCTGTGGCGGGAAGCGCTGCGGCTCATCGAGGCCAAGCAGCAGGGGGAGGCAGTTCGGCTCCTCGAGGAGAGGATGCGCGACGCGCCCCAAGACGGGGAGGCCCTGCGACTCTTGGGGCACGCGCAGTTCGAGCTCGACCCTGCGGCCGCACGCCGCGCGTTTGCGCAGAGCGTCGTGCGCGGGTACTTCGCACCGAGCACACTTTCCGCCATGGCCACCCTCGACCGCGAACGAGGTCGCGCTGGCGCGGCGCTGTGGGCGCTCGACATGCTGGCCTGGCTCGAGCCCGAGGTCGACCCCGCGCAACTCGTGCGTGTGCAGCTCCTCGACGAACTGGGACGCGCGGACGAGGCGATCGCGCTCGGGGAGACGTACGTTCGCGACAACCCCGGCGCGGTGTCCGGTTGGCGTGTGCTGGGAGCGCTGCAACAGCGGCGCGGCGACATCGATGCGGCGATCGTGTCGCTCTCGACCGCCTACGCGCTGCACCCGGCCCAGGACGATGTGGCGCGCCAATTGGCCGCACTGCACCAGCTCGGCGGCAACGCCAATCGTGCGCTCGAATGGTACCTACGCGACGCTTCGCGGGCGACCGTGCACGGTGTGACCTCCGACCTCGAGCACGCGCGCATGTTGCTCGCGGCGGACGCGCCGGAGCGAGCGGCCGCGCTGCTCCGCGGTTTGCCGCCGTCGGACGTGGCGTCCGGTGAAGTGCAGGCCTTGTTGGGTCACGCCGCCTTGCGAGCTGGCGACGGCGACGCGGCCATCGCCGCCTGGCGCGCCGCCGCTGCCACCGGTGTCGTCGACGGAGCCACACTAGTGCACGTCGTGGCAGCGGACTTGGACGCGGGTCGCCGGGCGAAACTGGCGGAGATCGTGCCGCGACTCGACGTCTGGGACCAACACGATGGGGGAGGACGCGACACGCGGGTCACGCAGCTCCTGGTCCTGGGGCATCTCTCGTTGGGGCAACGCGCCGAGGCGTCGTCGGCCATCCGGCGGCGGGTAGCGCGGCTCGGGCTCGATGGAGTGTCGCGCGACCTGCTCCGGCAGTTGCACGCATCCGCGGGCCAGGTCCCGTGACGCGCGCTTTCAGTCGTCGCGCACCAGGCCCACCTCGCAGCGCACGCGCGTCGAGCGCTCCTCCTCCGCCACACGCGCCTGGATCGTGTCGGAGTTCGGGCGTTCCGTGTGGTGGAGGTGGTAGACCACCGCGCGGTTGACGAGCGCCGCGAAGCGGAAGCCGCCGCGCGCCAGGCGCAGGTCCAGATCGCGGTCGCCGCGGCGGCCGGGCCACGCTTCGTCGTAGCCGTTGACCGCCTCGAACGCCGCGCGCGAGACGGAGAAGTTGACACCCATCAACTTGCGGGGGCGCGGATGCAGGAGCGCCGCCGCGAAGGGCGGCAGCCTGATGCCCAGGGCGGTGCGCTCTGAGTCGCCGAACAGGCCGCTCCACGTCACCGGTCCCGGCACCCGCTCGAGGGCCCCCGACTCGACCATCTGCCGGTCGACGGTCGCGCTGAACTTCGGCCCCAACTTCACCCGACGACCGCACAGCACCTCGCCGCGGCGGGTCCAGCCGAGGTGGTCCTCGACCCATCGGCTGTGGGGGATCGAATCCCCGTCCAGGAAGAGCAGCCATTGGCCGGTCGAGCGCCGCACCGCCTCGTTCGAGACCGACCACTTGCGAAAGCCGCGGTCCTCCTGCCAGACGCGCTCGAAGCGGGTGCCAGCGGGGGGCCGGAAATTGTCCACGACCCGGGTGGTCTCGTCGCCAGAGCCATCGTCCGCCAGCAGGATCTCCTCCGGCGGGCGGCTCTGGCGGGCCAGGCCGGCGAGCACCAGGGCCAGTCGGTCCGGCTCGTTGTAGGTGGTGACGATGACGCTGGCGCGCATGGGGGGCCACGTTGGCGGGGGGCGCCGGGGGCCGTCAAGGGCCGGGTGGAGGCCAATACTTAGGGCTGGACCTAACTAAGGGCGACCCGTACCGTGGTCCCCGTGTCGACCGCCACCTTGGACCAGGTGTTTGCAGCCCTCGCCCACCCCACCCGTCGGGCCGTGGTCGAGCGCCTGGGCCGCGGGCCGGCGGCCGTCACCGAGCTGGCCCAGCCCTTTGCCATGGCGCTGCCCTCGTTCCTCGACCACATCCGGGTGCTCGAGGCGAGCGGTCTGGTGCGGTCGGAAAAGCGCGGCCGCGTGCGGACGGTTCGGGCGGTGCCCGAACGGATGCGGGAGGCCATGGGCTGGCTCGAGGAGCAGCGCCGCCACTGGGAGGCGCGCCTGGATCGACTCGACGACTACCTCTCCACCCTCGAAGACACCCCATGACCTACTCCTTCACCCCCAACCCGAAACTGGATCTGGTGCTCGAACGCCGTGTCCCCGTGTCCCCGGCCCTGGTTTGGAAGGCCTGGACGGTGCCGGAGCACGTCATGCGCTGGTTCACGCCGGCGCCGTGGCGCACCGTGGAATGCGAGATCGACCTGCGCCCCGGCGGCCTGTTTCGCACGGTCATGCGCTCCCCAGAGGGCGAGGACCACCCGAACCTGGGCTGTTTCCTGGAGGTGGTGAAGGAGCGCCGCCTGGTGTTCACGGACGCATTGCACGGGGGCTACCGACCCGCGCCGCGGCCCTTCATGACGGCGGCGGTGCTGCTCGAGCCGGACGGCTCCGGCACGCGCTACACCGCCATTGCGATGCACCACGACGAGGCGGCGCGTCAATCCCACGAGGACATGGGCTTCCACTCGGGATGGGGCACGGCGTTGGACCAGTTGGTGGAGCTTGCGAAGGGCTGGTAGCGCGTCTCCCTAGGGGGATGCGCTGGGACTCCGCGCCGTGGGACTAGGTGCTTGCCCGGGGTCCCGGTCAGTGGAGCGCCGGGTGGGTGACGGTCGATGGGCAGGTCATGGACTCGCCCCGCTCTGGCGAACGCCCGCCGGCAAAGCGGCTTCGCACCGCGCTCGTTCTTGCCCTGTTGGTGGTGCCCATGGCCGCAGGACTGGGGCTTTGGACGAGCTACGCGGCGCGTCCCGGACCCGGGCCCGACGCCTCGCTCGACTGGCCGGCGGGCAGCTCGGTCGAGCGCGCCCTGGACCGGCCCACTCTGCTGGTGTTCGCCCATCCGCGGTGTCCCTGCACCCGGGCTTCCCTCGAAAACCTCGACCGGCTGCTGACGAACTTGCAGCGGTCGCTGCGGACCGAGGTATTGCTCTGGACTCCCGCGGGACTCGATCTCGCGGAGACCGAGGCCTTCGCGGACAGCTCCGTGCTGCACCGCGCCCGCGCCATGCCGGGGATCTCCGTCCGCCTCGATCCCGGCGGAGATCTCGCGACCCACTTCGGGGCGCGAACCTCTGGGACGGCCTTGCTTTTCGGGCCTGACGGGAGACTGCGCTACGCCGGTGGGTTGACATTCGCCCGCGGGCACGAGGGTGAGGGTGTTGCGACGGCAAAACTGCTTGCCGCGATCGCACAGGCTCCGGCGGAGGTCGTGCAGACCGCGGTCTTTGGCTGCAGCTTGCTCGAGCCCGCCGAGCTCGCGTCCGTTCCGAAGGAGCGTCGCCCATGAGCCCGGCTGCAAGCTCCACGCGGGCCCAGGAACTCGTCGGCAAGGCCCATCGGTCCGTGCACGTGCGCACGGACCGCATGTTCGCCGCGCTGATGGCGTTCCAGTTGTGCGCAGCCCTCGGGCTCGCCGCGTGGCTTTCGCCACACACCTGGAATGGGTCGCAGGCGTCGGTTCATCCCCACGTGTACCTGGCGTTCCTGCTCGGAACCCCGCTCGCCGCCGTGCCGATTTGGCTCGCGCTCTTCCACCCGGGCGAACGCCTCACCCGCCACACGATCGCCGTCAGTCAGGCCCTTTGGTCCGCGCTGCTGATCCACCTGTCCGGTGGTCGCATCGAGACGCACTTCCACATCTTCGGCTCCCTGGCGTTCCTCTCGTTCTACCGCGATTGGCGTGTGCTCGTGAGCGCGTCGGTCGTGGTCGCAGCGGACCACTTCCTGCGCGGCGTGTGGCTGCCGAGTTCCGTCTTCGGAACAGCGGGTCCGGGCGCTTGGCGGTGGGTGGAGCACTCCGCCTGGGTCGTGTTCATCGACCTCTTCCTGTTCTTGTCATGCCGCAGATCCACCTTGGAGATGCGCGAGATCGCCGAGCGCCAGGCCGACCTGGAAGCCAGCCACGAGCGTGTCGAAGCGGAGGTCGCGGCGCGCACCCAGGACCTTCTGCTGGCGCGGGACGAAGCTCTGAAAGCGGCGCGAGCGAAGAGCGATTTCTTGGCCAACATGAGCCACGAGATCCGCACGCCGATGAACGGCGTGATCGGCATGACGCAACTCCTGCTCGACACAAGACTGACCCCGGAGCAGCGCGAATACGCGTCGACGGTGGGTGTGTGCGGCGAGGCTCTGTTGTGTCTGATCAACGACATCCTGGACCTCTCCAAGATCGAAGCCGGCAAACTGGAGCTCGAAGTCATCGACTTCGACCTGCACGCCGTGATTTACGAGACCGCGCACATCCTCTCGCCGCGCGTCCAGGCGAAACAGCTCGAGCTGATCGTCGATGTGCCGCCCGGCGCGGCGCAGCACGTGCGCGGCGACCCGAGCCGCTTGCGCCAAGTGCTGCTGAACCTGCTGGGCAATGCGGTCAAGTTCACCGAGGCGGGGCAAGTCACCCTCACGGTGTCGGAGCTCGTGCGCAGCGAAACGACCTGCACCTTGCGTTTTGCGGTGACCGACACGGGGATCGGCATTCCCGAGGACCGCCAGGGCCAGCTCTTCGAGGCGTTCACGCAGGCCGACACGTCCACCACACGGCGATTCGGAGGCACGGGCCTAGGCTTGGCCATCTCTCGCCGCCTCGTCGAAGCGATGTCGGGCCGGGTCGGTTTCTCGAGCGTGGCGGGCAAGGGTTCGACCTTTTGGTTCGAGTTGCAACTGGAGCAGCGGCCAGTTCCCACTGCGGCGGAACGCGAGCTCGCCGAAACCCGCCTGCTTGGCGAACGTGTGTTGATCGTCGACGACAACGCGACCAACCGCCGCATCTTCACCGCTCAGTTCCGTTCGTGGGGCTTGGTGCCTACCTCCGCCGAGGATGCTGCGAAGGCCCTGGAGCTGCTCGAGTCGGCCCATGCCTCGGGCCATCCCTTCCACCTTGCGCTAGTCGACTACCACATGCCGGGCATGGACGGCATGGGCTTCGCGCGGGAGGTGCGCTCCCGTCCACAGTTCGTGGACCTTCGGCTGCTGCTCGCCAGTTCCGTCAACCATTTCGGCATGTCCCAGGAGGCATGCGCGGCGGGCTTCGAGACCAGCTTCACCAAACCCGTGCTTCCCAGCGCCCTGCGCGCCGCCGTGCACTGGAGCGGAGTCGTGCCGCCCGTCTGTCGCCTCGGGGACGACGTCGAAGCGCCTCCCGCGGCGCTGCCCAAGGCCGACAAACCCATCCGCGCCCATGTGCTCTTGGCCGAGGACAACCCGGTCAACCAGCGACTGGCCGAACGCCAACTCTCCCGGCTCGGGTGCAGTGTTCGCGTCGCGCACAACGGGCGGGAAGCGTTGGACGCCCTGCAGCGCGAGTCGTTCGACCTGGTGCTGATGGACTGCCAGATGCCCGTGATGGATGGGTACGAAGCGACCCGCGTCCTGCGCGCCCGGGAATTGCGGGGCGAAAGGCTGCCCGTCCTCGCCATGACGGCGCACGCCATGGACGGGGCCAAGGAGGCCTGCTTGGAGGCCGGCATGGACGACTACCTGACCAAACCGGTGTCCCTGGAGCAGTTGCGGGCGGCGCTCGAGCGCTGGATCGCGCCCCGCGCGGCGGTCTGAGCCAGTGCGGCGCGTCGCTCCGGCCTCGACACGGACGGCTTCCGAGCCCAGGATGGGGCCGTGCAGGTCGGCGACTTGGCGAAGCGGCGTGTGTTCCTGATCGTGCTCGACTCCCTCGGGGTCGGCGCGATGCCCGATGCGGAGCGTTTCGGGGACGTCGGTGCCCACACGCTCGACCACCTGGTGGCCGCGGCGGGTGGGTTGGATGCGCCGCGCCTCTTGGCACTCGGGCTGGGCAATGTGCCGGGCGTGCGGTCCCTTGCGCCCGCGGCCCGGCCGCAAGGCGCGTTTGGGCGACTCTTGGAGCGCTCCCCGGGCAAGGACACTTCGACCGGTCACTGGGAACTGATGGGCTGTGTGCTCGATCGCGCTTTCCCCGTCTATCCGGATGGCTTTCCGCCGCAGATTCTCGACCCTTTCGTGGAGCGCGCGCGCCTGCCGGGTGTCCTGTGCAATGCGCCGGCTTCGGGCACCGAAGTGCTCGAGCGCCTTGGCCGACATTCGATCGAGACGGGCAAACCGATCGTCTACACCAGCGCCGACAGTGTGTTCCAGGTGGCGGCCCACGAGCAGCACTTCGGGCTCAATCGGCTCCTCGAGATCTGCGCGATCGCCCGCGAGATCCTCGTGCCCTACGGTGTGGGCCGGGTGATCGCGCGGCCGTTCGTGGGCGAGGAGGGGGCGTACCGGCGCACCTACAACCGCAAGGACTTCAGCCTGGAACCGCCCCGCGAGACCAGCCTGGACCGCCTGAAGGCAGCCGGTGTGCCCGTGATCGGCGTGGGCAAGATCGAAGACATCTTCGCGGGCCGCGGCCTGACGGAGAGTGTGCACACCGAGGGCAACAAAGACGGCATGGAACACGTGCTGCGCCTCGCGCGCGAGGCCGAACGCGGCCTCGTGTTCGTGAACCTCGTCGACTTCGACATGTTGTTCGGCCACCGCCGCGACGCGCACGGCTACCGCGCGGCTCTCGAGGAGTTCGACCGCGCGCTGACGCGGCTCGAAGCGCTGTTGCGGCCCGACGACGTGGTGCTGATGACCGCGGACCACGGCAACGATCCCACCCACCTCGAGACCACGGATCACACACGCGAGTACGTGCCGATCCTGGCGACAGGCCCGCGCGTGACTGCGGGTGTCGCACTGGGCACCCGCACGAGCTTCGCGGACGTGGGCGCGACCGTGGAGGAGCTGCTCGGACTTTCGCCCAAGGCCCCCGGCGAGTCCTTCGCCGCCGCGCTGCGCGGTGTCGCGCCCGCGGCTCCGCCGTGCCCGTAATCGGGCGACGAACCCGAGGGCCGCGGACCTGCCGACCCAGGGGCATCTCCGCGGAAACGTGCCGGGCCGGACTGGGGGCAGTGGGGCGCTGAGCGCGCCTTTCCGACGGGGATCGCCCAACGCTCTTTTCTGCGCTAGGTGTCCCGTGGGAGCGCGTCGTGAACCGACAACACGCGTCGGCAAGTTGTTGTGTCCGCGCGCTCGCGGTGCGTCGCGCCCTCGAGAGTGCGCGGCTCGCGCCGGCTCGAGGCGACGGTGGGCCCTACTCGGGCTCGCTCCACGCAAACACCTCGTCCACCCGTTTTCCAAAGACCTCGGCGATGCGGAAGGCGGCCTCGAGTGACGGTGAGTACTTCTCCGCCTCGATGGCAGCCACGGTTTGGCGCGTGAGTCCAATGCGCCGACCCAACTCCGCTTGGGTCATCTCCCCGTGTAGGAACCGGAGTGTGCGGATCCCGTTGGAGATCCGACGGCTGTCGACGGGCTCAGTCATGCTAGCCCCGCCGGTAGCCGAGGACCACGAGGCCGTAGTGGACCAGCTCGGCGACCACGACTGCCGCGATGCCCGTGTGGATCAGCTCCCAACCGTGCTTCGAGAACGGCATCACACAGCCGACCAAGACGATGCCCACGATTAAGACGTGGTACGCGATCCTTCTGGCGCGCAGCTCGATGGCCCGGTCCCGCTCGTCCGCCGGGGCACGGGCTTCGTGGGGCCACCGAAGCCGGAACCAAGCGTGGCCGACGCCGAGGACCACCACCTGCACGAGGACGGCCCCCGCAAACCGCCCCATCGAGGGTAGGTCCGGCAGGGGTGCCGAGGGCGGCTCCAGAGCCACCCCAAGGAAGAAGGGCCCATAGGCCGCCGCCATGGCCACCAGGGAGAGCCAGGCAACCCGCTCCCGGTGGCAGGTCGCCTCCAGAATGTCTTGAATGCTTGTCATGGTGTCAAGCATAGCTAACATCCCTGGGGCGTCAAGTCGAGTCCTCGGGGGCAGAAGGGAACCTGCGCACGCCTGACCAGCTCGGCACGACTTCCGACGTCTGCTAGTGCGCCCTCGCCCGCGGTCGGCTCCCGAATCCCACTCCGCAATCCCGCGGCGCATCCACTGACGGTCGGAAGCGCTGATGCCCAGCCGCGAACACCTGCGCCGGACAACGGCGCGGGCCATTCCCGATGCCACCGGAGCAGGCCTCGGTTCCCGCCGCGAGCACGTAGAAGAAGCGGCTGTCTCGCGAGATCGCCATGTCGAGGGGGCGCACGCCGGTGAGGGCTGCCTGCGGGTTGAGCACACTCAGTTGGCCATCGGCGCGACGGCGGTCGCTCGACGTCGTGCTCGCGCCTGCGGCACCCCGTCGGCTTCCGAAACCACCGCCTGGTTGCGCAAGCCGAACTTGAAGCCGAAGGGTGTCATGCCCGGGGACCGCATGCGGGTCGCGGTGACGGGCGCCCCGAGGGAATCGAGGCGGAACTGCGAGATGAGATTCGTGGTGCGCTCGGTGAAGTAGATATCCAGGACATCCGGGCTGATCGCGATCTGCGCTGGACGCACGTTGAGGCCGGAGAAGGGCGCACGCACTCGCGCGCACCAACGCGTCGTCCGCGCTAGTTTCGCGCAGTCGGAGCGCGTTCCTTCGCGGCCGCTCGATACTGAGCTGACTCGGGGGACTTCGGGTTTCGACGTCGATCGAGTAACTTCGAGCGACGCTCGACGAGAGGCCCCATGGATCCCGCACGCAGACGATGCCTTTCCAAACTACCGGATGTGCCGCGTTGGGTCGGTGCGCGCTGCCTGCTCTTGAACGAGGGCACGCGATTGGTCGAGAACTCGACGGGTGACGGCTTCGTTGTCTGGAGTGCGGACGATGGCTTGGGCGCCGTCATCGGCACGCCCGACGCAGAACTTCTAGCCGAGGCGGCGCGCGAGGTGCCGGAGTTGCTCGCCTTCGCGGACAACGTCGAACGGGTGCGACTCCTTTTGCCTAGCTTCGAGGCGGAGTCCGCTAGCCTCTTCTCGGCGCCAATCTCTCTGCCGTCCGCGCCACCCCATCCGTGTCGTGACGTGGGATGGATCGACATCGCCTCGCAGGGCCATGTGCCCGAAGAACTGCGCGAGGAACTCGGCGACGCTGCGCGGCAAGCTGTGCCGATTGCAGCAGCCTTCGATGGAACACGTGCGGTGGCTTTTGCGTATGTGGCGGCCGAGACGGAGTCGTTGTGGGATGTGTCCGTCGACACCGTCGCGAGCCACAGACGCCGTGGGTACGCGACGGCTGCGGTGCTCCACTTGATGCGTCGGATGACGGCCAAGGGCAAGTCCGCCGTGTGGGGCGCCTTGGAGAGCAATCTGGCGTCGGCGGAAATGGCCCGCCGCATCGGGTTCGTCGAGTGCGACCGACTATGGGTCGTGTCGCGGAGCGCAACCGATCCGCGAGAGCCCTGACGGGCGCCATGCCGAAGCCCATGTCGGCTACCCTGGTTCCATGGAAGCTTTGCCGCGGACCTCGTTGGTCCTTTGCCTCGTCTTGGCCGCCTGCGCGACGAAGCCGCGCCACCCGGCTTCCCACGGAACCGCCAACGCCACGGCGGTCGTCGAGGAGCGCGCATACCGGCTGCCCGCGGGGCCCTTCGTCACTGACAGGGTGGGAAAATTCGCGCTGCCCGATCGAAGGCCCTGTTAGGTGATACTTGGCCCATCGCCTGACGGCGCTGGAGCCCGTTCGAGGGCAAAAATCGGCCAAGGCCCCGATTTTTTCCCTCTCTCTGACTTCACGCCGCCTCCGCCGCCGTCGGATGCGCGCCTTCATTTGGAGCCCCTGGGAGTCGAGCACACCGAGCGCGACTTCGAAGCCCTGATGTCCAGCCGCGAGCACCTGCGGCGGACGCTGGCGTGGGGCGACTGGCCCCCGGAGGGCTTCACCGTCGAAGCGAACCGCGTGGACCTCGAGCGTCACCGCGCCGAGTTCGACGCCCGCGAGGCCTACGCGTACACGGTGCTCGACCCTACAGGGCAGCGGTGCCTCGGTTGTGTCTACCTCATGCCCATGCCCGGCGGTTCCGCGAACGAGGCGCTGCTGGCGCTGTGGGTGCGGGAGGACGAAGTGGAGCGAGAGCTCGACGTCCACCTCTTGCGAACGTTGGCCGACTGGTTCGAGGCTAGCTGGCCCCTCGCGAGCTGGGTCTGGCCCATCCATCCCGACAACCCCCGGGGCCGCGCGGTGGCCGAGGCCCAGGGACTCGCACCATTCGCCGCCCCCGACCTGGAAAAATCGCTTCCGGGCCACCGGGGTTACGCCTGGCACCGTTAGGGCGAAACTTGTGTGCTGCGCTCGGCGCATCCGGCGGGCAGAATCGAGCGAGCCTCCGAAGTCCCCCCAAGGCAACAACCTATGGCACCCATCCTGCGCAACATCCTGGCCGTAGTGGCTGGCGTCCTCGTCGGCGGCGCGGTCAACATGGCGCTCGTCACGATCAGCGGTTCCGTCATCCCTCTGCCCGAGGGTGTCGATCCGTCGGACGCGGAGAGCCTCAAGGCCAACATCGAGCGATTCGAGCCGCGCCACTTCCTGATGCCGTTCCTGGCGCACGCGCTGGGAACGCTGACGGGCGCATGGGTAGCCGCGCGCCTCGCCGCGTCAAGGGCCTTCGGCCTTGCCCTCGGCATCGGCTTCTTCTACTTGCTCGGCGGGGTCGCGGCCGCCGCGATGATCCCCGCACCGGCCTGGTTCATCGCGCTGGACCTGGTAGTCGCCTACCTGCCGATGGCGTGGCTGGGTTGGCGGCTGGGCCGACGTTGACGGGCAGCGAAGACCAGCACGGCCCACCCTTCTGCGCGTTAGAGTGTAGCAGAGAATCGGCCTCTGGCCGATGGCTTCCCACCCGCCGCTCGGCTCGTGGACTCCTAGCCCCGGTTATTCATCAGGTTTTCGATCCGACGACTCCAAGTCGCTGTCTGGTGGTGCTTTGGGACCGTGGCATCCGCAGGCGACCTTGAACGGGTCGTTGAGGACCACCGCAGTCGCAAAGTGCCGCCAGACTGCGAAAGGCGGCCGAAGGCCGCCGGTTGGACCGTCCGATCGGAAACGTGCTGAGTAGCCCGGGCTAGAGCAGCCCAAGCTTCTGGCTTGTCGAGTGCTGCTAGGCCGAACGCAAGATGGGCCCGAACCTCGAGATTTGACGTGACCGCAGTCCCGCATGGGAAGAGGGGCTTTGCGTGAAGGACAGTTCTTGCGTCGATTGCCTCTGCTCCCCATTTTCCTTTGGACATGGCCCCGCCGTCACTACTCTATCGGCTTCGGACCTTCTTCGGGGGCGGCCACGACGTGTTCTTGTCGTATGCGCGTGCCGACGGGGCCGATTACGCGAAGCAGCTCGAGGCGCTCCTCAGTCCCCGCTACTCGGTGTTTCGGGACGCTTCCACGCTCGTCGCGGGCGAGTCCATTCCCGTGGAGCTTGCGGAGCACGCGGCGCGGAGTTCTGTCTTCCTCTTGGTCGGCACCCCTCGTGCGTACGAA
Organism: Planctomycetaceae bacterium; assembly: GCA_016125265.1. Classification (GTDB taxonomy): domain Bacteria; phylum Planctomycetota; class UBA1135; order UBA1135; genus RI-242. Next base: position 179,442 of record WGMC01000007.1, read on the forward strand.
AGCTCGTGGGTTGCTCAGGAGATAAGCGCCTACCTGAACGCGCGCAAGAGGCCCCGCCTTCTGCGTGTCGTCTTCCCTGGTGTGGGGATTCCCGATACGCAACCGCACAAGGACGTCCTTGCCGACACGCTTGGGATTGAAGCGCTTGCTCCGGCTACCCAGCCTCCCGGCGAGCGAGTCGTCGAGGGGATACGGCGCCACTTCGACGTGGTCACGCAACGAGTTCGGCGGAGGCTGACAGCCGCAACCATCCTCATCTCGCTGATTGCAACGGCGCTCGCCGTTCGCGCTGAGCTCAGTGCTCGCGAGCGAGATGCGCGCATCGAAAAGTGGCTGAGCAAGGCGCAGCTATCCGAGGAGGTGAGTCGGTACGACTCCGCCGAGTGGGCTTTCGCGAACGCATGGTGGGAATCCAATCGAGCGCGCGAAGACATCCGTCGAGGATACCTCCGCGCTCGTGAGCGGCGCACGTTCGACCGGCTGGAGTTCCGCAGCGAGCCCGGCGAGCTCGCGCACGCGGTTGCCGATGGACCCGATGGACCGATGGTGATCACGCAACGCGCCGGCATGGCGGAACTCTCGGTTCGCATGGGAGAGTTGACGAGCCGGATCCCGCTCGACGACGCCGAGACCGTATTCGACGTCTCGATCCGCGAGGGTTGGATCCTGGTCGAGTGTTTGGAGCGTGCCTGGATCCAGCCCGCACGGGTCGGCAGTACTGGTCAGTGGCTCGATGGATTGCACGGAGTGACCTCCGTTCTCCTCACCAAGGATACGGTCACCTTCCTTCTCCACGCCGAAGGCGGGCTCGCCCTCCGCGCTTACCAACTGCCGAGTCTCGGCAACCCTGACGAAACGACCGTCGACCTGCCCGCCAATACCTCGGTCACCACCTGCGAGCTTCTCGACGATGGCACGTTGTTCGTGGCCGGTGACCAGAGGGGCACGGATGGGGGCTGGGTGCCGACGGTTTGGCTGCGGCGGCCCGGGCTCGATCAGTGGTTCGAGCTGTCGTTCGAGCGAGAACTGTCGCTCATCGCGCAGTGTTCCCACGCCTACGTTGGGAACGGAGGTCAGGTCGCGTGCCTGGCGCTTCGTCCGATGGACTTCTCGGGCTCCGGCGCACCGACCCCTGCACGGCAACTCTACACGCGCCTCGAAGACGATTTCGGCCTGGCATGGTTAGCCCACACCGGGGATTGGACGCCGGAACTCGTGGATCCGGGCCCGATCGACGTCGTGTTTCGAACTGCAAGCGGCGATCTCAAGTGGCTCGAGCGCCCCTCGATCATACTGACCCAAGTCGAGCCCAAGACTCTCGCCCGCGACGTTAGCAGTTTCCTGATTTGGACGCGCCCGACCGAGGGACTTCCGAACTTGGTCGTCGCCACGACCGACGGGAACCTCGATTTCTACAGGGAAGGCACCGTCTGGAGTCGGATCTCCCTGCCGCAGGGTCCCGCACGCATCCTGAGCGATCAACACTACCGTCTCCTCCTCGTCGACACAGACGAGGAAATCCGCCTATGGCGCGTCAGCGAGGCTGGGGACGGAGTGGTGCCTGATCTGGCCACGCTGCGGGGATCGTTGCCCCCCGAAGCCACCACGGCGAGTGGCGATGAATGGGGTTCCCTCCCCGCCGCGAGGAGCGAGCGCGAGCGGGACACCGAGCGCTAGTTGACGCCCCCGGCTGCCAGCTCCTCGGGTGTCACGTTTGTGGCAGGTCGGCTGTGAACGCAGCCTTCCGGAAAGCTCCTCCCATGCCGCGACGCAGACCCGACCACACTGGCAGTTTCGGGGCGTCGCGGAGCGCCCGTTCAGCGTTCGACAGCCGCGGATCCGCGTTAGGGACGGAGCTCGTTCCAGAATGCGCCCTCGCCCCCGTCCTTGGCTACCAGCCGCCACAGGTCCATGCTGACCGCGATGACGGGGCCGCTTCCTCCTTCGTCGAAGTCGTGCCACAGAACGCTCACGCTGAGGTGCGGGATTGCGGATCGGATTGCGCTGTGTCCGAAGTGCAGGGTCGGCCCGAAGCCCATGCCTGCCGCGTCGTCGGTGGCGAAGGAGCCGGTTGCGGAGAGGCCCATGAACCAGGAGCGATCCTCGCCGTAGCGAATGTATCCGATTCCGTGCACGAGTAGCGTCGCGGTCGAGCTTCCGCGCGAACTGCGCGTGTCTACCAGCATGCCGAGCTCCGGATGGAGGAGCACGAGCTGGTGCCGCGGTGGTTCACTCCAAGCGAAGTCCCAAAGCTGGCTGTTCAGGTAACTCTCCCAGGGAAACTGCGAGTAGCCGTGTTCCAGGTAGTTCTTCCAGCCGCCATTGATCTCGCTCAGGCGCTTCGTCACCCGCTCGAGGGGGGCCTGGCGCGCCTGCGCGAACACATCCTCCACGATGCGGCAGATCGCACGGATCTCGAGGGCCTGTTCGATAGAGGCGTAGTGATCGGGAGTTCCCGGAGACGGCGCAGGCATCCCCGGAGTCATCGGAGTCTCTCTCAGCCGGAACTCGTCGGGCGTGCCGTTGAGGATTACGGTCGAGGAGACACGGTCCGCTGCGCTGGCAACCTGCGGGCGAAAAGTCGAGTCGACGAGGTCGCTCCACGTCGTCGCCTTTCGCGCGTTGGCTTCGAGTTCGTGGAGCTGGTCCTGCATCCGCCTCATCAGTTCGGGACCGTTTCCCGTGCGGAAAGCGGGGCTCGAGTCCAGGGTCGCCGAGATCGTTGCGACTGCGTCCGCGATGCCCTCGGGTGTGGATAGGCGTCGATAGTTCTCGACGGCGCCGTATCGCTCGACCTCCGGCTCTCGGATCCACGAACTGTCCGCGCCGTCGAAGACGCCATAGCGGGGATCCTTCGTATCGACCGTGACGACTTGCAGCGAGCCAGTTTGAAGTGCGAGCGGCCTGAGCGCGGTTGCGACCTCAAGGCGAAGGCTCGATTGCGAAGCTGGCCCTGAACACGCCGCCCCAAGGACGATCAGCCACAGGGCCAAGAGGAGGTTTGCGTAACTCTTCATGACAGCACCTCGAACACCTCGTAGAGGTAACGGATCGCATCGGCGGCGGACATTTTCTGCTCGGGGTCGTCGCTGAAGATGGCCTTCGCGGCGTCGAACACCTGCGTCGCGGTCACGGGATTGGCGTCGACAAAGTCGTTCCAGACCTTGGCCATCTCTGGCCCAGTGCACATCGCGGGCCGTCCGGTGATTTCGCGCAGCAGTGGGATGTGGACCCGCGGGTTTGCGAGGTAGTGGTCGAAGTCGTGGACCGCCTCCACCCGGTTCGTACGTTCAGCGACGATGCGGTGGTATCCCTTCGTCCAGTTCCCGGGGTGAAAGTGCCGCGGTCGGGTGAACGGGTCCAACTCGTGGGTGTAGCTCCAGTAGCGGTCGACGATGGCGCCCGGGTCGCCGGGGTTCAGGACTGACCGGTAGACCTTGAAGTCCTCGAGGTGCAGGTGTGGATCGACCTTGATGCGTGCCTCGAGGAAACGGCTGACGTTGGCGACCATTGAGACGCTGACCCACTTGTGCGAGCGCGGATCGAACAATCCCTCGTGGCCATTCCAAAAGCGGAGAGCGACGAGTGCGTCGTGGACCACACTGGTCCCCAGGCTGTGCGCGACGATGTGCGCCGTGTTGGTGCGCTCCTCGGCGTACATCCTTTGCACTCCCTTGCCGAGCTGCTCGACGACATCGGCGGCCACCGCGCAGCGCGCCTCCTTGAGTGTGTGCCAAAGGAGTGGATCCAGAAGATGGCTCCAGAAGAATCCCTCGACACCTTCCTCGCTTCCGGCGCTTTCGGCGAGTGCCTCGAAGATCTTGCCGACCGTGTTCGACTCGGCCGTAATGCGCGCGGCGACGGTTCCCGATCCCGTCTTCCAGCGAGTCCTGTACTCGTCGAAGACCGAGTTGTAGGAGATCGGAACGAATTCGAAGAACTCGCTTTCGACCTCTTCTTTCGATCTGCTGGCAAATGGCTCGTAGTTTCGCGCGGCGGCGACGATCGCGTCGATGTACGGACGCTGCCATTCGTTGGCTTGGTGCTCGCCCATTCCATGGACGAGGAACACATATTGCTTCATGGGCCCTCCGAACTCTTGCACGATCCTGTGGACGACGGCATCGCGATGCCGACAAAGCCTGACAGCACCTTGCTGTCAGGTTGGGAAGCCACGCGGCACATATCGCGCGGTGTGGTGTTGGACACTAGCATGGACTTCATCGATGCTGACTAGCCCGTGGAGTAGCTGTTCTGGCGCGTGTGAGGCAGGCTTGAATCGAATCCTTGGCGGATCACCGAGCGCGGAGTCGCTGGACGCGCGCGGCAGCGCGCACGCCCCGTGCGGGCTTGCTACTTGGAACCACCACTGGGCAGGGGCGTCCACTACAGCCGTTGTCGTTCCGCCGGATCTGTTCCAGCGCTTCAAGGTGGCGGAGTCGGGCAGCGGCACGGGCACCAACACCTCGATCCAATCGCACGCACGCCGGGTCTTGGCGAGCAGGGTGCCCAGGTGTTCGTAGGGCAGGTGGGTGGACGGCGTTGCGTGCGTGGGACTCTGCGCGTCCCCGCCGATATCACCCCATGCCTCGCCGTCGGTTTCGTCCTGCGATAGGTGTTCCGGCGGCAGGGGCGCAACCCCGCCCGACTTGGCGACATCTCCGGTGGTCGCTCCGAGGTCGACCTCGCTCCGGCGTGCCTGGCGGTACGTTGCGGCCCCCGCTAGGGCGACTGCGAGTGCGGTCCGTCGAAACTTTCGACATTCAAGCGCCATGAAACAGCCGATCCTGAGGGGGGATGGGTTTCCGCTGCAGGACGGCGACGACCCACCGACCACTCGTCCCGCGCTCCTACCTTGTACACAACCTTGCCAGTATCGGCCATGAAAAAGGACCCACGAGCGGCCCGGGCCAGCTCCTCCTGCGCCGGAGCCGCCTTGGGGCCCGGCAGAATGGGCCCGTCAGCACCGGCCGGGGTCCTGCCATGATGGGGCCATGGACGAGGCGGCATTGGACCTGCGCGGGTTGCTCGGGGCCCTGCGCGAGGGGCGGGCGCCGGAGGTGGGGGCGATTGCCGCGTTTGTCGCTGCGGCGAGCGCTGGCCGGGCGCCGGCGGAGTCGGTGGGGGCGTTCTTGGCGCTCGTGTTTGCGCGCGGGCTCGGCACGGAGCCGCTGCTCGAACTGACGCGGGCCATGTTGCACTCGGGGCGGGTGCTGTCGTTCGAGGGGCTGGGGCGGCCGGTGGTCGACAAACACTCGACCGGGGGCATCGGCGACAAGGCGTCGTTGCCGCTCGCACCCGCCCTGGCGGCCTGCGGCTGTGCGGTGCCGATGATCTCCGGGCGCGGCCTCGGGCACACCGGCGGCACCCTCGACAAGTTGGAGGCAATCCCGGGGTTTTCCACGGCGGTGCATCCGGACCACTACCGCGCGCAGCTCGAATCGACGGGTGTGGTTTTTGGCGGGCAAACGGCCGACATCGCGCCTGCGGACCGGCTGTTCTATGCGCTGCGCGATGTCACCGGCTTGGTCGAGTCGATCCCGCTCATCACCAGTTCGATCCTGTCGAAGAAGTTGGCCGAGGGGCTCGACGTGCTTGTGCTCGACGTGAAGTTCGGCAGCGGTGCGTTTTTGCCCGAGGTCGAGCGCGGCGCCGAGCTCGCCCGCGCCATGGTCGACGTGGCCACGGGCTTTGGGGTGCGCACGGTGGCGTGGCAGACGAACATGGAGCGCCCCCTCGGCCGCACCATCGGCCACAGCCTGGAGGTCGAGGAAAGTGTGCACTGCCTGACCGGGCGCGGGCCGTCGGACCTGCGCGAGCTCGTGTGCCTCCTGGGCGGCGAGGCCCTGGCGCTGGCCGGCCGCGCCGCGGACAATGCCGAGGGGCGCCACCGAATCGCGCGCTGTCTGGACGACGGCAGCGCGTTCGAAGTCTTCGCGCGCACCGTCGAGGCCCAGGGTGGCGACACGGGGGCCCTCTTCGACCCGTCGCGCCTGCCGCGCACACGCGAGGTGCAGGTGCTGGGCGCCGACCGCGGGGGTTACGTGCACTTTGGGGACCTGCGCGCCTTTGGGCGGGCCCTCCTGGCACTTGGCGGAGGGCGCCAACGCGTCGGCGACACGATCGATCCGGCGGTCGGGTTCCGGCTGCTGTGTGCCGAGGGCGACGCCGTCGCGGAGGGCCAGTCCCTGATCGAGATCCACCACACGAGGCGCGGTCTGGAGCGGGCCCGCGAGGAGCTGGGCCGCGCTCTGCTGCTTCGGGACGAGCCGCCGGTGCCGCGCCCCCTGGCGCTCACCCGCATCGCCTGAGGCGCGCACCCGCTTGCCCCGGCTCGCCCGGTCCGCCAACATGCGCCCGTGCGCGGACTCTTCCTGCAACTGGCCTACGGGCGCGTTCTGCTCGGCAAGTCGCTCTTGGGTTTCGAGCAGGGTGTGATCGCGCAGCTCCGCCTCCTGCACCCGCGCAACCTGGAGCGCGTGTTGCGCCGGTTCGGCGCGACGATCGGGCCCGGGGCGCGGCTCTATGCGCCGATGCACCTGCACAACGCGGCGCGCTCGTTCGCCAACCTGACCGTGGGCGAGCGCTGCCATCTGGGCCGCGACCTCTTCTTGGACCTGGCGGACGGGATCCGGATCGGCGACCGCGTCACGATCTCCATGCGCGTCACGATTCTGACGCACTTGGACGTCGGCGACAGTTCGTGGGGCGAGCGCGGCTATCCGCCCTCCCAGGCGCCCGTGGTGATCGAGGACGACGTCTACATCGGCGCCGGCGCGACGATTTTGCCGGGTGTGCGCATCGGCAAGGGGGCGCTCGTGGGGGCGGCCGCGTTGGTGCGCCGCGACGTCCCCGCGGGGGCCAAGGTGGGCGGTGTGCCCGCGCGGGAACTCGAATCCCGCCGCTGACGTGAAACCGGTCGTCCTGCACTCGGTCAATCCGTACCTGTTCCGCACGGGCAGTTGGGTGCACGGCCAGGTGTCCCGGCTCAAGCGCTGGCAGCCCGTGGTCGTGTGCACGCGCCGCGAGAACACCGACGAGTTCCCCCTCGACGAGGTGCACGCGTGGAAGGACCTCTCCGCCCCGCGGCAGTGGTGGGAGCGCGCCCACAAGGCCCTCAACGGCGGCTACTTCCCCTTCATGGCCCAGATCGCGAAGCGGCGCGGCGCGCGGCTCCTGCACTCGCACTTCGCGGGCAAGGGGTGGAAGGACCTGCCGCTGGCCCGCGCGACCGGCCTGCCCCACGTCACGTCCTTCTACGGCGCGGACATCTGGGTCAACTCGCGTTCGGCGACCTGGCGGCGGCGGTTTGGCGAGCTCTTCGAAGCCGGCCAGCTCTTCCTGGTGGAGGGCAACGCGATGCGCAAGAAGGTCGAATCCCTGGGCTGCCCGCCGGAGAAGATCTTGGTGCAGCACCTCGGTGTGGACCTGTCGGCGGTGCCCTTCACCCAGCGACGCGCGCCCGAGAGCGGCCACGTGCGGGTCCTGATCTGCGGCCGGGCGACCGCCAAGAAGGGCCACGAACTGGCGATCCGGGCCTTCCAGCGGGCTCTGCGCGAGCGCTCCGACCTGCGCCTCTCCTGCATGTTGATCGCCGTGGACGACGAGCAGCGCGCCGAGGTCGCACGCCTCGAGGCGCTCGTGCGCGAACTGGGACTCGAATTCGCGGTCGATTTCCCGCCGCCCCTGCCGTACAGCGCGTGGCGCAAGTCGCTCGAGCGCTACCACGTCTTCTTCGCGCCGAGTTTGCACGGGCCCGACGGGGACGCCGAGGGCGGCGCGCCGGTCGCGCTGATCGACATGTCCGCCCAGGGGATCCCGGTGGTCGCCGCCAGCCACTGCGACCTACCCGAGGTCGTGCCCCACGACGTGGGCGGGCTGGTGTTCGCCGAAGGGGACGAGGCGGCGGCGGCCGCGGCCCTCGTCGAGGTGGTCTCCCGGCCCGAGGACTGGCCCCGTTGGGGGCGCTCGGGCCGCGCCCACGTGGAGGCCAACTACGACCTCTTCCGGCAGGTGGCGGAGCTGGAACGCATCTACGATCGCCTGACCTAGGGCCCGCCGCGCGGCCTGGTTCGAGGATCGGGGCTGGATCCCAGGGTCTGGCGCGCCCGCCGGTCTAGGCCCAACCGGCACCCGACGGGAACCGGTTCCCGGGGGGCGAATTCCCTCGAAGTTGGCGCTCCTCAAGACCAAGCTCCCCACGTACCGATCGGGAACCGAACTGGCGGAGGGCTGACCCCTCCCGGGGCGGTAGCCTGGGCGGCCGAGATGCGTCTCGGGCCAGCGGGCGGCGCGTCGTGCCGCCGCGGCGCCGGACGCACGGGAAGGAGCGAAACCCTTGGAAGCGTTGCAACGTGCGTGGGCTGCGGCCCTTGTGGGGGCCACCGGCCTCCTGGTCGCCTGCGGGTCGAATCAAGAAAGCGGCTGGAGCGAACCCAAGATCGTCGAGCCCCAAGGCACGCGGATCGGCGTTTCGACGGCCGAGCGCTTCGGAATGCGGCCCATGGGTCCCGTCCCCGGAAGCGCGACGGCGCCTGCGGACGCCTTCCAGTTCACCCTGCCCCCCGGGTGGGTGGACCTGAAGCCCACCTCGATGCGGCTCGTGAACGTCGGCCTGGCGGACGACGCGAGCGTGGAATGCAGCCTGACACTGCTGGGCGGGGACGGCGGCGGCTTGGCGGCGAACGTCGACCGCTGGCGGGCCCAAGTGGGCCTCGGCCCCCTGGCGGCGGGCGAGCACGAGGACCTGCCCGCGGCGACGCTCCTCGGCAAACCAGCCGTGCGTTTCGACGCCACCGGGACCTACACCGGCATGGGCGGGCCCGCCCGCGAGGACTTCCGCATGATCGGACTGCTCTCCGTCGCGCCCGAGGGTTCGGGGTTCCTCAAGTTCACCGGGCCCGCCGATGTGCTGGAGCGCGAATCGGCGAACTTCGACGCGTTTGCGGCGTCCCTGCGGACGGCCAGCGCCCCGGCTCCCCGTGCTCCGCAGGCGGACGCGGCCGGCACATCCGAGGCAACGGGCGCCAACAGCCGCGATGGCCTGGTGTGGGAGAGCCCGTCGGGCTGGAAGCGCGGGCCGGATCGCAGCATGCGCACGGTGACCTACTTCGCGGGGCCCGGCGGCGAGGTCGAGTGTTACGTGGCCGTGCTCGGCGGCGACGGCGGCGGCTTGAAGTCGAACCTCGACCGCTGGCGCCAGCAGATGGGTGCGGCGCCCCTCACCGCCGCCGAACTGGCCGCGCTCGAACGCATTCCGTCCCTCGGCGGCGATGCGGTGTTGATCGAGATCCCCGGCTCGTACCGCGGCATGTCGAACGAGCAGGTGGACGACGCGCTGATGCTGGGCGCCATGGCCCTCGAATCCGTGGGCGGTGTGCCTGAGCGCGCGGTGTTCGCCAAGTTGATCGGCCCGCGCAACCTGGCCGAGGCGGAGCGCGCGAGCTTCCGCCAGTTCGTGGCCTCCTTGGGGAACGAGTGATGACGGCGGTGCGATCCATCGGACAACTGTTGTTGCGATTCTTCTCGTCATTCGGGCTGTCGGTGGCCCTGCTCGTGCTCTTGGGTCTCTTGACCTTCCTGGGCACCCTGGCCCAGGTGGATCGCGGCCTCTACGACGTGCAGAAGTCCTACTTCGAAAGCCTGTTCCTCGTGCACTACGTAGGCGGGATCGGCATTCCGCTTCCCGGCGGCAACCTGGTGCTCGGCCTGCTCGCCGTGAACCTCGTGGTCGGCGGCCTGTGGCGCCTGCGCAATCGCAAGAACGTCGGTGGCATCGTGGTGGTGCACATCGGCATCTTGATGCTGTTCGCGGCGGGCCTCGTGAAGCTGAAGGACTCGGACGATGGCCACACGACGCTCTACGAGGGCGACGAGAAGGCCTACTTCCAGAGTTACCACGTCAACGAGTTGGCGCTGCTGAAGCCCCAAGCAGACGGACGCCTCGAGGTGCGCACCCTCGACGCACTCGCGTTCGAGAGCCCGAAGTCGGGCCTGCCGGTCCGCGTGCCCATCGAGGGAGTGCCCTTCGATTTGGAGGTCACGCGCTACTTCATCAACGCCAACGTGCGGCCCAAGGGCCCCATGTTCAACGCGCCGACGCCTGTCATCGACGGTGTGTTCGCCGATCCGCTTCCGCAGGACGCGCAGAACGAACGCAACGGTGCGGCGGCCTACGTGGACGTGATCGCGAAGGATGGCACGCGCCAGAGTGGCCTCGTTTGGATCTACGACACGGCGCCGTGGACGTTCACGGTCGGCGGAGAGACCTACGCCCTCGATCTGCGCCGCAAACGCTTCGACATGCCCTTCCGCGTCAAGCTGGAGGAGTTCCGCAAGGAGGACCACCCGCGCACCGGCATGCCGCGTTGGTTCTCGAGCGACGTGGCCGTGCAGAAGGGCGCGACGTCGCGCCTCGTGACGATCTCCATGAACGAGCCCCTGCGGGAGGACGGACTGGTGCTGTACCAGGCCTCCTGGGGGCCCTCCGACGCGCGGCCCGGAGATCGGCTGTTCTCCACCCTCGCGGTGGTGCGCAACCCCTCGGACCAGTGGCCGCTCTACGCCTGCATCGTGATCGCCGTCGGCCTGGTGTGGCACTTCGGTCGCAAGCTCATCCGCCACCTTTCGCGCGAGGTAGCCCGCACGTGAACTCCATGCACAAGCTGCTCTGCTTCTTGGCTGCGACGGCCCTTTTCCTCGGTACGGGCGCCTCGGCCGTCGCGCAGGATCCGTCGGGCGCGCGCGAGGGCCTGCCCCCGCGCGTGCAAGGGTGGTCGAAGACGGCCATCGAAACCGCCGGATCGCTGCCGATCCAGGACGGCGGGCGTGTCAAGCCGCTTTCGACCTTCGCGAAGTTCACGCTGCTCCGCCTGAATGGGCGCAGCACCGCGAAGGACAACGAGGGCAATCCCCTCAGCGCCATGGAGTGGCTGCTCGACGTGATGGTCGACCCGGCGCGGGCCAACCAGTACCCGGTGTTCCAGGTCCAGGACTCGGCCGCGGTGCACTCACTCGGCTTGTCCGTCGCCAACAAGAAGCGCCGCGACCGCTGGTCCTTCGACGAACTGCGGCCGGGCATGCCGAAGCTCTTCGAGTTCGCCCACGACTACAGCTCGATCGACGCGAAGGTGCGCACCAGCGTGCAACAACAGGTGATCCAGTTGGCCGAGGCCGTGGACATCTACTTGGGCTTGGCCGGATTCCTCGATTTCGCGCGCGCCGAGCTGCGACCGCTGACCAAAGGCGGAATGCTGGCGGACGAGTTCGGGACGGAAAGCCTGACCTTCACCGACGTCGTTCGCCGCGCCGGAGACCTCGGCGACATTAGCGAACGACTGCAGAACAGCACCGATCCCCTCGCGCGGGAGGCCAGCGCCGAGTTGGGGCACATGCTGCGTGCCGTATCCGAGCTGGGTCGCTCCAGCCTGCACATGGCAATGCAACCGCCGGACGCGGAACTCAACATTCGCGAGGCCTGGCACACCCCCGGCGAGATGCTGATGACGGCCTTCAACGGCGCGGTGCTGACGCGGCTCGAGATGGACAGTCTGGTGGCCCTGGAGCAGTTGGGTGACTCGCTCCAGGACGACGGCCGCATCGACATGGACCAGGCGGACGCGGCCCTCGCCGCGGTGGCCGGCGCCACAAAACCGCTCGCCGCAGCGCGAGGCGAAACCCGCCGACTCGACCTCGAGGTCACGTACTACAAGCTCGACCTCCTGACCTATTCGCTGGTCGCGTTCGTGCTGGCGTTCTTGGTGACGGCGTTCTCGTGGCTGCGTCCGGGGAAAACCGCCTTGGCGCGTGTCTCCTTCGGGCTGGTGACCACGGGCACGCTGCTGCTGTGCGCGGCGATCGCCATCCGGTGTGTGATTCGCGAACGGCCGCCCGTCAGCACCCTCTACGAGACCCTGCTGTTCGTGACCGCGACCGGTGCGCTGATCGGACTCTTCGCCGAGTGGGCCAACAAAAAACGCATCGCCCTGGCCGCCACCGCGGTGCTCGGCATGGTCGGCCTCTTCCTCGCGAACGGCTACGAGACCCTCGACAAGAAGGACACCATGCCCAGCTTGGTGGCCGTTCTCGACACCAACTTCTGGCTCGCCACCCACGTGACCACCATCACGATCGGGTACGCAGCGGGCATGTTCGCAGCGCTGCTCGCCAGTGTCTACCTGATCGCGCGCAGCTTCCGCCGGCGCGCGCAGAATCCCGAGCTCTTCGGCGCGCTCGCGCGCATGACCTACGGCACACTGTGCTTCGGGCTGGTGTTCTCGCTCGTCGGCACGATCCTCGGTGGCATCTGGGCCAACGACTCCTGGGGCCGCTTCTGGGGTTGGGACCCCAAGGAGAACGGCGCGCTTTTGATCTGCATCTCGCAGGTGGCGATCCTGCACGCGCGCATGGGTGGGTACCTGAAGGAGATCGGCATCGCGGTCGCCAGCGCCTTCGGCGGCACGATCGTGGCGTTCTCCTGGTTCGGCACCAACCTCTTGGGCGTCGGCCTGCACAGCTACGGATTCACCAGCGGCATCAGCCAGGCCCTGTGGACGTACTACGGCATCCAATGGGGGATCTGCCTGCTTGGCGCCGTGGCGCTGGTGCGCGAGAGCCGGCCGGCGCCGGCGCCCGAGGCGCGGAGCAAGTCCGCGTTCGAGCCTCGCACCACGACCTGAAGCCCGAAGCCAGGGCAAATCCCTCAAGGGGGACGCGGCTCTCGGCCGACGGAGGGGCTGGACCGGGGCCAAAGAGGGCCCCGGCGGTACCACGTCGAAGGCAGAGGAGACCCCGTCTTGCAGAGGCATACTTTGGCGATCCTGGCGGTCGCAGCGGCATCGTTCGCCCCGTTCTTGGGGGGCTGCGTCGGCACGAAACAACCGGCCGGCATCCAACAGGTGGACAGCTTGGTGTCCCGCATCGAGCGTTTGGACTTGGAGGCCGAACTGGCCCAACAGCAGGCCCAGGAGGCCGTCGGCGCGCTGCGTTCGATCGTGCGCGGCGAGCTTCGCACCGACGCCGTGAAGTCCCACACGGGTTACCTGGACGCCGTCGAGCGCTCGGCGAACCAACTGCGCCGCATGCGCGACGCCGTGCCTCCGATGCAGCGGGCCGCGGCCAGCGTGTTCGAGTCTTGGGCCGTCGACACCCAGGCCATCCTCAGCCCCACCCTGCGCGAGAAGAGCGCTGAGCGCCGCGCCGCGGCTGGTGACCGCTACCTCGCGATCCTCGAGGCCCTCGAACCCGCGGAGATCGCCCTGGCCGCCTTCAACGGCACCCTGCGCGACCACGCCTTGTTCCTCGGCAACGACCTGAACAGCTCCTCGATCCAATCGCTGGAGCCCGAGTTGGAGCGCCTGCGCCAGATGCTCGCCATCGTCGACCAGCGGGTGCAAAACCTGCACCGCGCCGCCGCCGACTACGTCCGCAGCTCGGCCCCCCTTGGGAAGGTGCAGGTTTCCGGCTCGGGCACAGGCTCCAGTCGCTGATCCGCGGGGACCGACAAGGGCTCGGAGGGCGCGTTCTGCCCCCCGAGCCCTTCGTCGTTGCCGTGGATGTTGAGACGTGAGCTGGGCCCTTCTGGTCGGACTGACAGCGGCACTGGGCATTGCCCTCTTGTCGTTGGTGCTGAAGCGCCGGGGTGTGCTCGAACTGCAGCGCACGTTGTCCGAGCGCCGCACGGCGGAGCGCACGGGCGCGGCGAAGGCGCAGCTCCAGTACCCTATCGTCGATCTCACACGCTGCCTGGGTTGCGGCGCGTGTGTGCGCGCCTGCCCGGAAGAGGGTGTGCTCGCCCTGGTGCACGGCCAGGCCGCCGTGGTGCGCGGCGCGCATTGTGTGGGTACGGCGGCATGCGCGCGCGAGTGCCCCACGGGGGCGATCGCGATCACACTCGCCGATCTCGCGGAACGCCGCGATGTGCCGGTGCTCGAGGAGCACCTCGAGGCGCACGGCACACCGGGGTTGTTCCTCGCGGGTGAAGTTACCGCGCACGCGTTGGTCAAGACGGCCGTCGACCACGGCACGTTGGTGGCAGCGGAAGTGGCGCGGCGGGTTGCAAGCGCGTCTGCGAGCGAGGCGGCCGAGGGCTGCGACCTCGACCTCGTGATCGTCGGCGCCGGTCCGGCGGGGCTCGCCGCGGCATTGGAGGCCAAGCGCCACAACCTGCGGTTCGTCCTGCTCGACCAGGAACAGGAGGCGGGCGGCACGGTTGCGCGGTATCCGCGGCGCAAACTCGTGCTGACCCAACCGATCGACCTGCCGCTCCACGGCCGGCTTCCCAAACGCAGCTACGCGAAAGAAGAACTGATCGCGCTTTGGCATCGCCTCGTCGACGAACACGAGTTGCCGCTCGCTTCGAGCACGACCTTCGAGGGCCTCGATCGCCTCGAGGGCGGCGGCTTCTCCGTGCGCACCGACCGCGGCGTGTACGAGGCGACGCACGTGTGTCTGGCGCTCGGGCGGCGCGGAGTTCCGAACCGGCTCGATGTGCCCGGTGAAGACCTACCGAAGGTCAGCTACAGCCTGCTGGACGCCGACAGTTTCGTGGACAGGCGGGTTCTGGTCGTCGGCGGCGGCGACAGCGCGGTCGAAGCGGCCCTCGGCCTGATCGCCGGCGGACAGAACGAGGTCACACTCTCGTACCGCAAGGGCGCGCTGTTCCGCGTCAAACCGAAGAACGAACAGCGTCTCGAGGAAGCGCGGCTCGACGGCCGCCTGCGGGTCGAGTTCGAAACGGAAGTCGCGGCCATCGAAAACGATCGAGTGCGCCTTCGGCGCCACGACGGTTCGCAGTTCGACCTTCCGAACGACGACGTGTTCATCATGGCCGGGGGCAAACCGCCGTTTCCGCTGCTCGAAGCGTCCGGTGTTTGTTTCGACCCCAACCTGCGACCGAAAGCGCCGGAACTGGGCGAGCAGGGTTCCGGCCTGGTGCGAGCGCTGGCCGTGGGCTTTGCGCTGTCGCTCGGCGCGCTGCTGTTCGCGCTGTTCCACCTCGACTACTACGGATTGCCGACCCCAGAACGGCCAACCCACCCCAAACACGACGTGTTGCGGCCGGGTCTCGGTGTTGGGCTGGCCCTCGGCATCGGCGCAACACTGCTGATCGGCGCGAACCTCCTCTACCTGTTGCGTCGCCAGGGAAGATGGCTCCGCGCCGGTGCGCTGACACACTGGATGACTGCGCACGTGGCGACCGGCATCCTCGCCTTCCTCGCCGCCCTGTTGCATGCGGGGATGGGACCGCGCGACACGGTGGGTGGGCAGGCGTTCTGGGTGCTCGGTGGTCTGGTGGCGACGGGCGTTCTGGGGCGGTACCTCTACGCCTACGTGCCACGTGCCGCAAACGGGCGCGAGCTGGAGCTCGCGGAAGTGAAAGGTCGTCTCGCCAATCTCGCCGACGGATTCGAGCGTGTGCAACCGACGATCGCCGCCCTCGTGCGCGAACAGATTGGCACGCTGATCGAGCACCGCCAGTGGAAGACGAGTCTGCCCGCAAGGCTCATGGCGCTGGTCGGCGCGCAGCGCGATCTGAGCCGCCTGCTCGTGCGCCTGCGCGCGGAAGGCGCTCGGTCCGGTTTGGCCGCAGCGCAGTTGTTCGAGGTCGAGGCACTGACCCTGCGCGCCCACCGCGCGGCCCTCGTGGCCGCGCACCTCGAAGACCTACGCGGCCTACTTGCGAGTTGGCGCTGGTTGCACCGCTGGGGAGCGCTCCTGGTCGTGCTCTTGATTGTTCTGCACGTCGTCTACGCCCTCGCCTACGGCGCCCACTTCTTCCAGGAGAACCTGACGTGAGCGGCGCACCGATCCAGAAGAAGGCACACCGGCTTGCGGATCCGCGGCTTTGGATCGGCCTCGCCAGTTTGGTCTTCGTGGCTTCGCTGGCCGTGGTTTCGTCAGGGCGCACGTCGCCCGGCCAACTGTCGAACGTGCACGGCCAGATCACCGAACTGGCGGGAGAGTCGAGCTGCAACAAGTGCCACGGAGGTTGGTTCGATTCGATGCAGTCTTCGTGCCTGGAATGCCACGAGTTCATCGAAGAGCAGATGGGGGCAGGCAGCGGCCTGCACGGCGTGATCGGCACGACTGCCAACAATTGCGCCGCGTGCCACAGCGAGCACCACGGCAGCGAGTTCAAGCTCGTCGGGCGCCACAGCTTCCTGAAAGCGGGTGTGCCCGATCCCGCGGCGTTCGACCACAACATGGTCGGCTTCGCGATGGCGGGCAAACACCTCGAGCTCGCTTGCACCGAGTGCCACGAACACGCCGAGATCGACGTCCTGCCCGAGGGCGAGCGGCGCTTCGTGGGGCTCTCCCAGGATTGCGCGAGCTGCCACGAGGACCCCCACGAGGGAGCGATGGCGCGCTCGTGCACCGAGTGCCACACCCAAGCCGCGTTCGACCAGCACATATCCCTCGGCCACGAACGCCACTTGCCCCTCGTAGGCGGCCACGGCGACCAGTCCTGCCGCGCATGCCACGCCGCGGACACGGAGCACGCGCTCGAAAAGGGCGCGGAGCTGGGCGAAATGGCGCGCACCTGCGTGGTGTGCCACGAATCGCCCCACGGCCATGAGTTCGCGCACGCCAACGCGATGGCGGCGCAGATGAGTTTCGAAACGAGCTGCGTCGTCTGCCACAGCGCCGAACACACCAGCTTCCGGGACGAGCGACTGCAGCTCACCCCCGAACAGCACAACTGCTCGGGTTTCGTCCTGACCTCGCCCCACGAAGGGGTGCAGTGTGCCGAGTGCCACGATCCCGAGCTGGGCAGTTTCGTCGAGCGCTACCCCGGCCGCACCCAGGCCCAGTGCGCCGCATGCCACGCCGACGTGCACGGGGGCCAGTTCCAGACCGGACCCTTCGCCGCGGAGGGCTGCGTCGCGTGCCACGGGTACGAACGCTTCGAACCGCACGGTTTCGACCTAGCACTGCACCAACGCACGAGTCTGCCCCTCGAGCAGAGCCACCTCGAAGTGGACTGCGAGACCTGCCACACCAAGCCCCACGCCGACGCGCCACGTGTGTTCCGCGGCACACCCAGCGACTGCGCTGGCTGCCACGGCGACGCACACGACGGGTTCTTCGCGAGCCGCACCGCGGCCCTCGAGCCGATACCCCACGGCGACTGCGCGCGCTGCCACGACGCCGGCTCGTTCGACGCGGTGCCCGAGGGGCGCTTCGAACACACACCATGGACGGGTTTTCCCATCGCGGGCGCCCACGAGCAGGAGGGCTGCGCGGCGTGCCACGAGCGCTCGCCCGAAGCCGACGAACACGGTCGTCGCTTCGGCCGCGTCGCGGAGCTGTTCGGACCGGTCGTGCCGCTGCACGGCGGCTCGGAAGTGGGCCAGGCCTGCGCCGTCTGCCACCGGGATCCGCACGGCGGCGAGTTCGACGCCGCGGACCTTCCGGCGCTTCACCGGGGCCGCGAGGGCTGCGCACGCTGCCACGGGGAATCGAGCTTCCGCGACATGCCCCACGGCTTCGACCACGGCCTGTGGACCGGATTCCCGCTGGACGGGGCCCACGCGGCCCAGGACTGCGCCGCCTGCCATGGACCCCTTTGGCCGCCCGACGACTCGGGCCGCACCTGGCAGCGCGCCGTCGGCAGCGCGTGCGCGGACTGCCACCAGGACCCCCACGCCGGGCAGTTCGCGAGGCAGGGCCAAGTGGATTGCGCCCGTTGCCACCGGGATTCTTCCAGTTTCGAGCGCCTGACGTTCGATCACGACTGGGACACGCGCTTCCCCCTGGACAGCACACACCGGGTACTCGATTGCGCTGCGTGCCACAAGCCGAAGCGGATCGGCTCCGTCGACACGATCCACTACCGGCCCATGGGCATGGAGTGCACGGATTGCCACGGCGTCCAGGCGGGCTCCCTGCGCCGCAACCAGTCACCGCGATGAAAGGGGCAACCGGGAGCCGCGGCGCGGCGGCAATGCTGCTGTGTTTGGGCCTCCTGGCCGAACCGCGTGGAGCGCTCGCCGTCGAGGTCGCGGGGGACGAGGTGCAGGGCGCGGTGATCGTCAGTCTGCGTGTGCGCTCGGTGATGGGCGAGGGTCGCGCGGGTGTCGACAAGGGTCGCGTGGATGGCCTGCGAGCCGGAGACGAGGTGCTGCTGCGCACGCGCACCGGCGAAACGCTGCGGGCGCGTGTGCTCGACGTCGCGCTGCGCGGCGCGGTGATCGAGGCGCTCGATGTGGGGCTCGTCTTCGAGCCGGGCATGGGCGGCGAGGTCAGTGTGCCGCTCTCGCGTTTCGAAGTGGTGGGTACGGAACTGAGTCAACT
Source organism: Planctomycetaceae bacterium (assembly GCA_016125265.1). Taxonomy (GTDB): domain Bacteria; phylum Planctomycetota; class UBA1135; order UBA1135; genus RI-242. The sequence goes on from WGMC01000007.1 coordinate 197,736, forward strand.
TCCGGAAGCGGACCAGGGCGCCGAAGCGGCGCCCGAAACGGCGCCGAGTGCACTTCCCGAGCCGACCTACGAGAACACCGACGAAGACTGGAGCGAGGGCATGCCCCTGCTCGCCGGCGTGCGCCCGCCGCGGCCCAGCGAGCGGGCCACGCGCCTCAACGGTCGCTACTGGGCGGCGTTCGACGGCATCGATTCGGGCGAAGCGGGGCGCTCGGACACGTTTGTGCGCAGCGGCTTGGACCTCGTGCTCGAGAACGCGTTTGGCCGCGGAGAACGATTGCACCTGGACGCGGAGTGGAACCAGCGCCGCACCTTGCGCGACGACGAGGACGACCTCGCGAAATCCGAGTTCCGATTCGAGCGCTTCTCCTACGCCATCGGCGGCACACGTTTCGAGCGGGACCGTCTCGAAGCTGGGCGCTTCCTGCAACACGGCATGCCCCAGTTCGGCGTGCTCGACGGCGTCGAGTGGGGGCGGCGCGAGCGGGGTTCGAACGGTTTCGGCGCCAGCCTGGGCTTCCAACCCGAGCCCGACCCCAACTACGAATCGGGCCACGACTTCCAGATCGCAGGTTGGTACCGCTGGGTCTCCGATCCGACCGAAATCGCCAGCGCGGCCGTGGGGTACCAGAAGACGTGGCACAACGGCGCGGCCGACCGGGACCTGGTCGTGATCGACGCGCACTACCTGCCCGCCGACGGCTGGCGGTTCCTCGGCACCGCGTGGATCGACCTCTATACCTCGGGTGACGACGCCAAGGATGCGGGACCAGAGGTGACGCAACTGATCGCGACGGCGAGCAACGATCTCGACGGTGCCGGCTCGCTGAGTTTTGTCTACTCGCACCTCGCCTACCCGCAGCTCGACCGCGACGAGTTCTTTCCGCCCGTGCTCGTCGAACAACTCGCCGACGAAGCGATCCACCGCTTGCGCGCGGACTTGCTTCTCCACCTGCAGCGTCGCCTGCGCCTGATCTCGCGGCTAGGCGTCTGGTCGGACGACGACGACGAGGGCGCCGACGGCGAACTCGGCTTCGAGCTCGATGGCCTGCTGGGCCCGTGGAGCCGCCTGCGTGCCAGCGCCTACGGCACCGACGGCGAGTTCACGACAGCGTTGGGCGCGCGCGCGGCGCTTGGCATCGACCTCGAGCCGGCGCGCCTCGACGTCTCCTACGACGTGGCCAACCAACGGCAAGTCGGCTTCAGCACCGACAACGACGATTTCCGCTTCCAACGCCTGCGCGTCTCCGCCGGTTGGCGTCCCCGCGCCAATCTGAGCCTGTCCGCCTACGTGGATACGGTGGTCCGCGAAGGCACAACCGGTTACGCCGGAGGGGTGTTCGCCCAATGGACCTTCTGATCCCGCGCTCGCCCCGCATGCGCGTCGTTGCCGCGCTGCTTCTCGCCTACGTCGCCGTGGCCTGCGCCCTGCAACGTCCCGGCGGCCTGGCCGTGCACCGTTGGTGGGAGGGACTCGGTCCGGTGATCCCCCACGACTCGTTCCCCGCGGAGTGCTCCCTCTGCCACGAGGGCAGCACGTGGAACGAGATCCGCGCGGACTTCCAGTTCGACCACGGCGACGCCACCGGAGTGCCGCTGACGGGCTCCCACCAGGCCGCATCCTGCCTGCGCTGCCACAACGACCGCGGGCACGTTTCGGTCTTCACGGCGAAGGGCTGCGCTGGCTGCCACGAGGACGTTCACCAGGGCCAACTCGGCCCCGATTGCCGCGGTTGCCACACGGAAGAGGACTGGCGACCCTACGGCCAGATCGAGCGCCACGACCGCACAAGGTTCCCGCTGGTCGGCGCGCACCAGGTGACCGCGTGCCACCGCTGCCACATCGGAGCCGAGGTCGGCCGTTTTGTACCCACCGACATCGAATGCCTGTCGTGCCACACGGCGGACCTCGCGCGCGCGCAGTTCCCCGACCACGCGGGGCTCGGTTGGGTCAACAACTGCGACGAGTGCCACCTCCCCACCACGTGGAACCAGGCCGAGGTCCGCTGATCGGGGCGTTCGCCTCAAGGATCGCGGAGCCGACGGCCGAGGTTGGGGGAGAGCTGGACACGTAGGGGCGCGTCCGGCCGACAAATCGGGATCGCAAGGGGGAGGATCTGGATGGGCGACCGCGAAGAAGACGCGGCTCGGGCCGGACTGGGGCGGACAGCGCTCCGCTCCGTCGACGGGTCGAACGGGGGAGCTGGGACCGGGCCGCGACTGGCTCCGTGGACACTGGGCAGTCTGCTGCTTGCCGGCGCACTGCTCGCGGGCAGCGCGGCGTGCGGCGGCGGCGGGGAAACCGGGTCGCTCCAGTCCCAGTCGGTCAGCTCGTGCATGCTGTGCCACAACGGCACGCTGGAGGAGCACTACGCCGGTTCCGGCATCGAGGATCCGCACCCCTTCGGATCCGCGGCCGGGCTCGACTGCACCATCTGCCACGGCGGCAACCCCGACGCGACCTCGAAGGAGGAAGCCCACATTCCGCCGCCGCCCCAGATCGGCGACAACCAGAAGCTCGCCACCAACGCGCTGGCCTACTTCAACCGCCTGACGCTCGCGGGAATCGACAAGTTCCCCGACTACACCAGCGGGGGCGTCACGCACACGGCGCTCGACTACCTGCAGTTCATCAACCCCGGTGACCTGCGGGTGACGCAGACGGGCCAGGGCTGCGGCCAATGCCACACGGACCACTCGGAGACCGTTTCCAACGGGCTCCTGGCGACGGCTACCGGCATCTTCTCGGGAGCCCAGTACGCGATCGGCGCGGAGAACGCGATCCCGGCGAACCAGGGGCTCTACCTGGACACTGCGGCCGACCTCGGTTCGCGCGCCAAGACGGATCCGAACTTCAACGAGTTCACCGCGGATCTGGGTGAGGTTGGCGAGTTGATCGAGTATCCGGTCTACAGCGTCCACAACTCAAACGCGCCGGACAAGATCCACAACAACCAGGCCTACACGGCGGCCAACCTCCTGGACGACCAACTGGCGAACGGCCAAGTGGTGACCCAGTCGGAACTCCACAAGCTCTTCACCGAGCAGGTCGCGTTCACATGCGGCGACTGCCACCTCGGCAGCGCCGGTGCGAACAACCGGGCTGGCGACTATCGCTCGTCGGGCTGCACGGCGTGCCACATGCCGTACAGCCTCGGCGGCCGCAGCGGCAGTCTGGACCCACACGTCAACAAGCTCGAGCCGCTGGACCCGGACGACATCGACGCACCCGAACGGGCGCACGTGCGCGCGCACCGGATCGTCAGTGTGCACAGGGAGTGGCCCGGTGGTGTGCAGATGCAGGGCATGGACGACCTGACCTGCGCGGGTTGCCACCAGGGTTCGAACCGCACCGTGATGCAGTACTGGGGCATCCGCCTCGACCAGAACGAGGACGTGCGCAGGAACCGCCAGTATCCGGCCAACCCGGTCAGCTACAAGACCACGGCCGACGACGAACGCCTGTTCGACCCGGTGGTGGACAACAACACCTTCAACGGCCGCCGGCACTTCCAGTACCTCGCGGAGGAGGACTACGACGGCGACGGGCGCGACGACACACCGGCCGACGTGCACCACGAGGCTGGGATGGGCTGCATCGACTGCCACGGCAGCTACGACCTGCACGGCGGCAAGGTCAGTGCTGGCGAAACGAAGCTGCGCTCGCGCCAGGAACAGGCCGTCGCGATTCGCTGCGAGTCGTGCCACGGCGGTGTGGACAGCTACGCGCCGACGGTCGCGTCCAGCAACTACACGGGTGTGGCGGGCCAGCACGCGGTGGACTCCGCCGGCAACGTCCTGAAACACGTGCGCCGCGAAGCCGACGGGCACCTCTACCTCTACAGCAAGTTGACGGGTGCCAAGCACTTCGTGCCGCAAACCCGGGACGTCACCGTCGACACCGGGGTGCAGAACCCGTTCGACGAGACGCCGCTCTACAGCCCGGCCGCGTCCTTCGCGATGGGGCGCATCGACGGCAGCGCGGCGAACGGCGTGGGCCCGGTGCAGCAGAACTCGAACCACCCCGGTTTCAGCCACACGGACCGCATGGATTGTGCGACGTGCCACTCGTCGTGGACCAACACGTGTTCTGGCTGCCACCTCGCGGGTGAGTACAACACCGGCAACAACTTCTCGAACATCACGGGCCAACGCATCGTGTACCGCGAGCGGTTTGCCGACTTCGTCTACCAGACGCCCTTGCCGTTCCAACTGGGCATCAATGCCCACGGGAAGATCGGGTCGCTCAGCGCCAACACGAAGACGTTCTTCCGCTACAAGGACATCAACAACGAGCAGTCGGCGGTGTTTGCCTTCGCGGATCGCAACGGCGGTGGGGATGGCACCGGCTCGGGTTTCCCGGCCCTGTCGCACAACGCCTTCATGGCGCACTCGATCCGCGGCAAGGTGGGTCCGAAGGACGAGGGTCCGCGCTACTGCGTGGCGTGTCACCTGACCGAGAACGCGGTAGAGAACTGGAGCGAGGAGTACGACGCCTTCCGCACGGCGATCGCCAACGGGGACTACGGCTCCCTCGACTTCAACCTCTTGAAGCAGCACATCGGGCAGAACACCGGCAACCAACTGGATTCGCCCTTCTACGTGCACATGGCGGCGGGTCTGGGCAGCGGGCTGTTCCTCTTCGGGGCGGACGGCGCACCGGTCAACCCCCTCGACAACGACAACAACCGCCACCCCAACAACGTGGCGCCGGCCACGGTCTACGACCCGGCCAACGTGGTCTATGACCTCGACCGTCTGGTGGAGTGGAACGGCATCTCGAATGCCTCCAACAACCACGCGCTGTTGAGCGAGCAACCTGCGACGGCACTGCGCCAGGGCGCCTTGGACCAGCTCTTCGCGGGACCCCTCGGGGCGGACATCTTGACGATGCTCGCCGACCCGGTGAACGGCCTCGTGCTCGATTCCTGGTACGACGCCAACGGCCAGCCGCGCGGCCAAGCGCCGGGGGCACCGCCCGGCGATTGACGCCGCGAGTGGATCCTGCTGCGGGGACCCGCCGACCTCAGGTCGGCGGGTCCCTGTGTATCCAGAGCACAGGCCACCGGCGCGACCGCGCCACCGCGGCGAGGCGGTCGTCCGGGTCGACCACCACGGGCCGACCGACTCGCTCGAGGAGCGGCAGGTCGTTGAACGAGTCCGAGTGGAACGACGCGTGTTCGAAGGCATCGGGAGGGAGGCCGAGCTGCTGCACGTGTTCCTCGGCCCGGCGCAGCTTGCCCTCCTGGTAACAGGGTTCACCTACGACGGCGCCGCTGGGGCGGCCATCGCGCCACTCGAGCCGGGTCGCCAAGAGAGCGTCGAACCCCAACGCCTTCGCGATCGGCTCGGCCAGAAAATCGCTGGCCGCGGTGGCGAGCACCAACTGGCGCGCCCCCTTGCGTTCGGCGTCGACGAGTGCGCGTGCCGCGGCTGGGATGCGGGGCAGCACGTCGGTCTCGAGGAACTGCCCGCGCAACTGCATCAGACGTTCGACGGGCAAGGTTCGGTACGGCGCGTTCTGCCAGGCGTTGTAGGCGGCGATGTCCAAGCGCCCGTCCAAGTAGTCCTGACGGAAGCCGTGGAACGGCGTGTAGTCGAGCAGTCCTTGCTCCGCCAGAAGGGCCGCCCAGAGGCCCTCCGTGGTGCCCTCGAGCAGCGTGCCGTCGAGATCGAAGAACGCGAGCTTCACTTCGCGCGCCGCCGCGGCGCCTTCACGGCCGAGGCCAGCGGCCCACTCCCCAAGTCCACGGGCAGTTCGGCACCCAGCTCGAGCGACTGCTCGCCGACCTGCGCGGTGAAGGCGCGCACCTCGACACCCGCGCGCGCGGCGAGCCGCAGGCCCTCCGCGTAGGCGGGATCGATCGAATCCGCGGGCCGGAAGCCGCGCACATCGGCGCGGCTCACGAAGAACAACTGCACGGCCCGGCCCCCTTGGCGCACCACCTCGGTCAGCTCGCCGAGGTGTTTGAGCCCGCGTTCGGTGACTGCATCGGGAAATAGGGCCCAGCCGTCTTGGGCCAAGGTGGTGTTCTTGACCTCGACGTAGCAGGGCGGCAGGTCGCCGCCCTCCAGAAGCACGTCGATGCGGCTGTTGGTGCCGTACTTCACTTCCGCACGCACGATCGGGTACGCCTCGAAACCCGCGATGGCCCGCGCCTCGAACGCCTCGCGCACCACGCGGTTCGGCAGGGACGTGTCGACGTTCACCCAGGTCCCGTCGACTTCGATGGCCTGGAAGGAGCACCGCAGTTTGCGCTTCGGGTCGCCGCTGTCGCGCAGCCAGACGCGTGCGCCGACTTCGAGGCAGCCCATCAGGCTTCCCGTGTTGGCGCAGTGGGCGGTCAGCACGGTGCCGTCCGGCATCTCGGCGTCGACGAAGAAGCGTTTGTAGCGGCGCTGGAATCGCGCCACGAGGGGAGGTGAGGGAAACTGCACGGGCCCCTTCTACTCCACGGGCGGGCGCGAGCGAAAGCGGCCGTTTCCCGTTACGCTGCAGGCATGTTGTCCCTCGGTGTGAATCTCGCGGTCCTGCTCGTTTCGGCCCACCTTCCGGCGACCGCGACCCCGGGGCCGCTGGAGCCCGGCGCTCAAGGTGGAACCCAGGTCCCCGTCGCCGCCCTGACGCGCCCAGGGGATGGTCGGCCGGTCGCGGGCTTGGGCGCCGCGTTCCACGGGGGGCGCCGCGCGGCGCTGCGCGAGCTTCTGGGGGACGGGCTCGTACTCGTGCGAGGACTTCCGACACCGCGCGGCTACGTGCCGTTCCGGCAGGACAAGACGTTCTGGTACTTGACGGGCATCGAGAGTCCGGACGCCGCGCTCCTGATGGACAGCAAGAGCGGCGAGGAGATCCTGTTCCTGCCCGAGGCCAACGCTGCGCTCGAGTCCTGGGAAGGCGAGTTGTGGGACGTGGGCGACACATGGGTGAAGGAGTTGACGGGATTTCGCGACGTGCGCCCCGCGAGTGAGCTGCTTGCCGTGTTGGACGAACGGCTGGACGCGGGCTCCACCATTTGGATCTCGACCTATCCGGAGGTGGTGCAAGCCGGCGCAGCGGACCGCTCGCGCCCGTTCGATGCACAACGGCGCGGCGATCCCCTCGACGGTCGGCCTGCTCGGGCGGACGCGCTGAAGGAGCAACTCGAGCGCCGTTTTGGCGCCAAGGTCGCCGATTGCCGCCGTCAGTTGGAAGAGCTGCGCTGGGTGAAACAACCCGCCGAACTCGATGCCCTGCGCCGCGCCAGCGAAAGTGCAGCGCGCGCGATGGTGGACGCGATTCGCTACACGAAGCCAGGCATGGGCGAGTGGGAGATTGCCGCACGCATGGCATACGTGCACCAACTCGAGGGCGCCAGCGGTCCCGCGTACCTGCCGATCGTCGGCGCCGGCGCGAACTCGTGCATCCTGCACTACGGTGCCGTGGGACGCCGGATGCAGGAGTCCGAAGTGCTGCTCGTCGACTACGGGCCCGAGGTGGACGGGTACATCAGCGACGTCACACGCACGTGGCCGGTCGGCAAGACCTTCACGGCGCGGGCCGCGGAGCTCTACGACATCGTGCTGGAAGCCCAACTCGCCGGCATCGCGGCGGTGCGAGCAGGTGCGACATTCGCGACGATCGAAACGGCGTGCAACGAAGTCTTCCAGCGCCAGGGCGTGATGAAGTACCGCATGCACGGCGTCTGCCACACCGTGGGGCTCGAGGTGCACGACACCAACGTGCGGCGGGGCACGCTGGTGGAGGGCTCCGTGTTCACGGTCGAGCCGGGCCTCTACGACCGCGAAGCGGGCATTGGGATCCGCATCGAGGACGTGGTGCTCGTGACGGCCGACGGGGTCGAAGTGCTTTCGGCCTCCGTCCCGAAGACGCGGGCCGAGATCGAGGCCCTGCGGGCCCTGCCGCCAATCCCGCGCTGACCCCGACGTGGCTTCGGGACCCCCAACCTTGGTACCCTGGCGGAACCATGAGCCGCCTCGACGATTTCCGCGCCCTCGCCAAAACGACCCAGACTCAGCTCCTTGAGCTGAAGGAGGGTCTTTGACTACCTCCCGAAACGCGCTCGACTGACGGAAATCGGAGAGCTTCAGAGCCAAGGCGACTTCTGGAACGACGCCGCCAAGGCACAGAAGATCGTCGCGGAGGCCAAGGCTCTGCGTTCGGCCGTGGATCCCGTCCAGCGCCTGGAGGCGGCCATCGAGGAGGTGGAGCTCCTCTGCGAGATGGGCGAGGAAGCCGGCGAGAGCGAGGTGCTTGCCGACCTCGAGGCCAAACAGCCCGAGATCGAGGAACAACTGCGGGCCATCGAGTTGATGGTGATGCTGGGCGGCGCCCACGACACAGCGGGCGCCTACGTGGCGATCAGCGCGGGGGCCGGCGGCATCGACGCCTGCGATTGGGCCGCCATGTTGATGCGCATGGTCACACGCTGGGCCGAGCGCAAGGGGTTCCGCGTGGACGTGCTGGACCTCTCCGAGGAGGACGAGGGCGGCATCCGCGGCGCGACCCTCAGCATCCAGGGGGAGTACGCGTTTGGGTACCTGAAGGCCGAGTCCGGTGTGCACCGTTTGGTGCGCATCAGCCCCTTCGACGCCAACGCGCGCAGGCAGACCTCGTTTGCGTCGCTCGACGTGACGCCGATCCTCGAAGAGGAAGCGGTCGACCTCGACATTCCGGACTCGGACATCCGCGTGGACACCATGCGCGCCGGTGGCGCGGGCGGTCAGCACGTGAACAAGACCGAGTCCGCGGTGCGCATGACCCACTTGCCCACGGGCATCGTCGTGCGCTGCCAGAGCGAGCGCAGCCAGCACAAGAACCGCGACATGGCGCTGAAGCTCTTGAAGGCCAAGATCGTGGCCATGAAGGAGGCGCAGCGGGACGAGGAGATGGCCAAGATCTACGGCGAGAAGGGCGAAGTCGCTTGGGGCAACCAGATCCGCTCCTACGTGATGCACCCGTACCAGATGGTCAAGGACCACCGCACGAACTTCGAGAAGGGCAACATCTACGCCGTGCTCGAAGGTGACCTGGACGACTTCATGGCCGCCTACCTGCGCAGCCGAGCCGGTTCCTGATCCGGCAGACGACCGAACGATCCCCGATCCTCCGATGGCAAAGATCCAGCGCGCGCTGCTCAGCGTTTCCGACAAAACCGGTTTGGTCGAACTGGCCGCGGGGTTGGCGGCCCGCGGTGTGGAACTGCTGTCCACGGGCGGCACGTACAAAGCGCTGCGCTCGGCCGGTTTGGCGGTGCGCGAGGTCAGCGAGCACACCGGCTTTCCCGAGATGCTGGACGGACGGGTGAAGACGCTGCACCCCAAGATCCACGGAGGTCTCCTGGGTCGGCGTGATCTTCCCGAGCACCGCGCGGCCATGGCCGAGCACGGCATCGCTCCCATCGATCTCGTGGTCGTCAATCTCTATCCCTTCGAGGCGACCGTCGCGAAGGCCGGAGTCGCCCGCGAGGAAGCCGTGGAACAGATCGACATCGGCGGGCCATCGATGATCCGCTCCGCGGCGAAGAACCACGCCCACGTCGCAGTGGTAGTGGACGTGGCGGACTACACCCGTGTGCTCGACGAGCTGGAGCAACACGACGGCGAGGTGTCCGCGAAGCTGCGCCGCGAACTCGCCCTAAAGGCCTTCCAACGAACTGCCGCCTACGACGCCGCGATCGCCGAGTGGCTTTTCGAGGACGAACGGCGAGGTGCGCCCGAAACCGAGCGGTTGCCCGCGACGCTCGTGCTCTCCGGCCGCCGCGTCCGTTCGCTGCGTTACGGCGAGAACCCGCACCAGAAGGCCGCGCTGTACGTGAGCCACGGAGCACATGGGGACGACTTGGCCGCCGCCCGGGTCCTTGGTGGGAAGGAACTTTCCTACAACAACTACGTCGATCTGGAGAGCGCGCTGCGCCTGGCGCGCGAGTTCGCGGAACCTTTCGCCTGTGTGATCAAGCACAACAACGCCTGCGGCGCGGCGACGGCTCCGAACTTGGCCAAGGCCATCGAACGCGCGTGGGCGGGCGACCCGGTGTCGGCCTTCGGCTCCGTGCTCGCGTTCAACCGCGCCGTGGACGTGGCCACCGCGGAGTTCCTCGTGGCGGACGGACGATTTGTCGAGGCGATCGCGGCTCCGGGCTTTGCGCCCGCGGCACTCGATGTCCTGACGACGCGCCCCAAGTGGGGAAAGAACGTGCGGCTCGTGGAGCTCGGAGAACTCAGCGCGCCGCGCGAAGAGGTGCTTGTGCGACCGATCTCGGGCGGCTTCCTGGCGCAGACCTCCGACGCCGTGGTCGAGTCCGCCGCGGATCTGCGCTGCGTCACCCAGACGGCGCCCACCGCGGCCCAGTCGCGTGCGCTGTTGTTCGCGGCGCGGCTCGCGAAACACGTCGGTTCCAACGCGATCGTGTTGGCCCAGGCCGATGGTGACGGCGCAGAGGTCGTTGGGGTCGGCGCCGGACAAATGAGTCGTGTCGATGCGGTACGCATCGCAATGCACAAGGCGGGAGCCCGCGCGCAGGGCTCTGCCCTGGCGTCCGATGCATTCTTCCCGTTCCCCGACGGCGTCGAGCTGGCCATCGAGGGCGGTGTTGCGGCGATCCTGCAACCGGGCGGCTCGGTCCGCGACAACGCCGTGGTCGAGAGCTGCGACCAGCGCGGCGTGCCGATGGTGTTCACCGGCGTCCGCCACTTCCGCCATTGATGGGAAAAGTGCGCGGCTCGTCCGCGACTCCTAGCCCGGATTATCCACCACGTTTGCGATCGGACGGCCCAACCGGCGGCCTTCGGCCGCCTTTCGCCGCCTGGTGGCACTTCGGGGCCGCGGCCGTCCTCGACGACCTGTTCAAGGTCGACTGCGGATGCCACGGCCCCA
>WGMC01000004.1 GCA_016125265.1 Planctomycetaceae bacterium
CACGTTGGACCAAAGCCAGGCAACTGTCGGGCTGCGGAACGACGCTCGGAATCCGGCGCAACAACGAAGAACGGCCTCTCTGAGGGGTCGATCGCTGAGGAGGGGGGTCGCCACGGTGGCGACTCCCCGTTCCCAGCCGAAAACACCGGCCGCCTGAGGGCCCTGGTTCGCGAGTGCCATCGCAGACCGGGAACCGACGACCGGACAGCCAAGTTCTCTTCACAACGTCAACGGCTGGGCCTCGAAGGGCCGACGCGCGCAGCTTGCGTGCGAGCCGAGAAAGAACGCCCGTGTCGCCGGGGAGCGTGTGCTCCCCATGCGGCGCGGGATACCGGGTCCGGACACCCACGTGCCCGTTCCGCGAAGATGTGCCAATCGACGCGGAATGGGGGTGCCCAGACCCACCCCGGAGGAGTCCCAACAGGGATTCCGCTTGTCCCCACTCCAGTCCAAAAGGGTTATCACCATGGGTCTTCGTGTCAACACCAACCTGTACGCCATCACCGCCCAACGCAACCTCGGCGCGGTGAGCGACCGCCTCGCCGGCAACTACAGCCGGCTCTCCTCGGGTCTTCGCATCGCGACGGCCGCCGACGATGCGGCCGGCCTCGGCATCTCGGAGCGCATGCGCTCCCAGATCCGTTCGCTCGGCCAGCTCGGCCGCAACGCCCAGGACGGCATCAGCCTCGCGCAGACCGCCGAGGGCGCGATGAACGAGATCAGCAACAACCTGACTCGGATGCGCGAGCTCGCCCTGCAGGCCGCCAACGGCACGGTTTCGACCGATGACCAGGCGATCATCGATGTCGAGTTCCAGGCCCTGGTCGAAGAGATCGACCGGATCGCGACGGAAACCGAGTTCAACGGCCTCAGCCTCTTGAACGCCGGCGGCGACATCGACATCCAGGTCGGCCTGGATACGGGCGAGACGATCACGATCACCGAGAACGACGTGACCGCCGCCACCCTGGCGATCGACGCGCTGGATACCACGGACGCGACCAACGCGTCGACTGCCCTGGCCGCCATCGACTTGGCGATCAACACGGTGAACACCGCCCGCGGAAGCCTGGGCGCGGTGCAAAACCGCCTCAGCTCCTCCTACCGCAGCATCCAGAACACCCGCGAGGGTCTGAGTGCCGCCGAGAGCCGCATCCGCGACGTGGACGTCGCGTCCGAGACCGCCGACCTGACGCGGAACTCGATCCTGCAGCAGGCTTCCGTGGCCATCCTGAGCCAAGCCAACGCTCAGCCCCAGCTCGCCCTGCAGTTGCTCGGCTGATCGAAGCGCACGCGCGGCCTTCGGGATCGCGCACGACGAGCTCGTAGGCCGCGCGCGGTGATTGCGACTGGAGTCGCCAGTGTCCCCGGGTCAAAGGACCCGGGGACCCCTCGAGCGAAGCTCCGGAGCGCATGTCGCCCAACCCACGGTGTCTGGACAACGATGAGCCCCGAGAAAGGGGCCGCGCCAAGACACGGAACTTCTGCACGCCCAGCTCCGATGTTCCTCGAACGTCCGCGGCGATTGTGTCCATCCACGACGACTTGGGTGCACACCGAAGATCGCAACGGTTTTCGCGGCATCACCACGGCTGAGCTCGCCAGAGCCCATCCCTTCGCAACATCGCGGGTCACACGTCGTGGTCCGTACACACGGTCGAGCGCGCCGCGACGCGGCGCTTCCCCGGACCTTCTGTGACAACACGAACTCCAGAACCACGGTACGTGCCCGAAAGGGCGTGTGCAGGGTGCTGGACACCGAGCGATGTTCAGTCCGGTGGACTGGGCGGCGCTCGGGTCGGATGAGGGAACCTTCGCACCCCAAAGTGCTCCGCCGTTGTGCCAAACAGCGGAGTGCGCGCGGGAACTCTCGCCCAACCTTGCGGGAAACCAGTCGGGATCCCGTTTGATTTTTCTACTCCAATCCAGAGGTTACGAAGATGGGTCTTCGTGTCAATACCAACATCTATGCCATCACGGCGCAGCGCAACCTGTCGCAGGTCAGCGATCGTCTTGGCGGCAACTACGCGCGCCTGTCGTCGGGTCTGCGCATCGCAACGGCTGCGGACGACGCCGCCGGTATGGGTATCTCGGAGCGCATGCGCTCCCAGATCCGAGGCTTGAGCCAAGCGGGCCGCAACGCCCAGGACGGCATCAGCATGGCGCAGACCGCGGAAGGCGCCTTGAACGAAGTCAGCAACAACCTCGTGCGGATGCGCGAGTTGGCGCTGCAGGCCTCGAACGGCACGGTCTCCACGGACGACCAAGCCATCATCGACGTCGAGTTCCAGGCCCTGATCGAGGAAATCGACCGTATCGCGGGCAGCACCGAGTTCAACGGCATCAGCTTGCTCGACGCCGGCGGTGACATCGACATCCAAGTCGGCCTCGACTCGGGTGACACGATCACGATCACCGAGAACGACGTGACCGCGGCCACCTTGGCGATCGACTCGCTCGACGCGACGGATGCGACCAACGCTTCCGCAGCCCTCGCTGCGATCGACACCGCGATCAACAGTGTCAGCACCGCCCGAGGCAACTTGGGTGCGGCGACGAACCGCCTCAGCTCCTCGTTCCGCAGCATCCAGAACACCCGCGAGGGTCTGAGCGCTGCCGAAAGCCGCATCCGCGACGTGGACGTGGCCATGGAGACCGCGGACTTGACGCGGAACTCGATCCTGCAGCAGGCCGCTGTGTCGGTTCTCGGCCAGGCCAACGTGCAGCCCCAGCTCGCGCTGCGACTGCTCGGTTGATCCCGAAGGTCGGGGCCAAGGCGCAAGCTGAAGCTTCGGCACGGGTTACCTGACCGAATCCGCAAGGGAAGGGGGACCCCCCGTGGGGTCCCCCCGACCGCCATTCGCACGCGCTCGGACTCCGCCGAGCGCGGAACATTTTTCCCTCTGACCATCTCGACGGGAACCGTGCCTCCGCTTCGGGTCGCCGCCTGGGGCCCGACGGCGAGAACCCGCTCACGCGACCCGGGCACTCGGCCGATAACCCAAGGGGCCCTCTCTCCTTCGGCCCTCGGAGCACTACATGTACGGTGGACCCATTCAGTTCGGCGGCCTCGCGAGCGGGCTCGACACCCAGGCCATCATCCAGGCACTGGTGCAGGCGGAATCCACGCCGATCGCGCAGCTCAACAGCCAGAAGGGTCAGGCCCAGCAGAAAATCAGTCTGCTCGGCACGTTCGAGGGGCACATCAAGGCCCTGCAGACCCTGGCGAAGGACCTCTCCAGTCTGGGCGGCTTCCAGTCCACCAAGATCACGGCCAGCAGCGAGGGAGTCGTCGCGGCCTCGGCCAAGGGCACACCGCTGCCCGGCTCGTACTCCCTGAAGGTCAACAGCCTCGCCGCGGCAGACCGCTGGGTGTTCGACGGTGTCACCTCGCCCACGGACGATCTGGGCGGCGGATCCGTGGACTTCACCTACGACGGCCAGGCGTACAGCGTGACCGTGGACAGCGCGGACAGTTCGCTCAACGACATCGCCGCTGCGATCAACGAGCAGGCGGGCAGTGCCGTCACGGCGACCGTGGTGAACTCGGGCACCAGTTCGAGCCCCAACTGGCAGCTCATCGTCGCCAGCAAGCAGACCGGTGCCGACTACGCGATCACCGGGCTCGACGCGAGTTCGATCAGCGGTTTGGGCGCGACAACCCAACTCAGCACCGCCGCCAACGCGACGTTCGAGCTGGACGGTCTGGCGATCGAACGCTCGAGCAACACGTTCTCGGACGTCGTCGCCGGCCTCGAGATCAACTTGCAATCGGTTTCCCCCGACGCGGTACAGATCAACGTCGGCGTCGATACGGAGGGCATCGTCGAGAAGCTCAAGGGTTTCGTCGAGGCGTACAACAAGGTCGTCGACTTCGCCAACGGGCAGAGCAAATACAGTGAGGACGGCGGTCCCAGCGGGGCCCTGTTCGGCGATCCGGTGCTGCGCACCGTCACCCAGCAGTTGAGCGGAGCCCTTTTCGGCTCTGCCATGACCGACAACACCAGTTCCTTCGGGCAACTGGGGCTCCTCGGCATCGAGCTCAACACCGACGGCACCCTGAAGCTGAACGAGACGAAGTTGAACGCGAAGATGTCCGAGGACATCGATGCCTTCACCGACTTCTTTGCGGACCTGGACGGCTTCAGCAATGGCGGCGCGGCCAAGGGCACCACGGCCTACTACACCGATACGACGGCCGATTCGGGCCTCTTCCAGTTCCTGTCGACGACCATCGACCGGCTGCTCGACTCCCAGACCGTCGGCGACGGTGCCACGTACAAGGGCCTGTTGGCGGGCCGCAAAGAGGCGCTCGACACGCAGATCAAGAGCATCGACAAGCGTGTGGAACAACTCGAGGCGCGGCTAGAGGCCTTCGAGGCCGACCTGGTCAAGCGCTTCACGGCCCTCGAGACGCTGATGTCCGGGCTCAACTCCCAAAGTGCCTACCTCTCCCAGCAGTTGTCCTCCACCTCCGGCTGAGCGCCCATGCAACCCCAAGACGCCACCGCCGCGTACCGCGAGGCCAGCCTCGAAAACGCGCCCCCGATCAAGATCGTGCGCATGCTCTACCAGGGCGCCCTGCGCAACATCGAGAAGTCTCGCCGAGCCCTGGAGCAGGAAGACCAGAACCAGTTCGTCGAGGGCCTGCACAAAACCGACGCGATCGTGGCCGAGCTGCGTTTCTGCCTGGACCACGCCGCCGCACCCGAGCTGTCCCTGCAACTCGAGAGCCTGTACCTGTTCGCGGAAGAGCGGCTCGCCGTCGCCCTCGAACAGCGCAACATCGGCCCGGCCGACGAGGCTGGCGCCGTGCTGCGCCAGTTGCTTTCGGCCTGGACGAGTCTCGAAATCGACGGCGCCACGGCCGCCTGACCCCAGAACGCCGTGGCCCAGGGCATCGACGCGCTGCTTTCGGCCCAGGAGGCCCTGCTCGAGGCGTTGGCAGCGGGAGCGCCCGCCGACCGTCTGACGGCCGCTGGGCGCCGGTGCGCGATCGCTCTCGAGTCCTTGACCGGGCCGGTACCGCGCTCGGACCTCCTGCGCGCCCGCCAACTCGCACTGCTCCTCCAGGGCGAGGCGAGTCGCGCACTTGCTTCCACCGGCAGCGAACTCGCGAAGCTCCGCCGGATGGCGCAACACCTCGACGCGCGCCGCGAGGCCGAGCGCAGCGGCGGTTCCTGCGACGTGAGCGGTTGACCCGGCAGGTGTAGGTGTCGCAGAACGCGACACCACCCGTCGCGCCGGTGGGACGGCGCCCGCCGCGCGGCCCGGCACCTGTCGAGTCCCGCGACAGCCCCAGTCGATGGGCGGCGATGGCCCCAACCGGGCTGTCGCCATGCAAGCCACCCCGATCGACCCCGCCGCCTCCGCGCCCCTCGTGGGCGCCCCCGCGACCCTCTCCGGGCCCTACACCGGGCCGGACATGGGGCAGCTCGCCAGCTACCTGGGCATCTCGCTGGCGATGATCCTCCTCGTGGCCGGGGGAGGACTCCTGGTGCACCGACTCCTGCGCGGCGGTTGGCGTGTGCGCGCCAGCCAGCGCTCCCTCCGGGTCGTGGACCTGCTGCCGCTCGCCGGGAAGAACCAACTCGCCGTCGTGCAGGTCTACGACAGGACCCTGGTGCTCGGCATCGGGGACGGCGGCGTGCGGCTCGTCACCGAGTGGGATGCGGACGGTCCGCTGCCCAGCGGGCCCGCCCCGAAGGAGCCCGAGGCCGTGCCGTCCCGTTCGACGCGGGCCCAGGCCCTCCTGGCAATGCTCGGCACGAAGGTGACCCCCGAGGCTACCCCTCCCGCGCCCGCGCCGGCGAACTTCGAGGCCGACCTCGAAGCCGTCCTGGAACGGGTGCTGCCGCGCGCCGTCCAACGCGCCCAAGCGGAGCCCGAGACCACGCCCGTCCGCCGAGCGGTCCGCGCCGCCGACGACTCACGTCCGCGCAACTCCGCCCCCAAGCCGGCCGCAAAGGCCACACGCCCCGCCGTCGCGACGCGCGCGGCCAAGGCGCCCGCGCCTGAGTCCTCGAGCGAAGTGCGAATCCCACGCAACCCCCAACGCCCGACCATCGACGAAATGCTGCGCTCCGAGGGTGTGCTCGGATGAGCACACGCCGCCTCGTTCGCGCGCTCCTCCTCGTTTGCCTCGCGGCGGCGATGTTCGCCGTACCGGCCGCGGCCCAGGTCGGCAGTCCGTCGGTGGGCACCAGCGCCTTCGACCCCGAGGAGATCCTGGCCAAGGCTGTGCAGGAGGAAGCGGACTCGTCCATCCTCGCCGAGGTCATGGATGGCCCGTTCGGCGCCAAGCAGCCCGAGGGCAGCGCACCGGAACGGCTGAGCACGCCGCTCGAGATCGCGCTGCTTCTGACGGTGCTGTCGCTCCTCCCCGGAGCGCTCATCTGCGTTACCAGCTTCACGCGCATCGTGATCGTGTTGAGCTTCGTGCGCCGCTCCCTATCGGTGAACGAGCTGCCGCCCAACCCGGTGATCATCGGCCTCGCCTTGTTCCTGACGATGTTCGTGATGGCGCCGGTCGGGAAACGCATGTACGAAGCGGCATACGTGCCCTACGCGGCTGGCGAACTGAGTCCAGAGGGCGCAACCGAGGCGGCGTGGGGCGAACTCCGCGGGTTCCTGGTCGACAACACACGACCGGGCGAGATGGAGTTCTTCCAAGGCCTGGCCGGAGAAGAGCACGCCAACGCGACGCAAGAGCAACTGCCGTTCCAGGTGGTCGTTCCGGCGTTCGTGCTTTCGGAGCTCAAGACGGCCTTCCAAATGGGCTTCTTGCTGTTCCTGCCCTTCCTCGTCATCGACTTGGTCGTGTCGAGCGTATTGCTCTCCATGGGCATGTTCATGCTGCCGCCCGTGATGATCTCGACGCCGTTCAAGATCCTGCTGTTCGTTCTGGTCGACGGCTGGACTCTGGTGTGCCGCTCGCTCGTGACCTCCTTCACCTTGGCCTGATCCAAACTCCGCCATGCCCGCCATCGACCTCCAGGTTCTCGATCTGGCCCGCGACATGATGATGATCGTGCTGGTCGTGGCGACCCCGATGTTGTTGGTGGGCCTCCTCGTCGGCTTGCTGGTCAGCCTGTTCCAGGCCCTGACGTCCATCCAGGAGCAAACCCTGGCCCTGGTGCCGAAGATGTTCGCCGTGATCGGCGTCGCACTCGTGATGCTTGCGCCCACGATCGGTTTGCTGCGCGACTACACCCTGGGGCTGTTCGAACGGCTGTTGGAGTTCGGGCTGTCGTGATCGACTCGCTCTTCAGCCCCGGGGCCATCTCCGCGTTCGCGCTGTTCCTCATCCGCGCGGGCGCACTGGTGCTGTCGACGCCGTTCCTCGGCCAATCGCTGTCGTTTGGCGGCCTGAAGGTCGCGCTCTCCATGGCGCTGGCACTCGTCCTGTACCTGAACGTGGGTGAGCCGATGCCCGGCCCGGTCGACACGATCACGTGGGTGCTGATGGCGGTGCGCGAGCTCATGTTGGGGCTCTTCCTGGGGTTCGTCACGCAACTCGCCGTACTCGCGACGCGCGTGGCCGGGGAGATGATCGGCCTCGAGATGGGCATGCAGATGTCCCAGCAGTTCGACCCGGAGAGCGGTGTTTCGACCTCCCTGATCGCGCGCATCCACGAGAACTTCTTCATGATCGCGCTGCTCTCGGTGGACGGTCACCTCGAGGTCCTGCGCGGTTTGGCGCGCACGTTCGAAACGGCGCCGATCGGGGCGATCAGCGGCATGGAGAACGCCGCGGATTTCCTGATCCGCATGCTGTCGGAGATGTTGCACACGGGCCTCGCCTACGTGGCGCCGGTCCTGGTGGTCCTGGCGTGTGTTTCGGCGCTGATCGGCCTGCTCGCGCGGGCGGTCCCGCAGCTCAACGTCCTGGAACTATCGTTCTCGCTGCGCATCGCCGTCGCGCTGGTGGCGATGTTCGCGTTTGCCCCGTTGCTCGAGCCCGTCATCGGCGGGCTGATCCAGTCCCTCGAACTGTGGATCGACAAAGCGGTCCACCTGGTGGAGGCCTGAGCGGTGGCCGGCGAGGACAGCCAGAAGCAGGATCGCACGGAGGAGGCGACCCCGCGCAAGCGCGAGGACGCCCGCGACCGAGGCCAAGTTGCCCTGAGCCAGGAGCTCATGGCTGCGATCATGTTGGTCGGCACCGCGGCGACCCTCGCCATCGGAGGCGCGGCGATCGCCGAGAACGCGGGCGCCATCACCGTGCACGCGCTCGAGGACCTCGGCGAGGTTGGCATCGCGGAGCTCGAAGGTCCGACCGCCGCCGCGCTGGTCGCCGACGCAGTCCAGTCCGCCCTCCCCGCGCTCCTCGTCATCCTCGCACCCGCACTGGCGCTCGGGTTGCTGGTGGGTTACGGCCAAGCGGGCTTCCGCATCGCGTCGAAGGCGCTCGAGCTGCGCCCCGACAAACTGGACCCGATCAAGGGCGCGGGACGCATCTTCGGCGCGCGCGGCTGGGTGCGCATGGGCACATCGATGCTCAAGATCACCGCCATCACGGCCACGGTGGCAGCGGTCCTGTACTTGCAACGTGGCCGAATCTCGGCTCTCGCGGGGCAAGAGCTCGGGCCGGCGCTGCTCGGCTGCATGTGGATCGTGGGCTTGTCGATGGCAGCCGCGCTGGCGCTGTTCCTCGCGATCTCGCTGATCGATGTCTTCTTCCAGCGCTTCCAGCACGAACGCGACCTCCGCATGACCAAACAGGAGGTCAAGGAGGACCACAAGAACACCGAGGGCGATCCCCACGTGCGGGCGCGTGTGCGCCAGTTGCAGCGCGAGATGGCGTCGCGCCGCATGCTCGCGGACGTGCCCAAGGCGACCGTGGTCGTCACGAACCCGACCCACGTGGCCGTGGCCCTCCTCTACGAGAAGTCCGCCGAAGGTGCGCCGCCAACGGCGCCGAAAGTTCTGGCCAAGGGGCTCGACCACATGGCCCAACAGATCAAGGCACTGGCCCGCGAAGCCGGTGTGCCGCTGCACGAGGACGTGCCGCTGGCGCGCGCGCTCTACAAGGAGTGCCAAGTCGGCGACTTCATCCCCGAAGGCCTCTACACCGCCGTTGCGGCCGTGATCGGCTACGTCTACCGGATGCGTGAACAACGCCGTCGCGCCTGAGTTCGACCACCATGGCAGCCACCACGAGCAGCAAACAAGGGGTCCCGGCGGCAGGTATCGCCGGCCTCGGACAACTCCTGATCCGCCACGCGGACTGGGTGATGGGGATCGGCGTCCTCGGGATGCTGCTGACCCTGGTGACGCCTATCGCGCCGGGGCTCCTCGACGCACTGCTCGCCGCCAACATCGCGCTGTCGCTGATGATGCTGCTGGTCACCTTGAACGTGCGCGACACGTCCGAGCTGTCGACCTTCCCGACCCTGTTGCTGTTCGCGACCCTGTTCCGACTCGGCCTGAACGTCGCCAGCACGCGCCTGATCCTTTCTGAGGGCAAGGCGGGAGCGATGATCGAGGCGTTTGGCGCCTACGTGGTGCGCGACGACCTCACCGTCGGCCTGATCGTCTTCCTGATCCTGATCATCATCCAGTTCGTGGTGATCACGAAGGGCGCGGGACGGATCAGCGAGGTCGCGGCGCGTTTCGTGCTCGATGCGATGCCCGGCAAGCAGATGGCGATCGATGCGGACTTGAACGCCGGTCTGATCGACGCCGACGAGGCTCGCGTCCGGCGCCAGCGTGTTTCGCGCGAAGCCGAGTTCTACGGCGCGATGGACGGCGCCAGCAAGTTCGTGCGCGGCGACGCGATCGCGGGCCTGATCATCACCGCGCTCAACCTGCTGGGCGGGATCATCGTAGGAACCACCGCCGGTCTCGCTTTTGGCGACGCGGCCGAGCGCTACTCCATGCTGACGATCGGCGACGGCCTCGTCAGCCAGATCCCCGCGCTGTTCGTGTCGACCGCGGCGGCGGTTCTGACCACCCGAGCGAGCGGCAAGTTGAGCCTCGGCCAAAACCTCTTGGCGCAGGTCGGCGGCCGGCCCAAGGCCACGATCATCGTCGCGGGCATGTTGTTCGGCATCGGGCTCCTGCCGGGCATGCCGGGCACGCCGTTCTTCCTCTTGGCCACACTCTTGATGGTCGTCTGGCGCTCCACGCGGCACACCAACGGGTCGGAGGCGCTTCTCGATGCCTCCGGAGTGGTGGTGGCCGAACCGACGCTGGCCGCCAAGGCCGCGGCCGAGGCCGAATCGACGCCGAAGTCGGAGGACGACGAGGTGAAGGACCTGCTCGGTGTGGACCGCATCAGCGTCGAGATCGGGTACCGCCTGATCCCGCTCGTCAAGGACCGCAACGGGTCCGGCATCTTGGACCACGTCTCCCAACTGCGCCGCCGGCTGGCCTCCCGCGAAGGTGTGGTGCTGCCGCCGGTGCGCATCAAGGACAACATCCGCATCGAACCCGACGGCTACCGCGTCCTGATCGGCGGCAGCGAAGTGGCGCGCGGCACGATCGAACCCGACCAGTTCATGGCCATGGATGGCGGCAACGCGAGCGGCCGCCTGCACGGCAAGGCAGCCAAGGATCCCGCCTTCGGCTTGCCCGCGTGGTGGATCCCCGAAGCGCTCCGCGACGAGGCGGAGATTCTCGGGTACACGGTCGTCGATTCGGTCAGTGTGCTCGTCACCCACCTGTCCGAGGTGCTGCGGTCGAACTACGGCGACATCCTCAGCAGGGACGACGTCAAGGCCCTGGTGGAAGGTGTGAAGCTGATCTCGCCCGCGGTGGTGGAGGAGCTGGTGCCCGATCGCCTCGGTTACGGCGAGATCCAACAGGTGCTGCGCAACTTGCTGCGCGAAGGTGTGCCCGTGCGCAACATGCCGGCGATCCTCGAGGCCCTCGCCGACCAGGCGCCGCGCACGAAGGATCCCGAGCAGTTGACCGAGGCCGTGCGCCAACGCCTGGGGCGGACGCTTTGTGAGCTGCACTCGGACCGCGAGGGAACGCTGCGCGCCGTGACCCTGGATCCCGCCATCGAAGCCCGCCTCGCGGGTGCTGTCGGCAACCAGAAGGACCCGGACGCGCAGCCGATGAGCCCCGCCTACTTGCAGCGCCTCATGGAGAAGTTGGAGCAGGCCCTCTCGGACGCCGCGCGCGGCGGCAGCGAGGTGGTGGTGCTCGTGCGTTCCGGCGCGCGCCGTTTCCTGGGCGAGCTGGTGCGCTCGTCCCTGCCCCGCGTGCCCGTGCTTTCCTACAACGAGGTCGTCGGCGCCCAGCGTGTCCAGACGGCCGCGATCGTGCAACTCGACGACTGAACCGAAGCCATGCAGATCCATCGCATCCGCGGACGCTCCTTGCGCGAGGCCCTTTCCCGCGCGGCCGAACTCTATGGCACGCAAGCCGTCGTGCTCTCCCAGGAGACCGACGACGAGGGCGGAGTCACGATCGCCGTCAGCGGCGATGCAGGAGCGCTCGCCCAGTTCGGCGTGCTGTCGCGCGGCGACTCGCGGCGCGCCGACGCGCCCCGCGCCGGCGAAGAGCCCGGCCTCGCGGACGTGCGGCGGCGGCTCGGCGAGCAGGGTTGCTCGAAACCGTGGATCGACGAGCTCGCGGCGGAGATCTCCACACGCGCGGACCGCGGTGTGCACCCCGTCGACGAAGCTGCCGCGCGCATCGGCGGAAAGTTGGTGGTCGCGGCTGCGCCGGCTGCGCGCGCGGGCACACGTGTGATCGCACTGGTCGGACCCACGGGTGTCGGCAAGACGACGACCATCGCCAAACTTGCACACCGCCTCTCTGCGGCGGGGCGTTCCGTGGCCCTCGCGACCCTCGACGGGTACCGCGCGGGCGCGCACGAACAATTGCGCGCGTTTGCGGATCGGCTCGAGGTGCCCTGCATCGCCCCGCGCAGCGGCGCGCGCCTTGGCGCGGAGTTGGCCGCCCTCGGGCCCCGCGACGCGGTGCTGCTGGATACCACGGGCCGCAGCCCGCGCGACCGCGCGGGACTTGCCGAACTGGTGCAGGACTTGAACGCCGCCGCCGGACCCGCGGCAGCGGCCGGCGTGGAGCTCCTGACGTACCTGGTGCTGGCCGCGAACACGAGCCGCGCCGGCCTGATCGGCGCCCACCGCGCCTTCGCGGCGCTCGCGCCCGTCGGTGTGGTGCTGACCAAACTCGACGAGGCCGCCGAACCCGCCGTGGCCCTCGAACTCGCCCTGCGCGCCCGCTGGCCGATCGCGTTCCTCTGCGACGGACAGGCCGTCGACCAACACCTTTTGCGCCCCACGCCGGACCGCGTGGCGGACCTGGTGCTGATGGGGAGGATGTCGTGAACCGCCAAGCCGACGGCCTTTTGGGTGTTGCTCTCGGCCGACCGAGCGGCGCGCCGTGGGTGCTCGTCACCGGCGGCAAGGGCGGCGTGGGCAAGTCGACCGTGGCGCTCAACCTGGCCGCGGCGCTGGCCCAGGGCGGGCGCCGGGTCCTGCTGGTCGACCTGGACCTCGGGCTCGGCAACCTGCACGTGATGTTGGGGCTCGAAAGCCCGCGCACGTTGGAGGACTTCCTCGCGGGCGACCGCGAACTCGACGATTGCATCCTGGAGGCCGGAGCCAACCTGGACCTCCTGCCTGCGGCCAACGGCTCCCACGAGCTGGCGCGCCCGGACAGCGCGCGTCGCCGGAGGCTCGTCGAGGCCCTCGAGGCCCTCGCGGAGCACTACGACGTGCTCGTCGCCGATGCGCCCGCCGGCATCGGCCCGGACACGTTGGCGTTCGCCGCGCGCGCCGACGTCGCCCTGTGTGTGACCACGCCGGATCCGACGGCGCTCACGGATGCCTACGGTGTGATCAAGGCCCTGGACCTTTGGTCGAAGGAGCGCAACCTCTCCCTGCCCACGCCGGAGCTCGTCGTCAACCTCGCCGCCAGCTTGGAGGAGGCCGAGGCGCTGCACCGGCGCCTTTCGGGTGTGTGCGAGCGGTTCCTCGCGCGTCGGCCCCGACTCGGCGCGTGGTTGCCGCGCTCGCGCGACGTGGAGCAGTCCGTCCTCCTGCAGGCGCCGCTCGTGCGCGCACAACCCGCCAGTTTGGCCAGCCGCGCGATCGTCCGCCTTGCCGATCGGTTGCTCGCGATCCTCCCGGGTGTGGACCAGCGTCCGCGCCGCCAGGCCCAACCGGCCTGAGGTCTGCCCATGCCCCCGAGCAAACCCGCCACTCCCGCGCAGACGCCGGCGCCGCGCTCCGACCCCCGGCCCGCCCCTGGCAAAGCCGCGGGCCCCGCCGCCGGCAGCGCACCCAAGGCGCCGCCCGCGCCGCCCCCGCCGCCGCCCCTCGACCTGCGTCCGGGGATCCGCTACGCGGCGCGCCTCTTCGCCGTGGCCCTTGGAGCCCTCGCCGCGACGGTTTCGCTGATCGCAGGCGCACCGCTCCACATCGCATCGGGCCGGGGCCTTTTGGCCTGGGTCCTGGTCCTGGCACTGGGCGTGCTGGTGCGCGCCTTTGCCCTGTCGACTCCCGGCGCAAGCGCCGAAGAACCCCCCCGTCCCTAGGGGACCGCCCCATGTTCCGCCCTGATCCCGCCACTCCTGGAGCCCCCCGTTGAAGGAGCCCGGCTACACCCAGGCCCCGCGCCTTCCCGATGCGGAACGCGAGGCCATGATCCTCGAGCACCTGCCGCTGCTCTACCACATCGTCGGGCGGCTGGCGCTCGAACTGCCCGGCCGCATCGAGCGCGAGGACCTCTTGGGCTTCGGCATGGTCGGTCTGGTGGAAGCAGCGGATTCCTTCGACCCGGGCCGCGGGCTCAAGTTCTCGACCTTCGCGTTCCCCCGCATCCGCGGCGCGATTCTCGATGAACTGCGCCGCATGGACTTCTTGCCGCGCGGTCGGCGCGAACGTGTGCGCGAACTGGAGCGCACGGTGCGGACGCTGGAGCAGAAACTCGGTGCGCCCCCAAGCCCAGAGGAAATCGCCGAGCACATGCAGTGCACCCTCGAGGAGGTGGACGAGATCCTCAGCTCGGCCCGCTCCGCTGGCATCGTCAGCCTCGAGGACGGCCCCTCCGAGGAGCTTTTTGGCCTGCTCGCGGACCCGCGCAGCACCGACCCCGTCGGCAGCGCCGAGTTCGAGGAGATGAAGGAAGTGCTGGTGCGTGTGATCGCGGGCCTCCCCGAAGCGGAGCGCACCGTGGTCACCCTCTACTACGCCGAGGGGCTCTTGCTGAAGGAGATCGGCGAGCTGCTCGGGGTCACCGAATCCCGCGCCAGCCAGATCCACAGCCGCGCGCTCTACCGCCTCAACCGCGAACTGCGCTCCGCCATCGGCGCGCCCTGACGAGCACACCGCCCATGTCTTCGATCATCAAGCGCCAGAACGTCGACGTGGAGTCGCGCGGTGCGCCGCGGCGCAGCACGCCGCAGAGCCCCGACGCGTGCAACGCCAAACACGTGCGTCTGATCGAAGTGGGCGCCGTCGTGCGCGCCATCGAGTTCACCTGCTCCTGCGGCGAGCGCTCGGTCATCGAACTGGAGCTCGACAAGGATTCGAGCAGCACACCCCGCCCGGGATGATTCCCATGCAACCCAAGTCCATCTGTGCCCTTGCCGTCGCCTCCGTCCTGACCTCCTGCGCGGGATTGTCCGGCGGCGCAAACGGCGGTCACCTCGGCGCTCCGCCGATGCCCACCGGCTTCTACGGGCACCAGCAGCCCAACGTCGCCAACTACAACGGCCCGGACCGTTCTGCCCAAGCGCAGTCGGGCCAACCGTTCGCGGTCGGAGCCCAGGCCGGTTACCCGCAGCAGGCTTACGCGCAGAACCAGCAGGGCCAGTGGGTCCCGACCGGCGCGCCCCAAAACGGCTACGGCCAAGTAGCTCAGGGCCAGTTCGCGCCGAACCAGGGCCAGGCGAACGGCTCTTGGAACACGAACCAGGCGATGCCCGGTTCCATGCTCGCCAACGGCCAACCCACACAACCCGTGGGCTGGTCGTCCGCCCCCGGCGCGCCGATGCAGGCACCGGCGGCACCGACCGGCTGGGGGCAACCGGGAATGGGCGCGGCCGTGCCGGGCGCACACCCGGAAGCCAACCAAGGGTGGCCGCACGGGACGGCTTCGCAGGGCGCTCCGGCCCTCGACCCCTGGGCCGCCAAAGCTCCCCAAGGTGGCAGTTCGACGTTGGTATTGCCGCAAGCGGCCGCGGCCGCGGGTGAGGCCATCGGCGATGCGGTGGGCGGGATCGCGGACCTGGTGACGGGCGCGCGTTCGGTGCCGCCCGGCAGCACGGGCCTCGAATCGCGCGGTGTCTACGACGCGGACGGCGGCGCGGCGAAGGCCCAGCTCCCCGGCGCGGTGGGGGAGCTCGACGGCCAGATGCGCGAGCTCGAGTTGTCCGGCAGTGGAAGGCTGTATCTCCTCGAGATGTACCAGCAGGCGCTCGAGGACCGCGACACCTTGGAGATGGAGGTCGGCACCTTGACGGCGCGGCTCGAACACATGCAGGCCCGCGCCACCGAGTTGGAAACCCAACTCGCCGCGACCGATGCGGCCCGCGCGAAGTTGGCACAGGACGGCGAAACGCTGCGCGCCGAGAACCAGGACCTGGCGGCCCGCCTCGTCACCGCGCAGATCCGCCGCTTGGAGGCGGAGAAGATGCTGATCGAAGCGCGCATCGAGCAGGAGCGCAGCGCCGCTCCCGCCGAGGGCACGGCGCAAACTGCGGCGCCCCGCGGCACCGGCGCTGGCAGTCCTGCCGGCGCGATCGCCGCCCCCGGCACCCCGGGCGCGGCCCCGTCCACCACCACGGCGGTCCCGCCGGCGACCTCCGCGAGCTCGGGCAACGCCGCGGGCGGAGCGCCCCTCCAGCGATGAACGCCGTGCGTCTCGCGCTGCTTTCGCTGCTGCTGTTCGGCGGGCTGGTCGCCTGCAAGTCCACCGGCCCGCGAACGGTGCTGGTGCTATCGACCTCGCGCCTGGCCGCGGATTTTGGCACCTACAAGTTCCAGCGGGTGGGTGTGTTGCCGGTCGAAGGCGATCTCGAGGACGACGCCGCGACGCACCTGCAGCAGGACCTCTACACCGAGTTGAGTCGCTCGACACCCTACGAACTGGTGACCCTTTCGAAGGCCGAGCTGTTCGACGTGCGCAAGAGCGAACCCCTGCGCCGTGGCGCGCACACGCCCGAGGCCCTCGTCGAAATCAGCCGTCGCTATCGCCTCGACGCAATCCTCTTCTCCCACGTGCCGCACCGCCGGTTGTACCCGCCGCTCGAGCTCAGCTTGCAGTCGGAACTTGTCGCGTCAGACACGGGCCAGGTGGTCTGGGCCGGATCCGTGCACCTCGACGCATCGGACGAGCGTGTGCGCCACGGGCTCGAGGGATTTTTCTCTCGCGACCACGACGCCGAGGACGGCGGCGCGGGTTGGGAACTCGCACTGCTGAGCCCGACCCGCTTCGCGCGTTTCGCCGCGTACCAGATCGCGCTGCAACTCTGATAGCGACGGCGCCGTGCGCCGCAGCGTTGCGCCGCACCCGATGGCGCGCCGCAGGAATCATGGGCCGGGCCTTCAGCCCTCGCCGGCTTGAACGCAATACCTGGGGCGTTGCCCCAGGCTACGATCGTGCGGGGCGTTGCCCCTCCCGGACACGCGCACGACGTCGAACGAGACCAACGTCGCGGCACCCATCTTCGCGCGCGCCCACGCGCCTGCGTCCACCCGCGCCTGCGTTCGCGCATGATTGCGGTCGCGCGTGTTTGCGTTCGCGTGCGTTTGCGGTCGCATGCGCGTGCGTGTGCGTGCGCGTGAGGTCGCGTGCGTGTGCGGTCGCATGCGCGTGCGTGTGCGTGCGTGTGCGGTCCCGTGCGGTCGCGTGTGCTTGCGCGAGAGGTCGCGCGCGCCAACGGCGCGCCCCATAGTAGCCTGGGGCAACGCCCCAGGTTGGGCGGAAGGAAGTGCAAGGGCTGAAGGCCCGCTCCATCACACCCGCCCATCGCGCGGTGCCATCATCCGCGTGCCGACGGCATG
>WGMC01000037.1 GCA_016125265.1 Planctomycetaceae bacterium
CATGCCGTTGGCACGTTGCGATGGAGCGGGCTTTCAGCCCTTGCAACGCTCTCCCGACGGACCTGGGGCGTTGCCCAAGGCTACGATCGGGCGCGCCGTTGGCGCTCCAGAAGACTCCGCAACGCGCAGCGTCGTTGCAACCCCTTCGACGTACGGCCGTCCGAACGGGGCAAAGCCCCATCCGATAGTAGCCTGGGGCAACGCCCCAGGTTGCGTAGAGAGCGCAGGCAAGGGCTGAAGGCCCGCGCCATTGGCGGGGTCCCAATCGATGGGCCGGGCCTTCAGCCCGGCGTTGCACCATGCCGAAACCTGGGGCGTTGCCCCAGGCTACTATCGGTCGGGGCGTTGCCCCGAGCGCGCAGCACGTCAACGTCGGAGCGTGGTCCCGAGGCCGTTGCGCACCAACGTCGGCGCGTCGTCCCGAGGCCGTTGCGCTCCAACGTCGGCGCGTTGCCCCTACGCGGGGTGGGCCGTTGGCGGCGTGGGTCGGTTAGCGCTTGTGTCGCACGAAACCCAAGGCGAGGTGCGCGACGAGGCCGAACAGCACGACGTTCGCCAACTGCACGAGGTGCACCGCGAGGCCGCTCGCCAGGGCCAGGTCCCGCGGCACGCCGAGCAGCTCGAAGCCGATGTTCCAACCCAGCTCCTGCGTGCCAAAACCCGCGAACCCGTTGATCGGCAACAGGTTGAAGAGCACGGCCAAACTCGACCCGAAAACCGCCTCGCCGTACCCGACGGAATCGGGCAGCCCCACGCCCCGGGCCAGCACCGCGTAGAAGCCAAACACCAGAGCCCACTGCCCCGCCGTGATCCCGAGGCAGGCGAGCTGCGTGCCCGGGCCGGAGGTGCCGCGCAGCGCGAGTCGCAGGCGCTCCAAGCGCACGACGACGGCCCGCCCGATCGCGTAGCGCGAAAGACGAAGTGCGCGCGACAAGAGGAGCGACGAACTGGAGAGCCAATGCGGCCGCATGCACAAACCGGCCAGCGCGATGGCGAGTAGTCCGAGCGGCAGAACGAGCGGCAGGAGCCGCGCCAGCTTCGTGTTGTCGCTGCCTAGCCAAGCGACCGCCCCCGCGACCCACGCGCACAGGACCGCGAGGTCGAACAGGCGCGAGACCAACAGCGACGCCAGCCCGGCGGAAGCGCTCACCCCCCCGTAGGTCTTGAGGTACAGAACGAGGGAGACCTCACCGGTTTTTGCCGGCAGGACGTAACTCGCCAAGTTGTGCGCCGCGGAGACGGCGAGCGTCACCGAAACACCGGGGCGTTGCTCGCGCGGAAGCAACAGCGCAAAACGCCAGGAACGCAAGCCGTAGATCCCCGCGTGCAGGAGCAGCGCGAGTGCGTAGGTCCTGCCGTCCAATCGCGCGAGCGCCGCGCGGAAGTCGGAGAGCCCCACACCACCCCAGTGGGAGAGCAGCGCGAGCAAGAGCCCCGCTACCAATAGACTCAGGCAGAGCCTCAGGGCCGTGGACCGTTGCACCGTCGGTTTCCGAGGGACTGCGCGCCGGCCCGCGGGCTGCCAGCGGCGGGGTCCCGCTCAGTCGATCACGGGATGAAGACGTGGGTGCCGCCGGTGTCCTCGGACAACCAACGCAGGATGGGCAGACTCTCGGCGATGGCGATGGTGTGGATGCGCACGTTGCGGCCCGCGTTCCAGCGCCGCACATGGTCCCGGATCAGCACGGGATCGTCCACTTTGCCGCCGGCGGGTTGGCCGTCGGACAGCACGAACAGCGTGTCGAGGGCCGGATCCTGGAAGGCGACTTCGATCGCCTCGTAGATGTTCGTGGCGCCGCCCGGCAAGAACTTGCCGACATGTGCGACCGCGGCCTCGACCTGGTCGGGTGTCGCGCGCACAAGCTCCTTTTGCCAGGGCCGTGCGCGTTCGGAGAACACCACGATGTTGAACAGCGTTTCGGGGGTGAGCCCCTTCAGCGCGCGGATCAGCTCGCGTTTCGCGATGACGATGCGCTTCTCGCCGGTCTGCTCGGCGTAGCGCCCTCGTGTGTCCCACTCCATCGAGCCGGAGACGTCGATCACGAAGGTGATGCGCTCGGACTCGAGGCGCACGCCGAAGAACTGGGCCTCGGTGGAGAGCTCGAGCCGGCGCAGTTCCTCTTCCAGCGCGAGGGCCTCGAGTTCCTCCTCGGTGATCGGCACGAAGTCGGAGCCCTCGTCGGCGAACCAGCGCTGCCAGTTCTCCGCGTTGACGCCGAATCCCTGGCCGGTCAGGCGCCAGAGGAGTCGCCCCATCTCGATGCGCAGGCGACCCGTTTCCGCGGGAATCTGGCCCACGATCAGCGCGACACTGCGCGGCACCCGCAGCTTCTCGAGTTCTTCCGCCGCGATCAGACGCAGGGACCACTCGGGCGACGCGAGCGCCGTTTCGAGGGCACCCATCGCCGCCTCGCCGCGCAGGTGGACCAGTTCGCGCAGCGCCAGGCCCGCGACACCGACGTCTTCACCCTTGGCCAGCTCTTCGAGGCGGGCGTGCCAAGCGGCGTCGTCCTTCGCCAGCGGCCGCTGCAACTCGAGCAGCGTCTCGAAGAGCACGCGCGATTCCGCCGGATCCTTGCTGCGGCCGAGCTGCTTCTCGACTTCGTCGCGGGCGCCGGTGTCGCCGCGGTCGCCGAGGATCTGGGCGGCCAGAAGCCGCGTCTCCGGTTCCTTGTCGGACAGCAACTTGCGCAGTTGGCCCGCGAACTTCTCGTCCTGGTACTTCGCGAGGGACGCGAGCAGCATCCACTTCTCGTTGTCCTTCGCGCGCCCTAGGCGTTTGATCAACTTGCCGGCGAAGTCCTCGCTGGCGTACTCGGCAACCACGGGTCCGAGCGCGCGCCAGAGCGCCGTAGGCGCCTCGCGGTGGGCGCCCTCGTCGATCAGCAGTTCGAGCACCTCGTCGCCCTTGTCGGCGGCCATCACCCGCGCGGCGCGGGCGCGCACGACCGACGGATTGCGCCGGTCCGAGAACAGCCGCTCCGCAACTTCGGCGATGCCGGGCAGCTTGCGCCGCTGCATCTCGTCCAGCACGACCAGGCGGATCGAACCGTTGTCGTCCTTGCTGGCCTCGACGAGCTCTTCGTCGGTCAACTTCGGAGCGAGCGCCCGAAACGCCAGCGCGCGAATCGACTGCAGTTTGTGGGCCTGTTTCGCCGGCGGGGGCGCGTCCTCCTTCTCCTTCTTGGAGCGGCGTTTGTCCTCCTCCGGAGCCGGCTTGGGTTTCCACAGTTCGCGGTACCAGCCGTAGTCCTTCTCTCGGGGGGACTTGGTGTGCAGCTCCATGGCGAGCTCGCGCAGTTCGTCGTCGAGCGGCGCGTCGACGATCATGCCCACGTAGTCCATGGCCACACCGCCGGCCCGGGCCAGCGAGCGCAACGCGGCGCGCTGCAGCGCGGGCGACGTCTCGTCGCCAATGATGCCGTGCACGCGCTCGAACGCCTTGTGTTCCAGCTCCGGCACGCCGGCAAAGCCGCACAGCGCCTGGACCGCACGCTGGCGGGATCCGAGGGAGTTGAGGTGCTGCAGGTTTTCGAGGAGCGAGTCGAGGGCCCGGGGGTCCTTGGACTTGCCCATGGTCACGAGGTCCTCGGGCGGCGTCGCGTCCTTCAGCTTCTCGAACCGCGCGATCGCCTCTTCCAGCTTTCCGTCCTGGGGCCCGGGCTGGGCCGTCGAGCGCGGCGCTCCCACCCACAGCGGCGCCAGGAGGGCTGCCAGGAAGAGGGCGAGGGCGATCGGGTGGGCGGCGGGGCGTCGGGTCACGGTCATGGGCATCGGGAGTTCGGGTCGAGGCTCGGGTAGGAGGGTACCAGCAGAGGGCCGCTCCGGGCCGTTCCGGCGGGCGGGACCGGCCCGCGGGCAGCCCTGGGGGCCGGGGCCGCCTGGGGTCGATGACCCACACCCGACCCCTCGGAACCTCTCCAACATGGACCGCACACCCAGTCCTTCCCAACCCCCGATGCCCCCGCACACGTCCACGGACGACGGGCGCTCCGGGCGCAGCGACCCCCTCCCGGCCCGCCGCGCACGCACCCTGCTTCGCAAGCTGCGGGACCTGAACCTCTCGGCGGCGCGCATCGCGGTGCACCCGCGCCTGGCGGTCTCCATCGCCGGTTGCGCCAGCCTCGACCTGCCGGCGGAGACCGAACTGCGGTACCGGGTGCGCACACCTCTCTGCGAAGACGAGGAACTCGTCATCGCCCTCGAGGACGGCGGCCTGCGCCTCGCCCGCTGGGTCGCCGGCGGCGAGCAGCGGGTGAGCCGCGTCGTCACCCTCCTCGGCGGCTCCAGCGGCCCGGCCACGGTCCCGGAGCTGGGCGCGCGCATGGATCCCGACACGGCCGGCGCCCGCGAAACCGAGCGCTTCCTGCGCCGCTTGGTGCGCGCGGTCTTTCCGCGCAACGGTTGAGGGGCGGGGGTAGAGGCCCAATTGGGCCTATGCTCCCACTGTGAACACCGAACCGGGGAACGACGCGCGCGAAAGGGCGAGGGCTTGGCTCGTGGCCAACGGCCTTGCCGTGGAACTGCAGCGGGTCACCTGGTGGGAGTGCTGGATCCACGGCCCCGGGACCGATGCGGTCGGCCGGGGAGCGACTCCGGAAGCCGCGTTCGACGGTGCGCTTGCGGCGCTCTTGCCCAACCGCCTGGTCCGCGATTTGTTCGAGCGCGCGCTGGCCGCCCCCGGGGAGAGCTCCCGGCCGCAGGATGTAGAAAGTGCGGCGCCGCCGGTCGAGGAGTCCGTCGAGCGCCCGGCAAAACCTGCGCCCGAGTCGTTCGCGGCGCTGCCCGCCGTGCCCGCGGACGCGCTGGAAGAGCTCGAGAGCCTCGAGGCCGAACTCGACGCCGCCGAGTTGGAGTTGCTGCTCGACGCGCCGGAGTCGATGCGCTGGCAGCTCGCGGCCCTGATGGGCACCGCGCGCGCGATCGAAGCACGGGCCGACCACCCGGTCGTGACCGCGCGTGTGCGCCGGATCGCCAAGCGCCTCGGAGTCTGGTCGCGGCTCGCCTGGCCGGGTTTTGTGCCCGTCCTGGCCCTCGACTGCACCCCCCAGGCCGCCGGCGATTGGTTGGGCGTCGCCGGTGCGGAGCGCTGGGACCACGTCGCCGCGGGCGCGCGGGCGCTGCTCGCGGCGGTGCCGGGGGACGGCGGCGGGTGGAGCGACGACGCCGCGCTCGAACCGCCGCCGCCAAACCCCGCCTGGAGCCTGGAGCGGGTGCTCAAACTGCTCGAGAAGCGCCTGGGGGCCGCCGAGCCGGGTTCCGACGAACTGCGCGAGGCCGCCAAACGCTGGCACGGCCACGGGAACGCCATGACCGGCTTCGTGCGCGCCGCCCGGGAACTGCGCTGGTTGCGCCAGGTGGCGCCGGCGCCGCTCGAATGGGCGTCCGCCATGGGGCGCCTGCGCTGGTTGGCCCAGGAATGGCGCCTCGGGCCCGGAGAGGCCCTGTCGGTGGCCCTCGATCCGGCGTTTGCCCCCCGGCCGAACTGGGCGCACGAGCTGGGCCGCGACCCGCGCACGCTGGAGCGCGAGCGGCGCCGTCGCGAGGTGCTGCGGCTGCGGCCGTCCCGCGCGACGAACGACCGGGCGCTCCTGGACTGGTTCGCGCGGGCCGCCGAGGTCTTCGACGCGCCCGAACTGGCGCCCCACTGCGCCGAAGTCGCGCCGCGCATCCTCGCGCTCGACCCGACCGAGGTGTTCCCCGCCGGCAGCGCGCGCGAGCGTTTGAAGCGCGTGCAGCGACGCCTGGTGGAGCCGGTGCCCGCCGCCGCCGTCGCGACGCAGCCCGCGCTCGACCCGGACGTCGAGCTGGAACCCGAACCGCCCGCGCCGACAGAGCCGGGCCCGGTCGAACGGGCGAAGGCCCGGGTCGCGGGCCGCCGCGCACTCGTCGTCGCCAACCGCGAGGACCCGCACCTCTCGCGCCGCTACGCGGACGACCTGGGCCTCGCCGTCGACTGGTGCGACGCGAGCCAAGGGGCGCGCACCGTGGACGCCGCGTGCGAACGCATCGCCGCGCGCCAGTACGACCTCGTGCTCTTCCACACGGGCTTCCTCAGCCACTCGACCGACGGCAAGGTCAAACAGAGTTGCCGCGCCTCCGCGACACCCTACGTGCCCGTCTACAAGGGCCGCATCCTGGCGACCGCGCTGGCCCTTTTGTCCCACGCGCCGGCGTAGGCCCGCGCTGCTGTGAGTCAGCGCGCGCGCGCGAGGCGCTGTTCCAGGTACGCCAGTTCGTCGCGCAGTTCGTACAGCTCGGGGTGGCGCGCGTGCGGCAGCCAGTAGGTCACGGCGACGGGGGTGCGGGCCGATTCCTCGGGGTCCAGCACCACTTCGATGATCGCGTCCACGGGCACTTCGGGTGGCAGCGCCGTCGGTGCGCCGGCGGCGTAGCTGCGTTCGATGCCCTCGCCGCGCGCGCGTGTGTCGTCGAGCGCCGCACGCACCTCGCGCTCGTAGCGCTCGGTGAGGGCCACGCGGTGCGCTTCGAGCGCGGCGCTGTCGAGCTGGCCGTAGCGCACCTCGAAACGCTGTTCGAGCTCTCGCGCGCGCTCGCCGCCCCAGTCGGGCGCGAGTTCGATGCCCACACGTCCCTCCGGCGGCCGGGGCGGCCCGAGCCAGCGCGCGATGCGATCCCCCTGCCACCAAAAGAGCGCGGCAATCGCGACGAGGGCGCCAAGGAGGCGGCGGCCGACGGGCGACCGCAGGGGCCAGAGAAGTGCGCGCAGGAGGGTGAACACGGCAAAGCCAACGGTAGCTGCGCTGGCCCGTCCGCACACGAGTCCCCTAAGCCGTGCGACCGGCGCCGGGACTCGCGCCGGCCAACCAAGAGCGAGGCGCCGCGGCCCCAACTGGATGTCCAACGGAGGCGCGCGGCGCCCCTCCCGAGTGGAAGGGACGCCGCGCGCCGCACGATCCAACGCCGTGGGGCGTGGACCGTCTCGATCAGCGACCCACGCGCGGGGCGCGCAGGCCAGTCACGAGATCGCGTTCGTCGGGGGCGAAGCGCTCCACGGCGAAGGAAGCCTGCAGGTAGAGCTCGTAGGCGTCCTGCAGAACGAGGGGTTCCGCGGTGACCGCCTCGAGGGCGCTCTCGCCCACGCCGCGCACACCCAGGGCGTTCGCGCGGCTGAGTTCGCCGCGGGCCGATGCCGCCGTCACTTGCTCGGGCAGGGCCGGCGCGCCGAAGTAGATCGGCGCGTTGGCGAGGTCGACGGGCCCGGGAACGATGGCCACGATGTGGCCGGAGCGCTCGCCGACGTTGACCCGCTCCGCCGTTTCGTCGCCGACGTAGAGCACGTGCTCGTAGGTCTGGCGCGGAACGAGGTTCTCGGGGTTCGTCTGGAGGACGAGCAGCACCCCTTGGGTGTAGCTCGGCTGCTCGGCGCGCCAGTAGTGCGTGTGCGGCTCGAGCAGGGTGAAGGGCGTGGCCTCGATCAGGCGGATGCCTTCGATCTGGGGCGTTTGCGACAGGGCCGGCAACTCGCCGTCCTGGGGCCGGGTCGTCAACGCGATCACGGCGCCGCCCACGGCGGCCACGAGGACGGCCGCAATCCAGTAGGAGATGGGTTTCATGGTGTTGGAGGGTGCGTGGGGTCGGGATCAGTCTTGGACCACTTCGATGTCGTCGATTCCGAAGAATCCGATCGGGCTGCCGTGGGACGGCCCGAAGAGGAACTCGACCGACGCGATGCGGCTGAGGTCCAGGGCCGGGCTGTCGGCCCGGAACTGCTGCAGGCCGATGCGCACGGTTTCGAACTGGTTCTGCCAGCCGACACCGACGCCGCAGCTCGTGCGCTGGTAGGGCTCTTCGATGCCTTGCAGCAGGTCCGCGACGCGGATCGTGCTGGTGTCACCGTCGAGGTCCGTGAGGCGCAGGCTGAAGTTCGCATCGCCCAGCTCCGCGGTGGTCGCGGGCTGGCGCGTGACCTGGGTCACGCGGGCGCTCAGCGTCTGGAAGCTGCTCCAGTCCTGTTGCGCCGCCAGCAGGTTGTAGCGCAGGAAGAAGTCCGCGCCGGTGTCGAAGAGCACCACCGCGCCCGCTTCCGAATCCGTCGGCCCTGCGTAGGTCATGCCGTTGAAGGGCTGGGCGGGGTTCGCCGTGAAGGTCGTGTCCGGATCGTCCAGGCGGCCGACGATGTGGTTCACGATGTTCGTCGTGATCGTCGCGCCGGAGCTGGCGACCGCGGTCGTCGCGCCGTTCTGGAAGTCGTCGATGACGACCTTGGTGGGGTTGTTGCCGTCGCGGTACTGCAGGTTGACGACCACGCAGGGGTTCGTGCCTTGCGGCACGGCCTGGGGCGCCAGGTCCTCGTAGTGACGGGTCAGCCAGTCCTTGGCCGCCGGGTTCTCGCGGATGTTGAACTCGACCAGCGGCAGGATGTGCCCGCGCATGATCGCGTGGGTGCCCGGGTAACCGAGCAAACAGGGCCCAGCCGCGAAGGGGTTCGAGGTCGTGTTGTTGTGCAGGTTGCCGTGGCCGGCGCCGTAGATCGAAATCGACTGGCGTTGGCCGGTGGCGCGCGAGAACAAGTGGAAGGGCTGGGCGATGTCGCTCTGCGCGCAGCCGTTCACGTCCGAGTCGGACTCGGCGATCCACAGGTGGTAGTTCACACCGTGCGAGTTCGATTGGTTCGCGCCGAGGAAGTCGGTCGGAGCCATGCTGGAAACCAGCTTGATGTCCGAGAGGGTGTAGTTCACGGGCGTGAACACACCGTCGAAGATGCGGTCGTAGGCGATCGTGACACCCTCACCGCCGCGGCTGTGACCGATCCAGGTCATGCGGGACTTGTCCACCTTGCCGAGCAGCACGCCGCCGCCGATGGTGTTCAAGTTGCTGAGGAAGTAGTCCGTGTTCGTCAGCGTGGTCGTCGCGGCCGTCGCGACGCCGGGCACCGTGTTGTTCTGGTGCGACATGACCACGTAGCCGTAGGAGGCGAGGTGGTTGCCGATGTGGCTGTACCACTGGTAGTTGTGACCGTTGCCGTGGCTCACGACCACCAGCGGCAGGTTCGAGAGGTCGGCGACGTTGCTCGGGTAGAAGAGCTGCTGCCCGAGGAAGCTGCCGCCGCTGTACAGGATGGACGTCACGGCGTAGGGCCCCGGAAGGGACGGGTCGCGGCAGATGTAGAGGCCCGCGCCGTCGCCGCCGTCGATCAGGTCACCCGAATCCAAGACGCCGTTCTGGTTGACGTCGACGATCGCGTCGTAACCCACACCGAGGGACGCGCCAGCCGCGCCCGAAAGTGTGCCCGAGTCCACCGCGAAGCGGTTGGCGGCCACGCCGGTACCGGAGATCGACACGGTGTTCGCACCGTCGTTCGTGACGTCGACGAGAGTCCCGCTCGACTGCCATTCGGCGGCCGACTTGTTGGCTACCACGTAGATGTCGACGCTCTGGCCGACGAGGGCCGGATGCACGGTGGGATCCACGGCGACGTTCAGCACGTCGCCCTCGCGGAACGAGGTCACCCAACTGAAGTGCGGGAAGGCCGAACGCGGCACACCCGCCAGGTCGATCTCGGTCGGCGTCGAGGGCACGTTCGTGAAGCCCAACGAAACGCCGTTCGAGAAGTCGAGGAAGTTGGGATCGGAGGGGTCGATCACCACGCCGAGGCCGAACAACGTCGAACCGACGAGGCTCGGCAGGTTCGGCACGGGCAGGTTGACCGAGAACAGGCCGGCGCCGTTGGTCGCGCCAGAGGCCGCCTGGAAGGCGAGGCCGGTGAAGCCCAGGGGCAAGAGCTCGCCGTCGAAGAGCACCGGGCCCGCCGACACATCGAGGAAGACCAGGGCCGGCAGGCTGGGGTTGCCCTGCAGGGTGACCGGGACGGAGGAGCCGATCAACGCAACCGCGTTGTTCTGGCCCGCCAGCTTCAGGTCCGAGGCCAGCGCAGCCGGCGCCAGGGCTACCGGCACGGCCAGCGCGGCCAGAGAGAGGACGGTTTGTCGCATGGGTGGGTTGGGAATGGGAGGCAACGTGGCCCCGGGATTAGGACTCCCCAAAGAGTAGAGCCAGAACGCCGCGAAGGGGGGCCCGGGCACCGCTTCTGGCGGCGCGGAGCTCCGATCGGGGCCCCATCCGACGCCCGGGGCGCCCCTGGGGATCCCTCCGGGCGCGCTGGCGGCCTTCGACTTGCACAATTCGTACACGGTGGGATAGCTACCCTCTGCCCCATGCCCCTGTCCCCCAACCGGTCGCCCTCGCTCCCGCCGCTGCCCGCGCGTTTCCCGCTCGCCCACTTGCCGACGGCAGTCGAGCCGATGGACCGGCTCGGCGCGCACCTCGGGCTCCGGTCCGGTCAGTTGTGGGTCAAGCGGGACGACCAGACCGGGCTGGCGCTCGGCGGCAACAAGGCGCGCAAACTCGAGTTCCTGGTGGCCGACGCGCTGCGCCGCGGCGCCGACACCCTCGTCGTGGGCGGCGGAGCCCAGAGCAACAACGTGCGCGCCACGGCCGCCGCGGGGGCGCGGGCCGGGCTCAAGACCGTCGCAGTGCTGGGCGGGCCCGAGCCGGAGCACGCCTCCGGCAACCTGCTGCTCGATCGCCTCCTGGGTTGCGAAGTGGAGTGGCTCGACGGCTACGAATTTGCGGCGGTCGAGGCGCGCATCGAAGCGCTTTGCGCCGAACTCGCCGCGGGAGGAGCCCATCCCTACCGGGTGCCGATCGGCGCATCGACGGCGCTCGGCGCGCTCGGTTACTCGGTGTGCGCGGAGGAGATCGCCGCAGAGGTGCCCGCCGCGTCGACCGTCGTGCTCGCAACCGGTTCCGCGGGCACGCACGCCGGATTGCTAGCGGGATTCGCGAGCCTCGGCGGCGACGGATGGCAGCCACCGCGCGTCCTCGGAGTCGATGTGGGCGCGCGCCCCCACGTGACCGACGCCGTGGACACGTTGGCCGCGGCGGCAGCGCGGCTCCTCGGCGCCGCGACGCCGAGCCCCGCGCGCGTCCTGTCCGGCCAGGTCGGCGAGGGTTACGGCGCGCCCACCGCCGCCGCCGCCGAAGCGCTGCGTCTCGCCGCGCGGCTCGAGGGTCTGATCCTCGATCCCGTCTACACGGCGAAGGCGCTGGCCGGGCTCATCGCGGCCCTGCGCGCGGGAGAACTCGACGGCTCCGGGCCGATCCTGTTCCTGCACACGGGCGGCGCCCCGGGCCTGTTCGATCCGCGCTGGAGCACTTTCGTCGGCTGAGCCGAGGGAGAGCCGCGCACGCGGCGGGTACGCTGATGCGATGCGTGATGTCGCTGTTGGTCCTCTATCGCTCGCGATCGCCGCGACGCTGCTGCTCGCCGCCTGCGCCGCACCGCCCGCGGCAACCGCACCCACGTCCACAAAAGCGGCCGCCGAACGCGCGGGCAATCCGATCGTTCCGGGCTGGTACGCCGACCCGGAGGTGGCGGTGTTCGGCGACCGCTACTGGATCTACCCCACGACTTCGGCGCGCTACGACGACCAGCTCTACCTCGACGCGTTCTCGTCGCCGGACCTGTGCAACTGGAACTACCACGCGCGTGTGCTGCCGGTCGGTGCGATCCCGTGGGCGAAGCGTGCAATCTGGGCGCCTTCGGTCGTCGAACGCGACGGCCGCTGGTTCCTGTTCTTCGGCGCCAACGACATCCAAAGCGATGACGAGCTCGGCGGCATCGGCGTCGCCGTCGCCGATCGCCCGCAGGGTCCGTTTCGCGACTACCTCGGCAAACCGTTGGTCGACGCGTTCCACAACGGCGCGCAGCCGATCGACCAGTTCGTGTTCCGCGACACCGACGGCCAGGACTACCTGATCTACGGCGGCTGGCGGCACTGCAACATCGCCAGACTGAGGCCCGACTTCACCGGCTTCGTGCCGTTCGACGACGGCGTGGTGTTCAAGGAGATCACGCCCGAGCACTACGTCGAGGGCCCGTTCCTGTTCGTGCGCGACGGCCGCTACTACTTCATGTGGTCCGAAGGCGGCTGGACCGGCCCCGATTATTCGGTCGCCTACGCGATCGGCGACTCGCCGCTCGGCCCGTTCCGCCGCATCGGCAAGATCTTGCAGCCGGACGAGGCCGTCGCGACCGGCGCCGGCCACCATTCGGCGATCGTCAACCACGAGGGCCCGAGCTACATCGTCTACCACCGCCGCCCACTCGGCGAAACCGACCGCGACCACCGCGTCCTCTGCATCGATCGCATGGACTTCGACGAGAACGGGCACATCCTGCCGGTGACGCTCACGTTCGAAGGCGTGGAAGCGCGGGCGCCGGGGCGTTGAGATCGGGGTCAATTGCGAGCGCTCGCGCGTCGGCCTCTCGCCCGTCCCACGGGCAGGAGTAGCACGGTCGATCGAGTGCTTCCCGACTCACCCAGGTCCGTACTGGAGCTGCACACCAACGGCGCCCCGTGTCCATTCGACACGCGCTGGAACACGCTCGCCGGCTGCGCCAACGGGGCTGCTGGCGCCCCCGTGCGGGGCAGCCGAGATGCCCGCGGTTCGTTTTAAGGTCGGGCGCGGGCTGGGCCGATGACGGGGGACTTCTTCCCTCGACACCTGGAGCGAACCCATGGCTTGGATCGACAGTCTCTTCGAGAAGATGGTGCAAAGCGGCGCGTCCGACCTGCACCTCACCTCTACCCTTCCACCGATGTTTCGTCTGCACGGGGACATCGTGCCCGTCGAGGGTTACGACGCGATCCAACCGGACCGCATGGCGCAGATCTTGGAAGAGATCGCGCCCGAGATGAACTGGCAGGAGTACGAGCGCACCCACGACACCGACTTCGCCTACGCACTCGAGGGCCAGGGCCGCTTCCGCTCGAACCTGTTCGCCGACCACCGCGGCCCCGGCGCCGTGTTCCGCGTCATTCCGACCAAGATCCTGACCGCCGAGCAACTCGGGTTGCCCAAGGCCGTGCTCGATCTCTGCCACCTCTCGAAGGGGCTCGTGCTGGTCACCGGTCCCACGGGTTCGGGCAAATCGACGACGCTGGCGGCGATGATCGACCACATCAACGCGTCGCGCTCGGAGCACATCATCACGATCGAGGACCCGATCGAGTTCGTGCACCCGTCGAAGAAGTGCCTCGTGAACCAGCGCGAAGTGCGCTACCACACGGACAGCTTCAAGCGCGCGCTGCGCGCCGCGCTGCGCGAGGACCCGGACATCGTCCTGGTCGGCGAAATGCGCGACCTCGAGACCATCGAGATGGCGATCGAGACCGCCGAAACCGGGCACCTGGTGTTCGGCACCCTTCACACCTCGACCGCCGCGACCACCGTCGACCGCATCATCGACCAGTTCCCCAGCGAACGCCAGGCGCAGATCCGCACGATGCTGTCGAGCTCGCTGAAGGGAGTGGTCGCCCAGACCCTGTGCCGCAAAGTCGGCGGAGGGCGTGTCGCCGCGCTCGAAGTGCTGATCGCCAACTCGGCCGTCGCCGCGAACATCCGCGAGGGCAAGACACACCAGATCCCGTCGCTGATGCAGATGGGTGGCAAGCTCGGCAGCCGCCTCCTGAACGACGCGCTGCTCGAGCTGGTGCAAACCGGCAAGGTCGACGCCGCCGAGGCGTACTTGAAGTGCATCGCCAAGGACGACTTCCTGAAGAAGTGCGAGGTCGAGGGCATCCGCGTCAACATGCCCGGTGTGGAGTTGGAGGAGCTTGCCGCTGCGAGCCCCCAGTCCCACAACCCGCTGGGCCAAGGGTTGAAGACGGCCGCGCCGGGGTCCCCCGCCGCCGCTTCGGCCGCACCCCGCCCGCCCCTGCCCAAGCCGGGCAGCGCGCCGGCGGCAGCCGCCCCCGCTGCGCCGCGCCAGGCACCTGGCGCCAACAAACCGCCGCCCCCCGGCGGCTTCTTCGACAAGCTCAAGAAGCTGAACGGCTGACGGCGCGGGTGCCGCCTGGGAGCGGCGCCCACCCGACGCGCGCGCCCGGGGCCGCCATTCGGTAGCCTCACGCGCCCATGGGCACGCCGTTCGAGCCTCCGTTCGTGGCCGCTCAGGATGCGGCGCGCCACCTTGGGGAGCGCGGTTTTGCCGTGCTCGACCCCGCCGGCCTGGGCCGCATCGCGGGGCACGCCGTGACCACGTTGGCGCAACTCACACCTGCCTGGGACAACCTGCCGCGCGACGAGTACCTGCGCGACGGCGGCCGCTACCGCAGTCGGCGCCATGGGTCGTTCGAGGTCGTTGGCGGCCGGGTGCAGGACGTGCCGCACCGCGCCCACTGGCAGTCCGAGGACTACAACGCGCTGCACGGAGGCATCGAACGTTGGTTCGAACCGTTGGCGCCCGAAGTCAGCAACGCGCCCGCCTTTCGCGGGCTGCTGCTCGGGCTTGCAACGCTCTTCGACGCGGTGCGCCCCGCGCCGACGTGGTTCGTCGAGGCGCACACCTTTCGCATCGACACGACCGGCGGCATCGGCCGTCCGACGCCGGAAGGAGCGCACCGCGACGGCGTCGACTTCGTCGCCGTGCTGCTCGTGGCGCGTGTGAACATCAAGGGCGGCGAGACCCGCGTGTTCGACGCCAATGGGCCGGCCGGCCAGCGATTCACCTTGCACGCACCCTGGTCCGCCCTGGTGCTCGACGACAGCCGCGTCGTGCACGAAACGACGCCGATCCAACCCCACGAAGGGGACGGTTACCGCGACACCCTGGTGCTGACCTACCGCCGGGGCGGCTTCCAGGACCCGCCGCGATAGGCGGGCTCCGTCGATCCCATGGGGCCCGGGCCGCTCACTTCGAGGGTGCCGGCAACAAGCGCACGCGGCGGAACTCGATCGGCGTGCCTTCGCTCTGCAAGCCGATCGCACCTTCCCGCACGGTGAGGCCCGTGGCTTCGTTCACGAGCGCGCCGTTGACGAGGACCCGCACGCCGTTGCCGAGCAGTTCAACGCGCATGGTGTTCCACTCACCGGGTTCGTTCTCCGAGCCCGAAGCGCTCACGGCGATGCGGCGGCGGATCTCCGCACCTCCCGGAACGGCACCTTCGAACGCCTCCTCGCCGCGCACGAGTCCCACGCGATCCCCCATCAGGATGAAGTCGCCCGCGTCGCCGGAACGCAACTGCACCTCGAGGCACCGCGGCCAGCCGTTCCACGCCAGCGGAGCGGCAGCGTGCACGAGCAGCCCGCTGTTGCCGGCACCTTCGGGCCAGCGCCACTCGAACTCGACAACCACCTCGCGGTACCACCGCCGCGTGGCGAGGTAGCCCTTGGGCGAACCCGCGATGCGCAGCACTCCGTCCTTCAGTGTCGCGACGCTCTCGCGTGTGGCTCCATTCGCCTCACTGAACCAGATCCACTCGTCGAGCGCACCATCCGCCAAGAGATCGACATCCTGGGCCAAGGCGGGCACGGTCGTGAACCCAGCGGAATCCCCTTCGGACGCGTTCCACGGATACGAACCCGCAACGCCGAGTGCCACCGCAACGCTGCTGGCAAACAACCCCTTCCCCATTCGTTTCATTTTGTCTCCCTCTCGAGCTTTGCAAAGGGTCGCAACCATTCCCTGAGACGCCGCACCAACTCGCGATCGCGCCCGTCTGCGTCGGCGCGGCGCGACGCGGCGAAGTCGTAGGCCTCGAACGGGCCCTTCTTGCGCCGCTCGGGGTCCTCGTCCGCGAAACGCGGTACGACGTGCCCGTGCAACTCAGGAACCTGGTTGCAGAGGATCAGGTAGTTGATGCGCTCCGCCCCGGTCACCGCCAGGACCGCGTCCCCGAGCCGAGTCCAATCCGTCAAGAACGTGGCGCGGGCCGCGTCGTCCAGATCGTTGAGCGCCGCTACCACGGGATCGGGCAGCAGCATGCAGCAGCCCGTGAGAGCCTCGGGCTGCTGGTTGGCGAGAATCGCCCAACCCGACGCCATGCGGGCGAGCACCTGCCCGTCCTCTCCCCTCTGCAACCGCGCGACCCGCTGGAAGATCGCGCCACCGTCCACTCGCTCAGCCATGCGGGAAGCGTAACCGGCCCGATGTTCCTCCGGGCCGAGGCAGGCTCCGTCGATGCCCATCGATTGGACAGACGCCACTCGTCGCCATTCCGAGTGCGCAGAGGCTCCGCGGGCCGCGATCCATTCCCTTGCGGATGCTCGGACTTGCTGTTGGAATGCGGCCCTTCCACTACCCGGCGCCACGATCGAGCGCGAGGCCGCTCTGTTGCAAACACTCGCGTCCCACGTGCCCGCGCACTTTGGCGGCTCCCCGGACGTGAAGGGAGAGACCATGCCGCAGAACGACGACGTGCACGACGCTGGTGAGAGCCAACCCGCTACTGGGGCCGGCGCCGTCGCGCCCGGTGCAACCGCGCGACCGCGCGTCGCCGCGAGGCTGCGACCCTTCCAGACGATTTGGACGAGCCCGCGCAGCACCGTGCGGGCGATCCTCGCCGTCGATCCCGGGCGACACGTCCTGCTCCTCGCCAGCCTCGCGGGCATACAGCGGTTTCTGGACCGCGCGGCGGCGCGCGACGCCGGCGACTCCATGCCGACGTTGGGCATCCTCGGAATGGCCGTCACCATC
The DNA here is from genome assembly GCA_016125265.1 of Planctomycetaceae bacterium. Classification (GTDB taxonomy): domain Bacteria; phylum Planctomycetota; class UBA1135; order UBA1135; genus RI-242. The sequence continues at coordinate 16,505 of WGMC01000037.1, forward strand.
GGCCCCCTTGGTGGGCTGATCGGGTTGTGGATCGGCTCGTTCCTGATCCGACTCGTCGGCAAGTGGCTCGGCGGCACGGCGTCCCACAAGCACATCCAGACGGCGCTGGCGTGGGCATCGGTGCCGGTGGTCTACGCACTGCTGCTCTGGTTGCCCCTGTTGCTCTTCTTCGGGAAGGAGAACTTCACGTCGGAGGCTCCCACCTTCACGGCCCACCCCGCCCTCACGGTGCTCGCCGTCGGCATCGGGATCGCCGATTTGGTGCTTGGGATCTGGGGGTTCGTGTTGGCCTGCCACACCATCGCCGAGGTGCAGGGTTTTGCGTCCGCGTGGCGCGGCCTCGCAAACATGGACCTCGCGATGATCCCGCTCCTCGGCGGAATCTTCTTGCTCGCGGTCGTCGCGAGCGTGTTTGGCTGAGCACGCGGCTCTGCGATCGCCGCAGTCCTTGCCCGGCACGGCCACTGCTTCGAACTCGGATCGAAAAGCGGTGGATCGGCCCCTTTCGATCGGCGAACATGGAGGCCGGAGGTCCTGATCGAAGGGGCACGACATGCTGGACTATCTGAACTTCATCCTCAAGCGGGTGCGCGAGCGGCTGTGGGTCCGCCCTCTATTCATCTGTGCCCTTTCGATTGTGAGTGTGTTCCTCGCGAACACCGTGGAGATGAGCGATTTCGGCCGCTCCCTGCCGAAGGTCCCCACCGACGCGACCGAAGCGCTGCTCCGCGTCATGGCGTCGAGCATGTTGGTGATGGCCACGTTGGCCGTAACTTCGATGGTCTCGGCCTACGCTTCCGCGAGCAACTCGGCGACTCCGCGGTCGTTCCCGCTGATCATCAGCGACGACGTCTCCCAGAATGCGTTCTCGGCGTTCGTCGGGGCCTTCATCTACAGTGTCGTGGCGCTCGTGGCGCTGATGAATGGGCTCTACGAGGGCGCCGGCAGCCACTTCGTGCTGTTCTCCCTGACGATGGCGGTTCTTGCCGCCGTCATCGTCACGTTCGTGCGCTGGGTCGACAACATCGCGCGGCTCGGACGCCTCGGCCACACGATCGAGAAGGTCGAGGCCGCAACCGCGGAGGCCATCCGGTCTCGTCGGTCTGCGCCCCGCCTCGGTGGTGTCGCCGCCTTCGACCCGCCGGAGGGAAGCACCGCCGTCTGCGCGACGTCGATCGGCTACCTCCAGCGGGTGAACGTCTCCGCCCTGCAATCGGCGGCGGCGAAGTCCAAGCTGCGGATCGTCGTGGCCGCACTGCCGGGCACCTTCTGCACACCGGGTCGCCCGGTCGCGTGGCTGCGGTCCGACGACTCGGGATCCGTGTCCGACGGGGACATCAAGGCGACTCGCGACGCGTTCACGGTCCACCATGTGCGGGTCTTCGATCAGGACCCGCGTTTTGGCCTCGTGGTGCTGTCCGAAATCGCGAGCCGGGCCCTCTCCCCGTCGGTCAACGATCCCGGAACTGCGATCGGCGTCACCGGCACCCTGGTTCGCCTGTTCGCGATGTGGAACGAGTGTGGCAAGGATGCCGACAAGGCCGAGGTCAAGTGCGATCGGGTCGCCGTTCCGGAACTGTCGCTGCCCGACCTCTTTGACGATGCGTTCACCGGTATCGCACGCGACGGCGCCGGCATGGTCGAGGTGGTCGTGCGTTTGCTAAAGGCGCTCGAAGCCCTCGGTGAGCTCGACGACGCTGCAATGCGCGAGTGCGCGCAGGAACACGCCCGATTGGTGTTGCGCCGTGCCGAGCAGTGCCTCACCTTCCCGCCCGACCTGGCCGCCGCCCGCGAAGCAGGTCGGTTCGCGAGCCGGGGAACCGCCGTCACGGGGCGCGGTGCGCCCGAACAGTGAGGGGGAAGCGAACGGGCCGGCGGGCACCGGACGGCCAGAGCTGCGCGAGGGAGCGGGAGAAGGGCACCAACGCGTCGATGCCCGTCTGATCCTTGTGCCGGCGGACGGCGCTCCACGTGGCCAGGTAGGCGAGCAGACCGTCGCGGTCCCATTCGGCGGTCATGTGCGCTGGGGGAGGGACGAGCGCCTCGAAGGGAAACGGAATGTCCGCGTACGCGCGCTCGATGTGGCGGCGTTGGGGCGGCCAGTGGGGCGCGATCGGACCCGTGTAGAACTCGCGCACCGCGCGGTCGATGGGGCCGCCGTCGTCCACGTGCAGCAGTTCGTAGCAGCAGGCGAGCAGCACACCACGCGGACGGAGCACACGGCGCGCCTCGGCGAAGAACGGCTCGAAATCGAACCAATGCAGGGCCTGGGCCACGACGATGGCGTCGACACTGGTGTCGCCGAGAGACGTGGCTTCGGCGCGCTCGACGCGGTACTGCACGCCATCGCAGGCGGGCGCGTGCGCGAGCTGCTCGGCGCTGGCGTCCGTCGCTACGACCTCGGCGAAATGTTGCGCGAGGGCCACGGCCGCCTGGCCGTTGCCGGTGGCGGCGTCCCAGCAGCGTCCTTGGGCGGGGGCAACGTGCGCGAGCCACCGCCAAAGTGCGTCGGGGTACCGCGGCCGGTGGGCCGCGTACTGGCCCGCGTGGGCAGAGAAGTGATCAGGAAAGGCGGCGTGGGACATCGTCGTGTCGCCGATTGTCGCACCGGACACTGGCCTTCGAACCGGCGGCGGGGCGTGGGCGGGAGTGCTCGGGCACCCGGGGATCGCGGGCACTGGGGATCGCGGGCTCGGGCGGCGGTGGGCCGGCGACGGCGCCCCGGAACTGGGAGAAATATGCACTCTTGGGCCGGGCTGGCCCCCCGCGGGTTCGCACCCGCGTCGCCCCCACGGTTTTGCCTGCGGGGGCCGTTGCGCCGCTCGGGACTCTCGGCCAAGCTGACGACTGAACACTCGACCTCGGGGTCCCATATGAAACCGATCGCAGCCCTGTGCCTCCTGCTCGCCACGCCCGCCGCCGCCTACGCCCAGGGTTTTGCCGACTCCTGGGTCGCCTACGCGCCCGCGTCCAACCAACCACAATCGGCGCTCCCGATCTCGGCCGCCAACGTCGAAGTCGACTTCGCCGTGGGTGACCTGGACCAGGATGGTTGGAGCGACGTGGTCGCCCTGCGCGGAGCGCCGTTCTACGCGGACGGCAAGCGCCCGAACATCCTTCTCCGCAACGACCAGGGCACGTTGAAGGACGAAAGCGCGCTGTTCGCCAGCGCGTCCAGCGTGCCCGGCGACGTCGGTTTCTTGACCCCCACCAACGACCGCGACGGCGTGCTCGTCGATGTGGACGGCGACGGCCTGCTGGACGTCGTCACCGCCGCCCACCTCGGCGCCGGTGAGCCCAAGAACATCAGCCACCCGCGTGTGTACAGAAACCTCGGCAACGACGGCGGCGGCAACTGGCAGGGCCTGCGCTACGAGGACGCACGCATCCCCCTGCTTCTCTCGTTCACCACCGGAACTCCCGCGGCCCCCAACTTCAATGCGGTCGCCGCCGGAGACGTGAATGGTGACGGCATGGTGGACCTCTACTTCGCCGACCACGATGGCGCGGGACCGGGTGGCCGCCCGGCGGGCGGTGACCTCAACAACCGACTGCTGCGGAACGACGGCAGCGGGTTCTTCGTCGACGTGTCGATGCAGAGCATGACCCCGACGGCGCTCTTCAGCGCGTTCGGGAACGCCTGCGCGATCGTCGATTTGAACGGCGACAGTCACGCGGATGTGCTCAAGCACAGCTACGTCAATCCGCCCGTGCAAGTGGCAGCGACCTACAACAGCTCGACCGCGCCGGGTGTCTTCCCGCTCCACCAAGTGTTTCACAGCGGTTTCGCCTGTTCGGGCCTCGCGGTCGGCGATCTGAACGGCGACGCGCGCATCGACGTGGTGCTGCCCGACGACAACGCCGATCGGTTCCGGCTGAACACGGCGACCGACGCGCTGGGGCGCGCGGTCTGGAGCAACCCACAGGCGTTCCAGTTCCTGGCCGGCGGGGACGACGGCTTCGCCGGGCGCAGCCAAGTGGTGGACCTGGACGGCGATGGTCTGGAAGACGTGTTGGTCGCCGACGTGGAGTTCCTGGTACCGGGATTCGGGCGCCGGTTGCACGTCTACCACAACCGCGGCAACCTGCCCGCGGGTGGGCTTCCGGAGCTTCGCGAGGAGCGCGAGCTCCCCGGCGCCGGCGGCTGGATCGGCGCGGTGGGTCTCGCGGAGACGGACCTGGTCGGCACCTACGACGTGGCGGTCATCGACGTGGATCGGGATGGTCAGAAGGACATCTTGGTCGGTCGCTCCGCAGGCACGGTGTTGTGGCTCAACCAGGCCGCGTCGTGCCAAACGGATCTGCTCGGCAAAGCGCCTGGTGGACCGACCCTGCGCGTCTGCGGAGTGACCACGGCACCAGCGGGCGCCACTGTGCGATTCAGCCACAACACGCCCGAGTTGCCGTTCGTGGTTTCCGTTGGCGTGGTCAGCACCGCCCTGCCGCTCCTCGGCGGCACGTTCACCCACGTGCCCTTGGCCCAGACTCCCCTCTTGGTGAGCGACGACAACGGCCGGTTCGAGGTGCCCTGGCTCCTCACGACCCAACCCGCCGACATCCACCTGCAAGCGGTCGGCTTCCACGGGCCCCAGTTCCAGCCGCGCCTCTCGAACGGGGTGCGCGTCGAAGCGCCCTGAAGGGCGTTCTCCAGCGCGGCTCCTCGGAGGGCGCCGTCGGCCAAAAAGAACCGCGCCAGCGCAGGCCTGCGGGCATGCGCTGACGCGGTTCCATGGGCGGCGACGGCAGACGGGCCGCGCGCGCTCACGTCACTGGAACTGCACCGAAAGGGCGTTGGTGATCTGGAATCCGGCCGGTTGGCCCGGGTCGAGCACAACGGCTTGGACCACGACGGTGGCCGGGTTGCCGATGCCGACGATCGGCACCGAAATCTGGCCCGCACCATTCGCCGTGAACAGGTCGGGCAACACGATGGCGGGATCCGGCACGATGATTCCCCCGAGGATCGGCAACGCGCCCTGACCGACACCCACCACGAACCCTGCCGGCGCGCCGGGCGGTGCACCCTGGACCGAGAGGGTCGACTCGTTTCCGGCCCAGAGCGGCTGCCCACAGAGGCTGAGGGTCGAGCTCCCGGGACCGCCGAATCCCAGATCGGTCTGGCAGACGACCGGATCTGTGAGGTTCAGCCAGACCAGGTTGCCCAGGCGGCGACTGATGAGGAGGTCCAGGTCCCCGTCGTTGTCGATGTCGATCACCGCCACGTCGTGGGTGCCGCGCAGGTCGTCGACTTTGATCCCGACCGCGCCGACCCAGCCGCTGTTGTCCGGCTTTTCGCGCTGCTCGAGCAACACGATGTTCCCACCGACCTTGCCGCCGAGGTTCTGGTAGATGTTGGTGCGTCCGGAATAGCTGCCGATATCGACATCGACGTCGGTCACGATCACATCGTTCCAGCCATCCAAATCGAGGTCCGCAATGCGGGTCCCTCCGCCCCACTTGAACTCTTCGCCCACCAGCGTCTGCACCGATTCCGCCGGGCCCCAGATCACCCGGCCAAGTGCATCCGTACCCGTGTTCAGCGAGAACTTGTCGCCGAAGTCCGTCGCGACCACCACGTCGAGTCGACCGTCGTTGTTGAGGTCGCCCACATCGACGTAGTAGGGCGACTGCAACACCGGCGCCTGGAACTGACTGAAGACCCCCGGCAAATCGGGGCGGTTGTAGGCGAGGGAGACGGTTTGCGGGACCCCAGAGGCGCTGACTTTGACCACATCCGGATAGTCGTCGCCGTTCATGTCCGCAACCCGGCAGGCAATTCCGTAGGCGGAGAGGAGCATTTGCGACGTCATGCTGACCTGGGACACGTCGGCGAAGAAACCGCTCCCCTCGTTGAACAGGAGGCGGTCGTTCATGTCGTGTCCCGGGGGCTCGCCCGCACCACCCGCGCCGGAACTGTCGTGGTCCACGAAGTACAGGTCCGCATGGCCATCGGCGTTGATGTCGCCGGCCGAAACATCGGAGAAACGCGGGTTGCGGGGAAGGCCGGTGGTGAACTGGAAGAGCTGAGGGAAACGCGCGTTCTCGAAGCGCAGTCCCAACCATTCGCCGTCGGTGTTCTCACCCAGGTTGATGTACACACGCGGGTGGCCGATGTGTTTGGGGTCCGCATCGCTGACCGTCACGGCGGTGACGACGTCCAGCCAGCCATCGCCGTTGACGTCGACCACCACCGAAGAGCGGTCGTTCGTGGGCGTCAGGAACCCGAAGTCGTCGACGGGCGTGCCGAGGGACTGGGACGCGTATTCGGCACTGCGGTCGACGAGCACACCGTCCTCGTTGCGCAGCAGGAAGTTGGGGCGCTTCCCCGAGGACGTGAACTGCTGTGCACGCATAACCACCAAGTCCGTCCACCCGTCGTGGTCCAGGTCGCCCCAGGAGAAGTGGGCCTGGGTATCCGTGTTGGTCAACGGGACGGGCGTGACCAGCCTCTCGGGATCTGGCCGGAACTGGACCCATTGGTCGTTGAACTGGGCGTGGGCGGACTGGGCGGCAAGCCCGAGGGTCGCCAGGTACGCCGCACCAAGAAGGCGAGCGAGGTGAGTCATGACGGACGGGGGGAGAGGCCGACAGGCGTCGTGGACCGGGCGCGTGTCGCGAGTGGGTTCAGAGGATCCACCCCGCCGACTCTATCGTCGGCCCCGGGATTCGGGGGGGCATGCCCGGAGATCGCCCGTCGGTCGGAGCGCAAGCGGGCAAGGCCGACCGGGGCTGCGGCACTCCGCGGCCCATGCGGAGGTTTGACTCGCTGACCCGCTGGCACGACCCTGGAACGATCGTGGGCAACGGCGACTGGGTGGGGCGAGGGGCAGTTTGGGGCGCGGGCCGGACCCGAGCCGCCGTCCCCTTGGCGCTCGCGGGCGCCTGCGCCGTCGCGCTGGTCGTGTTCACGCTGTCCGATCGGGTTGGTGACCCGTCGCGCTCCCCCGCCCTGAGGGAGTTCCCCGCGTTCGCGGCGGAAGGCGACGGGCGGACACACCTGCTGTTGGAGCTACGACCCGAGCAAAGGACCGAGGTCCGGGAACAGTCCGGCAGTGGGGTCGACGCACTTGTGGGCGGACCGTCGCCAATTGCGTCGGCGGGCGCGGAGCGGGGCCCCATCCACTTGGACGGCCACACGATCCCCGCCGACGGGTACACCCTGCACAACGGCTATCTGACCGTCCTGCACACGGACGGCTCACCCGCCGAACGCGGCAACTGGGACGGGAAGTACCGCCAGGGCGACTGGGAGTACTTCAGCGAAGAAGGGCATCTCGAGTTGCAGTCCTTCTACGTGAACGGAATCGCCGAGCGCCAAGGCACACGTTGGTACCCCGACGGTCGCGTCGAGGGCCACGCCTCCATCCTGAACGGCAAGTTCCACGGCCCGCGGATGCAGTGGAACCGAGACGGCACACTCGACGCGGAGGTCAGCGGGGAGTACGTCCACGGTGTCAAGGTCCACTGACCCTTCCCCCGCCCCGCACATGGACCACTTGGAACGCGAGATGCGCGATGCAGGTCAACGGCCTGAGGTGAGACGGGCGGTTGCCGTCTGCTTCGCGGTGTTGGGATTGGCCGTGCTGGTGACGACTGCGTGCCGGTGGCTCGAGAGCTGAGCGGGGCTCCTCGCGTTGGGAGGGCGAGTTCCGCGCGCTCCAAGGCGGGCCAGGAGGCCCGCGTACCCGGCCCGCGTACCCGGCCCGCGTGCCCGGCCCGCGCACCCGGCCCGCGTACCCGGCCCGCGCGCGCGACGCGTGCACCTGGCGCGCGGATTCGCTGAGGTCGGGCGGCTGCCCATCGCGCGCGGGGATCAGCCGGCGGCGTCCAGGTCGGGGTCGCCCGTCGCGCGGGACGGTTCGGCGAACAGGCGCGATGAGCCGCGGTGGCTCTTCTTGGCGCGGGACTTGCCCGCGTCGAGCGCTCGGCGGGAGAGGTCGCGGAAGCGCGGCAAGAGGTCCTGGCGGCCCGCTTCGACGAGTGCTTCTTCGACGAGCTTGAAGTTGGCGGGATCCTTCCAGCGCACGAGGGCCTTCTGGATGCGGCGCTCGCGCCCGCCCTTCGGCACGTGCACGGGCTCCTTGGTGAGCGGGTCGATCCCCGTCGCCCATTGCACACAGGCGCGGGTCATCGGCAGCGGGATGAACTCCTGGGCCTGTTCGGGGCTGTAGTTGCGTTCGAGGAGTTTCTCGAAGAGTCGCACCGACGCCGCCAAGTCCGTGCCCGGATGGCCGACGATGAAGTAGTTCGCCAGGTACTGGTCCTTGCCCTGGCGCTCGCAGGCCTCCTGGTACTCGGATTCGAACTCCTCGTACTTCTCGAAGACCGGCTTGTTCATCAGCCGCAGCACCTCGGGGTCCGCGTGTTCGGGCGCCAGCTTCAGCCGGCCGGGCACGTGGTTCTCGACGAGGGTGTCGTGCAGGGGCAGGGTGTCGCCCTTCTTGTTGCGCAGCATGTCGTAGCGCACACCGCTCGACACGAATGCGTGTTTCACCTTGGGCGCACGCGCAACGAGCCCGAGCAGGCGCCGGTACCCCTCGCTGGCCTTGTCGAGGCGCAGGGCCGGGCACGGGTCGGGCGTCAGGCAATCGCGGTCCAAACAGCCCTTGCCGGCCTCGAGCAACTTGCAGCCGAGGCCCCACATGTTCGCCGTGGGTCCGCCGACGTCCGTGATCGTGCCGCGGAAGTCGAAGCGGTCCGCGAGCCCAGCGGCCTCCTTCAGGATCGAGGTTTCGCTGCGACTCTGGATCGCGCGGCCCTGGTGGAACGTGATCGAGCAGAACGAACAATCCGCGAAACACCCCCGGTGGGTGTTGATCGAGAACTTGACGGGCTCCAGGGCGGGCACGCCGCCGGCGCGGTCGTGGGCCGGGTGCCACGCGCGCTGGAAGGGCAGGTCGTAATAACTATCCACCTCGGGACCACTCGCCGGCACGAGCGGCGGGTACTGCAACAACACGCGGTTGCCGTGGAGTTGGGCCAGCACCTTCGCACCGGGATGGTTCTCCTCGCGCACGGCGTCGAACAGCGGCACGAGCAACTTCCAATCCGCGGCAATCTCCTCGTAGGAGGGCACCCAACGCACGTCGTTCGGCACATCGGCCTTGGCGACCAGCTCGCACGTCTGCGCCATGCCGCCGAGCGACTCGCCGCGCTGCAGGCGACGCGCGACTTCGAGCGCCGTGCGTTCGCCCATGCCCCACACCAAAAGATCGGCCTTCGCGTCGACCAGGATCGAGCGGCGCAGTTTTTCGTCCCAGTAGTCGTAGTACGCGAGCCGCCGCGGCCCGGCTTCCATGCCGCCGATCACCACGGGCACACCAGGGAAGTGGTGGCGCGCCAGCGCCGTGTACGCGATCGTCGCGCGGTTGGGGCGCCCGGGTCGCCCGCCGGGGCGGTACACGTCCGTGCGGCGGCGCTTCTTCGCGGCGGTGTAGTTGGTGACCATCGAATCGATGGTCCCGGCCGTCACGCCGACGAACAGGCGCGGGGTGGGCAGGCGCAGCCAACCGGAATCGTCTGCCGTCACGCCGTCTTCGGCGAGTTCGGGGCAGTCGAGCATGCCCACGCGAAGCCCCTTCGACTCGAGGAAACGGCCGATCGCGGCCGCGCCGAAGGAAGAGTGGTCCACGTACGCGTCGCCCGAGACGAGCACGATGTCGAGCTCGTCCCACCCTCGCGCTTCCATTTCGGCGCGGGTGCGCGGCAAGAAGTCCCCGAGTCGGGGAGCGGGCGCGGAATCTCGGCGGGAAGGTGAGGCCATGGCGATTGCCCTCGGCCAAAAGCGTTGGGCCGGGCATCCTAACCGGCGGCGACCGCGGAGCTTTGTGCCCCCGCGTGCGGACTAGAATCCGGCCGTGGTGAACGGGGCAGAGGCGGTCGGCGGAGGGGTGCAGGCGCGTCCGTTTTCGCCCCGGCGGTTCTGGGTGGGGAGCCTCGTTGCGCTCCTGTTCTACGCGCTGACCCCCTTGGGACGGGCCTTTGGCGACGGCGTCGACCTGGGCCTCGCCCTGGAGGCCGGCGGCGGGTCCCACCATTGGCTGCTCGCCCAGCTCGGGCGCGGCCTCTGCGCGCTCGGCTTTTCGGGCGAAGAGGCCGTGCGCTGGCTGTCGCTCGCGCCCATGGCCCTGGCCGTCGGGTGCATCGCGGGCGCGGTCGGACCCGGGGTGGCCGCGCTGGTCGCGCTCGCGCCGTCGGTGTGGTTCTTCGCGACCACCGCGGAGGTGCACGGGCTGCAGTGTTTCGGTGCGACGGTCGCGGTGCTGGCGGTGTGGAGCAAACCGCACGTGTTCGGGTGGCGGCGGTCGCTTCTGTGCTTGATGGCGGCGGCTGCGGTGCCGCTCTTCCATCCGGTGTTGGTGGGGCTCGCGCCGCTGTTCCTGCTGCTGGCGGTGCCACCCGGCCCCTGGCGGCGCGCGTTGAGCTGGCTGGTGCTCTTGGCTGGGCCGCTGCTTGCGCTCGCCGCCGGGCCGCTCGCCGCACAACTCGATTGGGTCGCCTATCTCGACACGACGAGCAACATCGGCGACCAGGGAAAGGCGCTGCCCGCGCGCATCGCGGAGTTCGGCGCACTCGCTCCCCGCGACTACCTGGACTTCGTGTGGGCCGAGTTCGTGTTGCCGTTCGGCGTTCTGGGCCCGCTGGCCGTGCTGGGTTGGCTCGGCGCGTGGCGGCGGGGTTCGGCGGAGGCTTTGCCATTCCTCGCGGTCCTCGTTGCCAACCCCTGTGCGCTCGCCCTCGTCGGAATCCGCGAGCTCGGCGGGTATCCGATCGGCCTCGTTGCGCCGATGGCGCTGGGCACCAGCGCGGCCCTCGGGAGTTCCTGCGCGCGGCGGTGGGTCCTCCTGGTGTTGCTCGTGGCCCAATTCCTGCTCGCGTGGGATCTGCGCGAGGGCTACCGCGCCGAGGGGCGGGACGACACGTTTGCGCGGGAGGTATTGGCCGAACTGGAGCGGCGAGAGGTACCGCCGATGGGCGCCTGGCTCTTGACCGTGCGCAACAGCCGATGGCGAGCCGTGTCCCTCGCGGGCGGCCCGCCGGGTGTGGATGTGCGCTACGCACTCGATCCGTTGCCGGCGCGCGCTCGACCGGCCGCAGCCCAGCGCATGGCCGAGTTGGCGGCGAGCTACGTCCGGGGCGGTGGCATCTTGTTGGTCGACCCCGCCCTTTTCGGCGACAGGCCCGGACTCACGAGCACCAGGGCTCTCGTGCGCGAACTGGAGCGACGTTTCGAGCTGCTTCCCTTCGGCCCTTTGGCATTGGAGCTTCGCCCGCGCGCGCCCTAGACCAGGTAATAGAGCCCGGCCATCAGTCCGACGACCAACGCGTACTTCACCGCGTAGTACACCCGCCGGTTGGTGCGTTTTTTGATACCGCGGAAGAACGCCTTCAGGTGGAAGAACACCGGCGTCACGCGGTTGAGCGCGCCGGGCTTTTCGTCCGCCTCGTTGTGGCTCGCCGTGATTCGGTACACACGGTCGATCAGAAACTGGTTGAAGGCGCGCATCGCGCGGGTGTGCAGCGGACGCGTGAAGTCGACGAACAGAATCAGGCGCGGCTCGTCGGTTGCGTTCTCGGCCCAGTGCACGTAGGTCTCGTCAAACACCACGTCTTCGCCTTCGCGCCAGCGGTGCTGCTCTCCATCGACCCAGATCTGGCAGCCATCCTGACGCGGACACACGAGGCCCAGGTGGTAACGCAGCGAGCTCGCGAACGGGTCGCGGTGCTTGCCGAGTTTCGCGCCGGGGGGCAGCAGCGTGAACGCCGCCGAGTTCACTTCGGGGATCGCCGCGAGGAGGGCAACCGTGCGCGGGCAGCTCTTCTGGGCCGAGGGCAAGAAGTCGCCGTACCACTTCATGTGGAAGCGTTTCCAGCCCAGCTTCTTGAAGGAGACGAAGGCCAGGTCCTGTTGGCCCGCGTTGTAGTCGATCTTGCCGTCCGCGTAGAGCGCCACGGCCTCGTCGCGGATGGTCTGCCAGTTGGCCTTGAGCGGCGCGAGTTGTGGAAACCGCGCGGGATCGAGGAACGGATCCTTCGGAACCGCAGAGAACAGGTAGAAGAGTGTGTTGAGCGGCGAGAAGAGCCCCGAGTGTTCGGTCAACTGGCGCTCGAATCGCAGGCGCACACGACCGCGCAGGTGGACCCCTAGAACGCAGGCCACATAGCCGTACAGCAGCAGAAGCTTCGGGGCGAAGATCGTCGAGAGCATGGCGCTGGGAGAGGGCGGACGCGGGGGCGCGATCCGGCGCGTCGGTCGAAACTCTAACCGCGGGATTCGATGCCCGCGACGCCGCGAAATCGGAGCCCCGATCTAGGGACGCTCCGCCGTCCGGAACGATTGCTCGCGCAACCCTTCCAAGGCCACCACCAAACGCCGCACCTGGTCCAAGTCGTTGTGGGCCGCGGCGGCGATGCGGAGCACGCGTTGCCCGGGTTTTGGCCAGGGCATCACGGGCACTTCGATGTGATGCTCGCGGAACAGCCGGTCGTGGATCTGATCGAGCGCGCCGTTGCTGGCGGCGCTGGAGAACGGCGCCGGAAGCGGCAGCGACGCAAGCGCGCCGAGCATCGCGTCCGGCGCCGGGGCCGGAACATCGAGCGCCGCGCACAGGAGGTCGCGTCCGGCGAGCGCGAGTTGCCGGTTGCGCTCCATCAGGGCCCGGATGCCGCCGGGCAATAGGCCGTCCAGGAACCGGATGGCCGTCGGGATGGTCAGCCAGGGCGAAGGGTCTTGGGTGCCGGTCCAATCGAACTCCAAGCGGAAGCGCGATCGGTCGGTGCGCGGGCTGTTCGCGCCGTGACTGACCACCAGCGGCCGCAGCGCAGCCTGACGGTCCCGGCGCACGTGCAGGAACGCCGAGCCCTTGGGCGTGCACAGCCATTTGTGCGCATTCGCCGTGTAGTAGCTGGCGCCGAGGGCCAAGAGGTCGAGCGGCAACATGCCGAGCGCGTGGGCGCCGTCCACCAGCACGGGCACGCCGCGCGACTCGAGTTGGGCCACCAGCGTCTCGATCGGAAACACGAGCCCCGTCGGGCTCGTCACGTGGTCCAGGAGACAAAAGCGCGTACGGTCCGTAACCGCACCGAGCACGGCCTCGGTCACCTGATCCGCCGAGACAAGCGGGAACGGCACTTTGGCGACGGTGAGTTTGGCCCCGAAACGCGCGGCCACGCGCTGCATAGCGTTGGCGCAGGCGTTGTAGACGTGGTCGGTGGTCAGAAGCTCGTCACCCGGCTGCAGCACGAGCGATTCGAGCACCGTGTTCACGCCGGTCGTCGCATTCGGCACGAACGCCAGATCGTCGGCCGCGGCTCCGACGAGGCCCGCGAGCGCTGCGCGCGCCGCGTCCAGCAGTCCCTCGAGCTCGCGCTGCATGAAGCGCACGGGTTCGCTCTCGAGGCGTCGGCGCAGTTCGTCCTGGTGGGCCAGTACGACCCGCGGCGCGGCGCCATAGGAGCCGTGGTTCAAGAACGTGATCTCGGGATCCAGGCCCCAATGCACGCGGAACGGCGAGGGCCCCGTCAGCCCAGCGGGATCGGGCGCGGAACGGTTCATGGGCGCGACTTCTTCTCGATCAAGTCCGCGAGCAACCCCACGGACAGCACCTGAACCACCGCGACGAACAGCAACACCGTCTTGTCGCCGAGGTTTCGATCGATGAACACGTCGTGCAGCAGCGACACGAGCAACACGAGGCCGAGCGCCAAGCTGACGGGATAAAAGACCTTCAGCGGGTTGAAGTACAAAACCGTGCGCACGATCAGCGCCGTGAAGCCGAGTGTGTCGCGGATCGGCTTGATCTTCGAGCGCCCCTCGCGGTGCGCGTAGCTCACGTCGATCCACGCAACGTTGTGGTGGTTGGTGAGCGACGCCAGTGTGATCGTCGTGGTGAAACTGAATCCCTGCGGCAGGATCGAGCGGTAGCGCAACACCAGTTCGCGGCGGAACGCGCGCAGGCCGGAGTTGAGGTCGGGAATCGGCTCACCCACCAGGAACTCGGCCAGGCGGCGGAGGGCCCACTTGGCGGGCCGACGGATGGTGGGAATGTGCACGTCGGCCCCGCGCCGCGCGCCTACGGCCATCTCCGCGCCAGCGTCGATCGCCGCCAGGAGGTCGGGAATGCGGTCCTCCGGGTACGTGCCGTCGGCGTCGGTGATCACGACCACGTCGTGGGCGGCGGCGGCAAACCCCGTCTTGAGCGCCGCGCCGTAACCGCGATTGACCGCGTGGCGCACGACACGCAGGCGCGGAAACTCGCCCACGAGGCGCTCCAACTCGAGCGCCGTGCCGTCCTTCGAGCCGTCGTTGACGACGAGGATCTCGAGGGGAGCGCCGAGTTCCAGCGACGAGAGACGCTCGATCACGCCGCGGATGCCGCGCTCCTCGTTGTAGGCGGGCACGACGATCGTGACGCCCTTCGACGAGTGGGCTGTTTGCCCGTCGGGCTGGGGTGCGTGGGCGGGCGGGATGGGAGCCTCCAGGTGGCGGTGGTCGGCGGACGGAGCGATCGGAACCGGCGGAGGATAACGGCGCGACCGGCGAACCGCGGCGTCGGGCGACGCTGGAGCGCCCCTGGTCCTAGCCGCGGGCGAGGCGGGTCAGGGCCTTCTTGGCGAGGCCGCTGAGGGGCAACTCCCGCGCGCGTGAAGGTGTGCACCAAAGCAGTTCCCGCGCGCCCTGGACGGCCACCTCGCCGGAGAACTCGGCCGCGAGCAGCCGGGCGCGGATGCGGTGGTGGGTGATCGCGTGGCGCAGTTCGCCGACGCTCGGCCAGTCGTCCACGGCAAGCCCAGGGAGCGGCCACTGGGCTTCGAAGAGCCGTGTGGGCCCGGCGCCGGGCGCCAACTCGCGGGTCGGGAGTTCGAAAAGGCCGCCCATGGAGCGCCCCTCGGGCCGTCGCACGAACAGCAGGTCCCCGCGGCGGCGCGCCACGGCCAACTCCAGCTCGACTTCGACGGGGGCGGCCCGAGCCTTGGGTCGCGGCAACTCGGTTTGCCGGCCGGTGCGATTGGCGGCGCACAGCGCGGCGACGGGGCAGGGGCCGCATTCCGGGGCACGGGGACCGCACAGGGTCGCACCCAGCTCCATCAACGCCTGGTTCCAAGCGCCCGGCCCTTCGGCCCCGACCGCCGCGGGCGGCACCAACTCGGCGGCCAGCGCCCAGGCCCGGCGCGCCAGTTCGGCGCTGCCCACCGGGGCTTCCAGCTCGAACCAACGCGCGAACACGCGGGCCACGTTCCCGTCGACGACGGGCTCGGACAGGCCGAACGCGATCGACGAGATGGCCCCGGCCGTGTACGGGCCCACTCCGGGCAGTGCGGCGAGCGCCGCGGGGTCCGCCGGGAGCAGCCCCCCGTGGTGCTCCACCAGCACCCGGGCGGCATCGCGCAGCGCACGGGCACGGCGGTAGTACCCGAGGCCACTCCAGGCCGCCATCAGCTCGTCGTCCCCGGCCTCGGCGAGGCGCCGGGCGTCCGGGAATCGGTCGAGGAAACGCTGCCAATACCCGAGGACCGCGCCCACACGGGTCTGCTGGAGCATCGCCTCGCTGATCCAGATGGCGTAGGGGTCGCGGCTGCGGCGCCAGGGCAGGTCGCGGGCACTCTCCTGGAACCACGGGAGGAGGGCTCCCCGCAACAGCGAGGCGGTCGCGGCGTCGACGCGCGGCGACCCGGCCCCCCGAGCGACTCCTTTCCGCGGCGCCCCCATGCCCGCCAGCGTAGCGGCCCGGCGCACCCCGCCGCGAGGAACGACTCCGGCTCTAGCTGGGCACCGCCGGGGCCCGATGCAGGGGAAGACCCCCACCGGAACTCCCGCCCGTACGAGTGCCCGTGTCCCCCCTCACCAGCGCCCACAAGACAGGCTCCATCCGCCCCCTCCGCGACGCTCTCGTCGTGTCGGGCGGAGCGCTGCTCTGTGGCTGCGTGGCGCTCGTGAGTGTCGTCGTGTTGGCCCGGCGCGCGCTGGTCGCCGAGGTGCACGACGGGCTGGCGCGTCTCGCGACGGCCGCGGCCGGACTCGTGGATGGCGATGTCCACAGCGGCCTGGTCGCAAAGGACCAGTGGGGCGGGCCGGAGTACGAACGGGCAGTCCGCCCGCTGCGGCGCTTGCACGCGAGCGCACCCAACATCGCCTACATCTACACGCTGCGCCTCGTCGGCGACCGCATCCACTTCGTGCTCGACACGGCGAAACCCGGCGACGCGGACTCCGACGGTGTCGAGGACCACTCGTACCTGCTGGATCCCTATCCGGACGCCGACAGCTACGTGTTCGTGTCGCTGGCGGAAGCGCGCACCGTGGTCACCCCCGAGCCGTTCCGGGACGCCTGGGGCACGTTCATGAGCGCGTACGCGCCGATCTTCGATTCCGCGGGGCGCGTCGACGGGCTCGTCGGCATCGACATGGACCTGGCGGACTACCGCGGCAGGCTAGCGGGAGTCCAGCGCGCGGGCATCGTCGGCAGTCTGGGTGTGCTGGGGATCGCCGCCGCCATCTTCCTGCTGGTGTTCAGGCAGCAACTCGCGGCCGCGCGCAGCCGTGATGATGCACTGGCGTTGACGCGAGCTCTGCAGCGCGCCAAGGAAGAGGCCGAGTTGGCGAGCGCCGCGAAGAGCAACTTCCTCGCGAACATCAGCCACGAGTTGCGCACGCCGATGACGGCCATCATCGGATTCGGGGATCTCCTGATGGAAGGTGGCGTGGATCCCGAGACCACCCAGGAACACGTTGGCACCATCCGGCGGAACGCCCAGAGCCTGCTCAGTCTGATCAACGATCTCTTAGACCTGTCGCGCATCGACGCACAGCGGTTGCGACTCGAGAGCATCGAGTACTCGCCCACGGCATTGCTCCGCGAGGTCGTGCGGAGTTTCCATCCCAGCGTGCAGGGGCGTGGACTCGACCTGCAACTGCACTTCGGCTCGCCGCTGCCCGCCGAACTGAGGGGCGATCCCTTGCGGCTGCGGCAGATCCTCGTCAACTTGATCGGCAACGCGATCAAGTTCACAGAGGCGGGTTCGATCCGAGTGGAGGTCCGCTACGCAGTGCAGCCCGCGCCGACTCTCGAGGTTTCCGTCCGCGACAGCGGCATCGGAATCCCCGCGGACCAAATCGAGCGGCTGTTCCAGCCTTTCATGCAGGCCGACACGTCGGTCTCGCGCAAGTACGGCGGCACCGGTCTCGGATTGGCCCTCTGCAAGCAGCTCTGCGAATCCATGGGCGGTGGCATCGACGTCAGCAGCGATGGCCAACACGGCTCCACGTTCCGCTTCTGGATCAGGGGCAACGTCGAGCCCAGCGCGCCGCTCTTCGACGCCACACAACTGCCCGACGAACCGGGTGGACCCGCGGCGCCGCTGCCCAAGCGGGTCCCGAACCCGGAAGCTCGGAAGCTCGAGGGGCGCGTCCTGCTGGCCGAGGATGGGCGCGACAACCGCATCCTCGTGCAGCGTCTGCTGGCGCGCACGGAACTCGAACTCGATCTCGCCGAGGACGGCGTCGTTGCACTCGAGATGGTGCAGCGGGCCCAGGACGAAGGTCGGCCCTACGAGTTGCTCCTGACCGACATCCAGATGCCGCGCATGGATGGCCTCGAACTGACACGTCGCCTGCGCGCCGACGGATTCGAACTGCCGATCGTCGCGCTGACGGCGCATGCCATGCCCATGCACCGCGATCAGTGCTTTGCGGCGGGTTGCAGCGGGTTTGCGATCAAACCCATCAACCCCGCCGAGTTGTTGGCCGCCATCGCCGCGGCGCTGGACGGCACGTTGGTTCCAGACGCGGTTCCAGACGCGGTTCCAGACGCGGTTCCAGACGCGCTTGCGGATGCGGCCGCGGGCGGCGGCGGTCAGCGCGAGCCCAATCGCTGACGCTGGGCGCGGAAGTGGTTGAGCGCTGCCTCGTCCTTGCGGCGCTCAGCCAGTGCCAACGCATGTTCGAGGGCCGCTTCGGCGCGCGCGTGTTTGCCCGCGGCGAGGGCCGCGTCGACGAAGGCGCGCAGCACACCCAACTCCGAGCCCTCGAGGCCGAGTTCGTGGTTCAAGAGCCTCGCGCGCGCGAGCGGCGCCAGCGCAGCCTCTGCCTTGCCCGCCGCGAGGAGCGCCTGACCCTCGCCGCCGAGCCCCATGGCCAGCCCCCACCAGTCGCCGAGCGGCGCGGCCAGATCGCGGCACTCGCGCGCCTTGGTCAGGGCCAACTCGAAGTTCTGTTCCTTCATGGCGGCGCGATGCTCGCCGAAGGCCTTCTGGCCGCCGCGGAAACGGGCCTGTTCCTCTTGGCTCCAACCGCTGAAGGCTGCCGCGTAGTCGCCGATCAGCACCGTCGCGAGGGCCTCGTCCGCCGCCTTCGCGCCAAAACGCGCCTTCGCGAACAGCGCCAAGGTGCTCTCGTCGTCGGGTTTCGCTTCGCCGGACTCGATCTTCGCGAGCGCGCCTTCGAGGTGCGCATCGATCAGGGGCAGCGCGCGGGCCGCGTTCTCGCGGAAGAACACGACCGCGGCAGCGTGGTCGCCCGCCGCGTACAGCGCCTCGTACTGGATCGCGGGATCCTGGGCGGGCTCTTGGCCCGCGGGCAGCGCGACGTACGTGGCGGGAGCGAGCAGGAGTGCGGTGAGGACGATGGAACGGAACATGGCTCGATGGGCTTTGAGGGTTTGGCCCGGAATGGGCCGGGGCCCCGAGACGATACTCGGGGCCCCGGCGGATGAGAACGCTGCGCCGCCCCTACAGGCCGAAGTTCCACAGTTCGTGCAACCAGGCCGGGAACAGCTCGTGGTTCGACTGGCGTGCGATGGCTCCCACCGCGAGGCGCGGGCGGTTGTCCACGAGCAGGCCGAGAGCCTCGGTTGCGGCGGCGCGCAGGGTGCCCGGAGCGGCCTCGTCGCCTGCCCAACGCAACGCGGTTCGGTAGGCACCTTCGGTGTCGTGGAACACGAGCGCGGCGGCCAACTGGTTGCCGAGTGCGGGGTCGCGCACGCGCTCGAGATCGTCGGCGAGCCGCGCGCTGTCCTCCTCCCGGCCGAACTGCGCCAGACCGTGGGCGATGCCGACGATCGCGGCGGGCGAGGTCTCCCGTTCCGATGCCGCCAGCAGGGCGTCTCGCGCCGCGTCGGTTCCGACGAGACCCAAGGCCTGGGCGGCATACGAGCGCTGCTGCGCGTTGCCCGAACTGGTCAGCACCTCCGCGAGCCACGGCACCGCATCGCCATCGCGCGCGAGCCCCAGCGCGAGCGCGTAGGCGCCCCGGGCGTCATCGCTCTTCACACCGCGCGCGGCGTCGCGCAGGACTTGGCGCGCCTTGCTGTCGTCCTCCGCACGCAGCGCCAGCCCCAGACCGAGCGCCGCGAACGGCTTCGCGCCGGCGCGGCCGCGGCGCAGTTCCTGGCTCAGGAAGCTCCGCGCCGGCGCGCCGAAGCGCCCCATCGTCAGCAGCATCGCCGAGCGGTGCGAGGCATTGGCCTCCAACTCGTAGGCGGTCTGCAGCGCGGGCAATGCGAGGGGATTGTCGCTCTCGCTGAGGGCCAGGGCCGCGGAGCGCCGCAGTTCGCCGCGAGCGGAACCCAGGAGGTGCGAAAGCACCTTCACCGCCGCCGGATCGCCGGCGAGCAACAGACTCTCGGCCGCGCGAGCTCGCCCTTCCATGCCCGCACCGTCGTCCTCGAGCCGCGCCCGCACCGCGCCGGCCATGCCGTTGCCGAGCGGGTGCTTTGCGTCCTTGACCAACGCCGGGTAGAGCATCAACCCGTAGGCGCCGGCGCGGTCGTCGGCGGAACCCACGAGGCCCGCGACCGCCATGTCGAGTTCGGGCAACTGGCCCCGGCGCCGCGCCAGGCCGAGTGCGACGATCGCCACGTCCCGCGCTTCGTCGCTGATGTGCGAACTGCCAAAACGCCCGCTGCGCGCGACGCCGAGCAGCACCTGGCACGAGGGCCCGTCGCCGATCAGACCAAACGCGAGGAGCGCGCCGTGCCGCACGCGGTTGTGGGCGTCGCCGAGAAGCGGCAACAACTCGGCGTGTGCCCTCGCGCCCGCGACACGCGCGAGCGCCATGGCCCCCGCCGCGCGCAGATCGGCGTCCGGGGACTTCAACTGCGCGGATAGCAGTTCGATGAGCGCGGCACGGTCGTCGCTGCCGAACACCAGCGAACTCTCTGCGCTGGTGCCGCCACCGTCGGCGGCGGCCGAGCGCACGGGCGCCAGGAAGTCGAGTTTGTTGTACTCCCACCAACTCCACCACTCGGGCAGGTAGTCGGACCCCGAATCGCGGGTCCCACTGCGCGCGGGTGTGCCGCCGCGCGCGGCGGGGCCAGCCGTCGGGCCGCCTCCCGTCGCGGGGCCGCCTTGACCGCCGGAGACCGGTCCGGTCGTGGGAGCCGAACCGCGGCCGCCGGGTCCATCGCCGGGTCCCTCGTAGTCAGGCGGCGGAGACGAGGGCGCGCCCGCGCCGGGCGGAATCGGGGCGCCCCCCGGGAACTGGATGCGCGCGGCCTCCGCCTCACTGAGGCCAAGGGTCTGGATCCAACTCGCCACACGAGGATCGTCGACCAGGTCGATCACCATGGCGCGATTCTGGTCGCGTGCGACCTCCAGCGTGAGCTCCCCCGCGCCGAACCGATCGAACAACATCGCGACCGCGCAGCGGCGCCCGAACTCGTCGATGAAGAGGAAGCGGCGCTCGCCGTCATCGGACGTGTCGATGCCGAACTCGCCCCGCTCGCGGTACTCCGCCAGCGCCGCGCGCACGGCGGCGCGGCGGGCCAGGACATCGGGATCACAGGTCGCCGCGTCGCCGGCTTCGAGTTCCGCCTCCACGGCCGCGTAGTGGGCGCGCCATTGGGCGAGAGTCTGGGCGTCGTGGGTCGGCGGCCCCGAGTGTTTCGACGCGGCGAACAGCAGCGGTATGCACATGCCGAGGCCGAGCAGTGCGGTGGGTGTGGAGCGTGGGCGGTGAGGAAGTCTCATGGGGTCTCCGGGCAGGCAGTGGGGCGGGGGCTGACCGGTGCCAACGCAAGGTCTGTGCCAGGGTTGCGCGATACCCCTCCGATCGCGCTGCGGCCCGCTGCCCGGTGCCCGTCGCCGTGCGTCGCGCTACGGGAGAGCCACGGCGCTGCGCGCGGCGGAAGGAACGGCCACCGCCGCCGGCTGGATAGAGTGCGCGGCCATGCCTGCCTCACGTTCGCTGGGCCTCGGCGCCGCGCTGGGTCTCGTTCTGGCCTTCGGGCGCCTGCCCCTGGGCTTGGATTGGGTCCGGCTCGCCGCGGTGGACGGCCCCGGCGCGGCCGCCGTCCGCGCGGGCGCCCTGGCGCTGGTCGCCCTGGCGCTCGGGATCAGCCGACAGCGCTGCCTTGTCCCCACACCCTGGTGCGTCGGAATGGCGTTCGGCCTCGCGCTGGGCCTCCTGATCCTGGACGGGCCCGTGGCCGTGGAGTCGCCCTTGGCACTCGGGGCGGCGGTGCTCGCGCCGGCGGCACTGGCCTTGTGGTTCGGCCGCAACTGGCGGCGGGAGGACGGCGCGGGCGGCGCCATCGACCTCGGTGCGCTCGGCACTGCGGGTCTCGTGCTCGGCGGGGCCGGCGCCGCGGTGGCGCTCGACACCCTGGCGCGGCCCCTCGCCGGGCTCGGCCTCGGCCTTCCCACCGACGACGCCGTTTCGGCGACGGTGTTGGTGGCCCTCGTGGCGTTGGGGTCCGTCGCCTTCGGTCCATTGGTCCGCGGCTACCGCATCCGGGGTCCGATGTTGGCGCTCGGCCCCGCCCTGGTCGCGCTCGGCACCCTGGTCGGCTGGTGGTTCCTGGGGCGTTTCGAGGTGCCGGGATCCCTGGCGCGCCAACTGACCGTGTTCGGCCTGTCCACCGTCGACCACGGGACCCTGGCCTGGAACGCGGCGCTCGCGGCACCGGTCTGGGTGGCGCCTGCGTTCGCGTTGGGAGCCTGGTGCGCGGCGGCCGGGGACCGGAGGCACTTGGCGGCCCTGGCGGCGGGTGGGGCCCTCGGCCTGGTGGGACTGGTCTGGCTGCGGGAGGGTTGGGCGACGCCGTTCGCGGGCGATCTGGCCAGGGAAGGGCTCGAGCGGGGGCGCGGGCTGCGTTTTGGCGCGCTGGTGGCCGGGGCGGGGGCGCTGCTGGTCGGTTTCGAGGGCTGGCGCCGGCGGGGCGGCCTGGCGGCGCCGCTCGGGGCGCTCGCAACCGTGGTCGCGGCGCTGGTACTCCGGCCCGGGGCCCAGCTCCTGCTCTCCCCGTGGCAGGAGACGCCGGTGGACGTCGAGTGGGCGCTCGAGACCTCGGACGGGCTGTTCACGGTGGAGCGCACCCGCTTCGGCGAGCGCATCGCCACCCTCGACCGGCGCTGGCTGACCCCCGGCCCGGGCGATCGGGTGGGCGACCTGGAGCGCCTCGGGACGGCCCTCTCGACCCTGGGGACGTTCGGGTTGGACCAGGGCCCGACCCGGGTGCTGTTCGTGGGCCTGCTGACGCCCGAGCGGGCGGCCGTGCTGACCGCGCGGCCGGGGGTGCAACTCGAGCGCACGGCCCCCTGGTACCCCTTCGACCACTGGCTGGAGGGGGCCCTCCTGGGGCCGGAGACGGTGCTGCCGGGCCGCCGGGTCAGCCCCGAACAGGCCCGGGCCGACCTCGAAGCGGGGCGCTACGCGCTGGTGATCGCGGCGCCTGCGAAAGGGGTGGAACTGGCGCCCCGCGGCATGTTCGACCAGGGCCTGGGCCCCGCGCCGCGACCCGCGACGGGGGGCCTGGGCCTGCCGGGCGCGACGGCCGGCGTGGCTTGGTTCGACGGTGCGGCGGGCCTGGCGGGGCGCGGGCTGTCGGCCCGGGTCGCGGTGCAGGTCCGCGGCCTGGAGGATCCCCACGTGGCCGCGCTCGCCGGTGTGGCGGAGCACTGGCCGACCGACGCCAAGGAGGGCCGCCGGGCGGCGTTTGCCGGCGGGGAGCGGAGGTGGGTCGACGCGGCGCCGATCGGGGCGCTCCTTCGGCCCGCGCGGGCCAGGATGGATGGCGAACGGGCGGCTCTGTTCGCGCGACTCGCGCGGGGAGCGGAGCGCGAGGCGACGCCGACCGCGCCGCTCGCCGCGGGTTTGGCCTTGCACTTCGGCGCCCAGCGCCTGTCGGCCACGTGGGCCAGCCCCGCGGAGGCCATCGAGCTGGACGATCGGAGCTTCGCGCCCCTGGCACGGGCCGCGCGGGAGCTCGGCAACGACCCCCTCGCCGAGCAGACGATCGAGGCGCTGGCGGCCCTGCTCGTCGAGAAGCAGCGCTTCGAGGACGTGCTCGCGCACCTGCCGGCCCTGGCGGAGTCGCGCTCGCCCTGGCTGGCGCTGGAACTGGCCCTGATCGACACCTACCGCGCGCTTCTGGCGGACGACGCGGCGCTCGAGCGGGTCACGAAGCTCCTGGACCTGCGCCCCGGGGATGCGGACCTCTGGCTGCAGCGCGGCGAGCTCGAGCTGGCGCTCGACGTGCCCGAAGCGGCCGGGAGCCTGCGCCGGGCCCTCGAACTCGACCCGGAGGGTTACGCACGCCGGCGCCGGCTGGCCGTCGCACTGGCGGGGGCGGGTCAGCCGGAGGCGGAGGACCTGGCCCGAGACCTGCTACGGGAAAACCCGTTCGACAACGAGCTGCGCGAGCTGGGCCGAGCCGGCCCGCGGTGAGACGCGGGTCCCAGCGCGGTCCAATACGGAGTTCCCGCGGAACCACGGAGCCCTCGGCCGGTTCCCCGGGGCGACGCGAAACTCGCGTTCCCCGAGGGCCGCGGCGGTTTCCCCCTGAACAGGTCGGGGACCGCTGCGGCCCTGCTCCTTCCGGCGACCGCCAGTCCCCCACGGCTGCCTCAAGTCCCCGCACGCACGTCCCCGTGGGGGTACGTTTTCCTGCCGCGGGCCCGGCTCGGGGAACCCTTCCAGGCCCCCCCCCGTCCTAGCCAGGCGCTGCGGCATCCACAGGGAGGCCCGGCGAACCCCCCTGTGGGAACCAACTGAGTTCGAACGTCTCGCCGCGCCGGAGTCGAGTCCGCGAAGCGACCCCGCGCGAAAGCTTGGGTTCCAGCGGGTCTCGGGCAAGTCCGTTCACCCTCGCGTTGGCTCTCCGTTCCCCCGCCCCAGCCCGGTGGGTCCCTCTCCAACAAGCAACGAGTATTCCGGATGAAGAAGCTGCTACTCGCCGCACTGCCCCTCGCCCTTCTGGCGTGGGTCGCGGCACCTGCAACGGCCAAGATCGAGCGCCTCAACCTCGATCAGATGGTCGAGCGCACCGACAACGCCCTCGACGCAGAAATCGTCGCCCGCTCCGTGTTCGCGGTGAACCACCCGACCGACGGCGACATGTACTTCACGAAGCTGACCCTGGCGGGTCGCTCGATGCGCGACGGCCGTGCCATGACCGTCGACGTGATCTACGCGGGCGGCTTCATCGACGCGGAAAACGGCGTGTGGAACAGCGAGGCCCCGACGGACGAGGACGTGCGCATCGGCAACAAGGTCGTCGCCTTCTATCGCTTCGTCGACAATCTGGGCGGCGGCGTGGCCGGCAACGCCCTCTACACCTCCCACGGCGGCATCTACCGCACCCAGACCGGGCCCATGGGCCGTGTGGTCATGGGCCGCGGCGATGGCTACGCGATCCCGTACAACACGAAGATCGAGAGCCTCGACAGCGCCGTGCGGACCATCTCCAAGAAGATCGGCAAGTGAAGGAGAACCAAACAATGAAACTGACCACCGTTCTCCTTCCCGCCGCGCTTCTGGGCGGCTCCGCTCTCCTGCTCCTGCCCCAAGACAGCGAAGGCTTCACGACCATCGGCGGCTCCCTGAGCCTCAGCCAACGCGACGTGCGGGTCTTCAACAACTTCGAGGACGCCGGCGCCAACAACAACCAGGCCGTCGACCCCAACTTCCCGGGCTACTTCGGCGCGCCGCGCGCCATCTGGAAAGCCATCGTCGAATGGGGCAGCGAGTTGCACGGCAACGGCAACGGCGACCCCCACCAAAACGGCGGGCTGGGCTCCGGCGGCGCCAACTTCGACGCGTCGTGGCAGGGCCTCGCCACGGCCGTCGGCAACACCAACAACAACATCTGCTCGGCTCTGCTGGCCGACGGCGGCGGTGTGCTCGCGTTCGTGGAAACGCCGATCTCGGACGGCTGGCGCATGCGCTTCTACGAGAACTGGAACTGGGCCGACGGCCCCGGGACCAGCATTGGCGGCGGCACCATCGACATCCAGGGGGTTGCGACCCACGAATACGGGCACTCCCTGGGTCTTGGCCACAGCAACGTCGGCGGTGCGAGCATGACGCCGTCGATCAGCGGCAACGGCGTGAGCGACCGCTCCATCGCCGCCGACGACATCGCGGGCGTCCAGTTCATCTACGGCGTGAAGTCCGGTTCCAAGCCCCGCATCACCGGGGTGGCGATCAACCCGAACGACACGATCACGATCACCGGCACGAACTTCTCCGGCACGGGCAACCAGGTGTGGTTCACCCAGGCCGGAACCGGTGGCACGGGTAGCCCGGTCACGCTGACGAACGTGACCTCCTCCGCTGGCGGCACGGTCATCACCGTGACCCCTCCGGCCGCGGCGGGTCCCGGTGACGTGCTGGTGCGCAACAACGGCACCGGCAACGCGAACCTGTCGAACGCCTGGCCGCTCGATCTGGAGGGCGGCACGATCCCCGGCCCGACCGCTCCCGAGATCTCCTCGGTGGTGCCGACCTCGGTTCCCGCTGTCAACGTGGACGGCTCGGTCGTGGTCACGGTCAACGGCACTGGCTTCGCCGGGACGACCGCGGTTGTCGTCGACGGGGTGCCGCTGATCTCGTTCCCGCCCCAGTTCACGGTGTCGGACACGGCGATCACCTTCGCCATGCCGAAGGTTTCGAAGCTCGGCAACATCACGGTCGAGGTCACCAACCCCCAGGGGACGGACTCGATCAACATGGCGGTCGTGGCGAACAACCCGCCCGTTCTGGAAGTCGAGAACTCGAACCCCGGCTTCCTGCTGAAGGCCCTCGGCATGAACCTGTCGATGGGAGCCCAACCCTTCGACTTCATGTTCCTGTTCGCGTCGCCGAGCAACCTGCCGACGTCGCTGCCGGGCATCTTCGATGCGGCGATCGGCGACAACTTCACGTCGCTGATCTATCTGGGCCAGTTCCAAGTGAACCCGGTCACCGGGCGCGCGGACCTTGCGATCCCGCTCACCAGCGTGGCCGCCGGTTCGTTCTTCTACCTGCAGGCCGGTCGCGTGAGCTTCACGTTCCCGTCCCTGCCGCTGGAGATGACCAACGTCCAGGCCGTGACCGTCCTGTTCTGAGCCAACTTCCCGCCGTGGGCCCCTCGGGGTTCGTGTGCGATCGGGGCCCGTCCGGCGCGGAGCGCGGGGCGGGCCCCTTGCATTGCGTGAGGGCCCTCGGGCGCGACATCGGCCCTTTGCCAACGGCTTACGGCCAGAACGACAGTCGTTGGGAACCGGATGGCTCCCGGGGACGTTCAACGGTAAGCGGGGGTCCCACGGCCCCCGGGCCTACGTTCCGCAAACCTCCACCGATTGCCGCGATGCGTTCCCCCACCCGAAGCCCGCTGGGCTTCACCCTCACCGCCCTGCTGCTCGGCGCCGCCCTGGGCGCGCCCGCCTTCGCCCAAGTTCGTCAGCCGGGCCTGCCCGCCGGCCTCTCGAGCGAACTCCCGACCGAGGTGCCCAGCGTCACGTTGGAGCCGGTCGACGTCCCTCGCCTCCTCGCCGAGGACGAGGCCCGCGGCCACCGTCCGTTCCGGTACGGCACGTTGCTGCCGGTGCACAAGGAAATCCTCCAATACGGGCGCATCGACGCTGCAGAGGACGGGTCGATGGTGGTGCGCATGGCCATCCGCTCGCCGGGCGCCCACTCCCTGGGCCTCGAGTTCACATCGTTCCACCTGCCCGAGGGCGCGCAGCTCTTCCTCTACGACGATGCGCGCCTCGAAATGCTCGGCGCGTACACGTCGGAGAACCACCGGGAGGACGGCGGCTTCGTCATCGAACCCTTCCCCGGCGACCACGTGATCGTCGAAGTGCTCGTGCCGCCCCAATCGACCGGCGATCTGCGCGTGGTGGTCGGCGACGTGATCCACGACTACCGCGACGTGCGCATGATCCCCGTGGGCGGTGACGGCGGTGAGGGCGGTTGCCTGATCGACGTCAACTGCGCCCAGGGCGACAACTGGGGCGTGCAGAAGCAGGCGACCGTGCGCACGTTGTCGGGCGGCAGCCTGTGCTCGGGCGCGCTGATCAACAACACCGCGAACGATGGCACGCGCTACCTCTTGACCGCCAACCACTGCGGTCAGGGCAGCAATACGATCTTCACGTTCAACTACCAGCGCTCGGGCTGCAGCACGGGTTCGGCCCCGACGAACCAAACCGTCTCCGGCGCGACCCTCCTGGTCACGAACGGCACGGTGGACTCGCGCCTGATGCGCATCAACTCGAACATCCCGACCAGCTACAACCCCGCGTGGGCGGGTTGGAGCCGTTCGACCAGCAACACCAACTTCGCGTTCGCCCTGGGTCACCCGGGCGGCGGTCCGAAGAAGATCTCGGTGGACGGCAACGGCACCTCCGCCAACACGAACTTCTACGTCGTGACCTGGAGCGACGGCACGCTTGAGGGCGGCAGCTCCGGCGGCCCGCTGTTCGACGCCCAGGGCCGCATCCGCGGTCCGGCCTGCTGCGTCAACAACTTCACCTGCAACCAGACGGCCAACTTCGGGCGCTTCAACCGCTTCTGGACCCTGGGCAACCTGGCCCAGTGGCTCGACCCGCTCGGCACCAACGCCACGACGCTCGATGCCTTCGCGCCGGGCGGCTCGGTCGAGCCCGCCCCGAGCCTCGCTTCGGTCACCCCGTTCTTCGTGCTCGCGGTGGCGCCGGACGAGCCCTACAAGGTCGCGCTCAATGGCTCCGCGCTCTCCTCCGTCACCAAGATCACGGTCGACGGCATCCAACTCACGCCGCTGCAGTACACGATCCTGAGCAACTCGCAAATCGAGATCAGCGTGCCGCGTGTCAACAAGATCGGGTCGGTCGTCGTCGAAGTGACGTCGCCCGGTGGTACGGCCCAGGCGCTGCTCTCGGTGTTCCCGAACCCGACGCCGGTGATCGACCTCGCGAACTCCGAGCCGCTCTTCCTGCTGTCGGCCGTCGGCGCGACGGTGACCATGGGCGGCAACGGCGGCGACGTGATGCTGCTGTTCGGCTCCCTGAGCAACGTGCCCTCGTCGTTGCCGGGTGTCGTGGAGTTCGGCATCGGCAACAACTTCGCCGCCCTCCTCAGCCTCGGCACCCATGTGGTGAATCCCGTGCAGGGCTGGACCTCGGTCACGTTCCCGCTGACCGGCGTCGCTCCCGGCACGACGATCCACTTCCAAGGTGCGAAGTTCACCGGCGACCTGCCGTTGATCATGAGCAACGTGCAGTCGGGCACCGTGCTGCTGTAACCCCGAAGCACGACGAGCACCTCGAGGGGCGGCCGGTCGAAGGACTGGCCGCCCCTCGCATTTGGCGGCCCCAGCGATGGGCGGAACGTCAGCGGCCCGATTCGATCAGGCGCTCGGCCGCAGCGTCGATACGCCAGTCGATCTGCGCCGCGAGCGCTCCCTTCGAGTGGCGATCGAAGGCGTCGAGACCCAGTCCCAGAAAGAGCAGCGAACCGAGGACGGTCGGGTGCAACCGGTCCCATTGCAGGAGGTCCGCCGTCGCGTCCGCCTGCCAGACTCGCCCGCGCAGCTCGACCGGTTCGCTGCGACGCAGCTTCCCGACCAAGTCCGCGAGCGGCACCACGGTCACGTGTTCGCGGTCCTCCGCCCACGAGGCGAGGCGGCGGTTGAGCGCACGGAGCGTCGCGGGCGACGGCACGTAGCTCTCCGGCATCACCACGGCTTTGGCCCCGGTCATGTCCGGTAGGTCGGAGATGGCGAGGGGTACGTCGAGGCGCCCGAGCTGCGCCAACCCCCGTTCGAAGCGCGCGGCCCGCTGGTCCTCTGGGGTAGGGCCGTAGGCGAACCAGAAGAGGAAGTCGAGCGCGAGGACGGCGCTCGGCCGGAAGGCGAGGGTGCGCTCGATCTGTACGGCGCCCCGGGCCGGCGGGTTCAGGAACATCAGCGCGTCGGCTCCGTCCAGGACCTCAACTCCGGCGCCGCCGACCATCAACTCGGGCAGCAGCCCGGCGAGGCTCCGCGGCTCGCCCAGCTCGCGCTCCAGGTTGAATCCGGCACTGGCGCTGGCGCCGAGGACGGCCACCCGCGCGAGCAGCGGCGCGGCCTCGGCCGACCCCGTCGACCCCGCCGAAGCGGCGACCGCGGCGGGCACGGGCGTCTCGGTCCGCGGGGAGACCGGCGCACAACTCGGGGCTAGGGCGAGGCCCACCGCCACGGACGCCAACATTCGCCAAGAGCCGACCATAGGCCCACTACGTGCGATCGGATGCGCGCGATCAAGCCCCGGGCTGCGTAGGCTCTCGGGCCCCCGCAAAGACCCATGCTGCAACGCACCCGCTCTTCCGCCCCCGACCGGACTCCCGGCGCCGCGCCCACGGCACCCCCGACCTGGCGACCGTGGACCGCCCTGGCACTCGCGCTCCTCGTGATGCTGCCCTACGTCGGCGGCCTCGGCAGTTCGCTGGTGTACGACGACCGCCTGCTGCTCGGCCAGCAGCCGTGGCTGGGGGATGCGGCGGGCCTTTGGCCCATGGTGAGCCAGACCATGTGGCAGGGTCTCGGGCTCGAGCTGACCGAGAGTGTCGGCTACTGGCGGCCGCTCTTTGCGGCGCTGCTGTGGGCGGGTTCGATGGTCAGCCACCAGCCCTGGCCCCACGAACTGCTCCCGCTGCTCGCCCACGCGGTCGGCGCGGTGTTCGCGCGCCGGCTGGCCCGTCGGCTCGGGCTGCGCGAGCCCTTCGCGTTCCTCGCGGCGCTGCTGTTCGGCGTGCACGCGGTGCACGTGGAGAACCTCGCCTGGATCAGCGCGGGAGCGGGTGTGTATTCCGGCGCCCTTTTGGTGGTGACGCTGGAGCGTTTTGCCGCGTGGCGAGCGGGGGGCTCGCGCGGCGTTCCGTGGGCCGTCGGGTGCCTCTTCGCGGCGGCGCTCCTGGCCAAGGAATCCGCGGTGGCGGTGTTGCCGATGGCGCTGGCAATCGATCTGTGCGCCGGACTCCCGCGCCCCGCGGCGCGTCGCCAATGGATCGCGCCTTACCTGGCGCTGGGCATGGGCCTGGCCCTTTGGATAGGACTGCGCACGGCGGTGTTCGGGGACCCGGCGGGCGGACTGCTGCGCACGTTCGTGGACTTCGGCGTCGACACCTCGCGGACGTGGCTCCTCCGCGTGGAGTTCGTCGGCGGAGCCCTGGGGTTGCTCGGATGGCCCGCGGAACTCGTGCACACCCGCGCGGTGTACCCCGAGCGGGGCTGGACCCACCCCGCGATGGTGCTGCCCATCGCGCTGACCGTCGCCGCGGTGCTCGCCCTCGTGTTCCTTCGCCGACGCGGGCGCGGTCCGGCGGCGGCCGGGTTGGCGCTGACCCTCGCCGCGCTGGCGCCCCTCTGTGTGCGTCCGGAGGGCCAGGGCATGTTCCCGCTGGCAGACCGTTTCCTCTACCAGGCCGCGCTCGGCGCCGCCGTCTTGGCCGCGGCCGCGCTCGCGCGCCTGCCCCATCGTCCCGCGGCCCTGGCGATCGGGGCGGCCGCCGCCCTGGGTCTGGGTGTCCGCGGCGCGCTGCGAGTTCCGGACTGGAACGACGATCGTTCGTTCTGGAGCGCGGAGGTGGCCCTATCCCCCGACGTCGCCACCCCGCATTGGAGCCTCGGGCGAGTGGAGCTGGAGCGCTACCGCCAACGCCGCGCGCCGGAACCCCTGATCGAGGCGTTCGTGGCCTTCAATCGCGCGCAGGACATCGCCCAGGCCGCGGCGGCGCACGAGGACGTGCCGTTTGTGTCGCGCGACGACGTCTACCAGGCCAACCTCGGTGTCGCCTGGTGCCTCGTCTTCGAGGCCGAGGTCGACGGCTTCAACGACTTCACGACGGCGCGAGAACTGGGCGAACGCATCGTCGAAGCCCATCCCCTGCGCGCGGCCGGCTGGGTCGTGTTGGCCGTCGCAGAGATCGGCGAACGCGACCTCGACGCGGCCGAAGCCTCGCTGCGCCGGGCGCTCGAACTGCACGCGGACTTCGCCGAGGCCCACCACAACTTGGGCCAACTGCTCCTGCAGCGCGGGCGGTTCGGCGAGGCGCGGCGGCACTTCGAACGGGCGCTGGCGCTGCGCCCGGACCAGCCCGACGACCTGCTGTGGAGCGCACGCGCCAACGCCGAGGAGGGCCGCCGCGATCGGGCGCGCGAACTCGGCGACCGCATGGCCGCGCTGTATCCGAACGACGCGCGGCCGCTGGTGTTGCTGGCGGTCCTGGACGGCCGCGCCGGCGACCGCCTCGAGGCGCTGGACCGGCTCGAGCGCGCCGTCGCGCTCGACCCGGAGAACGGCCACGCCCACGCCGAGCGGGGCAAGGTGCTGCTCGCCCTGGGCCGCCGGGAGGAGGCGCTGCTCGCGCTGCGCCGCGCCTGCGAGTTCGGTCCGGACCTGTTCGAGCCCCACTACAACCTGGCGGCGCTGCTGCTCGAGGATGGACTCGACGAGCTCGCGCTGCCGGTCCTGATGCAGGCTTACCGCCTCGGCGTGGACCCCGGTCTGCGGGCGCGACTGCTGGGCGAGCTGGCGGTCGCGCTCCCCGCGGGAGGCGATGGGGACCTCGCGCTGGCGGCCGTGGACGTGCGCCGCGGGGACTTCGCGGCCGCGGAGGGGTGGATCGAGCGCCGTCTGGCGGCCCGGCCGGACGATCCGGCGGCGCTGGTCGTGGCGGCGAAGGTGTCGCGCGGCCTGGGCCGTCCCGCCCAGGCCCTAGAGCGGCTGGAACGCGCCGTCGAGCTGGCCCCCGAGGACTTGGCTCCACGGTTGGAACTCGCCCGCTTCCTGGAAGGCGAGGGCGACCGCCCGGCCGCGGCGCGGGCGTACCGGGAGGCGCTCGCGCGTGTGCCGGAGGCGGAGGGCAACCAAGCGGCCGGAGCCGCGGCCCTTCGGGCCCAACTCGAGGTGCGGGCCGCAGAGTTGGAGGCTCCGGAGTCCAAGTAGCGAAAGCGGCGCGGGGATCCCAGGTTGTGGGGGGATTGGTACAGTCTGTGTGAACCGGTCGCTAGGCTTCTGCCTGGCGACCCGCCACGCGATGCCTTCCACCCAATCTGAACGCCCAGAAAAGGCCCGCCGGCGCGTCGGGATGACCTGGCGCGGACCGGCGCTGCTCGCGGTCGCGTACGTCGTGTTCGGGGTGACGTACATCTACGTCTCGGGCCGAGTCGTCGCCAGCATGGCGAGCGCAGTCGAGGATCTCGCCGCCCTCGAACAGTTCAAGGGATTTGTCTTCGTGTTCGCCAACGGTGTGGCGCTGTTCTCCGCGGCGCTGATCTACCGCCGCAGACTGGAGCGCACACGCGCGGCCCTCGAGGGCGAACGCGCCGTCGTGGCCCGATTCGAACGTCACCTCGACGCGCTGCACGACGGGCTGCCCAGTGCCCTCTTGGTGGTCGAGGTGATGGGCAAGGGCAAGCTGCGTGTCAAGCGCACGAACCCGGCACTCGCGCGCCTGCTCGCCGTGCCGCGTGAACAGATCGAGGTGGGCGACACAAAACCCATCGAACAGGCGATGGGCGCCACCCGCTGGGCGCAGATCTCACGGGACATCTACACCTGCGCCGTCGATCGTCGGCCGATCGCACGCGAGTACGCGGTCGATGTGGACGGCGCCGAAACCTTCTACCTGCAGCACGTGGTGCCGCTGCTCGACGAATCGGGTTCGGTCGAGTGTGTGTTCGTCTCCCTCACCGACACCAGCAGCTTGCACACCAGCGAACGCAAACGCATCGAGCTCGAGGAAGAGCTGCTGCGGTCCCAGCGGCTGTTGACGATGGGAGAGCTGGCGAGCGGCGTGGCCCACGACGTCAACAACCTGCTGACGGTGATCGCGACACACACGGACCTCCTGCAGCGCGAGCTGCACGGGCGGCCCGAACTCGAACGTTCCTTGACCGTCATCGATTCGGCAGTCGACAAGGCCAGCGGCATCTCCCGTTCCCTTCTGGGGTTCAGCCGCAAGATGCGCAGCCAGCCCCAGGTGATCGAAGTGGTTCCACTCGTCAAGGACATCGTCGAGCTACTCGAACACACGTTGACCAAGAGCTACCGCCTGGAGCTGGACCTGGGCGCGGCCGATGGGCTCACCATCGACTGCGACCGAGTGCAGGTGCAGCAGGTGCTGATGAACTTGATCCTGAACGCGAGGGACGCGATGCCCGAGGGCGGCCCCATCGCGGTGCGCGCCGAGGTGGTGCACGGAAACGCCCCGCGCGTGCGGCTGTGCGTGGAGGACTGCGGCACGGGTGTTTCGAAGGAGATCCGCGAGAAGGTCTTCGAGCCCTTCTTCACCACGAAGGACGAAGGGCGCGGGTCGGGCCTCGGGCTCTCGCTTTCGCGCCGCATCGCGCGCGAGCACGGCGGCGACGTGACGCTGGCGCCGCTCCCCGGTGGAGGCACGGTGGCGACACTGGAGTTGCCCGTGAGTCGCGCGGGTTCCGCCTCTGCGTCGCCCGCCAAACGCGACGGTCAATGGGTCGTGCTGGTCGAAGCGCACGCCCAGGTGCGAGCGATCCTGACGGGCGAACTGAACGACCTGGGGTTCCGCGTCGAAGCCGCGGAACGCGCCGACCAGGTCGCACGCCACATGCAACGGGAGCCACTTCAGCCGAGCCTCTTGATCATCGATCAACCGTCCCTGCGCGCGAGCTTGAGCACGCTCGACGACCTACGCACCCACGGAGCCCAACAGGCAGTGCTGTTGATGACACTGGAAGAGCCCAACGCGGACGTGATCCGGCCCCTCGGCCCGGTGCAGGTCCTGCGCAAACCCTTTGGAGTCGCCGAGTTCGGCCGGGCCGTGCGCGACGCGCTCGAAGTCGCTGGGGTGCCGGGTTGAACGAACACCGCGAATCGGCGCGGCACGGGCAAGCCGGTGCTTCGGGACAAAACCAGCTCCGTGTGCTGCTCGTCGACGACCACGCGCTGCTGCGCGATGCGCTGCGGCACCGGCTGGACAGCGAATCCGACCTGACGGTGGTCGGCACGGCGTCCAATGCGGACGACGGCGTGCGACTCGTGCGCGAGTTGCACCCCCACGTCGTCGTGCTCGACATCGACCTGCCCGGTCGGCTGTGTTTCGACGCGGCGCGGGAGATGTTGTCGGTGGAACCGCCGCCGCGCATCCTCTACCTGTCCGCCTTCCACCACGACCGCTACATCTCGGACGCCCTGGCGTCGGGCGCCACGGGGTACATCACGAAGGACGAGCCCGCGGAACAGTTGGCCCGCGCGATCCGTCGTGTGGCCGCAGGGCAGCCGTTCTTCTCCGAAAGGGTGCGCGGTCGACTGGTAGTGGAGGCCGACGGATCGCTGCGCATGGACGGGGGTGACAGCACCCGCGCGGCTTCCCTCACCCCGCGGGAGCTCGAAGTGCTGCGGTACCTGGCACGGGGCCTCGCCAAGAAGGAGATCGCAAAGGCCATGAACCGCAGCTACAGCACCGTGGATCGCCACACGGAGAACCTGATGGCCAAGCTCGACATCCACGACCGGGTCGAGCTGGCGCGCTTCGCGATCCGCGAGGGGCTCGCCGAAGCCTGACCCCGCCGCATATCTGGGGCGAACACAGGATGCCCCTGGAGCGCACGAGAGCCGATCTTGTGTTCCAACGGGCGATCGCCCTGGAGCATGCAAGTGTCAGATTCGATTCTCGGCGGGCGTCGTACCTTCCCCCTCAGTCCCGAGGAGCTCGCACTCCTCGTGGAGCTCTTCAGCGGGCGCGCCCAGGCCAACGGGGAGTCCACGCGTTTCCTGCTTTCCGGATGCGAAGCCCGGGTCACAGTGCCCGGGGAGGCCGGCTTCACGGCGACCGTGGCGCTGCTCGACGTCGGATTGCGGGAGATCGGACTGGCCTCTGGGCCCCACCAGATCGCGCCGAACACTCCGATCCAGGTGGAGCTGGCCCACCCGGCCCTCCGCCACTTCCGCTGGGACTGCCGCACGGGGACCACCGGACCGGGCTCGCAGGGCATCCCGCGTCTGGCGGCGCGGTTCGAGCCCCCCGCGGCGCTCCCCCGCCGCTAACGGCGGATTCCGCGTCTGCGGTTCAGTGGGAGCCTGCGAGCCGCACGTCCGCGGTGCGGAAGACGGGGCCCTCGACGCAGCACTTGGCGTTGGGCCAATGGCCGAGGGCACCCTCGGGCCGCGTCGGCACGGGGCAGCCGTTGCAGATGCCCACACCGCAGCCCATCAGGGTTTCGAGGCTGAGGTGGGCCTCCAAGCCACGCTCGTCGGCGAGCCGTTCGACCGCCTCCAGCATGCGTTCGGGCCCGCACGCGAGAAGCCGCACCTCGGCGGGCAGGCGGCCCTCGGCCCAAGCGTCGTTCAGAAGGTCCAGGACCGTCCCGCGCCGCCCTTGGCTGCCGTCCATGGTCGCGGTGCGCACCTCGACCCCCAGGTCGACCATCCGGTCCAGGTCGTAGAGCTGCCCGGCGTTCGCGGCCCCGAAGAAGAGGTGCAACCGGTCCGCCGGGCACGGAGCGGCGCCGTCCATACCCGCCAGGGCCTGCTCGACCCCCATCGGGAAGGGCGCGAGGCCCACGCCGCCGGCCAGCATCACCCACGGGGCGCCCTCGCCGTCCAGGGTCGGCCAACCGTTGCCGAGGGGGCCGATCAGGCGCAGCCGCTCGCCCCGCCGTGACGCGGCGAGGGCCCGCGAACCTTTCCCCATGACCTTCACGAGGAACTCGAGCCGGCTCCCGAACTGCCGGTAGATCGAGTACGGCCGGGGGATGAACGGCGAGAGGCCGTCCTCCCGCCGCAGCATGTAGAAGCGGCTGGCGCGGATCGGGGGCGGCGGCGCGAGGGGCTCGACGGCCAGCACGACCCCGTCGGAGCCACAGGTGCGGACGTCGAGGACCACGGCCTCTTGGGAGCGGGCGTCGGGCGGCGGAGCGGGCACGGGCGGGAGCATACCAGGCCCCTAGCACCGGCCAATCCAGGGAGCCGAACCGCTATGCTCCTTGCCCGATTGGCTGGCCAGCCAACGGCCAACCGAACCGTGACGCTCCTGCTCGCCCAAAACCTGAAACGCCACTTCGGCGCCCACGAGGTGCTGCGCGGCGCCGACCTGCGGATCGACCGCGGGGACAAACTGGGCCTGGTCGGGCGCAACGGCGGCGGGAAGAGCACCCTCCTGCGCGCCCTGATGGGCGAGGACCGGCCCGACGACGGCACGCTGACCGTGCCGCGCAACGTGCGCCTCGGTTACGTGCCCCAGGCCCCCGAGTTCGCCCCCGGCGTGATCGCGTTCGACCATGTGGAGCACGGCCTTGACGAAGCCCGCGCCCTCGCGCGCGAGATGGCCGAGATCGAGGCCAAGCTGAGCCACGCGACGGGGGACGACTTGAGCAGCCTCGTGGAGCGGCACGGCGAACTGACCCAGGAGATGGAGATCCTCGGCGGTTGGCAGAGCGAACAGCTCGTCGAAACGGTGCTGTCGGGCATCGGGCTCGCGCGGGGCCTCTGGCAGCGCGAGGCGCGCACGTTGTCGGGCGGCGAGAAGAGTCGCGTGGCCCTCGCGCGCGAACTGGTGCGCCGGCCAGACGTGCTGTTCCTCGACGAACCGACCAACCACCTCGACCTCGAGGGGATCGAGTGGCTCGAGACCTACCTCAAGAACCTCGGCAGCGCGGTCCTCTTCGTCAGCCACGACCGGCGGCTGCTCGACAACGTCGCGACGGGGATGCTCGAGCTGGAGCGCGGCGTGCTCAAGCGCTATCCGGGGAACTACACGCGCTACGTGACGCTGCGCACCGAGCGCTACGACGCGGAACTGCGCGCCTTCGAAGTGCAGCAGGACTACCTGCGCAAGGAAGAGGCGTTCATCAAGAAGCACATGGGCAGCCAGCGCACGGCGGAGGCCAAGGGCCGCCAGAAGAAGCTGGAGCACGTGGTGCGATTGCAGCGCCCACAGGACGACGTGCGCAAACCGTCGCTCAAACTCGACAAGGTGACACGCGGTGGCGAGATGGTGCTCGCGACCGAAGGCCTCGCGATCGGGTACGGCGACCACGTATTGCATCGCGGCATCGAGCTGCGCGTCGGACGCGGGGAGCGCATCGGCTTGGTGGGGCCAAACGGCGCAGGCAAAACGACCCTGCTGCAGGTGTTGGCCGGGCGGCGGGCGCCGCTCGCCGGCGACATCCGCCGCGGCCACCGCGCCGTGTGCGGCTACTACGACCAGGAAACGGCCGACCTCGACCCCACGGGCACGCCTCTATCGCTGATGCGCCGCGACCTGCCGCTTGCGACTGAGGGCGAACTGCGGTCGCACTTGGCGCGTTTCCTGTTCCGCGGCGACGACGTGGAGCTGCCCGTTTCGAGCCTTTCGGGCGGAGAACGCGCGAGGTTGACCCTTGCGCGATTGGTGCTGACGGCGCCGTCGTGGCTGGCCCTCGACGAGCCGACCAACCACCTGGACCTGGCCGCGCGTACCGCGCTCGAAGAGATGCTCGACCAGTTCCCTGGCGCCATGATCTGCATCAGCCACGACCGCGAGTTCCTCGACCACCTGGCGACGCGCATCATCGAAGTCGGACCGGGCGGTCTGCGCGAGTTCCGCGGCAACTACCGCGATTACCGCCGCGCGCTCGACGAAGCGGACCAGGGAGCACGGGCCGCCGCCGCGGCCAAACCCGCCCGCGCGCCCCAGAAATCCGAGCCACAAAGTGCTGCCACACCGCGTCCCGCGGCGGCGCCAGCGCGCGGCGACAAACCGCGCAACCCGTACCTCTTCCAGAAGCTCGAGGCCGAGATCATCGCGCTCGAGGAGGAACGCGCTGCGCTGCAGGCGGAAATGGTCGAGGAGCGTGTGTACCGCGATCCCAAACTGCTCAAGGAGTTGCAGTTGCGCCTGGCCGAGGTGGAGCGGGACCTGGAGCAGAAGAACGAGACCTGGGCCAACTGGTAGTCCCTCCATGCAGTACTTCCTCGATCGCATCCGCATCGCCGTGGCCGAGGCCACCCGCACGCCGCCGGACCAAATCCGCGTGGAGCAGCCGCGGGACGCGAGCAAAGGCGACTTCGCCGTGCCGTGTTTCGTGCTCGCGAAGGCCGCCAACGCCAATCCGGCGCAGTTCGCGGCCGAACTCGCGACCAAACTGGCCGGTGACCTCATCGAGATGGAGGTCGCCGTCGCCGGGC
The DNA here is from genome assembly GCA_016125265.1 of Planctomycetaceae bacterium. Classification (GTDB taxonomy): domain Bacteria; phylum Planctomycetota; class UBA1135; order UBA1135; genus RI-242. The sequence goes on from WGMC01000037.1 coordinate 54,872, forward strand.
CGTTCCTCAACTTCCGCGTGGAGCGCGGCGAGTTGGCCAAACGCACGATCGAATCGATCCTCGACGCCGGACTTTCGTTCGGTTCGAGCGAAGAGGGCCGCACGAAACGCATCGTGATCGACATGTCCTCGCCCAACATCGCCAAGCCGATGTCGGTGGGCCACCTGCGTTCGACGGTGATCGGCGCCGCGGTCAAGCGCCTCCATAAGTTCCTCGGCTTCGAGACGTTTGGCATCAACCACATCGGCGACTGGGGCAGCCAGTTCGGCAAGCTGGTCGCCGCCGTGCGCCGCTGGGGCGGCGGTGTGGACCTCGAGAACGACCCGATCAAGGCGCTGCTCGACCTCTACGTGCGCTACCACGAGGAAGAGGGCAAGGACCCGAGCCTCGACGAGGAGGCGCGGGCCGCCTTCCGCGAGCTCGAAAGCGGCGTGGACGGCGAAGTGCGCGCGATCTGGCGCCGACTGACCGAGTTGTCACTCGCCGAGTTCGAGAAGATCTACGCGCGTTTGGGTGTGGAGTTCGACCTGGTGCGCGGCGAGGCCTACTACGAAACGCACCTCGACGCGACGGTGCAGCGCATCGTCGACGCCGGCATCACCGAGGAGAGCCAGGGCGCACTCATCGTCGATCTCGAGTCGATCAAAAAGGGCATGCCGCCCTGCTTGCTGCGCAAGACCGACGGCACGACGCTCTACGCCACTCGGGACCTCGCGGCCGTATTCGAACGCTGGGAGCTGCACCACTTCGAGCGCTGCCTCTACGTGGTCGGCATGGACCAGCGCCTGCACTTCCAGCAGTTGAAGGCCGTGCTCAAGCGCCTCGAACTTTTCTGGGAGCCCCGCGTCGTTCACGTGGACTTCGGCATGCTGCGCCTGCCCGAAGGCAAGATGAGCACAAGAAAGGGCCGGGTCGTTTTCCTCGACGACGTGCTCGACCGCGCCGTGCAAGAGGCCCGTCGCATCATCGTCGAGAAGAACCCCGGACTGGCGGATCTCGACCGCGTCGCCGAACAGGTGGGTGTCGGTGCGGTTGTCTTCAACGACTTGAAGCGCGAGCGTGTGAAGGACATCGAGTTCGTCTGGGAGGAGGTGCTCTCCTTCGAGGGCGAAACCGGTCCCTACGTGCAATACACCCACGCGCGCCTGTCCTCGATACTGCGCAAGGCCAAGGAATCCGGCGAGGGCGCGGTGCCCCCGGACTGGGGCGCCGTCGGCGATGCCGCGTCGGTGCTGCTCTCGCTCGGGCGCTTCCCGCAGGTGGTCCGCTCGGCGGCCGAACACGCGGAACCGAGCGAAGTCACCCAGTACCTGCTCGGCCTCTGCCGAGAGACGAACTCGTGGTACGCCTCCACGCGCGTGCTCGGCGAGGCCCCCCCGGCCACCGCCGCGCGCTTGGCACTGGTCGCCGCCATCCAAACCGTGCTCGCCACGGGCCTGGGCCTTCTGGGCCTAGCTGCCCCGGCCGAGATGTAGTTCCGTCAACGCACCCCGAGCCCCCCCCAACCCGCCGTGATCGAATCCTTCATCCGCGACGTTCCGGACTTCCCCAAGCCCGGCATCCTCTTCAAGGACATCACTCCCCTGCTGCAGAGTGCCGAGGGCCTGGCCCTTGCGATCGACGGCATGGCAAAGGCCGTGGATCCCTCGACCTACGACATCGTCTGCGGCATCGAGTCGCGCGGCTTCATCTTCGGCACCGCGCTCGCGCGGCAGTTGAACAAGGGATTCGTGCCGATCCGCAAGCCGGGCAAGTTGCCCTGGAAAACCGCCGCCGAGTCCTACGAACTCGAATACGGCACCGACACGATCGAGATCCACGTGGACGCCTGCGACAAGGGCAAACGCATGCTCATGGTCGATGACCTGCTGGCCACCGGCGGCACCATGGAGGCAGCGCTGAAGTTGGTCCGCCGCATCGGCGGCCAGCCAGTCGCGTGTTGCTTCGTGATCGAGCTGGGCTTCCTGCCCGGCCGGGCGAAGCTGGGCCAGGTGCCCGTACATTCCCTGCTGAAGGTCTGATTCAGTCCCGAGGTCCGCCGGACCTGGCGTATCGGGCAACGCGGTCCGTACGATTCGGGAGCGGCGCGGCCCTGTAGGCCGGTTCCGGCGCACTTCTCGGACCTGGTGCGATTGTGGTCCACCTGGGAACCGGAACAGATTTCCTCCCCAGGTCGAGGGGCACTTGGCTCCGAAGATGGCGGTCCCGGGGCGCGGTGCGCACGGACAAGGAGGAGCAGGATGGGAGGAAAACAACCGGTTGGACGCGGGAAAACGCCGTCGTCCAAGGGACAGGTCCCGGCGGCAGGCGGGAGGGCGACATCGAAGGCGCAGGGCAAGTCCCCGGGCGCCGCGGTGGCCAAGACCCAGGCCAAGGCCCCGCGTTCGACCCGGGCTGCGGCGGCCCCCCCTGCCAAGACCACCCGAAAGCCCGCTCCGCTGCAAAAGGCGCCGTCCAAAGCTGCGCCCAAGTCGGCGGCGAAGGGCGAGCCCAAGGCGGGCTCCAAGGCCGCGCCGAAAGCCGTTCCGAGCGCGAAGGGCCCGACCAAGGCCAAGGCGAAAACCGCCGTCACCCCCGCCGCGAAGCTGCCGCGCGAAACCACCAAGCAGACCCAGGGCAAAATGCGCGGCAAGGATTCCAAGTCTCCGTCGGCCCAACCGGGTGCGGCGTTGCCCACGAAGTCGAAGAGCACGAAGTCTGGCTCCGCTTCCCGCGGCGCCGCCGCCACGCAGGTGGTCGCGTCCCGCGCGACGGCCGCGGCCGCTCGGACCCAACCGGCCGCGCCCAAGGCGGCCCTGCCCCAGCGGGCGCGGCTCGCGGCGGAGATGGCCCAGGCGAAGGCCGACGCGAACGATCCCACGAAGGCGCCCGCGCCCCAGGCAGCCGCGACCGAGTCGGAAGCAGCGGCGCCCGCCGCCTCCGCCTACTTCACGGAACCCGAAGTCCCGAAGGGACCCTTCGCCGAACACACCACGGAAGACCTGTGGGTGCTCTACCGCGCCGAGGCCGACCGGCTGAAGTTGGCCGAGGACAGCGCCAACGCCGAGGCCGACGAGGAGCTCGACGAAGAAGCGGAACTGCGCCGACTCGTTGAGGAAGAGCGCGCCGAGCGCGAGCGCGAAGCCGCGCTCGCCCGCGGGGAAACGCCGGATTTAGGCGGCGATTCCGAAGCGACCGAGGCAGCGCCCGAGGTCCAGTTCGTGCAGCGCCCCGGCGGTCGGCGCGAACGGAACTCGCCCGTCCTCGAGCGCCTCCGCAACGAGCTGATCGAGCGCCACTACCCGCTCGTGCGCTACATCGCCGAGCGCCTGCTGCAGACGCTGCCCAAGTCCATCGAGCTGGACGATCTGGTCAGCGCTGGCCAGTTCGGCCTGATGGACGCCATCCGCGGTTTCGACCCGAGCCGCGGCATCAAGTTCAAGACCTACTGCTCGACACGCATCCGCGGTTCGATCCTCGACCAACTGCGCAGCCAGGACTGGGTGCCGCGCCTCGTGCGCCTGAAGGCGACCCGCATCGACAAGGCCCTGCAGCGCCTGACCGGCGAGTTCGGCCGCGAACCGACACACGCGGAGTTGGCGCGCGCCCTCGAGATGGAGCACGGCGAACTGGCCGCGGAACTGATGGAGAGTCAGGCGCGCACCATGTTCTCGCTCTCGGAGAAGTGGGACGACGACGACGAGGGTTCGGTCGAGAAGGTCGAGATCCTCGAAGACCGCGCCGCGATCGATCCGGTGCACGAGCTGAACCGCCGCGACCTCATGGTGTTCATGACCCGCTCCCTGACGCACAAGGAGCGTTTCATCATCGAGCAGTACTACCAGTACGGCCACACGATGCGCGAGATCGGCGAAATGCTGACCTTGACCGAGAGCCGCGTGTGCCAGATCCACTCGAACGTGATGGGCCGCTTGAAGGGCCTACTCGCGCAACGCGGCGACACACTTTCGAGCTGAACTGGCGGCGTCGGGCGGTCTGTAGGGGCGCGCTCGAGGCAAGCGAGCCCGCACCTACGGAACGACGTCTCCACTCCGCAGCGATGGCCCGCCGGGTGCGCGGGCCTCCTGGCCCGCCTCGTTCCCGACCCTGCGGCGCATTCTGTAGGGGCGCGGCCCTGTCCGCGCCCAAGGGGTGCTGCACCGCGGAAACGCCCCGCCGGGTGCGCGGGCCTCCTGGCCCGCCTTGTTCCGGACCCCGTGGTGCGCTCTGTAGGGGCGCGGCCCCGTCCGCGCCCAAGGGGTGCTGCACCGCAGGGAACAGCCCCGCGCTCCCAGGCGGGCCAGGAGGCCCGCGCACCCGGCTCTCCACGCACCCGGCTCCCCGCGCACGCCGCGCACGTCGCCCGCGCGCTGCACGACGAAAGCTACCCTCAGCGCCCGTCGGTCACGCTGCCTTCGAACAGCCGAACAGCCAGCCCCTCTGCGAGCGCACGGTTGCCCGCTTCGTCGTAGTGCCCGTCGTAGGCCAGCACCGGCAGCCTGCCCAAGCGCTCGGTCGCATCGATGAGGTCAGGCGTCAGGTCGAAGACCGAGATGCCCTTGGACGCCGCGAGTTCGACCGCGCGCCGCTGCAACATCGCCGCCGGATGGTCACTGCGCGCCACCAGCGCGGCTTCCGGCAGCACCGCGAAGTGAAAGGCGACACCGCGCGCATCGCACCAGGCGCGCGCCCGGTCCAGATAGGCCGACAAGCGCTCGAAAGCGGCGTCCACGTGGGCGGGGTCCGGCGGCGTCGCACGGCGCAACTTCCAACGGTCGTAACCCTCCATCACGAGTGCGCTGGACCGCAGCACCTGTAGGGCCTGCCAACGCCACCACACCCGACCCTCGAGCGGCGCCGCAGTATCGAACGGCACGGGTCCGCTGGCGGTGAGCCTCGCGAACGTCGTCGCGACGTCGCGTTCGCTGATGTCGTTCCAGTACCAACACAGCACCACCACGTCCGGCTGGATGCGGTGGCCGAGCTCCTCGAGCAGCGCGACTTCCTGGTGCGTGGCGTAGGCCCGCAGTCCGCCGTTGACGGCCTCGATGGGGCTGCCGCGTCGCCGCGACTCCTCCTCGAGCAGTGCACCCAAGGTGTGTTCGTCCGCCACACCCTGCCCGTAGACCAGGCTGTCGCCGAGCAACAGGAAGCGTTGGATTCCCTCGACCTTCGCTTCCAGTTCGGGCCCGCGCAAACCAAGCGAGTTGGTGCTCGTGCGGTGCATGTAGGTGTAGTGCTCGCGATCGGGCACCATCGCAAAGCCGCGGGTGGGATGCGCCTCGATCTCCAATAGGGGCGTGCGTTCGCTGAGCGGCACCCCAAAGCGCAGACGGGCGAGCGCCTCCACGACACCGAAGCCGACGAGCAATCCAATCGCCGTCGCCAACAAACGCGCGCGCAGGGTGCGGTTGCGCGGGCCCTTCGGCCCGCCGTGACCCTCCTCGGCCGACCTTCGGCCGACGTCCCCCCGCTGTCCTTGCCCCACGACTGCTGTTCCGCCTCGCCCCTTGGGCGCCGCGCGGAATCTAACCGATCGCGCCGCGACGAGGCAGCGGCCGCAGGAGTTCGCGTTCGCCGGACCCGCGCGGACCGCCGCATTCGACGCCGAACCGCTCGTCGACAGCGCCAGCCTCTCCATGTGCGTTTCGACTGTCCGGCCCCACTCTGGCGCGCGGACGCGTCACGACGAGGGCGAACTCTTGCCGCGCACCGAGCGACCGTGGATGCTCCGCGCCGTGAACTTCCAGGTGGAGCGGTTCGACGTGGTGGACTCGACCAGCGAGCGGCTATTCGCTCGTCTCGCGGCGGGCGAGGGCCGAACCGGCGACGTCGTGGTCGCGGTCGAACAGACGGCGGGGCGCGGGCGCCGCGGGCGGACCTGGCACAGCGCGCGCGGGGAGGGGCTGTACCTGTCGGTGCTGCTCCTGCCCACCGGCCCGACCGTGCCGCCCCCGGCTTGGACCCTGGCCGGTGGCCTCGGCGTCTACGACCTGGTGCGCTCCCTTGGTTTGGCGCGGGCGCGCCTCGAGTGGCCCAACGACCTGATGGTCGGCGGCGCCAAGCTGGCCGGGGTGCTGGCCGAATCGCGGGCGGCCCCCGACCGGCCCCACTGCGTGCTGGGCATCGGTTTGGACGTGGCCCAACGCCAGTTCCCGGGCGAACTGCTGGCGGAGCGGTCCGTCACCAGCCTGGCCCTCGAGCGCATCCAGGCCGCGCCCCTCGACCTGGTCGAGCCCCTACTCGAGCACCTCGCGCCGCACCTGGACGCGGCGCTGGCCGGCGGAGCCGCGCTGGCGGCGCCCTTCCTCGCGGCCCTGGACCTAGGCCCGGGGCCCGTGCGCGCCGTGACTCCCGAGGGGCCCGTCGAAGGGCGGCTCCTCGGCCTCGACCTCGCCGTCGGCCTCATCCTGGCCACGGACCGCGGCGAGCGGCGCTGGCCCCTCGAGCACATCCTCGACCTCGAGCGGGCCTAGGAACCCGCGCCGCTGCTCCTCTTGGCCGCCGGTGCCCCGCACCAGCCATTCGCCGACCATTTGCACGAGCCGCGCGCGCTCCACGGGTTTGCTGAGGTAGCCGTCGCAGCCCGCGTCCATGCAGCGGGCGCGATCCTCCGCCATGGCGTGCGCCGTCAGGGCCAGGACGGGCAAGCGGTCCCCCCGCGCCCTCAGTTGGCGCACCAGAGACAAACCATCGAGCCGCGGCATCTGCACGTCGGTGATGAGCAGGTCGTAGGGTCGTCCGCTTGCGTGGGCGAGGTCGAGCGCCGCGAGCGCTTCGAGACCGTCGACCGCCGCATCGACTTCCGCCCCTGCGCGGGTCAGGTACGTGGCGATGAGACGGCGGTTGTCGGCCCCATCCTCGGCGAGCAGGAGCCGTCCCACGAGCCGTCCGGCCGGAAGCGGCGCACCCGCCGCGTCGAGCGCCCCCGTCGCGCCAGCCGGCGAAGCCTCGGGACATTCGACTCCCACGAGAGGAATCCGCAGCCGGAAGACGGAGCCCGAGCCTGGCGAGCTGCGCAGCAGTTCCACTTCGCCGCCGAGCAGCCGGGCCAGTTGCCGAGAGATCGCCAACCCAAGCCCCGTGCCCCCGTGGCGGCGCGTCGTGCTGGTGTCCGCCTGGTGGAACGGCTCGAAGAGCCGCGCGGACTGGGCCGGCTCCAGGCCGGGGCCGGTGTCCGCGATGTCGAAGTGCACCCAGCCGTCGGCGCCGGGCGCGCCCGCCTCCGCCGCGACGCGCACCTCGACGCTGCCGCGCTCGGTGAACTTGACCGCGTTGCCCACCAGGTTCATCAGCACCTGACGCAACCGCACGGGATCGGTGCAGAGTCGCGCGGGCACACCGTCCTCGGTGGTGCACTCGAAGTGGAGCTGTTTGGCGTGCGCGCGGCCGCGCAGCATCGACGCGACATCGTTGAGGACCTCGGGCAGGTCCGTCGCGACCTGTTCGACCAGGAGCTTGCCCGCTTCGATCTTCGAGAGATCGAGGATGTCGTTGATGACGCTGGAGAGGTGCGCGCCGGCCGCGCGGATCACGTCCAAGTGGCCCATGGCCGCCGGCGACGCGGCGCGCTCGCCCGCGCGCAGTTCCTCCTCGAGAAGATCGGCGTAGCCCAGGATCGCCGTGAGCGGAGTGCGGATCTCGTGGCTCATGTTGGCCAGGAAATCGCCCTTCGCCTGGCTCGCCGAGCGGGCGGCCACTTCCAACCCCGCGAGCCGCGTGGCTTGCACGCGTTCGGCCGTGATGTCCTGGGTGAACATCATCACACCGGCGATCTCGCCGCCCGGCACGTGCCACGGGCGCACCTCCCAGCGCAAGTGCTGCGGCTGGTCGAAGCCCTCCGGACTCCAGTTGTCGTCGTCGCAGCGTTCGACGGAGCCCGCCAGCGCGCGCTGGTGCACGAGCTTCCAGCGCTCCGGCAGGTTGGGGAACACCTCGTAGTGGGAGCGACCGACCAGCGGCTGGTCGCCCAGTCGGTATTCCTCGCGCCAGCGCCGGCTGACCGCCACGTAACGCAGTTCGCGGTCGAACATGGCGATGGCGGCGGGCGCGTTCTCGACGAAAGCCGCGAGCCGCGCGCGCTCGTGAACCAGGGCCTGTTCGGCCCGCGTGCGGTCCGTCACGTCCCGCGCCAATGCGATGCAGCGGGCGTTCGGACCCGGCGCTTCCGAGGTGCGCCGGACCGCGCGCAGTTCGAAGGTCCAGACCACCGCGCCGATCGGAAGCTCGTAACGCGCACGCGCGATCTCGGACCCATGGGCCGCCTTTCGGAGCGCCTCGAGGATCGGTTCCGCCGCCTCGCGAGGCAGGACTTCGGCCACCGTGCGCCCCAGGAACTCCTCCGGCGGCAAGTAGAGGCCCTCGCCACTTGCGGAGCGGAAATCGTGGATGCGCCCGCGGCCGTCGATCTCGAAGTAGAGGTCGGGCAGCGCCGCCAGTGTCTCCTCGAGCCTGGCCGTGACCTGTTGCAGTGCCGCCGCGTGTCCGGGGTCGCCCGCGGAGCGCCCGATGCGCCTGTCGAGGCGCACGGCAACGACACCCAGGATCCACGCGCCGAAGGCGGCCCATGGATCGAGCCCGGCCCAGCCGCCGCGGGCGAGGCTCGCGACCACCAGCGCCGTCAACGGGAGGCATGCCAGGGCCGCGCCCCGCATGTCGAGCGGGAGGGGGGACGGGGCGGCGCGCGGATTCGAACGAGAGCGTGCCAAGGGCTGATTCGGTGGGCGGGGTGGGACGGGTTCTGGGGTCGAGAGGCCATCCGGGGCCCGTGGATTCGGGCGGCGGCGAAGCCGACTCCACATCGTCCATGGGCCCAGTCCGGCTACAATCCGCGGCCTTTCTCGCGGCCAGGGGCCGCGCCGCGCTGCCTCACGCCCCCCTGTCCCATGGCTCGATCCTACGACCGCTCTCCCGCATCGCTGCGGCCCATCTCGTTCCAGCGCAACTTCACGCGCGTGGCGCCCGGCTCGGTGCTGACTTCCTTCGGGGAAACCCGTGTGTTGTGCACCGCCGTCTACACCGACGGTGTGCCGCCGTTCTTGCAGGGCCGCGGACAGGGTTGGTTGACCGCGGAGTACGGCATGCTGCCCGGCTCGACCAACCAGCGCAAGTCGCGCGACCGCGCCGGCAAGACGGACGGCCGCTCCGTCGAGATCCAGCGCCTGATCGGCCGCAGCCTGCGCGCCGCCATCGACCTGTCGCGTTTGACCGAGCGAACGCTGTGGATCGACTGCGACGTGTTGCAGGCGGACGGTGGCACACGCACGGCGGCCATCACCGGCGCCTGGGTGGCGCTGGTGGACCTCTTGCGCCACATGGAATCCAAACGCCTGCTGCGCTCGTGGCCGCTGCTCGGCCAGCTCGCCGCGGTGTCCGTCGGTGTCGTGGGCGGCGAGGTGCTCTGCGACCTCGATTACAGCGAGGATAGCAAAGCTGACGTCGACATGAACCTCGTCATGCTCGGCGACGGGCAGTTCGTCGAGGTGCAGGGTTCCGCGGAGGGCAGGACCTTCCCGCGGGCGACCTTGGATTCCATGCTGGCCGTCGGTGAGGACGCCATCCGGCGGCTGTTCGAAGAGCAGTCCCGGGCGCTGGAGATGGCTGTGGGATGAAGCTCCTGATCGCGTCCACCAACCCGAAGAAGCTGGCCGAACTCCGCGTGCTGCTCGGGCACCTGGATCTCGAACTGCTGGCACCCGCGGACGTCGGCGGTCTCGACCCCGTCGTGGAGGACCAGGCGACGTTTGCCGGCAACGCGGCCAAAAAGGCCTGTGCCGCGGCACTTCAAACCGAACTTTGGGCGCTGGCGGACGATTCGGGACTGGAAGTCGAGTCCCTCGCCGGTGCGCCCGGCGTGCGTTCGGCGCGTTTCGCTGGCGAGCCCGCCGACGACGCGCGCAACAACGCGGAGTTGCTCCGTCGCCTCGCGGGGGCGCCGCCCGAGAAGCGCACGGCGCGCTTCGTCTGCGTGCTGGCGCTGGCGCGTCCCGACGGCGCCCTCGCGGCGACGTTCGAGGGCACCGCAGTCGGCCGGATCCTCGAGGCGCCGCGTGGCGACGGCGACTTCGGTTATGACCCGCTCTTCCTGTTCACCGAGCCGAACCAGCCGGGCAGCGGAAATACGTTCGCAGAGCTCATGCCGACGGCCAAATCGGCCGTCAGCCACCGTGGCAGAGCGCTCCGTGCCCTGCTGCTCGCCCTACCGACCCTGATTTCCGATCGTTCGAGCGCGGCGACCCCGCGCCGGAGTTGAGTGCATTCGTGGACCCCAAACTGATCCGCAACTTCTCGATCATCGCGCACATCGACCACGGGAAGTCGACACTCGCCGACCGCATGCTGGAGATGACCGGCGCCGTCGACAAACGCGACATGCGCGCCCAGATCCTCGACGACATGGATCTGGAGCGCGAACGCGGCATCACGATCAAGGCCCGCGCCGTGACCATCTGGCACACGTTCAAGGGCCAGAAGTACCAGCTCAACTTGATCGACACACCTGGCCACGTGGACTTCAACTACGAGGTCGAAAAGAGCCTGCAGGCCTGTGAAGGCGCGCTTCTGCTGGTGGACGCAAGCCAGGGTGTCGAGGCGCAGACGGTGGCCAACGCCTACCTGGCGATCGAGTCGGACCTCGAGATCCTGCCCGTCCTCAACAAGATCGATCTCGCGCACGCGCGGCCCGAGGAGGTCGCGGAGGAGATCGAAAATAGCCTCGGGATCGACGCGACCAACGCCTTGGCCGTGTCGGCGAAGACGGGGCAGGGTGTGACTGCGGTGCTGGACGCACTGATCGAGAAGGTGCCCCACCCGGAAGGTCGCGTCGACGAGCCCCTGCGGGCACTGATCTTCGACGCGATCTACGACGAGTTCCGCGGCATCATCGTCTACATCCGCGTGGTCAACGGCACCATCGAGGAGAAGCGCAACTACCACATGCTCGGCACCGACAAGGTGTACGAGGCGAGCGAGATCGGACGCTTCACGCCCAAGATGTCCCGCACCAAGGTCTTGGGGGCCGGCGAAGTCGGCTACTTCATCTCGAACATCAAGGCACTTGGCGACGTGCGGGTCGGCGACACGATCAGCCTGCACAAGGGTCCCAAGGTGGAGATGCTGCCGGGTTACCGGCCGCCCTCCCACATGGTCTATGCGGATTTCTATCCGACGAACACCGGCGACTTCGAACAACTGCGCGAGGCCCTGGAAACGCTGAAACTGTCGGACTCGTCGCTCGACTTCGCGCCGGTGACCTCGGAGGCCCTCGGATTTGGATTCCGCTGCGGATTCCTCGGTCTCTTGCACATGGAGATCATCCAGCAGCGGCTGGAACGCGAGCACGACCAGGACCTGATCCAGACGGCGCCGACGGTCAACTACAAGATCCAGCTCTTCAACGGCGAGATCGAGGAGATCCAGTCGCCGGGTCAACTGCCCGATCCGGACAAGTACGAGCGCATCATGGAGCCGATCTCGCGCGTGACGATCATGGTCCCGTCCGAGTACATCGGCGCCGTGATGCAGATCACCGTGGACCACCGCGGCGATTACGTGCGCCAGGAGTACCTTTCGGCCACGCGGGTGCAGCTCGTCTACGACATCCCGATGGCCGAGCTGATCTTCGACTACTACGACAAGTTGAAGTCCGCGACGCGCGGTTACGGCACGATGAACTACGAGTTGCGCGCCTACGAAGCTGGCGATCTGGTCAAGCTGCGCATCCTCGTCAACGGCAAGGAAGTCGACGCGCTCTCCAGCGTGGTGCACCGCGACCACGCCGAGCGCCGCGGCCGCTCCGCGATCACGAAGCTGCGCAAGGAAATCCCGCGCCACATGTTCGAGATCCCGATCCAGGCCGCCATTGGGGGCAAGATCATCGCGCGAGAGACGATCAAAGCCCTGCGCAAGGACGTGACCGCCAAATGTTACGGCGGCGACGTCACCCGCAAGCGCAAGCTCCTCGAGAAGCAGAAGGAGGGCAAGCGCCGCATGCGCTCGGTGGGCAACGTCGACATTCCCCAGAAGGCATTCCTGGCGGTGCTGGGCAGCTCCGAGGACGACAAGTGAAGGACGCCGCTGGCACCGCGCCGCGCCGGACACCCTGGCGCGACAACATCGAAGCCCTGGCGATGGCCATCGTGCTGGCGCTGCTCCTAAAGGCCTTCATCGTGGAGGCGTACAAGATCCCCACGGGCTCCATGCAGCCCACCTTGATGGGCGATCCCCAGAACCAGGTGTTCGATCGCATCCTCGTGGACAAACTGGCATTCCGCGTGCGCGACCCCGAGCGCTTCGAGGTCGTGGTCTTCCGCTACCCCCTGGACCGAGCCAAGAACTTCGTCAAACGCCTCGTCGGCATGCCGGGCGAGCAGATTCGCATCTGGAACGGGGATCTTTGGACACGCGCCGACGACGGCGCGGAATGGACCGTGTTGCGCCGCCCCAGCAATGTGCAGCGCGAGCACTGGAAGGCCCTCGACCTGGAAGAGCCCGAGAGTGCGCGGTGGACGTCGATGGGCGCAGGGGCCGACGCTTGGGACTTTGGCCCGCGCTCCATCGTTGCGAGCGGTCCGGGCCGCGCGCGCTACGGCCGCGACGGCTCGCCCATCGTCGACCGCTACTACGACGGGTACCCCGACGCCCTGCGACCGCGCGGGCTTTCGTCGCACCCGCGCTCTGGACACAACCAGGTGGGCGATGTGCGCCTCACGGCCAGTGTCGAGGCCGCGGACGACACCGGTTGGGTTGTGCTCGAGTTGACGGAGGGTTCCCTCTCGTACCGGGCCTACCTGCCCGGCCCGGGCACGCCGCAAGACGCCCGGCCGTACGTCGAGGTCGGCCCGATGGACCGCGCGCGCGCCCAAGCCGCCGACATGGTTCGCAAAGAGGGTGAGCCGGTGCGCCTCGTGTCGGGCCGCGCGGTGGACGTCGATTTTGCGAACCTGGACGACCGGCTGACACTTTCGGTCGACGGCGAGTCGATCGCCACCCTGGACATCCAGCCGGCGTTCGAACAGCGCGCGCTCGTCTACCTCAGTGTCGATGCCGGTTCGGCGCGGTTCGAGGACCTGATGGTGTGGCGCGACATCTACTACACCCCGGGCCGCGAGGATGTGTACCGCATCCCCGAAGGCCACTATTTCATGTTGGGTGACAACACGCAGGATTCGAGCGACAGCCGCGAGTGGAACTACGCGCGCTTCCGCCTCGACGACGGCTCCACCCTGCGCGGCAACAACCGCCGCAACGAGAACCCGTTGGTCAATCCCGGTGATCCGAAGGGCCCCATAACGTGGTTGGTCGACGAGTGGGGCGAAACGCACCACTTCCCCAGCCAACAGGCGGCGCCGCTCGCACCCGAGGACGCGCCGTTCGTGGAGCGCTCCCTGATCCTGGGCCGCGCATTGGCCGTGTTCTGGCCGATCCAGCCCTCGAAGAGCGTCTACCGCTTCCAGTGGGTGCGCTGACCGCAAGAGCGCGCCTGCTGGTAGGAACGAGCGCGGCGCGGACCATGGGCCGGGCCTTCAGCCCGGAGCTCCTCGTTGCGGGAACCTGGGGCGTTGCCCCAGGCTACGATCGGTCGGGGCGCTGCCCCTCCCGGACAAACGCGCGCCTGTCAACAACTGCGCCGTCGCGGCGCCATTCGCGTCGCGGCGCCTTGCGCGTCGCGGCACCATGCGCGTCGCGGCGACTCACATTGCACTGCGTCGCGCCAACGGCGCTCTTGAGCGCCAACGGCGCGCCCGAGAGTAGCCCCGCCAACAGCATGGGCCGGGCCTTCAGCCCGGAGCTCCTCGTTGCGGGAACCTGGGGCGTTGCCCCA
>WGMC01000009.1 GCA_016125265.1 Planctomycetaceae bacterium
GGACGGGGCGTTGCCCCTTCCGGACACACGCGCGTCCGCCGCGCAGCGCAACGCTGCGAGGACCTTCCTACGCGCCAACGTCGCACCGACGCGCCAACGGCGTTGCAACGCGCCAACGTCGCACCGACGCGCCAACGGCGTTCCAACGAGCCGACGGCGTTGCAACGCGCCGACGGCATGGGCCGGTCCTTCAGCCCGGGCCGGTTCCATCCCGGTACCTGGGGCGTTGCCCCAGGCTACGATCGGACGGGGCGTTGCCCCTTCCGGACACACGCGCGTCCGCCGCGCAGCGCAACGCTGCGAGGACCTTCCTACGCGCCAACGCGCCGACGTCGCACCGACGCGCCAACGGCGTTCCAACGCGCCGACGGTGACGCGCCAACTGCGTTCCGACGCGCCAACGGCGCGGCCCATAGTAGCCTGGGGCAACGCCCCAGGTTCCGTCGGGAGTTGGATGCAAGGGCTGAAGGCCCGCCCCATCGCATCGCTCCAACGCATCGCCCCAACGCATCGCTCCAACGCATCGCTCCAAAGCAATGCGCCAACGCAATGCGCCAACGGCATGGGCCGGTGCTTCAGTCGATGCGCTCGGGCAATCGGATGCGGCGGCCCTGCGCCAGCTCGAAGCTGTAGCGCCCGCCCAGTTCGAGTTCGACCGGTTGGCCCGCGCGGTGTTCGAAATCCATCGCTCCACCGGCGCGGCCCTCGAGGCGGAACGCACTGTGGCGCGGGCGCAGCACTTGGCCGCGCGGCAACTCGAGCCGAGGTCCACTGCGTCGTCCCTCGTACTCGACGGTGTCGAGGCGCACGAAGCGCAACTGCGGGAGGTTCTTCTCGCTGCGCGCGCCCATGTGCAACGGTCCGGTGGCGCGCAGCGATCCGAGGTCCGCGAAGCGCAGCGAGAGTTCTCCGCCCACGTTGAGCTCGACATCGAACGTGCCGACGACCGTCAACTGCCCGTCGGACGGCAGCACGAGCCGCTCGTTGCCCCCTTGGCGCAGGCGCGCGAACCCGCGCGACACTTCCATGCGCACGGTGGTGCTCGCCTGCTCGGGCGGCGGGTTCTCCACGTCGGCGGACGCCGCCAACAAGGGCGCCGTCGGCCAACCGTGGCCGGGCACGAGCAGCGGCGCGCCGAGGAGGGCCGCGGCCACGAGTCCAAGGGTCGGCGAAAGCCGTGTCCGGGGGGAGCCCATGGGCGGTCCATCGACCGCGCCGGCGTCGCGGCTCAAGGTCGGTGCCCCGCTTTGCGTCGCCCGGACCCGCGGACGCGGACTGCAGGCCGCGCCCCCCACCGCGCTACCGTACGGATAGCGCAAATTGCCGAGCAAGCTCGCCCAGCTCATCGGCGTCCAGTCCGAGCGCCTCGACGAGGCTGGGACCACCGGCCTCACCCAGGTGGTGGCGGCGGGCGTACTCGAGGAACGCCGCCCGTCGGGGGCCCGAATGCAGCGCCCCGCAGAGGGCCGCGGACTGCGCGTAGAAGAGACCCGCCCCGGTCAGCGGCATGGGTCGATTCAAGCGGGCGCGCGAGCGCACCGTCGCCAGCGTCTCCCCCGCCACGCCCCACACCCACCTTTGGTCCGAACCCAACAGCGCGTCCCAGGGCAAGAGCTGGGCCGGGTCCGTCGACGCCACGAGGTCGAGGAAGCCTCCGCGGTCACCCGCCGTGTGCACGCTCCACGCGCGGGTGTCGAACTGCCAGCCCTGAACCATGCACGCAAGACCCTCGACCACCCAATAGGCGGGAGTGATGCGGCCGTCCCAGTTGCCTCCCCCCGCCAGCCAGCGTTCCTCCAGCCACTGGTGCGCGAGTTCGTGCAGGAACACCGAACGCACCTCGGCGAACTCGGAGCCCTCCGCCGGAACGACGAACAGACTCTGGCGCGCAGCCGGGTCGTAGTGCCCGGAGCTGAACTCCGCCATCGGGTCGAGGTGCGGCCAGCGTTGGCCCACCATCGCCTGGTACTCCTCGCTGCTGCTGTAGAGCCGCACCGCCAGGCGCTCGCGTTCGCTGCCCGCGGCGCCTGCGACTTCCGCGTCCTCTGCCGGCGCGCCCAGTTCCCGCGCCAGCACGTCGCACAGCAGTTGTGCATGGGCCAGACCATCGGCGATGGCGGACAGATTCTCGAACGGGGTGAGCAGCAAGATGTCGCGCGTGCGGAGCGCCACCAAATCGCTGCGCCAGGAGGCCAGGGCTTGGGCGAGATGCCGCTCGGCGCGTGTGGCGGGTGCGTTCGTGTCCGCCGGGGGCTCGACGAGGTGGATGGGGCTTCGCAGGTGCAACCGCAGGAGCTCGACCAAGCCGTCGAGCGGTTGTTCGGGATCGAGCGCCATCCCCGGCGGCAACAGTTCGCCGAGCCGCGCGAGAGCAACGGGCCGCAGCAACCCATCGTCGCCCGCTTCCACCAGCGCTTGCAGAACGAGGTCGTCGGGATCCTCCGACACGAGCGCCCGGAAACTCTGCTCCCGGAATCCGTCGCATTCGGCGCGCAGGGTCTCGAGTCGGGCTTCCACGGCCTGCACACTCTCAGCCACTGGCGCTCGGCGCGCGCGCTGGGCGCGTTCCAACCCCGCCTCCAACTTGGGCACGCTCTCCGCCGGGCCCGCACGGCGCGCGAGTTCGAGCAGCCGCACGAGCAGGTCCTTGTCGAGGCTGCCGGCCGCCGTCGCCGTCAGTTCCTCCACGGCGCCGGCCTCGAGGGTGCGCACCACCTCGCGCGATGCGGCTAGGAAGCCCGTCCAACTGCGCACGCCGCGCGCCCGTCCGTCGGCGACGAGCAGGGCGCCGAACTCCTCGCGCGCTACGGCGGGCGCAGGCCCGTCCGACGCGGCGCGACCGCGCGCGCGGCCGGAGCGCGCCTTTGTTTTCGCGTCGACCGCGCGCAGTCCGTCCTCCACCACTTCGAGCGGCCCGCGCAGCACCGTGCGGCCCGCGAGGTCGGCCGCCGCGGCGCCGGACGCGACGAGCAGCGCCGTCCATGCGGGATCGTCTGGCCACGCGGCGGGCGCGGCGCGGTGTGCGGGTCGACGGGACTCGTCCGCGTGGAGCTCCAGGACACCACCGGCGCGCTGCACGAGCAATCCGTGCCGCGAGGGGACAACCGCGAGGGGCACGGGTGCGGGCAGTTGCCAAAGGGTCTTGCCCGTTTTCCCGTCGCCCGCACGGCCGTCTACGACGAGGCCATTGCCGGCCAACACCGGCGACATGGCCGCGCGTTGCAGGGGCGGTACGGCCTCGGAGTGCGCGAGTTCGACGAAGCGGTTCTGGATGTCGATGCGGACGAGCGCGTCGCGGGGTTCGTCGGCGCGCTTCATCCAATGGAGCACTTGCTCCTCCGCCAGCAACGGCGTCTGGTCGATCGCGTCCGCACTGGGATCGAGCAATAGCTTGTTGTCGCGGAAACCGGCGCCGAGACCGATCGTCAGCCAGGGCGCCTGGAAGCCGTCCATCCGGACGCTGGCACCGTCCAGGTAGGACCTGTGGCCGTTCGTGAAAAAGCGCAGCGCCCTGCCCCCGTCCCACACGGACTGGGCCGGAAGTGCCGGCTCGACCCATTGCACGTCCCGAAGGTCCGGTGTGACCTTGGCCAGCACGTACGCCTCGCCGCCGTCCCACGCGACGACCCAGAACGCGCCGGAGGCGAGTAGCAACCGGTTGAGGGTGCGCAGTTCGAGCGAGGCGGTGGTGGTGTCGTCGTCCCAGTTCCTGCGCAAAAGTCGGTCCCAGGTGCTGCACCAGAGCGTCGTGCCGTCGAACAGCACCGAGCGCGCGCCGGGCACGGACCAGGTGCGCTCGACCGCCAGGCCGAGTGGCGAACAGGTCGCCAGGACGATCGTGTCCGCATCCCTCCGGAAGACCAATCGATCCCCCACCAGGGTCGGGTCCGGCTCGGCGTGCGACAGCGTCAGCGGTTCGCCGAGCGCGGCGAAGTACCGCAAGTCGACGAGTGTCAGTTGTGACGTGCCGCCGTCCATCGCGGTCGCGACGACACACAGGTCGCCGTCCACGACAGGTTCACCGAGCAGCGCTCCAGCGAAGTCGAGCGAACCGGCCAGATGCAAGGGCCCGCGGGGCAGGTGCGTCTCGGTGCTGCGCGAGCGGGCGAGCGAACCATCCGCGGTCGGCCAGGTCCCTTCCGCCGCCGGGTGGAACGGCCGAGTCGGAAACCAGCCGGTCTGGGCGAGCGCTCCCGGGGCGGCGAGCAGGAGAAGCAGTGCCGCCAGCGCCCTCGACCACATCGACACAGTTCAGCCCCCGATGGAGCGCATCGGGATCGAACCCTCGCGCAGGAGGTCGTAGATGGGCGGTTTGGCGTCCGCGGCCCGCTGGAAGAGCTCCACCACGCGTTCCTCCACTTCAGCGTCGGTGCCGCCGGCGCGCAGGGCTCCCAAGAGGTCCACCTCCCCGCCGGTCAAGAGGCACGAGCGGATCGTGCCTTCCGCCGTGAGTCGCAGGCGGTTGCAGCGGTCGCAGAACGGATTGCTGATCGCGTGGATGAATCCGACGACGGCGCCGCCGACGCGGAACCGCTCGGCGGGCCCCCCGTCGGCCGACGTGGCCAGCGGCTCGAGCCCGCGGTCGCGGCCCAGGCGCTCCAGCACCTGCCGCGGTTCGACGCGCCACTGGCCGACCCGTTCGTCGCGCATTGGCATGTGTTCGATGAACCGCACCTCCACCGCCTCCGCCGCGGCGAAGTCGACGAAACTCTCGATCTCGTCGTCGTTGATGCCGCCCATGAGCACCGCGTTGACCTTCACGCGCGGAATGCCCGCGTCGCGCGCGGCGCGCAGCCCCGCGAGCACGTCCGCGAGGCGTCCGCCGCCCGTCAACTTCGCGAAACGATCCTCGTGCAGGCTGTCGAGGCTGACGTTGACCGTGCCGAGGCCGGCGTTGGCCAGTTCGGCGGCGCGGCGCTCCAGCAGCAATCCATTCGTGGTCAGCGCCACTTCGCGGATGCCCGGCAGCGCGGCAATGCGCCGCACCACCTCGGGCAGGTCGCGGCGCAGGGTCGGCTCGCCGCCCGTCAGCCGCACCTTGCGGAACCCGAGCCTGCGCGACGCGATTTCGAGCAATCGCTCGACCTCGGCCGCCGCCATCGACGTGGGCGGTTCGTCCGGCAGGGTGCAGTAGGTGCACTTGAGTTGGCACAGGTTCGTCAGCGAAACCCGCAGGTACGTCACACGCCGTCCGAAGCGGTCGATCATGGGTCCCGCCGCGCAAAGAACTGCGCCAACATGCCACCGCGAAGTCGGTCCCGCTGGGGCGCGTCCACGAGCGCGGTGCCGGGTTCCGGGCCGGAGAGCGCCTGCACGTGGGCGCGCTGCATCTGCACCGAGAGCACGTTGAGCTCTTCCAAGGTGAAGTCGCTGACCAGCCCCAGTGCCACTCCCAATCGCACCGTCGAGAGGTGCCCGAGCGCCACGTCGGTCGTGATCTGGCCGGTGTTGCAGAGCACACCGAGCGCGTGGTGCACGCGGTCCTCCAGTTCGCGCCGCCGTTCGGCGAGGAGCAGCGCGCGCAGGCGGCGCTCGAACGCCACCACGTCGGGAACCAGGGCGATGAGGTCCCCCACCAACTCGCTCTCCGTGCGGCCGAGCGTGACCTGGTTGGAGATCTGGTAGAGATCTCCGCTGGCGCGGGAACCCTCGCCGTACTGGCCGCGCACGGTCAGTCCCGTGCGCTGCGCCGCGTGGAACACCTTCTCGAGTTCGCCGCGCACCAGCCCGAGGGCCGCGAGGTGCACCATCACCGACGCGCGCAGTCCCGTTCCGACGTTGGTCGGGCACGCGGTCAAGTACCCGAACCGCTCGTCGACCGCGTACTCGAGCTCCTGTTCGAGCGCGACGTCCAGGGTGCGAACACGCTCGAAGGCGCGCTCGAGGTCGAAACCCGAGGCGATAGCGCAGAGGCGCAGGTGGTCCTCTTCCCCCACCATCACCAGGGCCGTCTCGCCCCGCGCGAAGGCCACGGCGCGGCCGGGCGGCGAGGGGCGGCGTTCCTCGACCGGCGCCAGCTCGCGGCTGACGAGGTGCCGCTCGCGCAGCAACATGCGCTCGAGATCGCTGGCGCGCGTCAGGTCGACCCAGACGGTTTCCTGTCCGTCCATCGGCTGCGCTTCGACCAGGGCGCGGACGCGTGCGGAGAGTTCGCGCGCGGGTTTTTCGTCGAGGCGGGTGCCGAAGGCGTACCCCGCCACGTTGCGCGCCAGTCGTGCGCGGCAGGAGAGCACCACGTCGCCCTCGGGACCACCGGCGCTGAGCCAGGTGCCGACGCGGGAGGCGAACTCGTGGGGATCGAAGGGCGTGGAGCGCACGTGAGCCCGCGATCCTAACCGGCGCGGCGGTCCTAGGCCGCAGCGTCGCCCGCGTCCGATTCCCAGGGGTCGCCGTCGTCCGCGCGGGGGCCGCTCTCCAGGTGGACCAGCGTCGCCTCCCGTCCGCCGGCCTGGGCCAGGGCCAAGAGCAGCGAATCGACCTCCCGCTGCAATCCCAGCGCCCGTTCCACCGCGCCGTCCCGCTCCTCGCGGAGCTGCTCGATGAGGGCCCTATCGCCGAACTCGGGCATCCGCCACGGATGGGGTCCGAGGGCGCCGTCGAGCCCCTGGCTGAGGCACTCCAGGGCGGCCGTCAGCTCGGCCGCCACACGCTCGAGCCCATCCCGGTCGGCCAGGAGGCGCGCCAGGTCGCCGCGCAGCTCGCCCCGCTCGGCCTCGAGCGCCCGGGTCCGCTCCAGGAGGCGGGCGGCCCTGCGGGCGGCCTCCGACTCGGTTTCCGCCGCCGCGCGGCGCGCCTCGAGTACCGCCAGGCCCAGGCCCTCGATCGCTCCCTGGGCGCCCAGGAGGGCCCGGCTCTGCTGTTCGAGTTGGGCCTCGAGCTGCGCGTTCCGGCCCGCGAGTGCCCAGAGGCGCGCACCCCGACCCGCGGCCAGGGCGAGGAGCGCCTCGCGCTCGCGTTGTGCGAGCGTCGGGGTGCGTGTCGAGCGTCCCGGCGATCGGGCCCAACCGGTCAGGTCGGCGGTTTCGGCGCCCGAAACCGCCGCGACGATCGCCTGGCGCACGTGCGGCGGGCGGCCGACCTGGGCGAGCAGCGCCTCGCGCACGGCGTCGGCCTCGCCTCCGAGTTCCGCCTCCTCGAGCGCGCCGACGAGCCGCGCCAACTCCACGAAACCCGGCGTGCTGCCGAGGCCGACCACCTGGGTCGCACAACCGCGCTGGCGGAGCGCGCGTTCGACATCCGAGCGCCGCGGCCAAGCGCCGACGCGCGGCGCTGCTTGCGCCCAGCCGAGTTCTTCCCGCGCGCGTTCGAGTTCGCCCATCGCAGCCTCGACGGCCTTGCCCGCGAAGGGCCCGACGACCACGACGTGGCCGCGTGCGACTCGCAGTGCTTCGGCGAGCACGTGCTGTCGCGCGGCCGGCGCTTGGGTGTGGAGCACGTCGAGCACGAACACCGCGTCGAAACTCCCGTCCAGGAACGGCAAGGCGCGCGGCGAACCGAGCGCCGCCGTGCCGCGGTCGCCGCCGCCCGCGCGGAACGCGGTGCAGCGCCCGTCGTGCTCGATTTCGAGCACCCGAAGTGGCCTCGCCTTCGCCCCCGAACCCGCGATCCGCTCGAGGACCCGCGCCGCCAGCCGACGGGCGAGGAAGCGGTCGAGGGGAAGGTGGGCCATGGTTTGGTTCGGCGCGGTTCGGTTCGGCGCGTTTTGGTTCGGCGCGTTTTGGTTCGGCGCGGTGCGGGAAGAGCGCGTCAGAGGATCAACTTGCCCAACGCGGATTGGATCAGGCCCACGGCGAACTCGGACGTCGTGTTGCGCACGTCGAGGATCGGGTTGACCTCGGTCAGCTCGAGCGACAACAGCCGTCCGGTGTCCGCCACACTTTCCATGACGAGGTGCGATTCGCGGAAGTCGGTGCCGCCGGGCACGATGGTGCCGGTGCCCGGCGCCACGGACGGATCGCAGCCATCGACGTCGAACGAGAGGTGGAAACCCACGGTCCCGTCGCATGCGATGGCGAGCGCCTCCTCCATCACACGCTGCATGCCCATCTTGTCGATCTCGCGCATGGTGTAGATGCGCACGCCACTCGAGCGGATCAGCTCTTTTTCGTGTTTGTCGAGCTCGTGCACACCGACCAGCACGGCGTTGCGCGGCGACACCATGGGTACACGTCCCGCGAGTTCGGTGAGCACACCCGGTCCGTGGCCGAGGATGCACGCGAGCGGCATGCCGTGCACGTTGCCGGAGGGGCTGGTGGTCGGGGTGTTCATGTCGCCGTGGGCGTCGAACCAGATCAGGCCGACGCGGTCCCCTTTCGCCCCGTGGTGGCGGGCGACCCCCGCCACGGAACCGCAGGCCACCGCGTGGTCCCCGCCGACGATCAAGGGGAATCGGCCGCGGGCCAGGAGGCTCTCGACCCGATCCCGCAGATTCCGGCAGTGTTCGGCGATGTGCTCCACGTAACGGGCGGTGGGGTCCGACGGCGGCACCCGCCCGGGGTCGGGCACGGCGATGTCGCCGGTGTCCTCGAATTCGAGCCCCAGGGCGCGCACACGCTCCTCCAGGCCGGCCAAACGCAGACCCACCGGCCCCAAAGAGGCGCCGGGGTGCACACCGCCGAGGCCCAGGGGGGCGCCGACCAAGGAGACCTTGCGATCGAGAATCATGGGACGAGTTCGAGTTCCACGGGTTCGCCGCGCCCCAGTCCAAGGACCAGGGCCGCGTTCCCGTCGCGCACGGCGATTTCCACCGCGTCGCTTGCGTTGACGAGCGCCAGGGGTGCCCCGGGGGCGGCGCTGGCATAGGTATCGGCCAGGGGGAGGGATAGATCACCCACCCGAACCCGGAACCGCGCCCCCGGGTGCCCTGCGAGGGCTTCGAGGTGGCGCCGCTCGAGCGTGCTGATCAGGTTTCCGAAATGGTCGAGGCGCCGGACGTGCCCCACCAGGCGGCCCGGCCCGCGGGGCTGGGGCTCGGGGGACGGCAGGCGGACCCAATCCACCAGGGGTGGACCGAGCTCGGCGGGGTCCATGCCCGAGGCCAGGGCGGCCGCGGCGGGCGCGAAGAGGTCCCGCCCGTGGAACGTGCGGCTCGGCGGCCTGAGGGCGAGGCGCGCGCCCACGAGCTGGTGGACCCGGTCCCCGGGCTCCAGCACCCGGGAGAAAAGCCCGTTGTCGGGGCCCACGAAGAAGTGCCCGGCGTGTTCCGCCACCAGGGGCAGTCGCGCGGACCCGACGCCCGGATCGACCACCGCCAGGTGCACCGTCCCCGCGGGAAAGTAGGACCAGGCCTCGGCGAGGTGCTGGGCGCCGAGCTCCACGTCCTGGGGCGGCACCGCGTGGGTCAGGTCGATGGCCGCGCGCAGCTCGGGCGCGCGGGCGTAGAGGACGCCCTTCATCACACCGACGAACGTGTCGCCGGTGCCGAAGTCCGTCAGCAGGGTCACGAGGAGGGAGCGCGCCACGGAAATCAGTACGTGCGCGAACTCAGCGCTCCGAGGTAGGCGCCCTGCAGCGCGGGATCGTTGGCCGGCCGGCGACGGGCGAGCACTTCGACCTGCTGCGGGCCGCCCCAACTGCCGATCGCGAATCCGATGCGGCGCAGGTCGCGCGAACTGGCCCCGGCGGGAGCCGAATCCAGTTCGTCGAGCAGCGCGTGCAGTCCGCCCTGGCTCGCCAGCAGATGCCCCGCGAGGACCGAACGGTGCCAGGGCGCCCGCCACAGGGCCGCGCGCAGGAAGATCGTGCCGGAGGGGTGTTGCACCGAGAGCAGCGCGCGCGCCGCTTCGGCGTTGAGGGCGCGGTCCCCGGCGGACGGGAACACGGCGTGCAGGAGGTCGATCTCCTCCTGCGACGGTGTGTCGCTCAACACCCGCACGGCGGCGGCGCCGTAGGGACCCGTTTGGCCATTCGCGAGCGCCTCGCGCACGACGTCGCGCGGCCCGATGCGGCCGGGGAGGCACAGGGAGAGTGCCGCGCGCAGGCGCACCTCGCCGGAGAACGACGGCAGGAACTCCTCGAGCAGCGCGCGCACACGCGGCGCGCGCCGCACGTCGAGCAACTCGGCCACCAGCGCGGCCGTGTCGACACCCTCCTCGGTCAGCCTGTCCCGCGCCTCCTCCGTCGCGCGGCGCTCGCCGTGGCGCAGGCGGCCCACCAGCGCCGCGGCGCGCACACGCGGGTCGGGATCGAGGGCGAGGCGCTCCAACTCGGCCTCGCGGGTCGGCTCCTCCGACGCGCCGAGAGCGCGGGCCGCGAACGCGCGCCGGGTCGCATCGGGCGAAGCGAGGTCCGGTCCCAGCGCGAGCCAGCCCGAGGCCTCGCCGACCTCCGCGAGCAGGGCCGCGGCGCGGCGCGCGACCCCTTCGACCGCAAGCGCCCGCGTCAGCACTTCGGAATCCGCCGCGGCGGGCCCGCGCCGTTCGATCGCTGCGACCGCCCGATCCCAATAGGTCGCATCGGGGGGCGTGAAGAGCCCGGCGGACAGGATGCGCTCGAGCTCCGCCGGCAACACGTCCATGCAGGCCGCGAACACCGACGGCGAGGGGTGCTCCACCAAGAGCGACGCGAGGTGGTCGCGGGCGCCGGGATGGCGCACGGTGGCGAGGCTGGGCAGCACGACCTCGTCGACGAACGTCTCATCGTCGGCGAGATCGCGCAGCACGAGCCCGCGCCAACTCTGGCCGCCGATCAATCCGTGTTCGCGTGCCGCGCGCCAGCGCAGGTCGAGGTACTCGTCGACGCGGTCGGGTTGCACGAGCGCGGCGCGCTCGCCGGGCTGGCGCACGAACGCGCCGATGGACGCCACGTGTGCTTCGAGTTCGGGCCGCGCGCCGAGCAGCTCGGCGGCAAACGTGCCCAGGCTGCGCGAGCGCGCGAGGACAAGGCCCAAGAACGCCGCGGACGCCATCTCGGGCGGCTCCTCGCGGGCGATCTGCAGGAACAGCGGCTCGCCGAGGCCCATCTCGCCGAGGGCGTAGAGGGCCGCGCGGCGCTCGGGTTCGGGACCGAGGCGCGCTACGGATTCGAGCCGGGGACGCTCGGCGGCCACCTGCGCGGCACCCAGCGCGTAGAGCGCCGCGGCGCGGTCCTCCACGACCTCGGACGGCCCGCGCGCGCCCTCGCCGTCGAGCACCGACAGGGCCGTGCGCGATCCCAGGCTGTGGAACGTGAGCCGCCGGTCGAGCGCGAGGCGCTCCGACCATTCCGAGGGCCCCTCGCGCGGCGGCAGAGGTTGGGCGCGGTCCTGCGCCCGCGCCCCGGCTAGCGAGAGGACGAGGGCCGCGAACAACCACAGCGGCAGGGCCCAATAGCGAAACGAATGCATCACGGCCCGATTGTGCGCCCAGGCCCGTTCCGCACCAAACAACTTGGGACCAGCCGGCCCGCCCGGCGGCCTCGCCGTCACGGGCGCACGAGGCGCAGCACCACTTCCAGGGGCCCGGGGGCGAGCGGGCGCAGTTCCAGGCGTGCGGTGCGGCCGTCCTCGGTTTCCCCGAGCAGGGGGCCGCTCCAGCCGGCGGTCACGTGGAGCGCGAACCGACCCTGGGCGTCGCTCGTCACCTCCGCGTCACCGGCCCACACACGCACACCCGAGAGGCGCGCGCCCGTGGCGGCGTCCACCGTGCTGCCGAGCAGCCGCGCCGGCGGTGTGAGGGAGAACGCCGCGGGCACGGCGCTGCCCACCGGGACGTCCCGCCGGTCCGGCGAGCCGGGCGCGCGCGGGCCGCCCGCGTTGCCGGTCGCGCCGTCGTCCCCCGGGGAACGGCAGGCGCCGGCGAGGCTCAGACACGCCACCGCGGCCACGGCCAGGGCACCCGAGCGACGGCTGCGTCGCGACGCGGCGGCGCTCATTCCGGCACCCCCAGGAGCGCCACCAGCTCCTCGCGCTTCTGGTCGCGCAGTCGGGCCGTCGAGGCCTCCAGGTTGAGGCGCAGGAGCGGTTCCGTGTTGGACGCGCGCACGTTGAACCACCACCACTCGCGGTCGGACAGGTCGCCGAACTCGACCGTGATGCCGTCGAGCTCGTCCTGGCGCCCGGCCGCGTACTTGGCGCGCAGTTCGGCGATCGCCGCGTCCTTGTCGGCCACGTGGAAGTTGATCTCGCCGGTCGAGTGGTACCGGCGCAGGCTCTCGACGATCTTGCTGAAGGGCCGCGAGCGGTGCTCGTCCCCGTCCAGGACCGCGAGCGCCGTGACCATCGCGATCACGCCCGAATCCGTGGTGAAGTTGTCCTGGAAGTAGAAGTGACCGGAGAGCTCGCCGCCGAACACCGCGCCGCGCTTGCGCATGGTCGCCTTGATGAAGCTGTGCCCGACCCGGTCGCGCAGCGCCACACCGCCGGCGCGCTGGATCTCCTCCTTCACGACCCACGACGAACGCAGGTCGTAGACGATCGGCGCACCGGGACGGCGCGCCAGGAACCAGCGCGACATCAGCGCCGTCATCAGGTCCGCGCCCACGGTGCGGCCCGTTTCGTCGACGAAGCAGCAGCGGTCGGCGTCGCCGTCGAAACTCACCCCGAGACGCGCGCCGGTCTTGCGCACGAGGTCCTGCACCCAGGCCAGGTTCTCCTCCTTGAGGGGGTTGGCCTCGTGCACGGGGAACGTGCCGTCGAGCTCCATCAGCACCGTGTGCGCTTCGATGGCGGGCAGGCGCTCGAGGATCGCGGGCAGCGTGTAGGCCGCCATGCCATTCGATGCGTCGATCGCGAGTTTCACCGGGTGGCGCGCCATCGCGAAGCGGGCGACGTGGTCCGCGTAGGCGCCGAGCAGGTCCACCTGTGTTTCGGTACCTTGGCGGCCCGACTGGACCGGGTAGTCCTCCTTGCACATCCGCTCGATGTCGAGGATGCCGTTGGCGGCCGAGATCGGCGTGGCGCCCTTGCCACAGAGTTTCATGCCGTTGTACTCGGCCGGGTTGTGGCTGGCGGTGACACACAGGCCGCCGTCGCATTCGAGCGAACCGATGGCGTAGTAGGTCATCGGCGTCGACGCCAAGCCGAGGCGCACCACGTCGCAACCCGCGTCGCGCATGCCCGCGCTCACCGCGTCGGCCACCGCCGGCGAGTGGGAGCGCATGTCCTGCCCCACGACCAACCGCTTGGCGCCCAGGAACCGCGCGAAGGAGTTGCCGATCTTGCGGGCGAGGGCGACGTCGAGTTCGGAGGGGTAGAGTCCGCGGATGTCGTAGGCCTTGAAGATTCCCATGGGGGGCGTTGGGTAGGAGAGGTGGGTTGGTCTAGGACCGCAGGAGTTCGAGGCAGGCGGCGGCGGCGCGCTCCACGTGGGAGCGGTCCACGTCCATGTGGGTGACAAAGCGCAGGTGGTCCGGCCCGAGGGCCATCACGCGCACGCCGCGCTCGGCCAACGCGGCGGACAACGACGCGGCCGAGTGGCGCCGATGGCGCACGCGGACCAGCACGAGGTTGGTCTCGACGTCCGCGGGATCCACTTCGAGGCCGGGCACTTCGGAGAGGGCGCGCGCCAAGTCCTGGGCGAGTTGGTGGTCGTCGCCCAGCCGCTCCACGTTCTGTTCGAGTGCCATCAGCCCCGCCGCGCCGAGGATGCCCGACTGGCGCATCCATCCGCCAAAACGCTTGCGCAGGGTGCGCGCCCGTTCGAGGAACGCGCGACTGCCGCCGACGAGCGAACCCACGGGCGCCCCGAGGCCCTTCGAAAGGCACAGGGACACCGAGTCCACTTCCTTGGTCCACACCGGCGCGGGCACACCGCTCTTGGCCACGGCGTTGGCGAGCCGCGCGCCATCGAGGTGCACGGCGATTCCCGCCTCGCGCCCGGCGCGCGCAGCCGCCGCAAAGGCGTCGAGCGGCACCACACGTCCACCGGAGCCCATGTGGGTCTGCTCCAAGCACAAAAGCGCCGTGCGCGGGCAGTGCACGAAGTTCGGCCGCACTGTCCGGCGCACCTCGTCGGGGTCGAGGGCCCCGCGACGGCCCTTCAGCGTCACCGTTTGCACGCCGTGCAGCGCACCCATGGCCCCCGCTTCGAAGCGCAGGACGTGGGCGTCGGCTTCGAGGATCACCTCGTCCCCATGGCGTGTGTGCACGCCGATGGCGATCTGGTTCGCCATGGTGCCCGAGGGCACAAAAAGTGTGCCCTCCACACCCAGCCAGCGCGCGCCGACGCTCTCGAGTTTCGCGACCGTCGGATCCCCGTCGAGCACGTCGTCCCCCACCTCGGCTTCGGCCATCGCGCGGCGCATGGCGGCGGACGGCCGTGTGACCGTGTCGGAGCGGAAATCGGCGGGACGTTCCATGGGGGGGGCTCGTGGTTGCGCGGAGGGCGTGTTCCCTAGCGCCGCGCCACCACGGGCTCGAGCACCTTGCGGCAGCGCTCCAGGCCCTTCTTGATGTTCTCCTCGCTGTTGGCGTAGGAGAACCGCACGTAGCCCTCGCCGTAGCGGCCGAAACTCGTGCCCGCGATCGTCGCCACACCCGCTTCGTTCAAGAAGCGGTTTTGCACCTCGGCGGCGCTCAGTCCGGTGCCCTTGATGTTCGCGAAGGCGTAGAACGCGCCCTTCGGCAGCACGCACGACACACCCGGCAATTGGTTCAAGCCATCGACGATCACGTGCCGGCGGCGGTCGAAGGCCGCCATCATGCGGTCGACCGCGTCCTGCGGTCCGCGCAGGGCTTCGATGCCCGCGACTTGCACGGGGGCGCTGGGGCACGAGTTGGAGTTGATCTGCAGGCGCTCGGCCTCGGCGATCATCGACTTGGGCCAAAGGCCCCAACCCAGGCGCCAGCCGGTCATCGAGAAGGTCTTGCTCCAACCGTCCAGGATGATGAGGCGGTCGCGCAGGTGTTCGAACTCGAGCAGGCTCGTGTGTTCGAGCCCGTCGTAGGTCATGCGGCAGTAGATCTCGTCACTCAGGACCACCACGTGCGGGTGTGCCTTCAGGCCTTCCGCCAGGCGCTCCAACGCGGCGCGCTCGACAACACCGCCGGTGGGATTCGCCGGTGTGTTGACGATCAAGAGGCGCGTGGCGGGCGTAATTTGGGCGAGCACGGCATCGGGATCGAAGCTGAAGCCGTTGGATTCGAGCAGCGGGATCGGCACGGGCTTCGCGCCTGCGAAGCGGATCATGGATTCGTAGATCGGGAACCCGGGATTCGGATAGAGCACCTCTGCACCCGGCTCCGCGAACATCAGGATCGCGAAGAACATGGTCGGCTTGCCGCCGGGCACGATCATCACTTGGTCGGGGTCGACCTTGACCTTGCGGCGCAGGAGGATGTCCTCGGCGACCGCCGCGCGCAGGTCCGGCAGGCCCTTGGCGGGCGTGTAGAAGTGGAAGCCGTCCGCGAGGGCCTTGCGCCCGGCCTCGACGATGTTTTCCGGCGTCCGGAAGTCCGGTGAGCCGATGCCCAGGTTGATGATCTCCTTGCCTTGGGCTTCGAGCGCCTTGGCGCGGGCGAGCACTTCGAAGGCCGACTCGGTGCCGAGTTGACCGATGCGTTGGGCGAACAGGGGGCGGGGGGCGGAGCTCATGTGGGGCACGTGGCGCTCGGGTCCTGGGGGGATCCGCGGTCTCGCCGCGGGGCGGGCAGGATAGTCGAACCCGGGACGGGTCGGCCACCGCCTGCGCCCGCCCTGGACCTCCGATGGCCCGGGCGGCACGGGAATTGCGCAGCATGGGCGCTCCGCAACCCCCAACCCCCGCCCCCTGCATCACCCATGTTCGGATCCGAGCACCTGGCCCGTTCCCCGCTGCACCCCATCGGCCTCGGTCGCCGTGCGTTGCTCGTCGCCGCGGCCCTCTCGGCCGGCCTCGCGTCGTGCGGCGGCGCCGACCACGACCTGGTGGTCTACACGTCGATGAACCAGGTGCACTCCGAGCCCGTGGTCCAGCGTTTCGAAGCGGAAACGGGCCTGCGCGTGCTGGTGGAGTTCGATACCGAGGCCAACAAGACCGTCGGACTCGCGCGGCGACTGCGGGAAGAGTCCGCGGGCGGTGTGCATCGCTGCGATGTGTTCTGGAACAACGAGGTGGCCAACACCGTGGCGCTCTCCCAGGAGGGGCTCTACCAGCCCTACCGCTCTCCCGCCGCGGAGGGCATCCCCGAGCGTTGGTTCGGCCCGAACAACTTGTACACGGGGTTCGCCGGCCGCGGCCGAATCCTGATCGCGAACACGGAGCGCATCGACCCCGCGCAACTGTCGGGGTTCGAGGACCTCTTCGACCCGCGTTTCGCGGGCCAAGCCGCGTTCGTGAAACCCGTCACGGGCACGACCCTGACGCACATGGCGACCCTCTACACGGTGCTCGGCGACGAGGCGGGGCGCGCCACGGCCGAGCGCCTCGCCGCCGCCGCGGAATCGGGGCAACTGCGCCTCTATTCGGGCAACATGGTGCTCGCGCGCGCCGTCGCGCGCGGCGAGGTCGCGTTTGGATTCACCGATGTCAACGACTTCAACGTCGTGCGCAACGAGGGTGCCCCGGTCGTGCAGATCGCGCCGGACCAGGGCCCCGAACAGTCGGGCATGCTGTTCCTGCCGAACACGATTGGGATCCTCGAGGGTTCGAAGAACGTCGCGAACGCGCGCCGTTTCGTCGACTTCATGGTCAGTGCGGCCAACGAGCAGTACCTCGCGGAGACCAACGCCCAGACCCCGTTCCACCCGGGAGTGCCCACGCCCGTGCACGTGCTGCGGCTCGAGGACCAGAAGGTCCTGGAAGTCGACTTCGAGGCGGTCGGTCGCAAACTGGGCCAGGTCCTCGGCGAGATGCAGGAGCTGTTCGTCGATTGAGCCGGGGCCTCTTTGCCACCGCCGTCGCGCTCTTCGCGGTGGCTGCCCTCGCGCCGCTCCTGGTCATGGTCGGGCGCATCGAGGGCGCGGACCTCGTGCGCATCGTCGAGCCGCGTGTCCATGCGCTGTTCCTGCGAACGTTGGCCCTCGGCCTAGGCGCCGCCGGTTTGGCCCTCGTGTTGGGCGTGCCCTACGGCTACGCCGTCGCGCGCACGGACCTACCGCTCGCGCGCTGGTTGCGCACGCTGGGTGTGGTGCCGCTCTTGCTGCCGCCGCTCTTCCTGGCGATGACCTGGACGGTGCTGGTCGACTGGACGGGGCTCTTGGCCAGCGTATGGGTGCTCGGCCTCTCGGGATTCCCGTTGGTCGCGATCTTCACGGCGCGGGCCGCGGAGCGTGTGGACCAAAGGCTCGTGGACGCCGCGCGCCTCGCGGGCGGCGTTCGCGCCGCGCTGCGTGTGGACGCGGCGCTGATCGCACCGCCCGCCCTCGCCGGCGCGGCCCTCGCATTCGTGTTCGCCGTCAATGACTTTGCCGTGCCGAACTACGTGTCCTTCGTGGGGCCGAAGTTCAACGTGTACGCGGACGACATCTTTGCGAGCTGGAACCAGGCGGCGATGCCGGGCCTCGCGGTGGCGAAGTCCTTGCCGCTGCTCGCGCTCAACCTCGCGGCGTTGGTTCCGGCGCTGGCCCTGCGCAAGGCCGGTGCCTTCGCCAGCCTCGGAAGCGGTTTCCGCGAGCCCGGCCGCTGGCGGCTCGGCGTGGCGCGTTGGCCCGCGTTCGTGTTCGTGCTGGCGGTGCTCGCCGCCGGAGCGCTCGTGCCGATCGGGAGGCTCGTGTACGAGACCGGCGGCGGCCCGCGCCACTTCACCGACGTGCGGGTGGCGGAGGTGCTGGGCCTCGCGTCGGCCGCACCCCTCGCCGAGGGACGGACCCAGGGCCCGGCCGCACCCGATGGCGCCTGGGCGCCGCCCGAGGAACTGCCGTCCCGTTCCTTTGGTGAGCGCGTCGCCGCCGCGCCAGCGCTCCTCACCGACTTCGCGTCGTCCGCGCGGGCCGCGTTCCGCACGGGCTTCGACCGCGCGCGCGACGACATCCTGCGCAGCTACCGCCACGCGTTGGGCGCCGCGGTCGTCGCCGTGCTGGTGGGCCTTGTCCTCGGGCACGGAATCGAGCGACTGCGGCGGCGCTCCCTCGGAAAGGGGCTCGAACTCCTCGTGCTGTTGCCACTCGCCGCGCCGGCGACGCTGTTCGGCATCGGCGCCATCGTCCTATGGGCCCGTCCCGAAACTCAAGGCCTCTACCAGGGCCCCTACATGCCGACCCTTTTGTTCGGCGGGCGTCTCCTACCCTTTGCGGTGTTGATCCTTTCGGGCGCCGTTGCGTCGCTCGACCGCAATCTCGAACACGCGGCCGCGGTCGCCGGAATCGGTCCCGTCCGCCGCTTGTTCACCGTGGTGGCTCCCCTCGTGCTGGGCAGCATCGCAGGGGCGTTCGCCCTCGTGTTCGCGTTTGCGATGCGCGAGCTCGATTCCGCGATCCTCGTGCCCGCCGCCAACCGCACCGCGATCGTGCGTGTGTTCAACGGCGTGCACTTCGGCCGGGACGACTTCGTCGCGGCGCTGGCGTTGGTGCTGGTGCTCTCCGTGTTGTTGCCGGGCCTCCTGTGGAGCGCCTTCGCCAAGAAACCCATGCAGGTGTTGCCGTGAGCGCCACTCCCGTTCTGCGTGTCGAGGGCCTGGCCCTCTCCCTCGGAGGTAAGCAGGTGCTCCGCGACGTGCACCTGCAACTCGACGCCGGCGAACACGTGTTGCTCGTCGGCGCCTCGGGTTCGGGCAAGAGCAGCCTCTTGCAAGCGATCGCGGGTCTGCTGGCGCCGTCCGCTGGTCGCATCCACCTCGACGGCGCGCTCGCGACGGACGGAGCGCGCATCCTCGTGCGGCCCGAACGGCGCGGCATCGGCTACCTGTTCCAGGGCGGCGCGCTGTGGCCGCACCTCACGGTCGAGCGCACCCTCGATTTCGTGCTGCGCGCCGCGCAGCAGCCCCGGGAACACCGCCGCCGCCGTGTGGCCGAGCTGCTCGAATGGGTCGAACTGTCCGGCCTCGAGAAGCGCCGTCCCGGCACCCTCTCCGGAGGCGAAGCCCAGCGGTTGGCCTTGGCCCGCGCGCTGGCGGCCGGGCCGCGCCTCTTGCTCCTCGATGAGCCCCTCGGGCCCCTCGATGGGCACCTGCGGGGGGCCCTCCTGTCGCGTCTCGGGGACCTGCAGGCCAAACTGCGCTTCGCCGCGCTGCACGTGACCCACGACCCGGCGGAGAGCGCCGCGGTCGCCACCCGGACCCTTACCCTGGACCAGGGCACACTTGCGGCCCAGGATGGCCTTCACCGATGAACCCCGCGCGCCTCGTACTTGTGCTGGTTGTCCTCGCCGCCCTGGTGTGGCTCGCCACCGGGCTGTTCGGTGGCAAGGAATCCACCGACCTGGAGCCGACCGCGGCGGACGTCGCGTTCACGGAGTTCCGCTCCTCGGCGCAGTGCCAGAGTTGCCACGCCGAGGTGTACGAGGAGTGGTCGCGCTCGCAACACGCCGATTCGTGGACCGGCGCGGAGGTGCGCGCGCTGTCGATGGAGTTCGCCAACCAGGACTGCATCGACTGCCACGCGCCCGCGCCGATCTTCCAGAGCGGCATCGGCAACCGCGTGCAGCCGCGCGCCGTGCGCCAGGTCCAAGGTGTGGATTGCATCGCGTGCCACGTGTTGCCCGGCGGCGGCGTGGCGGGCACGATCGCCGACGAGCGCGCGGCCTGCCGGCCCGTCGTGCGTGCGGAGCTCGCTTCGCCCGAGTACTGCGCCGCTTGCCACAACCAACACGGCACCGTGGACCAGTGGCGCGCCACCCGATTCGCCGCGGACGGTGTGTCCTGCATCGACTGCCACATGCCCCACCGCGGCGGCGATCCCGCGCGCGGCCGCAGCCACGTGAGCCCCGGCGGCAGCGACATCGAACTGGTGCGTTCCGCCATCGAGCTGCGCGGCGGCCCCGACGGCGACGGCTGGTACGTGGAGGTCGAGAACGTCGGCGTGGGCCACGCTTTCCCGACGGACGAGCGAAGCCGCGCGGCGGACCTCTTCTGGCGGCCGCTCGTCGCCGAGGGCGAGGCGCCGGTCGCGTGGCAGCACTTGCACCGATTCCGCGATCCGTACCGGCCCGAAGTGGACTTGCCGCGAACGCTGCTCGACGCCCACGAGGTGCGCCGCGTGCCGGTCCTCAGCGGGCCCTCGGACCCCCACCGCCACATCGCCGCGCCCGTGGGCGATCCCGTGAGGGGCCCCATCGAAGTGGCGCTGTTCTACAAGCGCTCGCCCTACTACGACGACCCCGCGGCCCCGGATCCCGAGCGTGAGGCATGGCTCGTGCACCGCATCGAACTGCGCCCGTGAAGGCGCGTTCCCTCGCAGGGGTGTTGCTGCTCGCCGCGTGCCTCGCGGCGTGTGGTGAGCCTGCGCCGCAGCAGGCGGCGCAGCAAGTCGCCGAGTTGCCGAACTTCCGGCCGGTGGTGGGCGAGGCGATCGCGCTGCTCGAGCTGCGCACCGGCGAGGACCGCGCGCGGGCCGCGGATCCGAACCACGTGCCGCCCGATCCGGACGCGCTCGACCGCCAGATGCGCGGCGGACTCGCCTACGTGCGCAACTCGGGTGCGCGTGTGAGGGAGGTCGGCATGTCGGACCTCGCGGCCGCTCCGCCCGAGGCCTCGGCCTGGCTCGCCCAATACGCGCTGGACGAGGACGCCCCGGAGCCCGAGCGTTACCTGGCGCTCGAGGTCCTCGCGCGCCGCGGCGGCGAGGGCGACGCACTCGCGCTGATGGATGTGGCCGAGGGTGCGCTCGTTGCGGGTCTGCGCGCCGGGGCCTACTGGCGCCTGGGGAGCCTCCCGCACGACGGTGTCCTGCCGCGCCTCGTGTTGCGGCTCAAGTACGAAACGGACTGGGAGGCCGTGCTGTGGCTCGGCTGGAGCCTTTGCCAACACGGGCTCTATTCGGGACTCGATGGGCTCTTGGCCGTGGCCCGCGGCGCGCCCGAGGATGGCTTGCGGACCCAGGCTGCGGACGAGGCGCGCCAGTTGGCCGAGGACGTGGGCGTCGCGTCCGCGGAGGAACTGCTCGTGCTGTGGCATCGGGGCGAGGTGCCGCCCCTCGCAGAGCCGGTGCGCCGCTCGCTCCAGTACCAACTGGAGCTGTGGCGTTGGCTTGAACGCCTCGACGGTTTCCAACTGCGCAGTGTGGACGACTGCCGCTTCCTGATGGCGCGGCTCGACGCCGTTGCGGCGGAGGTGTTGGCGCAGGCGCTCCTCGACGAAAGCTCCTACGTGCGACTGGGTGCCGCGCAGAGCTTGGCGCGCATGGGGCCGCGGGGTTCCGCGGCCGTTCCCGTGTTGACGGCGCAACTCGACGATCCCGAGTTGGGTGCTTGGATGGCCGCCGCGCTTGGGCAACTCGGTGTGCCGGCGGCGCGCGAGGCCCTCGAGGAGCGGCTCGTGTGCCAGGGTTCTGGCGCGATGTGTGTGGCCGCCGCCCGGGCGCTGGGGCACCTGGGCCTCGCCGAGTCGGTGCCGGCGCTCTCGCGGGCCCTGGAGGGCGCCGCGGACTGGCCCGAGTTGCGTCAGGCGGTCGCCGAGAGCCTCGTCTACTGCGGTGCGCCGGAGCTCGCCCTCGACGTGCTCGTCAGCGCGCTCACCGATCCCCAGTTGGAACCTTCCACCTCGGCCGCGGCGCTGCGCCACCACATCGCGAGGGAGGCCCAAGCGGGGGGCCCAGGTGCGGCGGAGCTGCTCGCCGAATGGGACCGCGTGGGCGAAGAGGCCCGCGCCGCCTTCGCGTCCGGCGCACCGGGCGCCGGAGAGTCGCCGCGGGACAGCCGCGCGGTATCGGCGGCCCGCGCAGCCCTGGTGCAATCGTGGCGAGCGGACCGCTGAAGGCCCGGCCCATGGCGTTGGCACGGTGCGATTGCGACGTGCAACGCTCGCGGTGGATGGGGCGGGCCTTCAGCCCTAGCCTCGATCTTCCCGAATACCTGGGGCGTTGCCCCAGGCTACTATGGGCCGCGCCGTTGGCGCGCAGCACATGAGGCGCGAACTGTGGGCCGCGCCGTTGGCGCGCAGCACATGAGGCGCGTCGATGGGCCGCGACGTTGGAGCGCGGCGCCCGAGGCGTGAACCGTTGGCCGCGACGTTGGAGCGCGGCGCCCGAGACGTGAACCGTTGGCCGCGACGTTGGCGCGCAGCACATGAAGCGCGAACTGCGGGCCGCGCCGTTGGCGCGCAGCACATGAAGCGCGTCGATGGGCCGCGACGTTGGAGCGCGGCGCCCGAGGCGTGAACCGTTGGCCGCGACGTTGGCGCGCGGCGCCCGAGACGTGAACCGTTGGCCGCGACGTTGGAGTGTAGCGCCCGAGGCGCGACGATGGGCTGCGCCGTTGGCGCGCGGCGCGCGAGTCGTGTCGATGGCGCGCAGGGCCGTCCACGATCGGCTGCGAACGTGCACGGGCTCCGAAAGGGGCAACGCCCCGCCCGATAGTAGCCTGGGGCAACGCCCCAGGTATTCGGGAAGATCGAGGCAAGGGCTGAAGGCCCGGCCCATGGCCTTGCGCGGTGGTCGTCTCGACGGACACGCACCGTCGACGAAACCTGCTCGCGGCACGAGCGTCTTCGGAACTGTCGCTTGCCCCACCGAGGGCGAAGCCGGAAGATCGCCCATGCCGCAATCCCTGGACAATGTGCTCGTGCACCTCGTGTTCAGCACGAAGGACCGAACTCCCTGGATCGACACGACCGTGCGCGCGGGTTTCCATGCGTACCTAGCCACCGTCGCGCGCAACGCGGGTGGCAGGTGCCTTCGGGTGGGCGGTGTCGTAGACCACGTTCATCTCGCGATTCAACTTCCGAGGACACTCACCATCGCCGCGCTGGTCGAGGGGCTCAAGACGTCCTCCTCGAAGTGGATGAAGGGACGGTCCAGGGAGCTCTGGGGATTCGCGTGGCAGCGCGGTTACGGGGTGTTCTCGGTGGCGCCTCGCAACTCGTCTGCGTTGCTCCAATACATTGATGAGCAGGAGAAGCACCACCGGAGTCGCACGTACCAGGAAGAGTTCCGCGGGTTCCTCATCGAGAACGGAATCGCCTTCGATGAACGGTACGTTTGGGACTAACCGACCGCGTGGTCGCTTTGGTGGTCGCGGGGCTTGTGGGGCGGGCCTTCAGCCCTTGCCTCGATCTTCCCGAATACCTGGGGCGTTGCCCCAGGCTACTATGGGGCGCGCCGTTGGCGCGTAGGAGCGGCTTTGCTGCATGTGCCGGGCACCCCAGCGACGCGGCACGTGCACTGCTTCGCTGCCGGTAGGTTCTTCCGAATGCATCGCCGCGTGCGGGGATGGGGACATCTTCCAGCGCATGGATCGAGTTCGGCGCAAACCGCGCTCGGCAGTGCCTCACGCTCCGCAAGCGTGAACGATGGGCCGTGCCGTGGGCGCGTAGAAGCGTCACTGGCTCGCCTGGAAACGCGAAGGGAGTCCGAAAGGGGCAACGCCCCGCCCGATCGTAGCCTGGGGCAACGCCCCAGGTACCGGGGTTGGATTGGCCCGGGCTGAAGGCCCGGCCCATGGCGTTGGCACGGTGCGATTGCGACGTGCAACGCTCGCGGCGAATGGGGCGGGCCTTCAACCCTAGCCTCGATCTTCCCGAATACCTGGGGCGTTGCCCCAGGCTACTATGGGGCGCGCCGTTGGCGCGTAGGAGAGCGTGTGCGCGTGCGAGCGCGCGGGGCTGAACGGGGCGTGGACTGCTCGTGCGGACGGGGCGGCGCGCGGCGTCAGGTGAACGACAGGTGGCCCGACAGTGCGAGCCATACCACGGCCACCCAGGCGGCGAGGTTGGCGAGGAACCAGTGGTCGCCGCCCAGGAAGAGGCGTGTCGGATTGCCGCCCTGCTCGCTCGTCTGGAGCAAAAGCAGGTACCGCCCCACCCCGAACACCACGAACGGCACGCTCCAGACGAGGCCGCTCGCCTCGCCGAACTTGGCGCTGGTCTCCTCGTCGAGGGTGTACATGGTGTAGCAGACCACGGTCACGGCCCCGAGCAGCGTCACCATCTGGTCCAGGAACGCCGCGTCGTAGGCGCCGAGGCTCTTGCGGTGCGCCGTGCCGTCGCTGCCGAGCAGCGCGATCTCGGCGCGGCGTTTCCCGAGCGCCAGGAGCAGCGCCAAGAACAGGGTGCACAGCAAGAGCCAATGCGAGACGGGCGCGTGCGCCGCCAGCCCACCGGCCACCACGCGGAACAGGAAACCCGCGGCGATGCAGAACGCATCGACCAACACCACGTGTTTGAGCCGCGCGCTGTACGCGAGGTTCAACACCACGTAGGCCACGAGCGCCGCCAGCACGGGCACCGGTTCCCCGCCGGCCAGCCACCCCAGCCCCACCGAGCCCGCGGCGCAAAGGCCCGACATGGCCCAGGCCGTGGGGATCGAAACCTCGCCCGCCGCGATCGGGCGGAAGCGCTTCTTGGGATGCAGCCGGTCGTTCTCGACGTCGAGCACGTCGTTGACCAGGTAGATCGCACTCGCCCCCAGACAGAACGCGCCGAACGCGGCCAGCACCGACAGAATCGTGCCGCTGTCGACCGCAACGGCCTGGGTGCGGTCCTTCCACGCGAAGGCCAGCGCGGCCAACACGAAGAGGTTCTTCGACCACTGGTGCGGCCGCAGGGCGAGGAGATGGGGGGGCAACATCGCGCGCGGCGAGGGGCGAGCGCCGCCTACGCCCGCCGGGGCGGTCGGAGGTACCCGGCGCCCCGCTCCGGATTCAGTCCAGGCTCAGCTTGCGCAGCTCTTCGATTTGCGAGTCGGGGCCCACCAGCAGGATCTCCTCGGGGCCGAGCAGTCCCTTCTTGCGAAGGTCCAGCAACTCGTACGCCGTGACCGTGTTGTCCCCCATCAACACCAACGTCGTGGTGTCGTGGTTCATCTCTGGATCGTTGTCGTCCGCGACGAGCGCGTGCGTGCCGTTCAGCGTGCGCAGCGGGTAATTCTTGCAGTCGCGCCCGGCGTAGGACGAGTAGCCACCCGTCAGCATGTCGAGGTCCGTGAACCACTCCGTGGGTTCCATGTCCTTCGTCTCGAGGGCGCCGATGTCGACCCCGGGGCAGGTCAGTTTGCGCGCGGCGCTGACCGTGTTCTCGAACACACCGGCGGTGATCAGCTCGGCGAAGAAACGCACGCCGCTCTCCGAGGGCAGGCGGCCGTACTTCGTCCGGTACGAAGTCACGCCCATCCCGATCTCGCGCAGGTTGGCGCGGCAGGCGGTCACGTTGGCCTGGTCGATCCACTTGGGCACCTGGGGCACCAGGAATACCGCCAGGATGCTGATGATCAGCATGACGGCGAGGAGTTCGATCAGGGTGAAACCGCGGCGGGCCGTTCGCGCCGGGGCGGACAGGGCCATACGGAGGGATTGCGTCATCGGGCGATGCTGGGAGGGAGCCGTCGAGGGGACACGAGACCTTAGCACGGCCCAACGGTCCGGTCACCGTTCGGAGGGGCCCCTCGGGCCCCGCGGGTCCTTTCTTGGGCCCCGCTCCGCGCTCCGGGGCCACCGCGGCACCAATCCGCCCCACCCCAAATGGGCGCGCGGGCCCGGACTCCCATCGGAATCCGGGCCCGCGCAGGGGACGGCGGGTCAGCGCCGGATTCGGTCAGCGCGCCGAAGCCGCGCGGTACCGATCAGCGCGCCGAAGCGGCAGCGTGCCAATCAGCGCGCCGAAGCGGCGCTGTGCCAATCAGCGCGCCGAAGCGGCGCTGAGGGCAGCCTTCAGTTCCGCGACCTTGTCGGTCCGCTCCCAGGGGAAGTCGGCGCGGCCGAAGTGGCCGTGGTAGGCGGTCTTCTCGTAGCGCGGCTTCAGGAGGTCGAACGCCTCGATGATGGCGCGGGGGCGCAGCAGGGGTTTGAACAGTTTTTCGACGACGGCCGTGAGCTGGTCATCGTTGACCTTGCCGGTGCCGAACGTGTCGACGCGGATCGACAGGGGCTCGACCACGCCGATGGCGTAGCTGAGCTGCACTTCGCAGCGCGTGGCGAGGCCGGCCGCGACCACGTTCTTCGCGACCCAACGACCCGCGTAGGCCGCCGAGCGGTCGACCTTGCTCGGGTCCTTTCCGCTGAACGCGCCGCCGCCGTGGCGACCCATGCCGCCGTAGGTGTCGACGATGATCTTGCGACCCGTGAGGCCGCAGTCTCCGTGGGGGCCGCCGACCACGAACTTCCCGGTGGGGTTCACGTGGTACTGGGTGTTCGCGTCGACCATGCCCTTCGGCAGGACCTCGGGCACGAGCACCTCGCGCACCATCTTCTCGATCTCCTGCTGCACGGCCTTCTCTTCGCTCTTGCCGTTCACGACCGGGTCGTGTTGCGTGGAGATCACCACCGTGTGCACGCGCACCGGCTTGTCGTTCTCGTACTCGACCGTGAGCTGGCTCTTCGCGTCGGGGCGCAGCCAGGGGAAACGGCCGCTCTGGCGGTACTCGGCCAACTTCTCGACCAACCGGTGGCTGTAGTGGATCGGGAAGGGCATGAGTTCGGGCGTTTCCGTGCACGCGTAGCCGAACATCAGGCCCTGGTCGCCGGCGCCTTCGCGGTCGACACCCTGGGCGATGTCCGGGGACTGGCGGTCCAGACTGACGAGCACGGCGCAGGTGTCGCCGTTGATGCCGTAGGCGTCGTTGGTGTAGCCGATGCGCTTGATCGTGTTGCGCACGATCTCGGCGTAGTTCACCACGGCCTTGGTCGTGATCTCACCCGCGATGACCGCCATGCCGGTGGTGATCATCGTTTCACAGGCCACCCGGCTCTTCGGGTCCTGGGCGAGCAGGGCGTCGAGAACGGCGTCCGAGATCTGGTCGGCCACCTTGTCGGGGTGCCCCATGGAAACGGATTCGGAGGTGAAAAGCTGTCGAGCCATAGGGTGAGGGGACGAGGTCTGGTTCGTTGTTCGATCCGGTCAAGGCCGGTGGCCACACTTTGGGCCGAGAAAGGATACTGCAAGTGGGCCGCTCGGGCCAACCGGAGGCGCAAAGGTCCCCCGCCGTGGCGCGCGGACCCTTGGCTGTCCCAACGCTACCCCAGGGCCGGGGCCCGTGCGTCGGCACCCGCCCGGGCGCGCGGCGTCGGCAGCACTTGGGAGCGCTCGAGCACGCGCCACGTGGCCTGCGTGGCGCCGCGCTGGGACGCCACAGCGGCCAGGCCGGCCTGCCCCATGGCGCGGGAGCGGGCCGGATCCGCGAGAAGTTCGCCCAGCACCCCCGCCAACTGGCGGGCATCGGCCACCTTCAGGCAGGCCCCGCACTCGACGAGCAGCGCCACTTCTTGACGGAAGTTGTGCACGTGCGGGCCCACGAGCACTGGCACGCCCTGCGCGGCCGGCTCCAGGACGTTCTGGCCACCGTGCGCCACCAGGCTGCCGCCGACGAAGGCGAGGTCCGAGAGGGCGTAGAGGCGCTCCAACTCGCCGATGGTATCGGCGATCGCGACCCGCGCGGGATCGCCGGCCTCGTCCTGCTGGCGCAACTCGGTCAAGAGTTCCGCTTCGACGCCGCGCTCGAGGAGTGCGCGCTGCACGTCCGGTGCGCGCTCGGGGTGCCGCGGCACGAGGACGAGGCGCACGCCCTGACCCGACGCGCGCCACGCATCGACGAGCAGCAGCTCCTCGGGATCGTGTGTGCTGCCAGCGACGAGCAGGGCTTGGCCCTTCGCCGGGCCCAGCCGTGCGCGCAGTTCTTCGCCCGGATCGAGCCGTCCAACTTGCAATCCGTCGACCTTGATGTTGCCGGTCACGTGCACACGTTCGGCGCGCACACCGAGCGCCACGAATCGCGCCGCGTAGGCGTCGCTCTGGGCGCAGTAGAGCGAGATGCGATCGAACTGTGGCAGCAGCCGGCGGAACCAGCGGTAGCGGTCGTAACTCTTCGGGGTGATGCGGCCATTGACCACCGCCACGGGCACACCGTGTCGGTTGGCGATGCGCAGGAAGTTGGGCCACACCTCGAGTTCGATCAGCACCACGGCCACGGGACGCACGCGGCGCAGGAACAGCGACACGAGGAACGAGAGGTCCGCGGGGAAACGCACCAGCGCGTGCCCCGGGAAGAGTTTGCGCGCCATGGCTTGGCCCGTGCTCGTCGTGGTGGAGAGCACCACCTCCAGGTCGGGCCGGTCGCGCTCCAGGCTCTGCACCAGGGCGAGCGCCGCCTTGATCTCCCCCACCGAGACCCCGTGCACGAGCACACGCGGGCGGTCGCCGGGCCGCGGGGGCGAGATGGCAGGCGCGCGCAGGCGCTCCACCACCATGCGCCGAAAACCCGCGCCTCTCAGGCAGCGCACGGCGAGCCACGGGGAACCCAACACGAGGCCGAGCAACCAGGCGCCGTCGTACAGCCCGTGCAGTAGGGCCCGGAAGAAACCCCCGTGCTGGTCCCCGCGCACGGGTTGGGGCAGGGCGGAGGACTGCATCGCGGCGCGGTGGGGCCCCTCGGTTCAGCGCCCCGCGGATGCCGCCGTTCACGGCTCCCGCGGCGCGGAACCCTTGTCCCTCAGGAGGAGGCCCCGTGGCAACGCTTGTACTTCTTGCCGCTGCCGCAGGGGCACGGTTCGTTGCGGTTGGCGTTCGGGTACGGGTTGGCCTTGGAGGCATGGGGCGCGGCCTGTTGTTCGGCCGCCTGGCGCATGGCCGCCGTGCGGCGCGCCACGTCGAAGGCCGCACCCGCAGGTGCCGGTGGGCGCGCTGCTGGACGAGCGGGGCTGGCGGCCGTGCTCGTGCCGGCGTTGCCGGGTTGGCTGGCCGTCATCGGTTTGCCCTCGAAGACGCGCTTCGGTTGGGCGAACTCGGATGCCTCGGGTTCGGGCGCCCTGGCCTCGTGGGGACCGTCGGTCGATGCGGAGCTCTCGCGCTCGGCGGCGCCGGAACTGGCCTGCTCGCCATCCTCGTCCTCGCCGCCCACGCGCACACGCAGCACCAGGCTGGAGACGTCGTCCTCGATGGACTCGAGCAGGCGCCCGAACAGCTTGAAGCCCTCGGCCTTGTACTCGTTCTTGGGGTCGCGCTGGGCGTAGCCGCGCAGGCCGATCCCCGCCTTCAGGGCGTCGATCGCGTGCAGGTGGTCCTTCCACTTGGTGTCGATCGCGTTGAGCAGGAGGTAGCGGTCCACCTGGCGCATCAACTTCTCGCCGAGCTTCTTCTCGCGCTCGTCGTAGCGGCCGTGCGCGGCCTGCACGGCGCCATCGGAATCGCCGTCCTTGGCGGTGGCGCGCTGCGCCGTCTCCGCGTCCAGTTCGAACCCAAACGACTTGAGGAACCAACGCCCAAAACCCTCGGCGTCCTCGACGAAGGTCTTGGCGGCGCGATCGATGGTGCGCTCGAGCATGGTCTTCACCCGCTCGTCCAAGCCGACACCTTCGAGGACCGCCTGGCGCTCCTCGTAGATCGTCTTGCGCTGCTTGTCCATGA
The DNA here is from genome assembly GCA_016125265.1 of Planctomycetaceae bacterium. Classification (GTDB taxonomy): domain Bacteria; phylum Planctomycetota; class UBA1135; order UBA1135; genus RI-242. The sequence continues at coordinate 29,318 of WGMC01000009.1, forward strand.
CCTCGTCGTACTCGAGGAGGTTCTTGCGGATCTCGAAGTAGTAGTCCTCGACCTTCTTCTGGGCCCGTTGGATGGCGCGGCTGACCATGCCACTTTCGATGGGCACGCCTTCGCTCATGCCCATCTTCTCCATCGCGTTCTTGACCCAATCCCGGTAGAACCGCTTCATCAGCGGGTCTTCGAGGCTCAGGAAGAAGCGGGACGCGCCGACGTTGCCCTGGCGGCCCGAGCGGCCGCGCAACTGGTTGTCGATGCGCCGGGACTCGTGGCGTTCGGTGCCGAGCACGTAGAGTCCGCCGAGTGCAAGCACTTCCTTCTCGTCGGCGTCGCACTGGGCGCGCACGCGGGTGCGGATCGGTTCGATCTCGTCGAGGCGCTCGAGGTCGCCCTCGCGCAGACCCTCGGCTTCGAGCGCCGCAGCCAGGCGGTGCTCGAAGTTGCCACCGAGTTTGATGTCCGTGCCGCGGCCGGCCATGTTCGTGGCGACCGTGACCGAACCGCGCTCGCCCGCGCGCGCGACGATGGAAGCCTCGCGCTCGTGGTTCTTCGCGTTGAGGACCTCGTGCGGGATCTTCGCGTCGTTGAGGTACTTCGAGAGCTTCTCGGAGTTCTCGACCGAGGTCGTGCCGACGAGCACCGGTTGGCCGCGCCCGTGCACGTCGCGCAGTTCGTCGACGATCGCCTTCCACTTCTCGGGCTCGGTGCGGTAGACGATGTCCTGCTCGTCCTTGCGCGCGATGGCGACGTTGGTGGGGATCTGCACCACGTCGAGGCCGTAGATCTTCTTGAACTCCTCGGCCTCGGTCATGGCCGTACCGGTCATGCCCGCCAGGCGTTCGTAGAGGCGGAAGTAGTTCTGGAACGTGATCGTGGCGAGGGTCTGGTTCTCCTGGCGAATCGAGAGCCCTTCTTTGGTTTCGACTGCCTGGTGCAACCCGTCGGACCAGCGTCGGCCGGTCATCTTGCGGCCCGTGAACTCGTCGACGATGACGACCTCGCCCTCTTCGACGACGTACTCGCGGTCCGCGGCGTACAGGTGGTGCGCGCGGATCGAATTCTCGAGGTAGTGCGGCCAATCGGTATTGCCGGCTTCGTAGAAGCTGTTGACACCAAGAGCCTTCTCGGCGAACTCGATGCCTTCCTCCGTCAAGGCCGCCTGGCGCTCCTTCTCCTTGATCTCGAAGTGGAGGTCGCGCTCCATGCGGCGGACCACGGCATCCGCTTGGCGGTACTTGTCGGGAGTCAATTCCGCCGGGCCGGAGATGATGAGCGGCGTGCGCGCCTCGTCGATCAGGATCGAGTCCACTTCGTCGACGATCGCGAAGTAGAGGTCGCGCTGCACCTGGTCCTCCAGGCGCGTTTTCATGTTGTCGCGCAGGTAGTCGAAGCCGAACTCGTTGTTCGTGCCGTAGACGATGTCGCACGCGTAGACGGGCAGCCGCTCGAACGGGTGCATCGCCGATTGGATCGCGCCGACCGTGAGTCCCAGGTACTCGTAGATCGGGCTCATCCAGGTGGCATCGCGCCGCGCCAGATAGTCGTTCACGGTGACCAGGAAGGCCGAGCGGCCCGTGAGTGCGTTCAGGTAGAGCGGAAGCGTCGCGACGAGTGTCTTGCCCTCGCCAGTCGCCATCTCGGCGATCGCGCCCTTGTGCAGGAAGTAGCCGCCGACGATCTGGACGTCGAAGTGGCGCATGCCCAGGGTGCGCCGCGCCGCTTCCCGCGCCAGGGCGAAGGCCTCGGGCAGCACGTCGTCGAGGGTCTTCTCGCCGGCCTTGATGGCGTCGCGGAAGGCCTTGGTCTGGCGCGGAAACTCTTCCGGGGCGAGGCCCTTGGCCCACTCCTCGAGCTGGGCCACCCGCTGCACCACCGGCGCCATCGATTGGACCACCCGGGTATTGCGCGAGCCAAACAGACCGAGCAGGAAGCGCCCGACGCGCTCGCTGAAGGCCTGCCACTGGTCCTGGAGTTTCTGCCAATCCATGGTCGTTCTCACCCACTCCCCCCGTCTCCGGCCACGGCGACCGGGCAGCCGAGGGGGCGGCCATTAGATCCTCGCCGGGCCCCCATACCAAGCTGCCCGCCCGGTCTCCGCCAGCTTGCCCGGGTTCGGGGACCTACAGAACGCCGACGGGCCGCGTCCGGGCCGGCGGCCGCGCCTCACGGCGCCCAGCGCCGGATCCCGTCCGGGTCGAGGTGTAGGAACCAGAGTTCGCCCAGTTGCCACAGCTCCCCTTCGAGCTCGACCGGCAGGGCGATCCACGGCAGCGCGCGGTCGTGGATCGGCTCGCCGGCGGCACCCAGCAAGAGGAGTTGCCCCGGCGTGTCCGCGGCGTCCCAGACGGCCACCAGGGGCGGCACGCCGCCGCGCACGCACAGGGTCGCGCAGGCGCGGTGGGTGCGCAGTTCGCCGGGGTTCATCACACCCAGCCAACACTTCGAGTCGACGATCTCGCCGACCACCGTGCGGCGCCCGTGGGCGCGCGGCGCTTCTGCGCCGGTTGGCGCGGAGCCGGCGTCGGGCCGCGGACCGGCCCCGGCGACCTCGACCATCGTCGTCGCACCGCGGGCGATCAGCGTGCCCTCGAGCGCGACAGCTTGCCCGTCGAACCGCGCCCAGGCGCCGGGCACACCGTGTTTGCCCTCCCCCACCAGCAGCCAGCGCGCCGCCGTGCTGCGCCCGCCGGGATGGGCGATCTCGAGGTGCGCGACCGGGCCCGCGCGGTAGACACCCGTCAGGGTGCGCACCGTGCCGAACTCGAAGCTGCCGGAGCCCCAACGGCTCTGGCTCATCGCGAACAGAGCGCCCAGCCCCAGTGCGACGGCGACGAGCCCGAGCGCCGTCCGCCGCGCGAATCGCGACGTCGCGGGCGCCGAGCGATCGAGGTAACCCACGTAGAACTCTTCGTCGGCGTTCATGTCGGTTCCGCGCGGTGTTCGCCCGCGACGGCCAGCGCCGGCACGTGGGTCCCGAGGGGCTGCGCGCGCTCCTCCACCCAGACGCGGCGACCCACGAGCCGCAGCCGGTGCGTTTCGACGCGCTCGTGGAAGGGCGGCGGCGACGTGCCGTCCTCCGGTTGGTATTGGTACCCGTGCCACGGGCACGTGACACAGCCATCGACGATGCGCCCTTCGCCCAGCGGGCCGCCCTGGTGACGGCACAGGTTGGAGAGCGCCGAGAGGCCGCCCGCATGCCGGAAGATCGCCACCCGCTCGCCGCCGACGGCGACGATCTTGGCGCGGTCCATCGGCACCTCGTCCGCGTCGCACGCGTCGACGAATCCGTCCCGGCGCGCGCCTTCGGAGGCGCGGTCGAGCAAACGATCGCGCCACCCGGCAGCGAGGTGCAGACCCAGCACACCCACGATGCCAACACCGACGGCGATCGCGCCGAGTGACGAAGTTTCGGTCTGCAGGTACCCCAGCGCCACGTGCGCGACGAGCAGCGCCCAGGCCCCGTAGACCGCCATGTGCAGGCGTTTCCAGGCCAAAGCGCCGAGATTGGCGAGCCAGAAATCGTGGCTCGTCGCGGCCATCAGGAAGAGCACGACGAGCGCCACCACCCCGAAGGGCTGGAACGGCAGCCCCACCAAACCGCCCGCGGGCGCTTCGCCGGCGAGCACGTGCACGAGCGGGTTCACGACACCCAGCGCGTGGTACTGCGCCAGCGCGAAGACCCCGTGCAGGAGGCCCAACACGAACGTCATCACACCCAGGTGACGGCGGTTGTAGAGCAGCGGCAGGAAACGCCGATCGAGCCGCGCCAGCGGCCCGATGGCGAGCACCACGTGCAGCAGCACGAACCCCGCGGTGCCCAGTGCGCGCAGGACCAGCGTGTCGGCGGAGGCGCGCTCGTCGAGCACCAGCCCCAACACCACGAAGCCCACCAAGAACAGCGCGATCCCAATCGCGGCGAATGCGTCGTAGCGCCGCTTGTTGCGGTTCCAACCGACGACGCGGTAGGTGTGGGCCACGTCAGTGCTCCGTGCCCACTGGAAGGGCGAGCGCAGATCGCACAAGCTGTTGCGCCACGTCGTACGCCAGCAGCCAACCGCGCGATCCGCCCGCGGGAAGCGGCGCGCCGCTCCCCGCCACGGACGCCGCGGGCAAGGCGACCGCACCGACCGGCAACGACGCGTCCGGGGGCGCCTCCCGTTCGCTCCAATACAGCGCGCGCCCGGGCGGAGCCGGTCGGCCGTGCTCCCGCACGGTGAGCACGCGCACACCGCCGTGGCCCATGCGCACTTCGACCGCGAGTCCCTCCTCCGGCCACGGCGTCGCACCCTCCGTCGCGTCCGACCGCGCCGCAACCCCGGTGGGCCCGCGCTGCCAGAGCGCCGCGGCAAAGAGCGTGGGCACGGCCAACGCGAGCGCGCAGAACGCGCCGCGGTGCAGTTCGCGGAGCCGCCGGTTCACGGTTGGGCCGTCCCGCCCGTCGGCGCGGCCTCCCGGGGAGCGCCCCCGTTCCGGAGGCCCTTCGACCACACGAGCCACGGCCAAAGGGCCACGAGCCCCGGCAGGATCACCAGCACGAACCCGACGCCCGCGCGTTCGGCCGCGCGGTCCACACGGCGCAGTCGGACCAACACGAAATGCGCCGCCACGGCCGCGCCGACCGCGGTGTAGATCGCTGCGGCCGCTACGACACCGCGCGCCAACTCCCATGCATCCCACACGACCGCCAGCCTACGGCGCCCGTTCGCGCCTGTGACCGGGAAACCCATCCCAAAGGCACGAGCGCGGCCGCGGGGCCCTTTCGGACCGGAAGCGCGGTCGGGCGCCGCCCTCCCGTGCGCCGCGGATCAGAAGCGCACCAGCAGCGTGACCGGGTTCGTCAAGGCGCTCGCAGACGGGTCGTAGACCCCATACGTCAGCGGTGCGACCCCTTGGATGTGGAGTTGGACTCCCTCGAGCCCCGCCAAACTCGGCGGCATCTCGAAGGGCACGGTACTCGGCTTGATCAACTTCTGACCGAGCGTGGCGCCGACGTACACGATGCTCGCACTGTCGATGCCGACGAGCCCCTCGAGCCCCGGCAGCGTCAAGGAGGCCGAACCGAGGGAGCCAAAAAGGATCACCGGTTGGCTGTGGGCCGCGGAGACGAGCAGCCGCCGGGTCTTGCCGGGTTCGTCGTTGCCGGCGAGGCGCATCGACGGGGTGCCGTACGACTCGATCACCTGCGCGCCGTTCAGAACCGTCACGCCGTCCGGCAGCACATAGCCCTGGTGCACCACCAACGCTCCGTTCGTGGCGTAGATCGAAACGCCGTGCGCGCAACCGACACCGCCGACGTCCCCTTCCGACAGGTGACCGATCCCCTGCAGCGCCAGACTGCCACCTTGCACACGAAAGCCGGATCCGCCGGGTTCGCAGAACGAGAAGAGGCTGGCAAACGCACCCCCTCGTCCACCGAATGCGTGGCTGCTGACGACTCGCACGTCGCTGTCGATGGCGAGCAAACCCTGGCCCCCGTCGGTGTAGTCGATTTCGCCGGCGGCACTGTCGGGACCGGTCAGGGTCGAGTCCACCAAGTGCAGGCCCGAGCCCTCGACGAGAAGCGCAGCCGATTGGCCCTGGGTGTGGTACGCAGTATCGGCTTCGATCACGCAGCGCTCGACCTGCACGCGGTTGCAATCGAACACACCCAGGCCCCACTGGGTCGGGCTGTGGATCGAACACGCGTCGATGGTCGTGTGGCCAGGCACATTCCGGACCGTGAGACGCTCGAGCTCCAGCCCTCCCAGGGCGAACTGGCGGGAGCCCGTGACCTCACTGTGGCCAAGCACCAACGGCTTCGGCCCGGCGGCGGGGCCCACGATCGTCAGCGCCTTCGACGTCGTGAACGGGCCGTAGGTGCCCGGCTCGACCAGCAGCACGTCGCCGTCGCTCGCGGCATCCACGGCGGCTTGCAGTTCGCTGAAGTCGCCGCCGCCGGATGCGGCCACGACGAGGGTCGATGCGAGGGTCGCGATGCACGAGAACATGTCGGCTCTCCTGGAGGGGGCGGAACGGGGCGACCCGGGCCATCCTACTGCGGTCCCGCAAGACCGGTGAAAACCCGCCGCTGGGGCGCGGACGGCGGGGTCAGCGGGCCCCGCGGCGCGCGCCGAGCAGGCGCGCGATCATCTCGAACAGCACGTGTCGCGGGTACGGCTTGCGCAGGAGGCCGCTCACACTCTGCACCCGGGCCAGGTCGATCGACGACGCCGTGGCCATCAGCACCGGCAACTTGGCGAGGCGCGGATCGAGGCGCACCCGGCGCAGCACCTCCTCGCCATCGAGTTCGGGCATCTCGTAGTCGAGCAGCATCAGGTCCGGCAGGGGATCGCGCGCCAGGCGGTCGAGCGCCGCCTTGCCGTCGGCGGCGAGCTCGACCGCGTAACCGCGCGCGCGCAGCAGCGCGGCAAGGCCTTCAGCCACCATCGTTTCGTCGTCGACCAGAAGGAGGCGTTCGCGGGCGGTGGGGTCGCGTTCGCGCGCCGCGACTTCGCCGCAGAGGCGCAACAAATCGGCGTGCGTCGGAAGGCCCGCGGCACTCCAGGCGTTTTCGATTCGCAGTTTCAGCGCGCGGTTCCACGCCTTCAGCTCTTCCCAACCGCGGTAGTCCGGGGACTCGGGCCGGATGTCCAGGTTGTCGTGGGTGTCGACGCTGAAGAAGAACTCGCCCGCCAGGAGGTGCTCTTGCAGCACGAACTTCATGAACGGGTAGCGGCTGTTGCCGACACGCAGCGTGAAGCGCCGCGATTCGGGGTCGTCGCCCGGATCGCCGCGCTCGAAACACGCGAGGGCGTGGTCCAAGTCGTTCGCTTCGAGGAGGCGCAGGTGTTCGGCGCGCGGTACACGGCTCTCGCCCGGGGGCCACGCCTCGGCCAGATAGAGCCGCAGCGCTTCGGAAAGCAGCGCCGGATGGAGTTCCTCGAGCCGCATGGCCGCTGCCTCGGTTCAGTCCGCGCTGCCCTCGCGCGGTGGGACCTTGCCGGCCGGCGCGGGTGTGCCGTGGGCCGAGCTGTGCCCGGGTGCGCCTGTGCCGTGCCCCGGTGCGCATACCACCGCGCGTCCGTCGCAAATCGTGCCGACGATGTCCGCGAGGCGTGTGATGCCGCGGGTCTCCAGCAACTCCGCCATCTCGGCAGCGAGCCGACCGGGGGCCGCGGGGTCCGCGAACGCGGCGGTGCCGATCTGCACGGCGGTGCAGCCGGCGACCAGGAACTCGAGCGCGTCGTCCGCCGTGCGGATACCGCCGCAGCCGATCACCGGAATCGAAACCGCCTTGGCGCACTCCCATGCGCAGCGCAGGGCCACCGGTTTGATGCCCGGCCCCGAGTACCCGCCCTGCACCGTGGCGAGCCCCGGCCGGCCCGTGCGCCAATCGACAGCCATGCCGAGCAGCGTGTTGACCGCGGTGATTCCGTCGGCGCCGCCTGCTTCCACCGCCTTCGCGAGGTCCGAGATGCGGCTGACGTTGGGCGAGAGCTTCGCGAAGATCGGCTTCGTCGTGGCGCGGCGCACGGCGGCGATCACGTCGTGGGCGAGTTTGGTGTCCGTCGCGAACGGCAGCTTGCCACCCTGCACGTTGGGACAGGAAAGGTTCACCTCGAACGCGTGGATCGCCGCTTCGCCGTCGAGGCGCCGCGCCATCTCGACGAAGTCCTCGAGGCTTTCCGCGCCGATGTTCGTCACCACCTTCGTCGGCACGTCGCGCCACTGGGGCAGCACGTCGCGCACGTAGGCGTCGACACCCTTGTTCTCGAGGCCGATCGAGTTGAGCATCCCCGCTTCCGTCTCGGCGATGCGCGGGGCCGGATTGCCGGGCCGCGGCCGCAGCGTCACGGTCTTGCTGACCCAGGCCGCGAGATGTGCCGGAGGGCTGAAGTGCCGCATCTCCAGGCCATGGCCGTACGTCCCCGATGCGCTGAGCACGGGGTTGGGCAACGAAAGAGGCCCCAAGCGGACCGAGAGATCGACCATGGGCCTTAGCGTAACACCGCGGGTGTCCGCGCGCGCGGGGGACGTCGCAGGGGACATCGCGGGGACGTTCCGCGCGGCAAGCCGGTCACTTCGCGGCGGGCGGCGGCGCCGGATCCGCGGCCCGGGTCGTTTCCCCGCGGCCGCCGAACAGCCCACCCCAGATCAACAGCACGGCCCCGACGGTGATGCACGAGTCCGCCACGTTGAACGTCGGGAAGTGGTACTGCCAGATGGGGAAGTAGACGTCGATGAAGTCCCGCACGGCACCGATGGGGTGGGTGTCGTCGCGCCGGAAGATGTTGTCCACGAGGTTGCCGACCGCGCCGGCCAACACCAGTACGAGGGCCAGGGCGTGTGTGAGCGGCCGGCGGGCGGCGCGCCACAGCAACACCGTGATGAGCACCACCGCGCCCACCCGCCCGGCCAGTAGCAGGTAGGGGTAGTCCGCGCCGAACCCCCAGGCCGCGCCCAGGTTCTCCCCCAGCATGAACCCCAGCCATGGGTCCACCAGGGTGTAGCGCAGGTGCCCGTTGTGCCAGACCTCGACGCCGGCGGCGGGCGCTTCTCCGGCGGTCGGCGTCAACCAGGCGAACACCGCCCATTTGCTCCAGAGGTCGAGCGCGATGAGCGCCAAGACCCAGACGAACCGGATTCCGCGGGTCCGGGCGTCCGGCAGGTCCGCGGCGGCACGCTGCTCGGCAAGGCGCTGCTCGGCAAGCCGCTGCTCGGCGGCAGACGCGCCGGTGGCCGGGGGAGGTCCGTCGGGCCGAGGGTCACCGGCCGCTCCGCCACGTTCCTGCCGCGTCCAGCTGTCCTTGGAAGTCACGGGTTCAGGCCCGCGCCTCGAGATCGCGCTGGCACGTCACACAGTTGCGCGCGTGGGGCACGGCTTCGAGGCGCGCCTTCGGGATCGGCTCGGCGCACTCCTCGCACAGGCCAAAGGTGCCGGATTCGATGCGTTGGAGGGCCTCTTCGACCTCGCCAAGGGTCGCTTCGTCCCGCGCGAGGAGCTCCAGGCTGAACTCCTGGGCAAACGCATCGGTGCCGGAATCCGCCGGACTGTCGATGGCCGCCCGTTCGGTTTCGCCGAGGGCCGAGCGCTCGAGTTCGCCGATGTCCCCCAGGAGCTCCGCCCGCAGGCGGACGAGCAGCCGACGCATGGCGTCGGTCTCCTTCGCGGTGAGGCGCTTGTGCATGGGCTGGTGCTGCGGGCAGGGTCTCGGGGGAGCGCGGATGTGGCCCGCGGGACGGCACCCGCCGCACCCGAGGGCGCGGGAGTATAAAAACGGGCCCCCCCGGTCTCAAGGCGGACCCCAGGGGCTTGCACCCCACCGGCGCTGGGGTCAGGCTCGATCCCATGGCGGTCGTTCCGAGCCCAAAGGGAGAACCCCTCGCCACCGCGTGGACCCGGCCGATCGAGGAGCACCTCGACGAACTGCGTCTCGAGGCCGGCCGGGCCCGGTCGACCCTCGTCGCGTACCGGCGCGACCTGCTCAGGCTCGCGCGGTGGGCAGCGCGCCGCGGTGTCGCCGACTGGCGCGGCGTGACCCAGGAACTGCTCACGACCCACCTCCAGTGGCTGGCCGGCGAACGCGGCATGGCGGAGGCGACACGCGCCCGTGCCCTCGCCGCGGCGCGCGGGTTGCTCGCGACCCTCGTGCGCGAGGGGGTGTTGCCGCGGGATCCGGGCGCGCGGCTCGAGTCGCCCAAGTTGGCGCAGCGGCTGCCGCGTGCCCCCACCGCGGAGCAGGTGGACCTCCTCTTGGCCGACGCCCCGGTGCGCGGCGCGCCGCCCTGGCGCGAACTGCGCGACCGGGCGCTCTTGGAGGTGCTCTACGCGACCGGGGCGCGTGTCTCCGAGGTGTGTGGGCTCGAGCTCGACCACCTGGAACCGGGGCTCCTGGAACTGCGCCTCTTCGGCAAGGGCGGCAAGACCCGGCTCGTGCCCCTGGCGGAGCGGGCTCGCGAGGTTCTCGGCCGTTGGCTGACGATGGGCCGCACCGAATGCCCGGGCGGCGCCCTGCACCGGCACCTGTTCCTGTCGGACCGGGGCGCACCCCTCTCGCGGACCGGCGCCTGGCGCCTCGTCTCCGCTCGCGCCCGGCGGCTGGGCCTGGGACGTGTCACCCCCCACAGCCTGCGCCACGCGTTCGCGACCCACCTGGTGCGCGGCGGCGCCGACCTGCGCGCGGTGCAAGAACTGCTCGGCCACGCGTCGATCTCGACGACGCAGGTCTACACCCACCTCGACACGGACCACCTGCAGGACCTGCACCGGCGCTTCCACCCGCGCGGCTGAAGCGGCGGGAAGCGGCGAACCGCGCGGCGCGGCGCGAACGCAGAGCACCCGGCACCCGGGTACGGGTGTCGGGTGCTTGACCGACCCCAGCTCCGTCCCCTTGACGGAACCTTCGCCCCCTTCGGCGAGGTCGGCCGTACCGAGGCGGCTCCCCGCGGAGTCCGCCCGTAGTTCCAGCGGCGTCCGCAAGGGGACACCGGTGTGTCACGCGGCGATCATCAGTTCCCCACGTGCACGGACTTGGCCACGTTGCTGACGCTCAGCGGGAACCCCGGTTGGGTCAGGTCCGCCATCACACCCTGGGTGTGCACGTTGAGGCCCACGGGCAGACCGAACGGCGGGTCGATCCCGACCTGGATCGGCAGCGTTCCGACCCGCAACAACACGAGCCCACTGAAGCCGCCTCCGATCGCCAGCGCGGGCACACCGGGGATCGCGGTGGGGCCCAACTGGGGCGAGAGGAAAAGCGCGCCGAAGTTCCCCGCTGCTCCCAGGAGGTTGGCGATGTAGGGGCCCGCAAACGCGTAGAGGCCGAAGTTCGGCGCGGCGGTCACGTACGGCGCCCCAGGGCCCACCGCAAGAGGCGTCGCCAGCACACCGGAGTCCGTCACGAGCTCCACCGTGTTTGAGCCGGGTACCACACCATTTGGCAGGAGGAACGCCACCATCGTCGGCGCCACGGCGAGCAGCTCGGCGCCGATGCCTCCGACCCGCACCGCGCTCGTGCTGGACAGGTTGCAGCCCGTCACCTTGATCCAATCGGGACTGCCGATCGAGGGTGTCACCTGGGCCGGGTGCAGCGCGCCGAGAGTCGAGGCACCAAAGGCACACGGCAGGGCGTCCACGACGGGAGTTCCGCTGACTCCCGCCAGCGCGTACTCCATCGGCAGGAGCGCGGGATTGTCCGGGTGCCACATGGTTTCGACTTCGACCCAGAGCACACCGGTTTCCGGCGCGACGCCGCGCACGACTTCGCTGCTGTCGAGCAGCGAACGCGATTCCGCCAGCACCAAGCCGCTCTGGTTGCGCACGACGAGGTCCAGGTCACCGGCCATGTTGTTCAGGAAGTCCCGTCGATTCCACACGAGCGCCAGGCTGTACGGCTCACCCTCGACGACGGCCAGTTGGTAGCGCGCGCGCACGAACGGCGGCGCGAAGGCGCGCACGAAGCGGCCCGAGAGCGCCAGATCCAGTGCTTCGGGCACGCGCAGGAAACCGTCCGAACGCGCGTCCTCCGGGCCTTGGGTTACCGGGTTGGACGCCGCCAAGAGGATCGCACGGGCTTCCAGCGCGTCGAGGCCCGGCCGCGCGTCGAACAACACGGCCGCCGCGCCACTGACGAGCGCCGCGGCGCCGGAGGTTCCCCAGGTCTGCGCAACCACAGAGGGATTGCCCAACTGGGCCGCCGTCAGCGCCTCGCCGACGGCCAGCAGATCCGGGTAACGCCGCCCATCCACGCGGGGCCCCATTGCGGTGCCGCTGTAACCCGGCAGGAAGTAGGGCTGCTGGGACGCCGCGAACGAGGCACCCACGGTCAGTGCGTTGAAAGCGCCGTGCTGGAAAGGCGACTTCGGTCCACTCACACCGGCGGCCAGCACCGCCAGTACCCCGGCCTCCGCCGCCTGGTCGATGGCTGGGTTTGGCCAGAAGTTGGGACTGCTGCTGCCCTCGAAGGAGAGGTTGATCACACGCACGCCGGGTTCCAGGATCGCGTTCTGCACCGCCTGGGACATGGTGATGACACTCGCCAGGCCGGGATTCAGCGCATCCGTGATGCGAATGCTGCGCAGACCGACGGCCGGAGCGCCGCCGTCACTCGCGCCGCTCGGGCCCCAGGCGGCACCGCCGACGATGGACGCGACGCGTGTGCCGTGGCCGTGTTCGTCCTGGGGGATCGGGTTCGGCAGACCAAACCCCACGGCCGCCGCGCTCGCCGAAAGGATGCGGCTGCCGTTGATGCCCGGACCGACGCCGCTCGGCACCCCGTTCGGGTAGAAGGCCGGGTGCGGGAATCCTCCAGGTGACGAGGTGAGGTCGATGCCCGAGTCGAGCACCGCGACTTCCACTCCGGCTCCCTGCAAGCCGTCGGGAGAGAGGAACGACCAGGCACCCTGGTGGTCGTGGTTCGAGGGCCCGATCGCGAGATCGGTGTTGAGGGACTGGGAACTGCGGAACGAATCCCTCTGCACACCGCGCACACCCGCCAGGCCGGCGAGCCGCGCCGTCGCATCGCGACCCTCGACCACCACCGCATCGCCAAAGGGCAGTGCATCGAGCACCCGGAGCCCGCGCGCCTCGATGGAACCGCGGAGCGCCTCCGCAGCGACCCGTCCCCGTGTCCAGACGCGCTCGGCCGCGGCTTCGAAGGCTCCGCGGTCGCCGCTGCGCCGGGCGAGCCGCAGTTCGGCAAGGTCAGCGGACAGGGCCGCCGCGTCGTGTTCGATGTGGACCAGCCACCGGGCCTCGGTCCGAGCCGGGACTGCCTCGTGTTCGGCCGCGTACTCGGGTCCGGGTGCCTCCTGGGCGAGGGCTGCGGGAACGGCGCCGAGGAGGGTGAATAGGATCGCGCCGGAGGACGCGGAGGCGGATCGGCGCGCAGTGCGGGGACTTCGGGGCATGGTGTCGCGGGGCAAGGCGTTCTTGTGTGTCGGGGCCGGAACACTCCTTGACGCGCGCGGGAGCGCGGGCGCCGTGGAGTCGGTTCCGCAGGGATTACGGCAAAGGCCGTGCCGCAGCGATCGGGCTCCTGTCAGCGCCCTTGTCGCGGCTCCGTGATTGCCAGCGCCGCGTCGACTTCAGCGCTGGTGCCTGGGCACCGTGTCCCAAAGGCGCAGCGTGCCGTCCCCGGATCCCGATACCAGCCGACTGCCATCGGGCGAGAACGCCAACGAGTAGACGTAGTTCGTGTGGCCCACGAGCCGCGCGACCCGCGTGCCGTCCGACATGTCCCAGAGCAAGATCTGGCCATCCCGCGCGCCGCTGGCCAGCCGGCTTTCGTCCGGGTGGAAGGCGAGGGCGTACACAACGCCGCGGTGCCCGCGAAGCTCGCCGCGTTCCTCGAGCGATTCGGGATCCCAGAGCGCGATGCGACCGCTGGCGTGCCCCGAAGCCAGCAGGCTGCCGTCGTCCGAGAAGGCGAGGCTCGCACCACCGCGTTCGGCGGGCACACGCGCGAGTTCCCGGCCGTCCTCGGCGTCGTACACCACGAGGTGCGCGGAGGCGAGCACGAAGAGGCGCCCACCCGAGGGTGCGAAGCGCACCGGTCCCCTGCCGTCGGACGACAGTTCGCAGTCGGCGAGGAGCCGGCGCTCCCGCACGTCGAAGAGCGCCATGCGCCCCGCCGCGGAGTGAACCCGCCCGTCGAACCGGAAGGCCGCGAGGCGCCGCCCCGTGTTGTCGAACGCCAGAGCCTCGGTGGTGTGCGGGAGCGGGGTCGAGAGTTCCGCGAGGAGCTCCCCGGTCGCCGCGTCCAGCAGCAGCGGCTGCCCGTGGCGGCGCCCTACCGCGAGCAGCTTCCCGTCGGGCGACAGGGCGAGGGACAACACCGCTTGTTCGTCGTCCAACTGGTGCAACACACCACGCGCTTCGCCGCGCGCGCCGCCCCAACGCCGCACGGACGCGTCCCACGCGCCGGAGAAGATCTGCTCGCCGTCCGGCGCGAACACAACCGGGTAGACCCAGCTCCCGTGCCCGCGGAGCACGCTCGAGCGATGGTCGTCGCCCCGCAGCCAGAGGCGCAGCGTGCGGTCCGAGCCGATCGACAGCAGTCGGTCGCCCGCGGCGCCAAAGGCGAGGCCCGCGAACTCGCCCCCTTGCCCCACGAACCACTCGGTGCTGCCGGGCGCCAAAAGGTCGAAGGCGCGCACCAAACCGTCGCCCCCGGCGGTGGCTAGGTGCCGCCCATCACTCGAAAGTTCGATGCCCTCGAGTTGGCCGACGTTGCCCAAGAAAGGCCCGAGTGGCGCGGTGCTCCCATCGCGGTCGAACACAAACACGCGGCGGTCCAGATGGCCGGCCGCCATGCGTTCGCCATCGACCGAACTCGCCAGCCAGCGGATGTCCGACGGATCGCCGCCGAAGAGTCTCCGCTCGCCCTGCGTCGTGTGCGACCACTCCAGCACCTCGCCGAAGGGAGAACCGGCGAGCAGTCGATCTCCGTCCGGCGCAAACGCCAGGCCGTGGCGTCCGAGCCACGGGGTCTGCGTGGGGCCCCCGCCGCCGCGCACTCCGAAGTAGGCCACCTTGCTGCGTGTGAGTGCGCCAAACGCCGCGGCGCCATCGGCGACGGCCAGTTGGATGAGGCCTTCGATCGCGCCTTCGGACGTGGACGTGTGCGCGACGAGATCGTGCAGCACGAGTTGCCCCGCCGCGTCCGCGGTGACCGCTGCGGAGCCCTTTGGGGAAAGGGCCGCCAGTACGAACGGCGCCCCTTCGAGTTCGCGCTCCACACGCTGTTCTGCGAGGTCGTCCGAAAACGCCAGCAGGCTGCCATCGGCCAGCAGCGCCAGCACCGCCCCGTCGCCCCGCGTGCGCAGCGCAAGGGCCGCCGCGGGCAGGTGCTCGACCCGCGCGCTGGTGTCGAGGCGCGCCAGGAGCTGCCGCCATTCCCAGCCGCGCCGATCGGCGGGCGCGGACGCGAGCAGCGCCGACGCCGTGCCCAAGTCGCCAATGGCCAGGGCCGCCTCGGCGCCCTGGATCGCGGCCAGGTACGTCTGGAACTGCGCCCGTCGCGCTTCTTCCCGCGCGCGTTGGCTCGCTTCGGTCGCGCGCTGCGCCTGCCAGGCCAACAGCACCGTTGCGACGACCAGCACGACAAAGGCCGCACTCACACCGACGACAAGACCGCGGTGGCGTCGCACGAACTTGCTCGCGCGGTAGAACGTCGTCGCGGGACGCGCGGCGATCGGTTCGTTCGCCATCCAGTGCCGCAGGTCCGCGGCAAAGGCCGCCGCGCTGGGATACCGGCGGTTTGGATCCTTCTCGAGGGCCCGCTGCACGATCGTTTCGAGATCGCGGCCGAGGTCCCGCCGGTGCGCCGACAGCGGCGGCACATCGTCCTCGACCAGCGTGCGCAGGGCCTCGTGGATCGGCATGCCGTCGAGGGGGAGCGGCAGGACGCCCGTCACCAGCTCGTAGAGCAGCACGCCGAGCGAGTACACATCCGAGCGCCGGTCGACCGCGCGGCCGTCTGCACGCGCCTGCTCGGGGCTCATGTAACTCAGCGTGCCCAGTACGGTGCCCGCCTCGGTCATCAGCGTGCCGTCGCTTCGGCCATCGGCGGCGGCGCTCGCGATGCCGAAGTCGAGCACCTTGGGCGCGCCGCTCCCATCGACCAACACGTTGGCGGGTTTGAGATCGCGGTGCACGATACCGCGTTGGTGCGCGTGTTCGAGGGCGTCGCAGAGTTGGGCGACGAGGTGCAACTGCTCTTCGAGCGCGGGACGCGTTGCGCGCACGTGCTGCGTCAACGTGTCGCCCTCGACCAACTCCATCGCGAAGTAGGGCAGACCGTCGTCCGAGACGCCGGCGCCGAAGATGCGCGCGATGCCCGGATGGTCGAGGCGCGCCAAGACGTCGATTTCGCGCTGAAAACGCCGCGCGCGGTCGGGCCGCATCGGATTGGTGCGCAGCAGTTTGAGCGCCACATGCCGGCGCGGGTGTTCCTGTTCGGCCTCGAACACGAGCCCCATGCTGCCCTCGCCGATTGGCCGCACGATGCGGTATGGGCCGATACGATCGGGCGCCGCGGTCGGCGCCTCTTCGAAGCTCTTGGCGTGCAGGAGCCGCGCCGCGAGTGGCGCTGCCCCCGCGTCCAGATAGCCGAAGCCGCGTTGGTCCCCCTCGAGGAGTTGCAAGACCTGGGCCAGCAGCGCGGCGTCGCCCGCGGCGCGCTCGCGCGCGAAGGCGACACGATCCACTTCCGGCAGTTCGCAGGCCTCCGCGAACAGCGCGCCGGCGCGTTCGAAGGTCTCGCTGTCCCCCGCGTCCGGGTTCGCCGCGGACCCCGCCATCAGGGCGTCCCGCGCGCGCCGAGCCGCGTGGCGAGCCAGGCCCGCGCGGTGCGCCAGTCGCGGTCCACCGTGTTGCGCGAAACCCCCAGCGAAAGCGCGGCTTCGTCCTTCGTGAGCCCGCCATGGAAACGCAGCTCCACCACCCGCACCAGCCGCGGAGATAGGCGTCGCAGATCCTCGAGGGCCTCTTCGAGCGCCAGGAGATCGAGCGCGTCCCTGTCCAAATCCACCTCGGCCAGTTGCAGCAGTTCCGAGCCGCCCATCTGCCGCCTTTGGGCGCCGCGTTTGTCCGCCAGCCGTGCGCGCGCGTGGTCCACCAGGACCTGGCGCATGGCCCGCGCAGCCAGGGCCAAGAAGTGGCCGCGGCTCTCGAGTTGCACGCCGCCCGCGCGGATCAGTCGGAACCAGGCCTCGTGGACGAGGGCCGTCGGCTCGAGGGTGTGCCCGACCCGCTCCCGCGAGAGGAAGGCGCCCGCCTGGGCCCGCAGGTCGGCGTACACCCGATCCCAGAGCGGCCCGCGCGCCGCGCCGTCGCCGCGAGCCCACGCCAAGAGCTCCGCGGTGGAGTCCTCCCCCTCGGGTCGGCTGGATTGGAGGGGGTCCCCGCTCGGCATGGCCCAAGGGTATCCCGCCCGGGGCGCCAGCCCGGAAATCGGCGAGAACTTGGGCCGCGCCGGGCACAGGCCGCGCACGTGATTCCGTGCGGGCCCCCCTGGCCCGACCGGAACTCGGGGCGCACGCCCGGATTCCGTCGCGCTCACCGACCCTCCCCAGGCGTTATGCACCGGCTCCACCGACCCCTACTGTTTGTTTTGGCCCTGGCGCTCCCGAGCGCCCTGGCCTCCGCCCAAACCACCTGGCAAGTGCCGGGTGACTTCCCCGGCATTTCGCCGGCGCTCGTTGTCGCCGCGCCGGGCGACACGATCCTGGTGGGGCCCGGCACGTGGCCGACCCAGGGCGCGGTCTGGGACCAGAGCGGGGTCACACTGAGGAGCACCGACGGTCCGGAGGCGACCATCCTCGACGGCGCCAATGCGGGCCGGATCCTCACCTTCACGAGCGGCGTCGGAAGCGACGCACGTGTGGAGGGTTTCACCTTCTTCCGGGGCAGTGCCTCCGGTGGCGGCGCCATCTTCCTGACTGGCAACGCGTCGCCGACGATCGTCGATTGTGTGTTCCGCTCGAACCGTGGCACGAACGGCAACTCGGGGCCCAACGGCCCAGCAGGCCCGAACGCCTCCGGCAGCGGGGCCACTGGCGGAACCGGTGTCTCGGGCGGACCGGGTGGCGCGGGTTCGAGCGGCGGCGCTGTGTTGGTGCAGACGGGCTCGCCCACCTTCGTCAACTGCTCGTTCTTCCAGAACTTCGCCGGAGATGGCGGCAAGGGTGGCAACGGCGGCAAGGGCGGCACCGGTGGCACCGGCGCTGCCTTCCAGAACGGCGGGAAGGGCGGCGCCGGTGGCCTCGGAGGGACCGGCGGCGCCGGTGGACTCGGCGGCGCCATCGCCACGAACTCCGGCACGCCGGTTTTGATCCAGTGCACCTTCCGCGACAACCGCGCCGGCCGCGGCGGCCAGGGCGGAAATGGCGGTGAGGGTGGCAACGGCGGCCTTGGCGGATTCCTCGCGAGCGACGGCCCCAAGGGAGTGGGCCGCGTGGGCGCCGTGGGCACCGTCGGCGGCCGGGGCGGCGCCCTGGCCGCCCTTGCCTCGGGCGGCGGCTTCGACGTGATCCACGGCACCCTCGTGAACAACCAATCGGGGAACGGAGGTCTCGGCGGAGCGGGCGGATTCGGCGTGCCCTCGGGTGCCGCCGGGTCGCCCGGCCCGACGGGCCAGGGCGCGGCCGCGACCGCGGCGCAGGGTGTGGGCCTCGAGTTCGCAAACAGCATCGTTCGGGCGAACGTGGGCGCCGGCGCCCCCGTTTTCTGGAGCGGTGCACCCCCCACCTTCTTCTACTGCGCGCTCGACTTCGGCGCGCCGGCGGGTGCGGCAACATCGCCGGCGATCCGAAGCTCGTCGCCAACCCGGTCGCGTGGAAACCCTATGGCATCGCCGCCACGTCCCCGTGCATCGATGCGGCCGACGCTTTGTTCTTGGCGTCCTCCGTCGTGCTCGACGCCCTCGGCAACGCCCGGCGTGTGGACGACCCAAACACCCCCGACGGCATCTTCGCGGGAGTGCCCGCCCTCGACATCGGCGCCAGCGAATACCAACCCCCGGCGACCTTCGTCGTGCTCGCCTGCCCCCTCAATCCGGCGGGCAGCCTGGTCTACCAGTCGGGTTCCGCATCCCCCGGCAACTCGCTCGCCATGGCGCTCGACAACCCCCTCGGGACGCAGGGTTCCAGCCTGGTGTTCGGCCTGATCGGCGTGGGCGGTTTCGCCAGCGTCGCCGTGCCCTGCGGCATACCCGTGGTGGGCCTCGGCATGACCGGCCCAGGGGCGAGCGGCGGCGTTGCCGTGGACCTGAGTTCGGGAGCCTCCCTGCCGCCCCAGTTCGTCGGCACCTGGACGGGCACGGCCGCCGTGCCGTGGACGGTGACCCTGCCCAACCTGCCGCAACTCGCGGGCCTGACGCTCACCCTGCAAGGCGCGTTCTTCGAACTGGCCCCCGCATCGGTGCCGCTGGCCCTGACCGAAGCCGCCCTCGCAACGATCGGCAGCTAACCTTCTGGCTTGGATTGGCGCAGGTGGTCGTGGATCACTTGCGCCAGTTCGCGGCCCACGGAGGGCAGCGCCGCTAGGGCTTCGACGCTTGCTTCGCGCACGCCCGCGGCGCTTCCGAAGGCGCGCAGTAGGGCTTTGCGGCGCGCTTCGCCTACGCCGGGGATGGCGTCGAGCAGGCTCGTGATGCGGCCGCGTTGGGCCCGGTGGTAGGTGATGGCGAAGCGGTGGGCTTCGTCGCGCAGGCGTTCGAGCAGGTGGCGTGCGGGGCTGTGGCGCGCCAGTTCCAGGATGGGGCCTGTGGGCGACAGAACGAGGCGTTCTTCGCTGCTGGTCTTGCGCTTGCCGTCGCGGGTGCGTTCGCCGCGCGCTTTGGCGAGCCCCACGATGGGCACACCGTGAGCGCCTGCGTCGTCCCGCGCGACCAGTGCCCGCGCGAGCTGCTGTTCGCCGCCGTCGACGACGATCAGGTCGGGCAATTCCCCTTGTTCTAGGCCGCGCCGCAGGCTGCGCCCCACGACCTCCTCCATGGACGCGAAGTCGTCCTGGCCTTCGACCGTTTTGACCTTGAAGCGCCGGTAGCCGCTGCGATCGGGCGCACCCCCGCGGAAACGCACGCGGCTGGCGACGGTGCTCTTGCCTTGGATCGTCGAGATGTCGAAACAGTCGATGACCTCGGGCGGGTTGTCGGGATCGAGATCCACGAGTGTGGCGAGTTCGCTGAGCGCCCGGCCCAGTTCCTCGTCCTGGCCTTCCTTGCGATCGAGTTCCGCGCGCGCGTTGGCCCGGGCGATGTCGAGCATACGTCGGCGCTCGCCCGTATTGGGCGCGACGAGGCGCACGCCAGCGCCCAAAACACCTTCCAGCAGCGCCGCTTCGGCCGGGGAGGTCGGCAATACGATCTCCGCGGGCGCGACACGCCGCCCCGGCGCGTAGATCGCCGTCAGGACCACGTGCAACAGCTCTTCGTCCGGCAACTGGCTCTGGAACGTGTGGCTGCGGCTCTCCGTCATGCGCCCGTTGCGGAAGGCCAGGCGGTGCACGACCGCCGTGTCGCCGCGGCGCGCCAGGCCCAGGATGTCGCGTTCGACGGAGTCCTTCGGGCGCACGCCCTGGCCCTCGACCGTGCGCCGCAGCGCGGCGAGGCGGTCGCGCCAGAAGGCAGCGCGTTCGAACTCGAGTTCCCCCGCCGCGGCCTGCATGCGCTGCTCCAGGTCTTGTTCGAGCTCGGCCGTGTTGCCGCCGAGCACGTCGAGCGCGCGTTGCACCAGCTCCTTGTACTGGGCCTCGTCCACGAGGCCGACGCAGGGCGCCGCACACAGTCCGATCTGGTGCTTGAGGCACGGTCGGGTGCGGTTCTCCAGGGTGGAATCCGTGCAGTCCCGCAGCGGCACGACGCGGTGCAGATCGCTGATCGTGCGGCGTACTGCGCGGGAGCTCGCAAACGGGCCGAACAAGCGGCTGCGGCCCGTTTCGCCCGGCCGCCGCTGTTTGGGGTTGTGGGCGCGCACGAACTTGAGCCGCGGGAAACGCTCGTCCATGTCCACCCGCAACATCAGAAAGGACTTGTCGTCCTTGAGCCGCACGTTGTGGGGCGGTTTGTGCTGCTTGATGAGCGCGTCTTCGAGCAGCAGGGCCTCGGCCTCGGTGCGGGTGACGATGGTCTCGACGCTGGTCGCGTCGCGCTCCAGGAACAAGACCCCCAGGCGGCCGTCCCCACCGGGGCGGCGGTAGGACGAGAGCCGCGCGCGCAGATCCCGGGCCTTGCCCACGTAGAGCACCGCGCCTGCCACGTCGCGGAAGAGGTACACACCGGGCAGTTCCGGCACACCCTCGAGGCTCCAGCGCAGCTCAGCCATGCCAGGAGAGTAGGCCGCGCGGGACCCGGTTGCATCCGGGGTGCACGACCCGCGATCAGGCGTTCGCCGTCACGGGGGCACCCAGGGGCACCCGCAGCACACCGCGGCGCACGAAGAACAGGAGGCGCGCCTGTTGTTCGCCGACGTCGCCGCCCATCTGGGCCACGATCTGGGCCGCCGTGCGCTTGCCGTCGGCCAACCGGATCAGCTCGAGATCCCGGTCGGAGATGTTGTAGATGCGCTGACTCGGCGTGTTGAACACCGCATGGCTGCGGCGTTTGGGCAGTGCCGCGCCGCCGGGGCCGACACCCTGCTTTTCGGGCGGCGTGAAG
This sequence comes from Planctomycetaceae bacterium, assembly GCA_016125265.1. Lineage (GTDB taxonomy): Bacteria > Planctomycetota > UBA1135 > UBA1135 > RI-242. The sequence goes on from WGMC01000009.1 coordinate 50,452, forward strand.
ATGTCGAAGTCGTACGAGCGCACGAAGTTGTAATCGGGCACCGTGGGCATCTCGTCGGCCACTTGCTCGAAGGTGTCCGGCAGGGCCCCGACCCGGTGGAAGCCGGCGACCTCGTGGGCGCGCTCGGGCTGCTGGGTCAGGTACAGGAAGAACGCCATGCGCGTGACCGTTTCCGCGTCGCCGCGCGCCAGGAACGCCGCGTCGAGTTCGTCGCGGTTGTAGTGATCGCCGGCGGGGTCGCGGTAGCGGAAGTCGAACGCGCCGTCCTCGCGCTGGAAGATGTCCAGGTTGTAGAGCTCGCCGTTCGAGCGGTAGATGTCGTCATCCCGGGAGAGGGTGAACGTGCCCATGTAGGACGAGAGCAGCACCGCGTCGCGGCGTTCGTCCAGGTAGCGGAAACTCTGTTTCGCCTCGTCCTCGGTTTCGCCGGGGAAACCGATGAACCACTGCACGCTGACCTTGATCTTGGAGTCGCGCAGAGTGTCCATCATCAGGTCGACGCGCGACAGGTCGTTGCCCTTGACCATCAGGTCGAGCACACGCTGGCTGCCGGATTCGAACCCGAACTGCAGGAACCGCGCGCCGCCGTCGTACAGGAGGTCCGTGTAGTTGCGGTCCGTGAAGAGCTTTTCGAACTTCGTTTCGGCGCCCCAATAGATGCGCTCGTTCTCGGGGCGCTCCTTGTTCCACTCGGACACCCCCTTCATCAGCTTGGGCGGCGTGAGCGGGTCCCAGAAGATGAAGTGGCGCGCGCCGGTCTGCGCCTGCACGTGGGCGATGTCGTCGCACACCAGCGACGGTTTGCGCAGGCGGAAGTTCTCCTTGATGTCGAAGGAGCAGAACGTGCACTTGCCGTAGTAACAGCCGCGCGAGGTCTGGTAGTTGACCACCAGTTCGGGCAGGAAGTAACGGTCGAGCGGCAGCGAGCTGAAGTCCGGCGCCGCGACCTCGTTGAGGTTGGGCAGCGCCTTGCCCGCGGGCGGGACGATGACACCATCGACACGGCGCCACAGGCCGGGCACTTCGGAGAGGTCACCACCACTCTCGAGCAGCGTGCAGAACTGCGGGAAAGCCAGATCCGCTTCGCCGGGCAAGGCGTAATCGGCGTATTGGTAGAGGCGCTCGTCCGCGCACAGTTCCTTTGCGTAGGCGGTGATGATCGCGCCGCCGACGATGGTCCTGATGTGGGGAGCGCGGCGCTTCAACTCCGCCAGCAGCGAGAACGCCTCGACGAGTTGTTCGTTGAACGGCACACACACACCGACGAGGTCCGGCTCCGTCGCCAGGATCTGGTCGATGACGATCGTGTCGACCAGGTGCTTGACGGGGTTCGAGCGCGGTCCGGCGAGGTAACCGTAGTACTCGTCCATCGCGCCCGGCTTGAGCAGGTAGTACACCGGGTTCATGGCGTAGACCGCGCGCAGCACGTTCGCCAGAGTGTCGTAGGCCCACTGCACGTTCTCGGGCTCGTTGAAGAGCTCCTGGTTGCGCAGGATCTCCCCCGCCTTGGCACCGCCGTAGAGGCGGTCGATCGGGACCACGGCGAGTTCTGCCAACCCCTGCAGGTGGCGCATCTCCGGAGGCGTCAGGACCGGCTTGTCGGCGAGGGCCGACCAGGAAGCCTGGAACTCCGCGTGCAGTCCGTCGATGGTCTGGCGCTGGATGAGGCGCTCGAACACCTCCAGGTTCGCGTCCACGATTTGGACGCGGTGTCCGGCGGCCCCCAGACAGCCCGCCAAGAGCGGCAGGGCCCCGTAGGGCGAACTGGGGATGTTGCGATTGGGCGGATAGACGAGGGTGACTTTCATTGCAGGAAGAAGAAACCTAAGCCCAAGGGGGGCGACCCCGCAAGCGCGCCGGATGCCCGCGGGACCCCTAACGGGGCACAGGTCCCCGTATCGCTCCATCGACGCGGGCCGCTGGCGCCCCGCACTCAAATTTCACGCGCGCGCGGGCCCCGGGGGCCGCGGGGCCGCGAACGGGCCCCGTGGGCTCACCTGTCCCCCGCCACGCCCATGTGCCGCGACAGCCAACCGAGCACTTCGGCGTGCCACCTCACCGAGTTCTGGGGCCGGGTGACCCAGTGGTTCTCGTCCGGGAAGTAGAGGAAGCGCGAGGGAATGCCCTGGCGCTGCAGCGCCGTGAAGGTCGCGAGGGCCTGGGTTTCCACGACGCGGAAGTCCTTCGCTCCCTGGATGACGAGCATCGGCGTCTTCCACTTCCCGACGTGCAGGGCCGGGTTGTGGCGCGCGTAGCCCTCGGCGTTCTGCCACGGCAGGCCGCCGAACTCCCACTCGGGGAACCACAGCTCCTCGGTGTCGAACCAGAACATGCGTGTGTCCACGATGCCGTCGTGGTTCACGAGCGCGCGGAAGCGGTCCGGTGCCTGGCCCGCGATCCAGTTGATCATGTAACCGCCGTAGGATGCGCCGAGGGCCGCCACCCGCGTGCCATCCAGGTAGTCGAATCGTCCGAGCGCCGCGTCGAGCCCGGCCATCAGGTCCTCGAACGGCGCGCCGCCCCAATCCCCGCGGATCGCGTCGGTGAAGGCCTGGCCGTAACCGGTCGAGCCGTGGAAGTCGACCATGATCGCCGCGTACCCGGCGCCCGCGTAGATCTGGGGGTTCCAGCGGTAGTGGAAACGGTCGCCGAAACTGCCCTGGGGCCCTCCGTGGATGAGGAACGCGACCGGGTACTTCTTCGCGCCGTCGAAGTCGACCGGACGCACCACGTAGGCGTGCACGGTGTCGCCCTTCGCGCCGGTGAATGTGAGCTGCTCGTAGTCGCCGAAGCGCAGCTCTTTCAGGCGCGCGCCGTTGTGGTCCGTCAACGCGCGGCGCTGCGATCCGTCGAAACGCGACCACTGGAGTTCGGCCGGCCGCTTCAAGTCGTCGTGCAGGAAGACCACGCCGTCGATCAGGGGCCGCGGAGCCGCCGCGTTGCCGCGTTCGACGACCGGGCGGACTTCGCCGGTGTTGAGCGCCACCGAGAACAGCGCGTGGTTGCCCAGGTGGTCCGCGGTGGCAAGCAGCGCACTGCCGTCCGGCGCGAACACGATCTCCCCCGGCGAGCGGTCCCAATCGGCGGCCAACAGGGACTCCTCACCCGTGTTCCGGTCGCGCAGCACGATCTGGCGGCGGTCCGCCTCGTACCCCGCGCGCGGCATGGAGAGGTACGCGAGGGTGCGCCCATCCGGGCTGAACACGGGGCCCGACTCGGCACCCGGCCGGTTGGGGGTCAGGCAGACCGGCGGTTGCCTGCCGTCCACCGCCACCATCCAGAGATCAAGGTCCGTGCTCCACGCATTGTCCGCCGCCGCTTCCTTCGCAGCGAACACCACGTGCGACCCGTCCGGAGCGATCGCCACATCGTCGAAGCCGCCGAAGGGTTTGCCCGGCGCGTCCATGTGCAGGCCAGCCATGAGGTCCGTCCACTCCCCGGTGCTCGGGCGCAAGACGATCAGGTGCTGGCGCCGGCCGTCCTCCCACGTGTCCCAATGGCGCGCCAAGAGGGTCTCGTAGGCGCGCGCCTGCACCGGCGCGGCCGCCTCCTCGGCCACGCGTTCGGCGGTCTGTTCGAGCTTCTCGAACTCCGGGTAGACATCCACACACAGGAGGAGCCGCTCGTCGTCCGGAAACAGCGCCATGCCCAGCACGTCCAGCGGAAGGTTGGTGAGCGCGCTTGCCTCGCCGCCGGCCGCGTCCACGACCCAGACCTGACTCGATCCGGAGCGCGACGACAGGAAGTAGACGCGCTTCCCATCCGGAGAGAAGCGCCCCGTGCCGTCGCTTGAGGGATCGCTGGTCAGGCGGCGGCTGCCCGAGCCGTCGAGGTTCGCGATCCAAAGGTCCGTACGCCGCCGGTTGGCTGCGAGGTCCAGGCTGGACAGGGTGTAGAGCACCTGGGTGCCGTCGGGGCTGACGACCGGATCGGACACACGCTCCATCTCGAGCATGCCCTGGACGTCGAACGGGCGGCGCTCCTGACCTGCGTCGACCGGGGGCTGACCTGCGCCTACCGCGGGCACGAGGGTGACGAGGGCCGTGAACAGGGAAAACGCGCTGGGAAGGCCGATTTGCATCGCGCCACGATAGCCGAGCGCGTGCCGCGGGCGTTTTTCCGGCGTCTTGGATCCCGTCCGTCGCACTGGCCTGCGGCGTTCGCCTGCGGCGCCACGTCTGGCCGCGCTCCCGCGGTGGCTACACTGGCCCCGCCATGCAGACCGTACCTTCCGCCGTCCCCGCCCGCCTGCAGCGGACCCGTGCCGCCCTAAAGCACCACCAACTGGCTGCCGTTTTGGTGCCCTCGTCCGATCCGCACCTTTCCGAGTACCTGCCGGAGCGCTGGCAGGCCCGCCAGTGGTTGAGCGGGTTCACGGGTTCCGTGGGCACCTTGTTGGTGACCCCAGACCGGGCCCTGGTCTTCGCGGACAGCCGCTATTGGGTGCAGGCCGAGGCCGAGTTGGCCGGCAGCGGCGTTGAGTTGGTGCGCATCGGCGCCGCCGCGTCCACGGGCCACGTGGATTGGCTCGCGCAGAACGTGGCCAAGGGTTCCTCGGTCGCGGTCGATGGCGACGTGTTGGGGCTAGCCGCGGCGCAGCACCTGGGCCGTGTGCTCGAGCGCGCCGGCATCCATCTGCGCACGGATCTGGACCTCTTTGGCGAGGTCTGGCCCGAGCGCCCCGCCCTGCCTCGGGCGGAGGTCTACGAACACCGCGCCCCCATGGCGCCCGAGTCGCGGGCCGCCAAGCTGAAACGCGTGCGCGACGCGATGGCCCAACACGGCGCCAGCCACCACTTCCTCTCCACCGTCGACGACATCGCCTGGCTGTTCAACCTGCGCGGCGCCGACGTCAGCTACAACCCGGTGTTCTTGGCCCACGCACTCGTCGACGCCGACGGTGCGGTGCTGTTTGTGGGCGAGGGCAAGGTGCCCGGGCCGCTTTGCGACCAGTTGGCCGCGGATGGTGTTCGGCTCGCGCCCTACGAGTCGGCGCGCGAAGCCCTCTCGCGGTTGCCCGGCGACGCGGTGCTGTTGCTCGATCCGCGCCGCATCACGTTGGGGCTCTGCCAAGCGGCCACCGTCAAACGTGTGGAGGCGATCAACCCGAGCACCCTCTTCAAGTCGCGCAAGAGCGACGCCGAGGCCCAACACGTGCGCGACGCCATGGCCGAGGACGGCGCCGCCATGGCCGAGTTCTACGCGTGGTTCGAAGCGGCGCTCGGCCGCGAGCGCATCACCGAATTGACCATCGACGAGCGCATCACGGAGGCGCGTTCGCGCCGGCGCGGCTTCGTGGGCCCGAGCTTCGGCTCCATCGCCGGGTGGCGCGCCAACGGCGCCATGCCCCACTACCGCGCGACGCCGGCTTCCCACGCGGTGATCGAGGGCAAGGGCCTTTTGCTGATCGACTCCGGCGGGCAGTACCTGGGTGGCACGACGGACATCACACGTGTGTGGGCCCTCGGCGACGTGAGCGCGGCCGAGAAGCGCGACTACACGCTGGTCCTGAAGGGCACCATCAACCTGTCGCGCGCGCGGTTCCCGCGCGGCACCCTGTCGCCGATGCTCGACGCGTTGGCGCGCGCTCCGCTTTGGGCCGAGGGCCTCGACTACGGCCACGGCACCGGGCACGGCGTCGGGTACTTCCTCAACGTGCACGAGGGCCCCCAGTCGATCTCGAAGGCCATCCCCGAGCCGCACATGGCGATGGAAGTCGGCATGATCACCAGTGTGGAACCGGGCCTCTACCGCGCCGGGCAGTGGGGTGTGCGCATCGAGAACCTCGTGCTCAACGTGCTTGCGCCCCCGTCGGAGTTCGGAGAGTTCCTGGAGTTCGAAACCCTGACGCTGTGCCCCATCGACACCACGTGCCTCGAACGTTCGCTGCTGCGCGCGGACGAGGTCGAGTGGCTCGATCGATACCACGACACCGTGCGCGCGCGCCTGTTGCCGCTGGTCGAGGGCCCCGCGCGCGCCTGGCTGCTCGAACGCACGAAGCACCTCGGACGTCCGTGACCGGGACGGCCCGGACACCGTCGCTCCGCCTGACCGAACGCGCCCACCAGTGGCTCGCCACGTGCCTCGGGCCGGGGGACCTCGCGCTCGACGCGACCGCGGGCAACGGGCACGACACGCTGTTCCTGGCCCGTGCGGTCGGGCCCGCAGGGTGCGTCGTGGCGCTCGACGTGCAGCAGGCGGCCGTCGAGGCGACGACGCGGCGCTTGGCCGCGTTCGAGGGGCCGCGCGCGCCGGTGGAACTGCGCGTGGGCGACCACGGCGACTTGCCGCGATTCCTCGGCGGGCGACGCGCGCGCGCGGCCGTCTTCAACCTCGGCTACCTGCCTGGGGGCGCGCGGCCGGTGACGACGGTGGCCGAACGCACGTTGGAGGGTTTGCGGTGTGCCCTCGGCGCGTTGGAGGACGGCGGGCTGCTGTCGGTGCTCGCCTACCCCGGGCATCCTGGCGGGCGCCGCGAGACGGCGTTGGTTGTCGCCTGGTGCCGTCGCCAATGCGCCGCGGGCCGTGCCGCCATCGTCGTCCGCGACCGCGGCCCGTCGCCGGACAGCCCCCGCCTCTGCATTCTGCGCGCCGTTGCGACACCCATGGCGCGCACCTTGGGTCTTTCCTCACGCGAAGCATAGACTCGCCCCCCGAGTGCAGCCCGACATCGACAGTTTGCCCTGGGCCGACGCCCCGGACCACCCGACTGCAGATCGCATGGCGATGCCGCGACGGTCCGTCGACCCCGCCACCGTCGACCCCGCCGCCGTCGACCCGGGCACCGTCGACCCCGCTACCGTGGGCCAGCGCCTCGACGAGCTGCGCGCTCGGATCGCCACCACCTTCGGTTTCGACGAACTGCGCCCGATGCAGGCCGAGGCCATGGGAGCGGTGCTGGCTGGCCGCGATGCCCTGGTCGTCCTGCCGACCGGCGGCGGCAAGAGCCTGTGTTACCAGGCGCCGGCGCTGGTGCTCGACGGCTTCACGCTGGTGGTCAGCCCGCTGCTCGCGCTGATGGCGGACCAGCTGCGCTCCCTCGAGGGCCACGGTGTGCCCGCGGCGGCGCTCAACAGCACCCTCAAACCCGAGGAACAGGCGGCGGTTTGGGAGCGTTTGCGCGCGGGCGAATTGAAGCTCCTGTTCTGTTCGCCGGAGCGGCTCGCGTCCCCCGGTTTCGCGGAGGGACTCGTGCGCGCGGGGCTCGCGTCCATCGCCGTCGACGAGGCCCACTGCATCAGCCACTGGGGCCACGATTTCCGGCCCGAGTACCGCCAACTGGGTGAGCTGCGCCGGCGCGCTCCGCACGTGCCGATCCTGGCCCTGACGGCCACCGCGACGCCGCGGGTGCGCGAGGACATCCTCAGCGAGCTCGGCCTGCCGCACGCGCTGCAGTTGGTCGGAGACTTCGACCGGCCCAACCTCACGTACCGCATCCGGCCCCGCGGGGACCTCGGCCGCCAAGTTTACGACGTGGTGCAGCGCCACAGCGGTTCGGCGGGCATCGTGTACGCGCTGCGCCGCACGGACACCGAGGAGATCGCCGCCGGCCTCGCGCGACGCGGCGTGCGCTGCCTGCCCTACCACGCGGGCCTCGAGAACGAGGAGCGGCGGCGAGTGCAGGACATGTTCCTGTCGGAGCGCCTCGACGTCGTCGTCGCCACGGTGGCGTTTGGCATGGGCATCGACCGGTCCGACGTGCGTTTCGTGGTGCACGCCTCGTTGCCGAAGGGTGTGGAGCAGTACGCCCAGGAGACCGGACGTGCGGGCCGCGACGGATTGCCGGCCGAGTGTGTCCTGTTCTACTCCGGCAGCGACTTCCACGGCTGGCGACAGTTGATGGAGAAGAGCACCGCCGAGGCCGAAGCCGCCGGCGTTCCCGGTGTGCGCGAGGAACTCGAGAACGCGCTCGACCGCCTCGGCGAGATGTGGGCCTTCGCGGGTGGCACCACCTGCCGCCACCGGTTCCTCGTGGAGCATTTCGGCGGCGACTTCGCCGCGAAGCCCGAGGGCTGCGGCGGCTGCGACGTGTGCCTCGGCGAACTCGCGTCCGTCGAGGGCGCGAAGGTGCTCGCGCAGAAGATCCTTTCGTGTGTGGTGCACTGCCGCCAGAGTTACGGCGCGGCCCACGTGACCGAGGTGTTGCGCGGGGCGCGTACGGCGAAACTCGTCGAGCTGGGGCACGATCGCTTCAGCACCTTTGGCCTCCTGAAGGACCACGCCGCGCCGTTCGTGCGCTCCCTGATCGACCAACTGGTCTCGAAGGGTCATCTGGTGGTCGCGCGCGGCACCTACCCGACACTCTCGCTCAGCGCCAGCGGCGTGAAGGTGATGCGCGGCGAGAGTGACGTGCAGTTCGTCGCCCCCGCCACACCGCCGTCCAAGGCCCCGCGCGAACGCTCCCGCCCGGCGCCGATCCTCGACGCGCCCGACGTGGATGCGGATCTGGTCGAGCGCCTGCGGCAGTTGCGCCGCCGCCTGGCGCGCGAGCGCGCGGTGCCGCCCTACATCCTCTTCAACGACCGCACCCTGGTGGACCTTGCACGCCGGCGCCCCACGTCCGAGGCCGAACTGCTCGCGGTGGAGGGCATCGGCCAGAAGAAGGCCGCGGACTTGGGGCCCCTCCTGCTCGAGGCCCTGGCCGAACACCGGGCGACCTGACGGCGGGCCCCGGAACGCGGTCTCCGCGCCGATTTCCGGGCTCTGGGGGACGAATCGGTGCAACGCTGGGCCGGCCGTTGCAGGATGGGAGCGCGTCATGGACGCACACACACAAGCGGTGGATGGTTGGCTCTTGGATCTGGGCCGTGAACAACGCGCGGTGGCTCGCCTCGCCGCGGGGCTCGTCGCGGATCCGGAGGAGGCACGCGACTTGGCCCAGTCCGCCTGGCTGGTGTTCGCGCGTCGTCGGCCGTCTGGCGAGGCTGGACTGTTGCCTTGGTGGCGCGCCGTGTTGCGGCGGGAGCGCGCCCAGGACGTGCGCCGCGCGCGCTCCCGCGCCGCGCGCGAGCAGGTTGTGTTCGAAGAGCGCACCGCCGAGGCGCCCGACGCGTGGCTGGAGCGGACCGAGCTCACCCGCGTCTTGATCGACGAGGTGCGCGCGCTGGCGCAGCCCGCCCAACGGCTGCTCGGGATGCGCTACGGACGCGGCATGGAGCTGAAGGAGATCGCCCGCGCCCTCGGCGAGCCGGAGGGCACCGTGCGCGCGCGGCACCACCGGGCGCTCGCGCAACTGCGGACACGCCTCGAAACGCGCCTTGGGCCGGGGCGCGATTGGCGCCGTGCTCTCTACCCGATCGCAGCGACGCCCCTCCCGGCGAGGTCGACCGCTGCGCTCCGCACCGCGTTCGCGGAGGGCCTCGCGCACGTGGCCGCAAGCGCTGGCCTGTGGGCGCTCTCCGCCGGTGCCCTCGTCGCCGCGGGCGCGGTGCTGTGGTGGACCCTGGGTCGCGGTGTCGATCCGGGCTCGGCGGGAGTTCCAGAAGGCCCCACAACCGCTTGGGAGACGCCCGGGGAACGCTCGAACCAGACGGCAGTCGCCGCTGCGGAGCCCGAGTTTAGAGGTAGTGCTGCGAGCCCGCGCCCGGGCTCGCGCCTCGAAGTCCTGGCCGCCGGCGCGCCAGCTTCCGCAGCGCTGCGGAGCGCCGTCGGCATGACCCTGGTGGACCCCGAAGGCCGAGCGGTGGCGGGTGCGCGGGTGGAGGGCGACATCGCGGGAACCCGGCCGGTGGGGCGCTGGGATCCGCGGCGACTCCTCGTGGCGGCCCACGCCGTGGCGAGCGACCACGAGGGCCGCGCCGAGTTGGGGACGGACCTCCTGCGTGCGCCGCAGTTCGTGGAACTGCGCGCCACGGGACCGGGGAACCTGCACTGGAGCCAGGAACTGTGGGTGGCGCCGGGCGAGACCGTCGAGCTCGGCCGTGTGACCATGGAACCGGCGGCGCACCTCCACGTGCGTACCACCGACGAGGAGGGGCGCCCGCTGCGAGCGCAACTCGAACTGGAAACCCTGGACGGCCCCCCGCCCCCGCGAGCCCCAGCGCCCGCCGGCCCGCGTTTCGCCCGCTCCTTAGGCGACACCAACCGGCGCGGAGAGTGGACGTCCGGTCCCCTGGCCGCCGGGTGGGTGCGCGTGTGGGCGACCGCGGAAGGATACGAGCCCGCGGCCAGCGCTCCGCTCGACCTGCGTGCGGGGCCGCCCCAGAGCGCGACGATCCAACTCCCCGCGCCGCCGGTGCGCGATCCGCTCCGCGTGTTCGTCGCCGCGCCGGACGGTTCTCCCGCCGCTGGCGCCCAAGTTACCGCTAGCGCCGACGGATCGAGCCGTTCGTTCGCCGTACCCGCATCGGGCCAGTTGCGTTTCGACGAGTTCGGGGGCTTGGAATCCGCGGATCGATTGTTCGTGAGCGACCACCTGCTGCGCGGATCTCCGGTGGAGCGGCGCGCACTCCATTCGTCGGGTGGCGAGGTGCGTGTGACCCTCGCGCCGCTCGAAACTGCGCTTCTCCGCGCCACTTCGCGCGGGTCGCCCGTGCCCTCCTTCCGGGTCGTGCTGCGTGCCGAAGATCCGTACGTCAAGTTGGTCAGCGTGCGGGGCAACGACGGTCGTGCGGAGGTGGTCGTGCCGGCGTTCGACGGGTTCCATCTCTCCATCCACGCCGAGGGGCAGCGCAGCTTCGAGTTGCGCGAGGTGAGCCGGACGCAACTGCGTGGACTCGGCTCCGTGGACCTGTCGCCCCGGGCGTTCGTCCAGGGCCGCGTCCAGTTCGCGGGCCGCGGGATCGCGGGCGCCGAGGTCAGCTTGCGCGCCGCACTGCCCCCTGGGAAATGGATGAGCCTCGACGGTTTCCCGACCCGCGTCGGACTTGCGAGGGGTGCACCCGCGCGGACCGATGCCGACGGCAAGTTCGCGCTCGCCCTTGCGACGCCCGGCGAGTGGTACCTGACCATCGATGCGCCGGGCTGCGCTTCCCTGCTGCGGGGCCCCATGTTTCTCGGGGGCACCAGCGACATCGCGCTCGGCGACTTCGTCGTCGAAGCGGGTGGCGAGCTGCACGTGCGTGTGGTGGATGGAACGGGCCGCCCGCGACCGGGTCAGCGTGTCGCCGTCACACGAAGCGGTGTGGATGGGCGCACGGAGCGCGCGGACGCCGAAGGTTGGGCACGGTTTCGAACCCTCGGCTCCGGCCATTGGCACGTGTATCCCACCGATCGCGAGCCACTGGCGCTCCCCGGCATCGGTTCGTGGATCGAAGGCCTCGAGCTCGTACCCGAATGGGAGTATCCCCGAGGGGTCGCGGTGAGCGACGGGGCTCTGACGTCGGTGAAACTCGTCGTTGCCCCCCAGCCGGTGACCTTGACGCTGCGTGTGCCGGTGGAGGTGCCAAGCGACTGGCGGGTGCGTGCGGAAACGGACTTCACACGCGATCCGTTGGCGTCCGTGTGGAGCGAAACGGAGGCCCCGGCGCCCGATGGCCAAGTGCTGCTGCAACTTCCCGATGCGGGACCGTACCGACTGCAACTGTTCGACCCGATCGGCACGCTGCGCAAGCAGCTCGATCTCGAGGCCACACCGGAACTCGGAGAGGTCGTGCTCGAGCCGGAGGTGTGACGTGCTTGGGATTCTTCGCGGCGATCGGCCTCAGCGGACGCGCCGCAAGTAACCACCAGGCGCTACGCTGAGTTGCAGCTTGTTGTCGATCGTTTGGTCCACCTCGAACTCGGGATGCTCCCGGAGGAACTCCGCGACTGCGGTAGCCGGATTGTCGCCAGGGCCCCACGGCCGGTCGGGGTAGAGGCTCTTCGGCAATTGCTCCACGATCGTATCGAACACCACCAGGTAGCTGCCGGGGGTGACGAGCGGCGCGTAGGCTTCGAGTTCGGCGCGCACGTGCGCGTGGGTGTGGTTCGAGTCGAGGCAGACCAGAATGCGATCGGCGGAGCCGGCGCGCGTGCGTGCGTGCTCGACGACGTCAAGGGCGACGGACGAACCCTCGAGCAACTCGATGCGCGCCGACATCGGGTGCGTTTCGATCGCTGCGCGGTTGTGCGCGCGGATCTCCACGTCGATGCCGAGCACACGCCGGCGCGGCCGCGACGGATCGAGGAGCTGACCATCGGCCACCGCGTCCGCGTACTCGAGCAACGCCAACTGCGCGGCGTGCATCACAACCGAACCGCCGCGCGCGACGCCGGTCTCGATCACCAGATCGGGCCGCACACGCCACAGCAGTTCCTGCATCGCGACCACGTCTTGGGGGAACTGGATGATGGGCAGTCCAAGCGCGTCGAAGTGGTAGGAATACCCGCACTCGCTGGCGCGCAGCATCCATGCGGTGCTCAGCGACCGGAGCTCGGGATTCTGGCCCAGGGACTCGATCTGGCGCGCGCGGGTCGCGCAAAAATCGGCGAGGTCGTTCACGGGGCGCTGCTCTCCAAAGCGAGGGGATCGAGTGGCTTGAGGTCGATACCGAGGCGCACGAGCTCAGCCCCCACCTCGTCGAAGTAGTTGGCGTTGGGCAAGACTACGGCGGCGGGGCGCAACCTGCACAAGTCGCCGGGTGCGATCACGGGAAGCCCGCTCCCGGCCAGGAACCGGCCCTGTTTCGCGGGATTGACGTCCACGGCCGCCCGCAACCAGCGCTGTTCGGGATCCATCAACTCCGCGAGGGTCGCGCCCTTCGCCCCCGCTCCCCAGAGGACCACCGGCCCACGCGCGGCCAGGGATGGCAACACCTGAGCCCAGTGCGCTTCGCGCGCGGCCAGCCGCGCGGTGAAGCCGGCGGTGCGCGCCGCCAGCGCTGGGTCCTCAGGAAGCGCGGGTGCAGGCGCGGGGATCGCCACCGCGCGCGCTTCCACCCAGAGGTACTGGCCGCCGAAAACACGCTCGGGCCGAGTGCTTTCGAACCCAGCGCGTTCGAGCAGTCGCACAAGACTGTTGCCGTCGAACAGGGAGCAGTGCTCGTAGAAGAAATCGAACGGCACGGCCTGGTCGAGGATCCAGTCGAGGTCGGGTGTTTCGAGGAACAGTCGCGCGCCATCGCCCAGGGCGGCGCGGAGACCAATCAGGAACGCCAGCGGATCCGGGACGTGTTCGATCACGTGGCGCGACAGCACGGCGCCGAAGGGCAGTGCTCCTTGCCGGAAGCGACTGCGTTCGAACCGCAGGCGGCCGTCGAGCTGCTCGAGGGGGCCTTGGTAGGTTGGATCGAAACCGACGGCCCGCCAGTTCGGAGCGGCCGCCAGCAGTCGCAGGAGGAATCCGCCCTTGCCGCAGCCGACCTCCGCCAGCCGCACCGCTTCGCCCCCAAGCGCTGCGACCAAGGCCGTCACACGCCCCTCCAAGTGCTCCTGGAAACGCCCGGAGAGCTCTTGGCGGTTGTCGTACTCCGCCGAGTAGTCGACGCGCCCTTCGTCGAACGATTGGTTCCACGCGAACCCGCAGGCCGAACAGCGCACCATCCGCAGCTCACCACGCGGATACGCGCGCGCGGTGGCGGAGTCCCTCAGCACGAGATTCTGGTGAACCGCCACCCGCTTGCGGTGGAGGAACACCACGCCGGACGGCGAGGTGCAGACGGGGCACGCCAGGGACTTGCACTCAGCCATGGGGCACAGCGGCGGCGAGGGACTCGTTCCATTCGTAACGCGGCGCGAAACCCGTGCACTCGCGAAGTCGATCGATCCGTGCGAGGACGAGCGGAGCATCGGGCGCGGCGCGTGCCACCGGTGCCGACTCCCAGCGCGCACCCGGCCCGACTTGCCCCACCAACCCATCCGCCACTTCGGCAAGCGTCCGGGCGCGTCCCGAAGCCACGTTCACGGCACCCGTGCCGCTGCAGAGGAGCAGCAGCGCGAGGGCGCGACCCGCATCGCGCACGTCGAGGTAATCGCGCCGCAGATTGGCACCCCGCAGCAGGGCCGGTTCGCCGCGCACCATGGCGGCGTGCAGACTCGGCAGCAAACGACCTTCCTTCTCCCCCGGACCGATCAAGAAGAAGAGCCGCGCCCAGACCGTGTCCAGCCCGCGGCCCAGAACCCTTTGGCGCAGGGCGTTCTTCGCACGCGCGTAGGCGGAGCCATGGACGAGCGGGGTGTGGTCCTCGTCGCAGACGCCCGCCGACCAGTCGTACTCGGCGCAACTTCCCGCGAACAGCGCCCTTTGGCCGCCGTGGGCGCGGAACGCGTCGAAGAGCTCCGTGCTCGCCTCGAGCCAACGTGCGTTCTGCGGCGATTCGCTGTACGCGCCCGGTGTGGTCTCCCAGGCTAGGTGCACGAGGGCCCGGGGCCGGTGGCGCGCGATCCAGCGTCCCGCTTCGCCGGGACTCAAGAGGTCCAGTTCCCGGCGTGTGGGGCACAGCACGTCCAGGCCTTGCTCCAAGAGCGCGGCGACGACATGACGTCCCACGAATCCCGAAGCGCCCGTCACCAGCACCGGTCCGGGCCGCCAATCGGCGCGCGGGTCAGTCACGGGAGCTCCTCCCAGGTCGGCACGGCGCGGGCCAAACGACCGCCCCACTCGCGCACGTAGCGGAGTTGCTCGCACAGCTCCTCCGTCAAGTTCCACGGCACGAGCAAAACGATGTCGGGGCGGCGCTCCCGAAGTGCGGCTTCAGGCAGGATCGGGATGCGGCTGCCCGGCAGCCACTGACCGACCTTCAGGGGATTTCGGTCTACCGTGAACTCGATGGCCGGGGAGCGCACTCCGGCGAAGTTGAAGAGGGTATTGCCCTTCGCGGCTGCACCGTACGCCGCCACACGTTCGCCGCGCGCAGCCGCAACCTGCAGCGCGCGCACGAGGCCGCGAGCGATGCCATTGGCGCGCTCTTGGAACGCTCCCGGCGCCGAAAGTGTGGGATCGAATGGGCGCTCCTCCCGCTCGATGCGAGCCACCGCCGACGTGACGACGCGCGCGACACCATCCGCGCGCGACGCGTGCACACGCAGGCTGCCGCCGTGTGTGCTGACCTCCTCGGCATCGAAGACGACGAGGCCCGCGCGTTCGAGCAGCGCCCGGGTCGCCCGCAGGGAGAGGTACGAATAGTGCTCGTGGTACACCGTGTCGAAGGCCCCCGCGTCCACCAACCTCGCGAGGTGGGGAAACTCGATCACGGCCGCGCCCGTAGGACCGAGCCAAGCCGCCAGACCCCGGGCGAAATCCATCGGATCCGGCACGTGGGCGAGCACATTGTTGGCGCCGATCAGGTCGGCTGGTCCCCAGCGCTTGGCGAGGGCATGTCCCAGTTCCTCGCCGAAGAAGGCATCAACGACGTGCAGTCCGCGTTTCCGTGCCGCGGCCGCGGGAAGCGCGCAGGGTTCCACACCGACACACCGCATTCCGGCCTCCGCGAACATCGCCAACCACGTGCCGTCGTTGCTGGCGATTTCGGCGACCGCACTCCCCGAATGCAGTCCGTAACGCAGCGTCAGAGCCGCCGCTGCCCGCTTCGCGTGCTGCACCCACGTGCGCGCGCAGCCGCTCTGGTAGGTGTACGACGCATCGAAGAGCGCCTCGCGGGGCGGCGCGACCTCGGTTTGCACCCAGCCGCACGCGGTGCAAGATACGAGTGCAAGCGGCCACCACACCTCTCCCTCGCGCATCGTTGTGGCGTCGAGGTAGCGGTTCGAGAAAGGCGCCGAACCGAGGTCGAGCCAGGGGCTCGGGTTCCCGGCGCCGCAGCTCCGGCACCGATTGGCAAAGGACACGGTGCTAGACTCCGAGGCCACGTCCGCACACCAGGTGCCGATCCCATGGGCCTCAACCGATGCCACGTGCCACCTCCAGCAGGTCCGCGGCAAGAAATGCCGCGCCGGCATCGCGGGGCGAGAGACCCCGCACCGGCAACGGCCACGGAATCGCGAGGCGCGGATCCAAGACGTGCAACGTGGCCTCCGAATCGACACGGTGGGCGCTGCTGTGCACGTAGAGCAACCGCGATTCCTCGGCGAGCGCCTGGAATCCGTGGGCGCATCCGGGGGGAATGCAGATGGACACGGGCTCGTCGGCGTCCAGCTCGACGGTGTAGGACACGAGGAACGTCGGCGATTCCGGGCGCACGTCCACCACCACGTCGAACACACGGCCAGCAATGCACGTGACCAGTTTGTGTTCGCCGTGAGGGTCGCGTTGCCAGTGCAGACCGCGCACCGTTCCGGGGTCCGTCGTGGAGCTGCCGTTGATCTGCGCAACCGGTCTGCCGTCGAACACCTCGCGCAACTCTTCCGCGCAAAAGAGCCGCTCGAAACGCCCGCGAGCGTCTGCGCGGGGCTGCCTCTCGATGCGCTCCAAACCCGCGATGGGTGTGGGGATCCGCACGAAGCTGTAGCTCACGCGGCGTTCCCCCGGGCCGGGAGGTTTCCGTGCCGCTGAGCTCGGCCGAACTCGCCCAAGAGCTGGGAGCGGCAGTAGCTCTCCATGCAGTTCCCGGCGAGCCACGCCCGCTGCCACGAGACGGTGGCCTCGAGGCTCCGGCGCAGGTCGTAACGCCTCTGCCAACCCAGTTCCCGTTCGGCCCGCGTGCTGTCCAGCCGCAGCCGCTGGGATTCGGCGCCGTAGGCCCGGGCGACCGCTTCGGCGTGGCGCTCGACGCGTGTGCCCCCGCCCCAGAGGGACACCAGTTGGGTCACCACTTCCAACACCGATGCGCAGTCGTCCGCGGCGGGACCGAAGTTCCAGGGACCCACGAACGCAGCACCGCGAGGTCCGAGCAGAGACTCGGCGAGTAGCACGTACCCCTGCAAAGGATCGTACACATGTTGCCAAGGACGAACGGCGTCGGGGTTTCGCAGTCGCACGGGTTCCTTGGCGGCGAACGCGGCGAGGCAGTCCGGTACGAGCCGACCCGCAGAAAAATCGCCGCCCCCAATCACGTTGCCGGCGCGCGCGGTGGCGACACGGGGCCCCTCGGCTCCCCCGAAGTAACTCGTCGCGTAGGCGTGCACCGCCAGTTCCGCAGCGGCTTTGCTCGCGCTGTAGGGGTCGTCGCCGCCAAGGGCGTTGTCCTCGCGAAACCTCTGCCCGGTTTCGCCATTCTGGTACACCTTGTCCGTAGTCACGAAGACCGCCGCCCGCACGTGGGGGCAGCGCCGCATTCCGTCGAGCAGGTGCACGGTTCCCATCACGTTGGCCCCGAAGGTGCCCACCGGATCCCGATGTCCCTCCCCCACCAGCGCCTGCGCGGCGAGATGGAACACAACCTGGGCTTCGCTGCGCCGCAGGCTCGTTTCGAGTCGCTCTGCGTCGGCGATGTCCGCGCGGACGTCCGTTGCGAGAACTCTCTCCACGCCGGCCAGTTCGAAGAGGTTGTGCGGTCCCTTCGGGTGCAGGGCATAGCCGTGCACGATGGCACCCCGTTTGGCCAACTCGAGCGCCAACCAGGCGCCCTTGAATCCCGTGTGCCCCGTCACGAACACCGACCTGCCGCGCCAAGAATCCATCACCAGCACCTCCAAGGTGCCTCACCCGTGGCCCAGAGGTTTTCGAGGTTCTGTTTGTCCCGCAGGGTGTCCATGGGTTGCCAGAATCCATCGTGCACGTAGGCGCGCAGTTGGTCCCGGCGTGCGAGTTCCTCCAGCGGGTGTGTTTCGAGGGGCGTCTGGTCGCCCTCGATCAGTTCCAGGCAACGGGGCGAGAGCACGAAGAACCCGCCGTTGATGCGCGCTCCATCGCCGCGGGGCTTCTCGCGGAACCCACGCACGACAGGACCGGCGAGGTCGAGAGCTCCGTAGCGCCCTGGCGGCGCGACCGCCGCCACCGTCGCCCAGCGACCGTGCGATTCGTGGAACGCGATCTCTGCGCGCAGATCGATGTCCGCGAGGCCGTCGCCGTAGGTCAAGCAGAAGCTGCGTTCGTCCGCCAAGTACGGCGCCAGCCGCTTCAAACGTCCGCCCGTCAACGTCGTTTCGCCGGTGTCCACGAGGGTCACGCGCCAAGGTTCGGCCTTCCGCGAGTGCACCTCCATGTGGTTGTCCGCCATGTCGAACGTGACATCGGACATGTGGAGGAAGTAGTTGGCGAAGTACTCCTTGATCGCGTACCCCTTGTAACCGCAGGCGATTACGAAGTCGTACATCCCGTGGGCGGAGTACAGCTTCATGATGTGCCACAGGATGGGACGCCCGCCGATTTCCACCATCGGTTTGGGACGAAGGTGGCTTTCCTCGGAGATGCGTGTGCCGAGTCCCCCAGCGAGGATGACAACCTTCACGCGGCGCGCTCCCCCGTCCTTGGCGAAACGACCGTGGCGCGCCCGAGCGGCTGCGCCACCCGCTGGCAGTCGAGCACGTCGCCCCAGAGAAGCACGCGCCCGGACCAGTATCCGGCGCCGCGCAGCCGCTCTGCGGCCGTTGTGTCGCGCACCAGGCAAAGCGCATCGGTGTGTTCCGAAGGTCTGGCCAGCAGGGAGTTCAGGTCGACGGGCTCGATAGGGCCGGCGTAACCAAGTTGACTGAGCACGTTCCTGGCGTCCGCCCAATCGGGCCATTCGCACAGCAGCAAACGCGCGACACCGGCCGTGGTTCGCGCCACTTCGGCCACCGCCTGGAACGTCGCGAGGGCGCAGTACTTCGCCTCTGCCTCCGAGAGTCCGGCGCGGTCCCTCGGCTCGGTCCAAAGACGGGCCCGAGCCTCGTGTTCGAGCGCGGCGGAGAAGTTGTGTTGGGCCGCGGCGATGCGCGCCGCCACGAGCGAGCGCTCGGCCAGGAACGCCCGCAGTTGCAGGCTGGCCTGTTCCCGACGGGCCGGGACGAGGTCCTTGGGCGATAACTCGAGGGCCGCTCCGAGCGCCCACTCCAGCCCTCCGCGGTAGCGGTCCAGGCCCGTCGACGCCTGTTCGACACCCAGTTGCCACCGCGTCGGCAGGTTGTCCGCCGCGCGCACGACATGCACGTAGAACGGCTTCGGGACAAACGCCACGGTGCCCTGCGCGAGGAGGCGGAAACACCACACGAACGCCCAATGCAACCCGTGGGGCACGTGCATCACCGGCAGCAGCGCAGACGTCCGGTAGATGGCGATCTCCGGGAACACACCGCCCTGGACCAGGAACTGCCACAGCTCATAGGCGCTGGAGCGGGTGAATCCGACGCCGCGTTCGACCGGGTAGTACGGCCCGAGGTCTTCGCCTGTGCGGTCGTCTTGGGACCGCCACGGCGCCTGCACGCAGACCAGATCGGGACTCCGCTCCAGAAGCGCGACGATCTCCGCCACCCGCGGCAGATCGAGCCGATCGTCGTCGCCCAGGTACACGCAGTAAGTGCCGCGGGCGGCGCGCAGGGCGCTGGCCACGTTGCGCTCGGCACCCACGTCTTCGTGCTGGCGCAGGTAGACCGCGGGCAGGCCACGCTCGATCGCGCGCCGCACGACGTCCGCGGTCCCGTCCGTCGACGCGTTGTCGCTGACCACCACTTCGAACGAGAACGGCCACGCGGACGCGCCGTGGAGCAGTTCGAGGCAGCGCTCCAGGTACTCCGCCCGCTGGCGCGTCGGAATGGCAATGGTGAGTCGGGGTTGCACGGGAATCCCGCCGCGGCCTTCGGGCCCCGGGCCCGGCCGCCGTCGGCTGTTCCCTTCTCGACCCTCCCCGCCACTCGCACTTGCGGGGCCGCCCGCCCGTGGGTGTCGACCGTCCCCGCCGTGGGACCCCGCGCGTCCCCAGCCCACCCGTTACCATCGGGCGATGGCTCGTTCCACCTGGCTACTCGTGTCGTTCCTAGCGGCCGTCGCGCCGATCGCCGCGGCCCAGGATGTTTCCCCTGCACCCCGAGACCGGGCGTTCGAAGCGGCCCTCTCGTCCCTGGCCGAGGATTGGTTCGAGGCCCGACCGCCCTCGCGTTTCGGGGACTGGGACCCGGCGTTGCGGGGCCCGCTCGAAGAGCGCGCCCGCGCACTTGGCGCCTTGCCGGACGGTCAGTTCGAGCGCGCCGTCGAAATCCTGTTCGAAGCGGCGCAGGAGTCGGCGCTGAAGCAGCGCTCCAAGTCGCGCGCCACCTACGAAACGCCGTGGGGCAAGGCCTGGGCCCACTTGGAGTCCCCGCGCGCTCCGCGGGCCTTCCTGTTGGGGTTGCACGGCGGCGGCGAGGGTGTTGGCGACGCCGGGGAATCGAAGGGCAACTGGACGGTGAAGGGGGTCGCCGGCGCCTACCCCCAGGCCGTTCGGTTGGATGCGGATGCGTGGAACACGGTGCATGGGGAGCGCTTCGCGTTGACCCTCATGGAACACGCCAAACTGCAACTTGCGGTCGATCCGGACCAGCTCTACGTCGCGGGCTTCTCCATGGGCGGCACCGGGTCGTGGCACCTGGCGGGGCGCTATCCGGATTGGCTCGCCGGCGCCATCCCCGCGCACGGTGTGATCATGGCGAGCCCGCGCGCGCAGGCTGCGAAGGAAGAGGACGTCAGCGCCCTGCAACACGGACTGCTGCCGAACGTGCGCAACCTCGTCGTCCATGCGTACACCGGCCTCGAAGACAAGAACTGCATGCCGGGCACGTACCTGGCGGCCCGGACGCGCATTCGCAGGCTCGTCGAACAGGACCCCGACGGTTACGGGGGCGTCGAGTTCACGTTCCACGAGGGCCTCGCGCACGCATTCCCCGCGGGCGAACCGGGCCGCGGAATCGAGCGAGTGCTCGGGAGCACCCGCGACACGTTCCCGAAGACCGTGGTGTGGGAGCACGCCACGGATCCTTTCCCACTTCCCCGCGAGAGCGATCCCCTCGGCCGCATGCCGCAGCATCACTTCTACTGGCTGCACGTGCCGGAGCCGGTCGACAACATGCAGATCCGCGCCACCCGGGACGGCAACGCGATCGATCTCACCGTCCGCAACCACCCCAAGGGCACTGCGGCCGTGCGGATCCTGCTGCACCCCGAGATGGTGGCCCCGGGGCAAGAGGTCACGGTCACGTCCGGCGGCAAGACGATCCTGACCGCACGTCCGCCATCGAACGTCCACACCCTGTTGACCACCTTCGACGCCAAGGTGGACCGGCGCATGGTTTTCGACCGGGTGATCGAGCTGCCCTGACCGGTGCCGCTTCACGGACGTGCAACGCCTAGGCAGGAAGGGCAGCCACCGCGAACGGTGGATCGCCCTCCCTTCCAGGCAGCCCGATCTCAGCGCTTCTGCGTCGTATCGGCGGTCGTGCCGGTGCGCGCGCGCAAGGCGGCATCGCGGCGCTCCGCGTCCAACTGGGCGCGGGAGGCCTCGTGCGTGATCGCCGACGACGAGGAGGGCACCGGGCGGCCCGCGGCCAGCACGTAGTCATTGCGCTCCGCGCGGACGCGGCAGACGGCGCCGAAGGCACCACCGAAGGCCGCGACAACGAGACCCAAGAGCATGGACAGGGCCGCCCAACCGGCGGCGGCCACGGCGACACCGCGCGTCTGCTCGGCGATCTCCACCGCGCGCGCCTGCGCCTCCTCGAAACGCGCGACGCCGCTCTCCCAGGCGCGATCCCACTGGGCCAGCGTCTCCTGCGCGGCCTCTTCGGAGATCTGCAGGCGCGATGCCACTAGGTTTGCGAACTCTTGGCGTTCCTGCGTCGTCAGTTCACTGCCATCCAGCGAGAAGTGCTCGCCGGCCAACTGCAGCAGACGCGACTCGTCGCGGAAGCGCGTGTCGTTCGCGACGGCCTCGACGGCCTGAGCGGCGTTGCCGTCCTCGCCGACGACCTGGTCCTTCGCCTGGTCGAGTTGTTCGCGGATCGTGTCCCAGTCGGGCGCGACGGCGGTGACGGCTTCGCCAGCCGACGAAAGCCCCGTCTTGACGAGACCCAACGCACCACCGGCAACCGCCCCCGCAGCACCAAAGGCAAGCATGAGGGTAGCGATGCCACTCGCGGCCCAAACACCGACACCGTGGAGTCCTCCTTCCATCGCCGTGCGCGACTGGGACATGCGTCCCGCCACCCACGTGCCGGCGAAGAGGGCGACCAAGCCAGTGACGACCCAAAGCAGGCCGTTCACCAAACCGACGGTACCCGCATCGCTATCGGTGTCGATGATGGCGAGGTTCAGCGCTAGGCCGACCTCGGCGAACCAAATGGTGAGGGCGAGCGCGATGGCGACACCGGCCGCCACGGCTCCCCACGAATAGCCGATCCGCTCGTAGCGGACGGGAGCTGGTGACGCGACGGCGTCGTCGATTCGAAGCATTTCAGGGGTGCGCATAAAGAGTCTCCTGGATGGATGGAACGTGAGCGGATGGGGTGGACCCCGCGCCGCCAAACGGCGCAGCAGCCCGCGGCAGGTCCACGCCGTGGACCGGATGCAGGGGGCCTTCCGTTCGGCCTCTCCCGGGTTGGGAGAGCCAAGGCAGCCCCGCGCCTCTCAAGTCGTGCAAAGGGCGTGCCGCGCGCATGCGTCTCGGCACAGCCCTGACGTTTGGCCATTCGGGGGTCCGTCGCGCCAACGACACGTGTGTCGGGCACATTTCGCTTTGCACATCGTTCCATGTACAGGGCGACCGCGTGGCTCGCGCGAGCGATCCCAGGAACGATCACCAGGCGAATCTTCTCCTGGCCTTTCTCGGCGCTTGAAGCAGCGGCGGCAAGCTGCATTCGTTCGGGCCGGACAAGTCGTTGCGTCCACCTTCGCGCGTCTGGGCGTGCGAGAACGCGGACGCTGGCCCGGACGAGGTGAAGGAACCGCTGTCCGACGATCAAGGCCAAGTGGTGGTCGCGCAAAGTCGCAACTCCGACGGTCTGGTCTGACGGGCAGTCCTCTCCCTCTCGCGTAGGCATCCGAGCGAGCCCGCAACCATGGAAACACCCTGCGCGGGGGCGCGAGTTCGATCCCTACTCCGCTCAAGTCCCCTCTCCCCCAACTCACCCAGCTTCACTCCTCCCATGACACAACCGGACCACGCCTCCACCACCATCCACCCGGTCCCGTCGGGTCTCGACCGCCGCGACATCCTGCGCCGCGGCGTCGTCGGCGGCCTGGGCGTCAGTCTGTTCGGCGGCCCCCTCGCTCTGACCGCGAGCGCGCGCTCCGGCCCGGGCGCCGATGGATTCGGACCGCTTCTGCCCGCCGACCAGAACGGCTTGCAACTGCCCAAGGGGTTCACGTCCCGCGTCGTCGCGGTGAGCAATCAGTTGGTCCCCGGGACCTCGTACGTCTGGCACCGGGACCCCGACGGCGGCGCCACCTTCGCGACGGGCGACGGCGGTTGGATCTACGTGTCGAATGCCGAGCGGAGTTCGGGACTCGGCGGCGTCGGCGCGCTGCGTTTCGACGCGGCCGGCAACGTGGTCGATGCCTACTCGATCCTGACGGGCACCACGCGCAACTGCGCGGGCGGCCCGACCCCCTGGGGCACCTGGCTCTCGTGTGAGGAAACCACCACGGGCCGCACGTGGGAGTGCGATCCCTTCGCCCCGAACTCGCAGGGGATCGTGCGCACCGCGATGGGTGTGTTCCAGAAGGAAGCCAACGCCGTCGATCCCGTCCACCAGTTGGTCTACCAGACCGAAGATCGCTCCGACAGCCTGCTCTACCGCTTCCGCCCGACGAGCTATCCGGACCTCTCGTCGGGTGTGCTCGAGGCTGCGCAGATCCTCGGCAGCGGCGCCATCCAACCGGGCCAAGTCCGCGACGTGATCTGGCACGTGGTGCCGGACCCCACGGTTTCGCAGGGTGTGCAGACGCGCTTCCAAGTGCCCCAGGCCGCCCGCTTCAACGGCGGCGAGGGCGCGTGGTACGAGGGCGGCCTGCTCTACTTCACCACCAAGGGCGACAACCGGGTGTGGAAGCTCGACACCAACAGCCAGACGATCGAGATCGTGTACCAACTCTCGGGCAGCCCGACCCCGGTGCTGTCCGGCGTCGACAACGTGTACGTGACGCCGCGGGGCGACGTGTACGTGGCCGAGGACGGCGGCAACCTGGAGATCGTCGCGCTCACCCAGAGCGGCATCGCGAAGCCGATCGTGCGTCTGACCGGAGTCAGCGGGTCCGAGATCACCGGGCCGGCGCTCTCGCCGGACCTCACGCGCCTCTACTTCAGCTCGCAGCGCAATCCGGGTGTGACCTACGAGGTCAGCGGTCCTTTCCTGGGCGACAGCGCCCCCCGCGCCGTGCCCGCCATGGCGGGGCTGGGCGCTGCTCTGACGGCCGCCGCAGTGGCCGGCCTCGGCGCGATCGCCCTGCGCCGCGACGAAGTCGCGCGCCGACAGTCCGCGCTTTGACCCTGGGGATAACCCGGTGCCCCCGACGGGCGCCGGGCTCCGCGCCCCGGGTTGGGGTGGAGGCACGAAACCGCACGGGTGAGATTGACGCCCGCGCGAGACCGTGCAACCGTGCACTTCGGCTGCAACCGGGGCCCATCGTGCTCACGCCCCGGGAGCGGCCCGCACTTCCCCCCAACCACGCTCGCGGTCCCTTTGCACCGACTCCGCGGAACCAGCGCAGTCGGGGGGTAACCTCGGAGCTCTAGCCGGGATACCCCGACAACGATGGATCGACCCAGTGCGGCGTCCGACCGAGCGGAGCAATCGTTTGCGCCGCGCTCCCAGCGTGTCCGCCAGGTTCACGACGGCGACGGAGAGGCGGTGACGACGCTCTGGAACCGGGTGTTCGCGCGCGATGACTGCGCGCGTCGGCGCACCGCGGCGGATTGGGAGTGGCTCTACGCGCGCAATCCGTGGGGGCGCCAGGCCTACCTGTGCGAACAGGACGACGGACGGGTCGTCGCCCACTATGCCGGCCTCCCGATGCGGTTCCAGTGTTTTGGGAAGCGCTCCATCGCCGCGCTCGTGCTCGACTCGATGGCCGACGCCGACGGGCGCGCGGGCTTGGCGGTCGCGGGGCCGTTCGTGCGCACCGCTCGCGCCTGGGTCGAGCACTACAGTCCACCCCAGGTCAACACCTTCCACTACGGCTTCCCCAACACACGGGCCTTCGCGGTTGGCCGTCGATTCCTCGCTTACGCGGCGATGTTCGAGCGGGTGCCCACGCTGTTCCGCAGCTTCTACGAGGAGCAGGACGACGGGACACTTGGCGGCGGCAAACCGGGCTCCCTGGTCGTCGAGGAGGTGGACCGGTTCGGGCCGTGGAGTTCTGGCTTGAACGCCCTGTGGCAACGCCTCGCGCCGCTCTATCCGGTGGCGATGGTGCGCGACGCGGCGTGGTTGGTGTGGCGATTCGACGAATGCCCATGGCCCGCGTACCGCCGTTTCCTCGTGCGCGCCGAGAACGGCGAACTGCGAGGCTGGTTCGCCACGCGGAACGAGTGGCAAGGCCAGCCAATCCTCGCCGTGGCCGACCTATTGGTGGCGCCCGACGATGCGGAGGCGGTCCTGACCGTGCTGCGCGGAGCGGTGCAGGCGGCACGCGAAGGGCCCCACGTGCGGGTGGAGCTGTGGTTGCCCGAGCGGCACCCCACGTTCCGGCACGCGCTGGCCGCGGGTTTTCGCACGGAGCTGTCCCTCAGCACGATGGTGTACGTCCCGCGCGTCGCGGAACTCGCCATGGCGCGCATGCGAGAGCACGCCTACTACACGATCGCGGACAGCGATCACTGGTAGGCGCGGAGAGCGCGGGCAGCCGACCCGACCTAGCCGCGCGGCGAATCCACCGCCCCCTGGGCCGGCAACAGGGGCTCGCGCGAGTGTTCCCAAGCGACCTCGATCCCGAACACGATGCGCGGTTCGTCGCCCTCGTTGCCGGTCTCGTGGTCGACCGAGCTGTCGAAAGCGTAGATCTCGCCGCGCTCGATGGTCCGGACTTCGGGGCCGACTCGCATGCGCGCACCCGGGTTCGAGCGCAGGCCCAGCAGGATGCGCGCCGAATGCACGGCCGGGTCGTCGACGTGGGCGAAGATGTGCGAGCCCGGGTCGAGCCACATGAACGTGCTGGAGATCAGCCCCGGCACACGCCGCAGCAGACCGTGGATTTCTTCGAAGCGCGGATCGTTGGCGCGGCTGTTGAAACTCTCGCCCAGCACCCAGTCCGGGTTCCGGTGGTGCAGCCCGAG
This sequence comes from Planctomycetaceae bacterium, assembly GCA_016125265.1. Classification (GTDB taxonomy): domain Bacteria; phylum Planctomycetota; class UBA1135; order UBA1135; genus RI-242. The sequence continues at coordinate 76,428 of WGMC01000009.1, forward strand.
GAGCCGCCAGCGTCCACGGAAGGAGTCCTCCTGGATCCAATCGACGAACTCATCCGGCCCGGCGAGTGCGAGCGCCCGGTCGATGGCGTCGAAGTTCGCGAGCATCATGCCCGCGACGGGAAGGGTGTTGGTGTCGAGGAACATGAGCTGGGTTCGCCGCGAAGGGGCGCCGCCGGACTTTAGCACAAGGGCGACCGCCCGACGTCCGGTCGCGGCGCGCCCACCAACACCCGACGGGCCATCACAATGGGGCCCGGCAAGCCTTCTTGGGCCCTCACCCCGCCGTCCGGGGTGGCCCCGCCCGTGGGGACAGCTCGGGGGAGTCCCCGCGGCGCAGTTCGGCGACACTGGTGCCGCGGTGCCCCCAGTTGTCGAGGTGGATCTCGTCGATCACGACGAAGGTCGTGGCAGGGTCCTTGCCCAGCTCGCGCACGAGTACGTCAGTGATGCCGGCGATGACGGCGCGTTTCTGCTGGGATGTCGCACCCTCTCGGGTGATCTGTACGTGGACGTAGGGCATGGCGATTAGGGGTTGGGGGCAAGCGTCTGTTCGGCGACGACCTCGTAGTGGAAGACCTTGAAGAGGATCCGCCAACCGTGATCGTCGCGGGTCAGCGTCAGCAGGTCCTCGAACCGCTTGGGTTCGATCGAACAACGCACCCGCGCGACGGCCGCGCGATCTCCGGCGAAATCGATCGAGAGAATGCGGTCCGTGCGTGACTCTCCTCGGCTCGCAGGTGGTGTGCGCCTGGCCACCACGGGCAGGTACTCGTCGAGGGTCCAGTGGGGTCGGCCGAGGTCCGTGGCGTTGACGTAGCGGAAGTCCACGTGGAAGGCGCTACGCAAGCGGTCCACGTCGCAGTGGTAGAGGCCATCGAAGTAGCGCTGCAGCACCCCGGCGATCTCGACCCGCGCGGCATCCTCCGCCGCCACCACGCCGTGCGCGCGGCGCAGTGCCTCGCGCGCGACGCGTCCGCCCAGGTGCTCAGCCGTTCGCACGTCGGAATCCGTGGGAGCCGCTGCCCCAGGAGTGTGCCCCATCGCGCCGAGGAACCCACCGAGGCGATTGGTTTCGTGTGCCGCGCCGGGAAGGAGCCCCAGTCCGATCCAGACCATTCCGTGCTGCGCAGCAAACAGCGCGAGATGTTGCAGCGTCGCGAGTTTGTCGCCGGAGGGGCTTCCCGACGTGGTGAATCCCGCGGCCAACTTGTCGCGCCAGGCTTGCACCGCCCAGCGGGAGGAAGTGGAGTCCAGGAACGACTTCATGGCCGCGGAAACACCGGCCATGTGGGTGGGCGATCCGAAGACCAGCGCGTCCGCGTCGTCGAGGACCGACCAGTGCGTCTCGACGTCCTCCACGGGCACGAGCGCACACGCGGTGCCTGGGACATCCCGCGCGCCTCGCACGACCGCGTCGGCGAGGACTCGGGTGCGGCCGGACCCGCTGTGGTAGACAACCGCCAGATTGACGCTGGGCGGGAACGTGGCCTGAATCTGCATGGGAGCTCCGTGGGATTGGGAACCGAGGGGCTCGGATCCTAGGCCGCGTTTCCCGCTCAGGGCATTTCGAAGTCCGGATGTCTTGGATAAGCTGCACTGATGGATGTCGACATTCGGCAACTGGAGCTACTGGAGGCGCTCGGGCGGGGAGATTCACTGACGGCGGCTTCCAAGCGGCTGTTCGTGACCCAATCCGCGCTCAGCCAACGCCTGGCGGCGCTCGAACGGGCCGCCGGCACGGACCTCTTCGTGCGCTCCGGGCGGCGCCTCGAGCCCACGGCCGCTGGACGGCGCTGGATCTCGGCGGCGCACGTGATCCTGGGCGAGGTGCGCAGCGCCGCCGACGATGTCTCGCAACTGGCGCGGCCCGCGTCTCCCACCGTGCGCCTGACATCCCAGTGCAGCACCAACTTCCAGTGGTTGCCGGAGTTGCTGCGGCGCTACGAGCGGCACCATCCCGACGTGGAGGTGCGCATCGATACGGGTGCGGGGGACCGTCCGGTTCCGGCGCTCCTCGAAGAGTGTGTGGACGTGGCCATCGTGACCAAGTTGGAGGCGGATCTCGAACGGGTCGAACTGGCGCCCCTCTTCGCGGACCAGATGCTCGCCGTGATGGCGCACGACCATCCGCTCGCGGACCGGAAGTACCTGACGCCGCGGGACTTCGACGGGGCGCACGTGATCCTGTACGACAGCTACGATGCCGCGCGCGGTGCGCGGGTCCCGCTGCCCCTGCCCGACGGCGCGCGGCCGCGTCGGATCACCTTCATGCCCCAGATCACGGAACTGATCGTGCAGATGGTGGCGGGCGGCTCAGCCCTGGCGGCGCTCCCCAACTGGGTGGTGGAGCCCTACCTGGAGCCCCACAACCTGTGCGCCGTGCAACTCACCCGCAGGGGCATGGGGCGCAGTTGGTACCGCGCGACCCGACGTGGCGAGCAGCCCGAGCACCTCGCGGCCTTCGTCGCGCTCCTGCACCAACAGTTCGCGCGGCCCGCGGCGAAGCGGCCCGGGCGCTGAGGCCGGGCCGCCGCGATGCCGTTCGCTCGTTTCAGGACTTGTCGACGATCGAGCGGAAGCCCGCGTAGTTCATGCGCTTCATGTCGAACGGCATCGGATCGTGGCACATGGCCTCCATGCGCGGATCGGCCATGATCTTCTTGTTGACGGCGTTGCGGTGCGCCTTCGAGCGGTAGGTGATCCACGAGAAGATCGCCACTTCGCCGGCCTTGAGGGTGGCGGCCTTGGAGAAGTCGCGCATGGGCGCGGGGCCGGGCTCGTCGAGCACACACTCGCGGTATTCCAGCGCGCCGTGCTCCATCCAGACCTTGCCGGCCTTGCGCGCGATCTTGGTGTATTCGGACAGCTTGTCCTTCGGAACGGCCAGTAGGAATCCGTCGACGTAGACCACGGTTCGATTCTCCTCGGGGATCGTTAGGGGTGTTTGGGAAACGCGCGTTCGGGCGACTCGTCGGTCTAGGCCAACTCGAGCTCCCGTTGCTCCAACTGTTTCACGCGGTCGCGCAGGCTCGCGGCCTCCTCGAACCGCAGTTCCGCGGCTGCCTTGTACATGTCGCCGCGCAGGCGCTCCAGCAGTTTGCGCACCTCGGCGGGGCTGCTGGGCAGCGCGTCCTCGGCGGAGCGGCGCTTGTCTGCCACACCGCGTCCGCGCGGGGCCTCGTCGGGCAGCTCCGGGGCGCTGAAGTCCATGTCGTAGAGCGCTTCGATCGACTCGCGGATCGGCTTCAGGATGGTCTTCGGCGTGATGCCGCGCTCCTGGTTGTAGACGATCTGCAGGGCCCGGCGGCGTTCCACCTCGTCCATGGTCACTCGCATGGATTGGGTCACCTGGTCGGCGTACAGGATCACCCGTCCCTCGGCGTTCCGCGCGGCGCGGCCGCAGGTCTGGATCAAGCTGGTCGCGGAGCGCAGGAAACCCTCCTTGTCGGCGTCCAGGACGGCCACGAGCGCCACCTCCGGCAAGTCGAGTCCCTCGCGCAGCAAGTTGATGCCGATCAGCACGTCGAACGTGCCGAGGCGCAGGTCGCGCAGGATCTGCATGCGCTCGATCGCGTCGATCTCGCTGTGCATCCAGCGCACCTTCACACCCAACTCGGCGAAGTAGGTGGTGAGCTCCTCCGCCGAACGTTTGGTCAGGGTCGTCACCAGGGTGCGCCAACCTGCCTTGGTGACCTTGCGCACTTCGGCGAGCAGGTCGTCGACCTGCGTGCGCGCCGGACGCACGTCGATGGGCGGGTCGATCAAGCCGGTGGGTCGCACGATCTGCTCGGCGAGCCGACCCTCCGAGTGGCTCATTTCGTACTTCGCCGGCGTCGCCGAGACGTACACCACCTGCGTCACCAGGCCCTCCCACTCCTCGAAGGTCAGTGGGCGGTTGTCGAGCGCGCTGGGAAGCCGGAACCCGTGTTCGACCAGGGTCTCCTTGCGCGAGCGGTCGCCCTTGTACATGGCACCCACCTGCGAGACGGACACGTGGCTCTCGTCCACGAAGACGATCCAGTCCTCGGGGAAGTAGTTGAGCAGCGTGAACGGCGCTTCGCCCGGCGCGCGGCCGTCCATCCAGCGCGAGTAGTTCTCGATGCCCGGACAGACTCCCGTCTCGCGCAGGAGCTCGAGGTCGCGTTTGACGCGCTGCTCCAGGCGTTGGGCTTCCAGCAAGCGGCCCTTGCCGTGCAACTCGCGCAGGCGGACCTCGAGCTCCGCGGCGATCCCGACGCAGGCGGAGAGCACACGTTCCTTCGGCGTCACGTAATGGCCCGACGGATAGACGAGGATCTCCTTGCGCTCGGCCAGCAGCTCTCCGCGCAGGGGATCCACCTCGACGATCGATTCCAGCTCGTCGCCGAAGAGTTCGAAGCGGATGACGCGGGATTCCTCGTAGGAGGGAAACACCTCGACCACGTCGCCGCGCGCGCGAAACGTGCCGCGGCGGAAATCCAGGTTGTTGCGGCTGTACTGCATCTGCGTCAGCCGCCGCAGCAGATCGTCGCGGTCGATGGAGTCCCCCACCTTCAGCGACAGCGCCATCTCCGAGTAATTGCTGGGGCTGCCGAGACCGTAGATGCACGAGACCGACGCGACGATGATCACGTCGCGGCGGTCGAGCAGGCTGCGTGTGGCGCTGTTGCGCAGGCGCTCGATGTTCTCGTTGATGCTGGCGTCCTTCTCGATGTAGGTGTCGGAGGACGGGACGTAGGCCTCGGGTTGGTAGTAGTCGTAGTAGCTGACGAAGTACTCGACGGCGTTGTGCGGGAACAGCTCCTTGAACTCGGAGTAGAGCTGGGCCGCGAGGGTCTTGTTGGGCGACAGCACGAGGGCCGGCCGCCCCATCCGGGCGATGGTCGCGGCCATCGTGTAGGTCTTGCCCGAACCGGTGATGCCCAGCAGCGTCTGGTGGCGCTCTCCCGCGCCGAGCCAGCCCACGAGCTGCTCGATGGCGGCGGGTTGGTCCCCCTGGGGCTCGAAGGGGCAAACCAGATCGAAGGGGGTCGTTGCCATGGCCTCTGGCCGGGCGCGCGCCCGACCAACGTCGCATCTTGCCACCCGGGGGCCCCGCGGTGCACGGTCCGCTCGCCTTGCGCACCCCCCGGCGAGGTCCTACCCTGGCCCGGTTCCCGTGCCCCGGCGCGCACCAGGCGCCGGGGCTGTCCCCGCCCCGCCACCGCCCCCAGGCGGGCCACAAGCCCCGCGAGCCCCTCGATGCGCATCCGCCCCGGCCTCTGCCAGAACTGCGGCGCCCGCTACCAGATCCCGGCCAGCTTCCCCCACGACCGCGCCCGCTGCCGCCAATGCGGCGGTGAAGTGTTTGTGGAAGCGGCGCAGGAGCCCGTCGCAGCCGCCGAGCCCGCCCGCCCGCCGGTCGTGCCTGGTGCTTCCCCCGCGCGAACCGCGGCGCCGACGCAGGCGCAGTCGCAGGCCGAGTTGCAGGCCCGCGCGGACGCCGAGGCGGAGGCTGAGCTGGAAGTCCTCGAAGCCCTGGACGTGTTGGAGGAGCGCCCGCCCGCACCGCCGCCGACACCCCGGGCGCAGCCGGCCATCGCTCCGCAGCCCGCCGCTGCTCCGGCCCCCGACCGCGCGCCGCCGATCCCCGCGCGCATGCCGACACCGCCGCCCGCTCCCGCTCCCACCGCCGCTCCCACCCCCGCAAACGCGGCCGCGCACGAGGACGCTTCCGAACCGCGCGCCAAGAAACCCGGCGGCACACTCGCCGCACTCAAGGCGCGCGCGGCGGCCCAACGGGCCGAAGCGGAACGCGCAGCGACTCCGCCGGCCGCCGCGCCCGCGGTGCCCGCGCGCTCCGCGGCACCGGCCACACCCCAGCGCGCTCCCGCGCCGGCAACGGCCCCCGCCGCCTCCACGGGCCAGGTGGCGTCGAGCCGGCGCAGCGCCGCACCTTCGCGTCCGTCCAAGCCCTCCCGCGCGGGCGCCGACAAGGGCCGCGCCGGGCGCGAGGAACCGGCGGCCCGCGGTCGCGCGGGACGCGCGAAGAAGGAGCGCAACCCGCTGCTAGCCCTGGGCGGTGTACTCGGAGTGGTGGCTGCGCTGGGCCTCGCGTACTACCTGTTCTCGAGCGGCGCCCTCGATCCTGCGCCCGCCGAGGCGACCGCTCCCGAAGAGGTCGCCGCGGCCGACTCCACGCCCACGGCGCCGACCGCGGACCCCTTCGCCGCGTTCCGCGGCGCGACTGGCGACGCCGCAGGCGCCACTGCGCCCGACGCCACCGCGAGCGGCGCGGCGAGCAACACGGCGGCACCCGCGCCCGCCGCCGCACCCGGCGCCGGTGTCATCGCGCCGGAGGGCACCGACCCGAACGAGGCGCTTCCCGACGGGCTCGGCGCGTCGGCGATCCCGACCCCCACCCAGGCCGCTGGGCCCTCCAGCATCGTCGCGGAGGCCCGCGCCGCGGCTTCGAACACGACCGGGGTCGACCCCGCGTCCATCGACCTCTCCCAACTCGCGGACTTCGGGCCCCTCGAGGGCACGTCCGATGAGGAATGGAAGGCGATCCAGGACCTGGCCACCACCCTGTTCAACCCCCTCGCGGGAGCCCGCGGCGGACGGGCCTCGCGCTCGTTGATCGAAAAGGGCAAGGCCGCCGTTCCGGCGCTCCTGAACGGGCTGAAGCGCATCGAGTTCGCCGAGATGGACGGGGTTGTCACGGGCAGCTTGGCCCTCGATAGCCTGCAGGCGATCAGCGGCCTCACCACCGCCTGGAAACGCACCGTGCAACCCGCCGACCAGGTGTTCAACAAACGGACCGTGCAGACCTGGTTCGCCGAATGGGAGCGGATCCAGAAGGACCCCGCGCGGCTCGAGGCCTTCGGATCGAGCAAAACCGACGGCGGCTCCGAGGAAGGCGGCGGCGACGAACCGAACGACGGCTGACCGCCGGTCGTGCGGTCACTCCCGCGGCGGTTGGTCGAGCAGTTCCTGCGCGCGCGCTGCATCGACCCCAAATCGCGCAAGTGCCTCGGCGAGCCCCCCTGCGAGCGCCGTCCGCTGCTCCGCCGCGTCGAGACCTTCGACGTGCTGCAACCGATCGGCTAGGTGTGCGAGGAGGGCCGTGTCGGGATAGCGGGTCTCGAGCTCCGGATCGTGGTGGTTCTCCGCCGCCGCCCCCAGATGCGCCGGCAGACTCCACTCGCCGACCAACATGGCGCCGAGGTGGGTGTGCAGTACGTCGACGGCCTCGCGGCGTTCGACTTGCGCGAGGCGCTCGCCCGAACGGCGTTCGGCACCCAGCAACAGCCCCAAGGCGAGCGGGCGCCCCACGTCGTGCAACAGTCCGACCAGCAGCGCGCCGTCGAGCTCCAACTGCGCCGAACGGGCCAGTTCCCGCGCCCAGAGTCCCGACCGGTGCGCGTGCTGCCACAGCTTTGGTCCGATACCTCCCAGGGCCGCCGCGTAGACACCGTCGGCGAGCGCAGCCGCCGTCACACACTCGACGAGCGCACGCACTCCCAAACGCGCCGCGGCCTCGGGCAGGTTCTGGATCGGAACGAGGCCGGCGCGCAAGGCCGAGTTCCCCGCGCGGAGCACACGCGCCGCGAGCCCCGAGTCCTTCGCCAGGAGCTGCGCAGCGCGGCGCAGGGAACCGTCCGGCGACTCGAGCTCCGCCAACACGTCGGCGGCGGCGCCGGGCATGGCCGGCAGCTCGAACTCACCCTCCGCGAGGCCGTCGAAGAGGGCCGCGCGCACGGCTTCGACGCGCGGGGATTCCGCTTCGGCCGCGGCGCTCACAGGGCCCTGGCGACGTCGCGCACCTCGTCGCGCGCCAAAAAGAGCGAACCCAGCGCGCGGTGGTCCAGCCCAAGCTTCTGCACAGCCGGGGAGGCGAGCAGGAGGCGCCCACCTTCGGCGCTGGGGTTCGCGCTCCACTGGGCGAACTCGTCGGCCACCTGCGCCAACATGGCCGAAGGAGAATGTTCTCCGGCCTCTGCCCAATCGTGGTGGAACTCGGCTACCGCCGCGAGGCTCTCCGAGAGTCCCCAAGCGCGCACGAGCGCCGCGCCGATCGGCGCGTGCAAGACATGCACGACGTCGTCGAGCACGTCGTCCGGAAGGGTCTCCCCGGTCGCTTCTTCGAGGTCTAGAAGTTGGCGCAGCACGAACGGTTCGCCGACGTCGTGCATCAGACCGATCGTCATCGCCGCACGCGGCTCCAATTGCGCGAGTTGGCCGATGTCGCGCGCGTAGACGCCCGCGAGCGCACTGTGCGACCACATGTGCCGCAGCCGCGTGCCAAGTCGCACGGATCCCTTGAACAGGTCCGCTTTGAGCATCAGTCCCGCGGCCACGCCCTGCAACTGGCGGGCGCCGAGGCGTCCCACGGCTTCGGTGATCGAGTCGATACGCTGTTTCGCCCCGAACGCCGCGGAGTTGGCGAGCCTCAGGATGTGCCCGGCGAGCGCGGCGTCCGTGTGCACCACTTCCACGACTTCGCGCACCTCGAACGTGGGCCGGTTGCAAAGCTCGAGCAGTTGCACCACGCTCTGGCGCAGGGGCGGAATCTCGATGTCTCCCGCGGCCATGGCCTGGTCGAAATCGCGGGCGAGGCGGTTGGCCAAGTCCAGGGACGCCCGGGACGGGCTGCGCGCGTGGGAGTGGGTCGGGGGCATGGGTCGGGGGAGTCGGGAGCTCCGGGGACCTTGCAGGATCGGCCCCGGACCCCGCGCGACCGAAGTTGCGCCCTAGGAATCGGCCAGGGCGCTGGCCGCAGCGTCGAGAAGCCGCTGGACCGCCCGGTCCAAGGCCGGCCCGAGGGCGAGCGCAAGGCTCTCCGGAGTGGGCGAGCGGCCCTCGAGAGCGCGGACCTCCTCGAAAGGCTGGTCCAGGAGCAGTTCCCCCGCCGGGGTGCTGAGGGAGGCCCACAACACGACCACGGCTTCCGCGGTTCCCCCGCGGCGCTCCTCGAACTGCAGCAACTCGACGGCGAGTCGCGCGCCGTCCAACGACTCGGTGCGCACCAGGTCGCCGCGCGCCAGCAATGCCGCGCGAAGCGAGCGCTCCACGTAAACCGAAGGCCGCTCGCTCCAGCGCGCGTACTCGCGCTGACCGCGTTCGGCGCCGGCGCTCGACCACGCCATCGGTTCGCGCAGTTGCGCCGCCGAACGGACGGGGAGGAGGCGCACGGCCACGGCGTTGGCCGCATCCGCGGGCGCGGCTGGGAAATCCGCGACCGGAGGCGCATAAAAACGCGTCTCGGGCGGCGGTGCGGGCGAGATGCACCCGATGCCGGAGACGAACGAAACGAGCGCGAGGGCGCACACTGCGGATCGGGACATCAGCGGGATTCCTCCAGGCGTCCGCGCAGCAACACGCCGGGATCTCGCTCGAGCAGATCGGCAAGGGCGCGCAGGCTGTGCAGCAGGTCGTTCAGGTTGGAAAGTTCCCTGGACACACCCTCGCCCGCGCGCACCCCGGTGTCGCCGAGCCGGGCCAGGGACAGGCCCGCGGACCGCAGCGCGTCGGCGGTGGCGGCGGCTTCGATCTCGACGAGGGTGCGGTCGAACGTGCCCATCGCGCCGCGGGTCGCGTCCAGAGCGCCGAGCAGGGCCCCATCGGGGGCGCTCAGCGCCACGCTGAGTTTGCGCAGCTCTGCCAATGTGGTCGAGAGGTCGCCACCCACCTGCCCGACGGTCTCGGGATCGAGGGCATCGAGCCGCTCCGACGCCTGGTCGAGCAACCGGTCGACCCGCCGCACGGTGGCGCCGACGTCTACCGCTTCGAGGGCACCGCGCACCCGCAGCGTCACGTCGTTCAGGTTCATGAGCAACTGCGGGAACGTGGCCACGGCGACTTCCACGCCGTCCTCCAAACCCTTCAGGCGCGACGGGATCGACGGAATCAGGTCCTTCGAGACCGGGAACTCGTACTCGGGCATCGGGTACTGTTCCGGCGGGTAGATGTCCGCTTCGAGGAATGTGATGCCGGTGATGCCCGAGCGCGAAAGGCGCAGACGCACACCCTTGTCCACGAAGGAAAGGGTGGTCGGATCCGTCAAATGTCCATCTCCTAGCCCCAGATCCTCCAAGAGGTCCAAAAAGACTTCGAGGCGCACATCCACGTGCCGTTTGTCCGGCGCGAATCCGATGGACCGCACCTTCCCGATGCTGACGCCGCGGAACTTCACCGGCGCACCCACGTCGAGGCCCTGCACACTTTCGTCGATCAGCGTGAAGGTCTCCATGGTCCGCCGATCGAAGCGCGCCGAGGCGAAGTAGATCAGGCCCGCGAGCCCCAACGCCCCGGCGAGGATCACGAACAACCCCAGCTTCCAGGGGTTCGCGGGTGCGGCGATCATTGGGGCCTCCGCCCGTGCGGGTGGAAGAAGTTGTGCACACGCGGATCGCGGCTGGACTTCGCGAGTTCCTTCGGATCGCCGCGCGCGATCGCGCCGCGGGCCTCGCGGTCCAGCATCAGGGAGTTGGTGGCCAATCGCTCCAGACTGGCCAGTTCGTGGGTCACGAGGACCAAGGTTGTGCCCATGTCGCGGTTGAGGGAAGCGAGCAGTTCGTCGAGGTCGGCGGACGTGACCGGGTCGAGGCCCGCGGAGGGTTCGTCGAGGAAAAGGAGCGGTGGATCGAGTGCAAGGGCGCGCGCGATGCCGGCGCGTTTGCGCATGCCGCCGGAGATCTCCGCGGGGAAGTGGTTCTCGAAGCCATCGAGGCCCACCAGCCGCAACTTGGCCCGCGCGACCGCATCGACCGCGCGCCCCGAAAGACCGGCCCAACGCTCGAGCGGAAGGGCCACGTTCTGCAGCAGCGTCGACGAGCCGAAGAGCGCACCCGATTGGAAGAGGATGCCAAAACGCGGCGCTCCCTCGCGCAGGCCGGCGGCCGGGGGCACGTGCCACTGGACCGAGCCGGCGATGGGCAGCTCGAAACCAACCATGTGGCGCATTAGCGTCGACTTGCCACAACCGGAACCGCCCAGCAGCGCGAACACTTCGCCCGCGCGGACTTCGAAGCTGAGGCCCTCCAGGATCGGCGTGCCCCCGTACCCCACGGCCAGGTCACGCGCTTCGATCAACACCGCCCCCGCGCTGGTTTCCTCGCGGGTAGGGCTGGTTTGCACACTGGGCTGCACACTGGACTGCACGGGGGGAACTCCGGTCGGGCACCGGGCGGGACGCGGGAACACGGGAACCCCGGGACTCTACCCGCCCGGGGTAGGCGATGTGCCAGAGAGAACGTCTCCGGGAAGGAACCCGTGTGCCGCGCGTCGCTACCTTGGGCCTGGGACCGGTACCCCGGGCATGTCTCCCTCGCTCGATCCGCCATGAAAACAGCACACCTTCCCCTCGTCGCCCTGCTCGCCGCCCTGCCTCTCGTTGCCTGCCGCACCTCGGGTGGTGCGGACGGTTGTTGCCCCGAGGCGGAATCGGCGCCGGCGGAGGACACCGCCCAGCCCGGCCTGGTGTACGAGATCATGCACTTCCAATCCCTCAGCGCGGGTTTGGCCGCCAACGCGGCCCGGCGGGACTTTGCGGCGCCTCCCATGGAGCGCGAGGTGCAGGTGCACGTCGACCCCGCGGCGAACGCGTGGATCGTTTCGGCCACGGCGGCGGACTTGGTGCGCGTGCGCGAGATCGCCGCGCAGTTGGACGCGACGACGGCCGGCGCGGACACAGACGTCGGCGCTGAGCCGAGCTCCCAACAGGTCGCCGCGTGGCTCGCGCGCCGCAACGTCGACGTGATCCATTTCGAGCACCAGGACGCGGCCCTCGCCGCGAACGCCGCTCGGCAACACTTGGGCGCGCCGGACGTCGCCGAGCCGGTGATCCTGCTGGTCGATCGCGAGGCGAACTCCTGGATTGCCCTAGCGGATCCGCGCGACCGCGAACACGTGCGCGCCATCGCCGCGCGCTACGATCGGGCCGATGGGCCGACGCCGAGAGCGCGCTGAGAACGCGGCGGCGGGCCTGCGACTCAATCCTGGGATCCGCGAGATTCGGGGTCGAATCCCGCCCCATTCGGGCCCACGGGTTGGAATGGCCCAAGACAAACACGAAGTCGTGCCGGAGATCACGGCCGAAGCCCGGGCCAATCTTCCGCCCGCCGAGTTCCAGCGCGCACTGCACGAAGGCGAGGAGGCCGGCGAACACGCTTCCTCGTCGCAGGGGCTGCGCTGGGTGCTCGCGCTCTTGATCGGCGCGGGAATCGTGGCGGCGATCGTGTACGACTGGCGCGTGCTGTTCCCAACGGCCGCGTTGATGATCTTCTACAGCATGCCCATCATCCTCGCGGCGCGGATGACCGCGTCCGAGCGCGCCAAAGCCGAGGTGCTGAGCGAACGCGCACAACACCCCACGGGACCGCCCGACACATCGGCGGAATCGGGTTCGCCCGCATCGCGAACCTGACTCCTGCGGCGTGACGCACCCCCTACCCGTCCAACCGCCCGAGCACGGCGTGCGCGTGTTCGCGCACCGCGGCCGACGGATGTCGTTCGAGTTCGCGCAAGGCCGCGCGTCCGGCCTCGCCGAGCGACTTCCAGCGCCCCGTCGAAAGGTCGAAGTCGAAACCCGCGTCGATGGCGATTCCGTGGGACTCGCGTTGGGCCAGCATCGTAGCGAGCCACGCGCTGGCATCGGGGACGGAGGGCCAATCGAAGACCGGCGTGTCGAGCGCCACCTGGATCCCCCACAGCATGCCAGCCAACAGGGGCCACCCATCGCTGCCCATTGCGCGCACCACGCCGCCGTGGCCCTCGAAGGCGTAGGCGTTCCCGGACCAGACGTAAGGCTGCGAGCGTTCGATTTCGAGCAGGCCCGCTTCGCCGAGGCGCACGAGGAGGCGCGTCGCGTCGCTCTCACCTCGCGCGTCCCAATCGATCCCGTTCTCCCAAAGGTCTGCAACCCAGCCCCGTAGTTCGTGTTCCACCCGCTGTCGGCGCTCTTCGTCCTGCTCTCCCTGCTTGGCCGCCCACAACGCAGCGGACCAGCGTTCCTTGGGAAAGTTGCTCTCCAATCGGTCGCTCGGTGCCGTCGCGATGGTCTCGTTCAACCCGTGGACGGCATCCAGGAGCGGAGTGTCCGAAACCGTCCGACGGTACAGCGCGTGCCGCGCGACGGCGGCGAAGGGCGAGCCGCTTTCGGCAACCTCCCGCAGTCGTGCGACGACGATGGCGTCGTGGTCCCCCAGGGGTTCGCGCAGGGACCAGAGGGCCGTCGCTTGCACCCACGGGTCCTCGTCCTTGCTTGCGGCGAGCATGGCAGCGCGGGCGTAGTCGGCACCAGGGTGAAACGCCGCGATCGCGTGGGCCGCCGCGCGGCGACGCCAATGGGACGGGTGCACGAGCGCAGCTTCGAGCAATGGCCGCGAGCGCTGCCTGCTCAGGACACGCCCGGCCGCCTCCAGCGCTGGAACCGCGGTGCGGTCGTCGTCGCCCGCTGCAACTTCATGCAGCGCCTCGTACCAACTCGGGTGCACGTTCGACTGGCGCACAAGCACACGAAGGATCAGCTCGAAGTCCGCACTCGATGCCAGCCATTCCGGCGGCGAAAGATGCTGTGCGAGCAGCGGAAGCTCGACGTGTGGGGCGAGGTTCGCGCGCCATGTGCGTGTGCCCTTCGGCGCGAGCTCAAGGAACAGCTCGACGCCCGGCGCACCCATGCGTGCCAACGCGGCCACTTCTTTCGCCGGCAGCTCGAGGTCTTCGGCCGCCGATGCAGCGACGCACCGTCGAACAGCCTCCAACCAGCGTTTGTCGCCATGTTGCACCAGAGCCCCCACCAGGTTGAGGGTGTCCAACGATCCTTCGCGCTCGAGTAACGTGGTGAGCGGTCCGACCCACGACGGGTCCGACGGCGCACCGGAGCGGGCCAACCCGCCCAGCAAAGCCTCCTGGAGTACCGGCCAGCGGTTTTCCGCTAGCCCCGCGGCGGCGGCCGCGACACGCCCGAGGAAGCGCGCATCGGCTGCTGGATGGCGCACCAGCACCTCCACGGGCACGTCCAAATCGATGTGTGCTCGCTCCCAGAAGCGCACCAACTCCATGCCGACTACCGCTGCGACAGATCGGTCGGGCTTCACCTGCGGGTCAACTGACGCGCGCGCGACCTCTTCGCCAAGTTTCGCGGCTCTCAGGAAGCTATCGAACGTGGCAGGCCCACCGGCCGCCAGGACACGGACGACGAGCTCGGGTGAATCGCCCGCGAACCACTCGGCGACCGCACCGGCTACGCGCGATGCGTCGGGCCCGAGTTCTGCCATGTTGCGCAGTACGAGCTCGCGTTCCGCTACGTCCTCGGTCTGCTGGAGCCAGCGCATGAGCGCGTCCGCGGCGGCTTCGGGAGGCAAACTCCAGATGTACGGCACCCGCAGCAAGGACGGCGGTCCGTCACTGCCGGGCACATGCACCTCCATGCGTGGGTCGACTGCGTGAAATGAGCGACCGCCCGCTCGAAACATCGGCGCCCGATCCCACGCCGCTAGAGTCGACATGCTTCCCTGCGCCCAATCCCTGCGCCAGCGCTGGTAGGACCCGACGTAAACGAGCGTCCTGCGTTCGTTCTCGATCCAGGCCTCCCACTCGGCCCGCGATGCGTACACACCCGGGCCGCCTTCGACGTGGCGCTCGAGCAGACGGCGTGCGGTGGCGCGCTCCTCTGCGGATTCGGCGCTGAGTCTTGCGACGACACTCGCAACGAACCCGGGGCTCGACAGCTCCGCCTCAAAGGCGAGCAACCCCGCGTCCAATTGCAGGCGTCCCTGTTCGTCGCTGACGAGGTACGGCCCGTTGCGCGAGAACCAATCGTGCCATTCTCCGGCGTCGCCGGAAGTCGGGGCGTGCGGGTCGGAAACGAGGGCGGCCAACCCCGCGACGAGGGGCGACTTCCCGCTGAGCCGCCACGCGACTTCGCCCCGCGCGTCGGCACCCGGCGCGCCCGGGGAGAAGATGCCGACCGAGCGCCAGAACCCGCCCGCGTACGCAATGCAGCGCAGCAGAACGTCTTTCCATTCCGCGCTCAACTCGTTCGCCGCTGCGCCCGGTCCGAAGAAGACAAACCCACCCTGGTGCCACACCACCGCGAGCGGACGGCCGATCCCGTCCCGTGTGGCGAGCGCCACGTGCGCGTCCGGCGCTTCCAACAAGGCAAATGCGAGCGGCGCGTAGCCGTCCGCGAACACGGCCTCGGTCAGCTCCGGCCCGGGTCGCGTCGAGCCGGGGTCGCGCCGCTCGGTCGGTCCCTCGACGGGTTTGCCGGCGTGCGTCCCGAGCAGATTCCACGCGGGGATCGCGCCGCGCGCGGCGCCACCGAGTACGACGTGCGGTTTGTGCGGGCGCGGCCAGTCGCTCCTCCACGACCGATCCGGACGGCGCTCGCCGATGCCCTCCCACCGGTCGAGCACCACCACGTCGGCCTCCGCCACACTCCCCACGTCGACCCGCGTGAAACGTGTGCGCAGCAAGGCGACGAGTGCCTCCGTGCGCGGTGTGCCGGGTTCCGCATCGACTGCGATGCGCAGATTGGCGAGCTCCTGCGGCAACGCGGGCGAGCACCACACGAGCAGGGCGACGATCAGTGCGAGGACACGCTTCATGGGGAGAGTGTCGGCGGGACGCGCCACGCCCGCCCGCGCATCGCCGCTCGGTTACGGCCCCGTGACGATCCGGACGCAGGGGGCGCTCACCAACCCAACATGCTGAAGCCCCACGCGAAGAGCGCGTCGGCGACCACCAGCAAGAGGATCGTCGTCACCACGGCACTGGTCGTCGAACGCCCCACACCCTCCGCGCCGCCCTGGGTCGATAGGCCGCGGTCGCAGGCCACCAGTCCGACGATCAGGCCGAAGAATGCGCTCTTGACGAGGCCCGTCAGGAGGTCCGACGTGCCGATGGCACTGACCGTCTGGTTCCAGTACGCGATGGGTGCGATGTCGAGCAGTCCCGCGGCCACGAACATGCCGCCCAAGATGCCCGCGGCGTCCGCGACCAGGGCGAGCGGCGGCAGGCACAGCACCAGCGCCAGGATGCGGGGCAGCACCAGGTACGAATACGGCGACAGGCCGAGTGCACGCAGCGCGTCGATCTCCTCGGAGACCCGCATGGTGCCGATCTCGGCGGCGATCGCCGCGCCGGAGCGCCCCGCCAACAGGATCGCGGCCATGAGCGGCCCGAGCTCGCGCACGATGGAAAGCCCGACCAAGTTGGCGACGTAGATCTCCGCGCCGAAGTTGCGCAGTTGCAGTGCCGATTGGAACGCGAGGATCATGCCGACCAGGCCCGCGATCAGCGCGACGATCGCGACCGCATCGGGGCCCGTGCGCTCCACCAACTTCGGCAGGTCGCCAAACGGCAGTTCGCGCGGTCGGCGCACGACATGCACGCTCTCGCGCCAAAGTTCCCCGAGCCGCCCGAGCACGTCGGTCACCTGACGCAACTGGCCGAGCGCGAAGTGCCCCACCTGCTCGAAAAGTCCCTGGCGGCACGGCGCGGCCTTGCAGCGGCGCAGGGCGGGCTGTTGCGCGTAGAGCCCCAGGTTGTGGGCCACCGCATCGCCCGCTCCGACGAAGTCCGCGGCCAGACCGCGGCGGCGCAGTTCGGAGCGCAGCTCGACCAAAAGCGCCGCGCCCGCGCCGTCCAAACGTTCGAGCTGCGACAGGTCGATCACCACGCTGCCCACGGCGCGGGCGGAAAGTGCCTCCAGGCGCTCCCAGGCGGCCCCGAGCTGCGCCATGCCCAGGCTGCCGCTCAGCCGAATGCGCGTGCGGCCGCTGGGCTCCTGTTGCGACTCCACACCGACCGGCTGGACGGCGAGGACCGCGCTCGACTCGGGGGACATGCACCAGAGCCTACGGCCCCGGCACCGAACTCGGATCGGGCAACGGGTAACGGAGAAGCCGGCGCTGTCCCAACTCCAGGGCAAAGAGGCTGCGGCCGTCCGCGGAGAGGCCCACCCGCAGGCGCGGATCGAGCGGCGCCGTTCCCGTCGGCGCGGGCAGTTCCAGGTTGAAGAGCGCCCCGTCGGCGATCCGCAGGAGCTCGGGCGTGCGCCCCTCGCCGGCGAGCAGCAGCCAGCCGCCGCCGCGCTCCACGCGCTTGCCGGACAGGTCCCGGGGCACGCGGAACGAAACCAGCGGGCGCTGTTCGCGGTCCCAGAGGGCGATATAGCTCGCCGTATCGTCGGCGCCCGGCATGGACTCGGGATCGACGGGCAAGAAGCAGAGGCAGCCCTCGAGCGCGACCGGCGCCATGTCGAGCACCGTGAGCGCGCCCTCGGAATCGGCGCTGGCGTGGATGGCAACACGCGCCGGGCCGCCGTCGGCGCGCACCTCGAGGGTTTCGCGCGCGCCCGTGGGGTCCCACCGCTCGAGCCCAACACCGGCCCGCCGCCATACATGCCCGCGAGCGTCGACGGCCAGCGGGAATCCGTCCGTGTGGCGCGCGACTCGCGGGCCCGGGCCGCGGAACTCGATCCACTCCGGCGACGTGGCGCTGGTGCGCAGGACCGGCCCGCCTCCGGGGGCGACTTCGAGCTCCACCAGATCCACCGCGGCGAAGTCCCCCACCTGCGGTTCGAACACGCCGGCCGGATCGCCCTCGGCCGTAAAGTGGTGCACGGCGCCACTGCGTCCGTCGAGCACGAACACGGCGCCTTGCCCGTCGAACACCGCCGCGCGCGGATCGTCGAGCCGCGCGGAATCGACCGCCGTGCCGACGACGGGCAGCGCCGCTCCGGTCCGGTCGAAGCGGTAGAGCGCCTCGCCGTCCGCGGCCAGGAAGTGGTCCGAACCCAGCCCCACCGCGCGCCCCGCGAGCGCCAGCGCCGGCGCGCCGTTGCCGTGGCGCGGTTCGATGCGCGCCACCAAGTGGCCCTCCCCGTCCAGCCACACGAGCGGCTCGGTGAAGCGCGTCTCGGCCGGCCGCTGGGGCCCGTCGGGCCGCGGCATCGGGTGGCCGGGTGCGATCTGCGAAACCAGCAATCCGCCGTCCGGTCCCGGCGCCAATCCGATCAGGTAGTCCGGCGCCATGCCGATGGCCCGATGCAGGTCCCACGAGGCCAGCGCTTCGCCACCGGGGCCGTACCACTGGATGCGCTCGCGCACGTGCTCCAGCACGGCCAAACGCCCGTCCGCCGCAGCGACGAGGGCGATTGGTGTGTAGAGCTTCGCGGGGTCGTCGCGGTCGCTGTCGACGCGCCACAGTTCGGTTCCGCGATCGTCGAAACACACGAGCGACCAACGGCGCGCGCGCTCCGCGCCGACGGCAACGGCGTTCTCGCAAAGCAGCGCAAAACGGCCGTCCGGCCATGCGGCGGCCGCGATGGCGCCGAAGGCCGCCAACTCCGGCAACTCCTCCGCGCTCCCATCGGGGCCGAGTCGGAACACGCGTGTGGGCAACTCCGGGCGGATGCCGCTGGCCACGAGCCACCAGGTGCCGTCGCCGAGGGGCAACCAGAAAAAGCGCCCTCGCGCCGCGTCCGGGAGCGCGCCGAGCGTTGCGCGGGCACCGACACTGCCAGCCGGATCGACGGTCGCCGCCACGAGGGGTGCGCCCTGTCGCGAACCTCCAAAAAGCACCTTCGCGCTGCCGGAGCCGTCGGCGGCGAGGGCCAGGATGCTCTCGCGCGTGGGCTGGGCGCCGCCCAGATGGGGCGCTCGAACCTCCGGCTGCCCCAACACGAGCGGGCCCGCGGGCGTCACCTCCATCCAGGGAGCGGGTTCCGGGCCCGCCGACCGGCCGGCGCAGGCCAGGAGGAGCGCCGCCCCGACGGCGAGGAGCAGCAGCGGGGCGGCGGCTGCGCGGGGGTGGGCACGTCCGGCGATCCGGCCAGTGTGCGCGCGGGCACGCGGGGCATCCATGGGGCAACCAGCCTAGCCCGGGGCCCGTTCGGCGCACCGGTCGGCCAGGGATTCCGGGGCGCTCGCGTGAGGGTGAGGTGTGGCCCCCGGCAAAGTGGGCCGGGGGCCACGTGCACGCCCCCGAGAGGGGCGCACCGTTCGTTGGCGGCGGAGCGCGCCGTCGCACGGTTTCCCTCGACGCCCGCCCGCGCGCCGCTTGAGGCGCGACGCGCAGGTAGCACCGTTGGATCCCGGCCCGGGTACCGCTTGCCCCAGCGGAGGTGTGGCCGCTACGGTTCCCTGCGATTCCTCTCCGCAACCCGAGTTCCTCGATGCGCCGCTACCAAAAACTGCTCGTAGGTCTTTCCCTCGACGACTCCGGCCAGGTCCTCAGCCCGGGCAGCCGCCGGGCGGTCGAAGAGGCCCTTTGGCTCGCCGGGCGCTCCGGCGGAGCGGTGACGTTGTTCCACGCCCTCGGCGACGAGGAGGCGAACGAAACGACCGTCGGCGCCGAGTTCGAGGGCCAAGAGGCCGAGCGTCGCGCGCCGGCGGCGCTGGCACAGTTCGCCGCCGAGGTGCGCGCGAAGCACCCGAACCTGGGCTTCGCAGTGGCGAGCGGTCCCGCGTGGATGGCGATCTCGCGCCGCGTGCTGCGCGGGCAGGCGGACTTCGTCGTGGTCGCGAAGCGCAACGCCCTCGGCGCGGCGTCGCGGCGCCTCGGCACGGTCGCGGCGCGGCTCGTGCGCGCCTGCCCCTCGCCGGTTTGGGTCGTGCACGGCGGTCGGCCGTTCCCCCACAAAAACATCCTGGCTGCGACCGCGCTCGAACCCGTGGGGCACTTGGCGACCCAACTCGGCGCTTGGTTCGCGGACGAGATGGGCGCCAGCTTGGAGGTGGTGCACGCGTGGCAGATGCCCATGGAGCTCGAGATGCAGCGCGCCAGCCTCAGCCCGCCTGAGTACCAGATGCGCGTCCAGGCGGTCACCGATTCCTGCGTCTCCCAGGTGCGCTCGGGCCTCGGCAGTTACAAGCCGAAGCGCGAGCCGACGCTCCACGTCGGTTGTGCGGCGCCGTCGCGCGCCATCCTCGAACTGGTGGAGCGCTACTCCGTGGACCTCTTGGTGATGGGCACGATCGGCCGCGGCGGTCTGTCCGGCGCCCTGATCGGCAACACGGCGGAACGTCTCCTGCACGAAGTGGATTGCAGCCTGCTGACGGTGAAGCCCGACGGGTTCGTCAGTCCGGTCACCCTGGGCTGAATCCAGCGGGGAGCGTCGCCAGGCGGTGCCGTGGGACGGTCGTTACCGCCCCGTTTCGCGGCGCCCCGGGGCAGCGGGTTAACGTTTGGCACCCAGGTCCCCATCCACGCCGCCCCGCCCCCCCATGAGCTTCGCTGAACTGCTCGTCGTCGAGGACGACCCCGCCATCCGCCGCGGCCTCATCGACACACTCGAAACGGCGGGGTACAGCGTGCGCTCTGCCAACGACGGCCCTGCCGGTCTCGCAGCGGCACTGGCGGCGCCGTGCGACCTGGTGCTGCTCGACGTGATGCTGCCGGGTGCCGACGGTTTCAGCGTGTTGCAGTCCTTGCGGCGCGAGCGCCCCAACCTGCCGGTGATCCTCCTGACGGCCCGGGGCGCGGAATCGGACCGGGTGCGCGGCCTGCGCGGCGGAGCCGACGACTACGTGGTCAAACCGTTCGGAGCCGCGGAGCTGTTGGCGCGTGTCGAAGCGGTGCTGCGCCGCGTGGCCAAGCAGCCCAAACCCAAGGACAGCCTGACCATCGCGGGCCGCACGGTGGACTTCGACCGTCGCGAGATCCACTTCGGACCCGGGGACGTGCAGCCGATGACGGAACGCGAGGCCGCGCTCCTCGCGTACCTCGCACGTCATCCGGACCGGGCGGTGCCCCGCGAGGAACTGCTGCGCGAAGTCTGGCAACTCGATCCGCGCGGGTTGGTCACGCGCACCGTCGACATGGCCGTGGCGCGTCTGCGCGAGCAGTTGCGCGACGATCCCACGTCGCCGCGCATCGTGCTGACGGTGCGCTCCCGCGGGTACATGTTGGGCTCGCAAGACGGCGCGGGGGACGGCGCCCCCACGGGCCCCGCGGAGGGCTGATGGCGCGCCTTGGGCCCCCCTCTCGCGCGGAGCTCCGTTGAACCGGCTCGTCCGTGTCTTCGGGCGCCGCGCGACGCCCCTCGGCCGGCGCTTCTTCGTCGCGTCCTTGGTGCTCTTGGTGCTGGCGGTGCACGGCGCGCTGGTGGCGCTCGCGATCGCGTCCGAGCGGCGTGAACTCGCCAATCGCCTGTTCCTGCAGACCCGCGACGCCACGCGCCTCGCCATCGCCAGTTTGGACGCGATCCTGCTGCCGCTGCTCGTCGCCGAATCGGCGCGACCGAGCGCCCAGTTCGACTCCTTCTCGGCGCAGGCCGGACTGGTGGACACGGCCGGTTTGCCGTTGCCGACAGGCGAGGTGTTGGTGCCGTCGCCGCTGCTCGGACTGCGCTTGCCCCTGCGCATCCTGCACTTCACCTGGAACGAGGCGGAGGGCCTGCGTTCGCCTCAAGTTCCCGCGGCGGCGTTGCGCCAGCACATCACAGACCTCGGCACACGCAAGGAGGCGCTCGTCGTGGAGGCCGCACGCAGCCTCATGGAGCTGGACCAGCGGATCCCGGCCCGGGATTGGCGGCGACTGCTCGACAGCACGCGCAACGCCGGCGCCGCGGTGCTCGCGGGGGGGCCGAGGACTCCGACCGCCGCGCGTGTGCAGCCCCCGGCCAGCGCGCCCGAAACGCTGGCGCGCCGCCTCGCCGGTGCGGCCGTGGAGGGCGAGGTCGAAACGCCGTCGCTTCAGGCGCACTTCGTGCGTGTGGGACCGTCCGACGCGATGGTGCTGCTCTTGCTGCGGAGGGCGGAGAACGCGCTCGATTCGCGCCTCGAGGGTGTGTGGATCGACTGGCCGCGCCTGCGCACCCTGCTGCTCGAATCCGTGGAGGAAATGCTCGCGGGCCGCCGTGTGCAGCTCGTTCCCCTCGAACTCGCCCCAACTGCCCGCCCCGACGAGCGCATGGCGTCGCTCCCCGCCGCCCTGTTGGTGGGCGAACTGGAATGGCCGCCGCCGCTGGGTTGGAGCGAAACCCGCCGGGCCCTCGCCGTTGCATCGCTGATCGTGCTGGCGGCCCTTGCGCTCGGCGCGTGGGCACTGTTCGCGGCCTGGGAACTGGGCGAGCGGCGCGCCCGTTTTGCCAGCGGCGTGACCCACGAACTGCGCACACCGCTCACGACGTTCCAGCTCTACAGCGAACTGCTCGCCGAGGACCGCATCGCCGATCCCAACCGACGCAAGGACGCGCTGCGCACGCTGCGCAGCGAAGCCACACGCCTCGCGCGGGTCGTCGAGAACGTGCTCTCCCAGGCCCGGCTCGAACGGGGTTCGGCGGAACTGGCGCGCGAACCCTTCGAACTCGAGCACCTCCTGGAACGCACCCGGCCCGGCTTGCAGCGCCGCGCGGACGAAGTCGGCCTGGATCTGGATCTGCACATGCCCCCCACCGGACTGCGGGTGTTGGGCGACGCGGGCGCCGTGGAGCAGGTGCTCGTCAACCTGGTCGACAACGCGGCGAAATACGCACATCCTTCCGAGCCGCCGACCATCGAAATCCGTGTGCGCGAGGATTCGACGGGTGTGAAACTGAGCGTGCGCGACTTCGGGCCGGGTGTGCCGCCCGAGAAGCGGCGGCAACTGTTTGCGCCGTTCTCGCGCGCCGGGGCGGGGCCCCATGTGCAAGGGCTCGGGCTCGGTCTTTCGCTGAGCCGCGAGCTCGCCCGCAGCATGGGCGGCGACCTCGTGCTCGAGCCGAGTCCCAGCGGGGCGTGTTTCGCGCTGCGCCTCGGGCGTGCGCCCGAAGTCGATCAGGAGCGAACGCGGCGCGACTTGGCGTAGGGACCGTCCACGTCGGGCATGTGGCCGATCTCGTCCCAGAGCCCCATGTGCGTGGTGAGCCGACCGCCCATGGGGCCGGTCACGTGGTTCAGCAGTTGGTCGAAACGCTTGGCCACGTCGGCCCCGCGGGGGCCGTGGAAGTCCTCGACACGCGCGACGAGGGTGAACACACCCACACCGCGTTCGACGAGCACCGAGAGCACACGCACCAATGCGCCGAGTTCGAGGGCACCGACGTCGAGGGGCAGGGCGCGCTCCATCCCCAGGGCGCGGCCCACGGGCACCAGGCCGTCCACGCGGCCGTGGAACCAGGAAAGTCGCGCGCCGCTCTGCGGCAGTCCGAGCAGATTCGGCACCGCGGGATAGAAGAAGGGCCCGGCGGGGAACTCGGCGAAGTTGGGGCCGCCCTCGGCCGTCAAATCGAAACCGACGAGGGGGCTCGCGTCGACACACATGCCCGCTTCGGCGAGCAGCGCGGGCGAACTCTTGCCGATGCCGCCGCGCGCCGCCACGTACACACGCGGGCGTTCGCCCGAGCGCAGCCCGATGCGCTCCTTCAGCACCTCGAGTTTCTCGCGCTCGAGCTCGCGGCGCAGGTTGCCCGGCTGCAATGCGGGCGGTGTGCCATCGAGCGGCGGCGTGAGCGCCGGCACGAGGTGCGCGCCGAGGTGCGCGCGGCCGCGTTGGTGCAGCGCGAGCAAGGGTTCGAGTTGGCGCCCGTCCGCGCTGAGCGCGTGGTCGAGGGCGTAGGTGGGCACCAGGCCGTGGCGCTCGGCCACCTGCTCGAGGGCCGCCAGCCCGGCGAGCGCGTCGAGCCGCGCGGAGAACGGCGGGGCACCCCGATGGGTCGGCGACAGCACCACCAGGGTGGGCGCCGGGTTCGCGGGGCGCGGCGCGAGCCGCGAGGGGGGCAGAAGGTCAGCGCAACCGTCCTTGCGCAGCGTGGCGGCGTCCATGGGGCCCAGAGTCTACGCAGCCGAGCCCGCCCTGCGGGAGAACAGCCACCAACCGGTGGGCCCAGCGCGCCCAAAAAGGTGCACGACCACATGGGTCGGCGCCATGCGCAGGGTGTAGGTGTAGGGCATCAGGTGGTCCAGGGAGCCCTGGGCCACCCCCCGGCGGAACAGGCCCCGGAAGAGGCTGTTGTTCGTGCAGGGCGCCAGGTCCCGGAAAAAGTCGCGCCCGAGGGCGGATCCGGGCGCGATACCGCTGAGTTTCGACTCGAAACTGTTGTATGCGAGCACTCGCCCGTCCTCGTCCAGGCGGACGGCTCCGTGCGGCACGGCGTCGAGTTCGACCTGGGGGACCTCGGGTAGCCGGGCGAGCAGGTCGTCGGCCGCGAAACGGCTGTCCTGCGCCATTTGGGCGGCGAGGCGATCGCTGCGCTCGAGGAAGGCCCGGTCCACGGTCTCAGGAGCCGCCGCTCGAGCAGCGCAGGGACCAACGGGCGCCCTGGATCTCGCCTTCGAAGGCGAGTTCCGAACGTTCGAACTCCTCGCACAGCTCCGCGGCCATGGAACGCAGGCCCGCGACCACCTCGCCAAACGGCAGGCTCGAGCTGGCGGCTCTATCGACCGCACTGTCGATCGCGGTGGTGGGCGGCGGAGTGGCGGGGACCGCGCTCGTCGTGGGGTCCTGGCAACTGGCTTCCAGCGCGACGAGACGCACGTCGCGTTCGTCCAAGTACGCAAGCACGTCCGCCGGGCAATCGCCGCCCACACGCTCCAGAACGGGCGACCAGTCGACCACCTGCGCGGGCGACGACGCCGGTTCCGCCAGCACGTCGTCGAGGCGCTGGAGCTGCTCCTCGAGTTTGCGCACGAGCTGCACCAGTTCGTCGGGATCGGCCGTGCCGAGCTCCCGCTCCAGAAGTTCCCGTTCGGTGTAGAGGGCGAGCAACTGCGTTTCCACGCTGCTCATCTCGAGTTCGCTGCGCTCTTCCATGGCTCCGATCGACGTGTTCGGCCGGTCGCGCCCCCAAGATCGGGCGCGTTCCGACGGCGAGGGGTGCATCGGCCGGGGCCGGGGCGGATCCCGAGGGGCCGCGCGGCATCCGTCCCACGGGCGGGGCGGCGGCGGCCGGTCCGCACCGCGGGCGGCTCGCACCTCAAGCCCCCGCACGGCGGCGACGATGGGACTCCCATTCCCATGGAAACCGCCCGGCTCGTGGCTTTTGCCTTCGGCGTGTACGTGTCGGGGGCGGTGTTCGCCCTGGCCGCGCGGCGCCTTTGGGTGCGTTGGAACCTGGACCTGTGGGGGGTCCTGACGCTCGGCGCGGACCGGTTGCTCTCGCTGGTGGGCAGGCAGCGAAAGAGCCCCGTTGCCGCGCCGCCGCCCGCCGCGGCCCAGGCGTCCGCGGCACCGATGGCCGCGGCGCCGATGCTCGCAGACCTGACGGACGCGCTCGACGATCCCGAGCCGTCGGTCGCCGACCTCGACGACCCTCTCATCGACGTCCCCGCGATGGACGTGTCGGCCGGAGACAGCGAACTCGACGACCTCCTCGCCGCGTGGTTGCCCGAGGACCCCGACGACACGACCGCGGACCCCATCGCGGAGGTCGACATCGGGAGGCCGCCCGCCGTCGAGGCCGCGCCGGAGCCCGACTCCGCGGGCTTGGCACGGGCCCACCGGAACGCCCTGGAACTGGCCCTCTCGGAAATCCGTCCCCTCGAGGAGAAGTTGGGTTTCCTCGCGCGTCACGTGCGCCGGCTCGAAGCCGAACTCGGCAGCCGCGCCGCCAGCGCCGACGAAACGAACCAGTTGCACTTCGCGCGCGAGCTCTTGGTGCAGCAGGCCGAACTGGCGGCCCTCGAGCGCCGCGATCTGGTCGACGAACTCGCGCGCGCGCGGGCCCAGCGCGACCTCGAAGTCCGCGCCGACCGCGAGCGCTGGGCGTCGGCGGCCCGTCGGCTCGCCGAGTTGGACCGTCGGTTCGACGAGATGGCCGCCGCCCTCCGAGCCGCCGAGAGCGCTAGCGCCGTCCGAGATCGGCAACTCGACGAGGCCCAGAGCCTGGTGCGCGCCGAGCGCGCCGTGGCGGATCGCATCCGCGGGCTGCTGGCGAGCTTCCAGCTCCCCGGCTGAAACCAGGCCAGAGAGCACGCAGCCAGGGGGGCAGCCCGCCGCGAACGGAGGCGACCCGCCACCGCACACTGCGGAGGCGGGTCGCGATCGAGAGTGCGCCGGCGCCACACGGGGCAGGAAGCCGCCCGAGGGCACCAACGCAGGGCGATGGCGTTGCCCGGACCCGAGGAGCGCTCCCCACCGATTGCGGAGGGCGCCAGGATCCGCTCAGACGGTCGCCACGCTCCAACGATGGTCACAAATCACGGATCACCTCCTCGCCGAATGCCTCCCCGCGTCACACGGGTGTGACGACCCGCGGCGGGCTGGTCCGGACCGGAGCGACAGGCGCTCCACTGGTTACAACATCGCCGAACCGTGCGCCGCGCTCAAGGGCCAGGGCGGCGGTGTCCGTGGCGGGTTTCGCACCCGGGAACAAAACCGGCGGCCGGGCCCCGAGGGACCCGACCGCCGGTTGCGAAGCAGGGTGTCTCCCAAAGCGGCGTCACACCGCGGGGGAGCACCTCGCGTTCACCACGTCACCACATCTTGGGCCGAAACGGCCACCGGTGTGAAGGGCGGCAGGTTGCCGATGTTGTTGAAGTCGGTGTCGTAGCGGTAGTTGCGGCGCGGCGCTTCGTAGATCTTGCCGCCGTACACCCACTTGCCCGTCGCAAGGTCGCTGCCCCAGGTGTTCACGAAGGAACCCTTGATGTTGCAGTCGCGACCGCTCCAGTTCTCGTGGAAGCGCGGCAGGTTCTCGAGGCCGCCGTTGTACTTCCCGATCGCCGAGTCCTGGTTGCCCGTGATGAGCGCCACGTTGTAGGTCGTGTTGCTGGCCGTCGGTTTGCCCGAAGCGGGTGTCTTGGTGTCGTTCCAAGCGTTGCTCAGCAGGTTCACCGCGTCGCCGATCGCCGCGGCGCCGGTCTTCGGGTAGTTGGAACCACCCACGTTGAAATCGCCTTGCACGTAGATCGGGCTCTCCGAGACCACAGTCAACGGCAGGGCAAGCTCCTTGCCGTTCTTGACCTTGATGCCGCCGGTGTTGAGGCCCTTGCCGGCGCCGTACTTGGCGGAGTAGAGCACCACGCCGTTGTTGTCCATGGAACCAGCGGTCACGTCGATCACCGGGCTACCAGCCGGATCGATCAAGGGGTTCAGCAGCGCGAGGTCGACCTCGACCACGGTCACGTACCCGTTGCCCTGTTCCGCCTGGCGCGCGTCGTAGATCGTCTTCAGGCTGTAGACACCGCTCAACAGCGAGGCGTACGAGACACCCGCTTCGTTCTCGGTGTTGCCATCCGGACCGAACACGGATACCGAGTTGTCCGCGTTCACGATGAAACTCAGCGCGGCCTTCGAGTGGTAGAAACCCTTGGCGTAGTTGCCGTTGCCGGCACCCACGTACTCATAGAGTCCCGACTCCTCGTCCAGGACGTGGTCGCCGGCACCGGCCACCTGCTCCTCGAACATCTTGATGGAGCCGATGAACGGCGTCACGGCTTCCTTGATCCAGTGGTCACTGGTCAACACGGTGTTCCCCGTGGTTTCGTAACCCGCAGGCTGCGCCCACATGTCGAGCGAACCAGCCGAAAAGGGTTTGAAGTCGCCCAGGTCACCGAAGTCCCCGTCCGCGTTGGCGTCGTGCCCGACGTTGAACAGGCTGTCGTAACCGCTCCAACTCGTCGCTCCCAGGGCCGCGAACTGCGCCTTGTTGTACATGGTCGAGTACTGCGACGGCTCGCTCGAATCGAACGGGTTCTCGACCCACTTGCGGATCGTCACGTTGCCGGTCGAGCTGAACGGGTCATCCTTGCGGCAGCGGTAGATGTCCCCGACCGCACGCACGTAGTTGGTGTTCAACTGCAATCCGGCGCCGGGCGCCAGGTGGATGTTGCCGTTCGAGTGCACCCGCCCACCGAGCGTCATGTCGGGACCCGGGTTGACCTCCAAGTCTCCGGTGTAGAACACCGCGAACTGGAAGATCGGCGTCGAGTTGGCGCTGACCACCCGGCTGACCCGCGCGACATCCTGTTCCATCTGGGCCGTGGCCGAGATCTCGTAGGTCGTGACGATCGTCTGGATGCCCGCGGCGTCCGTGAGCACCGTCTGCGCCAGGTCGCCTGCCCCCGTGGTCATCGGCGTGACGGTGTAGTTCACCTCCACCCCGTCGATCGTCGCCGTTCCCTCGGCCGGAGGCGTCTTCCAGTTGGCGATCGACTCTTGGACCGCCTTGCTGGCGATCTCGACCGCCCCCTCGGCGATGTATTGCGCCTGGGCGCTGCGCCGAGTCACGCCCGAAGATCGGTCCGTGGCGACGGCCATGGTCAGAAGGACCGCGACCAGAGCTGCCGTGGCGAAGACGGTGATCACCGCCGACGCCATGGCCACACCGGAGCGGCTGTTGAGTGTCGTAATGTGTTTCATATCAAACCCCCGTGCTGTTGCGCAGCCGGACCGTGGCTTCGACTTGGAAGCGGTGGATCTTGCCGTGGTTGTCGGGGAGGCGGAAGAAGAGCCGAACGCGGACCGCGTTCAAGGGGATGGAAAAGCCCGTGGCCTCGGAGTCCTCGAAGGTGGCGCGCTCCACGTTGCGGGCCATGACCCGCTGGGCGCCGTTGGCTTCGCGCCGCACCAGGGTGTTGGTGCCGGTCAAGTCCGTGCGCAGCGTGTAGGAGATGGTGTTGCCGACGTTCCAGACGACACGCCCGTCGAGTTCCACCAGGAAGTCAGGATCGCCGGGTTCGATGGCTTCGCCCGCGCCATAGACGGCACTGTCGGTGGTCAACACCGGGCGGCCGTGGGGCCAACGTTGGGCCTGTTCCGGGTCGAGCCCCAGGATCTCCGCCGGCCAGAGGGCCGGGTGCACGAAGAGGATCCCGACGTCGGGTCCGAAGTCCAGATCGCCGTCGACGGCGGTCTTGGTCGCGGGCACGTGGGTGTGCACCTCGTCCTCGTCGAATCCTGCGCCGGGAGTCCCATCCACGATGAAGTGCGGGTATTCGAGCCCGGCCAGCGTCACTTGACCGGAGCGGCGCAAGTCCTCGACGATCAGTTCGAGACTGCGTTGGGCCTCGCGCTGTGCTTGGGCCTGCACGTTGCCGACGAGCGCCATGCGCTTCATCGAGTCCAGGGTCTGCATCACCGCGCCGGACAGCACCAGCAAGAGCACCACTCCGATGGCCAGCTCCAGCACCGTGAAACCGGCCGACTTCCGTTGGGTACCGCGCAACTTCATCGCACCACCACCGTGGAGAGGCGCCCTTCGCGGTCGCGTCCTTGGAAGTCATCCCAAGTCGCGATCAACCGCACCTCGAGGGGGTCGGGCACGAACGGCAGCGCCACGCCCGGGTACTGGATGCGGATCTGGAAGTTCGACAACCCCATCGGGTTGTAGTTGAACCCCGGCTTCGCGAGCACCGACCCATTGAAGTAGGTCGTGGGCAAGTTGGACGGGGGAACCGACAGGACGTCCTCCATCGCCGCGCGCAACTGGGTCATCGCCGAGTCGTTCTCCCGCGAACTGCGCAAGAGATCCACCGACCCCACCTGACTCGAAAACGCCGCGAGCACCCCGACCGCCATGATGGTCAAGGCGAACATCAGCTCCAGGAGCGACAGTCCGGCGCGGCTCCCCACCGCGCGGCGTACACGTTGCATTTGATCTCCCCCAGGTGGAACACCCCCACGGTGTTCCCTCGGGACCGGTTCCCGGCCGGCCCCCCCTGTTCCAAGGTTCGCTTCGGCACCGGAGGCAGGCACCCTGTAGGGAACGCACAAAAAAGTTGCGTTCGGTGCGGCCAGCCCGCCTCCAAGCCCCCTTGCCGTCAGGGCTGGGCGGGCACCAACTCGAGTCGCGACTGGGAGCGCCTGAGGACCGCCTCTCGGCCGAAAGCCATGGGCCGCATGCGACCCTCGAGCCAGTCCGCGACCTGGTCGTCGTAGTGGTCGTCGAACGGGTGGCCACTTTGGCCCCCGGGGAGGATGGCCATGGACCGTTCCGGATCCGCGGCGTCCGCCACGAAACGAAGCGAAGCGCCGCCGACGACCGCCAGGCCCTCGCCGCGGCCACGTGTCCACGCCACGTTCACCGTCGAGTCGTGCCCCCCGAGGCCAAAGGGACCGCGCGCGAGGAGCGTCCCGAGCACCGGAACCTCCGAGAGACCGTGTTGGAGTTCGAGGGTTTGGTGGTCCTCGAGCCGCCAAGCGCTGGGGTCGGGCCCTCCGAGGATCGAACACTGCGCCCAGGCTCGGGCGAGCGCCCGCGCCACACGTCGGTCGCGCTCTTCGCCGAACCAGCCCGAGTCCCGCGCCACCAACCGCGGCAGGGCGTCGCGAACCATGCCGAAGGACGACGGCGCGTCCCCCATCAGCGCCTCCCTGGCCTGGGCGACGAGCGTTGCCACGCTCACTTGGAACAGCAGCGCCGCACCCGTGCCCTCCACACGCCCGTCCCAGCCGGCAAAAAGTTCCACCGCCTTGCGCGCGCCCTCGCGGTCGGCCTCGTCCTCGCTGCCGTCGAACCCGGTGCCGATGGCCCGCACCAGGTCCAGGGCGTAGGGCGAGCGCCGGTCGAGCTGCAGTTGGGCCATCGACGCCACGTCCCAGTCGGAGCGACCGCGCAGCACCTCCAGGATCCTGTCCCGGCGCGAAGGGTGCGCAAAGTCGGCGGTGAACGGAGCGCCGGCGGCCGCGGTGTACTCAGGAGGCCGCACGTCGGCGTTCGCGGTGGCGAGCACTCCATCGCCGGGCCGCACCACTCGCGGGTTCTCCGCCGCCGGGCGCAGTCCGCGCCAGTGGAATCGGCTGTCCCAGGCGGGCGAGGGCAATCGACCGTCGCCGAGCCCGCGGTCGGGCCGCCGGCCGATGACCGTGTACGCGATGGCGCCCGACGACTCGGCGATGGCAAGGTTCTGGGCTGGCGCGACGTACCCCTCCGCGGCGGCGAACACCTCGTCGAGGTCGCGGGCACCCGCCAGCGCGAAGAACACCGCCAACGGATCTCCGGGTTCGTACAGCGACCACGCGAGGCTGCGCCACGGCAGACCGCGCGCCCCATCCGGCGGCAGCAGCGGACCGATGTCGGTGCCCAGCAAGTCGAGTTGCACGGGTTCCGCGCCGCGCCGTTCGATCGTTTCGAGACGGCGCTCGACCGGCACGCGCCGATCGCCGCGCAGGACCGTGCCCGTCGCGGGATCGTAGTCCTCGACGAAACTGTCCTCCGCATCGAGACCCGTCGTTGTCACCGACCACGCGCGGAGCGGCGATTGGCCCACGATCACGAGCGGAATCCCCGGCAGCGTGAACCCCTGCACGTCGTAACCGGGCGCGCTGAGCCGCACTTGGTACCAGCGCGGCGGAAGGCCGAGCGCAAGGTGCGGATCCCCGGCCAGCAGCGCGTGTCCGGAGCTCGAATGGCTTGGGGCCACGGCCCAGTTGTTGCTTTGCCCGCCCGTGCGCGGCTCGGGTGTGCCGTTCTGCGCGGCATCGGAACCGGGGAAACCGTCCGCGAAGGGCGCGCCGTCCCAACCCGTGTCGAGACCATCCCAACCGGCGAGGTCCGCGAGGCGCGAACCCAGTTGGCGGTGGAGCGCGAGCCGATGGAACTCCTGGTCGAGGCCGCTGGCCAGTTCGAAGGCCATCAGCGCAGCGAAACCGAGCGAATCCGCCGGCGTCCAGGGTTCGGGCCGCACTCCGAGCAACACGAGGAGCGGCGGCCTCTTGCCCTCGTCGATGCGGCTGTTCACACCTTCGGCGTAGGCATCGAGCCAAAGGCGCGAACGCTCGCCGAGCCGCGCGACGTTGCGCAGCGCCGACTCCGCGAAGCGCAACTCGCGCGAGCGGCGGTCCACGGCCTCGAGCTCCCCGCCCAAGACCTCCGCGAGTGTCCCGCGCGCGTAGCGCCGACCCAACTCCATCTGCGTCAGCCGCTCGGACGCGTGCAGGTAGCCGATGGCGCGCGCCAGGTCCAGCTCGTCCGACGCCCAGACGTGGGGCACCGCCGCATCGTCGAAGTGGATCTCGACGGCTGCGACGAGTGCGGGCACCACCACCGTTCCGGATCGGGTCGGCCGGCCCGTGGACACCCACCAGAGCAGTCCTGCAGCCAACGCGATGCCGAGGACGGCGAACCCCAGCGCAAGCCAACGGAGGACACACGGACGTCGTCTGCCGCGCTGTGCTTCCAAAGCGCTACCTGCTGCCGGATCGCTGTGTGCCACGGGAAGTTGGGTCCTCGCCCGCCGCATCCTAGCCCTGTGCCACCGCGTGCCGCGCAAGGGCGGGGTCCCGCGAAGGCGCGAACGACCCGAGGTGGGGACCCGCCGGTGGACGCCCCGGTGGAAATCAGGCAGCGCCTTGGCCGCGCAGACCGCCGCCGAGCTCCAAACTGGCGCCCGACTTCTGCCCGGCGCCGCCCGCTCGCTGGCTCTGGGCCAGACGCAGTTGCAAGGTTACCTCGTCACCTAGATCCGACAGTTCGAAGGGGCGCAGCAAGTACGCCTGGGCCCCCGCCTGGTGCGCCGCGTCCTGGAAGGAACGCGCCGTGTAGAGCCCCGAGCAAAGGATCACGGGCAGCGTCTTGGTGTCCGTATTGCGGCGCAGCTCGGCCACCACGTCGAAGCCGTTGGGGCCCTCGAGCAGCACGTCCACGAGCAAGAGGTCCGGGCGCGCGTCGCGCATCACGGACAGGCACTCAAACCCATTCTTGAACAAGTGCACCGTGTGTCCCGCGGCCTCCAGGTACTGCTGGCGCGGCGTGGGACTTTCCTGGGTGTCGTGCACGAAGAAGATGGTCGCCATAGGTGCCTCTATACCGGCTTGGGCAGGTGGCGCAGGAGGTCCCCCGCGCACAGCGTGCCGGCGCGCGCGGCGCCCAGGGCGCGTGTTGCGATGCGATCGTGACCCTTGGCGACGAGCGCGGCGTCCACGTGGGCCGCGGTGTTCCACGCGAAGCTCGACTGCTGCAGTTGCGCGTCGAACGAAACCACTTCGCGCAGGAACTGCTGTCCGCGGACACCGCGCCCCTGGCACGCCTCGCATCCCTTGCCGCGGTGCAGTTGCAGTCCGCTCGGGTCGATGCCGCGGCGTTCGAGTTCGACGAGTTGGTTGGGCCCGAGGGGCTCCTCCACGCGGCACGTTTGGCAGGGCACGGGGAATGCGGCGCAAACCACCATCCCCCGCAGCGTTTGGGTGAGCGCGTAGGGATCGGCGCCGAGGCGCCAGAGTTGTTCGAAAGCCCGGCCCGCACCCGCGGCGCGCATGCCCAAGAGCACCAGGACGCCGGCGGAGGCCGCCTGTTCGATGAGCGAGAAACAGCCGTCGTCCTCGAGTTCCGTGACGAGCAGCACGTCCGGGTCGTGGCGCACCAGGGCGCGCAGGGCCGCGGACTGTGGGCGGCCGCGGAAGCTCGCCGCTTCCACTTGCACCACGCCGTCGAAGAGGGCTTCGATGGGGTCCTCCAGCGTGACCAACTTGCGGTCGGGTCGCACCAGTTGGCGCAGGCTCGCGTGCAGCGTGGTCGTGACGCCGGAACCCGTCGGACCCACGCAGAGCACGAGGCCCTCGCGGTGCGAAAGAAGTCCGGTCAGGCGTTCGCCATCGGCCGGCTCGAGGTCGAGCGCCTCGAGGGAGACTCGCGCGCCGGACCGCGGCCGCAGGCGCACCGTCGCCACATCCCCGTGGGGGCCGGGCGCCACGGAGACCAGCGCCAGGTGTTCGTTGCCGCCGAGTTCGATGGTGCCGCGGCCCTCGGCAGAGCTCCCCGCGGACTCGGGCGAAAGGCCCACGAGTTCGCGCAGCCACGCGACGCACTTCGGGCCCCATTCGGCCGGAAGAGCTTGTTTCTCGCGCAGACCCTGGCGCAGGCGCATGCGCACGGCCAGGGCCCCGGGGCGCGGTTCGAAGTGCACGCTGGTCGCCTCGCCGGCGAGCGCACCTTCGAGGATGCTGCGCATCAACTCGGGCACTTGCTTGCGGATGTCCCAGGCGTTGGTCTCGGCCACCGGCTCCTGGCGGCGGGCCACGTTGAGGCGACCGATGCCGAGTTCCCGCAGGCTCATCGAGTTCCCGGAACCCTGGAACACGGCCTGTTGGCACTCGCGGATGCGCGCCGATTCGGCGTGGACCGCGAACACACGGCCGCCGAGGAGCCGCTGCAGCTCGTCGATCACGAACAGGTCCGAGGGATCGTCCACGGCCACCGTAACGACGCCGCCGATGCGGTTCAGGGCGATCGCCCCGAGGCGCATCCAGGTGTCGAGGGGCAGTTCGCGCACCACGGCGCTGTCGACGATCTTGGGCGTGAGCGCCACGCAGGGCACCCGTCCCTGCCAGCGCAGCACCTCCGAAAGCCCCGCTTCGCTGAGCAGCTTGAGCTCGACCAGGGCTTGGCCCAGCTTCATGCCCTGTTGCCGCTTGAGGGCGAGCGCGCGCTCGAGCCCTTCCTGGTCGATCAGGCCCTTTTCGCGCAGGATCTCGCCCAGGGGCGCCGGCAGGGATCGCCCGCCGCGTCGGGCGGGGGACGGAATGGGTGCGGGAATCGGGCGCTGCATGGGAGGGGGGCGACGCCGCATGGACCGGTTCCTTCGGATCCGAGGACCGGCGGTGGGCGCAGGGCGAGGATCGGCTGACGCCCCCCTTCGGGTTGAGCCCCCCTGTTCGGAACCTGGGGGTTCGTCCCCCGGAATCAGCCGCCGGCGACGAGCAGCTCCTCGGCGATCGCGAGGTGGTGGCGGCCGTGGAGCGCCGCAAACGCGATCCAGGCGGCAGGACCCAGGTTGCCGAGGTCCTGGTGCGGCACCCCCGTGCCCCCGTCGAGCCGTCCCGCGGACAGCACTGCCTCCAGGCCGGCCGCGATCTCGGCCCGGGCCGCCTCGTTGCTGGCCAGGGTGTCCCGCACGATGCCGAGGTTGGGGCGCTTCGGCGGGGTGACGATGCGCGGTGCCTTCGCGATGCCCCTCGGCATGCGCCCGGCCTGCAGCAGCAGGAATCCGAGCAGGTTGGGGCCCTCGCCGCGGCGCAACCACGCGGAACTGCCCTCGAGCACCAGCCGCACGTTGCGGTAGGCGAGTTCGTTCGAGAGCAGCACGTGGAAGATCTGCTGCAAGGGACTCCAACCGGAGAGCTCCGGAAGCACGGTTTGCAGCCGGAGTTCGTCGAGCTCGAGGATCTCGCCCAAACGGCGGTGGAAGGACGCCAATCCGGCGAGGTCGGCCTTGGTATCGAAGAGCAGCACGGTCGGGTGGGCGTCGGCCGAGGGACCTAGACGAACAGCGCCATTTGCAGGCTGCGGCGGTAGTCGCCCGTCAAGTCGTGCTCCGGTCCAAGCGCATCGAACACCTCCAGCATGGCCCGGCGCGCGGCCTGGTCCTCGAACTCGCGGTCGAGGGTCACGCTGTGCAGCAGGCGCTCGAGGGCCTCCTCGAAACGCCCCGCACCGGCGAGCGCCCGGCCCAGCGCCAAGTGTGCCCCGGGGCTGTTGGGCGCAGCTTCGACGGCCTTGGTGAGCGCCGTCACATCGCCCGCGGCGCGGCTGCCGAGCATGAGGCGCGCCGCCAACGCGCGCCCCACGTGGCCGCTCTGCAGCTCCACGGGGAGGCGCTCCAGTTGGGCACCGGCACCTTCCAGGTCCCCCAGCAGGTAGAGGGCCTCGGCGAGCACGAGGCGGGCCTCGTGGCGCTCGGGGTCCTCCGCCAGCACGCCCTCGACCAGGCGTTGGGCGGCCAGCCCATCCCCATGGGCGAGGGATTCCCGAGCCAGCGCCAGGGGATCGCCCGCGGGCTGCACGTGGGCCTCCAGGAACTTCCGCAGCGCGGCTTCCGGCAGGGCCCCGTCGAAGCCGTCGACGAGGCGCCCCTCCACGACCAACTTGACGGATGGGATGCTCTGGATCTGGAACATCTGGGCCAGTTCGACCTCCTTGTCGGTGTCGACCTTGGCTAGGACGAACGCGCCGCCGTATTCGGCGGCCAGGCGCTCCAGCAGGGGGCCGAGGGTGCGGCAGGGTCCGCACCAGGTGGCCCAGAAGTCCACCAGGACGGGGACCTGGAAGGAGCGCTCCACCACGTCCTGGCGGAAGTTTTGGGAGCCGGCGTCGAAGACGTGGGGGCTGGTGCTGGCCATGGGGAGATGCGGCGCGGGCCGTGGGGGTCTTCCCGGGGCCGGGGTCCCGGGCGTTTGGTCGTGCAAGGGTACCAGTCGGGGGCGCGCAGCCCTACCGGCCCCCGTCGCGGCCCCGCCTCGGATTTGCAAACTCCCTAAAACCCAAAGCGCCCCCCACCTGCGAGAATCCTCGCGCTCCGCCCAGAAGATCGGCATCGGCCGATTCCGTGGCGGCGGGGCAGACCCACGAGATCCCCCCATCATGAAGAACACGACGCACGGCCTCCTCGGCCTCGCCACCACTGTCGCCCTGGGTTCGCTCGCCCAGGCCCAGATCACCATCTCCGAGATCTTCTACAACCCGCCCAGCACGGACGGCACCCAGGAGTACTTCGAGCTCGCCGGCCCCGCCGGCGCGTCGCTCGACGGCCTGACGTTCCTCGTCATCGAAGGCGACACCACCGGCGCCGGCGTCGTCGACCAGGTCCTGTCGCTCGACGGCCAGACGATCGGCACCAACGGCATCTTCCTGTGGCGCGACGACGCCCTGGTGCTGCTGCCCGACCCGACCGCCAGCGGCGCGTCGATCTTCGTGCAGGACTTCACGCCCGACATCGAGAACGGCGTCAATACCTTCGCGCTGATCTCGGGCACCCCGCCCGCCCTCGGCACGGACCTCGACGCCGACAACGACGGCGTGCTCGACGCCCCCGTCGGCTTCACCGTGCTGGATGCGATCGCCGTGTTCGACAACACGGGCGCCGACTTCGTCTACAACGACCAACTCGGCTTCCCGGACGGCATCGTGCCGCGCACGACGGGTCCGGTTCCCGCGAGCCACTCGCCCTCGGGCGTCTACCGCTTCCAGGACCCCGATGGCAACGCCTTCACCTGGGGCAGCGGCGTGATCCTCGGCCCGGCGTTCGTCGGCCCCTTCGCCTACGACATCGCGGGCGACCGCGCCCTCGGCTTCAACGAGATCGGCGTCGCCACCCAGGACCTCGACGGCGGTTTCCCGAACGTCGTGACGGCCTCCCTCGGCACCATCGGCGCGGGTTTCTCGATCGCCACCGGCGGCACCCAGGAACTGCGTCTCGCCGCGGGCGCCGCCCGCGCTGGCGACCTGTACTTGCTCGTCGGTTCGCTGAGCGGAACCACCCCGGGTCTGCCCGTGGACTCGTTCGTGCTGCCGCTCAACTTCGACTTCTACTCGAACCTGACGCTCACCACCCCGAACTCGGGCTTCCTGCCGGGCTCCCTGGGTTTCCTGGATGCGAACGGCCGCGCCAGCGCCGCCTTCACCCTGCCTGCCGCCGCGCCGGTCGCGGGTCCCCTCGACATCCACCACGCCTTCCTGACCATCGACCTGTCCACCTTCGCCGTCAGCTTCACCAGCAACGCGGCCCTGGTGCGCCTCGTCCCGTGATGGCGGCCTGAGGCTCTTTTTCGAGCGGAGCCACTTCGGCGCCCGTCGATCCCGCTGGGGTCGACGGGCGCCTTGTGTTGGGGCCCTAGTTCCTTGACCCGCGGACCCCGGGCGGTCGACCATCCCCCCATGAGCGCCACTGGCCAGTTCCTACCTCCCCCGCCCCTGGATCCGCCCGAACGACTGCTGCTCGGGCCCGGCCCCAGTCCCGTGCCGCGCGAGGTCCTGGCCGCGTTCGCGCGCCCGACCCTCGGGCACCTCGATCCCCACTTCCTGCGGGCGATGGACGAGCTGCGCGCCATGCTCTGGCCGCTGTTCGGTGCGCGCGCGGGCAACGGGCGGGTGCTCGCCCTGTCGGCCACGGGCTCGGCGGGCATGGAAGCGGCCCTCGTCAACCTGCTCGAGCCAGGACAGCGCGCGCTGGTCGCGGCGCACGGCGTATTTGGCGCGCGCATGGCCGAGGTGGCCCGGCGCGCCCGCGCCGAAGTGACCGTGGTGCAGTCGGAGTTCACGGAAGCGCCAGACATGGAGGGCCTCGAGCGCGAGGCCAAGAAAGGCGGCTACGCGGTGCTCGGCATCGTGCACGCGGAGACGTCCACGGGCGTGCTCGCGGACCTGTCGCCGTTGCGCACGATCGCCGACAGGGCGGGCGCGTTGCTTGTCGTCGACGCCGTGACGTCCTTGGGCGGACTGCCCGTGGAAGTCGAGCGCCACGGCATCGACGCCTGTTACAGCGCCACACAGAAGTGCCTCTCGTGCCCGCCTGGTTTGGCGCCGCTCTACCTGTCGCCGCGCGCGCTCGATCGCATCGCCCAACGCGCCGCTCCCGCGCAGAGTTGGTACCTCGACCTCGCGTTGCTCGAAGGCTATTGGGGCACCGACCGCGCCTACCACCACACGGCGCCGATCCAGATGATCTACGGCCTGCACGAAGCGCTGCGCCAGGTGCACTTGGAGGGCCTCGACGCGCGGTTCGCGCGCCACCGCGTGGCGGCCCTCGCCCTCTGGGCCGGCCTCGAAGCGTTGGGGCTGGAGCTGGCCGTTCCGCTCGCGCGGCGCCTCCCGCCCCTCACGGCGGTGCGTGTTCCCGCGGGCATCGACGAGGCCGCCGTGCGCCGCCGCCTGCTCGAGACCCACAACATCGAAATCGGCGGCGGCCTAGGCAGTTTGAAGGGCCGCGTGTGGCGTATCGGCCTGATGGGCACCGGCGCAACCCTGTCGACGGCCGAGCGCTGCCTCAGCGCACTCGCCGAGTGCCTGACGCAGCAGGGGCACACGGTTCCGGCCGATCCGATCGCCGCCGCGCGCGCGGCCGTGCGTTAGAGATGTTCTGCTGCACCACGAACCCCCCCCGGGCGACGAGCGGCCCGCGGCTCGACTTCACCTAGAACGATGCCTCGGCATTGTGCTTTCGCGGCTCCGTCCCATCACTCTGGAGCTCGCAGCGCTAATCGTAGAACTGCATCACTACACCATCGACCAGGTCGTCGTAAGTGTGAATGGTTACGTCCTGGTAATCTGCAGCAATCGTCCGCCATTCGGAACCAGAGAAGTCCCATCTTCGTCCCAAAACCAGGTGCCTCTTCGGTTTATACACTTCAAACCCGAACTTGGTCTTTACGTGACTTCTATTTCGCGGATCATCAAAATAGTCTCGATAAACTCGGGTCTGCGCCAAATGCGCGTTAATTGTCGCTGAAAAGGCCTGTCTGTTGGCTGCACCAACAGTCGCCGCGGAAGATAGCTCGGGTCGCTTGAACTCTACGATGTCAGCATAGCCGTTCGGCCCCACCACGAAAAAGTCGGGCTTGATGGCTTCCCGATCTTCGCTTTGCCACTCACACGGGCATTCGGGAAAAACGTCCTTCGCTGCAAATCGCATCTTTAACGCAAAGCTCAGATCTTTGGTGGCAAGCAGCCGTGTAATGTCTGGCTCGGAATGCCTTCTGTCGCCAATAAACTCAACAAATCGGTTCATCTGCTGAAGGCGCGCGAGACGAAAGTCGTCGGGGAGGGGATACGCGACGAGCAAGTCGGATGCGATAAGTTGCTGGTACACGGCGAATGAAAACTCGAATGCATCAAACTCTGAGTTCGAGCCATCATAGTCTAGAGGGATGAGGTCCAGCCACTTAATGTGCCTGGTTTTCAACCCGGAGGGCCCGTCTGCATCAAAAAACCGCGCATTCACTAGTCGAGTGAACTGCCCCGCTGGCGCCTCGATCCCCTGAAAGTTCAGGCCCAAAACCATTTCCTGCGCACTCCAATTCCAACTCAGTCGATCTAGCTCTTCGGCGCCAGCATTGGTAGGCAGCACCAAATCGATGGTGAGCGCTGGTAGCGGCAACCTAAACCCATTCTGAGCGCCAAATCCGATAATGTTATCGAGTAGGTGTACGTCACTATTGGTGTGGTCGAAAAAGGCAATCGAAATGGGCAACCGCTCAGGCAGAGAGCTTACCCGCTCCGGGCCGACGTACTCCATCCCCAAGTGGGTCCGGCCGAGATAGAGAACGATCTTCTCCGGCTTTAGGAGAAACCCCGGCGCGCTATTGAGCAGCGCCGGGTTAGCCTTTGCCGCGCTGTGCATTGGGCCCCAATAGTTGCTACCTAGCCATTGAACTATCCTTTCAACTATCCCTCGAGCGTCAAGAATCTCAGACATATTCACCTCACATCTTGAGGCCCACCCTCGGCTTGGCCTAACGCCATCGACTCGCGCTCGTGCGTGGTGTCGGCCAGGGTGAGTCGCATCTCTTTTGGTTGTAGTGTCTACTCGGGGCTTCAGCTAGGGACGCGCGAACGAGCGGCGGCCCTTGGCGTCGCGCAGTTGCAGCTCGGCGCCGTGGGAGCTGTCGAGGCCCAGGGAGAGGCGGCCGGTCGTGTCGGGGCCGCGCATCTCGAGGCCGGGGCGGCCGTCGGGGAGGATGCGCAGTTCGGCTTCGCGCGCGTCGGCGGGGGCGCCCAGACGCAGGCGGCGGGAGCCGTCGGCGGCGACCTCGAGCAGAAGCGCCGGTTGCGCGTTCCCGTCGGCCAGTTGCACCCGCGGCGTGCCGTCGGCGGCGAGGCCCATGTGCGCGCGGGTGCGGCCCTCCGCGTCGAAGAACAGGAGGTCGACGTTGCCGCGCGGCGCGAGCGCCAACTCGGCCCGGGTGCGGCCGTTGCCGTCGTAGAGGCCGAGGCCCGCGCCGCCGTTGGCGAGGGCGCCGAGCCACAGGCGCTTGGCGCCGGTCGCATCGCGCAGGATCACCTCCTGCGCCGCGCCCTGGCGGAAGCTGAGTGCGAGCGATGCGACCAAGACGACGGCGAGGGCCCCGAGCAGGCGCCCTCTGCGGCGGCTTTGGGCCCGGGCCCGCGAAAGGGCCCCTTCCAGTGCGGTGAGACGCTCTTCGATGCGATCGTTGGCTTCCATGGTGGTGCGAGGGCGGACTTGGGTTCGGGCCCCGGTGCCGAGCCTACGCAAGTGGGGCGCAGAATGTGCCGCGACCCGGTTTCGAAACTCGCGTGCGCGGGCCCCGCAC
Organism: Planctomycetaceae bacterium; assembly: GCA_016125265.1. Lineage (GTDB taxonomy): Bacteria > Planctomycetota > UBA1135 > UBA1135 > RI-242. The sequence goes on from WGMC01000009.1 coordinate 117,297, forward strand.
GCACTCACCTGGGCCGCGGACGGCTCCGGCGCCGATCAAAGCAACAGCCAGAGCGCCGCTCCCACGCCAACGACAACGGCGACCAAGATCCCCACGAATGCCCATTTGAGGCCCGTGTCCGCCGCCGGCGGTTGGTCCATCTCGACCCAGTTGAACATGGCGCGCACGCGCTGCTCGAGCTCGGCCCCGCAGTGGGGACAGTGGCTCGGTGCGCCGTCGGCCGGTTGGCGCTGGTCGTACTGCAGCGGGATCACCCCGTGGCACTGCATGCAGTAGTGGTTGCGCTCCGCGCCGCCGGATTCGACGCCGGGGGCCTTCGAACGCCAACGCAGGTACTCCATCGCCTCCTGGTTGTGCTCGGCGCGCGCCTTCGACCAATGGTGGTCCGACATGGGACCGAAGGAAGGCGGCGCCTTGGCGGCGTCGGCGGCGCCGCCCGGGACGTCGCGAGCCGGTTGGTTCGTATCGGGGGATTCGGGAGCGCTCGCCATGGCACGGTTTGGGAATCGGATCCCCAGCGAGGGATCCCCATCCTCCCGACATGGTACGGCGCACGGCCGCGCCGTAGGGTCGCGCCATGGTCCAGCACACGCTCTGGGTCCTCTTGCTCGGGATCCAATCGTTCCCCACCCCCCAGTTGCCCCCTGGGTTCACCGCGCAGCCGGTGCTGGCGGCTCTCGAGAAGCCGACCGCGCTCGTGCTCGACACCCAAGGCGGCCTGTGGGTCGCCGAGCAATCGGGCCGCGTGCGTTGGTGCGCGCCCGGACGGAACACCGGCGAGGTGGTGCTGGACATCGCGGACGAGGTGCTCGAACACCAGGACTTGGGGCTCGGCGCACTCGCGCTACACCCGGACTTCGCGCCCGATGGCGGGCCCACCGCGTGGATCTACCTGCTCTACGCCGTGGATCCCCTACCGCCGCTGGACCTGCCGAACGGCACGGACCAGCGCACGTCGTTCGGGCGTTTGGCGCGTTGGCGCGTCATCAGCGAAGACGGCGTTCCGCGCGCGGAGCCAGACTCGCAACAGGTGCTGCTCGGCGAGCAGTTGCCCGACGGCCGCGCGCCGACGGGCCTCGCGCTGTTGCACGATTCGCACCAGGGCGGCGGCCTTTGTTTTGGGAGCGACGGCACGCTGCTCGTGTCCACGGGCGACGGGGCCAACTACACCACGGCCGACGCGGGTGGGCTGCAACCGCACGGATTCGATTCCTTCGTGCATCCGGTGAGCGGACAGTTCGGGCCACTTCCCGCGGACCAGGACATCGGCGCGCTGCGGGCCCAAAGCCTGCTCAGCCCGGCAGGCAAGGTGCTGCGACTCGATCCAGACACCGGCCTGGGACTCCCCTCCAACCCCTTCTACGACGGCGATCCGGGCAGCATCGCATCCCGCGTATTCGCGCTCGGACTGCACAATCCGTTCCGCATGGCGCGTCTCGCGGGCACCGGTTCGTCGGACCCCACGGGCGGCGACCCCGGCGTTTTGGTCGCGGCGGACGTCGGTTGGTCCGACTGGGAGGAACTCTCCACCGTCACCGCGGGAGTCAACCTGGGCTGGCCCTGCTTCGAGGGCCCCTCGGCCGTCTCGGCGTTCCACGATGCGGCGCCCACGACCTGCGACGCCGCCGGGAAATCCGCCCGTGGGCCGCTCGTCGCGTGGCGTCGCGACGACGCGGGCGCGCTCGTGCCAGAAGGAGTGCACGTCGACGCACAGGGGACCCAGCAGGGCGGGTTCGTGGGCCAGTGCGCGATCGGCGGTGTGGTTCTCGAGGGCGACGACGTGCCCGAGGTGTACCGCGGCGCGTACTTGTTCGCGGACTACGGGCACACGTGGGTCAAGGCGCTGCACCTCGGCGCGGCCGTTGAGCCCGTCGTGCTCTCGATCGTGGACTTCGGGCAGTTCTTCTCCGGCCCCGTGGCTTTCGCGGCGGACGGCGGTAGCGGCAGTTTCTACGTGCTGCAGCGCGGGTACACGGACGGCCTCGGCGAAGTGCTGCGTGTGGATCCGCCGGTCGGCGTCTGGCAGAGCGCGTCCGGCCTGGGACTGCCCGGCGACGTGCTGGAACTTGCGGCGACGGGCGCCGCAAAGCCGCAGAACAACGTTTCGTTCCATGCGGCCGGTGCGCCCGGTGGCGCGCCGGGATTCGTCGGTCTGTCGCTCGGCGGTGCGGCGTTCGACTTGGGCGGTTTCAGCCTCTTGCTCGACCCGGGTGTGCCCCACGTGCTCGTGCCGCTCCTCTTCGACGGCAGCGGCGCGGCCCAATGGTCGCTCGACTTGCCCCCGGGTCCAGGCCTCGTGGGGCGCACCCTTTGGGCGCAGGCGTTTGCGCTCGGGATGGAGCCGTCGATCCTCGCGTCGCAGGGACTTTGGGCAACCGTCGGTGCGCCGTGAGCCGGTGCGATGAGCCGACCTCTCAGCGGCTCGAACCGTCGTCGGCGAAGAGCCGTGCGAGCGCGGCCGCGAGTTCGTCCGCGGACGGTGCCAGCGATAGGGTCGTGCCGCCTTCGGCCACCTGCACGGGACGGGGCGCGAGCTCGACGATGCGGCGCTCGAACCGAGTTTCGTAGGCGAGCCACGTGTGCACGGTGCCCGCCCCGGTGAAGGGAGCGGCGAGTTCCACCGCGGACGCGCCCTCGAACCAATGGGGCTCGCCGGGTGCCTCGCCGCCGGCGCTCAGCGCAAAACCGAGATCGCAGCCCGGCGGCAGCGGCCCTCCGCCCATTTGGAACCGCGAGGGTGTCGCGGGCACGAGTTCCGCGGTCGCCACGGGAGCAACACCATCCGCCGCGGGGGCGACCTCGAGTTCCTCCGTCAGGTAGCCGGGGCTCGACAACAAAAGCGCCGCGCCCTCCCGGGGCAACACCAGCGTGCCCTCGCCGCTCGGCCACGTCACTCCGCCGGCACCCTGCGTCGGCCGTACGGTCAGCGACTCGAGGGGATCCCCGCCGAGCGCCGTCACCGCGAAACGCACCTGGCGCGGGGCGCCCGGCACCGGCAGCGCGCCGAGTTCGACCACACCCTCGGTCGGCACATCGACGCTGCCGACGGAGCCGAGCGCAAAGCGGCCCGGATCCAAGACCGCGAGTTGCACTTCGCCGGCGGGCACACCGTCCAATCGGAAGGGCGCGGGTTGGCCGCGCAGGTGCACCACCGTGTGGGCGAGCACCAGGCCGCCGCGGTCCGTTGCTTCGAGCCGCAGCACGAGCGGCGGCGCCCCCTCGTCCTGGACCAGGGAACCGGCGAGGGATGCGCCGGGCCCCAGCACCAACTCGATGTCCATGTGCCCCACCGGCGCGGGATCCATGCGCGCCGCGCCCGTCCCCGCCGCGCGCGCCACCAGCGCCCAATCGCCGAGCGGCAGCTCGCCCTGGAACTGGAACTGGCCGAAGTCGTCGCTGCCGACCAGATCGAACGCCTGCCCGGCGCCTGCGGAAGGTTCCAGCGCGAGCAGCGCACCCGGCACCGGTTCGCCGGCCGCGTCGAGAACACGGCCACCGAGCAGCGGCTCGGGACCGTTCAACCGCAGGTCGCCGAGATCGTTGGTGCCGACGGCTAGATCCGCGATGGCAAACCGCGCGCCCTCGCGACGGGACGGCGGAGCGCTGGCGTGCACCAGGCGGAGCTCGAGCGCGCCGATGGAAGGCGCAGCGGTCGCGGAGACCGCACCGTCGAGCGCCCAGGCGAATCGCCCGTCGCCATCGCCGACGATGGTCTGGCCCGCGCCGACGCGTTTGCCATCGACGAAGGATTGGGCGAGCAGCGATTCCCCCACCAGAAGCCGCCCGTCCGAGCCGACGATGCGCGCGCGCAGCGAGATCGGCGGCGGGCCGGCGGAAGTTTGCGAATCTGCTGTGGGCGCGCCCGCGACGGCGGCCGCCGTGCGCTCCGGCTGCGCCGACTCGTCCGCCGAACGCGCCGCGGGTGCGGCGAGGTCGGCCACGGCTTTGCCAGGAGCGTCGGCCGTTTCCACCGGGCCCGCGCTCTGGCGCGCCGGCGGATCGCCGCAGGCTCCGAGCAGCAGGAAGCTGGCCGCGACGGCAAACGACCAGAAACGCGCGCGGCGGCCGGTGGTTCGCCCGTTCATCGGCGCGCCGGCTCCTTGTCGAGCTCGATTCGCCACTGCCGCTCGCCGCGTGTCACCTCCGCGCGCAGGGGACGATGGCCCGGCGCGCTCACCACGACGAAGAGGCGCTCGCCACCTTCGGGCACGCGCAGTTCGAAGGTGCCACCCGAGCCGGAGAGACCCGCCAAGGGGCCGGCGGGTTCTTCGGTGGGTTCCAGGCTCGATACGACGCGCAACTCCGCACCCGCCAACGGCTCTCCTCCGCGGGTGCGCACGGTGCCCGCCGCTGCGAGGGGGGCCGGCGGCACCTGGAACGGTCCCAACGCATTGGGACCCGAGGCGAGGGGCGCGAGCGGGAACTGCGTGTGGCGGCGCGGCGAGACGGTGTTCCCGCGCGCCGCGGGCGCGACGTCGAACTCCACCTCCGCCCCTTCCACGCCGAGCAACGCGTCGGGCAGCTCGGCGCGCATCCAACCGTCGCCGTCCACGCGCCAGCCGCGCAACAGGAAGTCGCCGGCGGGCCACGTCACACGCAGGGTCAGGTCCAAGCCCTCCGCGAGCGGTTGGCCCGCGTCGTCGAGGAGCTGCGCGCGCAGCACGGGCGGACGCCGCGGCAACTGCCACGGCAGGGTGACACGCGGCTGTTCCGCGGTCGGTCCGTCGAAATCCGGGCCCGGCAGCGGGGCCGACCAATCCACGGTGGCGAGGTGCAGGGCGAGCCCGTACCCCACGCGGGAGAAGCGCACACGCCCCTCCGCGTCGGAGGTCCCGACCAGTTCGGGTAGCGGCTCGTCGGAGCGCGCCGAAAGGTGGATCTCGGTGCCGGGTTCCACCGGGCCGTCGTGGGCCGTCAGCTCGACCACCACCTCGCCGAGGGGCGGCAGGCGCAACTCGAGCGGCGCCGTCGGCACGTTGCCGGCCTCGAGCGCAAGCCGGGGCGCGTCCTTGGCCATGAGGTCGAGTTGCAGCCGCCAATCCATGTCGACGGAGCTGGGCTCGAAGAAGAGCCCGCCCCTGTCCTCGATCCGCGCGCGACCCTCCGCATCCGTGCGGCCCTGGGCCAACACCAACTCCATCGGCCGCACCACCGCGCCGCGGAAACCGTCTCGCCCGCGCATCCGGCCCGCGCCGCGCAGCGAAACCGGCACATCGGCCGCAGGCTCGCCGCCCGGTCCACGCACGACCACGTCGACGACCAGCGGGCGAGTGAGCCGCACGACGAGCGGGACACTCTGGCCCGCGGGCACTTCGATCACGGCGCGGCGGTCCTCGAAGGCCACCTCGAGTGTCGCCGGTGCGGACGGTGTGACGAGCCGCATCCGGCCGCCCGCGTCCGCGCGTCCGCGCAGGGGCTCGCCCCCGGCAGGCTGGTAGCTGAGCATCGCGCCCGCGGCAGGCGCCCCGTTCTCGGCCAGCAGCACCACGAGTTCGAAGTCGCCCTGCGCGCGTGCCGCGGGCGCGGACACCAACCAACAACCGAGAAGCGCTAGGAACCAACCGAGGGAGCCGCCGAACGTGCGCGCGATCATGGCCGGATTCTAGCCCGGCGGTCGGCCTATTCCGCGGCTACCCGTCCTAGCGTGCCGTCGAGGCGGACCTCGTCGACGCGCCCCATGCCCACGGCCCAGCCCAGCGAGTAGCGGCCGTGCACCTCGCTGCGCGCGCACAGCTCGCGGCCGCCGGTCGGCGCGCGGTAGACGAATGCGTCGAGTCCATAGGGCCCGAGGTAGCCCTTAGCGCGCAGCCAGGCCCCGACTTGCTCCGTTTCGGCGGCAAGTCGGTCCGCGAACTCGGGATCCAGGTTGTGGGCGGGGCGGCTCCCGAGCCAATGCCCGCGCGGGTCGACGAACTGCTCCGTCGGACGGCCGACCTCGAGGCGCCCGTCGCCGTGCACGTGGCCGTGCTGCGCGAGTTCGAGCAAGACCTCCGCCAAGGGTTCCAGTTCGACGCCGCCGGCCGCGAAACTCGCTGCGAGCCACTCCCGGTCGCCGCGCACGAGCGCCGCATCGGCGAAACCCCCGCGGAAGCGCCGCACGCCGCGGCCACCGGACGAAAAACCGCGTTTGGCGATCCAGCCCGCCTGGCCCGTCGGCCCGGGCAGCGGGTGGGCGCCGGCGCGCTCGAGATCCGCCGCCGATTCGGCCCAGAAGCCGCCGGGAAGGGCCGGGCCCCGCTCCAACGGCAGACGGCGCGACGCAAGTGCGCGCAGCAGCTCCACGGGCGCGCCGGGTGTCGGCTCGGCACCCGCGTCGAGCAGCTTCTTCCGGCTGCTCGGTGTCGCGCACCAGCTCTCCCCGCGTGCGCCGCGCCACGGCGGCGGCAGTTGCCCGTGGCCGTCCACCAGATCGTCGAGCAGCGCGTCCCCGGGGCCGAGCAATGCCCGCGCGGCTCTGGCGACGGCGACGGCGAGCGCCCCCGGTTTCGGCGGTGCGTAGGGCCGCGGCCAGCGCTCGAGTTCGCGCTCGCACGCGAAGTCCAGGTGGTAGACCCGCCTCACGGCGCGTTCGCCAATGCGTGCAGTTCGTCGAGCAGCGCGCCGGGGAAACCGGCCCGCTCGCGCGCCGCGCGGTCCATCGGATGGTGCACGAAGGGCCGTTCGGAGAGCGGCGGCGGCAGATTGCGGCGCCACGTGGCGAGGTCCAGCGGCCCGCCGAGGCGCGCGAACCAGCGGCACGCAAAACGCACGTGCGGCACCTCTTCCGCGCCGATCGCGCGGACCAGCGCCGCGGCCTCGGTGTCCCCGGCGTCGTCGAAGCGCTGCGCAAAACGGCGCGTGTGGTCGAGGTTCGCCCCCTCGAGACCCAACCCGACGAATGCGAGGAACGACGCCATGTCCCGCACCCCGACCACGCGCTGCCAGAACCAATCGCGCACCGGCCAATCGCCGTACGCCGCGCCGCGGGCGGCGAGCAACGCGGCGTAGCGGCGCGCGTGTTCCAACTCCTCTCCCAGGAGGCCAATCAGGCCTCGGCGCAGCTCCGCCGGCGCGTCGGGGAACGCGAGGAAACCGTGGGCGAAGAGCTCCGCTGCCTGCAACTCGTGGTGCAAGAAGGTGTGGAGCAGTTCGAGGCGTTCCGCCGGGCTGGAGAGGGCCCGGTGTCCCACCGAGCGCCGCGCCCGCTCGGCCGTGCGCCACGGCGCGGGACGCGGCGGCGGCACACAGCGGCGCGGTTGCACGGGCCCCGCCTCAGAGGCTAAGGGCAAAGCCCCGGGAGCGGGCGCCCTTGCCCGGAGGCGTTCCAGGGGGTCGGCGAGGGCCAGCCAGTCGGCGGCCCAGGCCTCCAGGGTTCCGGGCGGGGGGGTGCCGGGCTGGAGGGTGCCGGGCTGGAGGGTGCCGGGCCGGAGGGTGAACGGGGTCGGGTCGGCCACGGTCAGGAGCATGGCTCCCGCCGGCGACACTGTCGAGGCCTAGCCGTCCGCCGCAACCGTCCGGCGCCTGGCACGCGAAGCCCCGCTCCCCGCGAGCCGCCTGCGGGGAGCCGCCCTTTCGCCGTAGGATCACCGACGCCGTACGATCACCGGCGCCGTAGGATCACCGGCCGCCCATGCAGCCCCAAAACCGCACCACGGTCGCACTGCTCGGCGTCATCACCACCGTCCTGGTGGGCTGGGTGCTGCACATCGGCGCGCCGATCCTGCAGCCCCTCGTGATCGCGCTGCTCTTGGCCGCTCTGCTCCAGCCCCTGGTGCGCTGGCTCGCGCGGTTCCGTGTGCCCTCGTTCGTCACGGTCATCCTGCTGGTGGGCCTCTTGGGGCTGGGGCTCGCGCAAACCGCCCTCTGGTTCCAAGCAAACCTGTTGGCCTTCTTGGGGCCCCAGGACGAGCCCACCGCGGCCGTGCCGATCGAGCGGCTCGATCCACTGTCCGCGGACCAAGAAGAGCTGACGCGGGGCCTCGGCGGTTGGGACAACGTGGTCGCGCGCATCGGTCACTGGCTGGACAAGAGCCCGATCCCCGAGGACTACCGCGGGTACCTGCTCGACAACCTGAAGTCCCTCGACGTGCAGCGCATCGGCGCGGAGTTTCTCGGCACGGGCGTGGACCTCGCGAAGGTCCTCTTCCTGATCGTGCTCTACATGCTGTTCATGTTCGCCGAGCAGGCGGTGTTCCGGCGCAAGATCCTCAGTGTCGCGGGGCCGAACCGCGACGCGGCGGAGGAAATCGTCGATTCGATCGGCCGCGGCATCCAGCGCTTCCTCGGCCTCAAGGTGCTGACCTCCATCGCTACCGGAGCCCTCTGTTACGCGGCGCTCGCCGCGCTGCAGATTCCCTACGCGCTGCTCTTTGGGTTCCTGACGTTCCTGCTGAACTTCATCCCCTACTTCGGCAGCATCGCGGCCGGTGCGTTGCCGACGATGGTCGCGCTCGCGGTCGAGGGATCCATCAACAAGGCGCTCCTCGTCGCCGTCATCTACCTCGTGGTCAACGTGGGCATCGGCAGCATCGTCGAGCCCAAGTTGATGGGCCGCGAACTCGACCTGTCGCCGCTCGTGATCCTGATCGCGGTGGTCGTGTGGTCGGCGCTGTGGGGTGTCGTGGGCGCGTTCCTGGCGGTGCCCCTGACCGCGACGCTCCAGATCGTGCTGGCGGCCCACGAGTCGACCTACCCGATCGCGGTGATGCTGTCGAGCGGCCCACCGCGGCAAGACCGCAGGCGGCGCTTCTTCTCCGCGCCGGCTCGGTGACGAGCGCTACTTGTCGGCCGTGCGCAAGAGTTCCACCGGGGCGACGGTGGGCGCGAGGAAGAAGCGGCCGATCGCGGCCTCGAACTGGGAGCCGTCCTCGCGCTGCATGCGGTAGCTACCTTCCATCGTGCCCCACGAGGTGCTCAGCACGCAGCCGGACTCGTACTCGAACTGCTCGCCCGGTGCGAGGTCCGGATGCGCGCCGACCACACCCGGTCCGCGCACGTCGCGGCGCTCGTTGTGGGCATCGCGCACGATCCAGTGCCGCGACACGAGCCGCGCGCGCGCCGTGCCCTCGTTCTGGATCAACACCCGGTAGGCGAAGACGTACTGGCCTTGGTCCGGATCGGACTGGCTGGGCAGGTACTTGGCGGCGACGCGCACGCGCACGCCCTCGCTCGTCACGTCGGAGTGTCCGGTCTCCATGGATGCATCATGCCCGCGGAAGGTCCCCCAGCCAAGTGGGGAGCAAATGGGGAGCGCAACGAACCCAGCGGGCGCGCCCGTTCAACCGCCCAACCGCGCGCAGCAGGCCTTGAACTTCTTGCCGCTGCCGCAGGGGCAGGGGTCATTGCGCCCCACCTTGTCCGCCCGGTGCACCAGCGGCCGCGCCGGAAGGGCCCGCGCGCGGCCGGCCAGGGTGCCGCTCCGGACCAGGCTCCGGAACTCCGGAAGATGGGTTTCGAGGGCCTGGCGCTGCTCGAAGGCATGGGGCGTGAAGTGGGACTCCTCCTGGTAGGCCAAAAACGCCCCCAGCACGGCCTCCGCGTCGCGGGCGAGCGGATCCCCGACGCCCAAATGGGCCGGCAGCACCTCCGTCAGCACCGTCTGCACGTCGTGCCCGTCCAGCAGCGACGGGGCCTTGCCGAGGCCGTCGTACGCCGCCGACAGCCAGGCCTGCACCAACTTTCGAGCGGCCTCCTTGCCCTTGGGATCGAGCGCCCGCGCGGGTCCCGAGTCCATGAACCGCGCGCACTCGCCGAGGATTTCCTGCTCGCTGACCATGGATCTCAGGGTTTCGATGCCGGGGAAACGAAGTCGCCGAACTCCGGCAACTCGACACGGACACGCCGGCGTCTTTCGGTCAGGGAATCGAGAAACGCCGTGAGGTCGGCTTTGTCCGCCGCGTCGAAGTCGAGGGGCGAAAGCAACTCGGACTTCGTGGGAAAGAGCGGATCCGATTCCTGCTCGGGTTTGGGCCGCAGCGTCACCATGCCGGCGGAGTACATGTTGAGCACGCCATCCAGGTCGAAGAGCCCGTTGTGCATGTAGGGCCCCGTGCGCGCGACGTTGCGCAGGGACGGCGTTTTGAATCGGCCCACGTCCGCGGCTTCGCCGGTGATCTCGTAGCGGCCCAGGTCCTGCAACTTGCGGCCGTAGTAGGAGAGCCCCAGGTTGTGGAACCGCCCGTCGCTGAGCAGCGGGCCGTGGTGGCAGTTCGCGCAGCGCCACTGGGTGCGGAACATGTGCATCCCCCGCAGCGCCGAGTCGCTGAGCGCTTCGCGATCCCCGCGCAGGAACTTGTCGAAAGCGCTCGAACCGTCGCTGGTCACGGTGCGGCAGAAACACGCGATGGCGTGCACCACACGCGAAACCGTGGGCTCGTCGTCGCCAAATGCCTCGGCGAAGAGCTCGCGGTAGCGCCGGCTCGTCGCGAGGCCCGCGAGCATCGCTTCTTCGTCGATGCGCATCTCGGAGGGGTTGTGGAACACACGCAGGACGAGCTGCTCCAGCCCGTCGGCGCGGCCATCCCAGAACAGCCTCGGCATGTGGCCACTGTTCAGCAAGGACGGAGTGTTGCGCGACAGCGGCATCGCCCCGTGGCCGAGGGACGTGCCGCGCCCGTCCGCCCAACCCAACTCCGGTGTGTGGCAGCTCGCGCAGGCCATCTGACGCGAACCCGAGAGCCTGCCGTCGTGGAACAGGAGCCGGCCGAGTTCCTCCTTCGCCGCCGAATGGGGATTGTGGTCGGGGTGCTTTGCCGGCGGCACCTCGGCGAACTCGCGCCACTCCACCTCCGCGTCCAGGACGGGCGTGGGCCACGTGCTGGGCTCGCCACGGTACAAGAAGCGCAGGGTCTCCGCGGTCGACATGGCCGCCGCCTTCGCCGCCGGCGGCTCCTCCTTCGGACCCTGCCGGCACGACGCGGTCAGGATCGCCGCGACGGCCAGTGCAGCGGCAACGAACGGAAGACGGGTCGGGGCGCGATGGGTCATCGGATTCGCTCCCCGGCGCGGGGCGTGGCAGGGAGCCGGGGCACCATGGTAGCGCGGCGCCGGCGGGTGCCCCAGGTAGGATCCCCGGGCCTCTGGAACACCCCACTCGCACCGCTCACCCCTCCGCTCCCACGCCATGGCCAACCCCGCCAAGAAAAAGGTCAAGGGTTACCTGCACGGTTTCACCGATGCCGAACAGCAGCGCCTGCACGAGCAAGCGCGTTTCCTCGAACACCGTGTCCACGATCGCCTGCCCTTCTGGCGCCGCAAGGAGCTGATCGAAGTGGGCTGCGGCGTGGGCGCGCAGACGGAAATTCTGCTGCGCCACTTCCCCGAGTTGCACGTCACCGGCGTGGACGCGTCCGAGCCGAACCTGGCAAAGGCGAAGCGCAACCTGGCCGAAGTGCCCTGGACCGAGGGCCGGTACGACCTGCAGTTGCAGGACGCGTCGCGCATGGACTTCGCGGCCGAGAGCTTCGACTGCGCCTTCCTGTGTTGGATCCTCGAGCACGTGGCGGATCCCATGCTGGTGCTGTCGGAGGTGCGCCGCGTCCTGCGACCCGGTTCGCCCATCGTGGTGACCGAGGTGCAGAACGCGACTTTCTTCCTCGATCCCTACAGCCCGAACACCTTGAACTACTGGATGGCGTTCAACGACCACCAACTGGAGCTCGGCGGTGATCCGTTCGTCGGCGCCAAACTCGGCAACCTGCTGCAGGCAGTCGGTTTCCGCGACATCCAGGTCGACGTGCGCGCGATCCACCTCGACAACCGCACACCCGGCGAGCGCGCCGAGTTCCTGCGCTATTGGTCGGATCTCCTGCTTTCGGGCGCGAAAGGACTCGAGGACGCCGGCAAGTGTTCGGCCGATGTGATCGAAGGCATGAAAGAGGAACTCAAGACGGTTGCCCACGACCCCAACTCCGTGTTCTTCTACGCTTTCGTGCAGGCGCGGGCACGGGTCTGGTGACGGGCAGCCAGCGGAACGTCGGGCCCCTCGAGCCCCGCGGCGGCGCGTTCGACCGCTTCCTGCGGACCGTGGAATGGCTCGGCAACCTCTTGCCGCACCCGGTCACGCTGTTTGCGATCTTCGCGGCGGCCGTGGTGCTCCTGAGCGCCGTGGGAGCGGGATTTGGTTGGAGTGTGCCCGACCCGCGGCTCGAGGGGGTAGCCGGGCGCTCCCCCGACGGGGTGATCCGCGTGGTCAGCCTCCTCGATGCGGACGGCCTGCGCTGGATGCTGACGTCGCTGGTCAAGAACTTCGTCGGCTTCGTGCCCCTCGGGACGGTGCTCGTCGCGCTCTTGGGTGTCGGTGTGGCCGAGCGGTCGGGGCTGCTCTCCGCGGCGATGCGCGCGCTGGTCCTCGCGGCGCCCCCGGCGCTCGTGACCCCCGCCGTGGTACTCGCGGGCATCCTCTCCAACACGGCCTCCGAAATGGGGTACGTCGTGCTCGTGCCCCTCGCCGCGGCCCTGTTCCACGCCATGGGGCGCCATCCTTTGGTCGGACTCGCCGCCGCCTTCGCCGGCGTGAGCGGGGGCTATTCCGCCAACCTGCTGCTCGGGACGGTGGATCCCCTGCTCGCCGGCCTCACGGAGGCAGCGGCGCGGCTCGTCGATCCGACGATCAGTGTCAACGCAGCGGCGAACTGGTACTTCATGGCCGCGAGCACGTTCCTGATCACCGGCCTCGGCTGGTGGGTCACGGCGCGCATCGTCGAGCCGCGCCTTGGCAAGTGGGACTCGAAGCACGCCGACACCAAAGCCGTCGGCGAGGTCAAGCTCGAGCCCATCAACGCCGTCGAACGCCGTGCGCTGCTGTGGGTCGGCGCCCTCTCCGTGCTGTTCGTGCTGGTGCTCGTGCAGGTCACGGGCGGCGGCAGCGAGCACCTCCCCGGCTACAACATCTTCGGCGTGCCCGAAGATGGGGAGCTGAAGGACGCCGCCATCCTGAAGGGCGTCGTGACCGTGATCTTCGTCTTCTTCCTGTCCGTGGGTCTGCTTTTCGGGCGATTGACCCGCACCATCCGCAACGATCGCGACGTCATCGACGCCATGGCCGGCGCCATGTCGACCCTCGGGCTCTACATCGTGCTGGTGTTCTTCGCGGCGCAGTTCGTGGCGTTCTTCGACTACAGCAATCTGGGGGCCCTACTGGCGGTGCTCGGCGGCGACGGCCTGATCGCGCTCGGATTGGACGGTCCCATCGTGTTCGTCCCGTTCATCCTGATGTGCGCGTTCGTGAACCTGATGCTCGGCAGCGCCTCCGCGCAATGGGCGGTGACGGCGCCCATCTTCGTGCCGATGTTGATGCGCGTCGGCTACACACCCGAGGTGATCCAAGCGGCCTACCGCATCGGCGATTCCACGACGAACGTGATCACGCCGATGATGAGCTACTTCGGCTTGATCCTCGCCTTCGTGGTGCGATACGACCGGCGCGCGGGCCTGGGCACGATCATCGGCACGATGCTGCCGTACTCGCTGGTGTTCCTCACGGGCTGGGTCCTCTTCTTCTACCTGTGGGTGTTCGGCCTGGGCCTGCCCGTGGGAGTCGACACGGCGACGTACATGACCGACCGCTGACCGGCTGGAAAGAATCGGCTCGACCCGAGCGAAGGCACTGTCCGGTGCACGGCCGGCGGGGCGCGCGCTCGAACACCTCCGCCGCGCCTCTGCAGGCGCGCGATCCCGGGAGCCGCGCCCGGGCGCGGCCGTGTGGAGTGCGCTGGCTTCGCCTCCTTCGTATACGAAGCTTGGCTGGGCGTCGCCAGCCCCGGACTTTGCGAATGTTGCGGCGTCGAGCAGCCTAGAAAGTGCCTGCGCGGGCCCTCTCTCGGCTCCCGGTTGCAGTTGAGTCCTTCGTTCCCTAAACTCTTGGACGCGGCAGACTTTGCGTGCCCCGAACAGAGACGGATGAAACCACGAGAGCCCAGGCCCGGGGAAGCGGACCCGAAGCAAATCCCGGCGGCCACCGCGATGGAGGACTCGGCGAAGCCGCAGCCCGAGGCGCCCCTCGAGACCCAGATCGTCTCGTCGATCCGCCGCATCCTGCGTGCGGTCGACCAGAGTTCCCGCCGCTTGCTCGAAACCTGCGGCCTGTCGGCGCCCCAACTCGCCGCCCTGCGCGCGCTCGAACGGACGGGGCCCCTGACGCCCAGCGCCCTGGCCCGCGCGATCTACCTCTCCCACCCCACGGTCACCGGAATCCTCGGTCGCCTCGAGGGGCGCGGACTGGTCCGACGCGAACCCGGCCCCCGCGATCGACGCACGGTGCTCGTGCACGTGACGGCCGCGGGACTCGAACTGCTCGACCGGGCGCCGTCGCTCTTGCAGGAGCGCTTCCAGCGCGAGCTCGCACGACTGGCCCACTGGGAGCGGCTCTCGATCCTCGCGCACATGGAGCGCGTCGCCGGACTGCTCGAAGCCGAGCACCTGGATGCGGCGCCGCACCTCGTTTCGAACACCGAAGAACTCATCGGACCGGACCCTGGGGAGCATCTCGCGCCCCAGGACTCCGGCTCCGCAACACCTCCCCAACGGAATCTCAACCCATGAAACAGCCCACCCAAGACCGCGCCGCGCGCGAACCGACCCCCGCGAACAAGAGCCAGAACGCCGCTTCACCGCGCGCCGAGCTGCAACTGGCGCTGCCCGATCCGCGCCTCGCCCTCGAACAGGACGAGGAGTTCTTCCTCGTGCGCCGCTCGAAGGGTTGGCTCGAAGTGCGGATGCACGACTACCCGACGATCTTCTCGATCCCCGGGCTCTACGAGAAGGTCGTCTACGGGCTGTTCGAGTGCCGCTCGCCGCAAGTGGTCCGCGACCTGGTGGAGCGGGCGTGGACCGCACGCGGGATCGATCCCAACCGCGCCAAGGTGCTCGACCTCGGCTGCGGCAACGGTTGCGTCGCGGAGGCGCTCGCGACGCTGGGAGCCAAGGACTTCGTCGGGGTCGACCTGCACCCCGAGGCCGAAGCCGCGGCCAAACGGGATCGCCCGGGCCTCTACGGCGAGTTCGTGATCGGCGACCTCTGCAACCTGCCGCCCGAGACCGAGCGCAGGTGGGGCCGGATCGAAGCGGATCTCCTGACGTGTGTGGCCGCACTCGGATTCTCGGACATCCCCCCCGCGGTGTTCGAACGCGCCCTGGAGCGTGTGAGCCCGGGCGGTTTGGTCGCGTTCACGCTGAAACGGGACTTCACCACGGAGAGCGACGAAAGTGGCTTCGCCGGTCTGCTGAATCGCCTGGTGCGTTCCGGCGCCCTGGACGTGGTCGAGCGGCGCACCTACGTGCACCGCCGCTCCACCAGCGGCGAGGCGATCGAGTACGTCGCCTTCCTGGCCGCCAAGCGCTAACCTCTGCCCCGCATGGGGCAATCCACCGAGGTTTCCAAAGCGCCGCCGGAACGCGGCCGGGAAGAGCGTCAGTTCCTGCGCGGGCCCTCCTCGCGCAGGTCCGAGTTCTTCCGCCTGCTGCGCATCAGCGCCGAGATCCTGCGTGGGTTTCGGATCCTGCACTTCGAGGGGCCGTGTGTCACGGTGTTCGGGTCCGCGCGTTTTGGCGCGGACCACCCCCACTACCAGACGGGTCGCTTGCTCGGGTCCGCGCTCGCGAAGGCGGGTTTCACCGTCATGACCGGCGGCGGCCCGGGCATCATGGAAGCCGCCAACCGCGGAGCCAAGGATGCCGGCGGACGCAGCCTCGGGTGCAACATCGTGCTGCCCCACGAACAGGAGCCCAATCCCTACGTCGACCGCTGGATCGAGTTTCGCTACTTCTTCGTGCGGAAGGTGATGCTCGTCAAGTACTCCTACGCGTTCGTGGCCCTGCCCGGCGGTTTCGGAACGCTCGACGAGATGTTCGAAACGGCGACGCTGATCCAGACGGGCAAAATCTCGAACTTCCCGCTGTACCTGATGGGAGTCGAGTACTGGGCGCCGATGCTCGACTTCCTGCGGGAGCGTATGGTGAAAGAGGGCACGATCAGCGCCGGCGATCTCCAGATCCTGCGTGTCACCGACGACGTGGACGAGGTGGTCGAAGGCATCCGCCGCGCCGCGACCGAAGAGTTCGGGTTGACCTACGGGCCGCGCCCGAAACGCCGCTGGTTCGAGCCCAAACCGTAGTTCCGGCGAAGCGCCCTCAGGAAGCCTGCGCGTCGACGTCGAGTTCGCGCACTTCGCGCAGCAGCTCCCGCGCCAGGCGCACGGAGCGACCCGGCTGCACTTCCTCGGGCGGCGGCGCGGGCCAATGCAGGCCGTCGCTGCCGCTCGGTTCGCGCTCCACGTGGATCTCGTCGTCCGGATCCCACTCCTCGGCGCACACGGTGGACCCGTCCCCGTGCAGCCGCGACAGAACGAGCTTTTCGCGCGCTCCGTCCGCTTCGCGCACACAAAGCGCGATGCGTTGGCCGGCCTGGAAGTGCTGGCGCAGGTGCACGAGCGGACCGAGGCCGGTTTCGCTGCGCGGCACGAACCCCTCCACACCATCGTCGAGACGCACGGTCAGGCCGACGGGCTCCACACGCAGCACCTCGGCGGTCACGACCGTGCGGTCGCGGGCCGCGCGCTCGAGGGCGGGCCAGGGGCTCGTATCCATCTGCTTGAGGCCGAGGCCGATGCGTTTGCCGTCCGCGCGCACGGAGAGCACACGCACATGCAGCCGTTGGCCGATGTGCAACACCGCGCTCGGGTCCTCGACGTGTTCGTGGCTGAGGTTCGAAACGTGCAGCAGTCCCTCGAAGTTCGCGCCGAAACGCACAAACGCGCCGAAGGACTCGAGGCGCACCACGCGGCCCTCGACCACCTGACCCGGGCGGAGGGCCGCCGAATCGCGGGCGCGGCCACCGGAGCGCTCGCGGCGCTGCACGAGTTTGCGGGAAAGCAGCACACGTTGGCGCTCGCGGTCGACCTCCAGGACCTCGACCGCCAGGGTCTTGCCGATCAGCGTCTGGGGTTTTTCGCGGCGGCCCAGTCCCGTGTGCGAGCGCGGCATGAAAGCGTGCAGGCCGCCGACCTTGAGGTCGAGCCCGCCCGGGTTCACGCCGATCACCCGCGCCTCGACGAGCAGCCCCGGCTCCATGCGCTCCCAGGCCACGGACGGCTGGGAACCCGCGATCTCGAGGCGCCAGAGGCCCTGCTCCTGGCCGCCGAGAGTGAACTCGAAACTGTCCCCGAGGCTGGGCGGACGCTGGAAACGCGAGGCCGAGATCAGCCCCTGCTGGCGCGGGCCCAGGTCGACGAAGACGTCGTCCCGGTCGAGCCCCACTACCGTGCCGCGGACCCGGCGCAGGGTGTGGGCGCCGTGGGAACGGGCGGCGTCAGTGTCTTTTTCGTCGACCGACCGGGCCGGGGATCCGGACGGACGGAACGGGGGTCGCGGCTCGCTTTGCAAGGGGGCCTCCCATTGGGCTTCCGGCGCCGATGGCAGCGGAAACCGGATCGCGGGCGCCGCCGCGGGGGGTCCGCGCCGGCCAGGGAAGCCTATCCGACGTTTGGGGCCGGGGCGCAAGGGGGACCGGGCCCGCCGTCCCGCTGCTGCCCCCCCTGCGTCGCGCGGACCCCCCTAGCCGAGCGCCCGCCGCTCGACGGGGGCACGGGAGGGCGCCCGATTTACCCCTCGCCCCCGCCCCGGCGGTCCCTCTTGGTGTTGCTGCGGCGGCCCTTTTCCTCCAGGCGGCGGCGGACGGACGAGCGGGTGGGTTTGGTCGCCACACGCTTCCGGCGCGGCCGGTTCAGCACTGTGAGCTTTTGGATCAGGCGTTCGAAGGCCAGGTCGCGGTTCTGCCCCTGGCTGCGGCGCTCGGCCGCCATGACGGTGATGCCGCTGGGCGGATGCACGAGGCGCACGCCGGTTTCCGTCGTATTGGCGTGCTGGCCGCCGGGCCCCCGGGCGCGCAGGTACTCGAGGCGCACCTCGCGCTCCAGCACCTCGCGGTCCGTCGAGAAACGCGGGCGTTCGCTCACCGCACGTCCTCCGCGACGAGGGTCTCCTCGCCGGTCTGCACGCGCCACAGCCCCGCGTAGATGCCGCCGAGCTCCAGCAGCTCCTCGTGCCGCCCGGATTCGACGATGCGGCCGCGGTCGAGCACGTGGATGCGGTGCGCGTGCCGCACGGTGGACAGCCGATGCGCGATCACGAGGACCGTGCGGCCACGGCCGATGCGCGCGAGGGAGCGCTGGATCGCAGCCTCGGTTTCGTTGTCGACCGAAGCGGTCGCTTCATCGAGCACGAGCAACGCGGGGTCGCGCAGGATCGCGCGCGCGATCGACAGCCGTTGGCGCTGCCCGCCGGAGAGCTTCTGGCCGCGCTCCCCGACGAGGCTCTCGTAACCCTCCGGCAGCTCGCGGACGAAACCATCGGCCTCGGCCGCGCGCGCCGCGGCTTCGAGCTCTTCCGCGCTGGCACCCGCGCGCCCCAACGCCAAGTTCTCGGCTACCGTGCCGTGCCGCACGAACACGTCCTGCGACACGACGGCGAGCGCGCCCCGCAGGTCCTTCAAGTCGAGGCTCCTGATGTCGTGTCCGTCCACCAGGATGCGGCCGCCGTCGGGGTCGAAGTGGCGCAGCAACAGCTTCACCAAGGTGGTCTTCCCCGCGCCCGTCGTCCCCACCACGGCGGTGGTTTCGCCCGCGGGCAGCTCCAGATCGAGGCCGCGGAGGAGCGGCGCGCGCCCAGGGTAGGCAAACTCCACGGACTCGAAGCGCACGGCGCCCTTCACCGCTTCGCGAGGCAGAGCCACATCGCCCGAGCGGATCTTCGGTTCGAGGTCCAGGAGTCCAAAGATGCGCGCCGAACTCGCCATCGCGCGTTCGAAGAGATCCAGCGTTTCGCCGAGGCGCGTCAGCGGCCACAAGAGCCGCTGCGTCAGGAACAAGAGCGTGCTGTAGATCGCAACACCCAACTCCCCGTCGAGACAGGCGTATCCCGAATGCAGCAAGATGGAGACGAAACCCACCATCACCAGCATGCGGATCATCGGCACGAAGGCCGACGACATGCGGATCGCGCGCTGGTTGGCTTCGACGTAACGCAGGCTGGCGGACTCGATGCGCGTCGCTTCGGAGTCTTCCGCACCGTAGGCTTGCACCGTGGCGACCCCAGTGAGCGCTCCACCCAAGTCGGAGGACAGCTCGCCCACACGCTCGCGCACGGCGGCGTACCGCGGCGCGAGCCAGCGCTGGTACCGCAGCGAGAAAAACAGGATCAGTGGGATGGGCAGGGCCGCGAGCGCCGCGCCGCCGGGGGCTACCCAGACGAAGTAGAGACCGATCGCCGTCACCGTGGTCGCCACCTGCAACAGGTCGTTGGCTCCCCGGTCCAGAAACCGCTCGAGTTGGTTGACGTCGTCGTTCAGGACGGCGAGCAAACCGCCGCTGGTGCGCTCCTCGAAGAAGCCCAGCTCGAGCCCCTGCACGTGCCGGAAGGTTTCGAGGCGCAGACCGTGTTGCACGTCCTGCGCCAGGCCGCGCCAAAGGAGTTGGTAGGCGTACTCGAAGGCCGATTCCGCGACCCAGATCGCCACGGTCGCAAGGGCCAGGAACAGCAGTTGGGTCTTCGCTCCACCGTCGATCCAACCGGCGAGGAACGCGTCGTCGCCCCCCACCACCGTGTCGATCGCCAAACCGATCAAAAGTGGCGGCGCCAGGTCCAGGAGCTTGTTCAGCACCGAACACAGCGACGCGAGGCGCATGCGCCGGCGGTGGGGCCGTGTGTGCGCGAGGAGCCGCTTGAGGGGGCTCGGTTCCCTGGGCTCGGACGGGCGCATGGGCGCAGTTTGGCACGGGGCCGCGCGCCTCCCAAGGGGCGATCAGAAGCCGCGGTAGAAGTACTCGTGGAGACCCACGGTGAAGAGCCAGCAGCCGTAGAGCGAGTGTTCGAGGCACACGAGGCCGATCGAGCGAGTGCGCAGGTACGTGATGCCGAACAGCACTCCGCCCATGGTGCTGAGCCCGACGGAGAACCAACTGCCGTAGAGCAGGTGCACGAACCCGAACGCGAGGGCGGAGAGCACGACCGCGAGCCACTGGGAGCGCAGCAACCGGGCGTAGCGGTGCACGAAGAACACCCGCCAGACCAGCTCCTGGGGGTAGACCGAGAGCAAGGGGTAGAAGACTAGGATCGCCAGCCACAGTCCCGGCTGGGAACGCGGCAGCGAAAAGAGCTCCCCGGGCCGCAGGAACTGGGTCAGGCCCACCAGTGCCGCTGCCCCCACCGCAAACAGCCCCAGCACCCGGATCAGCTCGCCCCGGGGCACTCGCCAGTTGGAGAGCTCGCGCCGCGGGAAACCCGGGTCGAACAGCAAAATGCCCCAGGAGAGGAGCGTCACGATCAACAGCGCCGGGATGGTCGGCACAGGTACACCCGCGCCCTGCAGGGCCACGAGCGAGATGGGGAACGCAAAAAAGAGCAGCGCGAGCTCCGTCGACAGCACCAGCCGCCGCCGCGCCGACAGTCGCCCGCGCCAGGCCAGGTTCGCCACGGGGCGGCGCTTGCCACCCACCCGTACGCCGCGGACCCGGCGCGCGAACCGCAGCCGCCTCCGCAGCAGCACACGCGCGCTGCGCACCAACTGGGCGCGGCTTTCCGCGCTGCGTCCGCGGGGAGCTTCGCGCGCTGCGCCGTCGACACGGACTGCGTCGAGCCGTGCTGCGTCGGTCAGCGCTGCGCGGCCACCCGCCTCGCCACCCGCCTCGCCACCCGCCTTGGGCCCCAGTGGGCTGCGTTCGCTGGTGGTGGGTACGTCCAAGGCTTGGGGCGGGCTAGGAGGAGCGGGGCGGATGCCGGGGAGGCGGTCCCCTCCCAGCCCGGATTATCCACCACGTTTGCGATCGGACGGCCCAAACGGCGGCCTTCGGCCGCCTTTCGCCGCCTGGTGGCACTTTGGGGCCGCGGCCGTCCTCGACGACCTGTTCAAGGTCGACTGCGGATGCCACGGCCCCAAAGCACCACCAGACAGCGACTTGGGCTCGTCGGATCGGAAACCTGGTGAAAAACCCGGGCTAGGAGTCCTCGACCTCGATCACCTCGACGGGGCAGGACTCGACCGCTTCGCGGATCTTGTCGTCCATGTCCTCGTCCCGGGCCAGGAACTTCTGGTGGCCCTTGGTGGTCTGGGAGGTGCCCCCCGCGGGCACCTCGAACACCTCCGGGCAGAGGTCTTCACACAGGTTGCAGGCGATGCAGCCCTCGACGATCCAGACGCGTTTGATGGCCATGGGATGACGCGGACAGGGTAGCGCGCCCGGTCCGTCGTCCGTAGTATGACGTGGACGTGAGCTTTTGCCAGTCCCAGGCCGAATGTCGAACAAACGGCTTGGACGAAAGTTGCTTGGCTGCTTGCGCTCCGGGGTTCCCCGTCCGACAAGGGGAGCCGGGTATCCTGCCGCCCCCATGACGACGCGAATGGTCGAAATCGTGCGCCGCGAAGAGTTCAGCGCGGCCCATCGGCTGGAGAGCCCGCACCTCGACGAAGCGCAAAACCGCGCCCTCTACGGTCCGTGTTTCACGGACCACGGCCACAACTACGGCCTCGAGGTCGCCGTTCGCGGACCCGTCGACGAACGCACAGGGATGGTCATGAACCTGGCCGATCTCATGCGTCTCGTGCGAACGAAGATCATCGACGCCGTCGACCACCGGCACCTCAACCGCGACGTGGACTTTCTCGAAGGTGTGATTCCGACCGCCGAAAACGTCGCGATCGCGATCTGGGATCGACTGGAAGCAGAACTGCAGGCCTTTCCCCAATGCCAACTTCACCGGATTCGACTGTACGAGAGCGCGAGCAACTTCGTGGACTACTTCGGGAGGGCGCCATCGACTCCGAATCGCTGATTCGCGGCCTGCTCGAGAACCTCGGCGAGGACCCGACGCGCGAAGGGTTGGTGCGCACGCCGCTGCGTGTCGCGAAGAGCCTCGCGGAGTTGACCGCGGGGCGCAACCAGACCGTCGAAGAGGTCGTCGGGCAGGGGGTCTTCGAGGAGGACTGCAGCGAGATGGTCCTGGTCAAGGACATCGAGTTCTACAGCCTGTGCGAACACCACATGTTGCCGTTCTTCGGCAAGGCGCACGTGGCCTACATCCCAAACGGCCGCATCATCGGGTTGTCGAAGCTGCCGCGCATCGTCGATCTCTTCGCCCGTCGATTGCAGGTGCAGGAGCGCATGACCCAACAGATTGCGCAGGCGATCTGGGACGTGTTGCAGCCGAAGGGTGTGGGCGTCGTCACGGACGCCGCGCACCTATGCATGATGATGCGCGGGGTGCAGAAGCAGAACTCGTCGACGATGACGAGTTGCCTATTGGGCTCGTTCCGCGAAGACGCGCGCACGCGCTCGGAGTTCCTGGACCTGGTGCGCTCGATCTCGCGCTGAGCAACGGTTGCGCTGCCGACGTTTCTCGGGTCTCCAGCACAACCAATGGGGCGGGCTTTCAGCCCTTGCATCGATCCTCCGCCGGACCTGGGGCGTTGCCCCAGGCTACCGTCGGTCGGGGCGTTGCCCCTCTCGGACGGCCGGAATCGTCGCGTGTCGGCGTGCGTCGCGTATCGCCGTGCGTTGCGTGTCGGCGTGCATCGCGCGTCGATGTGCGTCGCGGCTCGGCGTGCGTCGCGAAGGATGGCGCGCCGCGGACGGCGCGTGTCGGGTGCGCCAACGGCGCGCATGAGCGCCAACGGCGCGCCCGATAGTAGCCTGGGGCAACGCCCCAGGTCCGGCGGAGGATCGATGCAAGGGCTGAAAGCCCGCCCCATTGGTTGTGCTGGAGACCCGAGAAACGTCGGCAGCGCAACCGTTGCTCAGCGCGA
>WGMC01000042.1 GCA_016125265.1 Planctomycetaceae bacterium
CCCCGATTCTTTCCCTCTCTCTGAGAGGTTGAGAAAAAATCGGCACGGCCCGACCGAAGGACCTCTCAGATGATGTTTGGCCCATCGCCTGACGGCGCTGGAGCCCGTTCGAGGGCAAGAATCGGCCAAGGCCCCCATTCTCTCCCACACTCTGACACGGGGCGTCGATCCACACGGCATCGACCTCGAAGCGATGGACCGGGCCTTCAGCCCGGAGCCCTACATGCCTCTACCTGGGGCGTTGCCCCAGGCTACGATCGGACGGGGCGTTGCCCCGTTCGGAAGCCCGCGCCGCGACGGCGCGTCCCTTCGAGCGCCAACGACGCGCTTCCTCGAGCGCCAACGGCGCGTCCCTTCGAGCGCCAACGGCGCGCTTCGTCGAGCGCCAACGGCGCGTCTCCATAGTAGCCTGGGGCAACGCCCCAGGTTTCGGGGAAGGCGGTCCCAGGGCTGAAGGCCCGCCCCATTCGCGGCGTGCGCCGCCGCGGCGGCGCCGGAGGTGCGCGGGCGCCCGTCAGCCCAGGTCGAAGCGGATGCCCTGCGCCAACGGCAGCGCCGTCGACCAGTTCACCGTGTTCGTCTGGCGGCGCATGTAGGCCTTCCACGAGTCCGAACCCGACTCGCGGCCGCCGCCCGTGTCCTTCTCGCCGCCGAACGCGCCGCCGATTTCGGCTCCGCTCGTCCCGATGTTGACGTTCGCGATGCCGCAATCGGAACCCGACGCGGACAGGAAACGCTCCGCTTCGCGCACGTTGAGGCTGAAGATCGCCGACGAGAGGCCCTGCGGCACGTCGTTGTGCATCGCGATCGCCTCGTCCAGCGTGTCGTAGCGCAAGACGTAGAGGATCGGCGCAAACGTTTCCTCGCGCACGACCTTCATGTTCGGCGTCGCGCGCACGATGGCCGGGCGGACGAAGTTGCCGCCGGCCTCGGCCCCTTGCATCGTCAGGGGTGCGGCGCCGCACAACACCTCCCCGCCCTCGGCCTTCGCGGCCTTCAGGGTCTGGGACATGCGCTCGACGGCGGCCGCGTCGATGAGCGGGCCCATCAGCGTTCCCTCGGCGAGCGGATTGCCGATGCGCACCTGACCGTAGGCCGCGACGAGGCGCCTCTCCAGATCGTCCGCGATGGAGCGGTGCACGATCAGCCGGCGTGTGGTCGTGCAGCGCTGGCCCGCAGTGCCGACGGAGCCGAACACGATCGCCGGCACGGCGAGGCTCAAGTCGGCCTCCGGAGTCACGATGAGCCCGTTGTTGCCGCCGAGTTCCAAGATCGTCCGCCCGAGTCGCCGGGCCACCTTCGCGGCCACCTCGCGCCCCACCGCCGTCGAGCCGGTGAACGAAACCAACGGCACCTTCGGGTCCGCCACCAACTTCTCCCCCACGTCCTCGTTGGTGCCAATCACGAGCGACAGCAGCGCACCGAAGCCGTCGGGCTCGAGCACCTCGGCCGCCACCTTCGTCATCGCGATGGCCGTCAGCGGAGCCTTGGGACTGGGTTTCCAGATGCACGCGTCGCCGCAGATCAGCGCGATCATCGAGTTCCAGGCCCACACGGCGGCCGGGAAGTTGAACGCGCTGATGATGCCCACCAGTCCCAGGGGGTGCCACTGCTCGCGCATGGCGTGCCCGGGGCGCTCGGAGTGCATCGACAAGCCGTAGAGCTGGCGGGATTGGCCCACCGCGAAGTCGGCGATGTCGATGGCCTCCTGCACCTCCCCCAGGCCCTCCTGCAGGATCTTGCCCATCTCCAGGCTGACCAGCCGCCCCAGGTCGTCCTTGCGCGCGCGCAGGGCCTCGCCGATGCGGCGCACGTACTCGCCCCGCTGCGGCGCGGGCACTTCGCGCCAGCGCAGGAACGCCGCGTGGGCCGCGTCGCGCACGGCAGCGTAGTCGGCCCCCGAGGCGAGCCGCACGGAGCCCAAGAGTTCCGCCGTGGCCGGGGAGTGCACCAGCAGGTCGGGCCCCTTGGCCGGCAGCCAGGACCCGGCGTACGCGCCCGAGTGGGGCCCGTCGATGCCGAACTTCGAGAGCAACTGGAACGTGGGCTGGGTGCGTGTGATGACCATGGCCGGGGCGGGTGCGGGGCGGGAACGGGGCGGACTGTTGCCCGAGAGGATAGCCCGGGAGGGCCCCCGGGGCACCCCGCGGCCCGCTCCCACCGCCCGGCGCTTGGCCGCCGCCACGCCCAAGCGCTATCCTCTTCGCCCCCATGGGCGATCGCATCATCTACAACCTCCAGGACGTCCGGAAGTTCTACGGCCAGCGCGAGGTGCTCAAGGGCATCACGCTTTCGTTCCTCGAGGGCGCCAAGATCGGCGTCATCGGTGCGAACGGCGCCGGCAAAAGCACGCTGCTGCGGATCCTCGCGGGCGAGGACAAGCAGTTCGAGGGCGTCGCGCGGCCGATCGCCGGTCTGACGATCGGCTACCTGTCCCAGGAGCCGCCGCTCGACGAAAGCAAGGACGTGCTCGGCAACCTCGAGGAGTCCGTGGCGCACCTGCGTGCGCTGCAGGCGCGCTACGAGGAAGTCAGCGCCAAACTCGGCACGGTCAGCGGCGCGGAGGAGGACAAACTCAACGCCGAATACGAGCGCCTGATGGCCGAGCTCGACACCAAGGGCGTCTGGGACCTCGACTCGCGCCTCGAACAGGCCGCGGAGGCGCTGGACCTGCCCCCGCTCGAGGCCAACGTCAGCAAGCTCTCCGGGGGCGAACGGCGCCGGGTCGCACTCTGCAAGCTCCTCATGTCCGCGCCGGACCTGCTGCTGCTCGACGAGCCCACCAACCACCTCGATGCGGAGACCATCGAGTGGCTGGAAGAACACCTGCGCACCTACGCGGGCGCCGTGATCCTCATCACCCACGACCGCTACTTCCTGGACAACGTGGTTGGCTGGATGCTCGAGGTGGAGCGCGGCAAGGGCCGCCCCTACGAGGGCAATTACAGCCAGTACCTCCTCGCCAAGGAGAACGAGCTCAACACGAAGCGCCAATCGGACGCCAAGATCGACAAGATCCTGCGTCGCGAAAAGGAATGGCTGGGCCGCTCGCCGGCCGCGCGCACGAGCCACAGCAAGGCGCGGATGGCGCGTTACAAGGACATGCTGGAGCGGCGCCGCGAGGACCAGGTCGACGAGGTCGACCTGCGCATCCCGCCGGGCGACCGCCTCGGCGACAAGGTCATCGAGTTCCGCGAAGTCACGAAGGGCTTCGGCGAGCGCGTGTTGATCAAGGACCTGACGTTCTCGCTGCCGCCCGGCGCGATCCTCGGTGTGGTGGGCCCGAACGGTGTGGGCAAGTCGACCATGCTGAAGATGATCCTCAAGAAAGAGGAGCCCGACTCCGGCAAGATCGAGATCGGATCCACCGTGCGCCTGACGTACCTGGACCAGTCGCGCATGGTTTTGGACGACACCAAGACCGTCTACCAGAACATCACCGAGGGCAACGACCTGATCGCGTTCGGCAGCCGCACCATGGACGGCCGCGCGTACGTGGCGCGATTCAACTTCAAGGGCGACGACCAGCAGAAGCTCCTCGGCGAGTGCTCCGGCGGGATGCGCAACCGCGTGTTGCTTGCGCGCATGCTCAAGAACGCGGCCAACGTCATCCTGTTGGACGAGCCCACCAACGATCTCGACCTCGACACGCTGCGTGTGCTCGAAGAGGCGATCGAGAACTACCCCGGCTCGGCCATCGTCGTCAGCCACGACCGCTACTTCCTGAACCGCGTCGTCAGCCACATCCTCGCCTTCGAACACGACGGGATCGTCAACTTCCACCACGGCACCTACGAGGACTACTCGGAGTGGCGCAAGGGCTGGCGCCAACGCCTCGGCCTCGGTGCGGAGTCGCGGAAGGGCCGTTACCGCAAGTTGCGTCGGGACTGATGGGCCGCCCCCGGGACGTCGAGTTCCTGGGCCGGGGGCATCCGCTGCTCGGCGCGGGGCGAGGTCTCGACTTCGCCCGCGAGTTGCTGCGCGCCTATCCGCCCCGGGACGCGCACCAGATGCGGGAACGCGAGCGCATTCTCGCCTTCGTGGATCTCCATCCGGATGCGCTGCTCCGCACGTGCCTCGAGGGGCACCTGACTGCCTCGGCGCTGCTCTTGGATGCCGACGGATCGCGGGGGCTGCTCACACTGCACAAGAAACTGGGACGCTGGCTGCAGTTGGGCGGTCACGTGGACGGGGAGGGCAACCTGGCCCTCGCGGCCCTGCGGGAGCTCGAGGAGGAATCGGGCCTGGAGGGGATTCGCATTGACCCCCGGCCCGTGGACCTCGACATCCATTCGATCCCCGCCCGCGGCGCGGAGCCGGAGCATCTGCACCTCGACGTGCGCTTCCTGGCAACGGCGCCGGAAGGCGCGCGCGAAGTGATGAGCGACGAGAGTTTGGCGCTGGCCTGGATCGACGGGGCGGCGCTCGGGGAGTTGCCGGTCGACGAGTCGGTGCGCCGGCTGTTCCGCTTGGCGGGCCTCGTGGGGTCCTAGAGACCGAGCGCGGAGGTATGGAGCGGGCTTTCAGCCCTTGCTCCGTGCTTGCGCAGAACCTGGGGCGTTGCCCCAGGCTACGATCGGGCCGCGCCGTTGGCGCTGGTGGGCGCGGGCGATGTGCGCCGCGGCGGTGGCGCTGGTGGGCGCGGGCGGTGCGCGCCGCGGCGTTGGTGCTGCGGCGGGCGGGCGGACGGGCGCGATCAGGCGCGCTCTTTGAACTCGAGTGTGCGCGGGTCGACACGCACGCGGTCGCCGCTCGCGACCAGGCCCGAAACACGGATTTCGATGCCGTTCTCGAGCACCGCGGCCTTCATCAGGTTGCCGCTGCCCTTGACGGGCGGATCGGTTTGGGCCACGGTCACAACGACGTGGTTCGGCAGGTCGATGGCCGTCAGGGTGCCGTCGACGATCAAGCCGACGTAGCGCTCGATCGGCCACTTGAGGGCATCTTCGGCGGCCGCCTTGGGAACGCGGTACTCCACACCGTCCTCGGTGTAGAACACCTCCTCGTGCCCATCGCTGTAGCTGTGGGACAGGTCGATCGTCGAACTGTCGAGCGCCTCGAAGCGAGTGTCGGTGTGCTCCTTGAGGTCGTAGATGCGGTTCGAGTTGACCTCCTTGAGGCGCAACTGCACGAACTGACGGCGGTCGTTGCGCAGGATGTTCCACTGGGTCACGGTGGCGAGTTGACCGTTGTGGCGGACCAGGGCGCCAACGCGCAGATCGAGGGCTTGCACTTCCATAGGGCGGAGAGGATACCCGAGCCCAGGGGGGCGCG
Organism: Planctomycetaceae bacterium; assembly: GCA_016125265.1. Taxonomy (GTDB): domain Bacteria; phylum Planctomycetota; class UBA1135; order UBA1135; genus RI-242. The sequence continues at coordinate 5,275 of WGMC01000042.1, forward strand.
TCGAAGGCCAGCCGCCGCCAGCCGCTTGGTAGGCTCCCCGGCATGCAACGACCCGAACCGATGGAGCTCTCCCCCGCCAACCGCCGCATGGGTGTCGAGGTCGAGGACCTGGAGGACGGCTCCGTCCGCCTCTCCCTGGCGACGGACGGCAGTTTCGAGAACGAGGTGGGCAGCGTGCACGGGGGGTTCGCCGCCTTCCTCCTGGACGGCGCCATGGGCCGAGCCGCCGGCCGGTCCCTCGCCCCCGGCGAAGTCACGGCAACCCTGCAGCTCTCCGTCCAGTACCTGGCCCCGGCCCAGGGCCGGATCCGGGCCACTGGCCGCATCGTGCGCCGCGGACGCACCGTGGCGTTCCTGGAGGCCGTGTGCGAACGGGACGACGGGGTAGAGGTCGCCCGAGCCCACGGGGTGTGGACCATCCGGCCGGGGCGCTAGCGGGCCCTAACCGAGCAGCAGCAGGAGGCTGGCGCCGGCCGCCATGGCCACCAACCCCACGGCCAGGGCGACTTCCCAGGGCCTGCCGTTCGACGGTTCCGGAAGAGGGGCCCCGCGCCGCCGGGAGAGGGCAGTCGCGGGGCTTCGAGTTGCGGTGCGAGGTTGCATGGAAACTCTCCGCCATCGGGCCGGAGCTTCCCCCTTTGCAAGCGCCGTGCCGCCCGCAATACACCTCGGGGGGCCGCGCTCGCGCGCGTAGTTGGCGCACTGCTCCCCTTCGAGTTCCCGCCTGTGGAAAGGCCCGTTCCCTGCCGGTGACAAGAGCGCGCGCGACGGGAAGGCGCAACGAACGGAGTGCGCAGGTGGAGCCGCCCGCGGCGGACTTCGGCGGGTTGTCCTACCGCGGGTGGAGGACGAGGGCCATGTGCTCTTCCAGCACATAGTTCGCGGGATCGAAGCGGTTTCCCGCGCCGCTCCAGCGCAAGAGGCCGTGGTGCACGGCGCGGCGCGTTTCGCGGCGGTCGGCCAACCACAGCTCCAGTGCCGTGTGGATCACCGGGAAGGCCAGTTGCCCGAAGGGCAGGCCGTCGGGTTCGAACCACGCCACTTCGAGGCTCTCGGGACCCGCGGCGACGTCGGGCGCCAGGAGGCGCGCGCGGTAGAAGAGGTAACTCTGGCCGATGTGCGGCAAGTCGATGTGGCAGAAGAGCCCCTCGATCGCCGCGTGTGCCATGGCCTCCTCCCTCGTCTCGCGCAGAGCGCCGGCCGGGGAGCTTTCGCCCAGTTCCAGGAAGCCCGAGGGCGGCGTCCAAAGACCGCGGGCGGGTTCGATGGCCCGTCGACAGAGAAGCAAGCGGCCGTGCTGTTCGATGAGGGTGCCGACGACGGCGCGCGGGTTTTCGTAGTGGATCGCTCCGCAACCGGAACACACGGCGCGCGGGCGGTCGTCCCCGGGCGGCACTCGCCGCTCGACGGCATGTCCGCAGTGGCTGCAGTAGTTCATTGCGTCGGGCCCCACGCCGCTGCCGCCATGCCCGCCGTGGTCAACGGGGACGCGCCTCGAGGATCTCGATGTCGTAGCCGTCGGGATCCTTCACGAAGATGTAGCGCGAGGGATTGGCGGGCTTCGAGCGCCGGTACCACATCCCGCGCCGCTCGACCTCCGCGACGACGGCTTCGAGGTCGTCCACGACCAGGGCAATGTGCCCGAATTGGGTGCCTAGCTCGTAGTCCCGGCCGTCGTGGTTGTGGGTCAGCTCGAGCATGTGCGAGCGCGCCTCGTCCGCCAGGAACACCAGGGTCGCCTCGTCGCCGATCGTCGACCGGCGCACCTCTTGCAACCCGAGGAAGCCGGTGTAGAACGCGAGGGCGCGCTCGAGATCGCGCACGCGCAGCATGGTGTGAGCAAGCCTCATGGAGCCAGCCTACCAGGGCGCCGCGCGGCGGTCACGGCCCGACCCCGCGCCTTGCGCCCACCGCGACCAAACGCCCGCACACAATGGGGCGGGCCTTCAGCCCTTGCCTCCTTCTGCGACCCACCTGGGGCGTTGCCCCAGGCTACGATCGGTCGCGCCGTTGGCGCTTCGGAGCGCCGTTGGCGCAATGGCGCTTGACGGTCACGGCGACATCCACCGCACACGCGGTGTCGCGGTGGCGCACGCAGACCTTCGAGTCGCCGCGATGGTCGCGCACGTCCGAAAGGGGCAACGCCCCGCCCGATAGTAGCCTGTGGCAACGCCCCGCCCTCGTTTGGGCCCTCGGCGACGGTGCGCTTCTCCGCAACGGACAATGCGCGACGCCCGTTCCGCGCGGTGCCGACGTCGCGCACATCCGAAAGGGGCAACGCCCCGCCCGATAGTAGCCTGGGGCAACGCCCCAGGTTCACACGCCAGCAGGCACAAGGGCTGAAGGCCCGCCCCATCGGATGGACCCCATCCGCTGAGCACACGCCGAACCCGACACATGCCGCTGGCGACCGATCAGAACTGGTGCGTCTCGGTCGAGTCGCCCAGCGCCGTGGTCGAGCTCTGCCCGCCCGCCGCCAACTGCGTCACGAGATCGAAGTAGCCGGTCCCCACCTCTTGCTGGTGGCGGGTCGCGGTGTACCCCAACTCCTCGGACGCGAACTCGCGGGTCTGCAGGTCCGAGTACGCCGCCATGCCGCGGTCCTTGTAGTCCGAGGCGAGCAGGAACGTCGAGTGGTTCAGCACGTGGAAACCCGCCAGCGTCACGAACTGGAACTTGTAGCCCATGGCGCCGAGCTCGCGCTGGAACTTCTCGATCGTGTGGGCGTCGAGGTTCTTCTTCCAGTTGAAGGACGGCGAGCAGTTGTAGGCCAGCAACTTGCCCGGGTACTGCGCGCGGATCGCCTCGGCGAACTGCTTGGCCTCGGCGAGGTCCGGTTTGCTGGTCTCGCACCACAGGAGGTCCGCGTGCGGCGCGTACACGAGGCCGCGCGCAATCGCGGCTTCCACCCCGTGCCGAACGTAGAAGAACCCCTCCGCGGTGCGCTCGCCGGTGCAGAAGCGGCGGTCGCGCTCGTCCACGTCGCTGGTCAGGAGCTTCGCGCTGTCGGCGTCCGTGCGCGCCACGAGAACCGTCGGCACACCGCACACATCGGCGGCCAATCGCGCGGCAATGAGGGAGCGCACGAACTGCGAGCTCGGCACCAGCACTTTGCCACCCAAGTGCCCGCACTTTTTCTCCGAGGACAACTGGTCCTCGAAGTGCACACCGGCCGCGCCGGCGGCGATCATCGCCTTCATCATCTCGAAGGCGTTGAGCGGCCCGCCGAAACCCGCTTCCGCGTCGGCGACGATCGGCACGAACCAATCGCGGGTCAGCTTGCCCTCGGCGCATTCGATCTGGTCGGCGCGCTGCAGCGCGTTGTTGATGCGCTGCACGAGTTTCGGCACCGAGTCCGCCGGGTAGAGGCTCTGGTCCGGATAGGTCTGCGCGGCGGTGTTGGCGTCCGCGGCGACCTGCCAGCCGGAGCAGTAGATCGCCTCCAATCCCGCGCGCGCCATCTGCACCGCCTGGCCGCCGGTCAGGGCCCCGAGCGAGCGCACGAACGCCTTCTCCCCCATCGCCTTCCAAAGACGCCGCGCGCCGCGGTCCGCCAGCGTGTATTGCAGGCGGACGCTGCCGCGCAGCTTGGCCACGTCGGCCTCCGTGTAGGGTCGCACCACGCCGTTCCAGCGCGGGTGGGAGAACGAATCCGTATCGGCGACGGTGTGTTGGGTGGTCTGCACGGGGACTCCGGGGGCCCTCGGGCCCTAGGGCAAAGGGTTCAAGAAACCGCCTGCCGCTCCAGTTCGAGCAGCACGGCGTAGGCGGGGACCGTCAGGAAGTCGGCCAGTGACGTCTGAGTGGCGACCTCGAGGAACAGGCGCTCGGCCTCGGCGAAACGCAGGGCGGACCAACGGGCCTCGCCCAGTTCCGTGCGCAGGCGCACCAGTTCCTCCGCGAGCACACGCTCGACGAACTCCGGGTGCACCATCTCGCCCGAGCTGAGCACCGCGTTGTGGCGCAGCATCTGCCAGACTTGCGCTCGGCTGATCTCGGCCGTCGCGGCGTCCTCCATCAGGTCGTAGAGCGGGACCGCGCCGGCGCCCGAAAGCCAGGCCGCGAGGTACTGCACACCGACGCGGACGTTGTGGGCGAGGCCTTCCCGCGTCATCGGACCCGTCGGTGCCGCGAGCAGGTGCTGCGCAGTGGCGACCAAGTCCATCTGTTTGGCGGAACCGATCTGGTTGGGTTCCGGCATGTGCTCGTCGAACACCTCACGGGCGACGGCGACGAGCGCCGGGTGCGCGACCCACGTGCCGTCGTGGCCATCGTGGACCTCGCGCAGCTTGTCGGCGCGCACCTTCGCAAACGCCCGCGCATTGGCCCCTTCGTCCCCTTTCACGGGGATCTGCGCCGCCATGCCGCCCATGGCGTGCACGCCGCGACGGTGGCACGTCTGGATCAGGAGGCGTGTGTACGCCGCCAGGAACGGCTGCGTCATCGCGATCTCGGACCGATCGGGCAACAGCCGGCTGCGGTCCTCCGACCACACCTTGATGCACGAGAAGATGTAGTCCCACCGCCCGCAGTTGAGACCGAGGGAGCGCTCGCGCAGCTCGTACAGGATCTCGTGCATCTGGAACGCGGCGGGCAGCGTCTCGATCAGGCACGTGACGCGCACGCTCGCGTCGGGCAGCCCCAACTTCCGTTCGATCCACCCGAGCAGCTGGTTCCAAAGTCGGGCCTCGCGGTAGCTCTCCTGCTTCGGCAGGTAGAGATAGGGCGCGGTGCCGCGGGCCAGGAGTTCCGCCGCGTTGTGGTAGAGGTAGAGCCCCGCGTCGAAGAGCGCCGCGGGCGCCGGCTGGCCGTCGACGGTGAGGTGGCTCTCGAAGAGATGCAACCCGCGGGGGCGCACGAAGAGCACCGCGGTGCGCGGTTCGAGCTGGTAGCGTTTGCCACTCTCGGGGGCGGTGTACTCGAGGCTGCGGCGCACCGCGCCCATCAGGTTCCACTGGCCTTCGATGCAGTTCGCGAAGGTCGGCGAGTTGGCGTCCTCGAAGTCCGCCATGAACACGTTTGCGCCCGAGTTGAGCGCGTTGATCACCATCTTCGCGGAGACCGGACCGGTGATCTCGACACGCCGGTCGTCCAGTTCGATGGGCGGCGGCGCACAGCGCCACTCCCCCTCGCGAACGGCCCGTGTGCCGGGCAGGAAGTCGAGGGCCTCGCCTCCCCGCCAACGCATGAGCCACTCGCGGCGCTCCGCCAAACGGGCGGCGATGGGTGCGCGGAACTCGCGCACGAGGTCGCGCACGAACTCGAGCGCGCCGCGGGTGAGCACTCCGGTGGCCAGGGGATGGCACGGGGCGTCGAGGACCATGCCATCGGGCAGGTCGAGGGGAGCCGGGGAGGCTCCCAACGGTTCGGGGGAGGCCATGGGATCCCCCCCTTGTCGGCGGCCCGGTCAGGGAGCCTTGACCCGTCCACCCCATTCCGCGGGCCCGCGGGCCGGGTGCGCGGGCTGGGGTGCGCGGGCCGGATGCGCGGGCCGGGTGCGCGGGCCGGGTGCGCGGGCCGGGTGCGCGGGCCTCCTGGCCCGCCTTGTTCCGGACCCTGTGGTGCGGTCTGTAGGGGCGCTGCGAAATGGAGAGCGGCTGCGTCACTGTGCGTGACTGCGAAACGATTGGCGACGGCGGACCGACGGCGGATCGGCGGTAGTGGTCCCTGAGGCTGGGTCGTTGCATCGGCCGCGCCTTCGCTGCCAGAGACGCAACGCCGTTTCGCTCCGCAGCGAGCCCACAGCCTGGGTGCGCGGGCTTCTAGCCCGCCTTGTTCCGGACCCTGTGGTGCGGTCTGTAGGGGCGCGGCCCCGTCCGCGCCCAAGGGAACGACCCCGCGCCCATCGCCCCTTGGGCGCGGACGGGGCCGCGCCCCTACAGAACGCACAATCGGGTTGGCCCAAGGCGGGCCCTGCCCCACGGTCAGCGCGGCGCGCTCGCCGCCACCGGCGCCGTGCCCTGTCCCACGAGGTGCCTGCCCAGCACCTCTGCCACCAACTGGTGCCCACGCGGGGAGAAGTGCCGGCCAGGCAGGTAGAACGCGCTGCGTTCCTCACCGCGCTCGCGCTCGGCGGCAACGAACACCTGGCGCAGGTTCAGCAGCGCAAAACCGTGTGCCTCCGCCCAGGCCGGAAGTGTCGCCTCCACGGGCCCCACGGGTGCCGTCGCGTAGCCGCTGCCGGGGATGTAGAGCACCGTGAGCCTCGCTCCGAGCTCCGCCACGCTGTGCCGGGCGGCCGCCAACAACCTCCTGTGCAACTCGAGCAGTTCGGGCGGCTCCGCATCGCCGCGCGACGCACGTCCCCGCCAACCCTCCACCCATCGCACGAGGGCCGGTGTGTACGGCCCTCGCTCGTCGGGGCTCGCATCGGCGAGCAGGTCCTCTGGTGCGGGCACGGGCACACCCTCGAGCTCGAGTGCCCCATCGGAACCGTCCTGCAGTTGGAACCGCGGTTTCGCGTAGAAGCTAAACCTACGCTGCGCGCGTTTGGGGTTCTCGGCGAAGAGGCCGAACACGACGTCGTCCGGCCTCCAGGCCAGCGCCTCGCCCACGAGCATCAGGTAACTCTGGTCCGTGCCGTACCCCGGCACGCCGAAGTTGAGGACTTCGGCGTCGAGTTGCTCTGCCAAGAGCGCCGCGAAGGTACGCGCGTCCGGTTGGTCCAGCCCAAACACGAACGAGTCGCCGACGAGCGCCACTCGCCGCCGGGGACCACTGCGTTCCTTCGAGTACTCGAGCGCGCCGCGCATGCCGCTCGAGTTGGTGGAGATCGGCGGGCGGCCCTCCCACACGAAGTCCACGAGGCCCGGTCGGTTCCGCCAACCCAAGACCGGATCGTGGGCTACGGGACCGCTCAGGTCCGGGCGCAGTCCAATCCCCGAGCGCCGCTCGCGCCAGGCCCAGAGGTTCGCCCGGTCCTCGTCGTCGAGCAGCGACACGGGGCCAGCCGGGGCCCGGGCCAGCGCCGCCCGGGCGGCCAATTCCACCGCCAAAACGCCGAGCAAAAGTCCCAGCGCGGCGGCCAGCCCCCGCCGGGCCACACCCACCGAACCAACCGCCGACGGCGAGGAGCTCCGCACGCCCCAAGGCTACGTCAGCACCCCGTTTCTTGGATAGCCCCGGGGCCCTACCCTGGGAACGCATTCAAAGCACGATCAGCGCGAACCCGAACACACTCTCCCGCCACTCCCCCTCCTTCAGCTCACCCCGCGCCACGGCGATGGCGACCCCGCCAAAGACGTAGTTGATCAGCGTCTCGCGGTCGGACAGGTCCACCCGGAGCTGCGAGCGGGCGGCCGCGCCGGGCCAGGTCCAGGCGGATTCGTAGCGCCCCGGCCAGCGGAAAAACCCCGCGAGGCTCTTTTTCGATGTGTCGAAGCTGAAGTTCGGGAGCGCCGTCACCGGCGGGGCCGCCTCACCGCCCGTGTTGGCCGCCGCCGCGTCCGCGGGCGCCGGCCCGTAGCCGCTGCGACGCCCCACCAGCGGCTCGAGCCGCCCACCCGAGCGGTGCAGGCGCAGGGGCCGATCGTCGCCGACCAAGCCATAGACACCGTGGAACCCGTCTCCGAAGAGGCCCGTGTAGGTGCGCGCAAGGGGGTTGATGTCGCCGAGGTAACAGAGCTCGTGGTGCACCACACCGCGGTAGGTCTTGCCCTCGAAGTCGACTTCGCCGGCACCACTCGCGCTGGCAAACGTGTCCGCGCCGCGGCGCCGGTCCGTGTGGAATACGACGGCCTCCGCGCGGAGCTGCAGACGGCGCGCGGGCGCATCGACGACGAGGCCCACCGCGGCGTTGCCGTCCACCTGCACGCGGTCGCTATCGGGCAGTTCGGCCCACAGAACCGGCTCGATTTGGCCGATCGCGCCCGGCACATCGCCCGTCAGTCCCAACTCGACCCAGCCGCGGCCCTCGAGCCAGAGCACCGCGAAGTGCTCCGCCGCGAACTTCTTGTCCTCGCGTCCGCGGTTGGCGTCGAACGCGAACAGAAGATGGGCCCCCGGGCTCCCGTCCGGCAACCCGGCCTCGCGCCCCACGAACACGAAGAAGTCCGAGAGGTACTCGAGCTTCGTGTCGGCCTTGCGGACGACGGGGCCACTCGGCAGCTCGGGGAGCTTCGGAAGCTCCCCAATCCCCGTCCGTTCGCCGTCGTCCGCGCCGACGGCGCCCGGGACGGCCACACACAGGAGCCCCACGAGGCCCAACACAGCCAGTTTCGTGCTCAAGGGACATGTCCTCCGCTCGAGCTTTCGTACGCAGCGCCGCCCCGGATGCACAGGTCTCCGCCCACCTGCCCGGAGGCGGGACTACTTCTGCGCCACGATGTACGTGACCCAGGCCGGGCAGTTCTCGCCCTTGTCGTTCTGGCGGAACACGCCGTTGCCGCTGACGCCGTCCGCGTCGGTGCCCTCCCACCAGCTCTCGACGCGCTGGAATCCGGCCTCGCGCAGGATGTCGAGCACCTCGGGCAGCGTCCAGAGGCGCCAGTGGTAGTCGAACACGTTGCGCAGTTCGGTGCCGTCCTTGAAGCGGAAGTGGATGCGGCAGTGGTATGCGCCGGTGGCGGGGTCGTAGCGCTTCTGGTCCCACACGTAGGTGAAGCCCGGGGACACCTTGCGCACCTCCTCCATCTCCTCCATGGCTTCGGGGCCGCCGTAGATGTCGAGCACGAACACACCCCCGTCGACCAAGTCCGCGTGCACCGTGCGGAAGTACTCGAGCATCGTCTGACGCTCGGTGAGGATCATCCAACTGAAGTTCGGGCTGGTGCGGATGTCGGGCTTCTTGTGGCTGGGCTCGCGCACATCCTTCAGGTGGAACGAGCAGCGTTCGGCCGCGTCGACGATCTTGTCGAAGTTGTGCGTCAGGCCCCACGACACCGGCTCGGGGTCGATGTCGAAACCCTCGGCGGTGTTCTCCTTGTGGCGCGCGAGCCACGCGGCCATCAGGTAACCCGTGCCGCAGAAGTCCTCGCGCAGGTGGCGCGCCTCCCGCCCGGTCAGCTTCTTGAAGACGCGTGCGAGGAACGCCGCGTCCAGTTCCGGCGACTGCACGGCGAGCTGGTAGAGCTCCATCGGATCCGCCGTGCGCGCGGAGAGCGGCGCGCGCTTGGGCGCCTTCGCGGCTTTCGTCTTGGCGCCCTTGGCCGCTTTCGCCGCGCCCTTCTTCGCGCCCTTCTTGGCCGTCTTGCGCTTGGGCGCCGCGGCGACGACTTCGCCGTCCACCACGTGCCGTTCGGGCGACGGTTCGGCGCGCTGCGCGGTGGCTTTGCGTTTGGATTTCGACGGAGCTTTCGACGGCGATGTCGACGTGGACTTCGAGGCGGAGGGCGTGCGCGTGGCGGCCATGGAACGAAACAGCAGGGGGAGGTGGGAGCCAAAAAGCGCGCGCATCCTATCGGCATCCCCGGCCCAGGGCGAATCGCGGCGGCGACACCTGTCCCGATCCTCGGGCGCAGCCGGTGGACATGCAGCAGCTAGCCCCTGGGATCAGCGCGCTTCGGGCATGCCGCCCGGCAGCCATTCGGGCGAAAGCTCACCCGAAGCAGCGAGGCGCACGATTTCGAGGGCCGGCGCAAGTGCGGTCGCCATGTGCTCGTAATCGAGGGTCCACCAGGCATCGCTTTCGCGGTGGTAGTCCCGGTGCATGCCGTAGCTCGACAGGGTCTGGGCCGGGATCCCGAGGCGCGCAAAGGCGTAGTTGTCCGAGCGCTCGAAGAAGCGCTGTTCGGGGCGAGGATCGGGCGCGATGCCGAGGCCGAGCTCGACCAGGGTCGGTCCCAGATTCGTGCGCTCGAACCCGGTCAGCCAGAGCTGCCCCACCTCGAGCATCGGATCGGGCCGCCCCAACATCTCGAAGTTGAGGTTCAAGGCGGTGCGATCGAGGGGCACCACCGGGTTGTCCAGGTAGTGGTAGGTGCCGAGCAAGCCCACCTCCTCGGCCGTGGCCAGCAGCACCACCACCTCCCGTTGGGGCGCGGGTCCGAGGGCCAGCGCCTCGGCCAACTCGAGCACCGCGGCCACGCCGCTCGCGTCGTCGTCGGCCCCGTCGAAGATCAGGTCCGCGCCGTCGGGCTCGCCCTGGCGCGGTTCCCGTGTCCCCAAGTGGTCGTAGTGGGCCGAAAGCACGATGGCTTGCGGGGCTTCCGCCTCAACCTCCGCACGCGGAGCCGCCGGCAGGTGCGCGACGACGTTGCGGGCGATCAAGGACTCCGTGCGGGCGCGGACGACGACACGCGCGCGCTGGAACTCGCCCGCCACCACACGCGACAACACGTCGCGCTGCAGCGACACGATCGCGGTCGTGGAGAGCTGGGATTCGCGCTCGAGCCGAGGCTCGCGCGTCTGGCCCCGGCCGCCGCCCGCGCACACGACGAGGCGCGGACGCGAGCCCGCGGCCTGGCGGGACAACCAGTTGCGCGTGCGCGGATGGCTCTCGGTCGTCAGGATCGCGTCCGGCACCACACCTTCGAGCGGTGTGAGCGACGTCGCGCCGCCGAGATCGAACTCGCCTTCGAGCGGCGCCACACTTTCGACGCGGAAGTGCTCGTCGGGGGTCAAGAGCAGGCGGTTGTCGCCCTCGCCGAGCAGTTCGAGCACGGGCTCGCCCTCGAGGAAACGGCGCACGAGGTGCACGTCCTGGAAGTACGTCGGTTTGCCCTCCGGGCCCGGATCGCCCGCGGGCAGGAGCCCCGCCTCCGCGAGCCGCATCGCCAGGTACTCGCCGGCCCGCTGCTCGCCCTCGGAGCCCGTGCGGCGGCCCTCACAGTACTCGGCGAGGTACGCGACATGGGCCTCGAGCTCGATCGCTTCGATCTCGGCGGTCACCCGCGCGTGGCCGTCGGCGATGCGCGGCGGACGCTCAGCCGCCGCCGGAGCCTCGGCGGGCTCCCGCTTGGGATCGGCCGTGTCCTGCGCCGAAAGCGCAGCGGCCAACGGAAGCCCGGCGCCGAGCGCCAGGAAGAAAGACGCCCCGGCCGCACGCCAGCCTGCGGTGGAGCTCACGCCGGGTCGAGGTGCCGGTCCACCGCCGCGAGGGCCGCGAAGTGCTCCCGGACCGCCTGCTGCACGAAGTCGTTCTTCTTGGCGTCGCGCACGGGGATGCGCACGGCCCCCTGCAGGTGGCTGGGCACGGTCAGACCGGCGCCGGGGATGCGCTCCTCCATCCAGCGGGCAAAGGCCGTCGGATCCTCGACCTTCAGCACGATCCATGCTCCGAAGGACGGAATCAGTTCGACCCCGGGGATGCTGGCGAGTCGGGCGGAGAAACGCTCGTGTTCTTCCGTGTGCACGTGTTTTGGCACCGTTGGTTGAGGCAAGGACTGAGGCAAGAGCGGGGGGCGAACCGCCCGGGATTCTATCATGGGCCACCCGGGCGCCGGCTCCCACCCCGCGCCTTCGCCCCAACCATGGACCACCGCGATTCCCCGCCGCTGCCCCGCCGCCGCGCCCGCGTCCGGGTGCCCGCGTCCACCTCGAACCTGGGGCCGGGATTCGACCAACTGGGGCTCGCCCTGGGGCTGTTCCTCGAGGTGGAAGCCACTCTCCAGCCCGGCCGCGATGGCCCGCCCCGCTGCGAGGCCCCAGACGGCTGGCCGTCGCCCGACCGCGACCTGGTACTGCGGGCGCTGGTCGCGCGCGCGCCGGAGTTGGCCGAGGTCGGCCTCGAGCTCCGCATCGCCAGCGAGATCCCCATCGCCAGGGGCCTCGGGTCGAGCGGCGCCGCGGTGGCCGCCGGCCTGCTGCTCGGCGAATTGCTTACGGACCGCCACGGCACGGACGCGGAGCGCATCGGTCTCGGCATCGAACTCGAGGGGCACCCGGACAACGTGACCGCGTCGCTGCTCGGCGGCCTGACCCTGTGTGTGCCCGGCCGCGAGGGCCCCATCTGGATCCAGCCGCCGGTGCACGAGTCCCTCGGGTTCGCGGCGGCGTGGCCCGCCCAGCCCTTCCCGACGGCGGAGGCGCGCGGCGCGCTGCCCAGCTCCGTCCCCCTCGCCGACGCCGTCGAAAACGCGCGCCGCCTGCCGCTCCTACTGGAGGGCCTGCGCACGGGCGACGGCCACTGCATCGCCGCCGGAGCCCAAGACCGCCTGCACGAGCCCTACCGCCTGCCGCTCCTGCCGGGTTCGAAGGAGGCACTGGCCGCCGCCCGCGGAGCCGGCGCCTACGCAGCCGTGCTGTCGGGCAGCGGATCCGCCTTGATCGCCATCGGCCCCCGCCGCCTAGCCACCGCCATGGCCGCCGCCCTCGCCGCCCCCCTGCGCGCCACCCGCGGCTGGGCCGAGGGCCGCGCCCTAGACGTGATCCGCGGCCGCCCCCGCATCGAAATGGAAGTGGGCTGACCGCAAGAATGCGTACCGCATGGGACGCGGGCACGCCCGCCGGTTCGCCAGTCGCCCTTCGATCGCCGTCTTCACCGCGAACAGGGGAACGACGAAGCCGAGGAGTTCACTTCCCACCAGAGCGGGACTCCCCAGTTGCCGGCGCGACGAGCGAAGGTGTCGCGATCCGAGCAGACGCGGGGAGTGGAGCGACAAAGAACTCCGAGTACTCGCGAGTCCACCAAGCTAGGTTCTCCGAGGCACGAACGAATAACCGGGGCCCAGAAAGCCGAGCCGCTAGATCGACCCGCAAGCGGGAGTGCCAGCCCCCAACCGACAGCCGCCCCGGAACGAGCCACGAGCATATGGACAAGCTGTCGGTCGCGGTCAGAGAAACGGACCCAGTCCAACAGGCCAACAAATAGCGATTGGGACCATCTGGACTAGGGGAACTCGATGTGGTGATCGAAAGCGCGACACCCCGAGGCAGCGAGACGGCGCGCACCGATTCGATCCGATACTCACGATCTGCGTGGAGCGGCGATCGCGGCAAGGCAACAGCTTTGCGCCAACGGGCCCCTTCGCGCCTCAAAAGCAAACACCGGCCTTTGGATTCAACGATGGCCGCATCGCCAAAGTTTGGCGGCGAGAGCAACCCCCATGTGTTGAAGCCGTCGCGCTCAAAACCGTCCACGACCACCTCGGAGATCTCAGCGGACGGCCCGCTAGAGCCCTGCGAGAACTGGATCTCCACTAGGCCTCGACGGCTCGGCGCGAAAAACCACGCCCCGGTGATCGCCGGGGATGCGACGGGTAGGATCCGAGCAGACGGAAGTTGACTCCAATCGTTGGCTACCGGCCACGTCGCAGTGACTGCGACACCTGGGGAGGTGGGATCCGCCCGCAGGACAGCTCCGCTCGCAGCGGACGCTGCGGAACGGGAAATCCAAACTACCTTCCCCGCGTGCTCTCCCAGGTCGACGGACAGAACGAGCCAGCCATTCGTGTGCGCGACAACATGATCGGGCCGATGCCCCTGCATGAGTTCGACCGAGAGTGCGGCGTCGCCGGGATCGAGGTCGAACGACCACGTACGAACGCCTTCGTCCGAAGACTCACCGGTCGCCCGGGCCACTGTAGTGCCGAGAGGAAGTCCGTCTACCGACCAGAACGCCACTGTCCGCGTGCGCCGGGGATCGATCCAGTCGTCGAAGCTGGACTCGAAGTCGGATGCCGTCGACTCCGTCTGCTGCACTGGCTGCAGGATCGCTTCCGAATGGATGAGCTCCAACGCGGCTTCATTTGGATCCACAAATCGGAGATAGCCCCAGAGGAGACTTGCTAGCGTCACGAGCAGCAACGCCATTCTCCGACCAGTAGCTCCGGTCCGTAGTCCGAGTTGCTTCACTGGTCCCTCTGAGTCTGTGCCCATGATTCGGGCGGCCCTTGGCAAGAGGAGCGGCCGGGTTCAACCCGGAGGGCGTGCCCAGAACTCGGAGAGTTCGCGGGCCAGGACTTCGGCGGCCAGGAGGTGGCCGCGTGCGTTGAAGTGGGAGTCCGCCACCAGGTAGAGCGAGTCGTCGCCGCCCGCGCGGCCGGCCTTGCGGAACGGCGGCAGTAGGTCGACGCAGGGCACCGATTGCGTCGCGCACCAGTTGCGGATCGCCGATTGGGGGCGGTCCCACTCTGCGGCGCCCGGGGGGATGCCTGCGAACGCGGCAACCTGGGCTTGCAGGTTATCCTCGACCTGCACCACGTCGGGCAGGATCGCCACGGCCAGGTGGACACCGCGCTCGTCGCACCAGGCTTTCACCCGCGCGAGGCAGACCTCCATCGCGTCGTAGGCGATCTTGATGTGCGGCGCCTCGCGCGCGGGCGGCGCGTAGATCGCGATGCGTTCGCCCTGGCGGCGGGCGAAGTTCTGCTCTTCGGCCCGCTTCCACTGCTCGTAGGCCTCCTGGCCGGCCTCCTTGGACTCCTTCGCCGTGGGCTCCGGACGCGCAGGGGCGGGAGTGCGGCGGCTCGACACGAGGCGCCACAGGTGGAACTGGCTGAGCCAGAGGCGTCCGCGCAGCTCTTCCGTCGACGCGCCGACGAGCTGGCGCTCCATCAGCTTGCCCTCGAACACCACCGGGCCCTCGAGTTCGAGGTTGTCGGTGAAGTCGTTGCCGACGAACACCGCCAGCACGAGGTGCGTGGGATCCACGCGGTCCCCAAAGGCGTTCAACCAGCGCGACTGACGTTCGGTGCCGTAACTCGGTGTGCCGCCGTTGACGACCGTTGCGCCGGAATCAGACGACAGGAGCGCCCCCAGTTGCGCCGGGAACGCGGCCTCGGTCGCCACGCCCGCGCCGAAGGTGAACGAATCCCCCAAGACGAGGAGCCGCCTCTCGCCGTCGCGCCGCGGCGGGACGGCGGGGCCGCGCAGGCCGAGCTCGTTGATCGAGCCGCCGTCGTTGCCCGCGACCTGGCGCAGCGGCGCCAGGCGGAAGCCGACCGCGGGATGGCTCTCCCACTCGAGGTGTTCGGTGACACGCAACTGGGGCGCGAAGGTGCGCACGCCCCACTCGGCCGCGACCAGGCCGAGCAGGAGGCCCACGAGGGGCAACAGCACCACGCGCAAGACCCGCCGCACGCTGGTCCCTAACCGCGGGCGCGCCGCGCGCGTCCGTTGCCCGTGCCGCGTCGGCGCGAGCGCGCACCGGCACCCGTCTGCGCGGCCACGGCCGCCTCGGCTTCGCCCAAGTCCGCCTCCGCGAAACTGCGCGCGAGATCGACCAGGGCCCGCGGCGCCACCGCGAACGTGCGCAGGCCCGTGCCCGCGATGAGCCACGCGACCTCGGGGTCGTCGAGCGATGTGCCGAACACCGAAAGGGGCGCCCGGTGGGCCACCGCCACCTCGACGGTGTGCACGAGGGCCGCGAGCAGCGCCGGGTGGGGCGTGCGCAGCATCGGCTCGAGCTCGGCCACCTGGCGGTCCGCGGCCAGAAGCTGCCCGGCGAGGGAATCGAGGTGCACCGCGAAGAAGTCCGCCACCGCGGCGAGCGCCGGCAGGTGGAAGAGCGCCCCGGGCACCTCGAGCACCGCGCCCACTTCCACGGATCCCGAACTGCCGAACTCGAGCCCACTCTCGGCGAGCAAACCCTGGCCGACGAGCAGCGCGCGCTCCTCCTCGGCGATGCGCCGCACCTCGAGCACCTCCGCCGGGTCCAAGACGAACGGCACCGCGATGCGCAGGCGGCGTTGGCCCGACGCGAGCAGCAGCGCCTGGAGCTGCCGCCGCAGGATCGTTTCCTGGGCGAGCAGGAGACGCACACCCGCGCGGCCCTGGCGCGGGTTCGGCTCGCGCCACGGTGCGAGGTGCGCCGCGCCGATGCCGGAATCGACCGACAGCAGGCGGAACGTCACTCGCGCGCCGCGCGCCTGGGCGTAGACCGCCTCGTAGTGGGCGCGCAGGCTGTCGAGCCCGGGCAGCGCCGGTTCGGCGACGAAGAGCAGCTCCGTGCGGTAGAGCGCGATTTCGGCGACCCCGGCGCGCGCCGCCTGCGCGACCTCGGGCAAGTTGCCGCAAGTGGCCACGAGGCGCACCTCCGCGCCGCCCGCCGTGGGCAGTGTGTCGAGTGTGAGCGCCGCCAATCCGTCGAAGGCCGCTTCGTCGCCGGCAGCGGGAGCCGAGGCGCGGTATTGCGCCAGAAGCTGCTCGTCGGGGCGCACCCGCACGAGGCCCTCGCCCGCGTCGAGCAGCAGCGCGTCGCCGTCTTGCACCGCGTCGAGCAGGCCCTTCACGCCGATCAGCGTCGGGATGCCCATGGAACGCGCGAACACGGCTGCGTGCCCGGCGAGCCCACCCTCCTCGACGACGATGCCCGCGACGTGCGCGCCGTCGAGGTGGAACATGTCCACGATCGACAGTTCGCGCGCGACGAGGATGTAGTGTTCGCGCGGGGCGGACGGTCCGCCCTCGTCGGCCTCGAGGTTGCGCAGGACGCGGATGCCCACGTCGCGCAGGTCCACGGCGCCCTGGCGCAAGCGCTCGCTCTCGACCAACTTGAAGATGCGCTCGAAGTCCGACACGACTTTCGAGACGGCCGCGTCGAGGCGCAGGCCGTGCTCGAGGATCTGCTTCTCGACGTCGTTCACGAACGCCGAGTCCTTCAAGTACAGAAGGTGCGTGTCGAGCACACGGGCTTCGTCCTTCGACACCTTGCCCTCGAGGTGCCCGCGCAGTTCGAGCAACTGCTGGCGCGAGCGTTCGAGCGCGGTGCGGAAGCGGTTCAGCTCCGCGGTCACCTGGTCCTGGGGGATGCGGCCGCCGCTGGCGCGCTCGAGCTCCCCGTCCTTGCGCAGCGCCGGCCCCACCACCAACCCAGCGGCCACCTGGATGCCGCGCAGGACGGGGCCCTGGGCCGCGGCCACTGCCTCACCCGCCGTCTCGCTCGTCTGCATCCGGACACGATAGCGGCGTGTGCGGCGCGGGAGCCCCGGCCCGCTCCCCGGCCCTCCGCCGCGGGCCCATCCGCGGACCGCGGCGGTCGCCGCCGACCCCGGGCCCGGCCCGGTTAGGATGCGGCGCCCCAAGGCCCCCGCCCGTTCTCCGCCATGAAGCACCCCCGCCTCGCGCCCCAGAGCCCCCTCCTGGCCCTGTCTTTGGCGCTCGTTTCGCTCGGGCTCACCGGCCTCGCCCCCCAGCAGGAGGCGACGAATGCGTCGGGTGCGGCGGCCGTCGCGGTCGAGCCGGCGGCCGAAACCGTCCGCTGGCAAGCCATCGCGGACGCGTGGCAGCCCGGGGTCCCGGCGGAGACCTTCCGCGTGACCGACGTGATCGACGGGGACACGATCCGCATCGACTACCGCGGCAAGAGCGAGAGCCTGCGCCTCCTGTCCGTCGACGCGGAGGAAAAACTCTCACCCAGGGCGCGCACGGACGGGAGCAAACCCGAAACGCTGTTCGGCGAAGCGACACGCGTGTGGGCGCGCGGGTTCTTCGCCGAGCACGCCAAGGTCGGCGACGAGCTGCGGGTGGGCCTCATTTTCCCGGGCAAGAGCGAGAGCCGCGACGTCTACGGAAGGTTGCTCTGCCACGTCGTGTTGCCCGACGGGCGCGACTTCAACCTGTTGCTCGTGCGCGAGGGCTGGAGCCCCTACTTCACGAAGTACGGCTACAGCTCCCTCTGCCACGACGCGTTCGCGGCGGCGCAGTTGCTCGCGCGCTCGGAGCAGCGCGGCATGTGGAATCCCAAGGTGAACGAGCCCGAGAAGGTGGGCGCACCCAAGGTCGCGCGGCCCTACGATCGGCTGCTGCCCTGGTGGGAGGCGTCGGCGCAGGCGTTGGCGAACTACGAGGCGCGCCGCAAGGAATCGCCCGACACGGTGCTCTTCGCCGAGTCCGCGGACGAGCTCGCTGCGGCCCTCGCGCGCGGCAAACCCGTCGAAGTGTTCGGCTCGGTCTTCCGGCTCTTCGAGGAGAGTGACGGTTCACAGACCGTGTTGCTGCGCAGCCCCGAACCCGAACGCGCCCTGCGGCTCGTCATCCCGCGCGCCCAGCGCGCCGCGCTCGCCGGACTGGCCCTCGAAACGCGCACGGAAGAGTTCGTGCAGAACCACCTCGTCGCACGCGGCACCCTGACCCAAGGTCCGCGCGGCTTCGAGATGCGAATCGAATCCGCAGACCGGTTGGCCCCCGCAGGGCCGGAAGTCGACGAGATCGAGCAGCCCCTGCCGCAGCCGGCGGAGCAGCCCGAACCCGCGAAGGGCTCCGCGCCGCTCCCCCGCGAACCCGCACCCGCGGGCGCGTGACCGCATGGATCAGGCCAGGTCCTCGAGAAAACGCTCGAGGTCCGGGCCCCCGCGCAAGCGGTTGACCGCGCGCGTCAAGGGGTCGCGCTGCACGAAGCCGACCGTGGCGCGGATCCAATCGCGCTCCGACTCGAAGTCCGCGACGAGTTCCAGTTGTTTCGCGCGCGCCTCTGCCAGGTCCCGCGCCATCGCCGCCATCAGAAAGCGCACTTCCCCGAGCGGCAGCTCGGCCGCCGGGGCCGACGTGCGCGCGGCGGCGGGATCGGCGCAAAGGTCGCGGTAGAGCTGGTCGAGGCTCTCGAGGTGGCGTTCGCGATCGAAGGCCATGAGCCGCTGCTTGCCACCCTCCACCAGCGTCGCCGCGAGAGCCGGCTCAGCGAGCACGCGGCCTAGCGCGCGGGCCAATGCCACGGGATCGCCGGGCGGCACGAGCAGCCCGCTCGTGCCGTCCCGCACGGCGAACGGAATGCCACCCGCGCGCGTCGCGACCACCGGCACACCGGCCGAGAACGCGTCGAGCAGCACGAGCGGCATGGTCTCGGCCCAGATCGAGGGCACACAGAGCACGGACGCGGACGCGATGGCAGCCATGGCGGCTTCGCGCCCCAGGGATCCCAAGAGGCTCACCCGACGCGCGAGCCCCAGTGCGGAAATGCGCTCGGACAAGGCGCCCGCGCGGCTGCCGCCACCGACGACGACCAACTCCGCCATGGGGCGGCGGGCGGCCAGCTCGGCAAACGCCTCGAGCAGCACCTCCACACCCTTCTCGCGCTCGAGCCGGGCCACCACGACGATGCGCTCGACACCGGTCGTGCGCGAGCGCGCCTCCGGCGGCGCACCGAGTGGGAAGTAAGGCACCACGTGCGGACGCGCCAAACCCAGGGCCGCCGCGCTGGCCCCCAGCGTGTCGGTGCCGACCACACACGCGTCGACGGTGGCGCGGGCCTCCGCGAGGCGCCAGGCGGCCGCGGCGATCTGCGACGCGTCAAACGCCTGGTTGCCTTCGCACGCGAACTTTTGGCACTGCTGCCCGGGGCTGCCGGCACACGCGCTGCCGTCGCCGCGCACCATCCAGCCATTCGTGCAGAGCAGGGCGTGGTCGTAGAGCGACTGCACGAGCGGCACGCCCAAACCGCGCAACTGCCGGTAGATCGAAACGGGCAAGTTGGACGTGTGGTGCAGGTGCACCAGTTCCGGTTGCAAGCGCTCGGCGGCGTGCCCCAGGGCCAGTTCGAACTCGCGGTCCTCGAACTGCCGCGCCGGGTCGAAGATGGGCCGTTCGACACCGACCACACCGGGCGGATTGCCGGCGCCGGGGGCGCAGCCCGCCACGAGGACGACGCGGTGCCCGCGGGCCTCCTGCGCGCGAAACAGGGCCGATACGTGGGCCTCGGCTCCGCCGATGAACTCAGCCCGGTGGTGCACGTGCAAGATGCGCATCGGCGTCCTCTAGTCGGCCCGACCGCGCGCGCAACCGTTCGCTCGGCCCCGAGGAGCTAAGCGCGGGCGCGTTTGGCCAGGCTGGACTCGAAGGATCGGCGCGGGACGTCCAATTCCTTGCGCAGCGGCCCCCGTTCCAGCGCCTTGCGGACGGAAGAGGGCAAGAACTGGGAGAGATCCGGCGCCTGGAAGCCCCCAGGATGGGCGGCCTCGAACCCGGCCAGGGCGCGCTGGTAGCCGGCCTGGCCCGGTACCCGCTTGACCCCCTCGACGAGGGCCACCACGAACTCCGCGCGGTCCTTGGGCCCAAACGGCAGAAACCCGTGGGCGAACGAGCCCGGCAGCTCGGGCCGCGCCTCGAACGTCGCCACCCGGGCGCCGAAGTCGTCGAGGAACGGCCCAACCGGCAGCAGCAGGGACGGATGGCTGCGCAGTCCGTGGGCCTGGCGCAGGGGGTAGTGCCGGTGCCCTTCGGCGGCGAGCAACTGGCGGTACAGCTCTCCCGCGCGAGCGAAGGCGCCGCCGTACCGCAGCCGCGCGGCCCCCTCCGACTGCACCAGGCCCAAAAAACGCTCGGCGAGTTTCGGCGCCAATCCCTTGCCCGCCGCGGCGAGGCCCTGGTTGACGTCCCCGGCGTTGTGGGCGAGCAGCGCCGCGGCGGTGAGCAGGTCGCGCTCGCGCCCAGGCGCGCGCAGCAGCCCAAGGAAGAGCTGCGCCTCCCGCGCCAGTTCCCGATCGACGGCATCCTCGAAAGCGGTTGCATCCGCCGCGGCGCCCGAATCCCCCGCGTCGGCGCGCGCCCGAGCGTCGACGAGCGCGCCGCACAGCACCCCCAGCCGCTCGCCGTCCAAACCGTCGATGCGGTGCTCGCGCGGCGCAAGGAACACGTCCCCGGTCGGGCCCGCGTCGACGACCCGGGCGCTGAAGCCGAGGTTGTCCCACGCCTCCAAACCGTGCACCAGTCGGTACATCCGGGCGCGTTCGGCCGGGTCCGTTTGGTCGGCCCACAACGCGCGACGGATCTTCGCGTCGACGTCGGTGGGCACGTAGCTGGGGGCACTGGCCCAATGCGCCGCCAGACACAGGGCGAAGTAGTCCGCGATGTCCGCGGGGCTCGGGCTCGCTTGCGCGTCCAGCGGGTCCGCCAAGAGGGCCCGCCACCAGCCCAGGGGCGAAGCGACCAGCTCCGCGGCCCGCTGGTTGCTTTCGTGGGCGACCGAAACCTCGCCCGCCCGCGGGCAACGCGCGTCGAACAGGTACGGCGCCCCGACGGCGACCTGGGCCAGAAGGGTCCGCGGGCCCACGAAGCCCCCGAACGCGCCGCTGGATTCCGCCGCGCCGCGGGCCAGGACGGAGGCGACGTCCGAGCCGTCGAACGGGGAGCGGCCGGGGGAGCCGGCGGTCTCGGGGGGGTGCATTGGCGCCAAGAGAACCCCTCCCGGGGCTCCGCGTCCAGACCAACTTGTGGGCAACGTGGCCGGCTACCCCACCGACCACGGCCGGGCGACGCTTAGGCGGGTGGCCTCCGCGAGGGCCGACGGGAGCATTCGGGAAGATCCGGTGGAGATGGTGTCGTCGACCTGCCGATTCCCCTAGTCCGAGAACCGACCCGGGGCGCCGCCCGGCCCCTCGTTCCGTGCCATCTCCCCCATGCAGATCGAACGCTTCGACGAACTGAAACTCTCCGGCCGCCTGCCTTCCCCGAGCGGCGTCGGCTTGCGACTCCTGCAGCTCTCGCAGGCGGAGGACGTCACCTTGGACGACGTGGTCGCGATCCTCGCCACGGATCCGACGCTGACCGGCCGGCTTCTCAAGCTGGCGAACAGCGCCAGCTCCACGGGAGTCCGGCCGGCCACGACCGCGAAGGAGGCCGCGTTGCGGCTCGGATTGCGCACGGTCTTCGCCGTCAGCCTGAGCTTCAGTTTGGTCGCCTCGAACCGCGAGGGCCACTGCCCGGCGTTCGACTACGACGCCTACTGGTCGCGTTCGTTGGCGGCGGCGTCCGCTGCGCAGGCGCTCGCCACGTTGACCGGCGAACTACCGCCGTCGGAGGCGTTCACCGCGGCCCTGCTCGCGCGCATCGGCCGATTGGCGCTCGCCAGCATCCACCCCGAAGGCTACGCGGAGGTGCTCGAGGGCGCGCGAGGCCACGGCACCGCCGCGCTGATCGAGGCCGAGCGCGAGGCGTTCGGCACCGACCACCTCGAACTCGGCGCCGCACTCCTCGCCGACTGGCGTGTGCCCGCGCCGATCGTCGAAGCGGCGTCCCTGGGCGGCGCGACGCCACCGGACAACAGCTCCAAGGCCGTGCGTGCCCATTGCCGGCATCTCGGCATGGCGCAGGACATTGCGCGCGCCCTCGTGTCGCCGGCGACCGCGCCGCCGAGCCACTGCGCGGCCCGGCTCGCGGAGCTCACCCGCGTGCGCGACCAACTGGGGCACTCGGTGCAGGCGTTCGATCAGTTCTGGAACGAGTGTGTGGCCCTTTGGCGCGAGTGGGGTTCCCAGATGCGCGTGCCCGCCTCGCCCGAACTCAACCTGGCCGAACTGGCCGAACGGGCCAGCCAAACCAGCCTGGAGAGTGCGCCCGAGATCGCGACCGGTCCGCGCGGCGTCGTGCCGGCCGACGACGGGAACGCGGCGCCGAAAGAAAGCCGCAACGACGCCGCTACGCCCTTGACCGTGCTGGTGGTGGAGGACGATCCGGTGGCTCTGCGTGTGCTGGTGGCGCAACTCAACCGCGAGGGGCACACGGTGTTGACCGCCACCGACGGGCGTGCCGGCTTGGCGGAGGCGATGCAGTCGTCGCCGGACGTCGTCGTCACGGATTGGATGATGCCCGAGTTGGACGGTGTCGACATGACCCGTTCCCTGCGCCAATCGAGTTACGGCCAGCAGGTGCACGTGATCCTGATGACCGGCCGCGACGAGGACGCTCGGGTGGTCGAGGCCTTCGAGGGCGGCGTGGACGAATACCTGACCAAGCCCCTCAACGCCCGTGTGTTGATGGCACGCGTGCGCGCCGCCGGACGCACGATCGGACTGCGCCGGCAGGTGCAGAGCCTGTTGCTCGAACGCGAGCGCCAACTCGCCGAACAGGCCATCCTCTCGCGCAAATTGCAGGTTGCGTCGCTGACCGATCCCCTGACCGGTTTGCCGAACCGCCGCTGCGCGATGGAGCGGCTCGCGCGCGAAGCGAAACTGGCCATCAAGAACGGCTCCACGTTTTCGGTGGTCATGCTCGACATCGACCGCTTCAAGTCGGTGAACGACACCTACGGCCACGACGCGGGCGACGTCGTGTTGAAGGAAGTTTCGCAGGTCCTGCGCCAGGGTGTGCGCCGGGGGGACCTCATCTGCCGCCTGGGTGGCGAGGAGTTCCTGGCGGTGTGCCCGAACGCCGAGGGGGCAACTGCCGCCGCCATCGCCGAGCGCGTGCGCGCGCTCGTCGCCGCCACGACCATCCACCACCCCCGTTTCCAGGGCAGCATCACGATCAGCGCCGGCGTCGCGGTCTGGGGCCGCGACGGCGCCGATGTCGACGCGCTCCTGCAGGGTGCCGACAAGCGCCTCTACATGGCCAAGAACTCCGGCCGCAATTGCGTCGTGTCCGATGGTCCCCTGGCACAGGCCGGCTGAGATCGTCCCCCCAAGATTCGGGGCCCGTGTGCCCCGCTCCGGCGCCCCGTCTCCCCTCCCACCGTTCGCCCATGTCTCCCCAAGCTCTGCCTGCCCGTGTTTTCGATCTGCTCGTCGTCGGCGGAGGCCCCGCCGGCCAGAAAGCGGCCATCCAGGCGGCCAAGGAGGGTCGGCACGTGCTGGTCGTCGATCGCGAGGCGGCGCCCGGGGGCGAATGTGTGCGGAGAGGCACGATCCCCAGCAAAACCCTGCGCGAGACGGCGCTGCACCTTTCCGGACTGCGCCAGCGCGCCGCGGGGTTGCACTGCTTGGCGCGCTCACCCATCGACGCGGGCACGAAGTTGGCCAACCTGATGGCGCGGCTCGACGCGGTGGTGCTTGGGCACGAGCACTTCCTCGGCGCGCAACTCTCGCGCAACGGGATCGAGTTCCTGCGCGGCAATGCGCGTTTCGAGGGGCCCGGCCGCATCGTCGTCGACCGCGCCGACGGCCGCGTCGAACGTGTGGCCGCCGCGCAGGTGGTGCTGGCGACGGGCTCGCGACCCCGCCAGGTGCCGGGATTCCAGGTCGACGGTCACGCCATCGTGGACAGCGACTCCATCCTGACGCTCGAACACCTGCCCAACTCGCTGCTGGTGCTGGGCGGCGGCGTGATCGCGTGCGAGTTCGCCACCGTATTCCAAGCCCTGGACGTGGCGGTGACGATCGTCGACCGCGCGGAGCGGCCCCTGGCGTTCTTGGACCGCGAGATCGGCGAGCGCTTCACGCGCAGCTTCCAAGCAGCCGGCGGCACGTTGGTTCCGGCGGTCGAGCCCGTCGGTGTGGAGCTCTCCCCCACCGCGGACGGACGTCCCGCGGTGCGCTGCGAACTCAAGGACGGCCGAGAGTTCCGCGCCGACGTGTGTTTGCTCGCCCTGGGGCGGCGCGCGGCCCTCGAGCACCTCGGCCTCGAAACCATCGACTTGGCGCCCAACGGCCGTGGCTTCCTCGAGGTCGACGAGTTCTTCCGCACCAAGGCACCCGGCGTCTACGCCGTCGGCGACGTGATCGGGCCGCCCTCCCTCGCCACCAGCGCGATGGAGCAGGGTCGCCGAGCCGCACTGCACGCCCTTGGACTGCCGCAGCCGGGCGGTCGCGACCTCGTCCCGATCGGCGTGTACACGATTCCGGAGTTGGCGTCCGTCGGTTTGTGCGAGGCCGAGGCGAAGGAGCGCGGCATCGCGGTGCGAGTGGGCCGGGCACGTTTCCACGAGCTCGCGCGCGGCCAGATCAACGGGGCGCTCGACGGATTGCTGAAGATGGTGACCGACGTGGAGGGCCGCACCCTGCTCGGTGTGCAGGTGGTGGGCGAAAACGCCGCGGAAATCGTGCACCTCGGACAGATCGCCATGCTCGGCAACCTGGGTGTGCACGCATTCGTGGACCACGTCTTCAACTTCCCGACGTACGCCGAGGCCTACCGGGTCGCGGCCCTGGACGTGCTGGGCCAGTGCCACCGCGCCCGCACGGCGGCCTGAGGCCTGGCACCTCCGCGCGGGTCTCGACTGCGCGCTGGCGCCATTGAGACAACTCGTGCACCGGCCTTCGCAGGCACCGGCGCGGTGGTGCGGGTGCTCCTCAGAACAGTTGGTAGTGGAACACCGCGCTGTCCGCGGCGTGCACTTCCGACGGTTCCGGCAGACCGCGTACGGCGACCACGGCGGCGCTGATCACGACGATCGGCAGCCAGAACCAAAACCACGGCGATTGCACAAGGCGCTTCATCCTTCGTCGCCCCGGGGGCTGGCCAGGGACGCCTCCACGAGTTGCAGGGAGTAACAGCGCTGCTGGCGGGGGCCGCCGAGGACCCAGTCGTCGCTGCGCAGACGGACGTTGAGGTAGGGCCGTTCGAGCAGGCTGGGCGGCAAGGCGAAGCCGTGCCGCGCCGGCGCGCGTGCCAATTCGAATCGGCCGACGACTTCGCCCTCGACCGACACTTCCGCGTGGCCGAGCAGCCCTTGGCCCGGTGCGGCTCCGATCTCGAGCACGAGCTCGGCCGCACCCCCGTTCGCCAACACGAACGACGCAAACGGCGCCGCGCGGCCCTTCGCATCGATGCCGCCGTGCACTTGAGCAGCGACCAGGGCGTCGGGCAGGTCGAAACGCAGGCGCGAGCGCACCGGCTCGCCGCCCCGCACGGCGAGAAGATCGAAGGGGGCACCGCACTCCGCCATGCCTTCTTGGCTCCAGGCCGTCAGGCGCGCGCGCGCCTCGGGCCACGGCGCGATGGGAGCGCCGCCCAGGAGCCCACGCTCTTCGATCGCGCCGTAGAGCATCTCCGCCACCTCGCGGTGCGCCGCGCCATTCCAGTGCGCGTCCGCCATGGAGACGCGGTGCTCGGCGCTGCGGAAGATCCGGGCCGGCACGAAGGCACGTGATCTCGACGGCAGCGGCGCGAGCAGCTCGCGCGCCGCCACCGACCCGTGGTCCGGCCAGTGCAACACCGCCAGGTACTGCGCGCCCGTGGCTCCGAGGGCCGCGACCAGGTCCTGGATCCCGCGCCGCGCGTCGGCGTAACGCGTCCGGCTCTCGTGGTCGATGCCGGCATTCAGTAGGGACAGCTTCGCTCCACCGCCGCCGAACCCCATCGCAAACGGATGGCGTGTGTTGAGCATGCCGTCCGCGTGACGGCGCACCTGGGAACTCCAACTGGCCATCGCGCCGAAGCCGCGCGCCGCGCTCGCGTCGTCGAGGTCGTTGTAGATCAGGACGTGCACCACCAGATCCGGCTCGAAGAGCGACAACTGGCGCCGCAGGAACTGGGTGCACGCGATTGCGTTCCAGTCGGTCATGCCGACGTGCAGCACCTCCGCGTCCAAGCCGCTGCGCTCCACGAGGGCGCGCTCGAGATGCACACCGAAGCGCTCAGGAGCGGCGACGCCGTTGCCAAACACGTACGAGTCCCCCAGCACGACCACCCGCAGTCGACCCGGCGGTTTGGGGACCGCAAACTCGCGCTCGCGGAGGCCGAGCGAGTTTGTGCTGACCACCAGTCCACCCGCTTGGCGTTCCTGCAGGTTCGGTTGCAGTACACGACCCACGTCGGGATCCGGATGCCCGTCCCACAGCCCTTGCCCCTCGGCGACCAACTGGACGACCGCGTCCGCACGGTCGGGTTCGAGCGATGTCGCCGGGCGGGGGCTGGCGAGCACCGCGACGAGCCAAACGGTCGAAACCAGCGCCGTGCCCAGACTCAGGGCCAACAAGCGGGGACGAGGTTCGAAGAACATTGCCTATGCAGTCTAGCCCAGCCCCGGGGATGCGTCGGAGGTGCGCTAGAAGCCCGTCGCGACCCCGTAGCCGGCCCGCCACCCGGCCAGGCGCCCCGTCCCAGGTCCCCGCGCCGCCCGAGACGCCGCCCGGGCCGTGCGCGGCCACCCCGCGGGCGCGTAGCGTGTGCGCCATGCCCCGGCGACTCGAACTGCGCCTCCCCCCCGGCCCCGACCCCGCGCCCCCGCGCGGCCTCGAGCGCCTGCGCCGCGAGGCGGCCCGACGGCTGGGTGTGGCGCCCGGCGCCCTGGGCGAGCTGCGCGTCGAACGAGTCAGTTTCGACGGCCGGGTGCGCCACCGGGATTGGCTCGTGACGCTGGACGTCTGGGCGCCGGGCGAAACGCCCCCGCCCGGGCCGCGCATACAGCCGCCGGAACTGGCGCCAATCCCTGCGGACGCGCCCGCCGTCGCGATTGTGGGCTCGGGCCCCGCGGGCCTCTTCGCCGCGCTCGAACTCGTCGCTCGCGGCATCCGGCCGCTCGTCTTCGAACGCGGCGGCGACGTGCGCGAGCGCCGCCGGCCCCTCGCCCAACTCAACCGCGGTGAAGCGGTGGACCCCGAGAGCAACTACTGCTTCGGCGAGGGCGGCGCCGGCACCTACTCGGACGGCAAACTCTACGCGCGCTCCGCGGAAAAGGCCGGCAAGCGGATCGTGCTCGAGACGCTGGTGGCGCACGGCGCGCCGCCCGAGATCCTCAGCTCCTGGCGCCCGCACGTCGGCTCGAACCGCCTGCCCGAGGTGGTCGCGAACCTGCGCCGTACGATCCTGCGCGCGGGCGGCGAGGTGCGGTTCCACGCGCGTGTGGAGGAGCTGTGCTGGGAGATTGATCCCGACGGTGCGCGCCGCGTCACGGGAGTCACGTGGCGCGACCTGGCGACGCCCGGGGCGCCGCTCCAAAACAGCGCCGCCCGCGCCGTCGTGCTGGCAACCGGGCACAGCGCGCGCGACAGCCTCGAACTCGCTGCGCGCGCCGGCGCCAAACTCGTTCCGAAGGGTTTTGCGCTGGGTGTGCGCGCCGAACACCACCAGGACTGGCTGGACGAGCACCAGTACGCCGGCATGCGCGCGACCTGCGATCTGCCCGCGGCGTTCTACGAGCTCGTCGAACAGGTCGACGCGCGCGGTGTCTACAGCTTCTGCATGTGCCCGGGCGGGTGGATCGTGCCGGCGACGACGGCCGAGGATCGCATCGTGGTCAACGGCATGAGCCTGTCGCGGCGCAATTCGCCCTACGCCAACTCCGGGCTGGTCGTGCAGCTCGAACCCGAGGATTGGTGCGGCGCCGCGGCGCGTGCGAACGGCATCGGCGAGCTGCTCGGCGGCGCGCCCGGCGAGCCGCACCTCGACCCGTTCGCCGGCGTGCGTGTGCAGGAAGCGCTCGAGCGCCGCGCGGCCCTCGCCGGCGGGGGTAGGCGACGCGCGCCGGGGCAACGCATCGATCGTTTCCTCGCGCGCTCGCCCGACGCGGGACCGGCCAACCCGACGAGCTACCGGCCCGGCGTCGAACCCGTGGACCTTTGGAAACTCCTTCCCAAGGGCCTGGCGGAGCGCTTGGCCGAGGGCCTGCGCGCCTTCGACCGCCGCCTGGGCGGGTTCGCGTCCGACGGCGGCCAGTTGTTGGTGCCGGAGAGCCGCACCAGCTCGCCGGTGCGCATCGCGCGCGACCGCACGCAGCTCGTCGCGGAGGCCCGGGAGGGACTGGCGGCGATCCACGGGCTCTACCCCGCGGGCGAGGGCGCGGGCTACGCCGGCGGCATCGTTTCGGCGGCCCTCGACGGCCAGCGCGTGGCGCGCGCCATCGCCGAGAGCCTCGCAGACAGCGAGCGGCGCTGACCGCCGCACCGGGCTGGCGCACGCCCGCGCCCCCGGGTTAGGGTGCTGCCATGGCGCTGGTTCGCACCCAACGCGGCGCCGCGCGTCTCGCCGCGGCACTTGCCCTCTGCGTCGGTTCGGCCTGCGGTCCAAGCGGGCGCGCGGGGCTCGAGCTGTCCGCGCACTTCGATCCCGCGGGGATCGTGCCAATTGGGTCGACGGGCTCCGCGGCGCTCCCCGACGTCAACCTCGAACGCGAGGGCGGCGAGCGCTGGTTGAGCCTGCAACTGACAGCAGAACAGTTTGCGCCCGCGCCGTGGCCCGGCACGTTCGGGCTCGAACGCCCCGAGGTCAACCTTCTCTCGCTGCGTTCGGAGGGCGACGGTGCGCCGCTCTTGATCGCGCCCGATGGCACGCGGCTCTCCTACGTGGAGCCGTGGTTCGTGCCGACGGTCGACGGCGAGCTGCCGGACGGTGTGGCGGAAACGGTTGCGTTCACGGCGGTCGGACCGCGCCTGCTCACCACGCGGGCCGCGCTGGAATCCCTCGGTCCGACGTTCGAACTGCGGGTCCCGCTCGGCCGCGGCTACCGGCGCGGCGAGCGACGCCGCGTCGAATCCGGCGCCGTCAGTGGAAACGGCTTTCTGCTGTGGCCCCAGGAGGCGTGGCGCATGCACCTGCCGGGCGGCGCGGACCGCCAGTTCAGTTGTGTGTTGGCGCTCGCGGGGCTGCCGCTCGCTGGCCCGCAGGAGCCGTTGGACCTCGAACTCAGCTTCGACGGAGTCGAAGTGCTGCGGCGCAGCCTGCCCGTGACCGAGAGCATCGAACCGGAGCTCGTCGAGTTCAGCGCTCCCTTGCCCGATGGCGCGGGCACCTTGCAGCTCGCCGTGCGCGGCGGTCCCGCGCGTCTCGCGGTGCTCGCGCCACGTGTCGACACCCAATCGACCGCAAGACCCCGCACGGTCGCCGTGTTCCTCGCGGACACGTTCCGCGCCGATCTGCTCGGCGAATCGCTGGACGGCGGCCCGCTTCTCCCGCACCTCGCCGAGTTTGGCGCGGGCGCGCTCGAGTTCGACAGCGCGCGCTCGCCGTCGAACTGGACCCTGCCCGCGACGGCGAGCCTTTTCACGGGTCTGAACCCCGTCGCCCACGGGGTGCACGAACCCAGCCACTCCCTGCCGCCCGAGACCATCACTCTGGCGAGCCAACTGCGCGCCCTCGGTTGGCGCACCGCGGCGATCACCGACGGCGGATTCGTGCGCCGCGCCTTCGGTTTGGCGCAGGGTTTCGAAGTTTTTGTGGAGGAGTCGCGGTTTGGCCAATTGGACGTCGGTTTTGCGCACCTCGAGGCGCTGCTCGAGAGCCCCGATCCGCGGCCCTTGTTCCTGCTGTTCCACAGCTACCGCGCCCACGAACCGTACTTCGTCGACGAAGAAACGCGCCTCGCCCACGGCGCGCAACTGGGATTGGGGCGAGATTACGAGAGCCTGCGCGCGGCGATGGGTGGCACCCAGGTGCCGCACGTTGCCGACATCCCCGAGAACCGCATCGCCCTCCAGGAACTGCGCGGCTTGTACAAGGGCGGCGCGCGCGACCTCGACCGGGCGTTTGGGCGGTTCCTGTCGCGGCTCGAGCACCACGGCCGGCGCGACGTGGTGCTCTTCACCTCGGACCATGGCGAAGGCTTCGGCGACCACGACGGCTTCATCGGCCACGGTATGGGCCTCTGGGAAGAACAGGTCCGTGTGCCGCTCCTGGTCGAGGCGCCGGGCCTCGCGCCCGCGCGCCGCGCCGATCCCGTTTCGCTGATCGACGTGCCGCGTTCGCTGTGCGAGCTCCTCGACCTGCGCCCGCACCGCCGCTGGCGCGGGCGTGCCGTGTTCCGCGGGGCGCCGGACGGCGAGACGCTCCGCTACGGCCTCAACCACGCGGGCTCGGCGTACGCCGTGCGCGGCGCGCACAAGTGGATCGCCGAGGGCGAGGACCTCGGCGAGCGCAAGCTGTTCCACCTGCGCGACGATCCGGAGGAGCGCGCGGCGCTCATCCGCGAAACCTGGCCCGAGGATCCGTTCGAAACGCTCGAGCGCACTCGCCCCGCCTGGCGCGTGCCGGTGCGTCCGCCGCTCGACGCCGCGCCGTCGTCCGCCGTGTCGCAGCAACTCGCCGCCCTGGGATACGCGGACGGCGGTTGATGCGGGTAGGTCGCACTCAATCGGGTTGCGGCGTGAAACGCAGGTAGGGTTTCGGCGCGCGGATGCCCTTCGGGAACTTGGTCTTCGCGTCCGCGTCGTTGACACTCAGCGCGATGATCACCTCTTGCCCGGGGCGCCAGTCCGCCGGCGTCGCGACCGGGTGTTTGGCGCTGAGCTGCAGGCTGTCGAGCACACGCACCAGTTCGTCGAAGTTGCGCCCTGCGCTCATCGGGTAGGTC
This sequence comes from Planctomycetaceae bacterium, assembly GCA_016125265.1. Classification (GTDB taxonomy): domain Bacteria; phylum Planctomycetota; class UBA1135; order UBA1135; genus RI-242. The sequence goes on from WGMC01000042.1 coordinate 36,026, forward strand.
AGTGTGAGTTTGATCTTCTTGTCCGGCCCGATCACGAACACGGAGCGCACCGTAAACGTCTCCGACAGGCCCGGGTGGATCATGTCGTAGAGCGTCGCGACCTTGCGATCCGGGTCCGCGAGGATCGGGTAATCCACCTTGCAGCTCTGGGTCTCCTCGATGTCGCTCTTCCAGCGTTTGTGGTCCTCAACCGGATCCACCGACAGACCGAGCACTTTCACGTTGCGCTTTTGGAACTCGGGCGCCAGCTTCGCGAGGCGCCCCAGTTCGGTGGTGCAAACCGGCGTGAAGTCCTTCGGGTGGCTGAAGAGCACACCCCAGCTCGAACCGAGCCACTCGTGGAATCGGATCGTTCCGGCGGTGCTGTCGGCGGTGAAATCGGGGGCGGTGTCTCCAAGGCGCAGGCTCATCTTTTGGCTCCGGAAGGTGCGTTTGGGGGTCGGGAACGTCGCAGCGGCGACCCCCCACTTGTACCGAAGCCCCGCGGGATCCACCATTGGGGAATGGGGAACCGACTCTTCCTGCTGTTGCCGCTGGCCCCGCTGTTTGCCGCCGTCGGCGCGTTCGCCGCGGATGACGAGGGCACCGCCGCCGCGCGCGGGGCCGATTCGCACGTCGCGGACGCAAGCCGCGCTTCGGATCGGCCGCGGGCCGAGGCCTACCTGGCGCGCATCGCGCCGTGGACCGCCGTGCGTGTGGAGCCCGTGCCCCGCGCGGACACGTTCCCCCTCGCGCGTCCGCTGCGGCTCGGAGTCGATGGCGGCGCAGAGAAGGACGAGCGCAGGGAGCCGTCCGGCCCCCTCTCGCGAAACGAACGCTTGCGACTGTCGCCCGCCGAGGCCCTCGAGGTGCGGGTGAACTCGGGACTCGAGCCCCCGCGCATGGGCCGCGACGCGCTGGTGGCGTCGAGCTTCGCGCCCACCGCGCTCAGCACCGCGAACTTTGCCGAGCTGCCGGGTGGCATCGTCTTCGGTTTGAGCTCGGAGCTGCCCGAGGGATTGGATCCGGTCTCCGTCGAGCTGGACGAGGCGGGAAAGCTGTGGCTCGTCGACCGCACCCAAGTGCGCCACGGCGTGGCAAGTGCGCCGCTCGGCGACATGCTCGCCACGTTGGAGCAGGCGCGTTCGACACGCGGTTCCGACGCGCTCGTCAGCATCACACGCATGGGGCGCGCCCAACTCAGCGCGCCGTTCGCGCGTGTGCCGGCGGGCGCCGAACTCGCGCGCGCCGACCTGGCGCCGTTCGCGCACCTCGATTCGGTGGCCGCGGACAAGTCCGTGCTGCTCGACCGCGGCGCGCGCGTGGTGCGCCGGGCGGACGGGCTACTCGAGCCCGTTCTGGACCTCGAACTGCGCCTCTACCGCTCCAGCGATTCCGACGGCATGTTCGAAGCGACGCTGCTGAGCGCCGCCCGGCGCCAGCCGGCCCGCGCCCACCTCGTGCGCACGCTGATTTTCGAAGGGGAAGCGGGCCAAAGCTCCCTGGACTTCGCCGAGCAAAGCCCGAACTGGTGGCGCCTCCCGCCCCACTCGGCCATCGCGGGCCTGGAACGCGACCTGGCCCCGGCCGCGCGCCTGGGCGCATGGACCGCGTTCTGGCGCACCGTGGACGAACGCGGCACCCTCGGCCTGGAAGCCCTCGCCCAGTCGCTGCAACAACGCCTCGCGGCCCAATCCCAGCCCGGAATCCAGCCCGCCCCGCCGCTGCGTTGACACGGAGCCGCGCGCCAGCTCACAGATGCGCCCTCACGGCCCATCGTGTTTCTCCAGCAGCTTCAGCCACTCGCCCGCGTCGATCGGAAGTTCGATGGGAAGGTTCTGTTCGAGGTCGATCGCGCGCACTTCGAACTCGCCGCTTTCGACGCGGGCGTCGTTGAGTACCCGGTTCCTCTTGGAAAAGTCCAACACGCTCAGGCGGAAGCGACCCGGGGGGCCGAGGTTGGTGGGGTACTCGGATTGGTTCTCCAAGCTGACGAGAGGGAACGTGCGCTGGGTGTCGTCACCGCTCAGGCGTTCGAAGGCGAAGGACACTGGAAGGCGTTTGCTCGGCACCCGCAGGCCCGGCGGCAACACGAGGCGCGCGGGATTGGACTTCTCGAGAACCACTTCCAGAACCGGTCCCGACACGGTGGCGCGGACGGGCAGGTAACCCATCGCACTGACTTCCACCACCGCGCCGTCCGGGGGTTTGGGCACGATCGCGGGCGGATGGAAACCGGGCACGAGGGCTACGGAACGATCGCCGTCCACACGCCGCGCCGAGACGCTCCGAACGGGGAGGCCATCGCGTGTGACGGCGCGCAACTCGAGAGTCAGAAGCTGCTCCGTCAGGTCGATTTCGCCGAGGTCCACCAAACCCGCGACGGGCACGTCGATTTCCATCCGCACGATGGGCACTTCGTCCGCGGCGGAGATGACGTACAGGGTCCATGGACCAGGTTCCAGCTTGTCGCGCTGCAACTCGACGCGGCCCGAGTACGGGCCATGGCGCCGTGGCTCCACCAGGTCGAGCGGCCCATCGCGTCCGCGGAGCAATTCGGCCCTCGCAGAGTCCGGGCGCAGGCCTTCGGGCAACACGAGCGCCAATCGCACGGCGCCCGTGCTTCCGAGGACGAGCACGACGTCCCGCGCCCCCACCACGAGCGGCTGCGGCTCCGCAAAACCAAACCCCTTGGCGCTGGCGAAGAGCTTCGCATCCGGGCCGGGGCTCGTCCCCTCCAGCAGGAACTCCCCGCGCCCGTTGCTCTGGGTCACCGCTCGCTGGAAACGCTGGATCATGGAAAGTGTGGGTTGATCCGCGCCGGCGGTCACTTCCACGGTCGCACCGGGGATCGCCGCACCCGAGCCGTCCACCACTCGCCCGACCGCAAGCAGCGGCAGTTGCCGCAGCACGAGAACACCGGCGTCGTGGAAGGCCGCGTCCATCGGAAACGGTCCCTCCGGCCCAAGGTCCACCTTGGCTTCGAGGCTGCGCACGAGCAGACCTTCACGCTCCTGGCCCGGCGCCACGATCTCGAGCGCCGTGGCGGTGGACATCGGGTTGCCACACTCCACACGCAACCGACCGGATCCGTCGGTGAGCTGAGTGACACCGAACGCACCGCGCCCGTGGCGCTGCACCACACGCACCCACGTGTCCGCGATCGGCGCGCCGGCCTCGTCCACCAGCTCGAACGCGAGCACACGTTGGCCGAGCGCCTCCGGCATCACAAAACGCACCTCTTGGCCCGGCTTGGTCGGCCCCGCGAACACGAAGGGACCATAGTCATTGAACACACTGATCTTGGCGGAGAGTTGGAGCCCGAGGCCCACGTGCGCGAAGCGGGTGCGGCCCCCGTCCATGTTCCGCCGCAGCGTCGCGATCGGCGGGTTCGACACGCCTTGCACAGAGAGCGACACCGCGGCGAAGTCGTGCACCTGCGCGTGGTCGCCCGGCGCTAGCTCGACCGCGACCGAACCCATCGGCGGCAGGCGGAGTTCTGCTGTCTGCCCCGCGACGAGCGGCGCGCGCACGGGTGTGTCCACGAGCACCATCGCCTGGACCGCCGGCGCCTTGCCCGCCGCCATGGCGCGGGCCACACGATTGGAGGGATCGAGCAGTTCCGCGCGCCCCTCGCCGTCCGTCACGCCGCCGGCCAGGATCGTGTGGATCCCCCGCTCTTCCGTCGACATCGAATAACCCAGCGTCGCCAGGGCACGCGCGTCCTTGCTGGTCTCGGGGACCAGAGCGACGACTGCGACGCCGGGAACCGGAACGCCGGCGGCGTCCAGCACCAGCACGTCGGCTGCGAAGGCCGGTTGCAGTTCGACGCGCAGTACCGAGTCGACGCCGGCCAGCAGCTCGTACGTGAGGAGCAGTTCACCCCGGTACAGATTGCCGCCGCGGCGGGCGGAGGCGCGCAGCTCGCCATAGGAGCCGAACTGCAGGAGACGCACCCGGCCCGCGTCGTCGGCGACCAGCGTTGCGCCGAGTTCGTCGTCGTGCCAGGGCAAGACCATGCCCGTCGGCGCGGGTGGCGCGCGCAGGCCGGCGCTGCGCGCCGCGCCCCAACCGCGCGCTTCGCGCTCCAGATCCCCCTGGAGGTCGAACCGAACGTCCACCTCGGCTCCGGCGGCCGGTGCGCCGTCCTCGGCGTACACGACCTCGATCCAGAAACCGGCGAGCGAACTGACCGCTGCCGCGGGGACCAACTGCGCTTGCGACACCGCTGAGCGCAGGTCGCTGCCCACGGTGGTATCCGGAGTCGCTTGCCCGGGCTCGCCCTCCGCAAGTGCGGCAAGCGACGCGGAGGAGTCCGCGTCGGTGCCACGCGACACCGCGGTGGGCAGCGCGTCGCGCGCGGGCGCACAATCGCCGACGAACACGACGAGCAGGGCGAGCACCAATGCCGCCAACGCCCACGGCAAGAGTCCTTTCATGGTCGCGAAGCTCCTGGGAAGGGTGACCGGGACGCACGGTACCCGGTCCGCTCACCCGTCGGGAGACCGCGCGGCGAGATCCTCCAGGAACTCCTCCCAATCCCCGTCCGGATCCTGGAGCCAAAGCGGCGTCTCCCCCGGTTCGAACGGCACGTGCAGCAACCCCTCCCACTCGAACTGGCTGTCCCCGTGGCCCCGGGCCAGCACGCGGTACGAGCCGGGGGCGACGAGGCTGAAGACCCCGTCCGCGTCGGCCCGCTGCGCGCACGACGCGATGCCCCCGCAAAGGGCTTCCGGATCGAGCGGCTCCCAGTACCAGACCAACTTGCGGTGGCCGTGGGCGCCGCTGAGCGGAGGGCGAAAGCGCACCCGGGAGCCCGCTTGCAGGACCACGTCGGCGCGCTCCCCGGTCACCTGCACGTCGAGCGCGACGTAACCCGCAGCTTCGACGCGCACCGTGGTGGGCCCGCGCAGCCGCGGCAAGAGCACGGGCCTCGGGCCGACTTCGTAGGTTCTGCCGCGACCGCCGCGGCTGCGCACCACGGCGCGCGCGCCGCTGAGGTGTCGGTCGTTCGAACCGCGCACCGTGAACTCTACACTCCGCACCCAGCGATCCATCTCGACGGCCGGTATCTCGAGGGCTTCGTCGGTTTCGACCGACGTGGCGAGGGGCGCGGCGATGCGCACACACTCTTCGTCGAAATCGGCCCAACGCACCACGATCTCGCCATCCGCAACCGGAAGGCGATCCGCGGCGAACCGCGCCATGCGGGCCGTTTGGGACACGCGACTGAGCGGCAGCGACGGCAAGCCGGGCGCTTCGAAGTGGACGCGAAAGTCCGCGGCGACCATCCACGGCGCGAGCACCAGTTCGATGCCCACCGAAACGAGCTCGACGACGTGCACCTCGACGTTCGTCTCCCCCGGAGTCACGTCGACCGGCGCGATCGTGCCGCGGCCCTCCGCGGCGGCGACCAACTGCCAGGGTCCCGCGCCCCTGGCGCCGAGGATCGCGAAGCGCCCGTCCGCGTCGCTCGTGGTCCCGCCGCCGCCGTCGGCTGCGCGCTCCGTGGGCCGGTCGCGCGCTCCCTTCGGGACAACTTCCAGGACGGCACCCGCGACGGCAGCGCCGCGCCCGTCGAGCACGCGTCCCGACACGAAGCGCGGCGTCGGTTCGAGCGCCACGTCGCCGCCCAGCACGCGGCCGCGCAGCAGTCCGTAGGGACCCTCGGGGCCAAGCTGCAACACCGGCGAGCGCAGCGCCGGGTCGTGCGCCGACGCTGCAACGAACTCGGCGTTCCGCGGGCGGTCGCGCAGTTGGCCGAGTTCCAACTCGACCCACCCGCCGCCGTCGGCGACGAGGGTTCGTTCCGCCGCGTGGTAGCCACCCCACGTGCGCACGCGCACGGAGCGGCGCGCAAGGGGCTCGCCCGTCGCGTCGACCAGCCGCAGTCGCAGCGAGGCCGCGAGGTCCAGCAACGCGGGTTCGGACGCGGGGACGCGCGGTATGCCCTGGCCTCTTGGGGTTCGTGGCGTGGGCTTCGCCGCCACCTCGACCCGCTCGGATGCGGCGAACTCGGCGGGAGCACGCAGGGCGTTGGGCTGGGCGGCGGCCAGCGGCGCGGACGTTGCTCTCGGGTCTGCCGCGGGTTCGGTCCCGACAGCGGACACCGTCAGCGGCGGCGCGCCCGCTCCGCCCGGGCCAAGAGCAAGCGACAACCCGAGCAGCAGCGCCGCAGCCACACCCAGCGCCGCCGCGACCGGCGCCCGATGGCTCCGTCCGAGGTTGAGGCGTGGGTTCACGGCAGGAACTCCCCCCGGCCCGGCCACGTGTTTTGCGCGGCGCACACAGGACCAGTGTAGGCACCCTGCCCAGCGAAGTACCCTCGGGTGTCGCTCGCGACCCGCCAGCAGCCTGGCCAGCCGTCCGAGCGGGCGCTGTCCGCCCGGCCCGACCCGGGAATCGCCCCCCGCAATCGGGGCAGCCGCAGGCGGACCGTCCGAACCGCGCGACCGCTCCATCAAGGAACGCGCAAAGTTGTCCCCCGGCCACCCCAGGGGGCCCGGGATCGGGTACCTTCCCTTGGTCCGTTTGCGCTGGACCGCCACCCTCGGCGGCCCCAGAACCCTCCGCAGACGTCGCGCACGGCTCGGGGTCCCCTCCCCGGGACGCAGCGTACCCCGACAAGGACCTTCCGACCCAGCCACCTCGGCCCCCCGCCCCCCTCGCGGAGCCCGCCATGCGATTCCTCCGTCCAGCCCTCGTCGGCTGCGTGCTGCTGACCCCGGCCGCCGCCGTCGCCCAATTGCCCGAGCCGGTATTGCCGGCCCACTTCGAAACCGAGGTGCTCGTGAGCGGCCTGGAGGCGCCCACGGACCTGGTGTCTCTACCCGGCGGTCGGCTGCTGGTTGCACAACAAACCGGCATCGTGCGCGGCTTCGCCCCCGACGGCACTCCCGAAGGTGTGGTGATCACCCTGTGGGACGAGGTCGCCGTGTTCGCGGACCGGGGCTTGGTCGCGATCCAGGTGCACCCGGGTTTCGTGCCCGATGGCGGCGACACGTCGTGGCTCTACCTCTACTACGCAGTCGGCAAGGACGAGCTCAACGGGACGAACGGTGAGTCGAGTTTCGGCCGCCTGACCCGCTACCGCGTGCACGAGGTCGTCGAGGGCGGCCTGACCGTGCCGCGTGCGATCCTCGGTTCGCGCCAGGTCCTCCTCGGCGAGCGTTTGGCCGACGGCAGCGCTCCCACGGCCGTGCCGATCCTGCACGAGTCCCACCAAGGCGGTTCGCTCGTCTTCGGCGACGACGGCAGCCTGCTCCTCTCGACGGGCGACGGCGCCGACATCTTCCAAGCGGACTTCGGCGGCTTGCACCCCTACGGCTTCGACGACTTCGTCAACCCGATCACGGGACTGAAGGGCCCCATCCAGAAGTCGCAGGACATCGGGACGTTCCGCTCCCTCTACCTCGACAGCCTGTCGGGCAAGGTGCTGCGCCTCGATCCGGCGACTGGCTTCGGCCTCGACTCGAACCCCTTCTTCGACGGCGATCCGGCGAGTCTGCGCTCGCGAGTGTGGGCCATGGGGCTGCGCAACGGCTTCCGCATGGCGAAGGTACCGGGGACGGGCTCCAGCGATCCGGCCGCGGCCCAACCCGGGTGGCTCGTGATCGGCGACGTGGGTTCGACCAGCATCGAGGAGCTGAGCCTCTGCAAGGGCGGCGAGAACTTCGGCTGGCCCTGCTTCGAAGCCACGCAGGTGAACGAATTCGCCTTCGCCCACGTGCACCCCGCGAATCCCTACGGCTGGCCCGATTGCAACACGGCGCCGGTGCCCGCCAGTCCGCCGCTCGTCAAGTGGCACCGCGACCTGCCCGGCAACATGAAGCCGCTGTCGGCGCACCAGACCCTCGACGGTGAGCCGCTGAACGGCTTCCTCGGCATCTGCGTGATCGGCGGCACGTTCTACGAAGGCGCGAGTTACCCGCCGGTCCTGCACGGGCGCTACTTCTTCGGCGACTTCGGCTTCGAGTGGCTGAAGGCTCTCGCGCTCGACGGAAACGGCGCGGTGCAGCAGGTGGCGGACGTGGGCGAACTCGTGTCGACACTCGTGGCGGTGAAGAACGAGGCCGACACGGGCGATCTGTTGGTCGTGCAGCGCGGGTACTTCTCCGGCACGTCGCGCGTCATGGCGCTGCGCTACGGGGCGAACCAGGCGCCGGCGCTGAGCTTTGACGTAGCCACGACCGACGATGCCCTGCGGCTCGATTTCGACGCCAGCGCCACCACGGACGCCGACGGCGACAAACTCGTCTTCACCTGGGACTTCGGCGACGGCTCGCCGCTGGTCGAGGGGCCCGCCGTGTCCCACACCTTCGCCGCGCCCGCCCTCTACCAGGTGACGCTGCGTGTGTTCGATGGATTCGAAACCGCGGAACTGGTGCAGCCCGTGCTGCCCGGCTTCCTGCAACCCACCGTAGCCATCGTGTCGCCGACCCAGGGCCAGACCTTCGAGAAGGGCGAACCCATCCTGCTTTCGGGCATCGGGTTCGACGGCCAGGGCGGAGCCTTGGATCTCTTCTGGTCCATCGACGTGTTCGTCGACGGCAACTGGATCCCGGACGCGATCGTCGTGCCGGCCGCCCAGGCCGAGCTGCCCTTCGTCAGTCCCGGCGGAGACGGCACGGACTTCGGCTTCCGGCTGCGGCTCCTCGGCGGCAAGAACGGCACCGTGCTCTCCGAGCGCAGCGTGCACGTGCACCCCGCTGCGCGCGTCGTGGACGTCGCCGGTCCGGCGAGCTTCGAAGCCAAGGTGCTGAGCCTCGATCCCCCGGGTTCGCAGGGGTTCGGCAACCGGGATCCCGAGATCTGGCGCGACCGCAAACTGCCCGAGCCGGGTTCCGACCTGAACCTGCAGTACGCCACGTACCACCCGCAGGCGGTGTTCTTCGACGCCAACGACTGGGTGGGTTACCGCTTCGGCCAGAACCACCCCGCGGGCGCGCGTGTGTTCGCCGTGGAGCTGCGCGAGGGCGCCCACGTGCCGCAGGGCGGCTGGTTCAAGAATCCCAAGATCGAAGTGCTGCTGGGCGGCACTTGGCAACCCGCGACCGGTGTCACGGTCACGCCCGACCATCCGGGTGACGTGGCCGGCGAGGGCTACGCGATGTACCGGTTTGCGTTCGACCCCGTCGCCGCCGACGGCGTGCGCGTGATCGGACGCCCGGGCGGCAATCTGGGCTTCGTCAGCGTGTCCGAACTGCGTGTGTTCGCGGTGGCGCCGCCTGCGCCCCTGCGCGACGTAACGGACCTCGCCGCCGCTCCGATCGCCAGCACGCTGGCCTTCGAGCCGGCCGGGCCCCAAAGCTTTGGCTCCGCGAATCTGGAACTCCTGCGCGACGGCGCCGAGCCCGAGCCCAGCAGCACGAGCCCCATCGCCCAGGTGTCCTCGTACCACCCCGCGGATCCGGGCGGTCCCGCGTGGTTCGGTTGGCGCTTCGACGACGCGACCACGGTGCGCGGACTGCGCTACCGCGAGGGTCTGCTCTGGAGCAGCGCGGGCAGCGACCTTGGCGGTTGGCTGCAGAACGTGCGGGTCGAGTGGCGCCTCGACGCGGGCGCCCCATGGAAGACCGTGGGTCCGCTCGAGATCGCACCGCCCTACCGCACGGTCGGCCCGGGCACTCCGAGTTACGAGGCGTACCACATCAACTTCCAACCGGTGGTGCTGCGCGAAGTGCGTGTCATCGGCACCGCCGGCGGCCAGGCATCCTTCGCCACCGCGTCCGAGTTGAGGGTGTTCGGCCCGCACGGTTTCGACGGCGGTTGGATCGAACGCCAGGGTCTTGGGCTGATCTCCGACGTTCTGGCACTCGGTTCGACGACACCTCCGGTGCTCGGCAACCCGATCCTGCTGGAAGTGTCGGGCGCCGGTGCGAACACACCCGGCGTGCTGGCGTTCTCGCCCACCAACTCGCTCCTGCCCGTGCAGTTCGGCACATTCCTCGTCGACGTGCCGAGCGCCCAACTGCTGCCGCTCGCCTTCGACGGCGAGGGCCGCAGCCGTGCGCTCTTGAGCCTGCCCAACACACCGGCGCTCGCGGGCAAGGTGGTGTCGTTCCAGGCCTTCTCGATCGACTCCGAGCTGTGGGGGTTCCTCGGGTTCTCGAACGGTCTCGACGCGGTCCTCAGCGCCGAGTGAGCGCGAGCGCCGCGCGCGGGCTCAGCAATCGGCGTTCGACGCCGAGCGTCAGGCGCGCCAGCCGCCGAGGTCGCCGCGGCGCACCGTGAAGCCCTGCGCACGCGCGAAGGACTCGAGCTGGTGCTCGTCGACCACACCGGCCGCCGCGCGCGCCCCGGGCGCGAGCGGTTCGCCTTCGGGTGCGAGCAGTGCCCGCAGCGCGAGGCGTGCGGGGACCGCCTCCAACTCGGCGAGCGGGCCGGATGTCTGGAACGAGATGCGGCGTTCGAGCGGCAGGCTCTTCGCGTCGATGCCGCGCACGGCGATCGTCACGCTGCTGGGCGCGCCCTCCTGGCCGGCGCGTCCCCCGCCGAACGACGCGAGCCGGGCCGCGTGTCGGCTGCAGTCGGCCACCAGGCCGCGTCGGTGCAACCACAGGAGGAGCCGCATGGCGCGCTCGCCCAGACCGCCGCTCAGCGCGACGGAGAGGCGCACACCCGCCGATCGGTACGGTCGCTCCAGGTACAGACCGAGGTCCGGCGCGTCGAGGTTGGAGCTCTTGCGCAGGCCCACGGGGCTGGGGTGTTCGAACCAGCGTGTGTCGCCCCAGAACTCGCGCTGGGTGCGCTCGCCGCCGATCGACATGGCAATCGAACGGTCGACGCCGGCGAGCACGTCCGCGAAATCGGCGGCGTCCCAGGCTGCCCCCGCGCCAAGCGCCAGACCGATCAGCACCTCGTTGACACGTTTGACGTCCTGCAGCCGGGCGCGGACGAAGGGTTCGACGAGTCCGGGGAAGAGCCCCGCACCCGCGAGCGCCACACGACCGCGCTCCTTCGCGAACTCGTCGAGGGCCGAGATGCCGAGCACGTGTTCGCGGTCGCGCGAGAGATCGATCCAGTGCGCGCCAGCGGCGAGCGTCTGGCGCACCTCTTCCAGCAGGGCGGCGGCACTTTGACCCGAGCTGGGCCGCCGGGCGTCGAGCACCACGTCGCCATCGGCAGGCGCGCGCCACTCGGGGAGACGCTCCACTGCCACCGCCGCCTTGGGTTCGGCACGTTGGCCGAGGTCGCGGAACAGACTGTCGCACAGTCGGCCGGAGCCGAGCAGAAGGACGCGGGACACGTGGATGGTTCGGGGGGGACGGGGACCGGGGGGGGATCGATCGGCACCAACTATAACGCAATCGCCCAGACGGATCGGGCGGCGGATTCTCAGCCGGGCAACGCTTCCGCCGAGCCCTCGTGCAGCACGGTGCCGAGACCGAGGCGGACCTTCTGGCGCGGGGTGTCCCCGGGCAGCGGATGACCGAGCGCCACCAACGCCACCGGCAGGTAGCGCTCCGACACGGCGAGGGCGGCGCGCAGCGCATCCACGTCCAAGTTGGTGAGACACGCGCTGGCGAGCCCCTTGTCCCGCGCGGCGAGCAGAAGGCACATCACGGCCATCGAAACCGATCGTTGGGCCTCGTCGCGGGCTGCCTGGGGCTGCGAGTATTCCTTGGCGGCCTGGCGCACCCAACGATCCGCCGTGGCCCGGTCCAACTCGCCCTTCTCCACCGTCGGACGCAGGGTCTCGGCCAGATCCTCGTACGCGCGCAAGTCGCCGAGCGCGACGAGCACCAGCGGCGCCTCCGCGACGCGGGGGTCCCCGTGGGCCGCTTCGCCGAGCGCCGCGCGGGCCTCGGCGTCCTGCACCGCGACGAACCGCCAGTGCTGCTGGTGGAACGCGGAGGGCGCACGGCAGGCGTGTCGCACCAGGTCGCGCAGGTCCTCCTGGTCGATCCCGCGATCCGGGTCGAAGCGGGTCGCCGTCACGCGGGCCGAGAGGCAGTCGAGGGTCTCCATAGGAAGGGCGCCGGGGCCTTTGGCCATCGGCGGCCGAAGAAGGTAGCGCCCCGAAGCGGCACCTGTAGGTGAGAAGTGCCCTTTGGGGACCGCAAACCGCGCCCACCCAAACAAGGCGCCCCCGGAAACCGCGTCTGCGGCCTCCGGGGGCGCGATCGTATCGGTCCGGTTGTCACCCCAGTGGGCGACAACCGCGGGCTCCGGTCAGGGAACCAGCTTCACGGCGACCGCGTTGCTGGTCGAGCTGACCACACCGAGGGGCGAGATCACCGCCGCCGCGTGGTGCAACACCAGGCCGACGTCGGACGGGGACGCGAGGCCAGCGGGCAGGCCGAACGACATGGTCGCCTGTCCGGCGCCGTCGAGCACACCCAGGGAGTTCGCGAGCGGCGGCTGGTTCGGGCTGCCGACGGTGATCAGGGTGTAGAAGTCCGGGTTGAGCGGCAGCACTTGGCCGTCCAGGGGGAAACCCGGGCTCGTGCCGCTGACACTGCCCGCGAGCAGGTAGAAGGAACCCGCGCTGCCAGCACCCATGTCGAGGTCCATGGTCTGCGTGCCACCGGAGGACGCCGAAACGACACCCCAGTCGGCCTGGAGCGTCGGGCAGGGTTGGGCCGGCGCGCTGACCGGGATCACCTTGAAGACTTCGCCGCCGGTCGAGTCGACGATGAGCAGCTCGCCGTCGGCGTCCTCACCGAAGTGCGTGATGCCCGCGATGCTGAGGCCGCCGCCGGGCGCGAGCGCCGCGGTCTGGTTGCGGAACTCGGTCACCGTCGCGCCGTCGTAGCGGAACGACCAGATTGCCGCCGAGCAGTAGTCGGCGAAGAAGTAGGTGCCCTGCAGGTCGGGGATGGCGCACCCGCGGTACACGACGCCGCCGGTCACGGAGCAGATGCCACCGACGCCGTGGTTGTAGGTGTGGATGGGAGCCGTGTAGACGGGCGAACCGCAGGTCGGCGTGCCCGGCGCGCAGGCGGCGGTCGAGAAACAGACGTTGCCCTCGAGGACTTTCCAGCCGAAGTTGACGCCGCCGACACCGGCGGGCTGGAAGCTGATCTCCTCGCGTTGGTCCTGGCCCACGTCGCCGATGTACATGTCACCGGTCAAGCGGTCGAAGCTGTAGCGCCAGGGGTTGCGCAGGCCCACCTGCCAGATCTCCGGCTTGTAGGCGGGGTTGCCCACGAACGGGTTGGTGCTGGGGATGCCGTAGCTGCCGGTCGCGTCGATCGTGTCGACATCGATGCGCAGCATCTTGCCGAGCAGTTCGTTCGGGTTCTGCGCGCGGCAACCCGGATCGCCGCCGGAGCCACCGTCACCGGTGCCGATGTAGAGGTAACCGTCCGGACCGAACGCGAGGTTGCCGCCGTTGTGGTTCGAGAACGGCTGGGGGATGTTGAGGATGACGATCCCGCTGGCGAAATCGCCGACGTCCGGGTCGGACGAGACCTTCAGCCGCGCCACGTTGGTGGCGCCGTTCAGGGCGGTGTAGTTGATGAAGAAGTAGCCGTTCTCGGCGTAGTTCGGGTGGAACGCCATGCTCAACAGGCCGCGCTCGTTGTTGAAGCTGGCCAGGGTCGACACGTTCAGGAACGGCGCCGCGTTGAACGCGCCGTTCTTGAAGATGCGGATCAGGCGAGTGTTCTGTTCGACGACGAAGAGGCGCTCCTTGTCTCCGGGGGGCGCGCCCACCCAAACGGGGCGGGCGGCGCCGGAGATGATGCGCGTGGTGGTGAACGTGGTTTGTGCGTCACCGCTCGGCACCAGGGCGGCGAGCCCCAGAGCAGCGGTGCCGAGCAACAGAGCGATGGTCTTGTGCATGGGCGCGTGGATGTTGTGGATGCCCCGGACGGGGCTTCGGAAGCGATTGGCCGTCGGCGGGGAAGGGGGGATCCCCGACCTCGGGATAGGTCGAATGGAAAAGCCTAACCGCCCGCCGCGGCTCCGGGGGTGCGCAGGGACCTGAGGGACGCTCCGCCAGAGTCACTTGGGACGGCCCGGGATGCCCGCGGGATCCCCTGGAGGCACCGAAAGTCCCCGCAAGGGCACGTCGAACGGCGTTCCCCTCACCGGGTAACCCCCTATCCACTAGCCCGACCGGCCTCAGCGCGATGGCCGGAACTCGGCGGCCAAATCCTCGACGAGCGCCCCGAGATCCCGCGTTGGCTCCCAACCCACGGCCCGTCGGATGCGCGCCAGGTCGGGCACGCGGCGGCGGGTGTCGTCCCGGGGATCGCCGCGCTCCTTCGGGACCGGGCAGAATCGGATCTGGGACGCTGAGCCCAGCCGTTCGCGCACCAGTTCCGCCAGCGCGGCCATGGAGACTTCGTCCCGGCCTCCGACATTGAAGAGACCGCCCCGGGCCTCCTGCCGCGACAGGAGCCGCACCAGCGCATCTACCGCGTCGAGGACGTGGCAGAACACCCGCCGCTGGGAGCCGTCGCCGTGCACGACCAGGGGCTCCCCCGCCAGGGCCGCCCCCACGAAGCGCGGCAACACCATGCCGCTCGCCGGCCCCTGGCGCGGACCCGACGTGTTGAAGAGTCGGGCCACCACGGCCGGCAGTCCTCGCTCGCGGTGCAGGGCGAGGGCTAGGGACTCGGTGTGCAGTTTGGAAACGGCGTAGGTCCCGCGGGCCCGTTCGGGCGAGACCAGCGCCAAGGGGTCGTCCTCGCAGTAGGTCCCGCTGGATTCGGGACCGTACACCTCGCTCGAGGAGACCACCAACACCGGGCGGCGATGCGCGAGTGCCGCGGCGAGCACCACTTGCCCGCCGCGTGTGCCCACCTCCAGGGTCCGCGCGGGCTCGCGCACCACCCGCTCCACCCCCACCACGGCCGCCAGGTGTGCGACGCCGTCCGTGCGGGCGACCAGTTCCCCCACCAAACCCTCGTCCAGCACACTGCCGACGACGAGCCGCGCCCGGCCGCCGGTGCGCGCGTCGACGGCGTCGGCCGAAGCCCCGGCCGAAAGGTCGTCCAGCAGGGTCACCGCGCCGCCCTGGGCGAGCCAGCGGTCCGCCAGGTGCGAGCCGAGGAAACCCGCGCCGCCGGTGATCAGGAGATGGGCGGTGGGCGGCAGCATCGGGGCGCGGAGCGTACCCTTGGCCCGCGCTCCGGTCGACACACCCGGCCGGGGTAGACTCCACCACGATGCCGACGCGCGAAGAGAACCTGCGCTTCTGGGGCCGCGACTACGACTGGTCCGATCGGGGCGAAAGCTGGACCCCGGGGGAACTTTGGAAGCGCACGATCCTGGAGCGCACCCTGTGGCCCCACCTGACGCCGGGAATGGACGTCTTGGAAATCGGCCCGGGCGCCGGCCGCTGGACCTCCGAGATCCTGACCCGTGCTCCCCGGCGCCTCGTGCTGGTCGATCTGGCGCAAAAGTGCCTCGACATGTGCGCCGAGCGGTTCGGAGCCGAACACCCGGACATCGAGTACCTCCTCGGCGATGGGATGAGCTTGGCCGGTGTGGCCGACGGCTGCATCGACCTGGTGTGGTCGTTCGACGTCTTCGTGCACGTGGAGAAACCCCAAGTGCGGGGGTACATGCACGAGTTCGCGCGCGTGCTGCGCCCCGGGGCCGTGGCGATCCTGCACTACGCCAGCATCGACCGCGCGCAGTGCGAAGACCCGCGCGAGGGTTGGCGCGCGGACTTCACCTCGACGGACCTGCGCGAGTTGCTGGACGACGCGAAGCTCGAACTGATCGACGACCTCTACCACCCGTTGATCAGCCACACGAACTCGTCCATCGCGCTCTTCCGCCGCCCGCGCTGAACCGCCGCCGCCCGCGCTGACGCTTGACGGCCGCGCTGACGCTTGACGGCCGCAGAAGCGGGGACCGACGCCGAGCGGCGCCGGCCCCCTGTTGGCTTCAGCCCTGGATCACGAGGCGCAGGCCGCTCGAGAACGTAGCTCCCGCCGGATTCACGCCGGGGGCCCCGAACGCGAACTGGAAGTGGAACTCCTGTCCCACCAGTTGGGGCAACCCGGGCGGTGCGAACGGCAGCAGGACCGCGCCGTGGCCGTCGGCCTGCACGGAAGCGGTTGCCTCGAGCGGCACGTAGAGCGAACAGCCCGTCGCGCCGAAACTCGTCAGATCGAGCGGCAAGGGAAGGCTCGACCAACCGCCGTGGTCCCCCGCCGCCGCCAGGAATCCGGGCGCTCCGGGAGGAGCCCCCCCGGCCACCAAGTACATCGACGGACCGCCGGCCACGGCCTTGCCGATGCTGCCGATCAGAGGGCCGCACGTCGTGCCGTAGTGCAACACGGGCTGCTCCTCCGCGACGAAGTCGATGAGCGCCCGGTACTTGTGCGCCTTGGAGAGCGGTTCGGCCTGGTATTCGAGCGAACCCCACGAGCCCCACTTCGACGCCACGCCGCAGGAGTGGTACGCCACGAAAGCACCGCCGCCAGCGAACTTCCACCGCTCGAGGAAGAGCCGGTACGCCCAGTACATCATGGGGTTCCTGTTCGCCGTGACGAACAGGTCCGTGAGAGCCTGGTTGTTCTCCCAGCCGACCATGCCCACGAGGTGCTGACCACCCTCGTAGGCGACCAACTGCACACCGCGCGACTGGGCCATCGCGGCGTTCTCCAGCAGCTTGTCGGTGAGCGGGCCGAGGATCTGCAGGATGCACTCGGTCAGCACTTCCTGCACGGTCCACGTGACGGTGATGGGAGCCTTGTCCGGGCTGCCCAAGCTGCCGCCGAAGTAGGGCGCGATCGCGTAGACGTCGGTCTTTTGGTACGCGTTCTGGAAGTCCAGCGCCGTCTCACCGGTCCACGGCGTGGAGGACTGGCCGCCCATGACCCGCACGACCCGCTCGGCCCCCGGGCTTCCCGCACCGCCGAACACGTCCGTCCAGATGTCGAACATCTGCACGGCGCGTTTGCTGTACCAGCGCAACTGCGCCTGGTATGCATTGCCCGAGAGGCCCTCGGCCACGCCCTTGTTCTGGCAGTACTGGGCTTGGCTGAAACCGCTGTTCCACACCTCGTTGGAGAGCTCGAGGTAGACCTTGAGGTCCGGGTGCAGCGTGTCCCTCACCAAAATGGCGTACTGGCGCAGGAAGTCGTCGTCCGCCATGTGCGGCATGCAGACCCACGGGTGTTTGCCCAGTCGGTTGGAGAGGGCGACCACGTACTCGGGCGCGACCCCCTGGTCGTCGGCCTGGGTCTGCAGTTCGGGCCGCGTGCGGTCGGACCACTTCACCAACGTGGAGTTGTTGGTGCGCTGCCAATCCATGAAACGCAGCGTCTGGTAGTGGGCCAGGCGCTCGAGGAACACCGGGTGGAAGGGCTCCTCGGCGTAGGTGCTCTCGAAGCCCGGCATCACGAGTCGCACGTTGCGCACGTGGTTCGCGGGGTTCGACTGCACGATGCGCATCACGATGCCGCCGTTGCTCGGTGTCACGTCCAACTCGATGCGACCCGGCGCGGCGGATTTCACCTTGGCGTCGTTCTGGAACTCGAACTGGCCCTCCCCGTCGTAGAGGCAGACGTACACGCCGCCGGGGTACTCGCCCGCGATCGCGTCCATCACGATCGTCGCCGCGGCCTCACCCGGTTTCAGGATCGGCCAACCGTTTGCGTCCAGTTGCAGCGGCACGCCGGTGTTCCAGGGTGAGCCGAAGCCGGCCAGTTGCGGCAACCAGGGACGGCTGACCTTCATCACGTCGACGAAGGGCCATTCCGAGCTCCAATCCGCGAGGCCCGCCAGGTTCACGCCCACGGGCGCGTGGGTGCCCGGGGGCTCGCCGACCCAACCGCCCGCGTTCGGGGGAACGGTGGGTCCCGCGGGCAATCCGCCGGGGGGCGCCTCGGATGCGGCGATGCCGGCGGTGGTTTCGCGGCCTTCGGTGCCGTCGGGTTCGGTCGCGCCGCCTGTGGCCAACGTCGGTGCTTGCAGGCGGTAGCGCGCCGAGGATTCGGCGGGAACGGCGAGTTCGGTGGGAGAGGTTTGTGCGGACGCGGGGCCCGCAATGCAGAGAAGGAGGGCCGCCGGGAACCAACGCGAACGCTGCGTTCGGCGGCGCGGGACGGCGGCGGAAATGCTGGGAACGAACAACTCAACCATTGCGCAGGTCAACGGGTTTTGCGGGATCGCACCTGCCGCGCCGGAGGGGTGCGGAAGCGAACAGGCGCGCGTGGAAATGCTCAGGCGTGTGGTTCCAAGAACCGAACTGTCCGCCGTCGAGCGCCTTGTTACGGGGACCGCGGGCCTCGACTACAGCCCCATGTCCAACTTCCGTGCCGGAAGCTGCGTTTTTCCCCATACCGAGAGTGCCGAGCATTCCCAGCCCGCACTGTTTTGCCGGCGTCACGCGGCGTTCCCGGAATCAGCCCGCGTTCCCCGAATCGCATCGCGTTCCGGAGTGGCACCGCACTCGACCGCGTTCACTCACACCGAAGGCAACGAGCGGAGCACACGTTCGGCGACGGCCGCGGGGTCGAGTCCCGAGGTGCGCACCGCGGCCTTGCAGCGCTCGTAGCTGGGGCGGCGCGCGGCGAGCAGCGCACCGAGCTCCGCCAGCGCACCCGGGCGCTCCCGCATGGGCCGGTGGTCCCCTTGACCGAGCACCCTTTGGAAGTGCTCCTCCGGTTCCGCTTGCAGCCAGACGGTGTGGCACGTCTCGAGGAGGCGGTCGAAGTTCGCCGGAGCCTCGGTGATCGAACCGCCGGTTGCGAGCACGAGCCGCTCGCCACTGGAGAGCACCCGTTCGAGGGCCTGGGCCTCGTAGCGGTGGAACGCCGTCGCGCCGTGCAGGTCGAAGATCTCCGAAAGGGACAGCCCGGCCACGGTTTCCACCTCGTGGTCCAGCTCGACGAAGGGCACCTCCAGTTCGAGAGCGAGGATCCGCCCGACCGAGCTCTTGCCGGCACCGCGTAGGCCGACCAGGGCCACACGCTCCACGGGCCGCAAGCGCGGTGCGCCGCGCAGGAGCTCGGCAACCTCCAGCCCCAGGGCCTGGGCTAAGCGGTCGAGGACCAGCAGGCTGGGGTTGGCCCGCCCCGCCTCCGTCTCGGTGACGTAGCGGCGGCTGACCCCCGCCCGGCGTGCCAGGGCGGCCACCGTGAGGTCCATGCGCTCGCGCTCGGACCGCAGGCGGCGACCCAACTCCAGGAGAACACTTGGCTGGCCCATGACTGCGCGCTATCTTGCACTCCCAACAGCAGGGTGAGCAAGATCCTGCCCACTTTGCGATCCCCGCGGACATCCAAGCCGTGGCGTCGTCGCTTCCCGAGAACCCTTCCAGGCCCCCCGAGGAGACCCCGTGACCCAAACCACCGAGAAGGCCAGTCCCACCGCCACCGCGGGCCACGCGGCCCCCGCCCAACCGGCCGTGGACTTCCGCACGGAGCCCGCGAAGTACCGCCACTGGTCGCTGACGTTTGCCGACGACGTCGCGACGTTGACGATGAACGTCGCGCCCGACGGCGGCCAACGCCCGGGCTACGAGCTGAAGCTGAACAGCTACGACCTCGGTGTCGACATCGAGTTGGCCGACGCGATCCAGCGCGTGCGCTTCGAACACCCCGAGGTGCGCGTGGTCGTCGTCACGGGCGGCATCGACCGCGTGTTCTGCGCGGGCGCGAACATCATGATGCTGGCGTCGAGCACCCACGGCTTCAAGGTGAACTTCTGCAAGTACACCAACGAGACGCGGCTCTACATCGAAGACGCGTCGGAGAACTCGAACAAGCGCTTCCTGGCGGCGCTCAACGGCACGGCCTCGGGCGGCGGTTACGAGTTGGCTCTCGCGTGCGACCAGATCCTCCTCGTCGA
Source organism: Planctomycetaceae bacterium (assembly GCA_016125265.1). Taxonomy (GTDB): domain Bacteria; phylum Planctomycetota; class UBA1135; order UBA1135; genus RI-242. The sequence continues at coordinate 55,766 of WGMC01000042.1, forward strand.
CGACCGCAACAGCGCCGTGAGTTTCCCCGAGCTGCCGCTGCTCGGTGTGCTCCCCGGCACGGGTGGGCTGACGCGCATCGCGGACAAACGCAAGATCCGCCGCGATCGCAACGACGTCTTCAGCACGTTGGCGGAGGGAATCAAGGGGAAACGCGCCGTGGAGTGGGACCTCGTGGACCGCATCGCGCCGCTCTCGCGCTGGTCCGAAGCCGTGACCGAGATGGCGCGCGAAATGGCCGACGGCCTGCCGAGCGGCGCGGACCGCAAGAGCATCGAATGGTCGCGCCTCGAGTACACCGTGAAGGGTGCGAGCCGCATCTACGGCAACGTGTCGCTCGTGGTATCGGAAGACGGTCGCCAGGGCGCGCTCGAGATCCAACTGCCGAAGGACGACGCAGGTTGGCCGAAGAGCGCCGCCGAAGCCCGGGACCAGGGCGCGAAGTGGTGGCTGCTGCGCACCCTGCGCGAACTCGACGACGCGCTTTGCCACATGCGCCTCAACCTGCCCGAAGTGGGCCTCGTGACGCTGCGAGTGACCGGCCCGAGCGCCGAACTCGCCGCCAAGGCCGACAGCCTGCTCAGCGACAACCACTGGTTCACGACCGAGGTGCGTCACTTCGCCAAGCGCGTGCTGAAGCGCTACGACAACACGGCGAAGAGCTTCTACGCCATCGCCGACGAAGGCACCGCGTTCGGCGGCCTGTTCCTCGAACTGCTCCTCGCCAGCGACCGCCAGTACGTGCTCAACGACGCGGACGCACCGGTTTCGCTCGCCCTGGGCAGCGCCAGCTTCGGGCCCTACCCGATGTCCAACGGCCTGACCCGACTCGAGACCCGATTCTTGGGCGATCCCACGCGCGTCGACGCCCTGCGCGACGAGCTGGGGCAGCAGAGTTTCGTCGTCCTGGACGCGGACACCGCGGACGAAATGGGGCTCGCCACCAGCGCGCCCGACTCGATCGACTGGGACGACGAAGTGCGCCTTGCGATCGAAGAGCGTGTGGCCTACTCCCCGGACGCTTTGACAGGCATGGAAGCAAACCTGCGCTTCGCGGGTCCGGAGACCATGGAAACGAAGATCTTCGGGCGCCTTTCGGCCTGGCAGAACTGGATCTTCCAACGCCCCAACGCGGTGGGCCAACGCGGCGCCCTGCACTGCTACGGCACGCCCCAGCGCCCCGAGTTCGACTACCGCCGCACCTGATCGCCGCCGCGCGCCTTCCACCCCCGAACACTCAAGACCTCCACCCTCGAGGAACCCCATGACCGGCATCGACTACAGCCAGAAGATCCCGAACAACGTGGACCTGAAGAGCGACAAGCGCCTCCAGCGCGCGCTCGAGTCCTGGCAGCCCCACTTCCTGGATTGGTGGGGCGCCATGGGCCCCACGGACTACAACGCCAACGACGTCTACCTGCGCACCGCCGTCAGCGTCGACGCCGCCGGCTGGGCCCAGTACGGCTACGTCAAGATGCCCGACTACCGCTGGGGCATCTTCCTCGAGCCGCAACAGGCCGACCGCACCATCGGCTTCGGCGACCACTTCGGCGAAGCGGCTTGGCAGCAGGTCCCGGGCGAGTACCGCAACTGGCTGCGCCGCTTGATCGTCACCCAAGCAGATACGGAGCCCGCGTCCGTCGAGCAGCAGCGTCTCCTCGGCCACACGGCGCCCTCGCTCTACGACCTGCGCAACCTCTTCCAGGTCAACGTCGAAGAGGGCCGCCACCTCTGGGCGATGGTCTACCTGCTGCACGGCTACTTCGGCAAGGACGGCCGCGAAGAGGCCGAGGAGCTCTTGGAGCGCCGCTCGGGCAACCCCGACCACCCGCGCATCCTGCAGACCTTCAACGAGCCCTGCGAGGACTGGCTGTCCTTCCTGTGTTTCACGATGTTCACGGACCGGGACGGCAAGTTCCAACTGCTGTCGCTGGCCGAGTCGGGCTTCGATCCGCTGGCGCGCACGTGCCGCTTCATGCTGACCGAAGAGGCCCACCACATGTTCGTGGGGCAAACCGGCGTGGGCCGTGTGATCGAGCGCACCTGCCAGGTCCTGAAGGACGGCAAGGACCCGCGCGCCGAAGGTGCGATCCCCATGGACATCATCCAGAAGTACATCAACTTCTGGTCGAGCTCCTCCACGGATCTCTTCGGCTCCGAGGTCTCCTCGAACGCCGCGAACTTCTTCCGCGCCGGCCTGAAGGGCCGCGCCTACGAGGAGCGCCAACCAGAGCACTTGGCGATGGAGGGTGTCTACAACCTCCCGACCATGGGCCCCAGCGGGATCACCACCGAGGAGATCCCCCTGCGCAACGCCATGAACGAGATCCTGCGCGACGAGTACGTCAAGGACAACGAGAAGGGCATCGCCTACTGGAACCGCGTGTGCGAGCGCTTCGGCAACGAGTACCGCTTCAGCCTGCCCCACCGCCGCTTCCACCGCAGTGTCGGCATCTACGCGGGCCGTCACTTCGACCTCGAGGGCAACCCCATCGACGAGGCCACCTGGAAGGCCAACGTCGATCGCTGGCTGCCCACGGCCGCCGACAAGGCCTACGTCAAGTCGCTGATGAAACCCTGCTACGAGCGGGGCAAGATCGCGAGCTGGATCGCTCCCCCCGCCAAGGGAGTCAACGACCAGCCGTCGGACTTCGAGTACGTCAAGCTGTAGTCGTTCGAGGCTACGGCAAGAAAGCGGCGGGCCGCGGGGTGCAACTCCCCGCGGCCCGCCGCCTTTGTGCGCGAGGGCACGAGTGCCCTGGACCGGAAACTGCCCGCGAGTTTCTGGTCCAGGGCACTAAAGCCGGGCCAAACGCAGTTCCCGGTCCCGTTGCGCCAGGGACTCGAGCAACGGCGCGATGCGTCCCGCCACCACCTGTTCGAGGTTGTAGTTCACGTCCAGCCGATCGTCGCTGACGCGGTTCTGCGGCCAGTTGTAGGTGCGGATGCGGTCGTTGCGGTTGCCGCTGCCGACCTGTTCCCGGCGCTCCTTCGCGCGCTCGGCGTCGAGACGGGCCTGTTCGGCTTCCAAGAGCCGCGAGCGCAGGATGCGCATCGCCTTCTGTTTGTTCTTGAGTTGGCTCTTTTCGTCCTGGCAGTGCACGGCGATGCCGGTCGGAAGGTGCGTGATGCGCACCGCGGAGCTGGTGGTGTTGACCGACTGGCCGCCGGGACCGCCGGCGCGCATCGTGTCGATGCGCAGATCGCCGTCGGCGAGCTCCAACTCGGCGTCCTCGGCCTCGGGCAGCACGGCGACGGTGGCGGCGGACGTGTGGATCCGCCCCTTGGATTCGGTGGCCGGCACACGTTGCACGCGGTGGCCGCCAGACTCGAAACGCATCAGGTTCCAGGCGTCGTCGCCCTCGAGCGCAAACACGATCTCCTTGAAGCCCCCCACCTCGCTCGCGCTGGCCTCGAGCAACTCGAGGCGCCAACCGCGTGTCTGCGCGAACCGCTCGTACATGCGGTAGAGGTCCGCGGCGAACAGGGTTGCTTCGTCGCCGCCGGTGCCCGCGCGCACCTCCACGATCACCTTGCGGCGTTCGAGGTCCGGATCCCGCACCAGTTCGTTCTGGATGCGGGTCGCCAGTTCTTCGAGTTGCGCCTCCGTCGCGCGCAGTTCTTCGCGCGCCAGCTCGGCCATCTCCCGGTCCCCGTCGCCGAGCAACTCCTCGGCGCCGCGTTTGGCGTCCTCGAGGGCCATCCAGCTCTGGTGCAACTGCGCCGCGCGTTCCAGCACACCGCGCTCGCGCTGCAGCGCCGACGCGCGGCGACCGTCGGACAGCACGGCCGGGTCCCCGAGCAGATCCGTCAGTTCCGCAAATCGTTTGGCGCGCTGGGCCAACTTGTCCAGCAGGATCTCGCTGAGCATCAGCGCGCCCCCTGGCCCCCGCCGACCGACCTGTGCCGCTCCAACGCGGCGCGGGCCGGTGTGTACCCCACCTCTCCCAGAAGGGACAGCGCGAGGCGCACCGGCAGACCGACGACGTTGTCCATGCCGTCGCCCTCGAGATCGACGACGAAGCGGTCGGCGCTCTCCTGGATCGCGTACCCACCCGCCTTGCCACGCCACTCGCCGCTCGCGACGTAGTCTGCGATCTCCGCCGGTTCGATGGCCCGCATGCGCACCCAAGTGCGCGCCACGCCGCTCACCATCGCCACACCCGACCCGCCGACGGCAACACCGGTCGCGACGAGGTGCCGGGTGTCCGACAGGGCGCGCAGCATCTCGGCGGCGTGATCCGGGCCGTCGGGTTTGGCAAAGAGCTGCCAGCCGCCCGCAAGTTCGAGCCCCACGACGGTGTCCGCCACCAAACCGAACTCGCCCGGTGCCAGCCCGGCGGCGGTCGCGCGCCACTTGCGCGCGGCGATCTCCAGCGCCGCAGCGGCGGGTTCCGTGGTCGGAGCGATGGATTCATCGACGTCCGCGGGGCGCACCTCGAAGGTGAGCCCCGCCCCGGCCAACAGCTCCCTGCGCCGCGGCGACGCGGAGGCCAGTACCAAGCGCATCGCGGGAGTCACGGTGGTACGGCCGCGGCGTTCAGCGCCGGGCTGGGGTGCGGCGGGCGGGCGCTTTCGCGGCGCCCTTCGAATCGCCCTTGGACGCCGATTGTTTGGACGCGGCGCCCTTCTTGGCCTTCGCCGCGTCGGCCGCGGGGGCCTTGGCGGCGGACGCGCCCGACGACTTCGCGCCCGTGGGTTTCGACGCGGACTTCGGCGCGGGCTTCGACTTCGAACTCTCCGTGGCCTTCGCCTTGGGCTCGGCCTTCTTCGCCGGAGCCTTCTTGGCAGCCTCGGCCTTCTTCGGAGCATCCTTCTTCGGGCTCTCCTTCTTCGGCGCGGGTTTCTTGGCGGCGGCCTTTTTCGCGGCATCCTTCTTGGCCGCCTCGGCCTTCTTCGCGGCCTCTTTCTTCGCCGCTTCGGCCTTCTTGGCGGCCTCCTTCTTGGCCTGCTCGGCCTTCTTCTGGACTTCTTTCTTCTGGGCCTCCTTCTTGGCGAGCTCGGCCTTCTTCGCCGCCTCGCGCTGCGCGGCGGCTTCCTTGGCGGCCCGCTGGGCCTGCTCCTTGGCAGCTTGTTTCTCGGCGGCGATCTTCGCGAGGGCCGCGCGTTTCGCCTCCTGCTCCGCCGCCTTCTTGGCCGCCTTCTCGGCCTTCACCGCCTCGCGTTCGGCCTCCTTGCGCGCGCGTTCTTCCGCCACGAGGCGCGCGGCCTCCGCCTTGCGCTCGGCCTCCTTCTGCGCCTTCTCGGCCGCGAGCGCGGCCTTGCGTTCGACTTCCTTCTGGGCCTTCTCCGCGGCGAGGCGCTGGTCCTTCTCGCGCTGCAGGGCCTGGGCCTTGCGCTGGCGTTCGATCTTCTCCTGCTCGCGCTCGCGCTTCTTGGCCTCGATCTCGAGGCGCTTGCGCTCCTTCTCGTCCTCCTTGCGCTGGCGCTCTTCCTCGCGCTTGCGCGCCACTTCCGCGCGCGCCATGGCCTGTTGCCGTTCCTCGTAGGCCTTCTTGCCGGCGGGCGTTTCGCGCAGTGCCTCGTAGCGCACGTACGCGGGTTCGTCGGGATCGTTCCAGGTCTCGGCGATCTCGAGGAAAACCAGCGCGAACTCGAGCTCCTTGCCGGGAGGCACCAGCGCCGCCACGGCGCCCTGGGACTTCTGCGCCGAGTTGGAGCGCGGGATGAGTTCAAGCCGCTCCAAGGCCTTGGCCATGGATTGGGTCAGGGGCACACCGCCGCCGGCCGCCAGCCACAGGATGTAGGAGAGCCCCGCGTACCCGAGGTTCGGGCTCTTGGCCATCACCTTGGCGCCGGCCGTGAGGTCCGCGCGCAGGAACTCGAGGTCGAGACCGTGGGTGTTCTGGAAGATCTCCTGCAGCACGTCGCGCAGCGACGCGGCGGCGCGTTTGCACTTCGCGACGTCCTCGCCGTCGGGGTTGAGGCCCATGCGCCCCACGATCTCCTGGGTTTGGCTCACGCGCAGCTCGTTCCAATCCGGGTACGCCTCGCGGAGGGCGGCGAGCGCCGTGCGGGCCTGGCGCTCCGTCAGATGGCGCATGAGCGCGATCCAAAGGGCGTGCTCGAGCAGCCCAAGGGTCTTGTCCGGCGACTTGGGCAGGGGCTGCCCGGGGCGGTGGGCCGCGATGAGGCGCGGGATGAGTTCGGTCTTCTTGCTCACGCGTGGGCGTTGGTCTGGCCGGTGGAGACCGGCGTTCGCTGGGGCATGGGCGGGCGCCGGGTTCGGTCGCGCCGCTCTTGTTCGCTGCATTCCGCGCGCGCCGCCGTCGGGGCGCGTTGCGCTCGTATCGCGTCCCATGCTAGCCCGGATTATCCACCACGTTTGCGATCGGACGGCCCAACCGGCGGCCTTCGGCCGCCTTTCGCCGCCTGGTGGCACTTCGGGGCCGCGGCCGTCCTCGACGACCTGTTCAAGGTCGACTGCGGATGCCACGGCCCCA
>WGMC01000041.1 GCA_016125265.1 Planctomycetaceae bacterium
ACCCCGGCCGAGTTCGCCGAGGGGTGTGCGCCCTCCGGCTCCGCTACGCTCCACCTGCGGGCGCACACCCCCGCACCTGACCAACCCCAACAACCCGTTCCACTCTCATAGCGACTGGACCAAGGATCGGGGTCACGTCAGCCCCCTCTTGCGGTTTTGGGACTAATCCGCGTGAAGTCTGAAGCTCCAGCCGTAAGGCGGAGCACCGGCGGGCGGCAAACGAGTCGTCGGCGACCGCGCGCTGCACGTCATCGAGCAGTTGAGCGACGACCGCCACCTCGCTCCCGTGCCGAGAAATCGCGGTGCGCAACCGCATAAGCAACCCGCCAAACTCGCCCCACTCGTGGCCCACCCGAATCGGGCCGCCTAGCAGTTGAACCCGCACCGTCTGATGGCGCGGAGACTCGCGGCCGCTACTCGCAGGCACGGGCGGTTGCGCGGGCGGGCCGCCGTCGGCCGCTGGGAAAGCCCGTTGCAGCGTCTCCGCAAGGGCGTCCGGGTCCGGCGCATCGGGCGACCGCGCCTCCCCCCGAAGCCACTCCGCGGCGTGAACGAGTTGGGCGGCGTACTGCGCGTCTCGTTTCCTGGGCTCGGGCCCACCTTGCTCGGCCATAACGCGCTCCGCGTTTGAGCCATCGGGCGTGCGCTGTACGCTAGGGGCGTCCGGCGCTCGCCTCCGTGGCGGTCGTCTCGCGCTGGGCACCGGGGCCGCCGACCAGGGCGGCCCTCTTCAGTTAGAACCCGGCGGCGTGCAATGTACCGAACGCGACCGCATCGCGTCGGCGATGTTGGGAGTTCCGTCGAGCCACAGCCTGCGATGGCCCCGGCACTGGAGGCACGCTTGCGACACGTTGCCGCGCCAAGTTACAGCGACCTGCGATCCTCGATGCGAGACAGTATCACTCGTCGCTCCGCACAATTCACGCTGACGAGCACCCGAAGGCCGCCGCTCTTCCCGGCGCCAGGGTAGCGCCAGCGGACTTTCAGTCGCTTCCATCCTGTCGCGCCGCCTGCGAGCGGAGAGATCGAAGCCCCCTGCTCTTTCTTGCACTGCGCCTCGGAGTGGAAGTACGCGCTCAGAAACTGCCTGAAGGCGTTTCGAGTCGCGTTGAAGGTTGTTGGCCCGAGCAGAACTCTCAGGCCGTCGTTGGCTGTTATCGCGTCGGGACCGATACCCCACTGGATGGAGTCGCGCAACTGACCGACCGTGTCGGACGAGGCGCCGGTCACTTCCATTCCGACCATGGCGCCGTCTCCGCGCGATCGAAACTCGCCGCGATCCCACTCTCAAGGCTTGCGTCGTCGTCCTCGTCGTCTGAGTCGAGGAAAGGATCCTGAAGTGCCAGCATCATGTCGATGACCTGGGCGCTCTTCTCACACCCAAGGCCCGCAGCCCAGGCGACCCGCCAGCCCGGATTCGCGTGAGAGTCGTGAGAGGCCGCAGTGGAAGTCTTCGCGGCGAGGCGCCTTCCCTGCTCGAAGGCGAGTGCGAACCGTTCAGGGGAGAGCTTCTGGGGTTTGAAGTTCGAGCCCGCCGCGGTCAGCCGCAGTGGCCGCGCCATACCTTCTGCACCTTGCTCCGCGAGGCCAAGCTTGGCGAGTTCGCGCACCATCCGCTTTTCGTACTTGGCGACCACAGGCCCATTCTCCAGGGCGAGGTATGGGGCCCCGGTCAACGTCTCGCCAAAGTCGCGCAGTGCGATCAAGTCAGCGTAGAACAGCGCCTTGTTTGTCAGCACGATGTTGAGCCTTCCCCCTGCACCAGCAAGTGCGGCGATGGTGGCTTCGATCAGGCATTTGGGTTCCGAGGAAGGCATGTTCTTTCAGGAGGATGATCGACCCAGCTCGGTGCGCGGTCAACGTAAAACCTGCTTTCCCAGGTCTGATCGAGGCGGCGAGGCGGCGCTTTCATGCCGTTTCCTGCCCCAGTGCAAGAGTGCTCGCGCGGCCGGCCTATTGCCGAGCCTCCCATGCGGGTGAGGCAAAACGACCCTCCACGGCAGCGGAGGTTTCAGCCTGAGAACAGGCTATCGGGCGCTGCGGCCACCTTGCGGGCGTGGACCCCAGGTACCGAACACCCCCTGAGAACGGGGGACCCTGAAGGGAGGCTTGGGGGGGACCGCGGTTGGCACCACAGTCCTGCGGCGCACCCGGAGGCGGGCATCCCGGCCGCGAGGCATTGCGGGTGACGCAGATGAACCTGAACTGAGCGGAGGCGCCCCAGGAGCCCGAGTCTACTCAGAGTCCGGGAAGACCATGCAGCGACAGTACGCGTCGAAAGCGTCGAGCGTGCCCCGGCATCGCTTCGCGTAGTCGCACCAACCGTGTTCCAGGTCGCTCCACCACTCGCGCGCCTCAGCAAGCGTCATGCGACGACCGTCGAGGCGAGCCTGGGCTGCACACACGTCGGTCGACCACCCCGTGCCGTTCCACACCATGTGCGTGAACTCGTAGCCCTGGGCCTCCTGGATCCGTGCGAGCAAATCCTCGGACCAGCTCTGTCGGGTCGCGGCGCCGAGTTCCTCGCCTTTCCGCACAAGCTCGGCGAAACGCACCGGGTCGGTCTCGTCGTCGTGTCCCATCGACAGAGCGTAGCCGGTCGGGCCGAGCGGAGTCCGGGCGCCACGAGGCTGAAACCCCCCTCCGTGTCGTGCTGCGCGAGGGTTTTCTCCGGGCAGACCACCCGGCCGCCTCACAAGCGAGGTGAAAGCCGGCAGAACCCGTCGGGCGTACCAGGCGCCAGCACCAGCTCCCCCGGACCGACTGAGCGCCTGCCGAGATTGACGGGGTGGGTATAGTCCCGGCATGGTCGCGGCAGAACAGGCGAGCCCCGAGGCTCTCGAACACGCACCTTTCCGGGCCGCGGAGCGATCGGCTGCGCTCTCCGAGGGCACCTCCACGAGCGTGGGCGGCAAGCGTCGTCTGGAGGTGCGGCGGTGAGCGAGAATCCCGAGGCAGCCTCCGCCGTACCGGAGCCCAAGTCGGAGGGCCTGGGCCTCGGCGGTTGCTGTGGCATCGCAGTCTTTGTTGTGCTCGGGATGGCGGTGCTCGGCGCGATCGTGCCAGATGGGGGCGGGTCCGCCCGCGACCGGGCAGGGAACCGCAACAACGCCTGGGAGGGGGAGCACGTGGTCGTGGAGCAGGGCGCCTTTGCGGGGGTGACGCTGGAGGACCTTAGATCCTTCGAAAAGTCGCGCTCCGTCGGCGACACCTACGGGACCGGCGAAATGCTCCGGGCCGGGCTGGCGTTCTGGGTCTCGAAGGGCTCGAAAGCGTTGGTGATCGATCGCGAGGTCGGCTTCAGCACCGGGCTCCGTGGAAACTCCGCGTACCGCATCCGCCTCCTGGACGGCACCCTGACCGGGCAATCCGGTTGGATCCACACCCGGGACGCGGAACGGGTAAGCGCCGAGTACAATGGCCCAATCCACACTCGCGACGCGGAGCCGATCGGCCCACCACGCTAGCGAGACCGCACCGGCGTCGGTCGGGGCGAAACAGCCTCACAGCAGGCTGATCGGGGGCGCGGGCAATCGCTCGCCGATCGGGTTTCGCCCCTCAGGGCAGGGGTCGTTCGGCGTTTCCTCGGATGGGTCACGGGCGAACCAGCTCAAGTACGCCGAGCCCCATGCGGGCGCGGAAACCCTGCGCCGCCGCGCCAATGCACGGGGTTTTAGCCACCCTCCCGGCCTGTCGGTCCGCGGGCTGAGCGCGCGAGAGCGAGAAGGGCCGCCCTCACGTGCGAGGGAAGGTCGCCCCAAAGCGACGTCAGCTCGCTCAAGTCGCGGTCCGCGGCGGCATTGGGGTGCACTTGGGGTAGCACGGCGGCCCCTCCTGGCTCCCCGATCGCTCCAACACTAGGAGGCCCAAAGGTTTGCGCGTGCTCTCCCGGCGCCTGTGCGGCGGTTTTGAAAACCGCTGTGCCCTCAAAGGCACCGGGGGTTCGAATCCCTCCGCCTCCGCCGGGCGGCCCCGGGGCGAGTGGCAGACGTCGGATTCGAGTACAAGGGGGATGACCCCTGGGAAGGTCCCAGGTAGGCTTGGGGTTCGGAACCCGGGGGCTTCGGGCTTCGTCTGACGGTTGTATCCAGAGCCCTGGCGCGTCGGCCCCGAGGTCGAGCACCCGGGGACCGAAGTCCAGTTAGGATTCTTCATCCGCCAACGGTCCCCGGACGTACGGGGAGCGCCCTTCCGCGCAGGAAGTGTCGCCCCGAACACCGCCCGAGACGACCTGCGGCCACGACTCCACGGAGCGAAGCTCGCCCCCGCCCGACCGGCTGGGGCAGACGGATCCGCCCCCCCTACCGCCCACGCTCGCCAACCCTCGCTCCTACCGTGAACATGTACCTCACGACGGGTCTTTGGATCGCCTCTGCCCTGGCACCCATCTCCCTAGGAGCCGAGCCGCCCGCCGTCACCGGCTTGAGCGCGTTCCACTCCAGCGGCCAAACCTTCCTGACCTGGCAAGAACCCGTCGACGAGGAGACGGCCTTCTGCCGGATCTACCGGCACGACGGCCCCATCGATGCGGTGTCGATCGATTCGGCGCAGTTGATCGCCGAAGTGTGGCCGGGCTCCAGCACGTTCTACGCCGAGCGTTACTTCAAGCCGGTCGAGATGACCTGGCAGCCGCGTTTCCTCGACCGCTACGTGGTTACGGACGGCGGACCGGAACTCGGCGCGGACACCGGCCTCTACGTCTTCACCGTGGCGGCGGAGGACTTCGGCGGCATGGAGGGCGGCAGCGCCTACTACGCCATCACGGCCGTCGACGGCTTCGGCGTCGAGAACCGCACGGCATTGGACGGCGGAAACTCGATCGGCCCGCTCGTCGAAGCTGTCGACGAGCCCCTGCCGGTGCTCTCGAAGGTGCTGCTCGACGGCCGCCTCGAGATCTACACGCAGTTCATGGACCTGCGCCGCTTCAACGCGACGTTGGCCTCGCCCAACAGCTACAACGACTGGTACGGCTTCGACGACAGCGAGCCGAACATCCAGAACGCGCTCAACTACGGCTTCGCGTACGCGGTGTTCGTGCCCCAGGAGAACTGCGCGACCGAGGGCGAGATCAGCGGCGCCCACGGCGTCGTGATCAACCTTCACCCGTTCGGCGGCGAGCGCTTCCGGCCCTACACGTTCGATCCGGCCGCGTCCTGGTGCAACGTCTACCGCATCCACCCGATCGATCCCCCGAACACCTGGTGGTTCGGCTTCGCGCGGGACCACGATTACCGCACGGGCCTCGTGGTGCCGCCCACGGACACGATCGAGAACTTCACCGAGGCGCGTGTGCTGCGCATGCTGCACGACCTGAAGCGCCACCCGCAGCACGGGCCGAAGGTCGACATGGAGCGGGTCTATCTGTGGGGCCACTCGATGGGCGCCAGTGGGACGCTGGCGATGTCGCTGCGCTACCCGAACGTGTTCTCGGCCGCCCACGCGAGCCAGCCGATGACCAACTACCTGACCGCCGGCGACGGCGGTGGGGACAACTGGGAGCCGGACTTGAGTGTGAAGTACGGCGCGAAGCTCCTCGATCTGCCCGTCGCGTTCTCGGCGCCGGCTGGCTGGGCCGACCACCTGTTGCCCTTCGAGGGCACGGGCGTCTGGACCTGGCAGAACCACCAGTTCCAACTCGGCGAACGGCGGGACGCGGAAGCCGTGCCGATCGGCATCGACCACGGCCTGCAGGACACGATCCTGGAATGGTCGACCCAAGGGGAACCGGCCTACGGACCGTTCAACTCGGCGGCGCGCTGCTGGAGCGGCACGGTGCTGAACGCGATGCACATCCCCTCGGGCATCCTCTCCATGCCGGGGCCCTACCAGAAGAGCATCTTCCAGGTGCCCTTCGGCCTCTTCTCCAGCGTGCGCTCGGAGACCGTGCCGGGCCTCTCCAACGCGGCAAGCAACGCACCGCTCCCGCCCGTGGGTGTGGGCACGTACAACGACGCGTTGACCTGGTCCGCAAGTTGGAGCGCGTGGGACGGAGCTCCCACCGACACCCCCACCGAGTGGCGCCTCAGCCTGCGCACGGAGGACAACCTCCCCGACACGGTGGACGTGACGCCGCGCCGGCTGCAGCAGTTCGAGGTGCACGCGGACGTGCCCTACGTGTGGCAGAACCAAAGTGTGCTGGACGACACGATCGTCGACTCGGGTGTCGTCTTCGCGGACGCGGACAACCTCTTGACCCTGCCGGCGTTCGAAGTGACTCCCGACGGCAACCGCGCGATCCTTAGGCCCGCGCTGACCGCCGATGTGGATTCGATCTCCTTGACCACCGGCGGCACGCAGGTGATGAGCCTGCTGGCCGGCGAGGACTTCGCGGGCAAGCTCTACCTCGTGCTCGGATCGGCGAGCGGCACGGGCCCGGCGCTGGTCCTCGACGGCCTCAGCCTGCCGCTCGTCGTCGACGGCTACTTCCTCTACACGCTGAACTCGCCCAACGACGCCGTGCTGGGATCGTCCCTCGGAGTCCTCGGTCCCAATGGAGACGCGACGACGACCTTCCAGTTGCCGCCGGGCCTCTCGCCGGGCCTCTCGGGCCTCCAACTGAACCACGCGTTCTTGGTGGTCGACATCCCCGGCGACCAGAGCCTGACGTTCGCGAGCAACGCGGTCGGGGTCTTGCTGACGGATTGAATCGAGTGACCCGGGCTGCGCCCATGGGCGAGACGGGCCGGCCCCACGGAGCAGTTCGATCTCCCCGCGACGCCCGCGGGGCGAGCCGCCTCCCGCGCGAGCGGGACCCAGCGGGCAGTAGCTCGACCCGACGGGGTATGCTCTGGCGTGTCGGACCGGCGGCCGCCCTTCGGTGGCCAGCACGGGCTCCGCGTCCCCCCCAACGCCGCCCCGCCGCACGCCGTTCGTGCTCTTCAACAGCCCCGAGTTTGCGATCTTCTTCCCGCTGGTGTTCGCCGCCTACTGGCTGGCGCGCCGCTTCGAAGGTCCGCGTGTCTGCCTGCTGCTGCTGGCGAGCTACGTGTTCTACGGCGCCTGGGACTGGCGCTTCCTGGGTCTGATCGCGGCCTCGACGCTGCTGGACTTCCTCGTCGGCCGGGCCCTCTCGCGCACCGACGCGCCGCTCGGCCGCAAGTGGCTGCTCGGGGTCAGCCTCGTCGGCAATCTGGGCACACTCGGCTTCTTCAAGTACTTCAACTTCTTCACGCAAGAAGCCGCGCACCTCTTGCGCACCTTGGGGTTCCAGGCCAACGAACCGACACTCCAGATCCTGCTGCCCGTCGGCATCTCGTTCTACACCTTCCAGACGCTCTCCTACACGATCGACGTGTACCGCCGGCACCTGGCGGCCGAAACGAGCCTGCTGCGTTTTGCGGTGTTCGTCGCGTTCTTCCCGCAGCTCGTAGCGGGCCCGATCGTGCGCGCGTCCGAGTTCCTGCCCCAACTGCGAAGGCCGCCGACGCTGACGCGGGAGGCCTTTCACTCGGGGCTCCTGCTCGTCTTCTGGGGTCTGACGAAGAAGATCGTCGTCGCGGATTACCTGGGGCGCGAGCTCGTCGACCCCTTCTGGAAGTCGCCAGACGAGTTCGGCGGTTGGCTCTCCCTGCTGGCGATCTGGGGCTACGCCATGCAGATCTACGGCGACTTCTCTGGGTACTCCGATTGCGCGATCGGACTGGCGCGCATGTTGGGCTTCGAGCTGACCAAGAACTTCGACTCGCCCTACCTGGCCGCCACCCCGCGGGACTTCTGGCGCCGTTGGCACATCAGCTTGTCGACCTGGCTGCGGGACTACCTCTACATCTCGCTCGGCGGCAACCGGGGCAGCGCGCTTTTGACCTACCGCAACCTGGCGCTGACCATGTTGCTGGGCGGGCTGTGGCACGGTGCGTCGTGGATGTTCGTGCTGTGGGGTGCCTACCAGGGCGCTTTGTTGATCGCCGACAGGCTTGCCGACGTGCCCGAGGCGCGGCGGTGGTGGCTGCTCGCGGCGCAGCGCGTCGTGATGTTCCAGTTCGTGTGCCTCGGTTGGGTGCTGTTCCGCTCGGCGACGGTCGCGGACGCGGGCGCGGTGCTCAGCTCCCTCTGGCAAACCCCCGGGGAGCCGCTGCTCGGCGAGTACGTGTTCCTCGCGCTGGCCTTCGGCTTCGGCCTGCACATCCTGCCGTCGTCGTGGAAGGAGCGCGCCCGTGCACGGTTCATCCAACTGCCGCCCTTCTGGCAGGGTGTTGCCTACGCGCTGCTCCTCGGGCTGCTCCTCAACTCGCACTCCGCCGCCCAGCCCTTCATCTACTTCCAGTCCTGAACGATGGACCAGATGGAGACAGCACCCGCGCCCGCAGCGCCGCCGTTCGAGCTCAGCGCCAAGGATTGGCTCCTGGCCGTGGGTTTCGTGCTGGCGATCTTCGTGTGCGATCGAGTGCTCGCGCACTCGCCGTACGCGTCGTTCCTGCCGCGCGAGCACCCCCAGAACCAGGTGCAGATGCTGGCGCAGCGCCTGCGGCCCGAGCCCGTGGACGTGCTGATCCTGGGCTCGAGCCGCGTGGAAGCCGGCGTGGACCCGCGCGTCGTGGCGTCGACCCTTTGGAATCCCGAGCGCGAGTACCGCGTCGCGCGCCTGCCAGTGCTCGGCATGCGCGCGTTTTTGCTGCACCAGGTGCTCGAGAACCTGGTCGCGCCGAAGCCGCCCAGCGAACTGCTGGTGATCGGCCTGGAGGAGCGTTACTTCTTCCCGCTCAGCTCCGAAACCGACGAAAGCCTCGGTCCGAAGCTGCTCGGGTCGGCCCGCGATTGGTTCCTGGTGCCGCCGTGGTTGCTGCGGCCCCACGACCTTGGCGCCGTCGCGCGCGCCCCGCTGCGCGGTGTGCAGGCCGTGTGGAACTTGCCGCTGCTCGCCGATCCGGCCCTCGACGAGTACCTCGAGCACCTGTGGGCGACCGGCGGCCTGCCCGAGCGCAACTTCCGGGAGTTCACACGCGCCGATCTGGCGTTGGTGCGCGCCGCCGCGGAACGCACGGTGGGGCCGGGCGAGGATGGGGCCGGCGAACTCCTCGCGAGCGAAATGGCCGCGTTCCGAAAGTCGCTCGAACTGCTGGCCAAACTCCCGTGCAAGGTCGCCTTCGTGCGCATGCCCGTGGCCCGGGCCTACGACGAGGACCACGCCGCCCAGTTGGCCAAGTTCGAAACCGAAGTGGTCGCGAAGGTGCGCGCCCTCGGTTTCGAGTACTTCGACCTGAACCGCATCCCGGTGCTGCGGGTGCCCCAGCTCCAAACGAACCCCACCCACGCGAACACCGTGGGCCGCACCGCCGCGAGCCGCGCGCTGGGCCTGACCCTGGTGGCGCCCCTCGTGCTCGGCGACCGCATCGGCACCCCCCAACTGGAAGCCCTGTCCGCAATGGTCGCCACCGAAGGCATGTCGCTGCGCCCGCCCGACCTGGAGTTGAGCGAAGCCGACCAGGCCGCGATCGCCGAAGCCCTGCGCGCCGAGATCGCCGCGCGGGACGACCGCTGACCGGGCCACCCCGGAGGGCGGCCAGCCGGGTTCTCGGCTTGAGTCCCCCTGACGGCGGGCAGGCGGAGGTTTGAGGTGAAGTCCGCTTTCCCTCTGGCCGATATCGAAAGGTCCGTGTATTGTCTTGACGGCGGAAGGGTCATTGCAGGCCCCCCCCTCGTCCGACCGCAATCTCAACCCATCCCCCCTCAGGATCGGTTCCTTCATGCGGCTTCGAGAACTTTCGCTTTCCCTTGCCGTGACCGCTCTCGCGATGGCTAGCACGCGGGCGCACGCGCAGTTGAGTGACTTCGACTTCCAGGCGGCCAATGCGTACGCCGCCAACGCCGCTGGCGTCGCGCCGCTGCCGCCCGAGCAGGTGCAGCAGGGCGAGCTCGAGGGCGGTGCCTCGGGTGAGACTGGCGGGACCTCGGAGGCTCCGACAATCACCATCGATACGAACCAGATCCAACAGGACCTCGGGATCACCGACGAGCTCACGCTGCAGGCGGCTGTCACCGTGACCCTCTACCACAAGTACTGGCACGCCGCGGGCTACGGCTACGACGAGAGCGCGGGGGACGAGTGGTGGAACGCACCAGCCAGTCAGTCGAACTGCGAGCACCTGGGCATCGAGCTCGCCCACGGCCGGTTTGCCTGCGACCTGATCGAACTGCTCGTCGTTGATCCGCTCGACCCGTTGGGGCACCTCGAAGCGATGAAGATGATGTGTTGGTTCTACAACGTGGGAAATGGGGATGCGCTGAACGGCGACATGGCCGAGTTGTACGCGGACTGCCTTGCGATGCAGAACGCCACACCGCCGGAATACGTACCGCCGGCCCCGGAGCTTGCCATGCCACCGCCGGAAGCGCTCGAGGCCCCCTGCCCTGGATGTGAGGACTGACCCATGAAGACCACCAAAAGGACGGCGCTCTGTTGCTTCGCCACTCTAATGGTCGCCACGTACTTCGCGGGCAGTTGGACAGCAAAACGGACCGACGCCCCGGCCGACGCATCCGCAACCGCCCTGGATAGTGCGGAGAGCGCGGACGCTGCGCCGTCGGTGAACGTGCCTATGCTGTCAGTCTTCCCCGCCACGACGCATCGGCCTCGACACTCAGGGTACGGTGGACGCCCCAGCGGGCACGTTGCGCCACCCGCCGTGCTGATCCCTGGAATGGCGTACGGCATCGGTTACAAGCCTGGCGAACGCTGGGTCGAAGCCGAGACACGTGAACGTCCCGATGGGTCGTTCCCCCCGGTCGTGTCGGCGGTCCGCCACACGACGTCCTACGACGTGATCGAAGCGAAGGGACGGGGGACGGAGTTGGCGGTCGTGCTCGGCCGTGCGCGCAACGGCGACTCCATCCTCGAGCGCTGGGCCCTCACCCAGCCGATTGGCGCGTGGACTGCGACGCGGACCCCGGCCCCGCCGGTCGTGGGAGTGCCCGTGGCCACGGCGAGCCTCGACATCGCGATCCAGGGGGGCGGGTCGTTCCTACCCCCGAGTCAACGCACCGCGCCCGCGCCGGCCACCCGAATCGAGGTCTACCGCGGTCCGTCGTTCGGTGACGACCTCGAGCTCGAGGTGGACCCGGATGGTCGGTTCGCCCTGATCCTGTCGAGGGACCAGGTCAAGCTGTGGCGCGTGCTGCTCGAGGAGAACGGCGAGGCTGTAGCGGTCCACGATGTGGCATCCATGCCCGAACTGCAGTACATGCGGCGCATGCAGACCTTCCGCCACGTCGCCTACGGTCGCCAGTTGCGGGCCAAGCTACACGGCCACGCAACCTTGACCGACGTGGTGTTCTTCGACTCCAACAATGACGGGGTCTTCGAGGGGCACCTGTTCTTCACGCTGCAGGAGTTCGCCCAGTTCGGTCTGCCCCACGACTGGGCGGAGGACTTCACGAACTACACAGGCGTCGGCGCTCCACACCAGTGGTAGTCGGCGAAGGCTTCTGACCTTCAACGTAGGCGCACGCAGCATCGCGTGCGCCTGCGCGTTTGTGCAGCGGTCTCGATCGCTGACGGCGGCCGAGGCGAGCAACGCGCGCGCTGGCGGAGTTTGAGGTACGCCCTCGGCTTCTCGAGCGACTCTCGGGAACTCGCTTGGGAAGGGTCTGAGACCCGCCGCGAGCCGCGCGCCTACACCTGGACCGGTTCGCGCGAGGCAGAATCGACCATCGTCACGCGCTCGTTCTCCGAGGCCATGATCCAGGTCTGTTTTTCGTCCTCCTTGTGGGAGCCCCAGCCGAAGACCTTGTCCATCAGGTAGAAGGCCTTCAACTCGAGGGGCATGCGGTACTCGCCGGTCCGAATCCGCCACTCGGCGATCCGCTCGATGAGGCCGCGTTTGGGCCGCACGAGGCCGTGCACGAACGACGCGTACTGGTAGTAGAGGCGCCAGCGCCGGTGCACCGACGCCGGGATGTTGTCCTTCCACGTCTCCATCACGTGGTACTCGAGTTGGTGGCCCCACGCTTCCAGGTCCTTCGGCGGCTGGTAGTCGTGCTCCTTGACGGCCAACTCGTACTCCTGGCTGCCGGGGATCGGCCGGAACGGATAGACGTGCGCGGAGACAGAGGGGCAGTGGTGCAGGATCGTGCGTGCCTGGTCCAGGGTTGCGAGCATCGACTCCTCGGTCTCGCCCGGATACCCGATGATGTAGGTCAAGGAAGTGACGACGTCGCGCTCGTGCAGGAGGCGTGCGGCGGCTAGGGTGTCGCCTTCGCCGATCGGCTTGCCCACCCGTTCCATCATGTCGGGCAGGGCGGTTTCCGCGCCGACGCAGGCCACGTAGAGGCCCGTGTCGCGCATCAGATCCAGGGTCGCCGGCTTGTAGCGCAGGAGGTTGTTCACCTCGAAGGTGGTGCTCCACTCGAACCGGAGGTCGCGGGCCTGCAGGCCCTCGCAGAACTCACCTATGCGCTTCTCCGCCACACCCCAGTTGGCGTCCTGGAAACGCACGACGTCGAAGCCCCAACGCGCCTTCAAGTCCGCCAGGTCGTCGAGCATGCGGTCCGCGGGCATGGCCTTCCAACGGCGGTTCGTGACGAGCGGTGAGCAGCAGAAGCTGCAGGGCTCGGGACAACCGAAGCTCGAGAAGTAGCTGATGCCGCAGTAGTTCCCGTTCCTGCCGGCCGACGGGGGCGAGGGCATGCGGTTGCGGGCCTCGCGCGCGCCGGGCCGCATCTGTCGTTCGCGGTAGGGCGCGATGTCCATCAGGTGCCATGCCGCGTTGCGCAGTTGTTCCCAGCCGACCACCGGCCGGTGCGCCGTCAGGAAGACCTTGCCGTCGCGCCACAGGGCGAGGCCCGCCACACCTTCGAGATCCGCGCCGGATTCGACCGCGTGCACGTAGTCGCGGAACGTCAGCTCTCCCTGGCCCAAGCAAACGGCGTCGTACACGCCGGTCCGAAGGTAGGCCTCGGGCAAGCAACTCGCGAACCAACCTCCCGCGATCACGCGCATCCGAGGAAAGCGCGCGCGCACCTTCTCGGCGATGCGGTGGCCGTCGGCGACCATGAAGCCGAGGATCGCCGTGGTGCCGAAGATGTGCGCACCGACGCACGCCTCGAGCGCCCGGCGATGGGCCTCCTCGTGGCTGTACAGCGACGCATCGATGACAACGACTTCGTGACCTTCCGCGTCCGGAATCGCCGCGATGTGCAGCATCTCGAGCGGAAGCATGTCGTAGCTGGTGAACTGACCCAGGTCCTGGTTCACTTGCTGCGGTTGGTACAGCACGATCTTGAGCTTTGCCATGGGGTCCGGAAGTTGGGCTACCGTTCACGTGACGTCAACGCATGCCCAATCGTTACCCGAAGACCCGTAGACGGGCGAAAAACCCCGGAAAAACCCGCCCAGCCCGACCGCGCCACTCACCGAGCCTAAACCCCGCGGGGCCCCGCCTCCCCCGCTGGAACCCCCAGTCGCCGTGCAGCCAACGCCCACCACCCGCCTCTGCCCCGCCGCGCAATGCCGAGCGGAGCGGCTCCGTCCCGCACCGGGCCCACGCAGAGGCGCCGGCCACCCAGTCTCCAGTCGTTTAGCCCAAGCGGAGGCGAGCGTAGGCGAGCCGGGCCCGGCGACCTCTCCCCTGGCCGGCCTTGCCGGGCCCGCGGAGGGCGAAATGGCGGAGAGGGAGGGATTCGAACCCTCGGTCCCAGTTTCCCGAGACACCAGATTAGCAACCTGTAAGAGCCGCCCTCGGGCCGCCCGAAGCGCCCGCGCGCCGCTCGCGCTGGAACTCGCCGAGCTCCCACCAGGATCCGAGGTCCTGGTCCCATCACTCAGCGCGCTGCTGGGGATCCTGCGCATCGCCGAGCCGCTCTCGGCCGCGCTGCGCGACGGGCCCGTGTTGCTCACCAGCAGGGAGGGCTCCGATGCGCCTCGCTGACATCCACGAGGGGGCCGCGTGCTCCCTCGGGGCGCCCCACCCCCATCCCGGGCGCCCCTCTTCCAACCGAGCCCCCCGCGGCTCGCGACAACTCTCCGGTTTGGCAGCCGGGGAGGGCGGGAACCCGAAGGAGTCCCAGGGGGGACGAGATAGGGCCCGCCACCTACACCAGGACACTGCAGCCGCGTTTGTCCTGGTCGGCTGCGCTACCCCCGTGGGACTCCGGGGCGGCGCGGCCACTTCCATCGGTTTGCTCGGGCGCGGGGCCGTGTGGGTCCTGGGCTGGGCGGCCCTGTTCGTCGGGCTCCCCCAGGTCGAGCGCCTCGCGCTCTGGATCGCGGGGGTGGCGCAGTGAGCGACATCACCGACGCAGAGATTCAGGAAGCGCTGGCGAAGTTCACCGGCCCTGCGCCGCGACCAGGGAGCCCGGACGAAGAGCTAATCGCCCGACTGCACGCGGCCTCCCGGCCCTTCGCTTTACAGGGGAAATTCAACCTGCGGCTTTTTGGCGTGACTTTCGGCTACCTGCTGGGACGGCTGCGCGAGCGAGCCGTTGTTGCGCAGGCGCCCGTCGATGCTGCTCCCAAGCTTCCCCGCCGGCGTCACGTGCTGTCCCTGAAGATTCAGGCGGACTCCCCGGAGGAGCTGAGCTGGGCCCTCAAGGAACTCGCCATCCAAGCGCTCGAACGCGGCTTCGCCGCAAATGGGGCCTCCGGCGGCGTGTCCAGTTGTTGGTCGTACGAGTACTCGGAGGACCGCACCGTCACCGCCGAGAGCTACCGGTCCACCTTGATTTCGTTCTTGGAGCGCCTCCGCGCAGAGCGGGAGGGTGGTTCGTGATGGCTTCTCGGGCCACCAGGGAGCGCTACGGGCGCCTGGTGACGTGCGAGGGCTGCGGCCACGTGTTCCCGCAGGCGGAGGTCCGGCGGTTCGCGGAGATCGACGGCGCCAAGTCGAGCCTGTGCTTGAGCTGCGCCTGCCGCGGCAACGAGGCCGGGCGCTTGACGACTTCGCCGAGGTCGTACGCACGCCTGCTCGACCTGGTCACGGCCGCCCTATCGACTCCGACCTGGGGCGAGACCCTTGCGTCCCGTGGGCAACGGCAGCGGCTGCGTCAACCGGCCAGCGTCGCCCGCGTGATGCGCGTGCTGAGCGCGGGGGGTGGCGAGTGAGCTTCAGTTGCGCGCACTACCTTCGCGTTTCGCCTCCGGCTGATACCGCGGATCAGGTCGCGGAAAGGCTGCGCGATCGCGCAATCCGCGAACAGGCGCACAGTGAAATGTGCGGACGCTGGCCTGAGCTTTCGCCTGAGAACTTTCGAGAGGCGATGGAGTTCTTTTGGCGCCGCGTCGCGGAGCTTCGCGCAGGAAGTCGCCAGTGAGTGAGCCCCTCCCCTGGTGGACCCCTGGCGTCTTCGCCGCGGTGTGCGCCGTGTTGTGTACCTGCGCAATCGCTGCATGGCAGGGGCTTCGCGTCTGGCGCGCGTGGCGAGCGAACCGCCTTGACGAGCTGCAGGCCGCTGAGGCCGAGAAGACCCGCGCTCTGCTCCGCTACCTGTCGGAAGAGGGCGGTTCACGCCGCGGGGGGTTCTTGCCGTGAGCGGCCACAGCCCCTTCTACGGTCCGTACGAAGCCGTACCGGTCCTGCCCCGCGAGTTCGAGGCCCCCGCGCAGCGCCCGCAGGTGGGCGACGTTTGGGCCTTGCGCCTGCTGGAACGCCCTGCGTACTGGATTGGGTATTTTCCAGGAGAGCGCCCCTGTGGGTGTCGAGGTGCTCGAGGCTCCCGATGGATCCGCGTGTCGATCGCTCGCGTGGACGAGGACGGCAAGGCATTCTCGCGGGTCGAGGACACCTATGGGTGGACGGTCGACGACTGGGACCGCCTTGTACGCACTGGCAGGGTTGTTCTTTTGTCCCGCGGGCCGGAGGCAAAGTCGTGAACGGACATACCTCCGTCTCCGCGCTGCCCTGGACGCGCACGGCCGACGGGTTGCCGGAGCCCGCGTGGCTCAACTCCCGCCGATCCGCGCCCCTGCTCTTCGTCGTGCTCGACTCTCGCCAGGTGGTCCACGGCCACTTCGACTTCATGGACGCCCAACTCTCCTGGTGGAGTTCGGACGGCCGCCGCGCTTGGCCGGCAGACGCCGTCAGCCACTGGATGCCCGAGCCGGAGGCGCCCGAACGCGAACAGACTGGCCCCGGTTGCCCGATTGGTCATCGGGGCGCTAGGGGCCCTTCAGGTCCATTCACCGACGAACAGATTCGGTCGGCAATTCTCCGCTTCCGCCGGAATCCGAGCCCTAGCCAGCTCGAGGCTGAGGGCGCTGTAGCGGTCCGCGTCCTCGCCGCCGTCAACAGTTCTGCCTCCTTCGTAACGGACATCCCCTTCGAAGGTGACCGCGAGATTGTGTTCCTCGCCTTCGGCTACCTGCTCGGGCGCGAGGAGGCGACGTCTTGAAGCTCCTCCTCGACTGGTGGATGTGGCTGGAAAAGGACACGCGCGAAACGGTTGCTACCGCTGTAGGAATGCTGGCCGCTTTCGCGGCTTTTCCGTTCGCGGTGATCTTCCTGTTCTGGGCGGCGGTGAGCTTCGTGCATTGGCTCCCCTGGCCGGAGGTGGGCAAGTGAGCTGCGATCTACCGGAATCGAAGAGCAGCAAGGAAGAGCTGGTGTATCGCTCTGCCCGGCGCTGGACGTACGCGCGGTGCACGGCCCAGGACGATCGAGGAGTGCAGTGCAATCGCGAGTCTGTGCGCTTCTACGGCATACACGGCGATTGCGGCACAGATCACGGCTTCCCCGCGCGCACATCGGTCGTGTTTCGTAACGCGCCGTGCCCGTGCGGCAGTGGGCTAAAGGCCAAGAAGTGCTGCAAGGGCGCGCGGGAGACGCAGCAGTGACGGCCATCGAGTGGACGGACCGCACCTGGAACCCCGTGCGCGGTTGCAGCCGGGTGTCCGAGGGCTGCAGGAACTGCTACGCGGAGCGGCAGGCGGCGCGGTTCTCAAACGATCCGTTCATGGTCGGAACGCTACCTCCCCTGCCGTTCGACGGGTTCGCGTATCGAGCCTCCGGTGAAGCGCGCTGGACCGGCCGCGTGGAGCTGATCCCCGAGAAGCTGAGCGAGCCCCTTCGCTGGCGCAAGCCGTCGCGGGTGTTCGTGAACAGCATGTCGGATCTGTTCCACGAGTCGCTGGCCTTCGAGAAGATCGCCGCCGTCTTCGGCGTCATGGCCGCCGCTCCGCAGCACACGTTCCAGGTGTTGACGAAGCGCCCGCTGCGGATGCGGGAGTTTTTCGACTGGATCGAGCGACACACCCGAGCCCATTCGACGGTGCCGATACAGGGGGCCATCCACTACGCGCAAAAGCGCATCGGCCATCCAGCGTTGCGCGACGGCGACCGCGTACTTTCGCGCCCCTGGCCCCTGCCCAACGTCCACCTGGGCGTGTCCGTCGAGGACCAAGCGACGGCAGACGAGCGGATCCCGTTCCTGTTCGACGTCCCGGCGGCGCTGCGATTCGTAAGTTACGAGCCTGCACTGGGGCCGGTGGACTTCACTTCCATCGACATCATCGGGCAGAGACGCAAAGAGCCTCACCCAGACGACCCAATCGTCCGCCTAGACGCTCTGCGTGGGCACGTTCGAGGCCCGGACGACATGCTCGGCGTTCGGCTCGACTGGGTGATCGTCGGCGGTGAGTCCGGCCCCAACGCGCGCCCTTTCGACCTGGAGTGGGCGCGGTCCGTGATCGCGCAAGGCCGCACGACGTCGGTCCCCACGTTCTTCAAGCAGGCGGGCGCTTGGCCCTTCGACAGCCGGTATGAGCACGCGCTCGGGCTCCGCGACGCTGACGCCTACACGGCGCGGTGTTCGATGGGCATTCACCACCCCAAGGGCGGCGACCCGTCCGAGTGGCCGGAGGACCTACGGGTCCGGGAGTTGCCGAAGTGACCCGCCTGATCTCCTTCAACATGACGCAGGCCGCCGTGCTGGCGCGGCAGAAGACGGTCACTCGGCGCATCGGCTGGGAGAAGCTCAAGCCCGGCACCGTCCTGCGCGGTGTCGACCGGGCGATGTGGCTGCGCAAGTGGGAGAGCCCGCGCACGCTGGCCATGATCCGAGTGGTGAGCGTCCGGCGCGAGCGGTTGGACGCCATCGACGCGGACGACGTGGTGCGCGAGGGCCTGCCAGAGGCAACGACGCCCGAGGCGTTCGTGCAACGGTTCTGCCGCGCGATGAAGTGCCGCCCGGACGACCTGGTAACCCGCATCGAGTTCGAGTACCTGCCGGAGGGCGAACAGTGAGCGCCCCCAGTCGTCGCCGCAAACCCAAGTGGCAGGAGCCGAACATGACGGCGCGGGACGTGCTGGCCCGCGTGGCCAATCGCCACACGCGCGACCTGTGGTTCCCCGAGGTCAAAGACGGCCCCACGATCTTCGGGGGCCACCTGCGCATCGACGGCCTGGCCATCGCCCGGACGTGGAGCCCGCCCCGAATCACGGGGTACGAGGTCAAGGTGAGCCGCGCCGACTGGCTGCAAGACTCCAAGTGGGAGGCCTACCTCGGTCTGTGCCACGTGCTCTTCGTGGTCGCGCCGCCTGGGGTTGTCCAGCTTGAGGAGCTGCCCGAATCGGTAGGGCTGATCGAGACCGCGGGCGCCAAGGGCCTGCGGACCGTTCGCAAGGCCGCCTATCGGGAGATCGCCATCCCGGCAGACATGTTGCTGTATCTGCTGTTCAGCCGCGCCGAGGTGAAGAAGCGCGAGTGGTCCGGCATGAGCCGCGAGGCGAGAATCCTGCATTTCCGCCAACGGTTCGAGACGTGCCGCGACGGAAAGAGTCTGGGCTACCTGGTGGCTAAGGCGACGGCTGAGAGGCTGGAGAAGCTTGAGCGCGGCGCCGACGTGAAGACCGTCGACCAAATGGCCCAGCTTCAGGAGTACCTGTCGAAGCACGACCCGCACGGCTACGGGAACGTGAGCGACCGGCTGGAGCGCATTCGACTGAGGCAGACGCACGACCTGACGGAGGCGACTCGGATGCTGGCGCACACGACCCTGCGAACCGCGCGGATCCTTCGGCGTCTTGGGGAGCGGGAGCTGCCCTCGTGAAGCGCGCCCAGCCGATCCGCCGGAAGACCCGCATGGCCCGATTGGGTCGCCGCGGAAAGCGAGTCCAAAAGGCCGTGCAGATCTTCCGCGCCGTCGTGCTGGCGCGCGCCAAGTCCCGCTGCCAGCGCTGCTCCAAGAAGGTGCCCCCCGCCCTTCTAGAGGCCCACCACCTGCTCCCCCGAGCAAGAGGGGGCGACCACAACCCGGACAACGGCGCGGCGCTGTGCCGCGAGTGTCGCCGGCAGATCCATTCGGGCGCTCCCGACGCGGCCGCGTGGCTGCGCACAACCACTGCAGTGAACGAGTAGCCATGCAAGCCGAGCAACCCTCCAACCTCGCCGAGGCCCTCCCCCTCGAGCAGAGCCGAGTCCGCGACCTCCTGGAGGTCTACGAGTCCCTTGGTTCCACCGGAGCCTTTGGAGCGACCCAGCTTCGCGCGGCATTGGATGAGGCTGAGCAGGCCTCCGCCAGTGGGGATGTGGTCCGGATGATTCGAGCCTATGCGGCTCTGAAGGGCTGCGAGTGACTCAGCGGTCGGGAGCCTGCGCCGGTGCACAGCTCTTCGACGAGCTGGTCATCGACAACTTCGCCGGTGGTGGCGGGGCATCCATGGGCCTCGAGCTGGCCCTTGGGCGAGCCGTGGACGTGGCGATCAACCACGACCCCGAGGCCGTCTCAATGCACCGGGCGAACCACCCCGGGACCCACCATCTTTGCCAGGACGTCTTCGCGGCGCGCCCCCTAGACGTCACCCGGGGCCGCCCCGTGGGGCTCGCCTGGTTCTCGCCGGATTGCACCTACTTCAGCAAGGCCCGCGGCGCCAAGCCCATCCGGGACGTGCGCCGGCGGGACCTCGCCTGGGTGGTCGTCCGCTGGGCGAAGGCGGTGCGGCCGCGCGTGATCCTCCTGGAGAACGTCGAGGAGTTCCGCACCTGGGGCCCCCTGGTCGACGGGCGTCCCTGCCCCCGCCGGCGGGGCTCGACGTTCGGCCGTTGGCGCCGTGAGCTGGAGCGCGCGGGCTACGTGGTCGAGTGGCGCGAGCTCCGTGCCTGCGACTTTGGCGCCCCCACCGTCCGCAAGCGCCTCTTCGTCATCGCGCGCTGCGACGGTGCACCGATCGTCTGGCCCGAGCCTACCCACGGCCCGGGACGCCCCCTGCCCTTCCGCACCGCGGCCGAGTGCATCGACTGGAGCCTGCCTGTGCCGTCGATCTTCGACCGCGCGCGGCCCCTCGCGGACAACACCCTGCGCCGCATCGCGCGGGGCGTTCGCCGGTTCGTCCTTGAGGCCGGGGAGCCCTTCGTCGTCAACAACCTGACCGGCGCGGCCCCGCGCTCGTGCGAAAGGCCCATGGCCACGGTTTTGACCGGTGACCACAAGTACCTGGTCGAGCCCTTCGGCCTCACCATCCGAGGCACAAGCCCGGCGCACATTGACGCCTCGCCCCACACCCTGGGCGGACCGGTCCGCACCCTCACGACCTCCGCGCACCAGGCCCTTGTGGCGCCTTTCGGTGTGCCCCGCCACGGAGAGCGACCCACCCAGGAGCCTCGCTGCCTGTCGATGGACCGGCCCCTTCCGACGATCACGGGGACGGCCAACGGCGCGAGTCTGGTGGGAGCGTTCCTGGCAAAGCACTTCGGCGGCGTCGTGGGGCAGTCGCTGGACCGGCCGGCCTCCACGGTCACGGCCAAGGACCACCACGCGCTGGTGACCGCCCAGCTCGAGCGCGGCGCCCACGGCCGGGCGATCGTCGCCCTGCTGGAGCGGTTCGCGCCCGGCCCGTTGCGCCTCGACTCCGACGGCCGCGTCTTGGTCCGGGCTGCGGGCCAGGACCACGCCCTGACGGATCTCGGGATGCGGATGCTCGCGCCCGCGGAGCTGTTCCGCTGCCAGGGCTTCCCCGAGGGCTACCAGATCACCCACGGGTCCGACGAGTTCGGCCAGCCCGTGCGGCTCACGCAGACGTCCCAGGTGCGTCTGTGCGGCAACAGCGTGTGCCCTCCGGTCGTGGAGGCCCTCGTGCGCGCCAACGCGCCGAACCTCTGTGTGGCGCAGGGAGGCGCGGCGTGAAGCGCTGGGCTGATGTTTCTGCCTGCGGGCTCTATCGCTGGCGGCTGAGCCGGACGTTCGATGAAACGTCCGGGCGGACCGGTCTGCCCATCACCTTCGTGATGCTGAACCCCTCGACCGCCGACGGGGAGGTGGACGACCGGACCATCCGGCGCTGCATCGGATTTGCCGAGCGCGAGCGCGCGCCGGAGCTGAGGGTGGTCAACCTCTTCGCGTGGCGCGCCACCAAGCCGATCGGGCTCCTGAACATGCCCGAGGAGCGCACGAGGCCGGAGGAGCAGGCGGCGTGGGATTGGGGCTTCCAGGGCGACGCGCTGATGGTTGTGGCCTGGGGCGCCCTCAACGGCCCGAGGGATCTCCGTGCGCGCATCCTGGCGCGCCGCAAGACATTCATGGGGTTCACGCGGGTCGTGCACTCCCGTCGTGAACTGTTCGCTCTCGGAGTGAACCAGGAAGGCACGCCTAGGCACCCTCTCTACGTGCCGGTCGAGACTCCGCTCACGCCCTGGAGGGGCTTCGAGTGGTGACCCAGGCCGCCCCCATCTACGCCGCCCAGCGGCGCGCGCAGCTCACCGAGGCACCGCTCACCCGCGGCGCCCGGCGTTACGCGGAGTGGGTCGAGTCCGCCTATCCCGGCGGGACGTGCGATCTGCCGCAGGCCGAGCTCGCCGAGCGTTGGGGGATCACCGAGCGCCACGTGCGGCGCCTCGAGGGCGAGCTGGTGCGCGCCGGCGTGTGGACGCTGGAGCGCTGCAGGACGCGCGGGCTGCGCGTGCGCGTCTACCCCGCCCGTCGGTGTGGCGAGGACATCGTGGCCGCGCAGATCGCGCAGCAGCTCGCCGGCGCGCCTGTGGATAACTCGTGGAAGGCGCCCGTCGCCGAAACCGAGGCACAGGACAAAGGTTTGCGGCTTGTCGGGACCACAGGACATGCGCGTCCTGTGACCCCCGGCAATGTTCGGGCCGCGTCGGGAGCACAGGACATCCACGTCCTGTCCCCCCGGGGCACCGGACCCCTTCCCCCCCACACCCCCCCTTCCCAACTTGCTGTTGGTGTTAAGATCCCCTCTTCGCGCGACACGCGCACGCACGAGGCCCCCGGGGAAAACACTCAAGGCCAACTCGCACCGGCAAGCCAACCCGAACGCGCCGAGCCGAGCCCGGCGCTCCCCGCGCAAACCGCGCCTCGGCCCATGCGGCTCACCGCCGCGGTGCTCGCCCGCGAACTCGGGCTCGCCCTGGGCCTGGAACCCGCTGGCACCCAAGGCCACGCAGCCGCCGCACTCGCCCAGGTCGGGCTCGACGCCGCAGGGCGACTCGAGGTCCTCACCGCGCTCGCACCCGGAGCCGCAGACCTCCACGAGCTGCGCCAGCGTGCAACCTCCGCAGCAGCCTGGGGAGTCTCCCGGGCAGCGAAGAACCCTGCAGGGCTCCTGCGGTGCGGAGCGCGCGATGGCTGGCTGCTCGGGCGGGTGGAAGGGCACTCGGGCACTGTCCGGCTAGGACCGATCCTGGAGCCTTCCAGAGCGTCCTGCGTCGTGCCGCCCTGGGGGAGCCTCCGGGGGGAAGGCGAAGAGCTGGCAGGGGGGCAAGTGCGAGGGCGGCGTGGTGTGCGCGGCGAGGGCCGAGCCAAATGCGAGCGCTACGGGCGGAACCGGCGCAAGGAGCGGCCCAAGCTGCCGAAGCGCGCGAAGCTGCCTCCGGGCATGAGCGACTCGCAGGAGTTGTTCGGGGCGGCGCTCACCGGCATCACGGGCAAGCGGGCCAGGAGGGTCTGGTGAGCGGGCTCTGCATCGACTGGCCGACCAGCGGACCGGCGCACCTTGCGGCCATCCGTCGGGTGGAGTGGGCCGGCGCGAAGTGGGCGCGGCTGATCCGCGCGCACGCCCTGCGCGAGGTCCTCTCGCACCTGCCGCCCAGGGTCCCCACCCGGCCGGTTGGTTTCGCGGATGTGTGCGCCTGGCCGAACGTCCAGCGCCGGCTGCTGGACGCGACGCAGGGGCTCTACGGCGGCGCGATAGAGACGCCCCTGCCTATCCCGCCGCGGTTGCTGTTCCAGGCCCACGAGGGCGAGAAGCGCGGATCGAGCTGGCTGGAGTCCGGAACGCTGCGGCGCATGCGCACGAGCCTGCGCGAGCTGCGTGCGGTCGAGGTCGCGTTGGCCCAGCAGGTCTGGCAAACGGCCGCCGTGAGGGCGGAGACCGCGCTGATGCGCGCCAAGGGCGAGCTGGAGGCCTGCGAGATCAACCACCCCTACGTGTGGGACCTGCCCACCGGCGTGGCGGAGGAGGTCGAGGCCCTCGAGCGATGGCGCGCCGTGTTGAGCGCGCGAATGGACAAGTCCTCGGGTCAATCGGGGGGCGCCAGGGCGGCGCTCGTCGACGGCCCAGCCAATCCTCCTACCCCCTGAACCAATGAGCCAAGCCACTCTGTTCGAGCGCAAACGCAAGAGGCCGGTGACTTCGATGGCGGCGAAGTTGTGGGACCTGTACGGAGCCACCGCCGAGGATCGGAGGCGCTTCGCCGCGCTGTATCAGACGTTGGGCGGACAGAGGCCGGGGCGCGCAACGGATCGCGCCATGGCTTTCTACCTTCGCCAGGAAATCGAAGGGGTCACCTGGCGCGTAGTCCAGGACTTCCGGTTGAAGCTCGGGACCGCGATGGGCGGCGGCACGCACCCGCACAGGGGGAGCAGGCGCCGCAAGGTCCAGCACACGGGCAAGATCGACGACGTGCGGTTCTATCCGCGAACGCTGTCCGAGGGCGAACTGCGGCTCGAGATGGACACGGACCCCGCGAGGGCGGTGAAGCACCACTCAGACCACCTCAACTGCTGCGGAATCGGCCCGAGCGGCGAGCTGAGATTCATCGGCTCCGAGACTCTGGAGACGTTGCAGCCCAAGGAGCCGCCGGCGGAACCAGAACCGCTCCCGGACCCTGCGCGGATCGCCGCGATGCTGGAGCCTCCAAAACTTGCGCCCCAAGGCCGACCGCTGCCGCCGGAGCCCAGACCCGCAGATCTCGCCGCGCGCTTCCTGGAGCGCATGTTTGAGACCGGCCAGGTGGGATTACGTTCTGACCGCCTCAGCCCCGAGGAAGCTGCCCAGGTCGCGAAGCGGGCCGCGCAGGCCCTGGTGGAAGCGTGATCTACCAGCCCGAAGCGCCGTCGGTCCTGCGTCTTGAGGTGGTGGGCATGGCGCCCCCCGCGCTCAACGAACTGCTGCGCATGGGGGGGCACGTGAAGGGCGCAGCCTCGGCTCGCAAGAAGCTGCAGAAGGATCTGTGGACGCTCACCTGGGTGCAAAACCGCGAACCCCTCAGGCGCCTCGGGCAAACGGCCATGAAGGGCCCGTTCGCGGTGGGCTACCGCCGGCGCGCCCGCGGACTGCTCGACATCGACAACCTGGCCGCGAGCTGCAAGCTGCTCTTCGACGGCCTCGTCGACAACAACGTCCTTCGCGGAGACCAACCCAGCGTGCTCGCGCGCTGGGCCTACATCGATCAGGAGCGCGTCGCTGCTGGCGCCGAGGGCTACGTCCTGGAGCTGTTCCCGCTATGAAAACGCCGAGCCATTGGGTGGGTTTCGCGTGCCGCTGGAAGGTCGGGTCCGCGGGGTCGATGGGACCGGCGGTCGCCGTCCTCGACGCCGGCGGCCGCCTGGTTTGGCACGGGATCGCTCCGCTGGTCGAGGACCGCCACTTCCTGCGCCTCGACGCTTCGTGGGTCTTCGCGATGCTCGCCGGCGCGACGGTGGACGCTGGCGGCCGCGACTGGTGGCCTGCGGTCGCCACGGAGCGCATCCACCGCACGCCGCGCGACGAGCAGAGCCCCTACCAGCTCGGGCGCATCCAGGGGACGCTGGAGGGCCTTGTGCGCGCGCTGGACATGACCTGGGTGGAAGTCGACCGTGAGAACTACGTGGGGCCCGCACTGGGCCGCCAGGCCCGCACGGCCGCCGCCAACGAGCCGCGGCTGCTGCTGGAGGCTGGCGCCGACCGCTGGCCCGAACTCGCAGAGACCGTGCGACCGTACGCCGTCCAGTCGTTTCCCTGGCCCGCCAAGGGCCAGGCGAAGGCCTCGGCGATCGCACGGGCAGCCTGGATCGCGGACCGCGCGCGCGTGGCCGCCGAGCGCAAGGAGTCCGCATGACCGTCGAGTTTGCCTTCGCGTCGAATCTGCTGGAGGTCGCCAAGGAGATGGACGACCTGGCGCGCAAGCAGTTGCCGTTCGCGGCCGCCGCTTCGGTCACCCATGCCGCGCGCGAGGTGATGGAGGCCGAGGTGAAGAACACCGAGGCAAAGCTCAACATCCGCTCGCGGTGGCTTCTAAAGGGCTGGAAGTTCCAGGGGGCGAAGAAGCAGGACTATCCGAACTTCACGGCCTACGTCGGTCACCGCGACCAGATCATGGCCGACCAGGAGCATGGCAACCCCGCGCGGAAGGCGCGCGCGGCCAAGCGCATCGGTGTGCCTGCGAAGGGGTACCGGGACGCCAACTGGAACGCCAAGGGAGCGATCCCCAAGGGCAAACGGCCCAAGGCGCTGCTCAACGCCAAGAAGAAGCACCACTTCGAGCGTGGTGGGCTGGTGTTCCGACGTGACGGGGAGAAGCTGAAGCTGGTCTATTCGCTGCGTCCGAGCGTGCGGATCACGGCAGCGCTGGGCGCTGAGAAGGTGGCGCACGAGGTGTTCGCCGAGCAGTTCTTCGTCCAGTTCGAGATCAACGTGGAGGCCGCCGTGAAGAGCGCACGCTCGCGCCTGGGGCGCTTCAGCAGCGAAGGCGGACGCCTGAAGTTCCAGCAGTCGCGCGCCCAGGTGTTGCTCTCGCGCGGCTACCGCGTGCCGCTGCGCGAGCTGCAGCGCATGAGCCCGAAGATCGCAGGACAGGGCGTCGACATGGTGCGCTGGGCGCAGCGTGCAGGGCATGGTGGGCTACTCGATTGACCGTTTGTAAGGCCGTACCCACCCCCCCCTCCCCCCCCCTTTGGGTCCTTCCCAGGGGGGGGTCCAGCGCGGGTGACGCGCCGCCCGCAAAATAGCTAGGCTCTGGCCGTAAATCTGGGTTCCCCCAGGACTTAGGACGATTTGAACTCCTCGGGCAGACTCAACCTCAAGCAGTACGCGAAGCACCGAGGGGTGAGTCCGGCCGCCGTCCGCAAGGCGATTCAAACCGAGCGCCTGAAGGTCTCTGTGCTCCGCAACCAATCCACCGGCGAGTGGGAGGTGGACGTCGCCGAAGCCGACCGCGAGTGGGACGTCTCCACGGATCCGGCCATGCAGCGTGAGCTGACGCGCCGCAAAGGGGGCGCCCCGCCGCCTGGCCCTATGCGGCCCGAGCAGCGCCAGCTCCTCCTCGAGCTGGAGGCCGAGGTCAAGTCGCTCGGCGAGATGGACCTCTCGAAGGAGGGACTGCAGTCCTTCCCCGAAGACCCCGCCCTGCTGAACGACTTCCAGAAGTTGCGCACGCTGAGCGCGCAGTACGAGGCCCGCAAGGCACACATCGAAGTCCAGCGGCTCTCTGGCGCCCTCCTGCCCGCCGCCGAGGTTCGGCGCGCTCTCTTCCAGGTGTGGCAGCAGGCGCGCAACGCGCTCGCGAACATCGCCCCGCGGATCGCCGGGGAGGTCGCGTCCGAGTCCAACCCGGCCGCGTGCGAGCAGCTCATCGCGAAGGAGGTGCACTCGGTGCTGTCGGGCCTCGCTCGCCAACTGCGCGAGAAGCAACAGATGCCGGTCGACGAGCCGCAGGCGGCCCGTGAGTAGCGCATCCAATCGCGTCTACGACCTGGTCGCCGAGACGATCGCCCATGCCATCACGCCCGAGCCTCGACTCTCGGTGTGGGAGTGGGCGGACCGCTACCGGGTGATGACGACCGAAAGCACCGGGGAGCCTGGCCCATGGTCAACGGATCGCGTGCCGTACCTGCGCGAGATCATGGAGGCGATGTCCCCCTCCTGCCTCGTCCAGGAGGTGGTCGTCCAGAAGGGCGTACAGGTCGGTGCGTCGGAGATGCTGCTGAACCTCTTCGGGTTCGCGGCCGACCTGGCGCCGGGGCCGTTCATCATCGTCCAGCCGAGCATTGAGCTTGCGGACGGGTTCTCTGCGCAGCGCCTGGAGCCAATGATCCAGAACTGCGAGCGCCTCCGGGACAAAGTCGGCGAGCGCAAGACCAAGAGCGGCAAGAACGCGAAGCGCTCCAAGTCCTTCCCGGGCGGCATCCTGCGGCTGTTCGGCGCCAACAGCGCCAAGTCGATGCGCCAGACGCCCAGCCGGTATCTGTGCCTCGACGAGCTGGACGCCTACCCCTTGGTCGTGAAGACGGACGGCGACCCGGTCGGCTTGCTGGAAGGACGGACCACGCGCTTCCAGAACCGGAAGATCGTCAAGGTCTCGACGCCCACGCTGGCAGGCTCGTCCCGGATCGAACGCGCCTTTTTGCGCAGCGACCAGCGGCACTTCCACGTGCCCTGCCCCTCCTGCGGCCACAAGTTCGTCATCGAGTGGGAGCTGTTCTCCTTCGAGCGCGACGACGAGGGAGAGCTGATCCCGGAGTCCGTCGGTGTCGGCTGCCCCTCGTGTGGGGCGCTGGCGACGGAGGCGAACAAGACGCGGATGTTCGCCGCGGGCGAGTGGATCGCGAAGCGCCCCGGGCGCCGGATCCGCGGCTACCACCTGCCCACGTTCTACGCACCGGCAGGCACGTTCTCTTGGGTGAGCTGCGTCGAGCAGTTCCTCGAGGCCCACCGCAACGGCGACGACGCCGCCATGCAGGTGTGGAAGAACAACGTGTGCGGGGAGGTGTGGCGCGAATCCAGCGTCGCCGTCCCCGAGTGGCAGCAGTTGTTTGCTCGCCGCGAGCAGTACCCAGTCGGGAAGATCCCCCCCATGCTCTACGTGAGGCCCGACGACCTTCGCGGGCCCGTTGTCCTGACCGCAGGCTGCGACGTCCAGAGGGACCGTCTGGAGTTCGAGGTCCTCGCGTGGGGGCCGCGCATGGAGAGCTGGTCGATCGACTACCGGGTCATCCAGGGCGACCCAGGCGGTCAGGAGGTCTGGCAGGAACTCGACGAGCTGCTCCTCGAGAGCTTCGCCGGAGAGGGTAGGCAGCTCTCGATCCAGACCCTGGCGATCGACTCAGGCGACGGCACCACATCCTCGAGCGTCTACGCCTGGGGTCGACGGCAGGATCCTCGGCGCGTGATGGTCTGCAAGGGCGGCCCCGACTCCCTGCGGATGGCGCTCCAGCAGCCCAAGGCCGTGGACGTGGACCGCAAAGGCAAGCGGATCAATCGGGGGGTGAAGATCTGGCTCGTCGGCGGCGGTCACCTGAAGGGTGAGCTCTACGGCTGGTTGAGACAACAGCCGCCGACCAACGACCAGGCGCCCTCCACCGTGGGGTGGTCCCATTTCCCGGAATACGGGGAGGAGTGGTTCAAGCAGCTCGTGGCAGAAAGTCTTGTTCCGAAGCCAGTCCGCGGCTACCGCCGGTACGAGTGGAGACAGGACCGCGCACGGAACGAAGCGCTCGACTGCCGGGTGCTGGCGCGAGCCGCAGCCGACCGGATCGGTCTGCCTCGCTGGACCGCGCGCAGGTGGTTGCGCGAGTACGAGAGGCAGCCCGCCATCGTGCAAGCACCCGCCGCGCCGCGCGTGAAGCGCACGCGCGGACGGCGTGGGGGCGGGTATCTCGACGGCATGCGCGGCGGGCTGTGAGCCTGGGAGCGGCCGCGTGAGCTACACGCAGGACGACATCGAAGCGCTGGAGAAGGCCCTCGCCAGTGGTGCCCGGGAGGTGCAGTTCCGCGACCGCAAGGTCGTGTACCGAAACACCCAGGAGATGAACCAGCAGCTGCG
The DNA here is from genome assembly GCA_016125265.1 of Planctomycetaceae bacterium. GTDB lineage: Bacteria > Planctomycetota > UBA1135 > UBA1135 > RI-242. The sequence goes on from WGMC01000041.1 coordinate 28,900, forward strand.
CGTGATGCGCGCTGCGGTGACTGGAAAGCTCAACCCGCGCCGGCGCCTGGGCACGTTCCAGTCGGGGATTCACGTGGGCAAGCCGAAGTCCCCTGGCGTCACCGCGCCTTCGGTGGGAATCGGCCCGGCGGAGGGCGCCGACGGCGGCACATTCGGGGACGACGCGGGCGGCGGCAACGGCGCAGACGGGGGAGCTTTCGGGAGCTAACGCATGGCGATCTTCTTCACGCGATTCCAACTCAGGCGCGGGACCGCCGCCCAAGCGGCAGCCACCAACGAGATTCTCCGCGACGGCGAGGAGGGGTGGACGAAGGACACGCGCCGTCGCAAGATCGGCGACGGGGTAACTCCCTGGGAAGACCTCCCGTACGCCGACATCGGCGAACCCGGGCCGCCCGGACCCGAAGGTCCCGCGGGTCCCGCTGGATCGGCTGGTCCCGCCGGCGCGCAGGGGCCGCAGGGCCTGCAAGGTCTCACCGGTGCACAGGGCCCGCAGGGCGTCGCGGGCCCCGTGGGCCCGTCCGGTGACATCGGCCCCGCGGGGCCCCAGGGCACCGAGGGTCCCACCGGTCCGGCGCTGCGCGTCCTCGGCACGCTCGACCTGCCGGCAGAGCTGCCGGGCGCGGGCAACCAGCCCGGCGACGCGTACCTCGTCGGCATCCCGGGGAACCTGCACCTGTGGGTGTGGAACGGGGCCGACGACTGGGAAGACGCGGGCGCGCTGGGCGGCGTGCCCGGTCCCGCCGGCCCCACCGGTCCGGCAGGGCCCGCGGGCTCGCAAGGACCCGCCGGGGCGACAGGTGCGCAGGGCCCCCAAGGTCTGACTGGCGCGACCGGTGCACAGGGCATCCAGGGGCCGCAGGGCGAGATCGGGCCCGTGGGTCCGGCTGGAGCCACCGGCGCGACCGGGGCGACGGGCCCCACGGGGCCCGCCGGCCCCGCGGGTGCGGCTGGCGCGACTGGGCCCACCGGGCCCGCAGGATCGACCGGCCCCGCGGGACCCGGCGTGCCCGCCGGCGGCGCGATCGGGACGGTGCTGCGCAAGTCCGGCGCCGGGGACTACGCGTCGACCTGGCAGCCGGACCTCGCCGCGGCGCTGGGCCCGTACAGCGGCTCGGTGGGCGGCGGCACGCTGACCGTGCGTCTGGGCGCCGCGCGGTCCCCCCACCGCTTCACGCTCACCGCGGACGCGGCCGTGGTGTTCGCGGCCGAGACCGGCTACGCAATCCGCGCCGGGGACGAAGCAGTCCTCGAACTCACGGGCGACTTCAAGCTGCTCTGGCCCTCGACCGTCATCCGCGTCGCTGGCGAGTACCACGGCGACTACTGGAACCGGATCGTGGTGCGCGCGATCGACAGCCACGTGACCCCCGGCCAGCGGCAGTACCTGGTCGAGATCCAGGCCATGTTCGGCCCCGCGCGCACGGGTCTGGTCTTGCGCCAGGTGATGCCGAACTACTTCGCCGACCTGATCGCGGCAGTGGGTGTGAACAAGGCCTCGGGCAGCCCGGGGACCGAGAACCTCTACAGCCTGCTCGAGGACCTCGAGGAGTTCCGTCGCCCTGACGGGCGCTTCAAGTTCCGCATCAACTGGCCGGGCATCTCCAAGAGTGTCACCTGGTTCCAGGAGAGCAACCCGATCGAGGTCCTCGAGGACGTCGATGGGTATGAGTTCGTCAGCTCGAGCGGATCGCCGAACCTCACGGGCTTCGGCGGGCTCGCGCGAAGCTCCTGGGCTGGCGTGCTGCTCGACGGGCAGATCGGCGTCCAGTGGGCGAAGACGCCCTTTGGCGCGGGGATCTTGTGCAGCGTAGGCCGAATGGCGCGCGGCAACTCGGTGGGGATCCCGCACACGATCCCCGGAGCTGTGGGCGATTTCCCGACCGTGGTGGAGCTGTACGTCGATGCCTGATCTGATCCACATCCCGCGTTTCGCATCCGTCACCCGCCAGCAGGCACGCGCCCTCACTGAAGAAGGGCAATCCGAGCGGTGGGCCGTGTTCGTCGGGCAGGGCAACAGCCAGATGCAGGGGGGCGGTGGAACCATCGCCGTGCCGCAGCAGCTGCCCGGTGAGCAGGACTCCGGCCACCCGCTGATCTACACGCTCTCAGCCGAGGGGAACGTGATCCCCGGCGAGATGCCGTTCTCGGGTCTGGAGGGCAGCATCAACATCGACCCATTGATGGCGTTGGGCAAGCAGCTCGTGCGCTACCTGGGCCGCAACACGAAGATCCTTTTGGTCCAGGGCGGCGTCGGCGGCACGTCGTTCGTCGGCAACAACTGGAACCCCGGGGACGACGCGTACGAGGCTGCGATCGCCCAATGCGAAGTGGCCCTCGCGCTGCCCGGCGCCTTCATGGCCGGGGTCTTCATGGCCATCGGTGACCTCGACGACCACACCACGTTCCCAACGCAGTTGGCGGCGTGGATCGACGGAGTCCGCGCCGACCTCGGTTCGGACGAGGGCGGCTCGCTGAACGAGCTTCCGATCGTCCTGGCCACCTGCCGCAACGGGGAAAACAAGGCGATAATCAACGCGGCGATCCGCGCGATGCCGCGGCTGCGCGACTACGTGGCGGTCGCTGAGGGCGACGGCCTGCAGTCGGGCCAGGAGGAGGAGGGCAACGGCGACACGGTGCACTTTGGCCCCGAGGCTCGCCGGATCTTCGGACGGCGCCTGGCGCGCGCCTGGCTGTTGGCCCGCACCGTCAGCCCGCAGAACCGCCCCTTCACCGACCAGGACGTGTCGGCGGTCGCCGGCGTGATCGGCGGGCAGGCGGCCAACGCGGCCGTCCTGGCGGCGCACGTGGGCGTGGGCGCGGGCCAGCACCCGGCGGCCACCACCAGCGTGGCGGGTTTCCTGAGCGCCGCGGACAAGACGAAGCTCGACGGGGTCGCGGCGGGCGCCCAGGTGAACCTCCTCGAGGACCTCGCGAACATCGGTGGAGGCACAGGCCTGTTCTCGGGGATCACCGCGAAGCAGGGCCGCTTCCGGACGATGGGCTCCCTCAACTCGAAGGGGACTGTCGCCGGGGACCTGGTGGAGATCCTGCCGTTCCCCGACCTCCCGCAGTTCGACGTGCGGTTCTACGCCACCGGGGCCACCGGCAGCCCGGCCGAGGTGGCGATCGAGAACGGGGCCTCTTCGGGATCGATCGGCACCAACCTTGGTGTGGTTGGCGGCAACGGCGACGCACGGGGCAACGCGCTGCTGTTCGCGGCAAACCTGGGGTTCCTGGTCAACACCTACGAGATCCCGGCGGGCTCCTACTCGTTCGCGGGCTGGGTGTTCCCCGGCAGCTTCCCGGCCTCGCTGGCGCGCCGCCACGTCTGCGGGTCGATCACGACCACGGCCGGCAACGGGTGGGAAGTGAGCCTGGAGAAGAACAACCGCGAAGTGACCGTCTACCAGTGGGACGACGTCGCAAAGGCGAACGTTCCCGCGGTCAACATCGTCGACCAGTTCTGGACGCTCCGTGCCAGCCACCTGCAGGACGCGGGAGTGGTCGGATCGAAGCGCTTCGGCAACAACGTCTGGACGCACATCGCCGTGGTGTTCGCCTGGGACGGCGTTTCCGCTGGCCGCCTCTACACGTACGTGAACGGGGTGCGCGACCACTACCGCGCCTTCCCGCTACCCACATCCCGCAGCGTGTTCATCGGCGGGTTCAACTCCGCCTGGTCCATGCTGGGTGCGCTGGATGACCTGACGTTCTGGTCCCACGCCTTGAGCCCGCGGCAGGTAGAGCGCCACATGCTCAACACGCAGGACAAGTTCAACCTCTTCGGCGGTCGCCTGTGAGCTGGGAAGCCTGGCTAGAAATGGAGGGCGCGTCGGGCCAGGCGCTGCGCAAGCGCGCCTACGACGGGGCTGGGCGCGGGCGTCGGGTTCGTGACTGGAACGCCCCAAGCAGCTCCGCCAATCGGGAGGTCAGCGGTTCGATCGAGCTCCTGCGGGCGCGCTCCCGGGATCTGTGTCGGAACAACTCGTGGGGAACCGGGGTCGCCAACTGCATCACCGACGAGGTGGTTGGCGAGGGCATTCGCCCCCGGGTGCGGCACGACGGCAAGGGCAAGAAGCGCGCGGTCCAGAAGATCCAGGACCAGTTGCTCTGGTGGGCTGAGTCCATCGCCGTCGATGCCGACGGCAAGAACAACCTCTACGGCCTGCAGGAACTGATCTCCCGGACGCGCGTCCAGTCGGGTTCCGTGCTGATCCGCCGCAGGGTCCGCGACCCGGGATTCTCTTCGCGGCGAGGCCTACGGCTGCCCCTCCAGATCCACGTGATGGAGCCCGACTTCCTCGACACGACGAGGGACGGTCCCGTATCGCGCAACGGCGCGGTTTCGGGGGTGATCATCCAGGGGGTCGAGTTCGACCTTCGCAACCAGGTGCGTGGCTACCACATGCACGCAACGCACCCTGGCGATGGGATTGGGCGGTTCGGAGGGAAGTCCTACTTCGTGCCGGCGCGCGAGATGCTCCACCTGTTCCACGTGGAGCGGCCGGGCCAAGTGGTCGGGGTGCCTGAACTCGCCCCCGCCATGATCACGCTGCGCGACCTCCACGCGACCCACGACGCGGCGCTGCTGCGCATGAAGCTCGCGAACTGCTTCGCCGCATTCATCAAGCGCTCCGCCGATGGCGAAGAGCCCGAGACCGACGAGGCGGGAAACCACCTCGAATCCCTGGAGCCGGGGATCATCGAATACCTCGAGCTGGGCGAGGACGTGGTCTTTGCCAATCCCCCGGCCGCGCCGGGGCTGGCCGAGTTCTCGACGATCCAGCTGCGGGCCGTCGCCCAAGCGATCGGGCTCACCTACGAGGTGGTCTCCGGGGACTACAGCAAAGTCAACTTCAGCAGCGGGCGCATGGCCTGGCAGCGGGCCTACCGCACGGTGGGACGGCACCGACGCGACCTCGAATGCCAGGTGCTGGACCCGATGTTCGATTGGTTCCTGGACGCCATGCGCTTGGCGGATCCTTCGCTGGTGATCCCGGACCTCTACTGCTCCTGGGCGACGCCCAGGCGGACCCTGGTGGATCCTGGCAAGGAGGTCGCGGCGCTCGAGCAGGAAGTGCGTGCGGGGCTCTGCTCGTGGCAGGAGGCCGTGGCGAGCCTGGGCCGCGACCCCGGCGAGACCCTCGACCAGATCGAAGAGCACCAGCGGGAGCTCGACGCGCGAGGCATCACGATCGCTTCCGACCCACGCAAGTCCACCCAGGGTGGGGCAGCCAACGGCGCGCCAGGGGCGGCTGAAGGGAAGGAGCCGGCCGACGGCGAAGATCCCAACGAGGAGTCGGAGGCCGACGCGGAGCGCGGGTTCCGAGCCGTGGGAACGGCCTGAAGGATTGGGACTTGACTGGGGGGAAGTCGTCCGCTCCATCGTGACGGATGCCCCAGGTGAAGCGCACGCGCGGCCCCAAGCCGCAGCTCAACGACACTCGGCTGCCGCTGCTGTACCGGCGCGCCGACGTCGTCGAAGGCACGTTCGACGAGTCCACGCGGACCGTCGATATCTGCTGGAGCACCGGTGCGCGGGGCCTCAACATCTACTTCGGCGAGGAGATCGTCGACGCGGCCGGGAAGCGGCTGGAGAGGCCCGAAGCCTGGAGCCTGATCGAGGAGGAGCTTTCCCTCGACGAGGGGCACGTGCGGCTCGAGGAACTGCAAGCCCACGGTCCATTCCTCGACGGTCACCGCAGCCACGGCGGTCTCGACGCGATCCTCGGCAGCATCCCTCGCGCGTGGGTCGAGAAGGGCAAGGCATACGCGACGGTCAGAGCAAGGCCGGGCGTGCGCGGTGACGAGGTGATTGCGGGCCTGCGAAGCGGCGACCTGCGCAGCTTCTCCGCGGGCTACCGCGTGCGTCGCTTCCTCGACGTGACGCCGCCGAATGCGAAGGTCCGCCGTTTGCGGGCCATCGACTGGACACCCAAGGAGGTGTCGATTGTCCCCATCCCGTTCGACAAAGGGGTCGGACTGCGAGCCGAGGGGCCGGACCTGGAAACCTGCCTGATCGTCCGGGGGGACGGTCAACCGAACATGGAAGAAGAACTGGACGAGAACGGCAACCCCATCACTCCGGCCTCCACCCGCAGCGAGGGTGGCAACGCTCCGGCCGCGCCGGCCGCCGGGACTTCCACACCCGCTCCTGCGCCGGCCCCGCGCCAGCGAAGTGAAGCCGACATCGCGCGTGCGGAGCGTGAGCGCATCGCACTGGTGGACGGCTTCACCGCGCGCCACGAGCTTGGCGAAGAGTTCCGCACCCGGGCAATCGACGGGAACTGGGATGCGCCGCGCATCCGCAAGGAAGTGCTCGACGTGCTGCAACTGCGCGACAGCGCGACCCCGGTGGGTCAACCCCACATGGCACACGTCGGGTCCTCGGGTGCCGCCCGCTGCCGCGAGGCCGTGGAAGACCTCCTGATGCACCGCCTGGATCCGAAGCACAAGCTCGACAAGGGCATTTCGATGCGGGGCGCTTCGCTGCTCTACATGGGCGCGGAGCTGCTTCGCTCGCGCGGCGCTCGCGTGGACACCCTGAACGGCTCGCGCCTGGCTGGGCAGATCCTCGGCCTGTCCCAACGCGGCGGCTCCTCGGCCACCATGACGACTTCGGACTTCCCGGAGATCTTGGCCAACGTGGCCAACAAGGGGCTGCTGAAGATGTACCAGGAGGCCGAGGAGACCTTCAGCACCTGGACGACCCGCGGCATGAACCCGGACTTCAAACCCAACAAGCGCGTGCGCCTGAGCGACGCGCCGGGTCTGCTCGAGAAGGTCGAGACCGCGAAGTACGAGCGCGGCGCGATGGGCGAGCAGGCCGAGAGTCTGTCCGTGAAGACGTTCGGGCGCATGGTCGGGGTGAGCCGCGAGGCGATGATCAACGACGACCTGAGCCTGTTCACGCGCGTCCTGGCCGCGATGGGGCGCCGCGCCCGCCAGTTGGAAGGCGACCTGGTGTACACGGAGCTGCAGAGCAACCCCGTGATGTCGGACACCAACGCGCTCTTCCACGCCAGCCACGGCAACCTGGGCTCGGGCGTGATCGGTGCAGTCGGTCTGGCAGCCGGCTTCACCGCGATGCGCAAGCAGAAGGCGCCGAACGGGACCCGTCTGAACCTGCGCCCCTCCACGATTATCGTCCCCGCGGTCCTGGAGTACACGGCCCGCAAGGAGCTGTTGGAGGCCATCGTGCCCACCAAGACCTCCGACGCGAACCCGTTCCGCGGAATGCTGCAGATCGTGGTCGATTCGCGCCTGGACGACGTGGATCCCGCAGCCTGGTACCTGGCTGCCAGCCCCGCGCTCGTCGACACGATCGAGATCGCGACACTCAACGGCTTCACCGAGCCCCACCTGGAAGAGGACTGGGAGTTCGACTCCGAGTCCATCTGGTGGAAGGTGCGCCACGACGTGGGCGTGAAGGCCCTCGATTGGCTGGGGCTCTACAAGAGCACCGGTTCCTGATCTGACCTGGCGCTGGCTTTCGCGGTCAGCTCTCCACCGTCCACTTCAACCAATCCAACATGAAGGTTTCCAAGCACGACGGCGAGGTGATCGTCGTCCCCGCCCCCACCGGTGGCGTCGTCAGCGGTCGGGGCGTCCGCATCGGCGTGATGTTCGGCGTCGCGGCGACCAACGCAGCCCAGACCGTGCCCGTCGCGCTCCACGTGACCGGCGTCTACACGCTTCCGAAAGCGACAGGTGTCGCCTGGACCGTGGGCGTGCGCCTGTTCTGGGACGCGAGCAACAGCAACGTGTCCACCGTGGCGACCGGCAAGCTGGCGATCGGCGTGGCGGAAGCCGCGGCCGCCTCCGGCGACACCTCCGGCCGCGTCCGCCTGTCCGGCGCCTGGGGCGCCAACGCGCAGGAAGCCTGATCGTCGTGGGCTTCCGGGCGCTCGCAGGTCTCACGAACAACGCCGTCCAGGGTCTCCTGGGTGGCGCGGTCGTGTTCTACCTGGTGCCCGGACAGCCACCGCGGGAAGTGCGCGGCCTCTTCGATCGGGAGCACTACAGCGCTTCTGCCGGCGAAGCCCCGCAGCTCAGCTCCACGCAGCCTTCGATCACGTTCACGGTCGAGGACCTCACGGCCGCCGGCATCGAGCCGCGCGGCGGGGAGGCCGGCCACAACGTGATCGCGGCGGCGGTGGACGGCGGCGGGACCTGGCGCGTGATCGACGTCCAGCCCGACGGGCTTGGGATGGTCGTGTGCACGCTCCACCAGGCCGCACCCTACGACGAGGAGGACGAGGACGAGTGACGGTCCAAGACCCCGTCGCCGCAGGCCTCGCCCTGCAAGACCCTTGGGACCTGGTCCTGGCTGCGGCCAAGACGGTCCTCGAGGGATACACCCTGGTCACTTCGAAGGTGAACGGCCGCATCTTCGTGGAACGCCGCACGGCGATCCAACCGGAGGAGGCGCCCGCCATCGTCCTGTCGATGGACCGCGAGAGCAGCCCCAACCTGCGCAGCCAGTCCCCCAAGGTCTACGCGGTGCAGGCGGTTCTGCGAGTCGAGGCCCTCGTGAGCGGCGCGGACGGCAAGGCCGCATTCCAGGCCCGGCGCATCGTGCGCGCGTGCCAGCTCGCGCTGGAGGCGAACGAGACCCTGCTGGGGACCGTGGATCGCATCCTGCGCACGGCGCGCGACGTGGCGATGGAGCCCCTCGGCGAGACCGTCTACACGGTGGCCGCTGCGGAGTTCGCGGTCGTCTACGACGAGGACGCGATCAACGAGGCGAACCGGACGCTGCTACAGCCGCTGGAGCTGGTGTCCGGCAAGTTCCTCCACCCCGAAGACGACGAGCAGGTGCTGGTCGAGTCCCTCGCGGAGCCGGAGCAAATCTGATGGACACGATCCACATCAAGCCCGCGCGGTGGGCGGAAGACCCGTCCAAGTGCCTCTACGTCCCAGACCCGGTGACGGGCCGTCCGCTGCCCGAAGAGGGCGCCGTCGTGGAGTCCAGCCGCTACTGGCGCCGTCGCCTCGCGTCGGCCGAGGTCGTGCTCGTTGAGTCCAAGGCCAAGCCCGAGAAGGAGATCTGATCCGTGATCGAAGTCCCCGCAAACATCCTGGTTCCCTTCACCTACGTCGCGTTCGACGGCTCGGGCGCGATCCAGGGAGCGGCGGCGAAGCCGTACAAGGCGCTGCTGGTGGGCCAGAAGCTGTCCTCGGGTACGGCTCCGGCCGGCCAGGTGCTCCAAGTGGTGAGCCCAACCCAAGCCGCGTCGATGTTCGGCGCGGGCTCGCTGCTCCACAGCCAGGCGGTGGCGCACTTCCGCCACAACACCGGGACGACGCCGGTGTACGCGTACGCCTTCGCGGACGATGGCGCGTGGACCGCGGGCGGTCGCCAGATCACCGTGACCGGGACCGCCACGGCCGCGGGCACGATCCACCTCTACGTGGCCGGGGACTACATCCCGGTCACCGTCGCGAGTGGCGCGACCGCGACGACCGTTGCCGTGGCGATCCGGGAAGCGATCAACGCGAAAGTGGGCCTGCCCTTCACGGCCGCGGGCTCGGCCTCCCCCATCACGGTGACCGCGCGCAACGCCGGGGTCTGGAGCCTCGGGGCCAAGATCGTCCTCAACTACAACCCCGACCAGCAGACGCCGGCGGGTCTCACCATCGGTGCGGGCGACATCACGGGCGCCGCGGGGTTCCCCACGTTGGACCCGCTGTTCGCCGCGATGGGCGAGATCCAGTACGACATGATCGCGCTGCCCTGGCGGGAGAGCGGCCTTCTGACCGCGCTGCGCCTGGAGCTCGAAAGCCGCTGGGGTCCGCTCCGCCAGAACGACGGCATGGCGTTCCTCGCCAGCCCGTCCGCGTACGCCACGGTGCTGACCGAAGGCCAGTCGCTGAACTCGGGCCACTTCAACTACTTCAGCAGCCTGGGCAGCCCCCACGGCGCGTGGCAGTGGAGCGCGGCGGTGGCTGGCGTTGCGGCGCAGTACACCCCGATCGACCAGGCCCGGCCGCACCAGGGGCTGGAGCTGATCGGCCTCCTGCCCGCCCAAGGCGGCTCGCAGTACGACTTATTCGAGCAGAACGCGCTGCTGGGCGCGGGCGTTTCGCCCTACCGCCGCGACGCGAACGGCGCGGCGCGGATCACGCGCCTGGTCACGACGTACAAGACCAACGCGGCGGGCGACGCGGACATCGCCTACCGCGACGTCACGAGCGTGTTCACGCTCTCCTACCTGCGGTGGGACTTCAAGCGCCACATGGAGGCGAAGTTCGCGCGCAGCAAGCTCGCGGGCGACAACGCGAACATCGGCCCGGCGTCGGGTGCGATCGTGACGCCCAAGATCGCGAAGGCCGAGGCCGTTGCGCTCTTCCAGGCCTGGGAGCGCCTCGGCCTGGTGCAGGACGTCGAGGCGTTCAAGGCGGGCCTCACGGTCCAGATCGACCCGCAGGAGCCCACGCGGCTCAACTTCCTGATGACCCCCATGCTGGTGAACAGCCTGGTGGTGAAGGCCGCGACCATCCAGTTCTCCCTGAACTGATCCACCATGCAGATCCACGGAATCAGGCGGTTCACGATCAACGGCGAGGAGGTCTCCGTCGCCGACTCGGTATCGATCGAGATGGGCGGCGAGGTCCTTGAGGTCCAGAACGCACAGACGACGCACGACTACACCACCCGCTACGAGCCCGGCGCGATCGAGTGCCAGGTGGCCGGCAAGGCCGAGGAGGACATGCGGTCTCGGCAGGGCACGCGGGACGCGACGATCGTCCTGGAGCTGCGGGACGGGCGTGCCTTCACGGGTTCCGGGATGGCATTCGTAGGAAACCTGGCACTCGACCCGATCACCGGCCGCTACACGGCCCGGTTCGTGGGCGAACCGCTGCAGGAGATCTGATGGAAGCGGAACCGGTAAAGGAATCTGCCCAGACGCTTGACGCCCAGGTCGCCGCTGCGCTGCCTTGGCTGCGCGATGTCAAGGCGAAGGGCCCCGAGTTCGGAATGCAGCCGGACGGCACGTTCGTGCTGCCGCTGAAGAAGCCCGTCAAGAAGGGCGGCGAGATGCTCGACCGGTTGAAGTTCCGGCCGTGCAGCGGGTTGGATCTTCGCTGGTTCGGGGACGCCAGCCAGACGCAGAACTTCGGACGTCTCCTTTCGCTCGCTGGCCGCATGACCGGCGAGATCGACACGGTTATCGACCGCCTCGATGCGCCCGACGCGCACCGCGTGTGTGAGGTGGCCGCCGCTTTTTTCTCCGGAGCGACGGAGTTGCTTGGAGGCGGCTCCTAGGTCAGCTCGCCGAGCGCTACCACTGGACACCCAGTGAGCTGCTCACCCTGACCGACCGAGACGTGATCTGGTGGACTGAGACGCTGCAGGGGGCAGGACAATGATCGGAAAGTCGCTGCCTCTGATGCTGATCCTGGGCGCGCGCGATACGGCGTCGCGCGTCGTCGAGAACGCCTCTGCCCGGATCCGACGCGCCTACGATCGGATCGGGGGGCAGAGCGCTATGGCGCATTTGCGGACGGCGGGACAGCACTTCCGCGACGCAGGGGGACACGTGCGGTCTATGGCGATCGGGCTCAGTGCGGTAGCAACCGCGACTGGGTCGGTCTTCTACGCGTTCCGGCGCTTCGCCAACGAGGGCGACCGAGTAGCCAAGACGGCGGCGCGCCTAGGGATGGGCGTCGAGGTCTTCCAGGAGTACGAGTACGCTGCCGGGCAAAACGGTGTGGCGCAAGAGCAGTTCACGGCGTCCATGGTCGCGTTCAATCGCGCGCTTGGCGAGGCGAGAGCGGGAACCGGCGCGCTCTACGAGTTCCTTGATCGCCGTGGGGTATCGCCGGGCCTAATGCGGGATCTGTTGGCGGCCGAGTCCACGGAGCACGCGTTGGATGCGATCCTGCACAACATCGCCAAGCTTGAAACGGCGGAAAAGCGGATGGCCGTCGCAAACAAGGCCTTCGGTGGCGGAGGCGCGCAAATGGTGAACCTCGCCATGGCCGGTCGGCAAGAGATCGGGCGATTGCGCGAGGAGGCCCTCTTTCTCGGATTGGTGTCGTCGAAAGCTGCGAAGGCCGCGGAGGAGAACGTCGACTCTTGGGACAGAACCGTTCGGGCGTTCAAAGGCACCTGGTATGCCATTTCAGAGCAACTTCTCCCAGCGGTTACGCAAGCGCAGGACCGCTGGACGAAGACGCTCCTGGAGAACCGTTCGGCGATCGTCGATTGGGCCGCGTCGTTCGGAGAGGGCCTGCCGGAGCGCATTAAGGCGATCGAGAGCGCTGTGGTGGAACTCGCTCGCGGGATTGGACTCCTCGCCGATGCCGTCAGCGGGGTGGACAAGATCCTCGGGGACGACGAGCGCCCGGGCAGCGGTTTGGTTCGTGCCCTTTACGGCTACCTCGGGATCCAGGGATTGATGGTGGCCCTAAAGGGTGGCAAGGGCCTCCTGAGCGTTGGCGGAGCTCTAGCAAAGCATCCGGTCTTGGCAGGCATCGCCGCGGTTGGCGGAGGTCTCGCCTGGGTCAGTTCGCGCAGGGATTCGAATCCACGTGAGTTCGACGCCACCTACCGCGATCGATTCGCCGGGAGCCCCGGCGATCGATTCTGGACGCACGCGCTCTCCACGCCCTGGTCGCCTTCCAACGGTGGTGGGTTGATGGACAGCTTCCTGCGAATGCAGGCCCCCAACCGCAGCGGCGCTCAGGAGTTCCGCTTCGTGATCGAGGGTCTGCCGTCGGGGACTTCGATGACGGCGCAGGACTCGCTCGGACGCCAGATCCCGGTGCGCCGCGGGCCCAACGCTCCCGACTCCGCCCTGCTGGGGCGCCTCGGATACACCGGGGGTGGTGAGTGACCGCGCTCAGCGAAATCCGCCCGGCTTCCCTGGGCGGCGTGCCGTTCGCCGTCGAGTACGCCTCCGACTCCACGGGCCGCAACCTGGCGCGACACGAGTACCCGGGTCTGGGTGTCACCGGACGCGAGGACATGGGCCGGAAGGAGGGCGTGCTGCAGGTCGATGCCCTGGTGATCGGCGACGACTACGTCGAGCGCTCGACGGACCTGTTGCGCGTCTGCGACCGGCGCGGGACGGTGCGCCTGGTGCACCCCTGGCTCGGCGATCTGCTGGTCCGCGTCGAGAGCGCCGAGCGGCGGTTCGAAGTGCGGACCCTCCGCATGGCGCGGGTGAGCTTGGCGCTGATCGAGGAGGCCGACCTACGTCTACCCACGCCCGTCGCCCAGCCCGGCATTCGAGCGGCGTTCGCTGCGGCCGAGCTCGCCCTGGCCTCCGCTGCCGGCTGGATCCAGCGCGTCCAGGACTTCATCTCCAACCCGGTCCCCGCGTTCGTGCGACGCGCGATCGGCCGCGGTGCACAGGTCGTCCTGGGGGCCCTCTCGACGGTCAGCCGGGCGCGCAAGATCGACCTGGCCCAGGTTTTGGCCGGCCAGATCCTGGGCTTGCAGGGCGCCGTCGACGCATTCAACTCCGGGGGCGGCGACGCGGAGGGTCTTCCCACCCAGATCCAGGGCGCGGCCGCCGCGGTCTACGACGCCGCCGGCGGAGGCCTGGCGGGTCTGCTCGCCCTCGAGGACCTCGCCCAGACGCAGGCGCCCACACCGGGCCAGGCCGTGTCGGCCATGGGGGTCTACGCGAACCAGCTCGAGGCGGGCGCCGTGGGGCTGCTGCGCGCGGCCGCGCTGGCCGAGCTCGTGCGCCGCGCGGCGGAATACCCCTGGGAGAGTCTGGAGCAGGCCGAGGAGTGGCTCGCGCGGATCCTGGAGCGGATCGACGCCGCGGTCACTCGCGCGGACGACGAGACTTTCCAAGCGCTGCTGCGCGCGAAGACCCGGCTGCTCGAAGCGGTTCCCCCACCGCTGGAGACGCTACCGCGTGTGGTCGCGTACGAGACGGTCGGCGCGCTGCCGGTGGTGATCCACGCCTACGAGCTGACGGGGAGCGCCGAGGGCGCCGACGCCCTGGCCGCCCGCAACCGCATCGCCCACCCGCTATTCGCACCGGGTGGCGCCACGCTCGAGGTCCTGCTTCCCGCGGAGGCCTCGTGAGCGGGCCTGGGCTGGTGCAATCCGGGGGCCCGAGCCTCCCGATCGCAGCCGATCCGCGCGCGAGCCGCGGCGCGCTCCTCGAGGACCTGCGGGACCGCGACGAACAACCGGGGCTGCTCGTCGACGGCGAGCTATGGCTGGGGTGGGACACGATCACCTGGGAACGCTCCATCGACGACCTGGTCGGGGTGGTCTCGTTCTCCGGTCGCGCGCGCCGCCCGTGGGGAGTGAACGTCGACCAGGCGCTGCAACTGCGCGTGGGCAAGGACGAGGTTCTGACCGGGCGCGTGGATGCGCTCCAGGTCTCTGCCGGCTCCCAAGGCGCCGCGGTGTCAGGTCACGCGCGGGACCTGGCTTCCGTCCTCCTCGACTCCAGCGCGCTCAACTCCCCCCCGGAGTGGTTTGGGATCGACGTCCTCGAGCTCGCGCGCGCGCTGGCTTCACCCTTTGGGCTGCAGGTTGCGGCTGACGTCGACGTGGGGCCGCCCCTCGCCGAGCATCGCCTCGAGGTCGGGGAGACGCCGTGGGCCTGCCTGGAGCGCGCGCTGCGCCTCCGCGGCATTCTGGGCGTGTCCGACGGCCGCGGCGGCGTGCTGCTGACCCGCCCGGGGACGAAGCGCGCAGAGGAGCGTCTCGACTGGACCTCGGCCGTCACGCGGGACCGCGCGGTCAAGGAGGCCTCGCTCACGATCTCCAGCGCCGACCGCTACCGCCGCATCCTGGTGCGCGGCCAGGCGCCGGGCTGGGAGGCCCTGGGTACCGACGGGGACGAGGACGCCGGGGACCTGGCGGACGTGTACGGGGTGGAAGGCGAGGCCTTCGACCCCGGTGCGCGCGCAGACCGCACGCTGATCCTGAGCGCGCCCAAGGCCGTCGACGACGACGAGGCGCGCGCGATGGCGCAGTGGGAGGCAACCGTGCGCGCGGCGCGCAGCCACACGGTGCACGTCGTGGTCTCGGGCTGGCGGCAGCGCAAAGGCGGCCCGCTGTGGGAGCCGGGCCTGTTGGTTCCCGTGCGAATCCCCCCGCTCGAAATCGACAGCGAGCTGGTGATCCGTTCGGTGCGTTGCAGCTTCGACGGGACGGGGACGCAAACACAGCTCTCCCTAGCGCGCCCGGGTGCCTATGAGCCCGAACAGAAGCTCGATCCCGCTGCGGATGTCGGGCGGCCGTGGCTGATCAAGGTGGACGGGGAACTGGTGGTTCCCCCGAAGGAGGGCGACTGATGGAGGCCCTGCGCATCCTCGCGCGGAGGCTGGCCGGCAAGGTCCGCCGCGGGCTGGTCCTGGGGACCGACGAGTCAGGGGGCCTGCCCCGCGCGCAGATGCGCATGGGCGCACGCGAGGTGCGCTCCCTCGTCGAGCGACTGGAGCACTACGGGTTCGCGTACCGACCCCTCGACGGATCCGAGGCCCTCGTCTTCGACCTGGGCGGCGGGCATCTGGTCTCTGCCGCGAGCGGAGACCGCCGGTATCGCCCGAAGGATCTTGAACCGGGGGAAGTCGCTCTCTACCGCCAGGGGGGATCCCAGGTGCGGCTGCGCACCGACGACTCGATCGCGCTGCTGCCTGCGAACGGCATCGTCCACGTCCAGGGAACCCTGCAAGTCAGCGGTTCCGTGGAGGCCGCGGGCGAGGTCACGGCGGGCGGCGACGTGAGCGACGGCGTGGGGTCCATGCAGGCCATGCGCGACACCTACAACCACCACAATCACGGCTCGGGCCCGCTCCCGACCCCGCCGATGGCCTGACCCATGGTGCGACTCGGCATCGACATGGGGGGCGGTGGCTTCCCGCAGTTCCAGGTGGGAACCGACGGCGCGGGGATCACCGTGGACCCGGGGTTTGGGACGTCGATCCTGCTGTCGCTGCTGAGCGACGCGCGGGCGACAGATGCCGACGTGGTCGCGCGACCCGAACTTGCGCGCGGTCGCCGCGGCTGGGCGCTCGAGGTGCCCGGCGACGCGTTCGGCTCGCGGCTGTGGATCCTGGGGCGTGCAAAGCTGACCGACGTCACGCTGCGCGATTCGGAGCAGATCGCGCGGGAGTGCCTCGCCTGGATGGTGCGGGAACGCATCGCCGAGCGCGTCACCGCGCGGGCCGAGCGCGTCGGCGACCAACTGCACCTGCGCATCACGATCGTGCGCGGACGTGAGCGGCGCTGGGCGCATCGCTGGGCCGAGACCCTGAGCGCCGAGTACGACCTTGGGAAGTTCGCGATCGCGGTGGAGGTGGCCTGATGCCCTTCGACCGCCCCACACTCGCGGTCCTGTACGACCGGGTTGCCCAGGACATCGCAGCCGAACTCGGCCTGGGCCCGCTCCTGCCCCGCAGCGTCGAGCTGGTCCTCGCCCGGATCCTCGCCCACGCGAGCCACGGGCAGCACGCTCACATCGACTGGACGGGGCGCCAAGTGTTCCCGGACACGGCCGAGGGGCTCTACCTCGAGCGCTGGGCCGCGGTGTGGGGCGTGAACCGCACGCCGGCGGAGACCGCCGACGGGACCGTGACGGCCCAGGGCCTCAACGGGTCGGTGATCGCCGCCGGCATCGAGCTGCGCTCCACCAACGGGCTGCGGTTCGCGGTGGTCGCCGAGGTGACGATCGTCGGTTCCAGCGCGACCGTGGCCGTGGTGGCCCTGGAGCCGGGCGCCGCGAGCAACCTGCCAGGCGGCGTGAAACTCTCGTGGGTCTCGCCGCCGACCGGCCTGCAGGCTCAAGTGACCGTCCAGGCGCCGGGCTTGGAGGGCGGCGTCGACCTCGAGGACGACGAGAGCTTGCGCCAGCGCCTGCTCCGCCGGATCCAACAGCCGCCCCAGGGTGGCTCGAAGTCCGACTACGAGGCCTGGGCGCTCGAGGTGTCGGGCGTCGGCAAGGCGTGGGTGTTCCCCCAGCAGTTCGGCGAGGGGACGGTGGGCGTGGCGGTCGCCGCGGCTGGTCTCGACCCGATCCCGACTGCCGGGCTGGTCGAGGACGTGCAGGAGCTGCTCGAGCTCCGGCGCCCTGTGACCGCCCAGGTGACCGCGTGGGCTCCCGAGGCCCTCGATGTCGACCTGACCATCCAGCTCACGCCGGACACGCTGGCGGCGCGCACCGCGGTGGAGGACTCGCTGACGGACCTGATGCTGCGCGAGGGCGCGCCGGGCGGGGTGATCTCGCGCGCGCAGATCGAATCCGCCATCGCCACCTCGCCGGGCTGGCAGAGCCACGTATTGCTCTCCCCCGCCGGTGACGTCGTGATCGGCGCGAATCAGTTGCCGGTCCTGGGGGTGATCACGTGGGCCTGACCGCTGCAGCGTTTGCGGCCGCCCTGGACGCGCTCCGCCCGCGGGGGCCGGTGTGGTCCGAGGATCCCGAGACGCCGCTGCGTCGCCTGCTGGACGGGCTCGCGGTCGAGCACTCTCGGGTCGCGGGCCGCGCCGAGGACCTGCGCGAAGAGGCGCAGCCCGCCACGACCGACGAGCTGCTCGAGGACTGGGAGCGCGTGGCCGGGCTGCCCGACGCCTGCGCGATCATCCCGACGACGCTGGAAGAGCGCCGCGCCGCGCTGATCGCACGCCTATCCGAGATCGGGCAGCCGACGCCGGCGGCGCTGGCCGCGGCGATCGAGGCGGCCACGGGCGTCGAGGTCGAGATCGAGGAGATCGTGATGCCCTACATCGGGGTCGTCGACTGCGAGTCTCCCGTCTACGGCGACGACTGGGCGCACACGTTCTACGTGCACGCGGGACCGACGACGGTCACCGAGCTGAGCTGCGAGGACGCGCCCGGCCCTCTGGCGTCCTGGGGCGACCCACGCATCGATTGCGTGGTGAATCGACTGAAGCCCGCGCACACCCGCGCGCTGATCACCTACGAGGTTTGAGATGCACCTGATCGACGGACCCTTTGCGACAGTCGACAACGAGTTCACGCCGGGCAACCCGGGTGGAGGCGTTCCGGCTACGAAAATGACCGCGGCGTGGTGCAACGCGCTGCAGTTCGAGCTCAAGAACGCAATCGAGGGGGCGGGCTTGAGCCTCGACAAACCCGACAACACCCAGCTCCTGCAGGCGATCCAGGCCCTGACCGGTGCCAAGACCGCCAAGGACGCGTGCATGAACGGCGCGTTCGACGTGTGGCAGCGCGGGGTGACGTTCGCGTGCACCGACGCCTGGCGCTACACGGCCGACCGCTGGCGCGCGCGCGCGGACGGGACCGGGGGCGCGGGGACCGCCACGGTCTCGCAAGTGGCGACAACTGTGGGCGACTTGCCCGTGGGCGCCCGGTACTTCCTGCGCTTCAACCAGACCAACCCCGCGAGCGTCGCGGCGCCCCGCCTGGAGCACACCGTCGAGGACGTGCGGCGGTTCGCCGAGGTGGACCGCTGCCTGAGTCTGTGGCTTCGCGCGACCGGCGCGATCGACGTGACGTTGCTGCTGATCCAGACGTTCGGGCCCGGTGGGTCCGGGGACGTCACCGTGGCGTCGCAGACGGTCACCCTGAGCGGCAGCTTCCAGCGATTCCACGTCTCGGACCTGCTCCCCACGGTCCTGGGCAAGACGATCAACGAGGGCAGCGGCCTGGTGCTCGCTCTCCAGTTGCCCTCCAGCGCGTCGTTCCAAGTGGACGTGGCGTGCGCGCAGCTCGAGCCCGGCCTGGCCCCCAGCACGTTCGAGCTGCGGGACGCCGGCGCCGAGGAGGCGCGTTGCTGGCGCTACTACGAGCAGAGCTACGACCCGGGCGTCCCTCCCGGCACGGTCACCTACAACGGCGCCGTCGGCGCCTACGAGGATCCGCCGACCGGGCTGGGACCCATCACGCTGGGGCAGCGGTTCCGCGCTTCCAAGCGCATCGTGCCGACCCTCGTTTGGTGGAACCCGGAAACGGGCACCCAGGGCGAAATCGTGCGTCTCGCGGGCAGTCCGGCGATCACAAACCTGGCCGCCACGCCCAACCGCGTGACGCGCAATCACACCGGGCAACCCATCACGTCGGCGTCTGCTGTCGGTCGCTTCTTTGGCCAGTGGACCGCGAACGCGGAGTTCTGAAATGCCCACCTGGTTCCGCTGGATTCTGAGCCCGCTGATCCCGCGCACCCTGGCGATCGTCGCCGGGGGCGTGTTGTGCCTTTCGTGGGCGGCCGCGGGCGGCGAACCAGATGCCAGCGGGTTGATGCCGCTGATCGAGCGGCTCGGCCTGCCGTTGGTCATGTTGCTCGCGCTCGCGTGGGCCGTTTGGAAGGCCGCCCAGTGGATCGCGCGGACCGTCCAGCCGCACCTCGAGCGCATGTTCGACGCGCACCTGAAGCTGGTGAAGACCTGCGACGGCGCCGTAGAGGCGATGAAGCAGAACGAGGCGCGCCAGACCGTAGCGATCGAGGCCCAGGCCGAGGTCATGCGCACGATGGGCGCGCGCATGGAGCTGATCGCGCAGCGCGGCTGCGCACACCCAGACTGCTTTCTGCGTCTGAAACTGTCCCCGGAGGGGCAAACCTGATGAACGGACTGCTTCACCTGCGGCTTGTCGCCGCCCTTGTCCTTGCTGCTTTGGTGCTCGCCGTGACCCCCTCGTGCCGAGGTCCGGCCGGTGGGATCAACCCCCACGCGCTGACGCCCACCCTCCCGAAGATCCTGGACCGCCACGACATGTACGTGATGGCGGACCCCACCCTGGACGAGCTGTCCAAGGAGACGTACTTGGCGAGTGCCGCGAAGATGCGCGCCGTCCTAGCCGCGGCGCTGAAGGCGAGCGTTGCGGCGGCGGGACCGCTGCTACCAGCGGCACCGGTCGCCCCTGTGGACCCTCCCAAGGCCGCTGGCACGGGGGTTAGGTGAGCGCGCCCGTCTACGTCCCGAGCGACGCTGCGATGGCGGCGTTCGCGGCGCAGATCGAGCTGCGCTTGCGCGAGCTCGTGACCTCCGAAGCGCCAACCGCGGCCGCGCAAATCTCTGCGGCGTCCATCGAGATCGCCGACAGGGCGGTGCGCGCCGCGATGAATGGCCGGCAAGACCTGCTCGACGAGATCGCGGGTCAGGCCCAACTGCTCCTCGAGGAGCGCCGCCTGATCGCCTCGGCCGCCGGCTGGGCCGCGGTCCGGTCCGCCGTCGGCATGGGTGCCGGGCTTATGGCCCAACTGCTGCGCGCTGGGCTGCTGTCGCTGGCGGTCCGCTGACCCCATGAGCGACCCCGCCCTCAACAAGCGCCTCGCCCTCGCGTCGCGCATGGCGGCGGCCTTCAAGGCGCCGGAGAAGCTGCTGGCTCCTCCGGCGCCTCGTGAGACCATCCTCGAGCAGGGGCCATTCTGGACGGTCTACAACAAGAGCACGGTGCGCCCGTTTCCGCGCATCGACTACGACCTGAGCCTGTTCGACGAGGGGACGGTGGACCTGCCGAAGTCCCCGGACGTGCTGATCGAGTGGCTCGGACCCTACACGGGGGCCGCGGGGACGGGCTACCACGTCACGATCGGCAACGGCGCGCCCGTGCAGCTCGACAGCTACTGGCAAGCGCTCCCGATGGCGTACGCGGGCCGACGCTGCGGCCCCTGGTCGAAGCTCCGACTGGATTGGGTCGAAGGCCAACCGCGCTACCCGAGGATCACCATCGGCGGCCCGGGCATTGGCTCGGACACCTACATCGCGTGGGGCACGCCCGGCGTGTGGGGTGTGACAGTGGGCCCGCTGCTGATCGAAGCCGCGAACCCCGCGGGGCCCAGGCCGCAGGTTGAGAACATCACCATGCGCGCCGGGTACGGGTCCTTCGACGGGATCATCTGGCGCAACGTGATCTTCACCAACGGCGACCAGATCGGGGGCGAGCCTCAGCCCTACATCCTCGTGCCCGACGGTCAGGAGGTCGGGATGTGGGGCCTGGTCGGCTGCTACATCAAGCCGCGGCCGTTCGACTTCGCGGGGTCTGCCCTGTTCGGCTGCAAGTGGGGTATCCGCGCGCGCGCCTCACGCGTGCTGATCGACGGCTGCAAGTTCGGGGACCGAGACGAGTACCGATTTGCCGAAGAGCACTGGTTCTACGAGAGCAACGGCATCGGGTGGAACATCGTTCAAAACTCGACGTTCGCGACGACTGGGCGCACCACCGTCCAAGTGGTGAATCGCCAAGTCGACATGCCGCTCTCGTTCCCGAATCAGGGCCGTGGCGACGCGTTCGTGCTGATCTACAACTGCGAGACCGACGGATCCTCGTGGCACACGGGCGCGGGCTGGGGCGGCGGCTCTGCGTTCACGATGGCGCCTTGCACCGGCGACTTCTTCATCGAGGCTTGCACGCTCCACCCCAAACCGACGTTCCCCAGCGGCTTCCAGGAGCGCGGCGGCGGGATCTTGCACTGGACGGGGGGCAACGCGGGTGGCCCTGGCCAGCTCACGGCCAGCGGCGCAGCGTGGCCCCTCGCCGACGGCGCGCGCACGTGGGTGGACGAGGACGGGTTCGGGAGTCAGCTCGCCTACATCGGCCCCTGCAACATCGACGTGTCCAACGCGCTCAACCCCAAGCGCCCGATCACGCTCAGCAACGTGCGCGAGGTTCAGCTGTACGTGGGCCCTGGGATGTCACTGGTCGGCGGGAGCCCCACGATCGGCTTCGACCACACCCAGAGCGGCCTGGGCGACGAGAGTGCAGGCCCGATCCTGCAGTACAACGACGACGTCGTCGAAATCGCATACGAGGCGGAGAAGATCAGCCTCTACGCCGAGTACGAGCTGGGCGTGGAACCGCCGACTCCGGGCCCGGGCGCGAACTTCAGCTTCGCCTCCAAGGGCTGGACCTGCCGCAAGCCGAGCGCTGACGGCACCGCTGGAACGATCATCACCGAGCTTCCCTGGGTGTTCGAGAAGGCCTGACCATGGAAACCGAACTCGAAAGGCGGCTGCGGCTGGTGACGCGCATGGGCGGGGCCTACGCCCCGAAGAAGCTGGAGGCCCAGGCCCCGCCGGCGGAGCAGCGCTACAGCGGGATCAACTCGTCGTACCTCGTCGAGGCGGGGCCGCAGATCGCGTTCAAGAACCTGTTCCTTCAGGCGGAGCGCTGGCGGTCGCAGAGCACGGAACCGTTCACGGGCCCCTTCGACGATTCGGTCGACGAGTTCGGCCAGCCCAAGAACCCGATCCCTGTCAACTCGAAGGGCTTCCCCACCTCTCTGGGCCCGGCCACCAACCCCGCGTACACCCAGGTCGCGATGGCGCTGTTCGGGGACAAGACGCCGGTGGGCGGCAGCTACCCGCAGGGACAGCAGTGGGTCCTGAAGTGGGAGGGCGACCCCGCGGCGGACTGGGGGTTCGTCGGCAACTTCCTCGGCTCGGACGATGGGCTCGGCCACAAGACCGGGACCGCCGCCGGCGCGAACCGCCGCGTGATCGACGTGGGGACGACGGGCGGCCAGATGAGGCTGCTGCTGCGTGGCCTCAACCCGGCCTTGCCCATCACCAAGATCACGTTTTGCCCCGCGTCGGACGAGGCCTCGGTGGACGCGCAGCCGTTCCGGCCCGAGTTCCTCGCGCACCTCGCGGGGATCAAGTGCATCCGGTTCATGAACTGGGGGACCACCAACGACTCGACGGTGTCGACGTGGGCGCAGCGCCGCGGGCTGGACTGGTGCTTCCAGGGTTGGCGGCCGGGCGTCGCGCTCGAGTACCAGGCGCAGCTCATCAACACCCTGGGCTGCGACGGGTGGTTCTGCGTCCCCCACGCGGCGGACGACGAGTACGTGACCAACCTGGCGACGTTCCTGCGGGACAACGTGAACCCGTGGCTCCGCATCTACATCGAGCTGTCCAACGAGGTCTGGAACAGCACCTTCCAGGGCCAACACAACTACGCCCTGACGCAGGCCCAGGCCCTGGGGCTGACCGGCGGCGGGGACCAGACGAGCCGCCTGCGCTGGGTGAGCCACCGGAGCGTGCAGATCTTCCAGATCTTCGCCTCGGTGTTCGGGGGCAGCCTGGCGGCCCGCGTGCGGCGCGTGATCGGCGCCCAAAACGTGGGCGCGTTCCCGGCGGAGACGATGCTGGACCACGTCACCGCGGGCCTGCCGGCGTACCAGGTGACCGACCTCCTGGCGAACGCCCCCTACGTGGGCCAGCCGCTCAGCAACCTCGAGAACTGGGTGACCGTGCAGAACTGGACGGCCGACCAGGTGTGCGAGGAGCTCAGCGCCATCATCGCGAGCGACGCGTTCTGGGCGCCCCCGCTGGCGGCGAAGGCAGCCGCGGCAGCCCGCGGGGTGGGCTACTGCACCTACGAGGGCGGGCAGTCCCTGGGGGCGGGGTCAATCCCTGACCAGAACAACGCGGCGATGCAGACGCTCTTCTTCGCGGCGAACCGGTCCGCGGCGATGGGGACGGTCTACGAGGAGTACCTGGCGGCGCTGGAGGCCCGTGGCCTGGGGTGGCTGAACCACTACAGCCACTGCGGCGAGTGGGCGAAAACGTTCAGCTTCCCGATCAGCGAGAACATGGGGAGCCAGCTGCCCAAGGAGGCCGCCTGGCGGGCGTTCATCGCGGCGCAGGTGCCCCTCTAGCCCTCTATTGTCGCAGGGCAGGGATGTGTTTCGCGACGCAGTCAGAGACGCGGAGGAACCGAGCCACCTTCTTGATCCAGCCGACCTGGATCTCGGCGTTTCCGCGGGTCCCGTGCTTGCCCAGTGGCAGGGTGCACTCGGGGATCTGCTTGTCTGGCGAGCGGATGTACCAGTAGTGGTCGCTCATCCTCGCCGTGTAGCCCGGGAGACACTCGTCGAGCGCGGCCCAGAACTCGTTGAGCCGGACTTGCCCTTTGGATGCCAAGTCAGGCGGCGGACATCACGCCCGCTTCCGTGGAGTTCAGCTTGGGCGTGGCCGATTCGACGGACAGCTCGCGGACTTCGAACTTGACCCTGCTGAACTTGGCGCCAGCCTTCGAAAGGTGCTCGTCCGTGAACCCGGTGCGGTTGACCTCCGCGACGAGCTC
The DNA here is from genome assembly GCA_016125265.1 of Planctomycetaceae bacterium. Lineage (GTDB taxonomy): Bacteria > Planctomycetota > UBA1135 > UBA1135 > RI-242. The sequence continues at coordinate 52,896 of WGMC01000041.1, forward strand.
TTGCCACTCGTCCACGAAGTCAGGGTGTGCGCTCGACAAGAACTCGCCGCACCGCGCGTGGAAGTCCGAGAAGTTCGCCGAATCGTTGGCGATGTCGATCAGCACCTTGTGCCACGCATCGCGGAAAGCGGCGAACGCGCAGCCACGATCGGGCCCGACCGCAGCGAACCCTGCCGGCGCGACGGCCTCCATCCACACCTCGTCCGCCTCGCACGTGGACAGGATCGCGTGGCCCTGCAGGTAGACGGTGGCGAAGAACTGGTTCCCCACAACTACTTGGCGGTAGCTGTAAATGATGGGTAGGCGGTCCATAGAACGGGGTCTCAAGGTGGGAGAGCGATCGGACTTGGCTGGCCCGACGGGCAAACATGATCGGGAGTCCAACGCCGTGGCAAGAGGGTTTTCCGCCAGAATTCCACGATGACGGCGATTTCCTTCACTTAGGTGCGGATCGAACCTCACTTTGGAGCCCGGTGCCGGGCGGTCCCATAGCCGAGACATTCCCCGAAAATTCCCCGAATCCGGGGGGGCTCGCTTGGGGACGGCCAGGGGAGGCGTACCCTTACAGAGTCGAGAGTGCGCGCTACATCATGGCATAGACGGCCAAGACAACTAGTCACATCGCGACCCCAGGAGACAACGACCCCATGCAGCCCCTCCCCCCGACGCCGGGTGCCTCCCAGCGCCTCCCCTCCTCCTTCGACCCCTGGACGTTGCTTCGCGAATTGAGCCGACAGGGGGCATCAGCGGACTCGCCCTTCCGGGTCGAAATCACAGTGAAAGTCCCCCATGCCCCGTCCGAGCGCAACCCGGTCGAAGAGCTGTTCGCTGCGGCCGTGCAACGGGTCGCTCGGGAGTTCGTGCGCAACCGGTTCCGAGCGATGCGCGTAGCGGAACTGACGGAAAAGCTGCGGCCGGAGGTGCCGGAGCATCTGATCCGGACCGTGCTGGAGCTCCATCGCGGAGGCTTCGAACCTCGCGAGAAAGGCTGGTTCAAGCCCGTTCCCGACGTCGTGGAGGAACTGGCGATGTAACGAAAAGGGCCGGTCGCGCTGTCACGCGACCGGCCTTGGGTGTCCCCGCAGATTGGATCTGGTCTTGTTTCGTAAACGAGGGCTTGCGGGTTCGAATCCCGCCGGGGACACCACTTTTTCTACGTCATCGGACGCTCCAGCGCCAGTGCAGTATCTGACGCAGTACCTCGAGGTCCGATTTTGACCCGGCTGGACCACACCGGGGCCGTTTCTCGCGACGGAGGACTTTCAGTCGCCGCGCCCCAGCGCCGCGCGGATGAGGCGCCGGAGAGCCTCCGACCGCCCCGCCCCCGCGCCGCACCCCAGGCGTCCACCTGGGCCCGGCGCACGCCGTCCAAGAAGTCAGGGCAAGGACTGCAGGCGAGTCAGGTCGCACGCGACGATCTTTGCCACTCCGCTCTGGTTGTCGGGAAGGGCTATCCAGTGCGCCAGCAGCTTGCGGCCGCACCGATCGCACTCTTCGGTTGTGATGCCCTTTCTGGGTGGGACCGGCGTGGGCACTTGGATGTCCTGATGGCAGTGAGGGCAGTTGCCTGTCTGGTAGCGCGGAATCATGGTGTGGGGGGGGCTAGGGGGCGTGGGTTTCAGCGTGTGAGCCCCTCGGGCTTAGCGCTCAGTTGAGGGGGACCGACGGAGAGGACCGGCCGTGCATCAGGCCGTTCAACGTCAACGCGTGCTTCCCCTTCCGCGGTACGTCGAAGAGGAGGAGGCCTTCGATCTCGCCCTCTGGGGCCAGGGTGTGCAGAAAGGGCACAAAGCCCCGTTCCGCCATGTTCCTCTGGTCGTAGATACCGCCCCCGTTCTTGACACCGAGCGCCGGGACGAGCTCCGAGTCGCGGGAGGTGTTGCGAACCTGGACCCGAATGGCGAGGTAGCTCCCCACGGTCGGTGCGGAGTCAACTGAGGCGTCTGGGATCCAGCCGGCGGCGAGCGGTCGAATCTCTAGCCCCCCGACCTTCATGGAAGGCCCCGGCAGCGCCTCGGCGCTTCCGTCCAGGCGCTCACGGTCCAGCGAGTAGACGGTGTTCGTGGTTCCCTCTGGGGAGGACATCAGGTACGCCCCCACGGCATACGAGAGCGCGAACGAAGCCACGACCCCGGCCAGACAACCGATGCGCGCACCGCGCCAGAACGTGCGCCGCTCTCGCAGCTCCCGGGTCTGCGGTGGCTCGGGAGAGTGCCAATCCGGGGGCGTGCCCGCACGCGGTGAAGCCTGTTGGCCGTGCGGGTGGGGCCCCGCATGCCAAGCGCCGGCTCCATCCGAGGGGTCCGGCGGCTGGTCGGGCGGTTCGTAGGGCATGCCGCCGAACAATAACGCGGCCCACACAATGCGCAAGGGGCCTGGATCTCGACAGAAAAAAGCAGAATCCTGTCAGCTGGGGAAACCGCCGAGCGTTTTCTTGATCTTTGGGGAGTGTCCGCCACCTACCCCGAACCCGCCTGGCCCCGCCTCCTCCGAGAGCTCGCGCTCGTCGAGCAGGCGGAGCAGTTGCGGGTTAACCTCCCCGTCCCCCCCCCTCCCCCTTCCCCACCCCCGGAGGCTGAGTGACCCACGTCTCGCCCGACACTCTCCCCCCCAGAGCGCCAGCCCCAGTAGCCCGCGCCAGGCTCCTGGGCCGGGCGGTGCTCCAGGCCTACGCGCTCAACGCGCTCGAATTGGAGGTCCTGGGCTGGATCCTCTTGGACGCGCAGCGCTCCCCCGTTACACACACCCCCACGGTTCCGGCGGATGTGAGACGCTGGGCCGTCGGGCGCTGGGCCGCATGGGCCGAACGACAGACCAAGCTGGCGGGGCGGATGGCCCCTGAGGACCTCGAGATGGTGCAACGTGGTGACCTGGGCGACGTGCCCCCGGCCGAGATTATCGCTGCCGCGCGGAAGGCGGCTCGTACAGACGCGTGGGCTCGCTGGAGCGCCCTTGGTGTGGCCGTCGTAGTGGCCGTGGTTCTGAGCGCGGTGCTTGGCGCCGCCGCGGGCTGGATGGCGGCGAGCCGCAGCGCGCCGGCGGTCGACGCCGAAGCGATCCGCGAAATGATTGACCAACAGAACCTTCTGCGGCGCGATCTGCGCGAGAGGTTGGACCTGCACGCGGAGGCTATCCGCGAGCTCAAAGAGGCGCAGCAAAAGGGAGAGCAGCGATGACTTGCGAGATCAGCTCGAAGGTGGACTTCAACCCCGGCCACCTCACGGAAACGACCCCGGTCGACACCGGCGAAACGGACGGCGCGAACATCCGGGCGCACATCCGAGACGTGAATCTGATGCCCGGCATCATGGACGGAACGTCGATCCGCACGCAGTGGCCGGGGCTGTGGCCGGATGGCGTGGTGACTGATCGCGAGGAAAACGAAACCACCTCGGACTGGCTGGATCGCCACCGCAGCCGCTGCCTGGACCGGTTGCTGACGAACCCGATCAACTGCCCCTGAGGGGCTCGTTGGCGTCTCAGCGAAGGCTCTCGCTGGTCGCCAAGATCTTGCGGATGCTCCCATCGAGGTTTGCCTCCGCCAATACCCAGCCGCGGATCAGGGCTCCAAAACGGTTGGAAGCCCTGAACTTGGTCATGACCGAAACGTGGTCGTCTCGGTCGACGTACGTTGTCTCGTCGTGACGATAGCTGTCCGGATCCTCGATCTGCTCGTGAATCCACTTCTCCAGAGCGACGTGGGATCCGTCCCAAGGGTGAAAGCCCGCTTCCACGACCCGTTTGCGTTCCCTTTGGAAGGACTCCAACCACGTCGCCGCTGACTCTGGATCGCGCGCGACGAACGCCACCTTCTTGCGAAGCCGATCCTCGACAAACGAGATCCGCGCCTCTCGGAGCACCCACGCGGAATACCGCCCCGTCTCGGGCCCGAGTTCTTCTGGCTGCCCAAGCAGCTCCCAAAGTTCAGCCGGGATCGGCTGATCCAAACCCTCCTCCACGAACTTCGCTGCCGCCGTTTCGCGCGCGGCGCGTTGTTCGCGAAGGGCCGTAAGCTCTTCTTCGAACTCCGCGGTGTTCGGGTCGAGGTTCAGAAGCTCCTCTAGTAGCGCTCGGCGCTCGTCTTCCGAGGCGGCGTTGATGCGCCGTTTGAGGTCTTCCGCCTTGGCGCGGATCTCGGCTTCCTCTAGCTCCGCAACGCGCGCGCGCTCCTCGGCTTCACGCTCGACCCAGGCGAACTGCGGCGCAACGGACGTTTCGGCGGGCCTCGGGCGCGTCGTCGGTGGTGGGAGTCCGCTGAGGATGGAGTTTGGCTCCTCTACGTCGTCGCTCCCCGAGAACCAGCCCGAGGGGTTGATGACTAGGCACAGGATGATGCCGGCGCCGAAGCCTACTAGGGTCCCGATCGCGAAGCCCTCTGCGCGGGCTGCATCTTCGGCGCTTTCGGCCATGATGACTTGAACTCCCTTCGAGTGGTGTTGCGGCGTGCGCGTGCCGCGCGCCCGTTACTCGTCGTCTCCGTCGTCTCCGTCGTCTCCGTCGTCCCCATCCCTCGGAACTGCGAGTTCCGGTGTCTGGCCGTCCGTAGCCGCGTAGGGGTCGCGGCTCGGGTGGTCGATCTCGTAACGCTCGTGCCCCATTTTCCAGAGCAGCTCGAGCGAGAGCTGGAAGGTGGCGAGCGCGGCCTTCGCGGAGGACCGCGCGGAACGCGGCGCGGCCTTCACCATCGCCTCGACCTCGGCGATTACGCGCTGCAAGCGCTCGACCTCGAACTTGAAGGGCAGCGGGTCGCGTGGGGCCGTGGCCTTCAGGCGATGCGCCTCGTCGCTGGTGTGCTTTCGAACGCAGCCAGAGCCCATCAAGTGGCTAGGCAAGCCCGACGGACGCAACCCGGATTTCCCACAAGCGGGGCAGATCACGTAGTAGCGCGGGAAGCGCTGCTTGCTCACGCGATCGCGTGCCAACTCCTTGCCATTGCCAGAGTTGGGGGCGCTCACGGGAGCCTCGCTGGGGCCAGTTTGGGACAAAATCCGATTCTCGCGGTGCGTCTGGGGTTGACTTGCGGTGACTTAGGGGTAGCTTGGTGGTCGCCCTCGGGGGACACTAGCCCCCCATCCCAACCGAAAACGCTCCGGGGCGCATCCCAGGAGTTCGCATTTCGGGCGGGATCCCCCAGCCACCCCCTACCCCCACGGAGCCCGCCATGGCTCGAAACTCCGCCTCTTTGGGCGCCCACCGCACCCAGCGCCTGGTCAAGGTCCTCCTCGAGGGCCTCGCCGCGCCGGCGCCCTGCCCGCTCGACTCCCTGGTCGAGGACTACCTGGCCGCCCAGAGCCTTCTGGTTTGCAAGGCGCACGCGGCGATCACCGCCAGCCGGCTGAAGCGCCTGGTGGCCTCCCTGCGCGCCCGCTCCGCCGGCGTCGGCCGTTCGATCGAGGATGCGCTCGACCTGGAGCCCACCTTGGCCGTGGAACACATGCGCGAGCGCCTCGCCGCCGGCCTGGCCCCCGCGACGGTCCGCGGAGACTTGCTCGCCCTCCAGGCCGCGCTGACCTGGGCCGTCCGCGAGGGCCGCCTGGAAGCGTCGCCGCTGGCCCACCTGCGGCTGCCGCAAGCTGGCCGGGCCCACCAACGCCGCCCCCGTGCGCGCTACACCCGCCCGGAGCTCCAGGCCTTGGTGCGCGCGGCGCACGCGACGGACGCCGACCGGCTGGCCCGCGGGTCGTGGCGCGTCCCCCAGGCTCCGCTGCTGGTCGTGTCGATCTGGACCGGCCTGCGCCTCGGCGAACAGCTCGCCCTCACGTACGGGGACCTGGACGTCCGCGCCCGGGCGCTCAAGGTGCGCGCCGAGACCTCGAAGAGCCGCAAGGTCCGGGTGGTTCCCCTGCGCGACGAACCGCTGCAGGCGATCGCCGGATTGCTCGACGTGCACACCGCCGTGCTGGGACGCTCCCCCGGCCAGGGTGACCGGCTGTTCCTCGGCGCGCGCCCGCACGTTGGTAGCCGCCTGCGCCACCCGTGGATCTGGAAGTGGTTCCAGGGGCTCCTTAAGGATGCGGGTCTCGGGCAGGTCGACGCGTCGGGTTTCGTGCGCACCTGGCACGGGCTGCGCCACGCAGCGATCGACCAGGTCGCCGCCGAGAACATCCGCGCCGCTCAACTGCTCGCCGGCCACGCCTCCAGCCGCACCACCGAGGGCTACCTCCACCGCGCGGACGACCTGGTACGCGCTGCGCTCGAGGCCGTCCCGACGTGGAGCAGCCTGGCAGACAGCCTCCAGTCTGATACCGCTAGCGGGGGCGACCATGGGGATGAAGCGCTCAGCGACCTACCCGCGGTGAGCCTTGCCGGGCCCGCCGAAGGCGAAATGGCGGAGAGGGAGGGATTCGAACCCTCGGTCCCGGTTTCCCAAGACACCAGATTAGCAATCTAGCGCATTCGGCCACTCTGCCACCTCTCCGCGGGGCTCGTCGTCGCGGGTGGAACCCGCTTGGCCGGGCGGAAACGGTAGCGGCGGGGGGGCGGGATGGCAAGGCTCAGGGGGCGCCAGTCACGCCCCTTCCGCCTTGGCTTCCACGGCCTCGATGTAGGCGCAGGCCACCAGGTCCCCGCCCACGTTGACCACCGTGCGGCCCATGTCGAGCAGGCGGTCCACACCCAGCACCAGGGCGATGCCCTCCGGCGGCACACCCACCTGGGACATCACCACCATCAGGAGCGGGATGGAACCCCCGGGCACCCCCGCCGCGCCCACCGAGGTCAGCACACAGAGGGCCACGACCAGACCCTGCTCCGGGATCGACAGGTCGACCCCGAACACCTGGGCCACGAACAGCACGACGCAGCCCTCGAAGAGGGCCGTGCCGTTCATGTTCATCGTCGCGCCGAGCGGCAACACGAACCCGGCCACGCGGGGGCGGATGCCAAGGGAACTCTCGGCGACCCGGATCGACTCGGGCAGGGTCGCGGCGCTGGACGAGGTCGAGAACGCCGTGATGACCACCGGGATCGCACCCTTCAAGTACGCGATCGGTGGGCGCCGGGCGAGGCTGCGCAGCACGGCGGGGTACACCACCAACAACTGCACGAGGTAGCAGGCGAGCACGACCGCCACGAACAGGCCGAGGCGCTGCAGGAGGTCTAGGCCAAACCGCGCGACCACACCGAACACCAAGCAGAACACGGCGGGCGCGGCGAGCTTCATCGCGAAACCGACGATGCCCACCATCGCTTCGCTGGTGCCGTCGAGCACCGCGAGCACTGCGTCGCGCCGGTCCACACGCACCCGTGTGAGCGCGGCCCCGACGAGCAGCGCGAACACGATCAGCGGGACCATCTGCATGTCCACGACCGCGCGCAGCAGGTTGCGCGGCACGAACGCATCCAGGATCACCGTCACGCGCGCCTGCAGGCCCTCGGGATGCGCCGCGGCGGAGCGCTCCGCGAACCCGGCCGCGTCCGCGCCGAAGTCCGCCATCAACTGCTGCTGGACCTCTTGGTCGAAGCCCGACCCCGGCTGGATCAGGTCCATGGCCGCGATGCCGATCACCGCGGCACACAGCGACATGCCGAGGAAGAAGAGCAGCGTGCGCCCACCCAGGCGGCCAAGTTTGGAGAGGTCGCCGAGGCCCGCCACGCCGCTCGCCAACGACGCGAACACGAGCGGCAGCACCACGAGGAACAGGAGACGCAGGAACACCTGCCCGATGGGGTAGGCGACCCCGTCGATGAACCAACCGAGGGCTTCGCGCCCCGACTCGCTGTCGGCGAGCGCGATGTTGGCCACGAGGCCCGCCACCGCGCCCAGGACCAACCCGATCAGGATGTGTTTGTGTGCCTTCGATCCGCCGCTCGACATGGGTGGGGCCTCCTCGCGCGGCGCATCCTTCCACGCTGGATGGTCCGAATGCGAGCCCGGAGGCGCGGAACGGCCCAGCGACGCGCGCGCGGGACAGGCCGCGGCGCCCCCAGTGGCCGCCGCCGGGCGGCCCGCGCTACGCTCACACCCCGTGCGCCGCATCCCGAGATCCCCGACCCCGCCGTGCTTGCCCTTGGTTCTGGCCGCCTGTTCGACGCTCGTCGGCTGTCGGGCCCAGCGCGAGTTGATCGTGACGAGCGAACCCGCCGGCGCGCGTGTGCGTGTGGACGACGAGCTCGTCGGCGAAACTCCGCTGCGGCTGCCGTTCGTGCACTACGGCGTGCGCCGTGTGACGCTCTACCTGGAGGGGTACCAGTCGATGTCCGTGTTGGCGGACATTTCGCCGCCCTGGTACGGCACGTTCCCCGCCGACATCCTGACCGAGATCCTGGTGCCCGTCGGATGGCGCGACGACCACGCGCTGCACGTCATGCTTTCGCCGGGTGAGGACAGCTTGGGTGGGCCGACGCTGCGGTCTGTGTTCGAGCGCGCCGAGGCACTGCGGCGCGCGGGCCCCGACGGCCCGCGGGACCTGCCGCCGCCGCCGGTGCTCGAGACCCGCGTCGAGACCGTCCCGGAACTCGAAGAAGACGCCGCGCCCGAGACCCCGGAAACCGTCGTGCCCGCGCCCCAAACTCCCCCCCCGGACCCGGATCCAGCGGCGCCGCTAGCCGCTCCCACTCCGTGACCGCGGCCCCCGATTGGCGCGGCCGGCGCGCCGTGGTCATGGGACTGGGCCGCTTCGGCGGCGGAGCCGGCGCGGCGCGTTTCCTGTGCCGCCGGGGCGCGCGGGTGCTCGTCACCGACCTGCGCCGCGCCGAGGAGCTGCCGGAAGCGCGTGCGGCCCTGGCCGGTCTCGACATCGAGTGGGTCCTCGGCGAGCACCGCGCCGCCGACTTCGAGGGCGCCGACCTGGTGGTCGCCAACCCGGCAGTGGCGGCCGAGCACCCCCTGCTGGCCCTGGCGCGCAGCCGCGGCGCGCGAGTGACCACCGAGGTCGAGCTCTTCCTCGCCGAACTGCCCTGCCCCGCCGCCGCGGTCACGGGGACCCAGGGCAAGAGCTCCACCACCAGCTTCACGGCCCAGTTGCTGGAGGCGGGGGGCCTCTGCGCCCACGCGGGCGGCAACCTCGGCGGCTCGCTGCTCGACCACCTGGATGCGATCCGGCCGGGCGATCGGGTGGTGCTCGAGCTGTCGTCCTACCAACTCGAACACCTGGCGCGGCCCCCCGTGGCCGCCCGGGGACTCGGCGCCGCCGCGGTCGTGAACCTGCTGCCGGACCACCTGGAGCGGCACGGCGACCTCGCGGCGTACGGAGCCGCCAAGGGGCGCATCTTCGAGCTCCTCGCGCCCGGCGGCCTGGCGATCCTCCCGGCGGAGGAGCCGCTGTTCGCCGCCTGGACGTTGCCGCCCTCGGTCCGACGCTTGGAGATCGAGACCTGGGCCCGCCCGCGCGACGCCGGCCGCCCCTCACCCGACCGCCTCGGGCTGCGTCCCGGGCCCGACGGCGAGCCCTGGTTCCACCTCGGCGCGCGGGCGATCGCGCCGGTCGCGAGCCTGCCCCTGCCCGATTTCCAGCGGCCCAACGCCCTGGTGGCCCTCGCGTTGGCGTTGGAGCTGGGCGCGGACCTGCCCGACGCGGCGCGAGCGCTGGGCGCGCTCCGGGCCCCGGACCACCGCTTGAGCGACCTCGGGCCCCACCTGGGCCGGCGGGTGCTCGACAACGGCGTTTCGACCACCCCCGACTCGACGATCGCGGCCCTGGAGGCCGTCGGCAGCGTCGCGACCGTCGTCCTCGGCGGCCAGGCCAAGCGGCTGGACTACGCGCCGCTGGCCCGGGTGGTGGCCGGGCGTTGCGGGGACGCCGTGGTGTTTGGCGCCTCGGGGGCCGACCTGGAGCGCCAGCTCCACACGGCCGGCTTGGGCGCGGGCCGCGTGACCCGCGTCGCCGGGGTGGCCGAGGCCGCCCGGGAGGCGCTCGCCCGGACGCCTGTCGGCGGCACGCTCCTCTTCTCGCCAGCCTGCGCCAGTTTCGACGCCCACGCGAACTTCAAGGAGCGCGCCCTCGCCTTCGCGGCGGCACTTCGGGACGCGGTGTCGACCCAAAGTGCGGCGGCGGCTATAGGATCCAGGGAAGAAGCCCCCGGCCATCCCGCGAACCCATGAAGTGCGACCTCTGTGAACAGCAACCGGCGGTGATCCACGTCACCGAGCTGCGCGAGGACCCCGAGGCTCCCCCGGGGCCCGCGGGCACCATCGTGGAGGAACAGCACCTCTGCCAATCCTGCGCGAAGGGCATCGATCTGCCCTACGTGGCCGTCGAATCGCCCATGGTCGACATCTGGAAGCTGCTGCAGAGCGGCGCCGCGAAGTCGGACCCGGGTGCGGTGGCCTGTCCCGACTGCGGCTGGACACTCGCGGACGTGCGCTCCAAGGGCCGCCTGGGCTGCCCGCGCGACTACGAAGTGTTCAGCGGGCACATCGAGGACCTGCTCGAGCGCATCCACGGGGCGACCGAACACCGCGGGCGTCGTCCCGGCCAGGCCGAGCCCGAACCGGACCCGCACGCCGAGTTGAACGGCCTGCGCGAACAGTTGGCCGACGCGATCTTGGCGGAGGAGTACGAGCGCGCGGCCGAGTTGCGCGACCGGTTGCACGCGCTGGAACGCGACGCGGGTCAAAAGGCCTGACCGAACGGCCGCGCGCGTCGCCCGCCGCTCCCGACCCGCTGCGGGGACCGTCCGTGCGACTTGCGTTCGAGCCGCGATCCCACCGCCGTCGCCGCCCCACATCCGTCGCCAGGGTGTCTCCCGCGGCCACCGGCACCCTGCCCGTCCTTGCTTCGCCCCCCGTGGCGCCCTAGATAAGGGGGCCGAAAGTCCGACTTCGGCCCCCTTTCCCCGGGCGCCAGGGGGGTGGCGGGCGGGTTTTCGACGCTTGGGCTCGCGCCGACGGCAGGCCCCGCGGCCGGGACGCGCTCCCGAACTTGCCCTGCTCTCGCGACTCGCTTCAACCCGCCGGTGTCCGCGGACCGAATACCCCACTTCAGGACCGCGCCCTGGGTCCTATTCTCCTACCCGATCCCCTCCTCGGCCGTCGCCGACCTACGGCAGGCCGCTTCCCCGAAAGAGCTGCACCATGTTCGACCGCTTCACGGACCGCGCCAAGAAGGTCATGAACCTGGCCCGCCAAGAGGCCCAGCGGTTCAACCACGAGTACCTGGGCACCGAGCACATCCTGCTCGGCTTGGTCCAAGAGGGCAGTGGTGTCGCAGCCAACGTGCTGCGGCAGATGACCATCGACCTCAACAAGATCCGCAGCGAGGTCGAGAAGCTGGTCAAGACCGGCCCGTCCATGGTGACCATGGGCCAACTGCCGTTCACGCCGCGCGCCAAGAAGGTGCTCGAGCTGTCGATGGAGGAGGCCGCCAACCTGGGCCACAACTACATCGGTACCGAACACTTGCTGCTCGGCCTGATCAAGGAGAACGAGGGCATCGCCGCGAAGGTGCTGACGAACCTCGGTGTGAAGCTCGAGGACGTGCGCGAAGAAGTGCTCGAGTTCCTCGGCGCCGAGACCAGCGACGAAGAGGAAGAGGAGTCGCCCGCCGAGAGCCCGGTCGGCAACCAGCCCGCCGGCAAGAGCAAAACCCCCGCCCTCGATACGTTCGGCCGCGACCTGACCGAGCTGGCCCGCGAGGGCAAGCTCGACGCCGTGATCGGCCGCGCCAACGAGATCGAGCGCGTGATCCAGATCCTGTCGCGCCGCACCAAGAACAACCCGGTGCTGCTGGGTGAACCCGGTGTCGGCAAGACCGCCATCGTCGAGGGCCTGGCCCAACAGATCATCGCCAACGAGGTGCCCGACCTTCTGCGCAACAAGCGCATCGTCGTGCTCGCCCTGGCCCTGATGGTCGCCGGCACCAAGTACCGCGGCCAGTTCGAGGAGCGCATCAAGGCCGTGATGACCGAGGTGCGCCGCGTGAAGGACGTGGTGCTCTTCATCGACGAGCTGCACACCCTGGTCGGCGCGGGCGGTGCGGAGGGTGCGATCGACGCGTCCAACGTGCTCAAACCCGCCCTGTCGCGCGGCGAGATCCAGTGCATCGGCGCCACGACGCTCGACGAGTACCGCAAGCACATCGAGAAGGACGGGGCCCTCGAGCGCCGCTTCCAATCGGTGAACGTGGAGCCGCCGACCCCGGAGCAGGCGTTCGAGATCCTGAAGGGTCTGCGCGACCGCTACGAGGCCCACCACCGCGTGCACTACACGGACGAGGCCCTGCGCGCCGCCGTCGACCTCGCCACGCGCTACATCAACAACCGCTTCCTGCCGGACAAGGCCATCGACGTGATGGACGAGGCCGGTGCCCGCGTGCGCCTCAAGAACATGGTCGCGCCGCCGGACATGCACGAACTGACCGCCCAGATCGACGAGTTCGACCGGGCCAAGGAGAAGGCCGTCGCGGCGCAGGAGTTCGAGAAGGCCGCCAAGCTGCGCGACCAGGCCTACCAACTCCGCAAGAAGCGCGAGGAGATCCAGAGCACCTGGCGCCAGGAGCAGGCCCAGAAGGAGTCGATGGGTGTCGTCGACGAGGACGTCATCAGCGAGACCGTGTCGAAGATGACCGGCATCCCGCTCACGCGCCTCGAGAAGGGCGAAGCCGAGCGCCTCTTGCAGATGGAGGCCGAACTGGGCCGCGCGGTCATCCACCAGGACGACGCAATCAAGGCGATCGCGCGTTCGGTGCGCCGCTCGCGCTCGGGCCTCAAGGATCCCCGTCGCCCGATGGGCTCCTTCATCTTCCTGGGCCCCTCGGGTGTCGGCAAAACCTACCTCTGCAAGCAGCTCGCCAAGTTCATGTTCGGTGACGCGGATGCCGTGATCACGATGGACATGAGCGAGTACATGGAAAAACACAACGCGTCGCGACTGGTCGGCGCGCCCCCCGGTTACGTGGGGTACGAGGAGGGCGGCCAGCTCACCGAAAAGGTGCGCCGTCGGCCGTACTCGGTGGTGCTGCTCGACGAGATCGAGAAGGCCCACCCGGACGTGTTCAACATGCTGCTGCAGATCATGGAGGAAGGCCGCCTGACCGACTCGTTCGGCCGGCACATCGACTTCCGCAACGTGATCCTGATCATGACCAGCAACCTGGGCTCGCACCTGATGAAGTCGGGTTCGACCCTGGGCTTCGCGACCAGCTCGGCCGAACTGTCGGCCGAGGACCGCGCGAAGCGCATGCGCTCGGACATCATGTTCGAGGTCGAGCGCCACTTCCGTCCGGAGTTCCTGAACCGCCTGGACGAGGTCATCCTCTTCAACCCGCTGATCAAGTCCGACATCGAGCGCATCGTGCTCCTGCAACTGAAGGAGGTGCAAAAGCGCATCTCGCTCGCCGGCCTCGAGCTGGTGATCGAGCCCAGCGCGATGGACTTCCTCATCAGCAAGGGTTTCCACGAGGAGTACGGCGCCCGTCCGATGCGCCGCGCCATCGAACGCTTCATCGAGGATCCGTTGGCCGAGCACCTCTTGCGCTCGACGTTCGAAACGGGGCGGCCGGTGGTCGCGACCCTCGAAGGCGATCCGGCCACCGCCGAGGCCCTGACCTTCACCCAGGCCGACGCCGGCCAACCGGAGCCGGTCGAGGCCGGCGCCGGCCAGAACGGCGGCTGAACCGGCCCTCAGCGGCCCCCCCAACGCGGCCCGTCCACCTGCGAGGGTGGGCGGGCCGCTGCCATTCCCGGCGCAATCGAGCGAAACTCGCGTCCCAGTTGCCAAGCGCCTCGAACTGGCGGAGGCTTGGGGGATGAAGACGCTCGGCGCGCTCGTGCTCCTCGTGGCTCCCGCTCCCGCCTTGGCCGCCGAGGGCAGCCTGCCGCCGGCACTCGAGTGGTACGCGGTGCCGGGCGCGCCCGACGGGCCGGTCTCGGTGCTCTTTGCGACCGACATCGGCGACGGGTTGGCGCTCTACGTCGGTGGCGAGTTCGACGTCGCGGGCGGCCTTGCGACGGCGAACATCGCGCGACTGGGCAGCGCGGGCTGGGCGCCGCTCGCCGGCGGTGTGAACGGCAAGGTGCACCGCCTCTCGACCTACGACGATGGCTCCGGTGCGAAGCTGGTCGTGTTGGGAGACTTCACTCTCGCGGGCGGACTGGCGGCGGAGGGCATCGCGTTCTGGGACGGCGGCAGTTGGAGCACTCCGCCGCCCGGGCTCGGCATCGCGCCCGCTGCGGCCGCGCAGTACGACGGGCCGCTCGGACGGCGCCTCGCGGTGGCGGGCCAACCGCCCGATCCCTACGGGACCGCGACTCCGCGCGCCCTGTGGTTCTTGGACAACAACGGCTGGTCGTCGGTGGTGACCTACGCCCCAATCCTCGTGGACCTCGTGGCGCACGACGCGGGGGCCGGTCCGGAGCTCTTCGGCGCGGCGGACTACGCGTACGTGGAACGGTGGTCGGACACGGCCCACAGCCAGATGTCCGTTCCGCAGATCCAACCCATCGCGCTGCGGCGTGTGCCCGAGGGCGACGGCCACGCGCTCCTGCTCGGCGGTCTCGACTGGGTGATGGGCACGCCCCACCACTCCTCAGAGATCCCCATCGGCGACTCACTCGCGAGGCTCGGGCCGAATGGGTGGGAGCCGGAAGGTCACAACCTCGGCTCGTTGGGCCACGGCAGCGAGCACATGGTCTGGGCCATCGAACCTTGGAACGGCCCCTTCGGACCGACGTTGGTCGTGGCCGGGAGCTTCCAGTACCAGAGTTATTCGTTCGTCGATGTACCGAGTCTGGTGCAGCGAGCGCACACGCAGGCCGGAACGGACGTCGAGCCCATCTGGGTAGGCGTGGGCAACAGCCCGAGCGGTGTGCACTGCCTCGAGTCCGTCGATCTCGGCGCAAGCTCGATCCTGTTCGCCGCGGGCCAGAACCTCGGCACGAACGGGCACTCCCTCGGCACGTTGGCGGTGTACGGAGGCGGCGCGCAGGCCCTGCCCCGTTGGGAGTCGATCGCCACCTGCAGTCCGTCGCTCTACAAGCTGCGGACCTCCCTGGACCACGCGGTGGTCGGCACACAACTGATGCTAGAGGCGAACGGCCCGTCCGAGACCTGGGGCATGGTCGCCGTCGCGATCGGCACCGGCATCGAGACCGGCCCGACCGGCTGTGGCATCGAGATCGACGGCATTGGCGACTGGCTGCTGAGCGGGACCAGCGGGCCGTTCTGGATGCTGAGCGTGGGGCCAACGTGGGGCCCCAGCATCGGACCGTGGGAATGGTCGATCCCGGCCTCACCGACGCTCCTCGGCACGGAGATCGTGATGCAGGGTTTCAGCTCCCACATGTTCTATTCGCTCTACGGCACGACCAACGCGGTGCGCATCCGCGTGGGCATGTGAGCCGATGCGGCGCGCACCGCGAGGCACGCGCCGCATCGCACGCTGCGTCACGGAGCGATCTGGGTCGAAATGGCATTCGACATGCCGATCGGCAGGCCGGGAAGTGCCGTGGCGACGTGGGCCGCCTGGAACGCCACGGCGATGCCGACGAAGCCGGGGTTGTTGGGCACGCCGAGGGAGAACTGGGCGACACCGGCCACACTCGGCGCGACACCCAGACCCGCGGTCGGCAAGCCGATCGAGAGCAGCAGTTCACCCAAGCCTGGCACGAAGACACCACAGCCGCCGCCATCCACACCGAGCGATCCCAGGTAGAGCAGTGCGATCCCCTGCGGGTCGGGGCTGGTGAGGGTCAACTGGCACGACTGGCCGACACTCAGGGCCGAACACTGGGCGTCCAAAACGTTGGGGTTGCCACTGCAGCCGGCGCTGGCCACGAACATCGAAGCGGGCACGCAGGACCAGCGAGCCAAGTTGCGATCGCCAGTGTCCGGCTGGCTCGCGAAGTTGCCGCCAACGAACAGTTGCGCGGGCGCGGCCGAGGTAGCGAAGCTCGCAAGCGCGCGTCCCGTCCCGCCGAGCCCGCCCCCGAGGACGGACCACGACACGCCGTCGAACCGCGCGACACCGTCCGCCGCAACACCGCCAGCGAAGTCGAAGTCTCCCCCGGCGTAGAGCGCGGGTCCGCTGCCGTCGTCGTGCACGTGCAGTCGCTCGACGACCGCCGCCGGTCCCGTGAGTCCCGCGGGGGCCTGCCACGTGCCGTCGGCGAAGCTCGCCACGTTCTGGGCCGCGGCACCTCCAGCCGCAGTGAACTGGCCGCCCGCGTACAGCCGTGCCCCCGAGCCGTCGTCGAAGACCGCAAGACTACGCACCGGGCCGTCGATGCCCGAGCCGAGCACCGACCAGAGTCCATTGCCTTGGTCGCCGCTGCCACCGATGAAGGCAGCCAGTTGGAGCCGTGCCACACGGTTCGCCGACTGCATACCCGCTTGGGTGAAGTCCCCGCCCACGAACAGCGAGTGCACGCCCGCTTCGGAGTGCAGCGCGAGTGAGCGACCCGCGGCGTTGAGTCCGTCGCCCACACGCACCCACTGGTTGTTCGCCGTGAGGTAGCTCAGGTTGTTGACCACGCCGCCTCCCCCGCCGCCACCGCCACCCCCGCCGCTGACGACAAACGAGAAGGAACCGGCAACGTACAGCCGATCCAGCGCCTGACCCGCGCCGATCCAAGCACCGTCGACCGCCCGCAAGGCGTAGAGCGGACCCGGCAGGCTCGGTCCAAGCGGCCCCCAGGAAGCTCCGTCCCAGGCGGCGAGATTCTGACCACCGTTCGGAATGGAGAAGTTGCCGCCCGCGACCAAACGCAAGCCATTTTGCGTCTCGAAAGTCTCGAGGTCGTGCACCGTGCCCGTCAACCCCGACCCCACTGCGCTCCATCCGATGCCGTTGTAGCGGGCGACTCGGTTCGCTGCGACGCCACCCACCGCGGTGAAGCTGCCGGCCGCGTACAACGCGGGCCCGCTTCCGTCGTCGTGCACGAGGAGGTCCAAGACGCTGCCGTTGGGCGCGGTCCCATCCAACTGCACCGGAAACCACACGGAGGGCTCCCAGCGCAGCATGGAGTAGCCGAAGGAAGTTGGCTCGTTGGGATAGATCCCCACGTAGAGCCGCATTCCGACCCCATCGTCGAAACCCACGCTGTCGCGCACGATGAAGGGAAACTCGGTTCCCATCGGCTCGACTGCAGTCGGGGAGATGCGAGCGCTTCCATTGCAAGTCTGTCCATTGATGGAGCCGAAGTTGCCATTGATCACGAGACAGTTGCCCGCGCCGTCGCCGGCGTCGAAACTCGTGACCGCGTACCCCTCGACCCCGCCCCCCGACAGTAGGTCGCTCCAGGCTGTGCCGTCGTACTGCACGTACGTCGCCTGCGCGAGGTCGGGGAAGTTTGCGAGGTTTCCGGCAACGACCAGAATGGAGACACCCTCCCTCTGCCACCAATGCATGTCGTAGACGAACTGACTCCCGGTGAAGGGAGCGGCCGACGCCCAGTCGACGGCGTGGATACTGCCGCCCTTCCAGACGACGAGGTTCCGCGCCGGGGTCACCGTGTTCAGTTCGAAGCGCCCGCCGATGTAGAGTTCCGGGCCGGTGCCCGCGTCGTAGACCTCCATGCACGCCACGCGGTTGAAGACGTCCGCGCTTGCCAATGCATCGAAACCGAACTCCTCGACCACCATTCCGTCCGTGCGGACGGCGAATGCTCGATACTCGTTGTCCGCGAGCGCTTGGTATCCGCCGCCGTACAGCATCGGTCCCCGCCCCATGCCGTCGTCGAACACTTGCAGGCACTCGAAGATTCCGCCGTATTCGCCGGGCAGCGGCTGCCAGTCGACACCGTCCCAGCGCACGATCCCTCCCTCGAGGGCTCCAGCGGCGTAGAGCTCGGGCCCGCTCCCGCTGTCGTAGGTGGCGAAGTCGAGGATCCAACCCAGTGGGTCGCCGACCTGCTCCCAACCCTCACCGTCGAAACGGGCCGCGGAGTAGATCGGCTCGGTTCCGATCGACGTGAACCCACCGCCGACGTAGAGCGCGGGCCCCGAGCCGTCATCGAAGACTTCGAGCGCAAAGACCGCCTCGTTGGGATCTCCGTAGCCTTCCTCGAAGGTCGGCAACCACTCGGGCGAACAGGTCGCGCCGCTGACGAGCTGCAGCACCACCGGGCTGAGCGGCGCGCCAGCGGCGTCCAGTTGCACGGCGGACTGGGCCAGGCCGCCGCCTGATCCGACGGCCGTGAGGCGCAGGCTCGGGCCGAAAGGAACGCTGGCCACGGCGAGTTCGAAGGAGCCGTCCTCCGCCACACGCGCGATGCCGCCCCGCTCGCTGAACACGAGGCCACCGGTGGCGGGCCCACGGTGTTCGTCCCAAACGAATCCGCGCACGAGCACGTCCGTGGACGCGGCTACGGACCGCGGCACCGTCGCCCTCGCCACGACCGAGCCCGGGTCCACGACGACAGGAAGCCCAGCCGGGCCCGCGCCGACTGCGGCGGTCAGTTGACCGCGGGGAAGGACCGGGTGGGACGACTGCGAGGCCGCGGCGGGCAGGCCCAGGACAGCGGCACAGACGAGCACGTGGAGGTAGCACATGGGACAGAAGCTGTGGGTACGGCGGAAACCGACGGCCCGCCCCAAACGGGACGGCCCCACCGCATCTGCACGCCCCCACTCGGCAGGACGCAGAATCCGAGTTCTGGCCCGAAATGCAGCCGGGTCCGGCCGCGCGTGCGCAGCCGGACCCGGTCGAGGTTCAGGTCCCGACTCGGTCAGGGCCCGCCGTCGAACTCACTGCAGCCAGGCGGCTGTGTCCGTGCGCAGACCCCACGCCGTCACCGAGTAGTCGGTGGTCAACTCGATGGTCAGCGTGTTGCCGGGCACGTAACACCAGCCGTCCGTGCGCCCGAAAGCGTTGCCCGCGCCGTTGGTGATCACGTTGCCCGAGACGGTCCAAAGCACCTGCCCCGCCGCGTTCTTGATGCGCACGAAGTCGTAGTTGGCCTCGGTGGTGATGCGGTTGAAGTGCACACCCACCTGGGACGCTCCCGCCTTCGTGTAGGTGTAGGTGTAGACCTGGTTGTTGGAGTAGTTGTGGGGTGTGTCGCGCACCCAGGACTCGGTTTGCCAGGTCGGCGTGCTGCCCACGGTCCATGTGGCGCGGATCGTGCCACTCGCGGCCGCGTAGCCGTGCACCAGGACGTTCCAAGTCGCCGCGGCCGGGCTTCCGAAGGTCACACTTTCCGCCGAACCGCCGATGTAGGGCGCCTTGAACTCGGCGTCGTTGTGGGCGCCTTGGTCCGCGGGCCAACTGATGGGCAACTTCTTGACGTAGAGGTCCGCATCGCCGTTGCCCGTGATGGTCACCACCAGGTTCGATGCGTTGGCGGGCACCGCGATCGTGTAGTTCGTCACCGCGCCGGTCGCGACCGTGTAGTTGTACGTCGTACCGTTTGCCAAAGCGGCGGGAGTACCGCCTCCCCCACCGCTGCCGTTGATGGCACCGGTCAGGTTCATGCGCCGTTTGGCCGTGTGGCCGATCACACTCACGCCGGTGTTCTGGAACTGCGTCACCGTGCCGTTCTTGTCGCCGATGTAGGCCGGACGGGCCTGGAGGAACTGCGCCAACAATCCCGCCGCCGCCGGAGTGGCCGACGACGTGCCGCCCAGGGCAAACGTGCCCCCGCCGCAGCGTGCGCAGATGACCTGCTCGCTCGGCGCGTAGAGCGACAGGAACGAGGTCATGTTCGAGTAGCAGGCGCGCTCGTCCACGAGCCGACTCGAGTCGTTGCAGTAGGCGGGTGGAAAGGCCGAGTAGGGCGCGTTGTTCGCGTCCCAGGTCGAGCCAACCGAGATCACGTTCGTCGACGCCGCGGGCGAACCCATGGAGCTCGTCCAGCCGTCGTTGCCCGACGCCGCCAGCACCAGGATGCCGTTCGAGAGCGCGTTGCCACAGGCCGTGTGCAAGGTGCCCGAGGTGATCGCCGAGCTGTACTGCCCGCCGCCCAGGGACATGCTGATCACGCGGATCGGGCTGCCACCGCCGGTGCCGTTCTTGTTCGTCACACACCAGTTGATCGCGTTGGCGATCACCGAGTCGTACGCGTTTGGGAACACCACCAACGTGTAGAGGTGGGACCCGGGTGCGTAGCGGCGCACGATAGAAGCGGTTCCCGTGCCGTGGTAACAGTCGTTGAAGTTCTGGCTGTGGATCGCCGCGCCTGGGGTGCTGTAGTTGTAGCCGCCCTTCACGATCGAGTTGGGCAAGCTGGTCGAGCCACCGAGCTCCGGGTGCAAAAGGTCGAAGTTGGAGTCGATCACCGCCACACCAACACCCGCACCCGTGTGGCCCTGGGACGCCATGGCTGTCGAGCCGGTCAGGTTGCGGCCCTCGACGGTGAAGAGCTCATTGAGATTGTCGTTCCAGAGGAACTTGATGTCGTCGCGCTCGGCGAGGCGCACGACGGCTTCCACCGTCGCGATCTCGGCGACCACCATGTAGGAAAGATCGAGCGCGTCGATGAACCGCACCGCCGCGCGGGTCGTGGGGTCGACTTCCAGCTCGAACGCGTCGAACCACACCGCTTGGCGACGCGCCACACCCTGGCGCACGAGCGCCACCGGATCGCGCGCGGCGCGTGTGTTTTCGAAGTTGGGATCCTGGGGCAGTTGGCGCAGCTCGATCACCACACGCAGGTCGGAGCGCACACCCTGCCCCTCCTTCACGAAACCCAGCTCACTGAGCTGGTCCATGGACAGTTGCAGACGGGGGTCGATGCGCGCGTGCACGGGTTCGGGCAACTGGGCCGCGTCGAGCGGCGCCGCGACCTGTGCGACGAGGGGAGCCGCGCCGAGGACGGCGGCGGCGAGGGCCAGACAAGCCGCGCCAAGGGCGCGGTGGAGGGGAACGGACGTCATGGGTGTCCTCCCGACCCGAAGGGCCGGAACTCAAGGGGCCGCTGCGCCCGGGACACACCGGCAAAGTGCCGGGGCGCCGCGCGGACGCGGTTTCGAACCCCGGGGTTGGTCCGCCCCCCTGGGGCCGATCGCGCGAGACTGCACCTACAGTTTGTAAACAGCAACGATGTCCCGCGGATCGGACCTACGGCTGGGACCCGTCCAGGTCCGGGCGCCCCCAATTGCGATCGGCGACGCCCGACGAGCCCGCGGAAGGGAACGGCGCTCCCAGTCCCGGACCCGCCATCAAGGCCGCGGGCTGCCGAGCGCGAAGTACCCCCTCCAGGGCCCTTTGCCCCGCACGGCGCCATGCACCTCGTCTCGACCCACACCCGGGCCCAGCTCTTCCACGCGGTCGACCTGGTGGCTGGCCATCTGCTCGGCAACCGCTGCCCGAACTGCGCGTCGCACCACGGCGAGCTTCTGGCACGCAAACACGGCGGCCTCGGGTCGATCTACCGCTGCGCCGGTTGCGCGCTCTACTACCGCCCCACCGGGTTGCAGGGCGAACGTGTCACACGCTGGTACTACTCGTTCTGCTACGGCGACGATCCGCACTTCACAACCGCTCCAGTGGAGGACCCCACGCGCGCCCTGGCCCAGGCCCGCGCCGCGGGCAAGGACCGCAGTGCGCTCGTCGAAGCGGCTCTCGCCGCGCTGCCGGCGGGGCAGCGCTCGATCTGCGTACTCGGCGCGTCCTGGGGCTATGAGCTCTTGACCTTCGCGCGCCTCGGTGTGCCGCTCTACGGCATCGAGCCCGGCGAGCACCGGCGCGAACACGGCCGCAAGCACTTCGGTTTGGAGCTCTACCCATCCGTCGACGCCGCCGCCGCCGCGGGCCGTTCGGGCGGCTTGCTGTTCAGCTCGCACGTGCTCGAGCACGTGCCGAATCTCAGCGACACCCTGGACGAGCTCGCCGCGGCGCTCGCGCCGGCGCTCTCCCTCCACCTCACGCCGCGCGTCGACCCGTTCGACACGAGCCGCGCCAGCGCGATCGGCCGCGAGCATCCGATCGGTGTGACCCTGGCTTTCTGGCGCCGCCGCGCGGCGGCCCTCGGGGCCCCCCTGTTCCTCGCCCACCACCGCCCGGAGCCGGGCGCGCCAGCGTCGGAGACCCTCGCGCTGGTGGCGCGCCCCGGCCAGCCCCTTCCCGAGCTCGACGCGGCGATGTTGGGCGTCGAGACACCCGTCTGAATGGGCCGCCCTGGACGACGCCGTTGCATCGGCCCGCCCCGCTCCCAGAAGCGGTCCCCGAAGCGGTCCCCTACTGCCGCGCGAGCCAAGCCAGGAACTGGCCCTCGAGGTCGTTCTTGCCGGGCGCCGCGCTGCTGAGCGGCTTGCCGTACACCTTCTGGATCGCAACTTCCAGGCTGTCGGCGGAGCCGAGTGCGGCGAGTTCGCGCAGGAGCAAACCGTAGGTCTGCGCGGACTTCTTCTTCGCGCCGCCGCCCTCCGTCTCGAGCCAATGGAGGAAGCAGGTGCGGTACGCGCGGAAGAATTCCGCGCCGTCCCCGTGGAACTCCGCCGGCAGCGGAGGCTGTGCCGCCGCCGGGGTGCCGAGCAGCGGAGCGGAGACGACGTAGCCCTTCGTCTCGTTGTCGTCGAGGATCTGGAAGTGCTCGACCTTGCCCTTCTTGCGCTCTTGCCTGGCCTGCGTCGCGCCCGCGGCCTGGGAATCCGTTAGGGGCTTCACGAAGTGGTCTTTTCCCTCGTCCACACGGAAGCGGCTGTTGGCGTAGTTCGTCGGCAGCATGCCCCCCTCTGACTGCCCGCCCGGGACGAACATCTCGCGCGCCTCGGTCCGACGCTGGCGCAGGTCCCCGTCGACACGCGTCGCGCACTCGCCGTGCACGTCGATGACCAGGTTGATCGCCATGGCGCCGACGAGCGCGGGGGGCACACGCTCGCCGTAGAGGTTGGAGATCAGGGAGTTCGCGGCGAGTTGCACGACCTGCTGCTGCATCGCCGTCGGATTGCGCTCGTTCGTGTCGATGCCAGCGTAGATCTTGTCGCGCGCGAGATCGCCCGTGTGGTACTCGAGCGCGACGACTGTGGCCGAGTTGAAGTACGTGTTCGTCCACGTCACGGTGCCGTCGTGCCAGAACGTGTGCTGCAGCTCGGGCATCAGCCAGCCAAAGAGGCCGAGCAGCTCGTGGAAGTGTTTGCGCTTCGGCGCCACGATGACGACCTCGGGGAGCGCGGCTTCCCGCGCCAGGCCGAGCGCCTCTCCCCGCAGCATGTACCGCTCGAAGCGCGCCGCGGCCTCGGCGACGGGAGCCGTCGGCGCCAGGCAAGTCAGCAAGTCCCCGGGCTTGCCCGCCGCCGCCTTGGCGAGTTTGTCACCGCGCGCACCGCCCAGCCACTCGATCAGCAGCTCGGCATCCTCGAGCGCCCCCTCGGCGGCTTCGTCGCTCGCACCCGACTGCTCCACGAACCTTTCCTGCAGGCGTGTGACAGCCATTGCGGTCTTGAGAAAGTTATCGGCCAGTTCCTCGTCCGCGACGTGCACGGCGTCGACCGCGAGGTCGATCAGCCCGAACTTCGCGTGAAAGAAGTGCTCGTTGAGCAGGCCATCCAGCGTCACGGCGCGCGGGTCGCTCGCCGGATCGACGCCGAATCGCTTGAGCACCTCCTCCGCCAGCGCCCGGTGCGGCACGAGCGGCGCATCGTCCAATGTGCGCGGCGCGGCCAGCGGGAGGGCGGACGCGGCGACGAGAAGCAGTCCTGTGATCGACATGGTGGGCAATAGGGCGGCGTGCTGGACAAATCCAGCAGCACCGACCAGCTAGGACCTCCGGAGCGAGAAGTTTCGGAGGCTCGGACGGAGAAGTTCGTGGCCGAGGGCTCCGACGTTGTCCGACGGGTTCCCGGTGGCTGGAGCGCGGTCGGCGACGTCCACAATGGGCGTCCGGCCCTCAGCACGCCTCGCAGGGGCCTCTGCGCACCCCTGGAGTCCGCGCAGCACTCAGACCGGACAGCGCTCGATCCGTGTGCTCGGCACGTTGTGGGGCTAGGAAGTGCTGATCTTCGCGCGCCTGGGGGCTTCCCTACGGTATCGATCCAGGGCATCGCCGGCGCGAACGCAGCAAGCGGCACGTCCGACCAGAGCCGAGTCCGCCCGCGACCGCCCCCCCCCGGCCTCCGGCCTAGATCATTGGAACGGTGCGCAGTCCCCTTCGCACGCAGTCGAGCGGAGCCGGCCGCCTCGCGATCGGCTTGCAGGTCCCCCGAGAGAGCCTCGAGTCCGCGGGTTTCCCTCCAGAGTCCTGCGGCCCCCGTCGGGCCGTGAAACGGCGAGCAGGCTGCCAAGTGCATCGCCGCCTCCGATAGACGACCGCGGGAACAACGCTGGCGCTACACGGCTCGCCAATGCTCGTTGCGGGACCGCGACTCACTCCATCGAGCGCTCGCTGAAGCACTCGTAGCCGTGCCGCCGCATTCGCAGGTTCACACTCAACGTGGGCGTGTCCAGACTCTTGACCTGATGCCACCACCCCTTGGGTATCAGGCACCACTCGCCCGGCCCGATCGTCTGAACGTCGAACGCCACACGATCGAGCTCGGGGAACCGCTCGCGCACTGACGGGGCCATGACATCATCGAAAACACGTGAGCGACGTTCGTAGACGTGCCCAGCCGGGAACGGATAGAGCCTCCCGGTCTCGGTCGGCGACGCGAGAACGATCTCCTTGCGGCCCAGGACCTGGAACAGAATGCCCGCGCCGTTCAAGTCGACGTGCAAGTTGGTCAGCGCCCCAGCCTTCGACCAGAACCAACTCAACCGAGTCGCAACGTCCCTGCGGCAGAGCAGCGGAGGAAGCCCGAGGTCGACGCACATCCGCTCGACGGCCGCCGACTCCTCACGTGTACGGTCGCGACTGCAGTGCACGCGCAGGTACAAGCGCTCGCTGCTCTCGTATCGCTTCACGCCGTCGTCGATGCTGCAGGTTCCGCGGCTGTGGACGTGGTACTCATCGTCCGGCCCGTCCTCACCGTTCCGCTCGAATGGAACCGTGAACAGATGTCGGTCGTCCCCCGACTCCATGACGTGTGCGGTGCGCAGCTCGCAGTACGCTGCGAACTGTCGCGCATCCATCGCACGGAAACGATCGGGGATACGCCACGTGCCTCGCTGCGGTCCCTGGAGATTCGGACGCAGCGCGGCGATATCGCCCGCATCCCGGGCAGTACTCGTAGTAGCTTCCATCGTCGTTCGTTCAAGGTCCATGGCGTGGCTCCGGAACGAAGCCCCCGCGCGAAGCGAGAAGAGACCGCCCATGTTCATTGCGGCGCAGCGCGAAGCGTGGCAACATGAGCAACCGATGAACTATTGCAGTCGATCGGTCTTCCTGAGCCAAGCGGTCTCGGCGCGAGACTGCGACAGCATCGTTGAACTTGGCTCGTCTCTGCCAGCGATCCCGGTGCATGTGCCCGGGGACACCGGGGCCGAGGCGACACGTCGCGGACGGCGCACGGTACTCACGTGGATACGCGAGGCCTGGGTCTACGATCTCGTCGAACCACTCGTCCGTGAAGCCAACCGACAGGGCGGCTGGAACTTCCATCTCGCGCAAACCGAGCCACTGCAGTTCACTCGCTACGAGGCCGGTGGCGGCTACGGTTGGCACACCGATCAAGCCCGCAAGCCTCACGGACCGGAGCACGGAAACGTGCTGGTCGGAACGGTGCGCAAGCTGTCGTTCACTCTGCAACTGTCGGCTCCCGACGAGTACGAAGGTGGTGACTTCGAGATCGCCTCCGGTTCGCCGGTCAGTCATCGACGCATCCGAACGTTGACCGCGGCACGTGACCGCGGAACATTGCTCGTGTTTCCCTCTTTCTACTACCACCAGGTGAGTGAGGTGACCCGTGGAGTTCGCTGTTCGCTTGTCGGTTGGACCTGTGGCCCTCCCTTCGTCTGACACGCGCGACCAACGCCGCCCTCCGCGGGCATCGACGCCACGCGGCGAGTGCATCGAAGGAGCAATCGTGTGACCCACACGCCCGGCCCGAGGCGCTTGAGCGCCATTGTGTTCCTGTCTGGGGCGATCGTGCTGGCGCTCGAGCTGGTGTGTCCCCGGTTCCTGGCACCGGCGTTCGGCGCAGGACATTCTGTCTGGTCCGCGGTCATCGCTTCGACACTCGCCGCGCTGGCCGCGGGCTACGCGCTCGGAGGTCGTTGGGCCGACGGACCGCGCCCCGGGATGGCGCTGGCCGGTTGTCTCGCAGGTGCCGCGGCGTGGGCGCTCTTGCTGCCGTGGGTGCGCCACCTGTTCGTCGGCTGGACGCTGCCGCTCGGACCCGTCAGCGGCCCCTACATCGCATCGATCCTGCTCATGGGGCCTCCGCTCGTACTGCTCGGCGCCGTCGCGCCGATCGCCGTGCGCGCCGGAGCGCTCGACCTCGGTCACGTTGGCCGATCCGCAGGTCGCGTGGCCGCCTTGTCGACGGCGGGCAGCATCGCCGGCGCACTTCTGACCGGTGTGGTGCTGATTCCGTGGATGCCCGGTAGCGACCTCGTATCGGGAATCGGCGTGGCCCTGCTCGCCCTCGCCGTCTTGGCTGCCATCCCGGCCCGTCGTGCGGCGGCGGCCGCGGTCACCATCGTCGCTGCACTCGCAGCGGCGGTCTACACCCAGCACGAGCGGGCAACCGAAACGCCAGATCCCCTGACGCCCGCCACAGGTGTCCGTTTCGCGCGCAACTCTCGCTTCGCCAACATCGTGGTCCAGGATCTGATCGAGCCTCCGAGGCGTGCGCTGATCCTCGATGGGCTGACACACACGATCGTGTCGCTCCCCGAGCTCGAGAACCTCTCGGAGGTCTACACCGCCTTTGGACTCACCACATGCATGCGGCCGCACGCGGAGAGCGCGCTCGTGATCGGACTCGGGGGCGGCGTTACGCCGCGCGCCTTGGCGCGACAAGGCATCCGCACGGACGTGGTGGAGATCGACCCGGTTGTGGTGGATGTCGCGCGCACTTGGTTCGGTTTCGAATCGCTCGGCGAGGTGCACGTAGCCGATGGGCGCACTTTCCTTCGCAGGTCGACGAACCGCTACGATCTTATCTTTCTCGATGCGGCGAGTGGTGATTCGCACCCCTTCCACCTGTTCACAGTCGAAGCCTACGAAGACTGCCTGTCGCGCTTGACCGACGGCGGACTGCTTTCGATCAACCTCGTCGGTTCGGCAACGGATCCCCGCGGTCGGACGCTTGTAGCCTCCGTCCTCCGGACCCTTGGAGCGGTTTTCCAGCACGCAGCCGTGTTGCAAACCGACACGCGGGCGGCACGCGGTGCGCCGTGCGAGAACCTGCTGTTCCTCGCGTCGAACTCGCCGTTGGAGTACCGCACCCCCCCACGTACGGCCGCTCCGGAGTTGGCCGCCTACTACTCTCGGATCGCACAGCGACCGCTTCTCTTCGAACTTCGCGATGGAGACCGCACCGTGGTCGGACCGATGTTCACGGACGACCACTGCCCCATCGACGATCTCTCCAGCTCGCTCGTGCTCGCGCATCGCGGCTGGGTGCTCGCGTCGAACGCATCCGCCGGATGGGCTGAAGTGATGGAGAGGATCCACGGCAGCGATTGAAGACCGGGGAACGGCTTCAGACGGGAACCAGGCCGCGCAGGTACTGAGCATGGGTTGGTAGTTCCGCGGCCAACCGAGTCGCGCGCAGCGCCTGCTCCCGTCGCAATTGGGCAAAAGGTTCGAGGTCGAGGTGATCGAGGATTGGGGGGTACGCGCGGGGCTCCCGCCCCATCCCGCTGAGCAACAACGCATAGGACCGCGCGTCGAACAGCTCCGACGGATCGCCAGCGCTCGAGCAGTTGGTCGTGATGCCTTGGTCGAACGCTTCGAGGCGGGCGGCGAGACGCGCGGACGGCGTTGCTGCGGCCCGAACTTCCCGCCAGAAGGCGTTGTCGGGCGTTGGGACGGTGAGGTAGTGCGCGGTGATGAAGTCTTCGATCGCATCGTGCATCGCGACGACCTCGCGGTTGTAGATTCCGGCGCGGTGTGCGTCGTCCTGGGTGCCCGACAGGTGCCGCACGATGCCCGCGAGTTGAAAACCAAGCATCAACAACTGCGTCCCCTGGAAATCGTCGACTGCCGAAGCCGCAGTGCCGATGGCGACGCAGTTGTTTGTCCAGGGGTCCGAACTGCGTCCGCTCGCCACGGATCCGGAACCGATCTCGGCTCCGCTGGATTCGCCCATGGTGGCCAGGAGTGCGGCCTCCGCGTCACGGGCGTCCGCGTACCTGCTGTCGAACGTCAGAACACTGACGACGCGGTCAGCTAGCGGAATGGACAGTCTCCACCCCTGCTCCATAGCCCCCACCGTCGAGTACGTCGGTACGTCCTCCCGATCTGCGACGGGCAACTCGACCGCAACGAATCGGTCGCAGCGCTGGTGCGCCGGCCCGGCAGACCGCGTGCCACCGGCCGCCCGGTGGATCGAACCTTCGGGGCCCGTACAGTCGACGAACAGATCTCCGGGGACACAGCGGCCCGACGCCGTCCGCAACATCGTCAGACGCCCGCGTTCGTCGTGTTCAACTCCTCCGACCGCTTCCGCGACGAACTCCACTCCGAGCTTCGTCCCCCGGTCGCGCAACACCCCAACCAGGCCGACGGTGTCGAGGTGGTACCCGAACGCCGGCGCTGCGCCATGGCGAGGTGCATCCGGGCGCGCCCGTGGGGCAAGGTGGTCGCGGAAGAACGCCTCGAGCAAAGGCTGGGTCCTCTGGAACGGGACCCGACGACCGTGGCACAACGAACGCTTCCAAAAATCGACGGTCGAGAAGCCCCGCCCCGTCACCGGGAAGAAGGGTACGCCGATCAGGTCGACGGGTGCGTCCGGAGCGCCGTAGAACGGCAAGAGAGCACCATCACTCGAGGGGCCCTCGATACGCGTCGCACATCGGAAGGTGGCGCCACACTCCCGGAGGACCGTGGATTCTTCGATCCCGAGCAGGCGGAACGTGGACAAGATGCTGGGCGGAGCCGCAACGGCTGGGGGCAGAAGTTCGGCTTTGGCTTGCACGAGCGTGACGGCCACACCGGGACCGAGGAGACGCCGCAGGTAGCTGGCAGCCAACCAACCCTTCAAGCCGCCTCCGGCGACGACGATGCTGCGCAATCGAGTAGATGTCATGCTTCGATACCGATCGACGGGGACAAAGTTCGAGGAGAGCGACGTGAAGAGATGTCCACCACCTCCGCGACGTGCTGGGGTGGAGGGAGACGTCCGGAACCAGCGCGATCGAGCGCGCGACGACCGCGCCGCGCCAGTTCGATACGCACGCGGGCAGTGTGTGGAGCTCCCGCAAGTCGCGCCGGGTCACTGATCAGCGTGCCGCCCGTGCGCCGCCAATGGCGCAGGCCGGTAGGAGCCGCCGCCCAGTCCACCGGGGGAGCTCCCGCGTCAGGGGCGAACATCGCGCGGCAAGTCTCCCAAGGCCACATCTGAACCTCGCCCTTCGGCCGAGTTCGACCATGGCCCAGCAAGGCACCCAAGCGCGACCGCGCGCGGCACAACGGCCAGAGACGGGTTCCTTCGAAGTCAGTCACGAGCCAGTTGTCGCCATCCGATACCGGGAAGAGCCAGACAGCCCCGACCTCTCTCCGCGCCGCGCGCCAACGCGTCAACCACGCCACCGCCCCGTGCCCGCCGAACAGGAATGCGTGAAGCGCGATACCGCCCCAGATCTCGCCCGTGGTGATGACGAATGCGCCGAAACCCAGTCCTGCAACCGTCATCATCGAAACGCCGCGCACACCGCCGGGCTTTCCGTCGACGTAGTGCGCGCCGCCAAATGCGAGGGCACTGACCGCGACGGCTGTCGTCGGCCCAAACAGCGTCCATAGTGCTCCGAGCTGAAGGAATCGATAGAGCCACTCCTCGCAGAAGGCGTTCGCCACTAGCCGGCCGTGCAGCCACGTCAGATCGCGCCACAGTGGCGCCTGTTCCGCGGCGTGCCGTTCGCGCCGAAACTCACGCAGCCGTGGCACGAACCGGGCCGCGTGTACGGTCCCACTGCCGACGAGCGCTGCCAGCAGCCACCAGGGCGAAGCGAGCGTCGAAACGCTGATCGGCCACGATGTCGGGATCGATCCGCCCGTGGCGAGCAGCATCTCGCCCGTCGCCACGAGCGCCCACAGGGACTTGGATGTAGGCTCGCTGATCGGGCTGTGCAGGACGAACCGCCGCCCCCACGTCGGGCCCTCACGAAGGAGGACCCACCCCGCGGCGACCACGGCGCGAGCGTGACCGACAGCGACAAGGGCGACGATCGCCCCGACAAGGGAAGGGCTGGACTCCGTCCCGCCACGCGCTTGAGCCAGGATAACCCCAACGAGCGCGACCAGTACCCCGCTCGCGGCAAGGAACCAGCGCGCGCCCCGCAGCTCGAAAGTCGGCGTCCGTACGGCAGTGCAGATGCCAAACACGCGCAGAAACTGGCCGAACATGCCAGAGCCGCCGCTGCCACCGAACACCGTCACTCTCGACGGCGTCGACGCTGAGGCATCGTTCATCCGAGACGCGCCCACTTGGGCCTCCCCTCCGGACAGGTTGTCCGCGAAGTGGATGTCGGTGGCGACATCCGAAGCTGGTACCGACTCGTCCATGGCGTACGCTCCCCTTTCAGCGTGCCACCCCATCGGCTATGGGCGCGCTCGGACCCCGCGATTGCACCGCGTTGGCCGCTTCCGGCTCGGCCTCTTTCCGCAGGCGCTGCGAGACCGTGCGAGCCATCTCGACGCCGCCGCCACGCGATTGGCGCACGGCCAGCGAGAGCGCCTGCTTCGCGTCGCGGATGATCCATCCCACGGCCTCTAGGCTGGCCAGAACCTCTGCCACGGTCGCGGCGCCCCCAAAGCGGCGCTCCAGTTGCGCGATCGCAACGGGTTCGTCGCACGCCAGGAAGACGCCGAGCTCGGCCCCCGACAGATGCGCCACGGACTCCCGGCCGCGCGCTCGTGTGTCGCGCACCTCGGCGAAGTCGCCGCCAAGGCTGTACGTGAGCGCAGGGGGGGGACCGTCGGCTGCCCAGCGCTTGGTCCAAACGCGCACGCCGCGGTGATACTCGGCAATCGTTGCCGGTGAAAGAGGCCGATCGCCGATGTAATCGAAGTCAAAATAGAAGGCGACCTTGTTCAGGTCGGTCCCATCGGGGAAGAGCGACCGATAGGCACGTTTCGCCCGCTTGTTGGTCACGCCAAGCGCCTCCGATTCGGTGTGAAACGGACTGAACCGCTGCAGTGCGAAACGCACGACGCTCATCGGCGGTATGAGGTGGTGCATGTGCGCGATCCACGCGCACTGTTGGGCGTAGTCCTCGTCGGTCTCCCCAGGAAAACCGTAGATCAGGTTCCACCGCGGTTCGACGCCCGACTCCATCGCAAGTTTGAGCAGGAAGACGTTCTGTATGCCGGTCACGCCCTTACGCATCAGGGTGAGCACGTGGTCGTTCAGGCTCTCGATCCCGGGCTGGATCGCGCGCACGCCCGCCGACCGAAGGAGTTGCATGTGCTCTCGCTTGAGGTTGGACTTCGTCTCGTAGAAGAGCTCGAGATCCAAGTCGAGTGAAGCGAGCGTCGGCAGCAGCGACTTCAGGTAACCGTGCGGCAGGATGTTGTCCGTCGCAAAGAGGCGCACCATCTTGTACTCGTTGGCCAGTGCGGCGATTTCTTCGGCAACCTCCGCGGCCGGTCGCTCGCGGAAGATCATGCCTTCGCCGTTTAGGCCGCAGAAAGTACAGTGCTGCTTCTGGCCCCACCAGCAGCCACGCGAACTGGTGAAGGAGATGCCGTGTACAATCAGTCGATTGCGGGAGCGTGAGCGGTAGCGCTCGGCCTGTTCAAAGTAGGGTCGATAGTCGGGTCGTGGAGCCGCCGTCATGTCGCGCAGTAGCGCTACCCCGGTTGCGCACGCGATCGTTCCGTCCGCTCTGCGGTACGACACGAACTCTTCCGGCGGCGTCTCGGCTCGTCCGACCAACCAATCGACGGTGGCTGCCAGCCCTACTTCGCCCTCACCCTTGTAGACGGCGTCGACCCATGGAGCGATGCGCAGCACCTCGTCGCCCATCTCGCTTTCCACCTGCGAACCGCCCAGCAATATCTTCACGTCGGGCGACAACCGACGGAGCGCGCGCGCCGCGGCCAGCGCAGGAAGCAGTTGGCTGATCGAGCAGGTGAAGCCGACGACGTCTGCGGGCAATGCGCGTTCCGCGACCGCGCGACAGTAGCTCGCGGCGCGCTCGTCTCGCAGTTCTGCCACGAACGCCGCTCCACCTTCGTCCGCGAACAATTGGACGACGTCGTGGAAGTTCCGACCCGACTTCGCAATCTCTTCGATCGAGTCGCCGGGGAACGCCTCGGGAAACGCTTCCTTCGAAAACAGCCACTCACCCAAGAACTGCCAACCCACCCCCTGGGCGATGGTGTCGTACCGCGAAAAGCCGAGGAAGTCCGCGAACATCAGATTCGCGTGCAGCACCCGGACAGAACTGCCCGCCGACTCGAGGATCGGCTTGAGCAGCCCCAGCGCGGCATTGGGCCGGGAGGACAGGCCCCATGGCATGTCGACCAGCGTGACCTTCGTGGGACTCGGGGACGAAATCATGGTTCGATGGGTGGCTACTCGGGTGGTGGAACGCCCGTGCGCTCGGCTCCAGAATGGTCTCGCACGATCAGTAGAGTTGACTCCCGCTGCGAACAGCGTCGAGCGCGTCCCGATCGTGTCCCCACTCGGCGAGCTCGTCGCGTTCGCGTGTGCCCTGAAGATCCGAGTCGACTTCGTCCGGTCCGCACTCCGGAGTCTCGACGCGGTGGCGGACATCCTTGGTGGAGGCCGGGAGCGCCAAGTTGAGCACCCGGTGCCCGTCGCACAACACCAGTCCGACGGCCTGCAGACCAGCGATGGCCTCGTCGACCTGCGGTGCACCGCTGAAGCGCGTGCGCAGCGCACGCAACGACTGGATGTCGTCGCACGCCGCGAACAACTCCATTTCCAGCCCTGTGAGCTTGTGGACACGCACGCGACCCGGCTCCCGGCTGTCGCGGACCTCGATGAACCCGGGACCGCGCAGGTAGACCAAGGCGGCTCGCCTCCCGGGCTGGCGAACGCGTTTCGTCCAGCGCCTGGTCGCGCGGCGCAACGCCAGCTTCAGCTCGTCCGGAATACCGTGACCGCCGACGTAGTCGAATGAGAAGTAGAACGCGAGCTTCTCAATGTCCGCCGCTCCGGGCGGAAACACGTACGCATAACTCGAGAGCGCTCGAACGTTCTCCACTCCGAGCTTCTCCGGCTCGAAGTGGAACGGGCTGAAGCGTTGGAGACCGAACCAGGTCGCACCCTGGGGTGCCGGCAAGTGCGCCAACTTCGGAAAGAGCTCGATCTGCGCCTCATAGTCCTCCGGCCTCTCGCCTGGGAAGCCACACAGCACGTTCCATTGAAGCCTGACGCCGTACTGGGAGGCCAACTTCAGCAGATAGACGTTCTGGATCGCTGTAACACCCTTGCGCATCAAGCTGAGTGTGTTGTCGCTCAGACTTTCGATGCCGGGTTGGACCAGCTTCAAACCGGCTGCACGATAGAGCTTGACGTCCTCGCGCTTCAGGTTCGCTTTGGTCTCATAGAGCAACTCGAGATCGAGGTCGTTGTCACGGAGTCGCGGCAACACACTCTTCAAGTAGGCGTGCGGAATGATGTTGTCCATTCCCACGAGAGTCAGGCGCCCGTACCGAGCGGCCAAGGCTACGAGCTCGTCGACCACTCGATCGGGGCTCTTCGCACGATAGGCCATGCCCTCGCCGTTGAGACCGCAGAACGTGCAGTGCTGGATCTCTCCCCACCAGCAGCCTCGCGAGGAGACGAACGGAACCTGGTTGCACTGGACCTCCGCGCGCGTGCCGCGGGCCCGCTCCAGTTGGGCGAAGTATTGGTCGAACTCGGGAAAGGGAAGCGCGTCAAGGTCCTGGACTTGCGCGCCGCGCGACGCGAAGTGCAACTCGCCGTTCGCCTGCCGGTAGGAGACGTAGTCCCTAGGAGGCTCGGCCACCTCTCCCCGAAGATACCGGACAGTCTGCACGACGCCGAGCTCGGCCTCGCCCTTGTACACGGCGTCGACCCATGGGGCGACGCGCAGGACCTCGTCCCCCATCACACCCTCGACTTGCGCTCCTCCAAGGAGGATACGCGCCCGCGGATTGCGCCGCTTGATCGCTCGCGCCGCTGCCAGAGCGGCAACGAGCTGATTGATGGTGCAAGTGAATCCGACGACCGCGGCGTCGCGGCAGTCCTCGGCCAACTGGTCGCAGATCGCGGGCGCATGCTCGTCTCGGATCCCGCTGAGCACTTCTCGGTAGTCTTCGCCGAGCGCCTGTTTGATCATCGCCACCTGTGGCGCTGGAAAACCGTCGATGACTTCGGTGGTAGCGTGGGGAAACTCCTGGGGGAAGGCCGTCTTCGAGAAGGCGAACTCTCCGATCAGCGTCCAGCCGGCCCCGGAACTCATCCGTTGGTAGGTCGACAGGCCGAGGCGCTCTGCCATCCAGAAATCGGGGTAGACCACACGCGGCGCGATCCCTGCGCGGCGAAGCACTGGGACGATCAAGCCGAACGACGCCGATGGCCGCTCGAGAATGTCCCACGGCATCCGCACGAGCACGACTTCGCCGCCGTTGGAGTTGTTCTCCGTCATCGAACTAGGGTGGCTGGCACCAGAGCGAGTGTGGAAAGGTTGATGAGCCAATGCAGCACGATCGCCGCAACCAGGCCCCGACGTAGATAGACCGCGATGATCGCGATGGCCGGCAAGAGGCGCGGCGCCAAGGACTCGACGAGGGCGTCGAAACTGCCCGCCAGACTCAAGTCCGGCAGGTGCGTGACCGCGACGATCGCGACCACACATGCCGCGCCGATCCCAATCACAAAGCTTCGTTGTTTCCGGGACTCCTGTGCAAAGCGGCCACCCCGCAAGTTGCGCGCGGCACGCGCTGCCAGCTCGAAGCCGAGTCCGCGCAACGCGATCTCTTCCTGTATCGCGAGTCCCAGCAGCCCGATGACAGTGCCCACTGCCAACCCCGGGCTACCCCAGATGTTGCGCGACGGCTCGATTGCTGGCAGTGCTCCGAGCAAACTCTGTACGGCTGGCGTCGCAAAACCAAGTGCGGCCGCAAGCACGACGAGCAGGAACACATCGCGGACGGTGAGCTTCCATTCGCCCCACAACAGCCGACCAACGCTGCCGCACCGTCTCGATCCGACCCGAAGCATGACCCACGCGGCCAATCCCGTGCCGATAGCCAGGAGCGGCAGGAAGTCGCTGACCAGGGCGGCTCTCCTGGCCGGCGAGAGACCTGGATGGTAGGCCTGCTCGAAGAGCTTGGCGGCCGGGAAGGTGGCAGCGGTGGCCACGGCAACGATCGACACCATGCGCACGAGTTCCCCCACCGGTCGCGGATGCGTCCGCGCGGGGACTGCGGTCGGGGGCTTGTCGATTGCGGCGTTCATCGGCTCGTGAGGAACTCGAAGGCCTGATCGTCGTCCCGCGGAACAGAGAACTCGAACGTCTCGATCGTGCCGCCGCCCTCTGGCAGGTACCGCAACTCGTAGCGACCTTCCGCAAGTTCGGTTGTCAGCGTTCCACCCTCGAACCTGAGCACGCGTTTCCAGCGCGTGGGAGCCACCCTGGCCAGTGCAGGCTCGGCGGCGGGGTTGAGGTTGCGCTCCTGATGGTCGAACAGCGCCAACTGGCCGTCCGGCGAACCTCCCTGCGACGACGCGACACGCAGCGTGACCGGATGTGTCGGCGGCAAGACCAGCCTCACAGGTGATTCGACGCCTTTCGGAACGACGTCGAAGTAGGCGAGGGGCGGGGTTCCATCGCGGTCGGCGCACACCACCAAGGTGCCGACCCACTGTCGCGGAACACCGTCGAGTTCGAAGTGTCCCGTGGCATCGGTGCTCGCTGCCGGCGCGAATCGACCGGACGGCAGGTAGGGAGAATCGAACGCCCGGGTCGTGAGAGCGATGACGGCGCCGTCGACCGGGTCGCCTTCAGCGGTCACCAC
The DNA here is from genome assembly GCA_016125265.1 of Planctomycetaceae bacterium. Taxonomy (GTDB): domain Bacteria; phylum Planctomycetota; class UBA1135; order UBA1135; genus RI-242. The sequence continues at coordinate 88,770 of WGMC01000041.1, forward strand.
ATTGCCGGACAGCGTCGAACCGCGTTGAAGCGCGACCCCGAGGTCCTCCTCCACCGCGAGTTCGAGTCCTCGGACGTCGATCGGCTCGTAGCCCTCTGCGCAGACACGTAGGAACAGATCGCGTCGGGGGTCGAAGCCGAGCTCGAACCGCCCGGCATCGCCAGCGTAGAGCGAGGGGGGGCGGAATCCGCCATCCACGTCCGAGAAGAGCGCAAGTTCGAACGCCTGCACGGGCAGTCCTGTGGCCGCGTCGACGACCGTTCCCGTCAAGACTGGAACCTCGCGGACATCGAACACAACGGGCGGGCCACCGGGTTCTACGCCCGAAACCTCCGCGGGGTCCCCGCGCAGCCTCGCGAACGGGTGAGTCTCCCATGCCGGTCTCACGACGAAACGCGCCGCGACGACTGGCACGGGGATCTCGAAACGACCGTCGGCGTCGCTGATGCCGATGGCGCCGGTAGACGGGTCGTCGCCGTCGGCCCACGCCCGTACGGGCAAGCCGGCCAGTGATCGCGTCGCCGCTCCTTGGAAGCGGCCTACGATGGAAGGGGCAAGCCGGCGAGCCACGAGTTCCACACCGGTCGACGCGAAGAGGCGCGCGGGCCCCAGGCGCCAGCGTTCCCGCATGTAACCTTCGTGCCGGAATACGACACTTGCGACGCGCGTGTGCACGCTGACGTCGCGCCAGGTGAAGCGTCCCGATGGGTCCGTCGTGGAGCGACGCTCGACTCTGGCGGACAGTCCGGGCACAACCTCGAGTCGGAGACCTGCACCTACGCGATCGCTCGGCGCAGCCAGATCGTCGAGTTTGAGCCGGAGGTCTGCATTCGGAACTGCGGCGCCGCTGTCGTCCACGAGCCGCCCGACGACGTCCTTCACAAGGGGCAAAACCAGTTCCACGGGAGCCGCGGGTTCGCCGGTGATCTCGACCCCACCGTCCGGCCCGTAGCCGACCACGCCGCGATCGTCGATGACCGTGACAAACACCTTGCCGTAAGGAACATCCTCGAACTGAAACGCGCCCGACGCATCCGTCGTCGTAGACTCGCTCGCGAACACGCGGCTGCGGTCGCCGCGGAAGTCCGCGCCGGGGGAAAGCAGCACGGTCGCGCCTTCGACACGCGCGCCAACGCTGTCCCGCACGGTTCCATCGAGTCGCGCCGCCCGGTGCAGGGCGACGCGCACAGCTGCGCCTTCGAGTGGCACGTCTACGGAACCTTGCCACGCCCCCGTGCCGGGTGCCCGGGCGAACAGCCGGAACGCGCCCACGGGCAGGTTTGTAAACTCTGCCTCACCCGCGGGTGCCGTACTCCGCACAATCGTCCGCACGTCGCGCTCGTCCGACGACAACCACGGTGCTTGATCACCGTGTGCCAGCAGCACCTCGACCGTCGCCCCCGAAACAGGCACGTTGGTGTTCCCAGGGCCTGGTGCCTCGACTTGCACGAGTAGACGAGCACCCGGCAGGAGTTCGATGTCGACGTCCAAGCGTCGGCCAGTGCCCCAATCGAGTTCGCCCAGGAAGGTCGGCGCGTAGTCCGGGTGAGCTACGGCCAGGAAGTTCGTCTCGCCCGCCGGCTTGGCCTCGAATCGACCCTGCGCGTCGGTTGACGCAGTCACTCGTTCGCCGGCCTTCCCACTTCCAAACGTAACCGTTGCGGCTTCGACGCCCACGCCGGATCGCCGGTCCGTGACACGACCGCGGACCACGACGCCTTCGCTGCCGTCGGCAAGAAGGCTCGAGTCGGACTCCGGGGTGCGATCCTCGATCACTTGTCGGGTGTCGGACTCTGCGGCTGGTTCGACCGGGGCGGTGCGAACGAGGGCTCCCGCACGCTGGCTCGCTCCCGCGCGGGCAAACGCTCGATTCGACGCGTCACGATCGAGCACCCACCAACCGGAAGCGGCGAGTAGGACCGCCCCCACCGTCACCCAAACGGTCGTTGCCCGGCTCATGGGCGAGCCACCAGTGCAGGGGCGCTGCTGCGCGTGCGAATCTGCGGACCGAACAGCTCCCGGTATTGTTGGTTCGTCTGCAGCAGATGGTTGGGACTGCCACTGGCTACGATTCGTCCTTCCTGCAGAAGATGCACCTTCTCCATGCGCTCGATGCAGGAAAGCCGGTGCGAGACGACGAAGAGAAGCAACCCGCGGCGCCGCAACAACCGCTCAAAGAAGCGTTCTTCGAGGCGGCCGTCGAGGTTCGACGTCGCCTCGTCGAGCAGCCAGGCGTTCGAGTCGTAGAGGAGCTGGCGCGCAATCGCGATGCGCTGACGTTCGCCCGCGGACACTTGCAATGGCGCCTCCACGGCGACCTCGTCGGGCATCGAGAACTTCTCCTTGAAGTCCGGGTCCTCGCGACGCTCTTGCAGAATGCGCTCGACGCGTTCCCTGTCGCGCACTTGCACCACTCCGAGATCGAGTGTCTGCAGTACCGAGTCGACGGCTTCCTGTGGGACCCGTTCGGGGGAGCGGTAGACGAGATTGTCCCGCAGTGGCCGAGGTAGCAGGAAATCCTGGTGCAGGACTGCGCTGATGCGACGACGGTACTGGCGGACGTCGAGCTCGCGAAGGTCGCGCCCATCCACCAGGATGCGCCCGGCGGTCGGCGTCAGCAGCCCACAAAGTAGCGCGACGACCGTCGACTTGCCGGCCCCACTCGCGCCCACTAGACCGGCGGGCTCGCCGCGCACGATTTCTAGATCGACGCCGTGGAGTACCGGCACCGGCGCCACCGGCTTTGGCTCGACCATCTCGCCCCGCTCGTTCCGGCGGGGCGATGGCAAGTGCTCGTAGGCGAAGTGAACGTCTTCCAGACGCAGGGAATCGATGGCCGGCGACTCTCGTACGATGATCGCCGCCGACGAACTCGCGGGAGCGGGAAGCTCGGGTTCGAAGGCCAGAACTTCGAGCAGTCGGTGCACACTCTCTGCGTTGGCTCCGATCGACGTCGTGAAGGAAGTAGTCTGCTGGACGCCCCTCAGCACTCCCGCACAACAGACTCCGAAGGCTGCGATGTCCTCGATAGCCACGAGCCCTTCACGCCCGAGCATGAATCCCGCCGCGGCGATCGTCGCCGGGATCAGGCCGCGGAGCAGCGACTGGAGCGTGCGCACGGCTATCCGGCGGCGCTCGAGGGCGACACCGAGTCGTGTGACGATTGCGTCGCGCGAGCGCAACTGATCAACCTCGCGATCTTCGGCGTCGGAGAGCTTGACGAGGGGCAACGAACGCAGCGTTTCGGCGACCAGCGCGGAGGTGGCAGCGCCGAGCTCGCCGGACGCGCGTCGCTCCGCGCGGCGGAGCCTGACGAGCCAGAGGTTCGGCAAGAGGCTGATCGGCAAAACGATCAGCAAGACGACTGTCAATGGCCAGCTCAGGTACGCGCCTACCGCGAAGAACACGAGCGCCGTCAGTGCCTGCTGCCCGATGGGCAATAGATTGTAGGGCTGAAAGACAAGCGCCTGCCCCAGATCGCGATCGATCCGCGCCTGCCAGTACGCGGGCCCGCGCTGGAGAATGGGACCCATCGGCGCCGCGACGATTCGCTGGAACAGCTCGATTCGCAGCCGGCTGGAAACTCGAAGTTGTCCGATGCGCCGGGTGTACGAGCGGAACACCGCCGCCGCCTGCACCAGGATGCCGACGAGCGCAACCGGCCCGGCGGCCTGGCCCACCGCATCGATGGCCCCGTCTTCGCGCGCCTGACCGGCAAAGTAGACGACGTACAGCGGGATGATCGCAGCGACCACGATCGAACCGAGCCCTAGCACGACATGCGCACCGAGGAGCGGGCCACTGTCGAGCAATCGGGGGAGCAACCGCCTGACCGCTCGAACGTCGTGTGCGATCGATTCGAGCTGATGGCGTCCCGGCAGGTTCACTTGCCCTCCATCACTCCCTCGACAGATGCCGCATGGCGGGGTTCTGGGCTCTCGAACTCGATGCGCTCGATCTGGGCCAACAATCGATCGCAGAGCAGTTGGATGCGCTGCACGTCGAGGTTCTCGCGCTTGCGCTCATCGAGGTAGGCTTTCACCTTCTCGTACGGCAGGCCGAGCTTCTTGTACTCCACGATGCACTCCGGCGAAACGCCGTAGGCATCGTTGAATAGGTAGCCGGGGTTCGCCCGGCAAGTCTTGCCGTAGAAGCAGTTGTCGAAGTAGTCACACGAGTTGCACAGCTTCAGCTTGGGCTGATAGTCCTCGCGCAGGAAGTCCCAGCCGGGCGACGTCCAGATGGCAAGCATGTCGCGCTGGCGGACATTTCCCATCGCGTACCGGCGCGCCCCGACGTAACGCGGGCATCCGTACACCGTTCCGTCGGCCCCCAGGGCCGCCTGGGAGATCGCGGCGGTGCAGACATTGAAGCCCGACTTACGGTTGTCCGCGATGCGCGATTTGAAGGTCGACGTCCAATCCTCCTGTCCCTGATCGATCGCGTTGCCGCTGGCTGCGATGCCGCCGCGTCCCAGCTGTTCGAGTTCGCGAGCGCGGCGGTCCTCGTTCGTCGGCTCCGACAGCGGGAAGGTATAGCTGTCGAACGAGACCTCGACGCCGCGTTCGGCCCATTTGGCGATCACCGGCGCGAGTTCGTCGGCGAAGCGGACAAGGAAGTCCCGCGTGAAGAAGATCGTTTGTTCGTGTTCTCCGGTTCCGATCATCTCCCCGGGATGGAGAGAGACGTACGTCACCCCGTACGAGGAGACCAGCTCGCACATGCTGTCGATTTGCTCGACGGTCGCGGAGCGCTCGTGCAGCACGCTCTCGATGTAGAAGTGGACCCCGTGCTCGCGCAACAGCTTCATTGCGCGACAAACGCGGTCGAAGTTGCCCTTTCGGTTCCGCAGGAAGTCATGGGACTGGGCTGTGCCGCCGTCGAGCGAAATGTGGATGAGAAAGCGGCTTCCCATCCGCTTCTTGATCGCCGCGAGCCGTTCGACGTTCTCTTCGGTGACCCGGGTGCCGTTGGTGAACAGGGTCACCGAGAATCGTCGACCCGTCGTCGCGTCCTCGAGGATCTCCCAGAAGTCCGGTCGCATCATCGGCTCCCCGCCGGTGAGGCGGAGGGACTGCAAGCCGTACCTGTCGAACTGGTCGAACAGATCGTGGAGCTCGGCCGCCGTCAGGTCGTTCTTGGTCGAGACGCTCGGGTTCGATCCCACACTGCAGTGCAGGCATGCGAGGTTGCAACGCTCTGTCAGGTTGATCCCAAGCGTGATCGGGAAGCTCTGCACCACCTTGTCATGGTGTTGCATCGGCGGTGCCGTGAAGACGATCGCGCCGGCGTCCCCACCGGTCGTGCTCTCCCGTATCAGGTCGTGCTTCATTCCAGCGTCGGTCAGCACGCCCGCAGAGAGAATGGACTCCATGTACTCCGCGAGGTCGCGGTTGATCAGCCCGGGATCCGACAAATCGTCGCGGAGCGGCCCCGCGTAGTATGCTTCGACGTCGCCGCGAGAACGCGGCTCGCAGAAGAACTTCAGCAACACGAACTCGACTTCGCCGAAGTAGTGGGTGTTGTACCGGAGGTGGTCTTTGACGATGAACGGCTGAACCGCGAAGTTCGCCGATTCGTCGATCAGCGAGAGCCGATCGATCATCATCAGGTTCCGGTCGCGCAGGCGCTCCCACGTCGGAGCAACGGCAAGCGCCGGTGCTTGTGCCACTGTTTCAGTCGCGCGCTCAACCATGGGGCTTCTCCTTTCGGGGCGTACTCGATCCGTCCAACCGGCTCACGTTCCAGTTCTTCAAGGACTCCCGCCCTGCGGACGGTCGTCGCATGGCGCTCGATCGCTCGATCCGCCGCGAACCCCGTTTGCTCGGGGCCGCAGCGCTTTTTCCGCACAGACGTCCGACCGATCGCCCGTGCGCGCGGGCCGACTCACAAAACCGTGAGGCCCGCCCGCCGCTCACGCGGGCCTTCGCCGCTCACCACCAGGTGTCGTCGCTTCCCAGCCCGTCTTTTGGTTCTTCGGAGCCCACCTTGGGACCGATGCACTGCCCGTTGCTGGTGCACGACGGGTTGTCCTCGCAGTCGGTGTTCTTCTTGCACATCGCGTTGTCCTGGCAATCCACGTTGTCGTAGCAGGTCGTGTTGCCGGAGCACACTTGGTTGTTGCCGCAGTCCGTGTTGGGCGCGGGCGGCGGAACGTCGTCGTCGTCGTCCCCATCGATCGCCGTCCATATGCCTACGCCTGCGCCTGCGACTCCTGCGCCTGCCCCGGCAACGGCGATGATCGCCACGCCTCCTGATTCCAGATCACCGGGCCGACCGTCGCTGACCGTCACGATCGCACCCCACAGCGGGTCCCGCAGGTCTCGAGCGAGTTCCGTTCCTTCCGCTGATGCACAGAGCATTCGAACTCTCCTGAAGGCTCGCCCGGGCGGTGACGCAAAAGGCGTGGCGAGCGGTCGCCAGTGCGTCGAGTTGGATACTGGGCCGACGCTAACTACACCTTCTTGACCCCGCAAGACCCCGCGCACGGAAAGTACGACGAAGATTGGAACCATGTTCAGACTGACCACCTAACTCCCTGAGAGTAAAGAGCTTACATTTGGGCGCCGCCGACCGGGAAAGGCCCGTTGGCGTGGCTCCAGGCCCCGGGGCGCCGACTTCCCCTCGTGGTTGAAGCCCCGCCCGGGGGCGCTGGGGTACCCGTTCCGCCTCGCGCGGGAGCGGTGCCAAGACCCTCGCCTCGAAGGCATCTACACCTGCTTGCTTGCATCGCATGGGTTGCCGGCCGTGTCGCGTGCGTGTACGGGTGGAGACCGGGCAAGGTGGCGCGCCCGGGGAGCGCTTCGAGATGCGCGGGCGATGCGCTGAGGATGGCGACCCGCGGTTCCAAGGGGCGCAAGATCAGACCCCATGGCTCTGGCGCCCGCTGAAGCTTGGCTGGTCGACGCGGCTCGAAACCGGTTTCGGCGCACATCGGTGCAGCAATTGACCCGCTCGGACGGATCCCAGCGGCCAGCTATCCCCTCGTGGTCGGTCGACGCGAACGTCGGGGCCGCAGACCTCGGTGGCCCGCGTCCCTCGCCGCGGAGTCGCCCGCCACCGCACTCGACCCGACCGAGCCGACGACGCGTTCGAGTCCGGCGGCGTCGAACTCGACAGCCAGGCCCCGCAGCCCGCTGCGAAGTACAGGCGACGGTGAGTCCCCAATGGACCCGCGGACCGCGACGCCCCTCGCACGCCGCCCCCTGGCCGAGCCCAGTGGTTGGGGCGGGCGGCGACGGTGATCGACAGGGCCTACCGAATACCCGCTGTGCGGACCACGCGGACGCAAGAGTAGGTGTTCCTCCGCTCTCGAGCTACCGGCATCACGCGCTGACGTGGACTCTTGCCCCCGGCGGTTCGCGCTGTACGTTCAGGGCAACCAAGGGGCGTTGCGATCCCACGCCAAGAACTTGACCAGATCGCGGCAAGTGCGCATTGGCCAATGCGAGGTGTCAGAATCGATCCCAAGCGGCGAGGAACCGCGCAATCGGATCCGGATCGGCGAACAGATCCACCGACACCGTGCGATCGGCGCGAGCCGCGATCTCGGCGCGAGTGGGCTGGACATCGCGCTCGGTGCCGCGCAGTTCAACGAATCCCCCTCCTCCGGAGTTGGCACTCGCCGCCGAGCGAGATCTCTGCGCCACCCAGGCAGACTCGCGGGCGGCACCCCGCAGCGCGACGACCACTCGAGAAGTCTCAGGCCATGTCGCCAGCACTCTGCCAACCACCGCCATCGTTCAGCGTCCCGCTCCATGTCGAACAGGATCGCCACTGCGCAGTCCCGACCGGGAAGAGGCTCGTCGAACGGACGCCAACCGGCAGTCGTGCAGGGGGCGAGGATCAGAGCCCGCCGCGAGCGGAGGGTTCGGGGGCGAGCCAGGCCTCGAGAAGCGTTTTCACGCGCTCGTTCGCGTGCCTGCGGGGGTCATCGGGTAGGAGGGGGTCGAAGAGGTTGCCGAGCGCGAGGTCGCTGCACGAATCGGGGTCCGCAACCCAGCCCAGGCGACCCGCACCGAACCGGGCGACGCGTCCGGCGGCCGCGCCGTCGGCGGGCGACGGGGACGCCTCGAGCGCGTCGCGCCAGGCCGCGGGTAGGTTCGCGGGCTCGAGGAGGAGCAGGAGTCGCCCCCCCTCTTGCACATGGTTCGAGAGCTCGAGTTCGTGCTCCGCCAGCCAGTTCGGCTCCGGTCGAACCAGGACCAGGTTTTCATCCGTGGTTTCCGCGAGCCCGCCCTTCAGTCGCGGGAGCCCGCCGAGTCTCTGGTTCCAGTGAAAGAGTGCGGAGTACGACCGCTCGGCTGGCGCCCGGTCGGGCAGGACCGGCGGCGGAAGTTCGAAGTCGCAGCCCTCGCGCACGAACGTCAAGCTCGGGGCTTCGAAGCCGTCGAAAGCTGGCAAGGGGCTGCGCTCGCGATCGATGCGCTCTGCGATCCCCGTTCCCGCGACGACTCCGAGGAGCAGGAGGAGGGGCACCGGGACGAGCAGTCGTCGTCCGACACGAAGGCCCGCGACGGTCAGGAGCAGCGCGAACACACCGGCAGTGAGGCGAGCCGTTTCGGCCAAACGGTCGGTCCCAGCGCCGCTGGCGGCCAGCCAGGCCACCGTTCCGGACAGGAGCTCGGCGCGGCCCGGCATCGGCAGCGCGAACGACGAAAACAGCGTGCTGTCCGCAAACAGCGCGACCCGCCCGGCTCCTGGGCGTAGGACGGCCGCCACGACCTGGGGACCAAGGTCGTCGTCCAAATCCGGCGCGGTGTCCGCGAAGAACGAGAAGCCCGCGTAATCCAGTGGCTCGGCAAAGGCATTGCGCGCGATTATCAGTGGCTCCGCTTTCCCGGAGAGCTCCAGAGTGCAAGACGTGAGGAACTCCAGTTCGTCGATGTCTCGGGTGATCGGGTGGGTGCTCCACGGAAGCGGAGTCCAGGAGTGGGTCTGGCCGTCTTCGAGACGGTTGCACGCGTCTTGGACGAAGCGGACGCCGAAACGCGAGGCAACCGCGTTGAGGTTGGTGGATGTGCCGAGCAGGTCCGTGTGGTCGCCGACGAGGTACAGCCCGCCGCCGTCTCGAACAAAGCGTTCGATCGCATCGACCTCGGCCGTGTCGAACGGAACGGTCGGAGCCTCGATCACGAGCACGTCGACGTCGTCGAGCAGTTCGTCCGTGTAGCGGTGTTCCGTGTTCACACGGACTTCGTGAGACTCGCCGAGCAGTCGCACCGCGGCGGTTAGGGTGTAGACCGAGTCGCGGCCGAAGTTCTCCGCGTCGAGTGGCGCCACGGCGCTCGACCAGCCCGCCCCGTGCAGTTCGTCGACCAGGACCCGACCCGACGCCAGCGAGCCGGGCGGCTCCAGTTGGACCGCCAGGTATCCGAACAGGCCGAGGAACAGGGCGCTGACGCAGGCGAGGGCCGCCATCGGCCCAGGTCGGGCTGGCGCGCGAGTGGGGTCCGGCGGGTCGGGCCAAGGGACGAACCTCCCGAGAACGAGCGCGAGCGGCAGGAAAGTGATCGTCTGCCAAGGCTGTGACAGGTACACCGAGACGACGAATGTCGCGCTCCCGTCGTCCAGGGTCGGCCCCGGTTGACGAACCGTGAAGGCGGACAGGAGCGCCAAGCGAACCGGCAGGTAGGCGGCGGTCCAGACCGCGGTCTTGGCCAAGAAACTCGAGGGCCGCCGCATCTTGCTCGCGAGGACGCCGGTCGCGGTCGCTAGGAGAATCCAGGCGGCGGGGACGAGCCCGAGCTTCGCGAGGTCGACCGTCAGGGACTCCAGACCGTTGCCATGGGCGTACAGAACGCCCCCCTCGAGTTCCACGTCCACCCCGAACGCTCGGAGGGCGACCCAAGCCACGGGGGCCATGAAGTCGAGGCGCCCGAACAGCGCGGCCCCGTGAACCACGATCGGCATGGTCAGAGCGATGCAGGCCGCGCCCGCCACCCATCCGTCGAGCCTGGCGGAGCGGATACCGCAAGAACGGTTCGCCGCCATCGCCCCGATGGTGGGCACCCCTAACGCCGCGAACAAGAGCAGCAGGGCCAGCCCAGGGCGCGCCGACTCGTACAGCCCAAGGGCACACATCGCGGCCCCGGCAAGGAAGATAGGTGCGGTCCAGAGCGCGACGTTCACCGCGGAGCCTCCTCCCGGAGACGTTGGGCGTCCTGGAATAGTCCGCGAAGGAAAACCAGGTTGGGCTCGGAGAACTCGTTAGGAGTCTCGAGGTTCGTCGATCCGAGGAAGCGCCCGTCGCCCACGAGGAACAGGGCCCCAGCACCACGCCGAGCGAGGATCGCCAGCGGAACGCCGTCGTGCTCGCCGTAGACCCACAGATCGTCCGATCGCGCTGGATCGACGACGCCGACCTCCCACGCGTCCACGTACTCGACGCGGGTCCGAGCCCGGCCTGGTTCGCGCCGCAGCGGGATCGATCCGACAGGTCGGGGGAGGACCTCGAGGCCGAAACGCTCCGCCAGGGGTGCGACGCCCTCCGACTCGGGATAGCTGGCGCAGGCGATCACCAAGCCACCGTCTCGGACGAACGACTCGAGCGCGTCGCATTCTTCCTTCGAGTAGGGCCGTGCGGGAGCGATGGTCACGAACAGCTCTACGCCATCGAGCGCCGAAGCGCTGAGCTTGGAACCGAGGACGGGTCGATATCCCGCGCGCACCAGCGTGTTCTCGAATCCGTCGAGGCTCCGCTCGGCGTCGCTGCCGAACTCGGTCCGCGGCAGATGCCCCGTGTCGATCCAGGCGATCCGGGAGTCCGGCACTGGCCGAGAGAAGCGAGACTCCACCGCGGCCGCGACCGCCCACAGGACACCCAGATGGCCGAACACCGCCAGCGCCTGGAGTGCCGGTCGCGACCGGAAGGCCCAGAGCGCCGCCAAGCCGGCCGCGGCAACGAGAGCGGCCAGCAGACTGGTCGCTCCTGGGCCCAGGTCGTGGGTCGTTCGACCCGAGACCCACGCGAACAGTTGGCCGACGAAGGCGTCGTAGGTGCGATCGATCGCCGCGTTTTGGAAGCCGCTCGTATCCCCGAACGCGACGACGCGTCCAGAGCCCAAAGACGCCCACGCAGCGAGGATGCCGTCTCCCAGACGCTCGCCGCTCGCGTAGCGGTAGTCCCCGAGGTAGCCGCGATCGCCGGCAGTGGGGTCCCCTGCGTCGGACAGTGCGTGGCGCCCGACGAGCAGCGGACGGCCTGAGCGACCGACCAGGTCGAGGCTCGCACCCACCGCGACGCCGAGTTCCAAGGGGCGGCTGGCTCCCGTCGGCCAGACGTGCGAGACCAGGTCCGACCCCGCCCAGCTCCTGGGGCTAGCGGGAAACGCGCTGTCAAACCGGAACTCGATCCCGACCGGTGCCAACAGGTCGTTTTGGCTGCCCCGACTGCCCTGCACGTTGGTGTGGTCGCCGATCACCAGGAGGCCCGCACCGCGCTCGACGTGGTTCCACACGGCCAGCAGTTCGTCCTCGGTCCAGTCCTGGTTGACGTTGATCGTGACCAGTGCGTCGAGCCCGCGGAGGCTCTCGGGCGTGACGGCGTCTTCCAGGAACGAGACCTCGTAGCCGTCGGCCACGAGCAGCTCCGGCAGCCGTCCGAACATCCCGAGCGAGTAGGCGCCGTAGGCGCCGAAGCGCGGTCTCTCCCAGTCCAGAATCGGCCCGGCGTTCCGGCTGTAGAGGCCGACGTGAGGACGATCGATCGGATCGACCCCGTGGGACCAGCCTGTACCGAAGAGGGCCAAGCAGGAAAGGCACGCTGCGAGACCTCCGAGAACTGGGCGGAATGCAGGCTCCTGCTCCACAGCGGCAGTAGGCCCGCGCCCCGCAAGCAGCGACGCAAGGAACAGCCCCGCGGGGACCCCCGTCAACCAGGGGACGATCGCGAGCGAGGAGGTCTGCATCTGCGGCGCAGCAAATTCGATTGCGAGCACGGAGAGAGCGGTCGCGGACGCGAAGCCCAGCAGACCGACGATCAGGATCCTCGGCTGTCGCTCGAAGACGAGGTAGCGGGCGACCAGGAGCCCGAATGCGGGAGCGAGCACACGCAAACCGAGGAACGCCGGAGCGATGCGCACGTCTCGGTCCAGCACGGCACCGACCGCGGCGCTCCAGCCGATCGCGAGGTCACGGACGGGCTCGACGAACCAGGGTCCCGCGAGCAGGGCAAGCCGGAACACCGCGACGCCGCTGAACGCGAGCGCCAGTGCGCGTCCGGCGACGCCGCCCCATAGGCCCGCGAGGGCCGCGAGGGCCGCCGAAGCGGCGAGCCCCGCGAGCAAAGGGTCGTCCAGTCCCAGGCCACCGACATAGCCGGCCGCGGCGAGCCACGGGAGTGGACGACGCGGCTGGACAGGGCCGAGCTCGCGCCAGCCCATCGTCACGAAGGCGAGGACGAGCGCGAGCGCCACCGCGCGGGCGACGACCGGGTCGCCCGGCGGATCGACCAGGAGTCCGTGCGACGTGAGCAGCGTGAACGAACCGATGATTCGTCCAGCAGCGCGGGGCTCGCGGGCGGTGGACACGGGCGACCTGGGATGCTTCGGACGCGCGGCTAGCGCGACGCGAACCGGAGCCCACCCAGGCTAGGTAGGATCAGCGCGAGCCACACGAGCAGGCTCCGGTCGAAGGGCGACTTCTCTTCGGGCCGCGGACGGTTCCCGCGTTCGAAGCGGGTCAGGGCGGCGACGCGTGCCTCGCTGGGACGCGATCCGTGCACGCTGCCCACCTTGTGCCCGCTCGTCCCGGCGGGCTCTTGTAGGTCAGAGCCCGTACCGGGAGCATCCTTGACGTGGGATTGCACGTTCTTGTGCGCCTCTCTGCAGTCGAGCTGACCGTAGTCGTAGGGGCCGCGTTGGTCGGTCAGTTTCGAGAACAGCGAGCAGGACATGTCGCGTCCTTGGTACTTCAAGTCGTTCAGCTTCATGACTTCGGGCCAGTCGGTCTTGCCGTCCCCCTTGTCTCCCGCTGCGACCTTCGCCTTCTGCTCGAGGTAACGGCGGAACACGTCGGCCGAGCTCTCCGCGACGGCGGCCGGCATCGGCTGCGGAAGCGCACCGACCGGGCTGTCGATCTTGGCCTGCGCGTCCTCGAGGATCGCGATCCCGATCCCGGTGATCCAGTTCACACACTCGAAGTAGAAGCGGAACGGGCGCTCGTCGGCGGGAGAGTTGTAGAGAGTCCAGGCGCTGAGGGCCGGGCCCGCAGCCTTGCCCGCGACCTTGCCGACGCCCTTGAGCTTCTGCAGCCTATTGGCACCGCCGCCACCGCCGCCGCCGCCACCACCGCCGCCGCTCGGGGGTTCGACCGGAACCGGCGCATCGCTCGGCCCCACCGGCTTGCTAGGCAGGCCGCTGCCGCCGCGCGCCGGAGCGCCGCCTGTACCCGCCGCGGGGCCCGAGCCGCCGCCGCTACTCCCCGAGCCACCGCCGGTGCCACCGGAGCCGCCACCCGGGTTGCCGCTGGCTCCGCCAGAACCGCCGCCGGTAGAGGGGCCCGAGCCACCGCCGGTGGTCGGACCGCTGGGTCCTTTGGCCGGCCCGCCGCCGCCGGCAGGGAACGGGCCGTTTTCTCCCCACCCGCCGGGCAATTCACAGGCCACGTGGGAGATCACGGCGTCCCCTACCCGACCGACGCCGGTGAGCGCATGCGACACCAGAGCCAGCATTTCGAGGTGCCCCCTCATCGGGAAACTTGCAGCCGCCTCGTTCGTCATGATCAACACGTCCGGCATGACTCCACGCGAGTGCTTGCCGGGCTTGATCGTCAACGTGGAGAGCCCGAGCGGATCCAGCCGATCGACTGGGTTGCCGGCCGCCATCTCGTAGGGCGAGGCGCTCTCGCCGTTCAGGATCCGGCCCACGAGAAGCGCGGGGTCGATCGCGCGGTTGCTCGCGAGCGCCAGCGGATCTCGACTCGTGAACCGCCCCTCTTCCGGGCTGACGTAGCGGTACCGGAAGTTGTATTGGCCCGAGGCGGGGACCTCCGCAAAGTACAGCGACGACTCTTGGGCTCGGCGCCACTGGGCCGCCTCCGCATCGTACTCGCGCCCCTGGAACAGGAACGGATTGCCCGCGGGGCTCGCGGCCAAAGGGACATCGTCATCGTCCACCCAGGTGTTGCCGGACGCGTCGAGGAAGGTCGGCGCGCCGAAGGCGTCGTAGCGCACGCGCTCGACGACCTGGCCCGACGCGTCGGTGATCGCGACCACGCTTCCTCGGTCGTCGGTCAGGTAGTAGCGCTCGATTCCGGTACCGTCGGTCCACTGCACCAGCTCGTCGATCCAGGTGCCGTGGAGGAACTGAGCGGTCATCTGTCCGGTCTCGTCGCGGGTCTCCGCGATCCGCCACCGGTCGTAGAGGAAGCGCACCGTGTCGAGCAGCCAGGTCTGCTTCTCGATGCGGCGTGTGAGCGCATCGTAGGAGTAGAGACCGATGGTGACGTTCGAAAAGCGGTCGCTCACGCGGACGAGCCGATCGAAGCCGTCGTACTCGTATTCGAACCACGCATCTCGGATGCGGTTGCCCGCGAGGTCGTGGTCGAGCGAACGACCCGCGATCCCGGAGTAAGCCCAGTCGTTGCCGGGCTTCAGGAACGGGTACACCGACAAGCCCCCCGGCGCCGTTTCGACGGCGAGTAGGTTCCAGTCCCCGTCCCCATCTCGAAGGTAGCCTTTGCCGATCACCTGATTGGCTGCGATCCACTGGTGAAACGTCTCGATCCGTCCGCGGCTGTCGTGGGCGATGAAGTCACCCGTCAAGCTCCCAGCGACTTGGCGCAGTCGGACGGTGCGCCGACCATCCGGATCGTACTGGGTCCCGAGGACCGAGATCGGCGTGCCGACCGGACCCACGTGCTCCAGGTGCAGCGGGCGACCGCTCGGGGAGTACGCACTCGGCAGCCCGGACCCAGGAGACGGAGTCCGATAGTTCAGCCCGGTCCCGTTCTTGTAGGTGGCCGAGGCCAGCGTCACGCCGCTGCCGAAGTACTCGAAGTCGGCGATCGAGATCCCGCTCGAGGACTCGCGCAGCGACGCGAGCCGTCCGTTGGAGTCGTGAAGGCGCTCGATGCGACGCCCGCCCGGGAACTCGAACGCCGTCTCGTAGAGGTCGTCGTACTCGATCGTGAAGACCTCCCCGTCTTGAGACTCGGTCAACACGCGACCGAGGGAGTCGAAGGTCCGCTCCACCACCGAATCGCGGAAGGCCACGGAGATCTTCTCGTCGGTCAATCGGGTCTGCAGCCCGAGCCCGTTCCACTGGAACGTCTGCCGGTTGGTGGCCCCAACCCCTCCGCTTGCGGGGGTGACGACGACCTCGACGGCGCGGCCATCGGCGTCGAAGTTCGTCTGCAAGCTGCGCCAGATGCCTCCGCCGGTGGTGAGGATCGACTCGGTCCGAACGCTACCCTCGCCGGTGTAGGTCACCTCGAGCGCGCTGCCGTTCGGGAACTCCTTGCGGGTCATCCGGTGCAGGAGGTCGTAGGTGAACGCGAGATCGAGCCCGCCAGCCGTGTTCACTGCGGTCACGTTTCCGACGCGGTCACGGTCGATGGTCGATACCTGCGTGGTCACGACCCCGGGCGGAACGCTGTTTGGATCCAGGGCAATGGCCCAGGGATCGTAGGTGCCCGGCGCCCAGCCGCCTGCGTAGAGGTCGGAGTGGACCTTCACACGGAGTCCGGTGATGGTGCGGACGAAGGTCGTCCGGAGGGTGTTGCCGGGTGCGGGCAGCGTTCCGTTGGGATACTGCCCGAGGGCGTCGGTCCACGTGGACGCGGAGCGTCCGTCCGCCAAAACGGTCCGCCGCCCCTGAGCGTCGTAGGCGTAGTACGTGATCTCGTCGCCGTCGATCTCACGGATCAGGCGACCCAACCCGTCGTAGGCCCGCCGCTCGACGCGCTCCACCGCGGGACCGCCGAACGGGTCGACCGCGAGGGTTCGCACTTCGACGGGATAGCCGCTGGCGTCGTAGGTCGTCAGCGTCCTGCTGCCCGTGTCGTCCTCGAGGTCGACGATCCTCCCGAGGCCGTCGTAGCTGACGGTGGTCACGGCGCCGCGGGCGTCGATCTGCTCGACGACGCGTCCGGCCCGGTCGCGGTTCCACTGTTCAAGGGGCCCGCTCGAGCCCGGCGACTGACCGGGGATGAAGAGCAGCTCTCGGTGCGAGTAGGTCGCACCCACGGCATCCAGGGCGGACTGCGAGACAGAGAGCGTCACGTTGCCCGAAGTGCTGTTCGCGGTGCCGCTGATGCCGCCCACGCGACCGCGCGTCACGACCTCCGACCCGAAACCGCGGGTGCCGTAGCCGAATATCGTCTCGGTGCCTCCGGGCGAGATGGTTCTGTAGAGACGGCCACGCCCGTCGTATTCGTACAGAGTCTTCTCCCGTGCGCCATCCCCGTCGTGGTCGTCCGGTCCGATCGTCGCCACGAGGTTCCCGTCCAGGTCGTACTTGTGCTCGACCACGACGGTTCCCGCCTGGATCCCTCCGGTTGGCGAGGCGCCGCTGCGGGTTTCGACGAGACGGTCGTACTCGTCGTAAATCCAGGCGGTGACCGAGCCCTCGGCGTCCGTCCGGAGCCTCAGTTCCCCGGCCTCATCGAACGCCTGCAGGGTCACGGCGGAGGCCGTCGGCGTCAGCTCCTCTTCCAGCCGGACAAGGCGGTCTTCTAGGTCGTACTCGAACTCATTGACGATCCAGGGAGTGTTCGGGTCACCACTGCCGCGGTTGTCGGATCGTTCCCGAGCGATGCGTCCTGAAGCGTCGTAATCGAACAGTTGCACGATGCCCGGTGCCACCAGGTGTTCGTAGCCGGCCTCGACCAGTCCGGCGAGGCGGGGATCGAGACGCGTCTCGTCGAAGCCCGAGCCCAGTGTGGACGAGGTCACCTCGTCGAGCAGGTTGTAGGTGTAGCCGGAGCGCACGCCACGCGGGTCGGTCACCGACAGGATGTTGCCGCGTTGGTCGTGGATGACCTCGGAAAGAGCTTGAACGTGCTCCACGTCGCAGGGCGCATCCCAGCGAGCCACACCGGAGTTCGGGAAGCTCCCAGGATTGTTGGGACAGTTTGCGGGATCCGGGTCGAGGTCCTCCAGCACGATTGACAGCCAGCCGTTCGCATACCCGTAGAGCGTGAGTGCGCCTTCGGGGTCCGCGTAGCTTTGCACGCGACCAAAGTCGTCGTAGGTCCATGTCTGGACCTGGTACTGCGGCGCGGTCGCCGAGCTGGGCACACCGTCGGAGATTGCCGGGCTTCGGTACTCGATCACGACCCCACCGCAAAGGTCGGTGCGCCCGTCCCCGTTCACGTCTCCAAGCGCCACGATCGTGCCGGCGTCGATCTGCCAGTCCTGGATCAGCGCGGCGACGGACTGCGGATCTTCCTCGTAGTCGAACACGGACGTGCCGCCCTGGGAGACCGTGTCGCGCTCCTGGTTGTAGATCGGCTCGAATCGTCGAAGGACGCGGTAGGACGCGCTCGAGCCCGGCGCCCCGGAGGACGGCGTGTGGATGGAGGACTCGGGGTTGCCGTGTTGGAACCGATCGGTCGTCGTGCTCGAGGCGTACTGGGTGGTGCGCATGTTGCCCTCCCGCAGCACCTGCCCCACGATCTCGCCGTCGGCATTCACCTGGTAGGCCGTCGGGTGTCCCCCCGGGTCGACGATTTCGAGGGCGTTGCCCGCCGCGTCGAAGCGGTAGGCCGTTTTCCCGCCTCGGCGATCGACGGCCCATGTCTCTGCGACGACCGGCGCGGCCCCGCCAACCGAGGCGCTGTCGAAACTGTGAGTGGCCGGCGCGGCAATGGGGTCCGAGCGCACGTCGATCCGCTCCACGTGGTCGCCCTTGGAGTAGGCGATCACGAGCCGCGCGGCCGTGTGCCCGGGGTAGCGAACGCTCGAGAGGTTGTGTTCGAGCTCGGACCCGACGTCGCCCGCGCCGTAGCCGTACTCCGTAACCCTCGGCTGGGTCACGGTGGCCCCGCCGACCCAGGTCTCGACCGATGGCGTCGTGACCATGACGAGTTGTCCCAGATCGTCGTACCGGTAAGTCCAGGTCCGACCGCCGCGCACGTCAACCAGGCTCGTGATCCGGTCCCCGTCGTACACGAAGTCGATCCGATGCTGGGGCGCGTGGACCGGGTCGTAGAGATCTCCGAGCACGGTCTCGAGCCGCCCGGACGAGTCGTACTTGGCGACAATCGCGTTCCCGAAGGTGTCCTCGATCCGCTGGATCCGACCGGCCGCAGGACTCCCGTCGAGCGGCAGGAACGTCAGGATCGATCCGCGCGCATCGCGGATCTGCCATTCGCCGGCAGAAGTTTCACGGGCCTTGCGGTAAACGCCAGGGGTCGCGCAGTCGAGGGGGCCGTTCCCCGGGGTGTCGGGGTAGGCGTCGAGCGCGAAGCGGCCAGCGTCGAGATGCACGATCCCGTCTCTGTCGTCGCTCCACACCCGATGGTCGAAGCTGTGGCACCAACCGGCGCCGAGTTCTCCTTCGTAGCGGACCTGCGAGCGATAAACGCGCTGGAACGCGAGGTCCAACTGTCGGCCCGGGAGGCGTACGTCGACCGCCGAGTGCATCAGCTCTCGGTTGTGCAGCAGCACCCGCGTCTGGTCGTCGACGACCGTGGCGCGAGCGTTTCGCGCAGGCACGACCCCCTCCGCAATCCCGTGGTGGGTGGTCGAATTCGGCGCCGGGGGTGCGGTCTGCACCGCAAAGGACACAACCGGGGCCCCTGCCGAGAGGAGGAGCAACCAAGCGGTCGCCGTCAGGCGGTGGATCCTCGAGGGACGGGGAAACGACGGCGCGGGGCGGGAGGGGCAGGCGCCACCCTGTGTGCGACAGGCCATGGAAGTTTGGGGCAAGGGACCGAGGAAACGCCGGGTCCGGATGAGGCCGCGGAAAATAGCGGCTGGAGCGTCCGGCATGTGCGAGCAGGCGAGACTCCAACTATCTCGCATGCCTTTGCCGCGGTGTCAAGCATCACCGCGGCGGATCCACTTCCACGCTGGCAGACCAGATGCCCCTGGGGACGTTCGGGATGGGCGCCGGCGGGGCCTGGCCGGGGCGCAGGGGCACGCGCGCCGCCGAAACGCTGGCCCTCGTCGCCCGCCCCAGCCACGCCCGGTCGGAGCTCGACGGCCCCATGCTCGGCCTCGAAGCGCCCCCCTGAGACGCCAGTTGGTCCTGTGGTAGCGTGCGGGCCATGTGCCCCACCCCCACCCTGGCCGATGCGCACGAGAAGGACCTGATCGCCTGGCGGCGCGATTTTCACGCGCATCCGGAGACCGGCTTCCAGGAGGTGCGCACCAGCGGCCTCGTGGCGGAGCGCCTCGCGTCGTTTGGCATCGAGGTGCACCGCGGCCTCGCGCGCACGGGGGTCGTTGGCACCCTGCGCGGCCGCGGGGAGGGGCCCTCCATCGGCATCCGCGCCGACATGGACGCACTGCCGATGCAGGAAGAGGGCGACGTGCCGCACCGCTCGACGAATCCCGGCGTGTTCCACGGCTGCGGGCACGACGGGCACACGGCGATCCTGCTCGGCGCCGCGCGCGAGTTGGCCCGCGAACGCAACTTCGCCGGCACCGTGCACTTCATCTTCCAACCGGCCGAGGAGGGCCTCGCGGGCGGACGTGTGATGGTGGAAGAGGGCCTCTTCGAGCTCTTCCCGTGCGCCGAGGTCTACGGCCTGCACAACTGGCCCGAGCTGCCGTTCGGACAGATCGCCGCGTGCGCCGGACCGATCATGGCCGCCAGCGATTTCCTCGACATCGAGATCGAAGGTATCGGCGGCCACGCGGCGATGCCCCACCGCGGTGTGGATCCGGTGCTGGTTGCGGCACATGTGGTCACGGCGCTGCAGGGGCTCGTCAGTCGGCAGACCAGTCCGCTCGACAGCGCGGTGGTTTCGATTACACGGATCGAAGCGGGCAGCACGTACAACGTGATCCCGCGTGTGGCGACGCTGCGCGGCACCTGCCGCACGCTGCGACCGGAGACGCGCAACGCCATGGAAGAGGGCATCCGGCGTGTGGCGCACAACGTCGCCGCGGCCTTCGGCGCCACGGCAAAGGTCGACTACCGCCGCAACTACCCGCCCACCGTCAACTGGCCCGAGCCCGCGGCCAAGGCCGCCCGCGCCGCGGCCCGCGTGGTGGGCGAGGCCAACGTCGTGCGCAACGCCCAACCGACCATGGGCGGCGAGGACTTTGCCTTCTTCCTGGAGAAGGTGCCCGGCGCGTACCTGTGGCTCGGCGCCGGCGGCGGCGCCAATCCGTGCCACGTGCACAACCCGCGCTACGACTTCAACGACGCGCTGCTGCCCGTCGGCGTCTCGCTGTGGGTGGAGCTGGTGAGGGAGTTGCTGCCGACCGCGCGCTGACGTTTCCGCCGATTTTTGTGTGCAACCGCGCGGGCGGCGCCGCGTCTTCGTGGGGTGCTTTGCATCACACCGAAGGATTCCATGTGGCCCGACCTGGCTGGCGTCGAGGGATTGCCCGACGCCCTGTGGCTTGCGGGGCGCGAGACGCTGCTCGCCTTGCCGCTGCGCATCGCGATCGTGGGCACACGTTCGCCAAGCCCGTACGGCGAGGCCCAGGCCCGGCGCTTTGCGGACGCGTTTGCGCGCTCGGGGGCGCTCGTTGTCAGCGGGCTGGCGCGGGGTGTCGATGCGGCGGCCCATCGGGCGGTCCTCGACGCGGGGGGTGCGACCGCGGCGGTGCTGGGTTCCAGCGTGGATCGCCCCTGGCCCATGGATGCGCTGACGGAGCGCATGGGGCGCGAGGGCCTCTTGCTCAGCGAGTTCGCGCCGGGCACATCGCCGCGGCGTCACCACTTCCCCCTGCGCAACCGGCTCATCTCCGGCCTCGTGCAAGCGGTGGTGGTGATCGAAGCGGCGTACCGCTCGGGGTCCTTGATCACGGCGCGCTGGGCCGCGGACCAGGGGCGCCGGGTGTACGCGTTGCCGGGCCGTGTGGACCATCCCATGGCACGCGGCTGCCACCGCATCCTGCGCGAGGGTGCGGAGTTGGTGGAGGACCCCGAGGAAGTGCTCGCCGAGTTGGGTGCGGCACCCTCCGCGACGGGACCTGCCACCAACGCGGCGTTTGGCTCGGAACCCGAGGACCCGGTGATGGGCGCACTGACGGGTGAGACACTCCTCGCGGAGGAGGTGGCCGAGCGCGCGGGCGTGGCCCTCTCCGAGGCGCTCGCGCGCTTGGCGGAACTCGAACTCGATGGCCGGGTGCAACGCGCACCCGGGGCGCTCTACCGACTGGCCGTGCGCGGAGGATGAGGTGAGGGACCTTGCGGAAGGGCAGTGCCTATTGCGCTTGGCCGAGCGGCCAAACGATCGTCAGCATCACCATGCTCACCAGGAAAATGATCAGTTGCAGCACAGTTCCCATGCGCCAGTAGTCGCCGAAACGCAGGCCGCCGGGCCCGAGGATCAGCGTGTTGTTCTGGTGCCCGATCGGCGTCAGGAACGCGCACGAAGCTCCGATCACGACGGCCATCAGGAACGTGTCGGGGTTGACGCCCAGTTGCGATGCCGTCCCGACGGCGATAGGCGCCATCACCGCCGCGGTGGCGGCGTTGTTCATCAGGTCGGTCAGGACCATGGTGGTGACCAGGATGACCGCCAGCCCCAACACGGCACCTCCCTGGGCCACGTTGTCGATCAAGAAACGCGCGAGGAGATCCGCGGTGCCCGTGCTCTGCATCGCTTCCGCCACGGGCAACAGTGCCCCGAGCAGCACGACCACGGGCCAGTCCACGGCGGTGTACACGGCCCGCGGATGCACCGTGCGGATCGCCATCGAGAGCAACACGCCGCCGGCGAACGCCACCGCGGCTGGGGCAATGCCCGCTGCGGCGACGAACACCGACAGCAGCAGGATGCCGACGCTCAGAAGCGACTTGCGGCGGTCCGGGATGCGCAGCTCCCGTTCCGCCAAGGGAACGCAGCCCATCTCGCCGGCGAAGTCCAACAGGACTTCCCGCGGGCCCTGCAGCAAGAGCACGTCCCCCACACGAATGGCGAGGGTCCGCAGCCGGGCCAGGGATCGCTGGCCCTGCCGGGAAACCGCCAACAGATTGATTCCGTGGCGCGTGCGCAGGAGGAGGTCCTTGGCGGAACGTCCCGCCACTTCCGAGTTCGGCAGGATGGCCACCTCCATCAGCACGTAGTCGTCCGATGGCTCCGCTCGTTCGGCAACCTCCTTCGTTTCGGGATCGGGGTCGGCCTCGACTTCGGCTTTGGCTTCGGTTTCCGCGGTCCGCAACACTTCCGCGGGCGGAGCCGCGGGCCGCTCCCCGGGCGTATCGGGGCGCGACACCGGACCGCTTGCAGGGTCCTCCGACTCGGCTGCCTTCGACTCGGCTGCCTTCGACTCGGCTGTCTCCGACTCGGCTGTCTCCGACTCCGATTCCTTGGGTTCGGGCTCCGCGGGTTCCGGTCGTTTGTCCTCCTCCAACTGCAGGCCCAACAGCGACAGCACCTGCGCCAGCGTGCCGGCCTCGGCCTCGATCACGAGGATGTCGCCGGCCCGCACCTGCCGACCGGCCCGTGGCGCGAACATGCGCACTTCGTTGCGGACCAACCCCACGATCTGCGCATCGGCGTCGCCAAGCAGGACTTCGAGTTCGTCGACGGACATGCCCGCCGCCTTGCTCCCGGCGGGCACACGGGCTTCCGTCAGGTACGCGCCGGTCTCGAAGCCGCTGGTGCCCGCGGTGCGCCGCGCCGGCACCAGTCGCCAACCGACCAGCGCGATGAACGCCACGCCCAGAACCGTGACCGGCAACCCGACACCGGCAAAGTCGAACATCGAGAAGCCCCCCATGCCGCTCTGGTTGGCGCGAAAACCAGAGACGATCAGGTTGGACGGTGTGCCAATCAGCGTGGTGGTGCCACCGAGGATCGACGCAAACGCGAGAGGCATCAAGACTCGCCCCGGCGGCACCTCCAGGCGCCCGGCGATCTGGATCGCCACGGGCATCAGCAGCGCGAGAGCGCCGACGTTGTTCATGAATGCCGACAGCACGGCGACCAGGACACACAGGGCGAAAATGCTGACCGTGACACCGGCCTTCGGCGGCAGCACGCGGCGCGCGAGTACGTCCACGGCGCCCGACGTCTGCAGGGCCCGGCTCAACACGAGCACGCAGGCAACCGTCACCACCGCGGGGTGGCCGAATCCAAGGAACGCATCCGGGGGCGCCACGAGACCCGCGGCGACGCAGGCGAGCAGGGCGCCGACAGCCACCATGTCGTGGCGCCACCGACCCCACATGAACATGCCCGCGGTGGCGGCTAGGATGGCGAGGATCAGAATTTGGGGCGTGGTCATGGTCGGCGCAGGCGGCCGGACGGGGGGTCATCCTGCGCCGCCGGGAGCGAAGGTACGCGCTCCCACGCGAGTCCCAGCCTGGGAGGGGCTCCACGGGCAGGCAAAAAGCGCGCCGTGCGGTGTTGGCGAGCGAAGCCGCGGGCGCGGCGGGATCCGTCAGCTCCCGAGGGACGCAAAGACGCGGCCGCACACCGTCAGCACCAGCGCCAACACCGCGCAGGAACCCACGAACACCGCCGCCCGGCGCGGCAGGGCACGCCAAGCCGCACCGTCGTCCGGGTGGGCCAGGAACGTGGTCACGAGCACAACGCCGAGGGCGCCCAGCAAGAAGTGCAAAAGGTCGCGCAGAATGTCCACGGGCGTTGTCCGGTCAGGGCCGAGGCGGGGCCAGGGGCGAGTCCCCGGGGAAGTTCCAGGTGGGGGGCACGTCGCGGCCAGCCGTCTTCGGGGCACTGGGTCCGCGCGGGGGAGCCGAAACATCGGGTGCCCCGGGCTCTACCGATGGCGCAGCCGCGCTGCCCGGCGTGGCTGCGGGCGCGGCGACCGGTGCTGCGACCGGTTCTGCGGCGGACGGTGCTGCGGTTGCCGTGGACGACGGTGCCGAGCCCGCGGACAGCGCCGCCGCATGCGCCTGGTCGCGCTGCCGCGGGTCGCGGCCCGCCTGCAACGCCTCTTGCCACCCGTACACGTCGATCAAGAGGACCGCGTTGAACAGCCCCGCCAGCGCCGCGAACAGCAGACCCACGTCCGCCGAGGGAAGCGCGCGACTGAACACGGCGTGCCCCGAGAGCTGCTCGAGGAGCACCGCCGGTGCGCCCGCCAGCACCTGGGCAGCCCAGTAGTAGAAGTGGCGCTCCCGCGAGAGGTTCGAGCCCTCCGCCAGGTGGGTGCCGTAGGCGAAGAGTCCGATCACCAGGAGGCCGACCACCAGAGCGCGCACCCGGCGACCCTGCAGCCAATGCCCCAAGCCCGGCAGCAACCAGCCCGCGGCGACCAGCAGCGCCGGGGCGCGCACACCCGCGCGCGGACGAAGCCTTGCGGCGGTGTGGGCGTCCACACACAGGGCCAGGTTCAAAAGTCCACCGAGGGCGGTCAGAAGCACACCCAGGTGGATGCCGGCGGGGAGGGGCTCGGGCGGGCCCAGCGGCGGCCCCAGGCCGAAGCCGTAGGTCTGGAACTGCCACAGGATCGCGCCTAGGCAGCCGACCTCGGGCGTGAGGGCGAGGGCGACGGGGCCGCGCAGCTCGGCGTCGAGCAGCTCGAAGGTGCGCCCGTCCGCGAGGAACACGCCGGCCGCGTACAAACCCACTACGGCCAGGAACCCGACGAGCGCCGCGGCCAGACGCCCGAGGTAGAGGTGCCCCGCCCCGGGCAGGACCCAGGCCAGCACCAGCGCCACGGCGGGCACGGCGTTGGGGTCGTTCTTTGCGGTCTTCTCGGGGGCCATGGGAGCGCAGCGTTCTATCAGGCCGGGGGCCGCCGCGCCACCGCGGCACGCGACCCGAGTTGCGGGTCGCATGGGCCGACTTGCGGGTCGCATGGGCCGAACTGCGGGTCGCATGGGACCGAACGGGCCGAGGCGCTACCCTCGTCGCCATGTCCCCGCACCCGATTTCCGCACCCGGCCCCGCGTCCGGCTCCCACGGCGGCGGCGAGGCCGCCCTGTCGACTCCCTACGTGCACCACCACCGACTGCGGGTGCGCTACGCCGAAACCGACCAGATGGGGCGCGCGCACCACGCCAACCACATCGTCTACATGGAAGAGGGCCGCACCCGCATGATGGCGGACTTGGGCCTGCCCTACGACGAGGTGGAGCGGCGCGGCATCGGCCTCGTCGTGCGCGCCGTGGACGTGCGCTACCGGGACGCGGCCTTGTACGACGAGGAACTGCTCGTCTGCACGTGGGTTCGCACCGTGCGCGGCGCGTCGGTCGAGATCGCGTACGACATTCGACGGGCCAAGGACGACACGAGTGTGGCCACCGGCTCGACCCAACTGGCGTGTGTGGACCTGACCCGCGAGCCGGCGGCGGTGATTCCCCTGCCGCGCGACCTCTTCGACCTGTTCGACGCGGCCCGCCTGGGACGGGTCATTCCGCCCGGCTGAAAACCCGAGGCCGCGACGGGGCCCCGCTGGCCTCAGGCGGGTTCCGGCGGCTCGTAGAGGGACCCGTAGAAGCCGGGGCCCTCGGTGGCGCTCCAGGGTGCCTCGGTCTCCGCCGCCTCGAGCGGGTCGTGGGCCCGGGAGGGCAGTAGGGCCGGCAAGGACTCGAGCACTCGGTCCACGCAGGCGCGGCACGCGATGCCATCCTCACCCCGGTGGATCTGGTGCGGGTGCGCGAGTTCGCGGGTGCATCCGAAACAGAATGTGGCGCTCCTGCCTTCCATAGGGGATGGCATCGGAGCCCCCGGCCGGGGACCTTGAGGCTGGCTCCCGTCGGCCGGGGTCCTCCTGGCCCGGGGAGGGACCCAGGCCCCAACGTTCCGCCCGGACCCTGCCCACGCCCACCCATCCGGCGCCCCGCCTGGGAACCCTCACGTTCGCGGAAGAATTCCGTCGAAAGCCCTTTCCGGACCGCCCTGGGAGCCGTATTCTTGTCCCGGCGTCCGGGAGCCGGGCCCGCGCGAGGCCGCTGCGGCGGCCTTTCTTTGGCCCCGAAATAGCACCAAATCAGTGCTCTTTGGATCCGCCGTGGATGCCGCCTGGTCCTGGACTTCCCGAGCCCCCGAGCCGCCGAGCCCCCGGACCGCCCAACCGACCCACCACCTGTGCTCAAGCTGACCAAACGGACCGAGTACGCGCTGATCGCGCTGGTGCACCTCGTCGACCGCGAGGGCGCCAGCGCCGGTCCGCTCGTCAGCGCCCGCGAGATCTCCGAGCGCTACCCCGTGCCGCGCCGCCTGGTCGCCGAGGTCCTGAAGGACCTCTGCAAGGCCGACCTGGTCTCGTCCCAGCGCGGCGCGAGCGGCGGCTACGCCCTGGCCCGGCCGGCTGCGGAAATCTCCCTCGGTGAGGTGATCGCCGCGCTCGAGGGCCGCCCGAGCCTGACCGGGTGCGAAACCGCTGGCACGACCGGCAACCACGGCCCGTGCGAAGTGGAGCCCGTCTGCCCCATCAAGAGCCCGATGCAGCGTGTGCGCCTCGGCATCTGGGACCTGATGGTGCGCACCAGCTTGCTCGACCTGGCCCGCGGGCAGCGCCCCGGGCGACGGGAAGGAACTGCGGACGCGATCTCCGCGCACCCCACGAACCACACGCAGGAGCCGCGCTCCCGCACGCGCAGCATTGCGAACAACGGCGCCAGCCCGATGGCGCACGTCCTGCCCCTATCGACGACATGAGCACGAGCCACTCGATCTCCCCCTCCGCCAGCGCGCCCATCTACATGGACTACCAGGCCACGACGCCGGTGGATCCGCGGGTGCTCAACGAGATGTTGCCCTACTTCGGCCAGAGCTTCGGCAACGCCGCCAGCCGCAACCACGCGTTCGGTTGGAACGCGGAGGCGGCCGTGGAGAACGCGCGCGAGGAGGTCGCGAAGATCCTCGGCGCATCCTCCAAGGAGATCGTTTTCACGTCCGGATCGACGGAAGCGATCAATCTGGCCATGAAGGGCATCGTCGAGATGTACGGCGAGAAGGGCCGGCACATCATCACGTGCGAGGCCGAGCACAAGGCGGTGCTCGACACGGCCAAGCACCTCGAAAAGCACGGCTGCGAGGTCACTTACCTGAAGCCCGGCCGCGATGGCCGCACGACCGCCGCCGACGTGGCCGCCGCCATGCGCCCCGATACGGTGCTGGTCGCGATCATGTGGGCCAACAACGAAGTCGGCACGGTCAACGACATCCGCGGCATCGGTGCCCTCTGCAAGGAGAAGGGCGCCTTCTTCTTCACGGACGCGACGCAGGCCGTCGGCAAGATCCCCGTCGACGTCGAGGCCGACCACGTGGACCTGCTCTGCCTGTCGGCGCACAAGGTGTACGGCCCGAAGGGTGTGGGCGCGCTGTACGTGCGCCGCCGCAACCCGCGTGTGCGCCTCGTCGCCCAGATGGACGGCGGCGGGCACGAGCGCGGCATGCGCTCGGGCACCCTCAACGTGCCCGGCATCGTTGGCCTCGGCGCGGCCTGCCGGATCGCGCGCGAGGAGCTGGCCTCAGAAACCGAACGCGCCATCGCCCTGCGCGACCGCCTGGAGGCCAACATCACCAGCCGCCTGGACCACGTGCACTTCAACGGCTCGCGCGAACACCGCTTGCCGGGCTGTTTGAACCTGTCGTTCAGCTACGTCGAGGGCGAGTCGCTGCTGATGGGCATCAACGACATCGCGGTGTCGTCGGGCTCGGCCTGCACCTCCGCCAGCTTGGAGCCCAGCCACGTGCTGCGCGCCATGGACGTCGGCGACGAACTGGCGCACAGCTCGATCCGCTTCGGCATCGGCCGCTTCACCACGGAGGCCGAGGTCGACTACGCCGCGGACCGCCTGGTGGACGTGGTCAAGCGCCTGCGCGCCATGTCGCCGCTCTACGAGATGGTGCAAGAGGGCATCGATCTCAGCACCGTCAACTGGCAGGGTGGGCACTGATCGCCCGACAAACCCGCCACACCACCCAACGACCCGCCTTCCAAGAAGAGAACTGCCATGGCTTACAGCGACAAGGTCCTCGACCACTACAACCAACCCCGCAACGTCGGCTCCCTCGACAAGAGCTCGTCCAAGGTCGGCACCGGTGTCGTCGGCGCTCCCGAGTGCGGCGACGTGATGAAACTGCAGATCGAAGTGGACGGCGACCGCATCGTGGACGCCAAGTTCAAGACGTTCGGCTGCGGCTCCGCCATCGCCAGCTCGTCGCTCGCCACCGAGTGGATCAAGGGCAAGACGCTGGACGAGGCGCTCGAGATCCGCAACACGGACATCGTGCAGGAGCTGTCGCTGCCGCCCGTCAAGATCCACTGCTCGGTGCTGGCCGAGGACGCCATCAAGGCGGCCGTCGCCGACTTCAAGGCGAAGGCCGCTCAGCCGAAGGAGGTAACCAAGTCGTGATCACCGTGACCGACCGCGCCGCCAAGGAAGTGGCGCGCATCATCGACGAGCAGAAGCTGTCCGACGCCACCGTGCTGCGTGTGGGAGTCAAGGGCGGCGGCTGTTCGGGTTTCAGCTACACCCTCGGGTTCGACGACGCGACCAGCGAAGTCGACCAGATCTTCGAGATCAACGGCGTGCGTGTGGCCGTGGACCCGAAATCGTTCCTCTACCTGAACGGCACCCAGATCGACTTCGAAGAGAGTCTGATGGGCCGGGGCTTCAAGTTCGGCAACCCGAACGCGGCGAAGAGCTGCGGCTGCGGCGAATCGTTCAGCGTCTGATCCGGCCCGCGGTTCGGGCGCCTGGCACGGGTTGCAATCCTGTGTCCGGCGCCCCGTTTGCCTTCCGGCCGCCGCCCGCGCTCCCCCCCACGCATGGACCCCTGTTCCAACTGCCACAGTCGGCTCGAGACACCGCTCGTCTGCCACTCGTGCCACCACCTGGTGCCGCTGGACCGGGCCCCCAATCCGTACGCGGCGTTTGGTTTGCCGCTGGCGTTCGGGGTCGACAAGGAACAACTGCGCAAGAAGCAGCTCCAGCTCACGCGCCTGATGCACCCCGACTTCTTCGGCGGCGAGAACGCTGCGCTGCGCAAGTTGGCCGAGCGCAACACCGCGGAACTGAATCGGGCCTACGAACTCCTGAAGGACGACGCGGCGCGCGCCGAGTGGCTGGTGCGAGAGCTCGGCGGTCCGACGCAGGAAGCCGTGCGCGACATGCCTGTAGAGTTCCTGATGGAAGTCATGGAGTGGAACGAGGCCTTGGAAGAGGCCCGCGGCACGGACGCGCGCAGCCCCAAGCGCATGCGTCTCACGCCCCTGCGCGCCGAGCTGACCGAGCGGCGACGCGTGCTCCTCGAACAGATCGCCGCCAACCTCGACCCCCTGCCGCCCGTCGGCGATCCGCGTCTCGTGCAACTGCGCCGGGACCTGAATGCCGTGCGCTACCTCGACCGCGCTTTGGCCGAACTCGCCGAACTCCTGCTCTTTTGCACGCCCCGCTAGACCCATGGCCTTCCTCGAACTCGACGTCCTCAACAACGCGCCCAAACCCGTCATCGGCATCGACCTCGGCACCACCAACTCCCTGGCGGCCGTGTGGGTGGATGGACGCCCCACCGTGGTGCGTCCCGACGGCATGGGGGCGATCGTGCCCAGCGCGTTCTACTTCGAGAAGGACGGCCAGGTGTTGGTCGGTCACGAGGCGCGCCGCCGGGCGATGATGGATCCGGGTCGCGCGCTTTTCAGCGTCAAGCGTTTCATGGGCCGCGGCCTCGCGGACGTGGCCGGCGACCTCGCGTCCGTGCCGTTCGAGGCGCGCGAGGGTGAGGGCGGAGTCGTGCGCTTCCTGGTCGACGGCAAGGAGCTGGCGCCCGAACAGCTCTCGTCGTTCATCCTGCGGCGTGTGGTCGAGCAGGCATCGCTCGTGCTCGGTGTGCGCCCGGACCGCGCGGTCATCACCGTGCCCGCCTACTTCGACGACACCCAGCGCCAGGCGACCCGCGACGCGGCGCGTCTGGCGGGCCTCGAAGTGCTGCGCATCTTGAACGAACCCACGGCGGCGAGCCTGGCCTACGGCCTCGACCGGCGCAAACAGGGCAAGGTCGCCGTGTACGACCTCGGCGGCGGCACCTTCGACGTGTCGATCCTCGACATCGAGGACGGTGTGTTCCGCGTGCTGTCCACGTCGGGCGACACACACCTCGGCGGCGACGATCTGGATCGCGCGCTCGTGCAGGTGGCGCTCGACGAGTTGGCGCCGCGGCTAGGCGACGCTGCGTCGGAGCCGGCGCTGCTGCAGGCGCTGCGTCTCTCCGCCGAACGCTGCAAGATCGAGCTGTCGCGCGCGCCGCAGGCCGAGATGCACCTCGTGGCGCCGGAGCTCGACTTGGACTGGCGCCGCACCTTCTCGCGCGCCGAACTCGAAGCGGCGATCGCGCCGCTCCTGGAACGCACGCTCGACGCCTGCCAACGGGCCCTCGCGGACGCCTCGCTCACCGTGGCGGACGTCGACGAAGTCGTGCTGGTGGGCGGTTCGACCCGCGTTCCGGCGGTGCGCGCGTTGGTCGAACGCTTCTTCGGCCGCACGGCGCACGCCGAGCTCGACCCCGACGAAGTCGTCGCGCTCGGCGCCGCCGTGCAGGCCCACATCCTGGCCGGCGGCACACGCGAGTTCCTGCTGCTCGACGTGACACCGCTGTCGCTCGGGCTCGAAACCATGGGCGGCGCCGTGGCCAAGGTCATCCACCGCAACTCGCCGGTGCCCTCCCAGGCCACGGAGGGTTTCACGACCTACGCGGACAACCAGACGGGACTGGTGCTCAACATCGTGCAGGGCGAGCGCGAGCTAGCCGCCGACTGCCGCAGCCTCGGACGTTTCGAACTCAAGGGCATCCCGCCCATGCCGGCTGGCATGGCGCGCATCGCCGTTCGTTTCCAACTCGACGCGGACGGCATCCTCAACGTGACCGCCAAGGAAGAGACCTCCGGCGTCGCGGCCTCGATCACCGTGCAGCCCATGCACGCCCTGGGCGACGAGGAGGTGGAGCGCATGCTGGCCGACTCCTATGCCAACGCCCAAGCCGACTTCGACAACCGCCGCATCGCCGACCTCAAGGTCGAAATGGGCACGATGCTGCGCGCGACCAAAGCGCACCTGGACGGCGTGCGCGCCGACCTGGACCGCGAAAGCCTCCTGGACCTCGAGGAGGCCTGCGCCGCCGCCCAAGCCACGATCGCCGCCGAGCGCCCGACGGCCGCCGAAACCCAAAAGGTCCGCGACACCCTCGAGCGTGCCACCCTGCCGCTGGCCGCACTGCTGATGGACCGCGTCGCCAAAGAAGCCCTCTCGGGCAAACGCGTCAGCGACCTGTGACCGCACCCGCTCCGAAGCGCCAACGGCGCGCGCGGTCGTAGCCTGGGGCAACGCCCCAGGTTGGATGGTTGCTCGAGACAAGGGCTGAAAGCCCGCCCCATCCCGCCCCGTGCCAACGCGATGGCCCGGGCCTTCAGCCCGGACCCGT
>WGMC01000013.1 GCA_016125265.1 Planctomycetaceae bacterium
ACCCCGGCCGAGTTCGCCGAGGGGTGTGCGCCCTCCGGCTCCGCTACGCTCCACCTGCGGGCGCACACCCCCGCACCTGACCAACCCCAACAACCCGTTCCACTCTCATAGCGACTGGACCAAGGATCGGGGTCACGTCAGAGTACCTTCTCACCGCGGACAACATTCGACCCGGTGCGCTGGTCATCGCCATGGGCGCCGACCAAAGGTCCAAGGTTGAGATCCATCCCCTCATCATCAAAGCCCTTGACTGTGTTGTAGTGGACAGTCGAAGCCAGAATATGTCGCTGGCGGAGATTGCTCGTGGCGTTCAGTCAAGCGTCTTCGGCCCAGAGCGCATGGACTTCGAAATCGGAGAACTCATTGCATCAAGCGCATTGGCAGATTCCGTGAGAGCGTCTCCCGCGGATCGAATAATGTGCAAACTTACAGGCGTCGCCGCGCAAGAGATCTTCGCCTGCCAGGCCATACTTGATCGGCTGGGACTTCTATGAGTTACCATCGCCAACAAAAGAAAGAAGGCGACGGGCGCGGCAAGTTCTGGCGCCGCAAGTTCGTACTGCTTGCCATTGCCGTAGTCCTAATTGTCATGGACGTCGTCGTAGCGATTGAGGGCAATACAGCCCTCGCAACAGCAGTCGGAAACAGCATTAGCGTGCTGCTGCTCCTCGCCATTTACGACGTTTCACTCGATGCTGTCGACCGCATAGACGCCAACGCCGATGATCGCTCGAGCGACCTCAGCAAAGCCATCAAGGGTTTTACGAACGACAACCGATCCTCGTTGCTCTCGACGGGAGTGCTAAATGACATTCAAGAACTAACAGAGGTGGATTGGATTGATACACACTTATACCGAATCAACAATCCGGGCCTGGCGATTGCGACATATCTATTGTGGTGGGAACGTCTCATCAAACTCCAATTGACTGGCCGCCAACTCCGGGTGAGAGCGATCCACAGCACTGGGGTGGATCTTTGGGTGGGCAAGGACTACCGTATCCCAAAGATTCTAGCGCTTCATCGCGAGTTCGTAAACGCCGGAGGAACTATTCACCGCGTACTCATCGGCGCCGAGCCCCTGCCGAGCACGCAACACCTCAACACCGTGCAACTAATGGAGGAACATGGTGTGCACACTATCTACCTCCCCAGACAGCATCTCCTGGCCAACGAGAGGATTACCTGGGATTTTCTTCTCGCAGGCGTGAAGGTCGCGCCGTGGCAAGATGAGGCCGTCATCTGGGATGCGGAAGTTGAAGGGGGCCTGCCCAATGCGGCGGAGTTCGTAACGACGCCATGGAGACGCAAACACGATTTGAACCAGTACTGGGATGACTGCATCTCGGCGCTTCGCAAGAGCTATGCGAATCCAGCAAGACAGCTATCGCCCGCGGACCTGTCGCACTTTCAGCTGTTCTGCGACACGCTCTAGCGAAATGTAGTCGTACTCCGCGGTGACGCCCTGGTGCGGATCTCGGTAGTCGACAAGACGATCCGCAAGCAATCCTGCGGTCAGGAGGTCCATGTGGCAGACTCCTAACGTCCTCCCTTCCATGACAGCGTGCGCCCCGAGACGGCGCGCGTCTTCGATTGCCCTTTCTAACTTACGTGTTCCCCCGACCTCCGCTACGACGAGCCGGGCTATTTGTTCAGCCGTTAATGGCATCCGTTGCGTCTCTTGCGCTAGTTGTAATCGCTTGAGGCTACCTCGAATCGGCCGCGATTGCAACCCAAAACAAGTCGCGCTAATTCCACCTGTTCGGACCAGCTCGCGCGTGTCGAGTTGTGGCCTACCCTAAACTGACGCCGTGCAACCCCGGCCAGCCGCGTCAGTTTGGAGTCGGGCTTCGCGTTACTTGACAGAATCGCCGACATCCCTTAGACTTCAACCTGACAATGCATGAGGTTTTGTGTCAGGTAAGGGTCTAAGAGTCGGCTATATACGCGTGAGCAGCGCCGATCAGAATCCCGATCGGCAACTAGATGGTATTGCGCTCGATCGAGTATTCGTCGATCGGGCGTCGGGGAAAGATTCTCAGCGTCCTCAGCTTCACGAGATGCTCGCCTTCGCGCGTGAGGGGGACACGGTCGTCGTGCACAGCATGGATCGACTCGCGCGCAACGTGGATGATCTCCGCCGGCTCGTTAGGAGTCTGACGGAGCGCGGCGTGCGCGTTGAGTTCATGAAGGAGCACCTCAACTTCACCGGCGGAGACTCACCCATGGCCGACATGATGCTGAGCGTGCTCGGCGCGGTTGCCCAGTTTGAGCGTGACCTGATACGTGAGCGGCAACGCGAGGGTATTGCGCTCGCGAAGAAACGCGGCGCCTACAAAGGGCGAAGACGTGCGCTTACCGCTGAGCAGGCGGCCGAACTCCGCCGACGTTCTGTCACGGAGCCGCGTGCGGCTTTGGCGCGTGAGTACGGGATCAGCCGCGAGACCGTCTATCAGTACCTGAAGCAGCCGGCAGTGGAGCCGACGGGCGCATGACGGAAGTGCTCTACATCGCGCTGGAAGCGCACAACCCCACTCGAAACCACCATCGACGCTACGTCCTGGTCGTTGAGCGCGATCTTCTCGGAGACTGGCTCTGCACGGTCGAGTATGGGCGCGTTGGGCAGGGCGGCACTTTGCAGCGGTACGCGAGCGCCCGCATCGATGACGTACGACGTTTCGCGCAGCGCTGCCTCAACCGACGACTGTCCGCACCGCGCAGGATTGGTGTGCCGTACCGGTGCGTGGAGCACCGCGGCACGATGGAGATGCCTTTCTGGTTATTGGAGCATCTCAAAGCGCATTGATCGGAACGACAGAGGGCTTCAGGATGCATTTCGCCCCTCGAACTGGCGACCGAATCCGGCCGGCGCTGCCGAGTTGCGTGGATCGACCTATCGAAAGAGACTCGCACCGTTCGCCTCGCCGTCAGTGCTACTAGCCGAAGGAGTCATCGCCGTGCCGAAGCGCACCGATGCCGCTGCATCGCGCGTGTCATCGAATCGGCACTAGCTCAACTTTTGGGGTATCCCAAAGAAACCAACCGCTCTCCTCAACGACGACACCGGAATCGTCGCGAGCACTCATTCTGAACTTCCACTCAGCCCGCCGTCGCCCTGGCTCCAAGTCCCAGACACCGGCCTCGGTGCTTGGCGACGGTTCAAAACCACCAAGCAAGGATCCATCAGCGTTCTGGACGTCGACCCAGAGAGTTCGGTTGGCGCCCCCTTTGACTTCGACTTTCCATGTATCCCCCGCGCTGAGGCGGAGATCTAGCGAGAATGCGCTCGGGTCGCACAAAACCTCCGCCGTCCAATCACCGTCGCACTCTACTCGGACCGAGCCGGTACTCGCTGGAATCCAACCTGCCCAGTGCCCGGACCTCACTTCGAACTCGCCAACCGCCTCTCCGTTTATATCCGCCAGCGAAGCCGTTGAGCGAAGGACAGGCATTCCGTCGGGATACGATACGGTCAAAGGCTTCCAGACCAACTCTCGGCCGCTGAGCACCACTAGCTCCTGACCTTTTACCAATTCAAAAGGCCCCGACACAACCTCCGGTGCTCCCCTGGCAGGGATGGACGGAATGTCCGATGCGGGGGCCGCTTTATACTGGTGGCGGCCCGGCCTCAGCCACATGCGAACCTCGCCCAGAGCGTTGGTGGGCAGTGTCTCCCACCTCTGCGCAGGCGTCTCCACCCACCCGGGATGCTTGGTCGGGCGAGATCCCTGAAGATCCGGAAACTCCGTTATGTACGTCCGCGACTCCGAAACTTGGATGAGCTGGCCCGCTAGCGGTCTCCCCTGTTCGCTCAGAAGGAACAATCGGCAAAGGGAAAACTCGGAGAGATCAAGTGTGATAGGCACATCGCCGCCGGTGCCATTTTGCGTCCCTTTGCGGCGGCGTAAATCTACGCGCAAATTGGGTTCGACGACTACCTCGAAGCTAGCGAAGTCGCCGGGAGGCAGTACTGTCTCGGTTTTCAGAGGCAGTTCAACGGCGAGTGTCCCCCCGAAAGCCTTCGCCCGGATTAGACCCGCGCCGAGTCCGCCTTTCGGGGGTACGATTCTCAGTACCAGCGGCTCTCCATTGACCGGTTTGAGATCAATTGTTTGCCCGTCCTGCACCGCCTCCGCCACCCCGGACCACGTGCGCCTCCCTTCCACGTCAGATGCCAGGAATGCGGGCGAAGAACCCGCCGGAACCTGAACCACCGCCTCCGATTCCCCCACGCTGAATAGCGCGGTCCATTCGGCAAGCATGTCGGCCAGGCCGCTATCGGTTCGCTCGTTCGAGCCGCTCCCACTTGGGCCCACTACGTTCCACCCGACACGGACGGGGCTCGTCGCCGGGCCGGGCAAGCGCAAACTCACTTGCACCGCCCGTGAGAGCTCCAAGCGCGGGGACTCGCTCATGAGACGAACCGGCGAAACGAATGCGGGCAAGTACCCCGGGGCCGACGCTACGGAGCCTCGACGCTGAATCAGCGCCGGGTCGAGAACCGAACGACCATCGACGCCACTCGGCGGGCCAAACAGGCGTCCGTCCATTTCGACTACAGCGCCAGCCACTGGAGTGTTGGAGGTGCGGTCGACGAATACAACCTCAACGGGTGCAGAGTCATTCGGATGCAATATGATTCGAACGTCGGACGGCGCGCTACCCGCTCGCAGCATTGTCGACGAGGAATTGAATCCGGGGAGCGCGACGGCAATCTCGACGGCACCCCCATATACGCCGTCGAAGGTGGCGGTGCCTAAACGGTCTGAGACTGTGTGGTGGGATTCGAGTGCCCAAGCGCGGTATAAACCGCGAGCCGCGGCTCCCCACCGCGCCCCCTGCTGCGGCCGCAGCCATACCGTCGCCCCTTCAAGAGGTCGCCCTTGCTGATCTACAACGTGGACGAGAACTCTACCGACGTCACCCACAAGCACAATTGCCTCGCCACCGGACGGCACGGTCACTTGGTGCGTCGAGAACGCGGTATCGATCCGCTCAACGCGAAGCGTGCCATGCGCGACTCGAACTGGCTGCGAACCCGGAAGATCGAGCGGGATCTCCAACTGCTCGCCTGTCGCCAAATGCGTAAATCGCCAGAGCCCTTCCTCGACTGGCTTGAGGTTTCCAGACCACAGCACGCTAACATCGCCTTCGGGCGTGCCAACGGTTTCGATGGCTTCTGAATTGCTATCGCCGCCCGGCACAGCCTGGCGGGCAGCGATACCCGGCTGTACCTCAAGGCTGGACACGTGGGCACTTGCGTCACCCAATGGGGACGGCACGCCTGCCGTAGTGGCAGGCGGCTCCTGGCGGGACGCGAGCATAACAATCCACGTGGTAACCAACCCGGCGATCAGTAGTAGGCAACATAGGCCACGCGAACTCATGCTCAGATCCAGTCAAGATGGTGGTAAAGCGTGGAACAATGGGCTCCAAGCGGCGGACACGGCTAAAGGGGGTTCCCGAAGGCAGGTCTTACGAGGCCTGCCCTCGGGAGTCACCTCCTTGGGGGTAACGACTTCAGCAAAGCGTCTGGGACCTCGGGCCCCAGCAGAGTCGCTTTGTCCGGCTGGTGGAATCAGACGGTCTCACGGGCAGGAAATGATTTCGTACTCGCCTTCGGCGACCGTGCTCCCGTTCGACACTTTCACCCAAAGCTTCTTGCCAGGTGGCACGGTGAACGTGCCAGAATCGCCAGCTTCGATGGTACCGTCGGCTGCTTGACCGACGCTGTCTCCGATGATGATTTTCACCGTCGTGTTCGGCCCGGGGTTCGATTGATTGCTGACGGTAACCGTCACGTTTGCACTGGAGTTGTTGGACACTAGTTGGTCGCTCCGGTCTCCATCGGGCCCCGAAATCGCCCAATCACCCGTGGACGACGAGGCACAAGATGTCCACTCCGCGGATGCGCGAGGCGTGAGATGAAGGAGCAGCGAGGTGAGTGCAAGGACCGCGGTCGTGGCGATCGCGGCAGCCAGAAGCTTTGAGATGTTCATGATTTTTTCGGAAGGGAAGGCCAGCGTTAGATGGAAGCGACTCATCTCGAGGCGCGAAGCTTCTACGAGATGTGGTCCATCTGCTCACACGACGCGTGCGCCGTAACGGAAGGGTCTCACCGAGGCGCGAATGCGTCAATCCAAAAACTCGGCGCGGCCCGGTCAGCGCGCAAGAACACCGTAAGAGTCGTTGAGATCGAGACTTATGCTTCCCTGCGCCGAGAACATGACAACTCCCGGCGAAGGGACGACCCGCACGACTCCGAGTGTCAGGTTGCCGCCGAGGGCTCGACGGGTAGCCGGGCCTCCTTGGGGGAAGCCTCGTGAAGCCAACCGCCAGGCGGGCTGATGCGAAGCGCGGCGGTCCGGGTGGCGGGGCGGTGTCTCGCCCGATCCAGGGCCGCGTGGTTTCTGTCAAGGACCGCCCACGCTGGTTCAACCCGGTTCGGCCAAGGAGGGCCACAGCGAACGCGTCCAAGGCTCCGAACTCTGTCCAAGAGCCAACGTAGCGTGGCCGCACAGCTCTATGCGCCAAAGCCCTTGACACCCGCTGGGACCGCATGCCGGCGGTAGGTCTTGCCGCGTGCTGTACAGGTCGCCAGTTGCTATGATCGATCACGAACTCAACGCGAGCAGGCGTGCGTCGTCAAACCCGCACCCGGACAACCGTGGAACCTCGCGCCGTTCCAAGATCGCGCAGCGGCAGTAAGATTGCCAACAGTTCGCAGTAGTGGGAGGATCCTCCTTCAAATTGACATGATCCTGCAACAGGCCAGAGACCTAGTCGCTCGCGTTCTTACCGCCTGGGGAACTGAATCGCCGGTCCTAATGACCGCGCCGGTTCTTGCCGAGCTGGCGGGCGTCGGCGAACGTCACCTTGCGAGGGCGATGGTCGAAGTCCTGAACGGGAAAGATGCGCTGGCTCGCGTCCGCGCCGCAGCGATGATGCTGGCGCTCGACGGTGACTTTGAGTGCGGGATTCTCGACGATGACGAGGCTAATGCGGCGCGCGGGACGCTAAGTGCTGCATTGCGAGCAGACGACCTTCGCTTGCCAGCACTGCAATGCGTAGCGTTTCTTGTTGCTCCGGATCGCAACGTCGCTAAGCTGCTGCCGCAAATCGTCCGAGCTGGTCCCGGTGACATACGACTGTTAGCACTTGTCGCACTCGCTCGGTTTCTTGGCGGCGCTGACGCAGCAGACGCGGAGGTCGTGGACGTGGCTCCCGGCGCGGTGGCTGAGAACCTCCGCGAGTTCTTGGTGACAGGCAGCCCGTTGGAGCGCCTCCATGCCGCTTCCGGTCTCGGTCACATGGGATTGGTTGACGATGTGGTGGTCGCTGAACTCCTTAAAATCCTTGAGAGTTCTGAGACTCGGCTTGACACAATCGCGGTACTGAACGCTCTGAGTCGTTGCGGGCGAGGTAACCGTGAGTTACATGAAGTTCTGCTCTGCCGCCTCGAATCAAGCAGCGGCGATGCCGCGATTGACTTCCTCACCGGTTACGCCTTAGGCAAAACGGTCACTGAGTTGAGTGGCAAGCCACTCTGCGACGCCCCGGGGGCAATGAATTCTGACCAGACGTGCGGCCTAATGTGGGGTCTCGGGGCCGCGGGCGCTGAACATCCAAGTGTGAAAGACGAGCTTGCCGCCGCATTGAGTTCTGACGATGACTTCGAACGACTCATCGCCAGCCAGGCGATCTGCGCCAGCACGAGACTGTCACGGGCTCTCAGTCTCGAGCTCCTTGAGCGGGTGGGCGTGGAACTCGATCTGAGGGTACTCGACGGACTTACCCTATCACTCGCGCTTGCTGGCGACCGCGTATGTGATGGCCTGGCAGACAAAATGGCGTCAGGAAACGTCGCCGCGCTAGTCGCGGCGACCATGGCGTTTGGGCGGATGGGGCCGAAGGGCGCGAGAGCGCTGCTGGGCATCGCAAAGAAGACGGACGATTTGTACGTGCGTTGCGCCATGATTGCTTGTTTTCGCGATATGGGGTCAGCTCGTTTCGCGGTCGCCGAAGAGCTTTCCGCATTCTTGAGCGAGTCCGACGACCCTACGCTGCGCTACTTCACGTTGAAGGCCTTGACTTCGCTGGGAGTAGCCGCACTCGGTGCTTTGCCCGCCGTGATTGAGGTCTTGCTCGATCAGGATAGCGATGTAAGAGAGGAGGCCGAAGCCACCCTTCGGGCGATCGGACCCGACGCGCTGCCACATATTGATCGCGTCTTGTTGTTCGCTTCACCGGAGCTGGCGGCGCGTTTGCATCGAGCGCGCGGTTGGATGGCCACTTACGACCGGTCTAGTTGGCCTGCGCTAATGCAGTTCTCCGCCGATCAGCTGCTGGGCTTCTTGCATGTCGCCGACTGCCTCGCCGGGAACGACCCTCTTTCATTGCGCGCTATGGCTGAAATGCGGCCGCATGCTGAGATCGCCGCTCGCCTAAGCCACCAAATAAACTACACCTGGCTGCACCGGATTTGTCGCGATCTTACTGAAAAAGTCACCGAGGGCAATCCCGTCGTCAGAAAGAAGGGCGCCGGAAGCGTCCTCACCAAACGAGGCCATTGGCTGGCGGGCGAGATTCGTCGCTACCTATTTGAGCGTGGCGTTATCGATCGCTTTCGCGCTTGACAGCCCAGTTAACTTGGGGCACAGAGTAAATGGCGGTTGAGTCGTAGAGGGGGCCGCAAGCCCTGAACAACGAGCATAATTTAGATTTCACGCATATCGAGTTTCCGACTGACCGACTCACACTCGGCGAAATTCGTCGCCGGTTACCGTCCGGAGCCCTCTCCACCAGCGCGAAGCTTGTGGATCTTCCGGGCGGCGATGAAGCCTGGGTGGAGCAAGAGTTGGCCCGTGAGGCGTTCCGAAAAGAACTGCGACTCCCGACAGAAATGGGAGAGGACGACTGTCGCGCTTCGCTGGAGATGCTCAACACGCTCTACACGAGGCAGGGCTGGAGCAGCGGAATGCATCAAACCGAGGAGATGGTGCGCCGGTTTGCGAGCGCAGCGACCGAACAGGCCCGAGCTCTGGGTGGGTCGGGGCGATAGCCATCTGGCGAACGCTTTTGCCGCGCGTACGCCGCATCGAGCCTAAGTGCCTACAGCAAAGCCACTTAGGCGAGCTGCACGGAGTCGTACTGTTGCACTTCGTGCAACACCCCCGGGCCGCGGACTTCGCGGCTGATGCTGATTGCGTCGGGTCGAAGTTCCGCCCGGCACGCATCAACCCCATCTCCGCGCACCATGAGAACCGCACTCCTGCTCGTCGGCTGCATCCTGTACGTAATCAGCCCCATCGACCTCATCCCGGATCCCATCGTCATCATCGGCTGGCTGGACGATGTTGCCGTCATTGCAGGGACGGTCAAGGCAATCTCGGCTGGCAA
Organism: Planctomycetaceae bacterium; assembly: GCA_016125265.1. Taxonomy (GTDB): domain Bacteria; phylum Planctomycetota; class UBA1135; order UBA1135; genus RI-242. Next base: position 9,400 of record WGMC01000013.1, read on the forward strand.
GAAGCCGTGTGACGGAGGTGCCCAGTGAGCGCCCGCACCCTTCAACGCTTGCCGCTCGACCGGCTCATGCCCGACCCCGGGCAGCCGCGCAAGGCGTTTTGCGAGGAGTCGCTTGCCGGGCTGGCGAGGACACTGGCCGAGGGCCAGCTCCAGCCAATCCTGGCCTACAGACGAGGTGAGCAACTCATCATCCTCGACGGCGAACGGCGATGGCGTGCCGCACGCATGGCCGGGCTCGAGGCCGTCGATGTCGTTGTCGTGGAGCTCGAAGAAGGCGAGGACGCGCTGGAGAAGGCGCTCGTCGCCAACCTCCAGCGCGACGACCTCTCCCCCATCGAGAAGGCGCGCGCCATCGCGCGCCTAATGGAGCGCGCCGAACTCCCGGCGGCTCGTGTCGCGGAACGGCTCGGACTTTCCGCGGGGAACGTCTCGCGGCTCCTCGCCCTGCTCGAACTGCCGGAGTCGGTCCAAGGCCAAGTAGACCGGAAGGAGATCGGAGCCAGCACGGCCTACCAGATCACGCAAGCCGGCGACGCGGAAGCCCAGCTTCGTCTCGCTGCGGAGGCGGCTGACAAGAAGCTCAGCCGGGAAGCCGTGGCCGCGCGGGTCAAACGCGAAGCCTCCGGCACAACGCCGTCCGGGAAGGGGCGCACTCGCTGCCTGGCGAACCTCGGCTTGGGCCGCTCTGTCGCGCTCTCGGGTCCTGGACTCGACAGCGTGGAGACTCTCATCGCCTGGTTGGAGGAACTGCTCACGCGAGCGCGCAAGGCTCGCCCGCGCGGGATGGCGCTGCCCACGTTCCTGGCCCTGCTGCGCGATGAGAGCAAGGCCGCCGAGCGGCAACCCGGTTCGGAAGCGTCGGCCGCCGGTGGAGGTGGCCAGTGAGACTTTGGCCGTTCCGCAGGCGGTCGCGTGACGCAGCACGCCCGCGCTGGGATCTTTCCGACACGCTTCTCCACTGGTCGCGGCACGACGCGTGGTCCCTGCGCGACGCGGTCGAAGGCACAATTGTGGTCGGCGCGACAGGATCGGGTAAATCGTCTGGATCGGGCCGCGCCATCGCGCTCGCGATGCTGCGATCCGGATTTGGTGGGCTCGTGCTCACGGCGAAGCCCGACGACCTGGCCACATGGCAACGCCACTGTCGCGAAGCGGGCCGCGAAGACGACTTGCGCGTCTTCGGACCGGACAGCGAGTTGCGGTTCGGCTTCCTCGATTACGAGCTCAACCGTCCTGGCAGAGGCGCCGGACTCACCGAGAACATCGTCCAACTGCTCTCGGCCGTGCTCGAAGTAGCGGAGCGTGGCTCCGGCACCGGCGGCGACGGAGAACAATACTGGAAGCGGGCGCAGGCCCAGCTCGCCAGGAACGCCATCGACCTCCTGTCGATGGCGACCGGCCGCGTCACAGTGCCGGAACTCTACAAGCTCGTAATCTCGGCACCGGCCTCGCGAGAGCAGGTCCGCAGTGATGACTGGCGCGCCAGTTCCTTCTGCTTTCGCTGCCTCGGTGACGCCGATCGCCGCGAGAAGTCGCCGGAACAAGCACGCGACTTCGAGCTCGTCGCCGACTATTTCCTGGTGGAGTTCGCGGCGCTTAGCGATCGCACCAGAAGCGTTGTAGTATCTAGCTTCACGTCCACAGTCGATATCTTGAATCGCTCTTTGCTGCGGGAGCTGTTCTGCACGACGACGAACATCACGCCGGCGGCCGCTGAAGAGGGTGCGATCATTGTCATCGACTTGCCCGTGAAGCTCTTCGCGGAAGTCGGGCAGTTCGCCCAGGTCCTGTGGAAGACGGCATTTCAGCGATCCATCGAGCGGCGCAACATCGAAGCGAGCCCGCGTCCGGTGTTCCTGTGGGCAGACGAGGCGCAGCACGTCATCACATCAGGCGACGCGATGTTCCAGACGACCTGCCGCTCGTCGCGCGCCGCGACCTGCTATCTGACGCAGAACATCAGCAACGTGTACGCCGCCCTCGGCGGCAGCGAAAAAGGGCGGGTCGAGGCGGCATCCCTCTTCGGAAACCTCAACACCAAAGTCTTCCACTGCAACAGTGACCCAGTGACCAACGAGTGGGCGGCCGGCCTCATCGGTCGCACGCGCCAGGCCTTCGCCAACGCGAGCAACAGCCACACGGCCGAAGACCAGATGACGTCACTCCTCGGCCTTCCTGGCGCCGGCGGCGGCAACTCCGGCTTTAGCGAGTCCTATGAGTTTGAAGTTCAGCCTCGCGCCTTCACCCAGCTTCGCACCGGGGGACCGGAGCATCGCTGGTGCGTCGACGGCATCGTCTTTCAGAACGGCAAGTCCTTCCGCGCGAGCGGCACAAACTGGCTTCCCGTCGCCTTCTCGCAGCGCTGACCGAACCTGTCACCAGGAGCAGCTCTATGCAACCCCACGATACTCCCAATGGCGGCCAGGCAAGAGCCGGACTTGGCGGCGCGCTCTTCGCGTGCCGCGCGCTTGCCACTACGGTCGAAGTTTTTCTGCACGAGGGCGGAACGTTCGGGGAGCGCTACATCGGCGCTCAAGCGGTTGCCGGCGTCGTGCTACTGATCGTTTTTCCGGCCTTTTGCCCGGGCGGGGACGACGAGACGTTGCTCGCCTTCCTCTGTCTGTACGTACTTGGCTGCGTCGGCGTGCGCGGTCGTGCAGTCAAGCGCCGCTCCCGGGGTGGGTCGCAACCCCACAGCTACTACAGCGGCTCGCCGTGGGTGATGCGCCTCTCTCGGCGCCTGAGCGAGCGCACCGCCAAGGCCGTGGTTGAGCCGGCCCTGGTCTGGTTGCTCGGCGCGCTCATGGCCGAGGTGGATCGGACGCTCGGCGGCTTCCTGCTGCTCGCCGGCTTCGGCCTGCTCATCTCCGTGCACGCCTCCCTCGCGCTCGAACGCACGCGCATCCTCGACATGCACGACGCCCTCATCCAGCAACGCGACGTGGCGGAACGGTTCCGCCGACTGCGCGGTGAATGACCCCCTAGCAGGAGATCTACGATGACGAAGAACGACGAAACCCCGAAGATCGGCGCCGGTCATGCCGAAGCCATGCTTCGGCAGGGCCTCAGCGAACTGCGCGGCGCTTTCTTCAACGAATCCAACGTGGCGCAACCGTCCCAGTACGGCCTCTATGGGACCAAGACGCCCGGCGAGGTGGCCGATGCACGGAAGGCCGGGGAAGAGTACGACCGCGGCGAAGAGCCCGGCGCGGTCGTCTCCGAGCGGCTCCACCAGGCCGAGCACGACCCCCGGCGCGACGCTCAGGAACGGACAGGCCCCGAGCGCGATTGAGCGGGCAAGGTCCTCCGAGCGCCGGCCATGCGGCCGGCGCGCAGCGAGCTCCAAGAACACCTCAGTTTTTCCCGGAGAGCATCATGGACGGCGAATCGCTTCCCCATCTCTCGGATCTCGTTCCTCTTGACGATGTGTGCCGACTTCTTCCGACACGCACACACCGCAGCACGGTGTTTCGCTGGGCTCAGAAGGGACGCCGCGGCGTGCGGCTACGCGTTGTTGCGGTCGGCGGGACCAAATGCACCACGGAAGCGTGGCTGATGGCATTCTTTGCGGCGGTGGAGGTGGCAGGCCAGCCCCAGAAGCATGTCACTCCGGATTCTGGCGCTGCACACAAGTGCGCCAAGCGGCGGACGAGCGCGAGCCCCGGAACTCTCGAGGTCCTGCGACGCCACGGTCTATCTGGGTGACCGAACTACGACCTATGTAGCGCCTCGGATGAGCAAGTGGAGTTCGGGGGCCGCGCACCAGCGACCCTCCAGCTTAAACATAGAGATGCTGAAGTTCGGCATCATCCTCGCTAGGAAGGAATCTCAAGCAGCGGCCGGAAGTAGCGCATGGGGATACCGCGAATTTCGTTTGGCCAATCGCCTGGCCCGCAAACCAACGCAACAACCTGACCCTCCTCGTCGAGGACCGGAGCGCCGCTGGTCCCCTCCAAGAATTCATCGGCCGGACGGTCGTGAGCGAAGGCGAAGATTTGGAACTCGGCATCGTCGCGCACGTATCGCAATCCGGCGTGTGCGGCTTGCTTCGTCGCGAAGTAAAACTCTCCGAAGTGCTTCTCAGCCGAGGGTTTCACATTGCCGGCGAAGCCGTACGTGCGGTCGTCCCGCGGAGGGTCAAAACTGATTCGGGAAAGCTCCCTGGGCAGATCCTGGACTCGTCCGCCGGCTGCGTCCGAGAGCTGCCAGCGAGGCCCCAAGCCCGACGGCACCTTGACCGCAGCCAAGTCGAGTTCGCAGCCCTTTGTGCCGAGAGTGCAGAGTCGAACGTAGTGCATCGCACCGAGTTGGTACACGTTCGTTCCCTTCCCAGGCACGAACTCACATTCCACCGCCCAGTTGCTCTCGTCGCCCACCGCATGCGAAACCGTAAGGATCCACCTGACTCCCAGGTGCTCGACCAGGCAAGCGGACGCTATCTTGTTCGGAACAAGGTCGGGCCCAAGCCGCCGCAGGGGGATGCTGCGCAGCACCAGAAATCCGTCACTGGGGCGATTGCTGCTGTTACTACTCAAATCCCAAGCCACCCGGTCAACGCCCAGGGGATGAACCAGGTGAGAGCCGAGGACAAGAGGCAGGAGCCGATGAGGTGCCAGGCCTTGATTCGGCTGTCCCTTTGGTCCCGAGTAGTCGTTTGCCGACGTCCGCGATGCGCATCGCGGGCAGCGGAGTGGCGCACCTCGCGCACCTCTTGCCGAAGCTCCACAACGTTGCCGCGCAACTCAACGACTTCTTCAACGAGTTGCGCCTGATAGTTCGGCTGCGCCCATAGCGCTGGCATCGGCGGCGCAGACCAATCGTCGGCCAGTCTGAGCGCGCGCTCTTCGGCGACGAGCGTCTTGAGTCTTTGCTGCCCGCAATCTTCTCGCATGGCTATCAGCACCGGGCTGGCCGTGGCATGACGGATGGCTGCCAGCAGCGAGTCAGCTGCGCCGCATTGCGTCAATGTGCGGTGAACATCCGCGATGCCCAAGGCATTGTAGGGATCAGGAGTGTTCGCCAACTTCAATGCGATGCGCATCGATGGACAGTCCCGCAAGTCCGTCAGCGGGTGTAGGAGCCGTTCCATGTGCTCCTGCCGTGCCAGTAGGTGCATCAAGGCCTCAGACGGGCGGTGTGTCGCGAAATTCATGGCTCTCTGACGACGACTCGGCCATCCATCGATCTGGACCGTCTTCGACGGCTGCGGGGGCCTAACCCATTCTACGCATAACCGCGGTTGCCTGAGAAAGGTCCAACTCCGCGTAGACCTCGGTAGTCGTCGGCGAGACGTGGCCGAGGACCGCCCTAGCCGCGTCGATGCCGAGCTCCTTGCGGATGCGAGTTGCCGCCGCATGGCGGAGCTGGTTCGGTGCCCAATGCGGCACGCTGGCGCGCCGGCAGGCCCGGGCGATCGCCCGGGCAAGGCTGTCTTTTCCGTACTCAGGGCCGACTACCCAGCCCCGCGAAGCGGACGACGGACCGGCCCCTGTCGGCACACGGCGCTCGTTGCGGGGGGACCTTGCTCCGCGCTGCCGGGCCGCGATCGCCTCCTTCGGCGAAAAGAGCGGAACGTCCGGCGTGGGTGCGGGAAGACGGACCAGGTACGGCGCGAGCACTTCCTGTCCCCGTGGGCCAATGGCGATCACCCGCGCGCGGCCGTAGTGGAGCGTCTTGTGCTGTTCCGGGCGGTAGAGCCAGACCTCGCCGCTTCGGTCGAGGGAACGGGGCGTGAGGGTCCGCGCCTCAGCGGGGCGCATCCCGGTGTGCCACATCAGCAGGACCATGGCGCGGACCGGCGGCTGGAGGTAGGGCAGGGTGGCGGCAACGTGTACCCAGGGAACGGGCCGCACGGGAGCGGGATCCGGGGCCTTGCTTCTCCCTCGTTTGAGCGGCCGCAATGCGCGCAGCGCTCCGAAGACCTCGGCGCCGACGTGTTCTTCCTCGGCTCCCCAGCCGAACAGGCGGACCAACCGACGGATTCGGTCGTTGACCGTGGGCCGGGCGAGCCCCGACGCGATCATCGACTCTCGGACCTCCTTGAGTTGCCGGAGCTCGAACTCGCCGGCCGGTAGCGCTGCCCACAGTTGGAGAAGCGGCCGGACGGAGTACCGGATGTTCGTGACCTCGTGGGTGAGAGTCCCATCCTGACGCCGGTAGTAGACCTCCGCATGCTCCAGGTAAAGCGCGACGAGATCGGCCACGTCGAGCGGCCGTGCATCGGGGAGGGCTGCCTGTGGGATTTCCCGGCCGTTGGCCTCCCAACGGGCCTGGAAGGCTGCGAACCGCGCATGGGACGCGGGGTCGTCGAAGGGCCCGAACCAGAACTGTCGACCGTTGAATCTGGCGTAGCCGTTGCCGCTACGCCGGTGCCGCTTGAGGGTGGGCGCGGCCTTGATGTGCCGAGTCATGTTGCGCGGGGGCTGTGGAAGCGTGGACGAATCCACACATCCTGGCCTTGAGCCGCGCTGCGCTGATCCAGGCAGGTTCGCCTAAGATGGCGATCGGCAACCAGTTACGTCGATGAAAGGGTGGTCGGGGTGATAGGATTTGAACCTACGACCTCTGCGTCCCGAACGCAGCGCTCTACCAAGCTGAGCCACACCCCGCTGAAGGGCCGGGGAGAGTAGGCGCACGGGGGGGCTCCGGTCAAGGCCCAGGGTCCATCCAATGGGTCCCGGAGGGCGGGCCAGCCGGCCCGCCCGCTCACCCGGCGGTCCGGCGGGGCCGACTCGAGCGCGGGCGCGCTCCCCTACCGGCCCAAGTTCACGAACGTACCGCCGGATTCCGACGCCAGGGTCTCCATGAACCCCGTCGAGAAGTCGCCGATGGCCAGGGTGTGGAGCACCACACGACGCAGCGCGTTGGCCTCGCGGAACACCCGCTGGATGTCGCGCTCCTCGATGAAGTCCCCGTGGGTGGGCTGGCCGTCGGAGAGGAAGAAGATCGTGTCCACGTCCACGCGGTAGTCGGTGGCCGTGGTGGCGCCGCGGCCTGGATCCACGCCGAGGGCCGCCATCAGCGCCCCGTGTGTGTTGGTTTTGCCCTTGTGCAAGTTGGACGCGCCGCCGAGACCCGCGGAGGCGAGCGCCGCGTCCTCGGCTGTCCCGAGGGGCTTCAGCCGCCCGACGAACTCGAGAGCGCTCTTTTTGTGCAGCGCCGTCGCGGGCGCCAGTTCCTTGCGCCACGGCATCACGTCGGTCGCAAACGCGAGCACGTTGAACCGCACGTGCGGCTCGAGCCGTTCGATCGTGCGCGCGAGTTCGGTCTTGACGATGTCGATGCGCGCGAAGGACGGATAGTTGCCCGCTTCGAAGCGCTCCTTCTGCACGACGTGCGTCTGCATGGAGCCCGACACGTCGATGACGAATACCACCGCGCGACTCGGGGTGTCGATGCCGTGGTAGCTGGTGGCCGTGGGCGTGGTGTACCGCAGCCCGGCTTCGGCGCGCGCGGCCCGTTGTCGCGCCATGTCCTCGTCCGTCGGCAGTTTGTAGTTCGCGCCGAAGTTCTTCCAGAAGCCCTTCCAAGCGTCGAGATCGAGCCCGAAGTAGCGCCCCGTCAGTGCTTCGAGCGACGCGGCCGCATCGGCGACGAGGCGCCCCTCCTCCACTTCCATGCGCGCGATCAACGCGGGCACCGAACGCACGTCGCGCACCTGACCGAGCGCCGCGATCGCGCTGGCGCGCACCTGCCACACCGGATCGGCGAGCGCGGCGAGAGCCAACTCGACGACCAGCGGCGACCGCCGGACGGCCAGGCCGTCGAGGGCGCCCGCGCGCACCGCCGGTTCCGGGTCCGCCGCCGCCGCGGCGATGGCGGGCGCGACATCGCCTTGCCCCACGGCCGCCAGCGTGCGCAACGCGCCGAGGCGCACGGTCCACTGTTTGTCCTCGAGCGCCCCCACCACCGCGTCGGACAGGCCGTCCTCGACGAGCGGCAACCCCGCCACCGTCAGTGCATCGAGAAATCCGGCCCGAACGACCGGCGACTTGGTCTTTTGCAGCGCGGTGGCCAATGCGGTCCGCGAAGCCGGCTCGCGCAGCCCGCCGAGCACCCGCACCGCCGCGTGCACGATCTCGGGATCGCCATCGCCGAGCAGCGGCTCCAGCAGTTCGACGACCCGGGCGCTTTCGATGCGCTCCAGTGCGAGCACGGCCTCGACGCGCTCGGCGCGACTTTCCAGCTTCTTGTAGAAGCGGCGGAAATCGTCGAGGGTCTGATCGTCCCTGGCCCCGGCAAAGGGGGCCAGCACCAGCACGAGCAAGAGCAGGAGCAGCGGGCGCATGGGTTCCGAGGATACCCGCGTCGGCGCCGGAGGTGACGCACGAGGCGGCGCGCGCGGAGCCCCACTGCGCCGCTTGCCCACGCTCGCGGGCAGAACCGCGCTGCAACGGGGCCGCTCACGCGGCCCGAGCCGCGCTCACTGGGGCGGACGGCCGCCCAGGACGCCCCCGGGGACCTTCTGGTCCGCGGGTTCGATCTCCGGGTTGACGAGGGTCACACGGCCCCCGGCGTCGGTGAGGATCGTCACGCGGTCGCCATCCCTCGACAGCACTCGTCCCACCAGCACACCTCCGGCGGTCTTGACACGCACACGCTCGGAGCTGGTGGTGGCGGCCGAGCGTCCCTTCGGGGCCGGGCCTTCCGGCAGGCGGTCGATGCGCGCGACGGTCTCGCCGGCGATGGCGATCGTGCCGAGGCTCATCACGAGCCACACCTGGCTCTCCCCCATCGAATCGAGGCGGCCGTCGAAGACGTCGCCCCGCTGCGTGACGATACGCACGCGGCCGACGTTCGGCGTGACCATCCGGAACTTGGACTGGATGCGCGAGAGCGGCGGGACCTCGGTTCCCGTCCAGCGTTGGCCGAGATCCTCACTGGTCGGCATGCGGAAGATGGGGCTGCTCGGGTTGGCGGCCTTGTCGTCGAGGAGGATCGAACCTTCGCGGCGCTCCGTCGGCAGTCCGGGCAGCGTCGAGGTGCGGCCGATCGGGCCGGAGGGCACGCCGCCGCTGGCGACAGGCGGTCCCATGGGCACCCCGCCTGCGAGTGCGGGAGGCGGAGGTCCGACGGGCGCGTCCGCGGCGGCGACGGAAGCGGGCGCGACAGGCTGAGCAAGCACGGGCGGCGTCGACGGTGCGCTCGGCTTTGCCGGCAGCGACGCGGCGGCGACGGCGGGCTTCGCGGCATCGGCCTGCGTCGGCGCGTCGGCTGCGGGCGCCCCGACGGCGGACGCGTCGCCCCGAGTCGCATCGACCGCGACGGGTTGGGCGGATTGTGCGCCCGCGGGATGTGTCGGTGCGGCCGCGGGAATCGACTGTTCCTCCGCGCGACCGGCGACTTCGGCGGGCTCGAGCACTTGGGGTGCGGCGGCCGGCGCCGCGGGCGCGGTCGGCGAGGTTGCGCTGCTGCGCGGCGCCTCGGGCTCCGGCCGCTGCACGCGGCGCGCCCCGCTGGCGGCGGCCAGCGCCTCCGCCTCCCCAGCGGAGACCGCGGGTGTTTCGGCGGCTTGTTCCGAGGCAGCACGCGCCGGCACGGGGTCCGCGGCCGCGACTTGCACATGCGCACCATCGCGCGCATTCGCGCGATTGCCGATGCCGACGAGGGACCCGAGTCCCACACGTTCGAACCAGCTCTGCGGCACCTGGTACGGCACGTCGAACGGCAGGTACCCCGTCACTGGCAGCACGACGGCGAGACTCGCGGCCACCATGCAGCCCGCGCCCAGGGTCACGAGCGCCCCCATGCGACGGCGGGGCCGGGCCGCTCCCGCGAAGCTGCGCTCCGCGCCGAAGTCGACTCCCTCCTCCGCGGCGTAACTCGGCTCGAAGGACTCGTCCTCCGACTCGCTTTCGTCGAACGACGAGCTGCCGTCGTCCTCACCTTGGAACTCGCCCGTCTCGTCGTCGGCGTGCGCAATCGCGAGATCCTCGTCCTGCGTTTCCTCGAACTCCTCGGACTCGCCCCCGGCGGCGTAGGCCTCCGCCTCGTACTCCTCGGACTCGTCGGTGCTCTCCGCCGGCTCGGAACCGTCGCCCACGAGCACCTGCTCGTATTCCGTCTCTTCCTCCGCGTCCAAGTCGCCTTCCCAGCCGTCCTCGTCGGACTCGTCCTCCGCTTCGACCGCCGCGTGCGGAGGCGCGTAGATGTCCGAGGAAGGTGCGTCGGTGGGCACGCCGAAACTCGACGCGCCATCCGGCACCTCGTTGAGCACACCCAGGTCGTCCTGCTGCGGTTCGTCGTCGTACTCGGGCTCCTCGCCCGACAGGCGCAGCGGCGCGCGCTGGGACGCCTGATCCTCGAGCTCCTGCGCCATGCCCACGAGATCCCCGGCGGTGCGGCCGAGACCGAGGAAGTCCCCGTCGCCGCCCTGTTGTTGGAGCGCGCCCTGCACCAGTTCGCCGGGGGTCACGACCCGGGCGCCTCGCGCGGGTCGGTTGCCGCGGGGGCGATTGGGGTCGTCCTGTTGATCGTGGGGCTCTTGCATTGCGGTCGTCGAGGGCCGGGGGCCCAGTTCGTGGCAGGGAAACGCGCGCATCCGGCCCCCTCTGGGGGCGTGTTGCCGTGCGCGGGTGCGACGGGGCTATCGGCAGGGGGTGGGGTGGCTTTGAAGGTCAGACGGGAATTGGCTCCGGGCGGCGCGCCTCGGGCTTGCGGCGGAGAGGGGTGGACCTGAGGATCTCCCCATGGCGACGACGCTCCGGTGGATTTGGCCCGCGCTTTTGCTCCAGGTGGCCGCGACAACCGGCGGGACCGGCACCGAGCGGGCGCTCGCCGCCCTCGTCGACGACAACCGGGCCGCTGCCCACGTGCGGCTCATCGTGGCCCTCGGCGCCCGCATGGGCGGCACGGATTCGGGTGCCCGGGCCAACGCCGTGCGACGCGCGGCGTTCGAGCGCCTCGGCCTCACCGCCTGGACCGAATCGGACGGGGAGCTTTGGAATGCGGAAGAACGTTCCTGGTCCCTGGTCGCCCACACGGAAGCGGGCCCGCGGGCGATCGAGCGCTCCTGGCCCTACGGCTTCTCCCCCCCCGTGGCCGGCCGCTTCGCGCTGACCGCCGGCGACGGGGACTCGCCCGCCCAGTTGCTGCGCACCGCGCCGCGGCGCCGCGCGGAGAACCCGCCCAAGGTGGTGCTGGTCGACGGTCGCAACACCAGCGTCGGAGACTGGCCGCAGATCTCGCGCCTCGCGCCCGGTGCGGAGAACCCCACCGCGGTGTTCGGAATCCCGAGCGCCGAAGGCGCCTGGTTGCGCGCGGAGTTGGAAGCGGGTCGCAAGGTGGAGCTCGAGGCCAAGCTCGAAACGGTGATCCGCAAGTCCGACGTGGCGACGGTGTTCGCGCGCATCCCCGCGGCGGAAGGAGCGCCCCCTGGATACTTGCTGTTCTCGGCCCATGGCGACGCGGATTCGGGCGGACCGGGCGCGAACGACAACGGCAGCGGCGAGGCGATCGTCTTCGAAATCGCAGGGGCATTCGCGAAGGCGCGCGCCGCTGGCCTCGTGCCCGCGCCGCCGCGCGAGCTGCGTTTCGCCATCTGGGGCGCGGAGATCCACTCGTCGAAGGCGCACCGCGAGCGCGCGCTCGCCGAAGGCGCGGAGCCGATGCTCGGCCTCTTGAACTTCGACCAGTCGGGGTACGGGGTGCTCGGCGATCGGCTCTACCTGGAGCCCGACGACGAGCCCCACCACGCGGCGTTGCTGGCGGCCTTGCTCGCCGTCCTGAACGAGCACAGCGGCCAGCCGGGATTCCCCACACGCTGGGCGACGGTGAAGAGCCTCGGCGGCACGGATTCCTACGTCTTCAGCCAATCGCCCGCGATGCGCGAACGCGGTGTGCCCGCGCTGACCCTCTACGCCAGCGCATGGGGACGTCAGGCCGCGCACCCGCGCACCAAGGACCAACTCGGCATGAGCGACGAGGAGTCCGAACGTGTCGTCGTGGACCACGACCCCTACTACCACTCCGCCGGGGACCTGCCCGCGCTGACCACGGACCTGCAACCGTACTTCTTGGGCTGGAACGCTCGGGTCGGACTGCTCGGCGGGCTGCGTTGGCTCGAGGGATTGGACGGTTGAGCGACAACGGCCAGTTCGACGCGGCCACGCGGGCCGCGATGGTTTGTGATCGGGTGGCGACGGTGGAGTTGCTGCGCCACGGCGCCGTGCGCGAGGTCGAGCGGAGGGTGGTGCGCGGGCAGTTGGATACGGGCCTGAGCGACGTCGGGATGGGCGAGCAGGCGGCGCTCGTCGAGCGAATGGCGGCGGCGCCCGTGGCGCGTCTCGTGTCGAGCGACCTGCCGCGGTGTGCCGGGATGGCAGTCGAACTCGGGGGGCGGCTCGGTATCGAAGTCGAGTTCGTCCCCGCGTTGCGCGAGCAATCCCTCGGTGTGTGGGAAGGCCGCACTTGGCAGGAACTGCAGGTCGCGGACGCCGCGCGCACCCGCGACTACTGGCGCGACTTCGTGCACACGGAACCGCCGGGCGGCGAATCGTTCCTCGCGATGACCCAGCGTGTGCAGGGATGGTTCGACGCGGAGTACGCGGCGCTCCTCGATCGGACCACGGTGTTCGTGACCCACGTGGGCCCAATCCGCGCGCTGGTGTGCCGGGCCCTCGGCATCGACGTGGCGCAGTCCCTTCGGCTCGCACCCGCGACCGGTTCGCGCACCCGCCTCCTGTGCAGCGAGGCGGGCACCGTGCTCGAAGTGTTCGGAGAGCGCCCCGGGTGAGCGCGCCTCCCCGCCGCATCGCGCTCGCGGGTTCCGCCGGCACGGGCAAAACAACCCTGGGCCGATTGCTGGCCGCCGAACTGGGTTACGTGTTCGTCGACGAGGGGATGCGCAAGCGCCTCGAGGCGGGCCTCGACTGGATGGCGTTGCACGCGCGCCCCGGCGGGTACGAAGACCTCCTGGAGGAACTGTGGCACGAACAACAGGCCGCGGAATCCGACGCCCTGCGACACGCCCCCGGTTTTGTCGCCGACCGATCGCCCTACGACCACGGCGCGTTCTGGCTGCACTACGGCAGCCTGCACGATCGCACGCGCACGGACCAGTGGATGGAGCGCCTGATCACCGCGGGCCGCACGCTGGATCGTGTGGTGCTGCTGCCGTGGGGCGATCTGCCCCTCGCCCACGACGGTGTGCGCTCGACCGACCGTTGGCTGCAGTTCCGCTTCCAATCGATCGTCGAGGGCCTGCTGCACCGCTACGCTCCGCCGGCCCAGGTCGTGCCGATCCCGCCCGCGCTCGACGTCCCCGCACGGCTCGCGCACACACTCGGCGCGCTCTAGCGCGCCGCATCGCCGAGACGGAGGCGTGGAGTCACATGCAGCCGGGCTCGGGGTCCGCGGGCGTCAACCAGGGTCGGGCTCGGAGCGAACGTCGGGCAGGTTTCGCAGCAGGCGCACGAGCACGTCGGGATCGACCGGCTTGACCAAGTGGTGGTCGAAACCCGCCTCTCGGGTCCGCTCCCGATGCTCGTCCTGACTCCAACCGCTTTGCGCCAGGATGAAGATATCCCTGCCCCATTCCTGTGCGCGGATGCGTCGGCAGACCTCGTAGCCGTTGAGCTTCGGGAGTCCGATATCGAGGAGGATCACGTCGGGCCGGTGGGTGGCTGCCACGCTTACGGCTGCTTCCCCGTCGTAAGCCGTCAGGACCTCGCTCCCCATCATCTCCAGTGCGATGGCGAGGCTGTCCGCACTGTCGGTATTGTCGTCCACGACCAGAACACGCAACGCAAGCGTGCCGCCATCGGGCTGGACGGCGATGGGCGCCTTCGCGGACGTCGCGACGACGCACGGAATCCTGACGACGAACTCGGCGCCTTGCCCGGCCCCCTCGCTGCGCGCTTCGACGGTTCCGCCGTGCAGTTCGACCAGGCTCTTCACCAGGGCCAACCCGATGCCGAGCCCGCCTTGCGCGCCCTCCCAGGACTGATCGACCTGGGAGAACATGTCGAAAACGCGGGGCAAATGGGCAGCGGCGATGCCGACGCCCGTGTCCTTGACGGACACAAGCAACTCGTTTCCCTGCTGCTCAGCCCTGAGCGAGATCTGCGCCTTCCGCTTGGTGTGTTTGGCCGAGTTGTTGAGCAGATTCGAGAGTACCTGCGCCAGTCGGGTCGGGTCCACCTCGACAAGCAGTGGGCTGGGCGGGAGCGCGATACTGAGATCGTGGCCCAGGCTCTCGATGAGCGGCAAACTCGTTTCGACGGCACTGTTCACGACCGTGGCCACGTCGACGCGCTCGATCCGCAACTGGATCTTGCCGGTCGCGATCCGACTTGCGTCCATCAGGTCGTCGACCAACCGCACCATCTGGCGGATCTGGCGGTCCATGAGCGCGCGTGCTTTCTCGACGACGGACCAATCGCCCCGCGCCAGCCGGATGAGCTGCAGACCATTGGAGATCGGAGCCAGCGGATTGCGCAGTTCGTGGGCCAACGTGGCCAAGAACACGTCCTTCATCCGGTTGGCGTTGGACAGCTCGGCCGCGATGCCCCGCAGTTCCTCTTCCAGTCGCTTCGCGTCCGTGATGTCGTAGTTGATGCCGTCGAACCGCACCGGTTCACCATCGGGGCCATACGTCGCCTGCCCCATCGACTTCAGCCAGCGGATCTCGCCGGTCGACGGGTTCACCACGCGGTGTTCGATGGCGTACAGGCTGCCGTCCTTCAGCGCCCGCTCCATGGCGAGCTGGGTACGCTCCCGGTCGTCGGCGTGCAGACGGCTCAGGAAGAGGTCGATGGTGGGTGCCTCACCGTCGGGCACGTGGAAGATGGCCCGTGTGCGTTCATCCCAGTCCAGCGCCGCCAACGGCAATGTGTTCAACCACATCCCGACGCCTGTCGCCGCAAGCGTGAAGTTGAGTTCCGCGGTCCGCTGACGCAGGGCCGCCTCCGCCGCCTCCCTCTCGGTCAAGTCGAGCATCGAACCGACCATGCGGATCGGCTTGCCGTGCTCCCGAACGATCCGTCCGCGGTCGAGCACGGAGGCGTAGGTCCCATCGGCGCGGCGGAAGCGGTAGTCGGCGGACCAGATTTCGCTGCCCCCCTCGATGGCCGCGTGGATGGCGCCGTGGATGCGCGCGCGGTCGTCCGGGTGGAGGTTGTCCTCCCACCAGGATGCGTCCTCACCCACGTCTTCGGGCGCATAACCGAACGCCCGCGTCAATCCGTGGTTCCAGGTCACGCGATTGGTCGTCAGGTCCCAATCCCAGATGGCGTCGTTCGCCGCTTCGCCGACCAAGCGGTAGCGGGTCTCGCTTTCGCGCAGCGCCGCGGCGGCCTTCCTCTCGTCGGTGATGTCGCGGAACTCGAGGATCGTCCCCACGAGAACTCCGTCGCGAGCGATCGCACGCGCGTTGCACATCACCGGAAAACGCTCGCCACTTCGGCGCACGAAGACGTCCTCGCGGTCGCGCACCTCGTCGCCGGACATCAGCCCCGAAGCGATGGTCGACTCTCGCCAGGGCCGGCCTCGATCGTCGTCGCGAATCTGGCGAACGAAGTCGTCGAGGGCGCCGCCTTCGATCTCCTCGAAACTGAATCCGATCATGTTCGCCGCGGCCGGATTCATGAACGTGCAGCGGCCGTTCTCGTCCAGCATCACGATGGCCGTCGTGGCCGTGTCGGTGATGCTGCGTGTCAAGTCGAGCTGGAACCGCAGCCGCTGCTCCGCCAGCTTCGCGTCCGTGATGTCCAGCATCGTTCCGAGCGAACGCACGGCCCGCCGCGGGCTTTCCGCGGAGAACACGGTGCGGACCTTGGCCGCCACCCACCGGGTCGCCCCGTCCGCACGGAGCAGGCGGTGCTGGATCTCGAGTTCGCCTCCGCTCTCCGGGTCCAGCGCGGCGGCCCACGCGGCCTTGATGGAACTCCGGTCGTCCGGATGGACGCGGGCCATCACCGCCTTCGGAGTGAGCGGGTCGTCCGTCTCGAAGCCCCAGATGCGCAATCCACCTTCGCTGAAACTCAGCCGCCCCGTTTCGGGCTCGAAGTCGAGGATCCCCACGGCGGTAGCATCCGCCGCGAGGCGCAGGCGCTCTTCGTTCTCGCGCAGTGCCGCTCTGGTTCGCTCCAACTCCTCGACGTCGGTGTTGGTTCCCAGCCAGCGAATCACCCGTCCGTCGTCGTCGCGAATGGGCTCGACACGGGTAAGGAACCGACGGTATTCGCCATTCCGCCCGCGAAGCGGAAAGACCATCTCGAAGGATTGGCCGGTGCCGAGGGACTCGCGCCAGCGCTCCAAAACCTGCGGCAAGCAGCGCGGATCGTGCACACGTTGCCAGCCCCAGCCCACCATGTCTTCGGGAACGGTGCCGGTGTAGTCGTACCAGCGGCGGTTGTACCAGAAGATGTGGCCATCGGAATCCGCCATCCACACGAGTTGGGGCACGGACTCGGCCAGAGTCACGAAGCGGTGTTCGCGCTCGCGGAGTTCGAACTCCTGGCGGTGACGCTCAGTGATGTCGCGGAACACCAGCACACAGCCGATGATCTCGCCACCCATGGAGCGGATGGGCGCAGCGCTGTCGTCGATCGGGCGCTCGATGCCATCCTTTGCGATCAGAACGGTGTGGTTCGCCAGTCCGACGATCACACCCTCACGCAAGGCCCGCGTGGCCGGATTCTCGGCGGGTTGGCGCGTAGATTCGTTCACGATGTGGAACACCGTGTCCAGCGGCTGCGAGCGCGCCTCTGCCAGGGTCCAACCTGTCAACGATTCGGCGACCGCGTTCATGTTGGTGACTCGGCCCGCCACGTCGGTGGCGATGACCGCGTCCCCGATGCTCGCGAGCGTGATGCGAAGGCGCTCGCCGTATTCCGTGGCGAGGCGCTCCGCGGCCCTGCGCCGGTCCACCTCGCGCGCCAACTCTTCGACACGCAACCGCAGGGCCGTGAACTTCTCCGCGCCGAGGTGCTTCGGCGCGAGCCGCAGCAGGATCCACGCCGGCGAAGTCTCCGTCCTCGGGCAGACCACGCTGCCTTCGGCACGGCACACGGTTTCGACCGCACCGCGGATGGTGAGGGCACCGAAGACGGGCTGACGGCTGCGCCCGCACGAACGGAGGTACCGCGCGAGTTCCTCGGGAGGATCGCTGGCGAGCTCGGACAGCTCCTGGCCGGTGCGGGCGCGGACGTCGACACCCAGACGCTCTGCGCAGGCACGATTGAGCGCAACCACGAGACCGGCCCCCGAGACTAGGAGCATCGGGTCTGGCACCGCGTCGGCGAACAGCAGGAAGGACTCGGGCGTCGTGTTCAAGGAGTCACGCCGTGTGGTATTCCCGACCCAACGCGCCGTCGGCGTCCCTGGATGGCGCGAGGTGCACCAGCACGCGGCACTCCCGATCGCCTCGGGCGATGGCTCGCTCGATGACCACCCTGGCGTACCCGAGGTTCTCCGAAACGATGACTCCAAACACGTTGGAGGTCATCATGCAGAGCGCGGGGCGGCCCAGCACCTTGTCGCCAAACGGGCAGACGCGGTTGCCGAGGACGATCGTTCCTTCGTCCTGCTCCGCGACGTAGAAGTCCCCTTGTATGCGACGCTTGAGATCGACGAGTACACGAGCGACCTGCTCCCGATCGAGCTTTGGGACCGCGAGCGCATGCCGGTACGTTTGGTTGAGTTCGTCCCCGATCTCCTGGCCGACGACGCTCAGGAAGCCGGACGCCTCCTCCGTGCCGACGACCTGTTGGAGCGTGGCCGCCAGGTGTCCGATCAACGTGCGCAAGAACAAGTCGCGCTCCAGCGGGATTGCAACGTCGCTCGGGTTCGCCGCGGGAACAGAATCTGCCTCGGTCATCGGTATCCAGTCCGCCGCAACCCGGGGTGTTCGAGGAGCCCACGCGTAGGGGCGTCGGAGGTACGTGGGCGAGAGCCACCGCCGCCGTGGGGTGCCTTTCCCCACGCTCACAAACTACCAAAGACACATCGGCGATCGCGCGGCCGTGGCGCCGCTTTGGTCCGGCCGCTCGGGCGAAGCCCTCGCAGCCCCACCCCCCGCAGCCCGGCCGAGCCCCGGCCGCCGCCCGGCCCTTCTCCCGGGGACAGGCAACACGTAGCGTCTGGTACCGCCGAAGTACGCTTCGCCCGAGGGTTGCCCCTGAGTTCGCTCACCCCGCGTGGCCCCGGGGGAACGTGGCCGGGCCCGGCCGGGAGCGCGCGGTTCGCACGACAGAGATCCGTGCCCCCCCCCCCGCGGTCACCGTTTGCGCAGCACGCGGTGCGAGCCGGCGCGCATTGTGAACCCGATGCCGTCCAGGTGTTCGAGCAAGGGAATGAGCCATTTGCGCGACGTGTTCAGTTGGTCGCGCAGTTCGGGGATCTCCACGTGGCCGTGGCGTTCGGCGCTGGCGCGCACCGCGGCCTTCGCGCGCTCGTACGCCTCCCTCCCGAACACATAGTCGCCGCTCACGCGCACGGCTTCGCCCCCGTCGACGAGGCGCGCAAAGAGCGCGCGCACGTGTTTTTCAGGATGTTTGGTGCGCTCGGCGAGTTCCAGAGCGGTCGGCGGCTGGAAGGGCTCGGCGAGCAGCGCCGCGAGGGCCTCGGCCAGTTCCGCGCGCAGGCCCTCGTCCACCGGCGCGGCGCGTGGGAGCCGCAGCGTGCCCTGGCCAGCGTCCTCGAAGAGCCCACGCGAGACGGCCTCGGCGACGAGCAAGTCCAGCGATTCCCGCGGCCATTGGCTGCGGCGCTCGAGCTCGATCACATCCACACGCTCGCGCAGCGTCTCTTCTGCGAAGTACGCGGCGGCGTGGCCGAGCAACTGTTCGAGGCCCGCTTCGAGGCGGCTCGCCGCGAACCAGCGCCGCCGTTGGCCCGGGGCAAGCGCCAGTTTCTGGGAGCGCAGGTCCGCCAACTTGGCCTCGGCCTCCTCGGGCGAGAGGCCCACCTCGCGGCCCAGCTCCGCGGCAGTCGGCGCGAGGAGATCGCGGCGCTCGAGGGCCGCGAGCAACAGCGCGCGCACGTCCCCGAGTGCCGCCTCCTGGCGCAGCAGTGCGGCCAACGTCTCTTCGTGCCCGCGTTTCATGCGCCGCTCCCCCACCAGCAGCACCACACCGCCGCCGAGGGTCAGCTCCGGCGACAGCCAACGCAGCACAAAACGATCGCCGGGCGCCATCACGGTCGGAAGCTCGAGCCGAATCTGCGCGAGCGCCGATGTGCCGGGCACAAGCTGCTCGCCCTCGAGCAACACCAACTCGCCGTGGGGATCCGCCGTGCCGAGGTGCAGCCGCACGGGCGAGCGGTCCGCGACGGGCCGCGACAGGCTCGGCAAGGCCGTCAATCGCACGGCCGCCATCGTGTGGGCACCGAAGTACCCCGGCGCGGCCACCACGTCGCCCCGGGCCAAGCTGGCGCGCTCCGCATCGGCCAGGTTGAGCGCGCTGGAGTGCCCCGCGCGCACCAGCTCTGCGGGCTCGCCGTAGGCCTGCAGCCCGCGCACCTTGGCGCGCACACCGCGCGGCAGGAGTTCGACCTCGTCGCCCGCGCGCAGTTCGCCCGAGAGCGGAATGCCCGTCACGACGGTGCCAAAACCAGGCTTCGAGAAGACTCGCTGGATCGGCATGCGGAAGGGGCCGCTGGCCGCGCGGGGGCGCGTTTCGAGCGCCAACCGCACGAGCTCCGCGCGCAGCGTGTCGAGGCCCTCGCCCGTGATCGACGACACGGGCACGATCTTCGCGCCCTCGAATGCGGTGCCGAGCAGCGCTCCGGCCACATCGTCGCGCGCGAGCTCCACCAGATCGGGATCGACGGCGTCCACCTTGCTCAACGCGACCAACGCGCGGCGCACTCCCACCAGTTGGAGGATCGCCAGGTGCTCGCGCGTCTGCGGCATCACCCCATCGTCCGCGGCCACGACCAAGAGCGCGATGTCGATGCCCGTGGCGCCGGCCACCATGTTGCGCACGAAGCGCTCGTGGCCCGGCACGTCGACCATGCCCACCCGCCTGCCGTCCGGCAGCGCGAAGTTGGCGAAGCCGAGGTCGATGGTCATGCCGCGGCGTTTCTCCTCGGCCCAACGGTCCGGATCGATGCCCGTCAGGGCGCGCACGAGGCTCGACTTGCCGTGGTCGATGTGCCCGGCCGTACCCACCACCACCGGTTGGATCTGCACGGTTGCCATTGTGCCTCCTAACGGCGAGCCGCAGTCAGTGGAGCTCGAGGGCTCCGTACGTGGCCCGCACTCCCTCGTTCGCGAGCACCGCCTCGGCGGCGGCGAGGTCGAGCTCGACCACCTGGCCCAGGTCGTGGCCATGGATGCCGCGGGCGACGAACAAACTGTCGAGGCCCTCGCGGTTCGCGCCCAGGATGTCCGTGCCGGGGCCGTCGCCGATGGCGAGCACACGCCCCCTCTCCGGCTCGCGCCCAAGGAGCCGACGCAACTCCGCAAACGCCAGTGCGTAGACCGGCCCGTGCGGTTTGCCGGCCAGCACCACTTCGCCGCCCAGATCCGCGTACTCCTTCGCCAGCGCGCCGGCGCACCAGTGGAGCCGCGAGCCGAGGCGCACCACGAGGTCGGGATTGGCGCACAGCATCACCAAACCCAGTTCGCGGGCGCGCGCGAGCACCGGCCGGTAGTGCGCCGGTTCGTCGCGTTCGAAGTCGTTGAGCCCGGTCGCGGCGAGGAAGGCCGCGTTTTCGAGGTCCGACAGCTCCATGCGCAGGCCCTCCCACAACTCGCCGTCCTCCGGCGGCCCGAAGAGGTGCATGGGCCCCGGCGCGCGGGCGGCGAACTCCGCCCGGATCGCGTCGCCCGACGTGACGATTGCATCCCAGGCGGACCGAGGTACCCCCAGCCGATCGAGTTGCCCCGGTATGGGCTCGCGGGTCTTGGGCACATTGGAGAGGAGCACCACACGACCGCCGCGCTCACGGAACGCCACGAGCGCGTCGAGGGCCGGCCCGAACGCCCTGCGTCCATCGTGCACCACGCCCCAGAGGTCGCAGAGCACGGCGTCGTAGCGCTCCCCCGCCGCCGCCAATCCGGTCCATTCCCGCATCGGCGCACCACGGTACGAAAGTACCCCCGCCCGCGCGCGCCGCACCCCCCAAGGAAACGCCACCCCTCCACCTGCTACCCTCCACCCCGTGAGCCCGGACCTGCCCTTTCGCACCCTGAAACCCGCCCTGGCGAAGCGTTTTGGCATGCCCCTGCACCGCGTCGCCCTCGACGCGGGCTCGACCTGCCCGAATCGGGACGGCACGAAGGGACGCGGGGGCTGTGTGTACTGCGACGTGGAGGGCTCGGGCACGGGAGCCTTGAAGAGCGGCCTCGACATCGCCGCGCAACTGCAACTCGGCCTCGCGCGCATCGCGCGGCGCGAGCGCGGCGAGTACGGCGCGATCGCCTACTTCCAGAGTTATTCGAACACCTACGTGGCGCCCGAGCGCCTCGACGAGGTGCTCTCCGCGGTCGAACCCGCACTTGCGAGCCGCGGCGGTCCGGTGCGTGTGGTCGCCCTGGCGACCCGCCCGGACACGCTGCCCGACTGGGCGCTCGAGCGCCTGGTGCGGCTCGCGCGCGAAGTGCCCGTGTGGGTCGAGTTGGGCCTCGAATCGGCGAGCGACGACGTGCTCCTTCGCATCCAGCGACTGCACACGTGTGCGGAGTTCGAGGACGCGGTTGTGCGCTGCCACGGAGCGGGCCTCGAGGTGGTCGGCCACGCCATCCTCGGACTGCCGGGCGACGGGCGCGAGGGCGCGCGGTGCACCGCGGAGGTGCTGGCGCGCTCGGGCTGCGCGGGCGTGAAGGTGCACCACCTGATGGTGCTCGAGCGCACCATCCTCGCCGCGTGGTGGCGCCGCGGCGAAGTGACCGTGCAACAGCCGGCCGAGTACGTCGACTGGCTCGCCGACTTCGTCGAGCGGTTGTCTCCGGCACAAGTGCTGCACCGCATCACCGGCGATGCTCCGCCCGACGTGCAACTGGCGCCGCGCTGGGACCTCCACAAGGGCGAAGTCCGGCGCCTCTTGGCCGAAGAACTCCACCGGCGCGGTTCGCGGCAAGGCGCGTTCGCGCCGCGGGACCTCGCCCACGGCGCCCCCGGCCCTCACTCGGGCAGGTAGAGGATGCGCTGGCAGTTGGGGCAGGCCACCACTTCGCGGCCGCGGGTCAACCGCACGTAGATGTTCGTCGGCACCGCGATGTAACACCCCTGGCAGGTGCGCCCATCGAGCATGGCCAAAGCGACGCCGTCGCGGGCCTCGAGCAGGCGCTCGTACTGGTTCAGGACGTCCGGCGGCACTCCCTCGCCCATGCGGCGGCGGCGCTCCGCGTTCATCTCCTTCAGCTTCTCCGCGACTTCACCCTCCTCGCGGGTGAGCGCCTCGTCGAGCACCGCAAACTCCTTCTCCAAGCCGTCGATTTCGGCTTGCAGGCCATCGCGCTCCTTCTGCTTCGCCTCGGCCTTCTCGACCTCGCGCAGGCCCTCTTCCTCGTTGTCGGAGATGTCCCGCCGCAGGGTGCGCATCTCGTGGCCGTAGGCGGCGAGCATGGCCTGGTCGGCGCGGCTGTTGGCGGACTCGTGCTCGAGTTTGCGCAGCCGCTGGCGGCTCAAGGTGGTCGCGTCCTCGATCTCCTTGATGAGCGCTCGCTGGTGCCGCAGTTCGGCGTCGATTTCGATCAGCCGTTGGCGCTTGGCGTCGAGGGAGCCCCGGCGGCGTTCGCGTTCGGCGGGCAGGCGTTCTTGTTCGCGGCGCAGGCGCCAGATCGAGGTGTCCAGTTCTTGGAGGCCACGCAGGATCGAAAGGGTTTGGCGCATCGTAAACGGGGGGCGGACCGGGGTTGGGCGGGCGGCGAGTGTAGCGGCGGCTCCCCGGCGGTTGAAGGCCGGTGCCGAAGGAGCGTCCTCCGGGAAGCACTCCGTCGCCCCGGGATCGAGCCGCCCGCTGGCCCCCTGGCCTCCTGGCCCCCCCGTGACCCCCCGTGACCCCCCGTGACCCCCCGTACCCCGCCGGGCACCCGGGAGCCCGCCCGGGAGCGCGGTTGAGGTCCTCTCGCAGGAACCCGTCCCACGCGAACGCGCGTCGAAGTGGCGCCGCAAATGCGCCGCGGGCCGCGCCCGGTTCCGCAGCGCTTCTGGGAACCGGGCGCGGCCCGCGGCCGAGGCCGACCGCCGGGGACCCAGCGGTGGCCGAAAGGAACGCCGGCCCGCCCTACTCGTCGGCGGGATCGCCCTCTTCGTCCTCGTCGAACTGGAACCCGTCGAGGAACGACGCCAGTTGGCGCGCCCGCACCGGGTGGCGGAGCTTGCGCACCGCCTTGGCTTCGATCTGGCGCACCCGTTCGCGGGTGACGCGGAAGATCCGCCCCACCTCCTCCAGGGTGTAGGTGTACCCGTCCCCGATGCCGTAGCGCAGCTTGATGATCTCGCGCTCGCGGAAGGTCAGGGTGGAGAGCACCTCGTTGATGCGTTCCTTCAGCATCTCGTGGCCGGCGGCCGTCACCGGGCTCTCGGCGGACTCGTCCTCGATGAAGTCGCCGAAGTAGCTGTCGTCGCTGTCGCCGATCGGGCGGTCCAGGCTGATCGGGTGTTTGCTGATCTTCATCACCCGCTTCGCCTCTTCCACCGAGATCCCCGACGCCTCGGCCACTTCTTCCACCGAGGGCTCGCGGCCCTTGGCCTGCACGAGCTTCTTGGTGACGTTGCGCAGCTTGCTCATCGTCTCGATCATGTGCACCGGGATGCGGATGGTGCGCGCCTGGTCGGCGATCGAGCGTGTGATGGCCTGGCGGATCCACCAGGTTGCGTAGGTCGAGAACTTGTAGCCGCGGCGGTACTCGTACTTCTCCACCGCCTTCATCAGGCCGGTGTTGCCCTCCTGGATCAGGTCCAGGAAGGAGAGCCCGCGGTTCCTGTACTTCTTCGCGATCGACACGACGAGGCGCAGGTTGCCCGAGCTGAGCAGGCGCTTGGCCTCCTCGTACTCCTCGAAGTGCAACTTGGTCTGGTCGATGCGCCGGATCAGCCGGTCGGCGGGCTCCAGCACCACCAGTTCGAGTTCGGCCAGTTGGTCCTGCAGCTCGCGAATCACCGCCGGCGGCTTCTTCGCGGCACGGGCGGCGATGATCTTGGTCTCGAGGGCCTTCATCTCGCGCACGTGCTCGCTCATCTCGTCCATCAAAGGACGCACCTTCTTCACCTGCAGGTGGCACTCCTCGATCAGGATCACCAGCTTGCGGCGCAGGTTCTGCACGTTGGCGAGGTGCTCGGAGCGCTTCGCCTTGGTGAGTTTCGGGTCGAGTAGTTGCCGGTACTCCTCGCGCACACGCCCGACGAGCACGCGGATCGTCTCGATGTTGACCGGCAGGCGCTTCGCCAGGAACGGCTTGCCGAGGGTCTCGACGATCTTGGGATCGTCGTCGGGTTTGGGGTTCGGGTTGACCTTGAGCGTGCGGTCGAAGGCCAGTTCGCCGCGCTGCACCGCGTCGAGGATCTCGAGCGAGCGCTGCATGGCCAGGCCGGAGCCCATGGTCTTCTTGCGGAAGCGCTTGCGCGTGATCTCGATGGTCTTCGCCAGGAAGATCTCGCGGTCCCGCGTGAGCAGCGGGATCTCACCCATCTGCGTCAGGTACATGCGCACCGGATCGTCGATGCGCTCGGCGCTGACGGCGCGTTCGAACGGGGGCTCGGGCGCGTCGAGCATGTCCTCGGGCAGCGGGCCGCCGCCGCTCTTGACGCTGCTCTCTTCCTCGCGGTCGAGCAGTTCCGTGCCCGCCGCGTCCTCTTCGTCGAGCACGTCGACGCCGGCGTCCTCCAGCGCGACGAAGATCTGGTCCATCTTGTCCGGAGGCACGAACTGGTCCTCCAGGAGCTTGTTCATCTCCTGGAAGGTCAGGTACCCGCGGCGATTGCCCTCGTCGACGAGCGTTTTGACGATATCCTCGATTTTTTCAGCCATCCGTGTCTCTGTAGGCGGCCCCTGGTTGTGGGCCGTTCTGGTGCGCTCTGCGCGGCTTGCGCAGGTGTGTGGGACTGCGGGGAGTGAGAGTCGCTCTTAGAAGGGCGGTTCGTCCTCGAGCGCGTAACGGTCCGCGTCGAAGGTGTTCCTGGGGAGCCCCCCCGCGGGGTGCGGGGCGGGTGTTCGGTCGCTCGGGTCGGGTGCCTGCGCACGGGACGCCGGGGATTCGCGGCGGGCCGCGCGTTTTTCGAGGAGCAGTCGGTTCAGGTCCCGGATCCGATCCCCCTCGAGGCTGGGGTCCGCGGGGCGGCGCAGGGCTTGGACCACGCGCTCGCGGGCCTCCCGCTGAAGGATGCCGAGGGCGCCCTCCGCCAGGGCCCGGGCGCTCTCCGCGCGCTCGGCGTGCGCGAACAGGCTGGACGGCAAACGCGCCGCCGGGTCCTCGGCCAGGGCCGAGAGCACGGCGCTCGTGTCCACGGGCAGGAAGTCCCCGCGCGCGTCCACCCGTTCTTCGTCGTAAAGAGCCAATACGGTCTCCAGCACCTTGAGGATGCCCTCGTCGGGGCAGGACGGCAGCGGATGCGCAGAGGACGAAACGCCCTGCGCCCCGCGGTCCTCCGCGCTGGTCGCGGAAGCTCCCGGTCCGCCGTTTCCACCCCCCGCGACTCGTCCGCCGTCCGCTGCGGCAACGGGCTCGAGCACGGCCTGTCCGCGGGCATCGCCGAGGAACGCTTTGTAGGCCGGGATCAAGCTGTTGTCGACCAACATGGCGCCAGCGAGTTCGCCCCAGGCCCGACGCACCCGGCGCTGGGAGGCGCTGGCGTGCACCGGCACCGGCGTCGCGGCACCTTGCAGGGCAGCCTGTGGGGCCGCGATCGGCGCACCGGATGAGGAAACCGAGGCGCCAGGAGCACGGGGTTGGACGCCCGCCGCCTGTGTGGGGTTCCCGCGCGGGACGCGGCTTCCCGCGCCGACGGGGCCTCCTGGGACGGCCTGGGGACCCGTGCGGCGCTGGGGGAGGTTCTCCCATTGCGCGAGGACCGCGGCCTCGGGCAGTTCCAACCGCGCCGCGAGGGCCCGCACGAGGCCCTCCTGCTCGACGGGTTTCGGCACACGCGCCACCACGGCGAGCAGTTCGTCCACACCCTCGGCGAGGGCGGCGGGCTCGCGGCCCTCGAGGCCCTTGGCGAGAAAATCGAACCACGAGATCGGCGCGGCGAGGCGCTCGCGGAACGCGTCCACGCCCGCGCGCAGGAGGAAGTCCGCGGGGTCCTCGCCCTCGGGCAGCGGCACCACGTCGACGTCGAAGGCGCCGAGGGGCAAGAGCCCGCCGAGGGCCCGGCTGGCGGCGCGGCGGCCGGCCTCGTCCCCGTCGAAGATCAGACTGATACGGCGCGCGCCGGTGCGGCGCGCCAACTGCGCGTGCTCCTGCGTCGTCGATGTGCCGAGCACGGCCACGGCGTTCTGCACACCCACCTGGTGGGCAGCCATCACGTCGGTGTAGCCCTCCATCAGGATCAGGTGCCGCTCGCGCCGCGCGGCTTCGAGCGCGCGGTCCAGACCGAAGATCAGATTGCCCTTCTTGAAGAGTTCCGTCTCCGGGGTGTTCACGTACTTCGGGCCGTCGCGTCCGCTGCCGGGCAGCACGCGGGCGCCGAAACCGACCACACGCCCGATGCGGTCGCGGATCGGAATCATCAGCCGACCGCGGAAGAAATCGTAGGCCTCGCCGTTGTCGCGGCGCCGCACGAGTCCGGCCTCGAGGAGGGTTCGCTCGCTGACTCCGGCCTGCAAGGCCGCGTCGAGCAGGCTATTGCCGTGCTCCGGGGCCCAGCCGATGCGGAAAGCCTGCTGCGTGTTCGGCGAGAGGCGGCGGCCCTCCAGGTAGGACCGGGCCGCCGCGCCGTCGGGCCCGGCGAGTTTGCGTTCGTAGAGGGTCGCGGCGCGCTCGAGGGCGTCGTAGAGGCGCTCGAATCGCGCCTCCTCCCCCGGTTGCGCGCGGCGCTGCTTCGGCAGTTCGATTCCGTACTGGTTGGCGAGCATCTCCACTGCCTCCCAGAACGACAAACCGTCGAAACGCTGCACGAAAGAAATGGCGTCGCCGCCCTCCCCACACGCGCCGAAGCAGTGCCAGATGCCCTTGGCCGGATTCACGTAGAACGACGGTGTCTTCTCCGCGTGGAACGGACAGCATGCCCGCCACTCCGCGCCCGCACGCTTCAACTCGGGCACACGCGCGCGCACGATCTCCTCGATCGGTGCGGCGAGCTTCACGCTCTCGATGGCCTGGCGGGATTCGGGGGACGACACGGGGAACGGGGTCGGGGGTCGGGTTCGGGGCCAGGGGTCGGGTTCGGGGCCAGGGGCCGGGGGTCTGGGGCCAGGGGTCGGGGTCGGAGTTCGGGCAGCCGGGGCAGGCTGCGAGGTGTGTGGTGTTCGGGAGCGGTCGGGGCGGGCGGAGGCGCAACGGCACCGGTTCGCCCTAAAAATCCGGGCGGCAGCCGAGGGTTCTGCTGCCGAGGGGTCTGGGGAACGGGCAGATCCGACCCTGCGCCACACCCTTGGATTCCCGCCGTTGGGTCGAAGACCCGCGCAGCCGCATCCCGAGCGCGTCGCACGGAGGGACCCCGCGCGCGAAACGGCCCCAGGAAAGTGCGACGACAACGCCGCCACGGGCCGATTCTCGCCCGCGCCAACGCTCCCAATCCCCAGTCCTCGAGCCGTCGGTTCCGAGGGCGATGCACCGTCCGTTCCGCGGACTTCCCCGAATCCGCAGGCTTCGCCGAGGCGCATTTCCACGCAAGTCCAAAGGGTCCGGGGCCGTGGCACGGCGAGTGGACCCGGACGGCGTGACGCCGGGAAGGGTTCGCGACCGGCGGGGCGACGTGGGCACGGGCCCAGGGACCCCGGGAGACCCGGCGGCGGAGGCGGAAACGGAGGACATTGCCCGGTGTTCGTGGCCCGCTTCGGCTGCCCCCACATCGACGGGATCGGCACGCCTGGAACGGAGCGCGGCTCGCTCGCACCTGGACCAAAAGAACGTACCCCACGCCCGGACGAAGATCAAGATTCCCCAGGGGAAACCCGTGCGCGGTGCGCGCGTCTCCAGGGTGGAGGGTGGGGGTGGTGGGCCGAAGCCGCCTTCGCATCGCCCCATCTCGATGGGCCGATGTGGGCCGTCGTCGGGCGCCATGTGTCGCCCCACCGAACCCACCGAAGCCACCGAAGCCACCGAAGCCACCGGGCCCACCGCACCAGCCGGACCAGCCGGACCAGGCGTCTCCCGCAGGCGCCCGACTGCCTGGTTCCGGTTCCCGGCTCCCGCTTCCGTCTCCGCCGACCGCCGTCAGTCGGCCGGGTCGAACCCGCGGACCAACTCCGGGGGCCAACCCGCGGCCAGGCGTCCGAACGCGGCGAGGTCCAACTCCTCGGCGCGGGCGGCCGGATCCACTTCGGCGCGGCGGCACAGCTCCTCGGCCTCCGCAGTCCCGCCCGGCAGCATGGCTCCCAAGTTGTTCCGGAGGCGTTTGCGCCGCTGGGCGAACGCGGCCGAAGTCACGGCGTCGAGGCGCCCCAACTCCCCCGCATCGGGGGCCAGAGCGCGCCGCACCAGACGCACCACCGCGCTGTCGACCTTCGGCCGCGGTCGGAAAGCGCCCGGCGGCACTCGCAGCGCCACGGTCACGTGGTAGGCCGCCTGCAGTCGAACCGAGAGCGCCCCGTAATCGGCGCTCTTTGGCCGCGCTGCGATGCGTGCCGCCACCTCGAGCTGCACGAGCGCCGTCATCGCCGCCGGCGGCCGGGGCGTGCGCGCGAGCAGCACCAGGAGCGGCGACGCCACGGCATAGGGCAGGTTGCTGACCACCTGCCAATCCGCGTCCCGCGGCAGGGCCGCCAGCAGGTCGGGCGCCAAACTCGATTTCGTCGCCAGCGCGTCGGCAACGAGCAGGTTGTAGGTTCCGCCGCCGGCCTCGGCTTGCGCGACGAGATCGTCCCGCGAGAGGTCCGCGAGGCGCCGGTCGAACTCCACCCCGAACACACGCGCGCCGCGGGCCAGGAGGTGCCGCGTCAAGAAGCCGAGGCCGACTCCGATCTCCAGCACGAACATCCCGCGCAGCGGCTCCGCGAGCGCGGCGATCGCCTCACACCGGGTCGCGTCGATCAGGAAGTTCTGCCCGAGCCGACGGGACGGACGGAAACCCTCCGCCTCCAGACGGCGGCGCCACTCGTCGCCGTCGGGCCACGCGGCGTCGGCACTCACCGGCGCGCTCCCTCGAGCAACCAGCGGATCGCCGTAGGCGAACCCGGCTCCCCGCGCAACTCCTCGAGCATCGGCACCGCCGCCGGTCCGAGCCGCTCGCCCACCAGTTGCACCCGCTGGCGCTGCCCGGCCCATCCGCCCGCGTTCTTGCGCAGGAACTCCTGGGCGTCGACGGCGCAGCGCACGCCGAGCGCGATCGAGCGGGTACCGGGCGGCAGGGACTCGGCCGGGTACGTGACGCCGATCTCGCGGTTGAGTTCGTAGAGCGGTCGCACCCGCGTCAGGAACGAGCCGCCGATCACGGTCCCGAGACTCGTGTTCTCGGCGCGCACGGTGATCTCGAGCGCGTTCGGCGCGCGGCCCTCCACCCATTCGGCCACGTTGCCGAGCATGTCGTAACACCCGAACGGGCTGCGGCCGTTTTCGAAGGTACCGACGGGCACGGGCCGCAGCAGACCCAGTTCGAGTGTGTTGGCGAGGGAACTTTGGAAGACGCGGCCCCACGGGTACCGCTGCGCCACCGGCCCACCCGCCGCGTAGAGCCACTCCCCCACCGTCAAGAGCCGCATGCCGCGGCGCGACGCCAGTTCACGGGCCTCGAAGAGGTCGCAATACGCGGGCCAAGCGCCGTGGGTCGTGTCGGCGAGGGCGGCCTGCGAAACCAGCCCCCGGGGTTCCGGTTGGGTGCCCATCCAGCGCTCGAACTCGTCGCGCGACACCTCGAAGAGGTCGACGAAGAGGTCGCGGCTGGTGCCCACGGGCAGGGGCAATCCGCTGCCCATGCCGAAGCTGCGGTCGGCTTGCCCCCGGGTGACCAGGGCGAAGCGCTCCAACTGGTCGAGCGACGCGTTCGGCTCCGGCGTGCAGCCGAGCGATGCCAACGCGAGGACCAGCAGCCCCGCGAGCCGGCGCCGTGCCGCCTTCCGTCGCGTCGGAACGGGCGCGCGCGCCACCCGGCCCACGGCGGGGGCGCGGCGCGCCGGTTGGGACTTCAGGACTTCTGGCCGAGGTCCGTGAACAGGCCAGCCAGGGTCCGTGCGAAGTCGGAAACCGTGCCGACGCGCAGCGCGTAGAGGATCGGGATCACGAGCAGGAAGACCATCGCGTTCACGAGCAGGAGCGCGAGGATGCCGCCGTCCTTCGTGGGCTCTGCCTGGTTGCGATTGCGCGCGGCGACGGGCGCACCGGCCGGATCTTCGTCCTCGTCCGTGCCGTCGCCGTCCAGGTCCTCGACCTCGAGCGTCTCCACGTCGAGGTCGTCGTCGGCGTCCAGCAGCGTGGGAGCGCTGACCAACTCTTCCGTGGCCATGCCCGGATCCACGAGATCGGACTCGTCCTCGAAAACGAGTTCCTCGGTCGCGTCGCCCAGGTCCACCACTTCGTCACCCAAGAGTTCCGAGCGCAGGGCTTCCACGTCCCGGCGGCGCAACTTCATGGTCTCGCCTTCGCGGAAGGCGCGGATCTCGCCCTCGGAAACGAGGCGCTTGAGTTCCTCTTCCTTGAGGCGCAACTCCTCGAGGGCCTCTTCGAAGCTGAAGAACTCTTTGCTTTGGCTCACGTGGACTCCTTGGGGCGCACTGGCGCGACGGGGGGGGGACGGGGCGGGGATGGAAACGCTGCGGCAGAACCGAAGTCGGAGGGCCCGAGCGCGGCGCGTCAGCGCGCCTGCAACTTCTGGAACTCCTTCTCGAGGTCCTTGTACTTGTACTCGCTCTTGTCGTTGTAACCGTGCAGGGCGAGGTCGAGGTCGATGCGCCGCGCGCCGACCAACTTCACGCCGCTGGTGCCGGTGCCTCCGCCGGAGGCTTGGTAGATCGCGAGCTGCTTGTCGATCGTGTCGACCAGGTAGAGCACCGACTGGCCCGTCAGATCCACGCCGGTCACGGCGATCATGCGGTGGTTCGAATCCGCGGCGCCGTAGCCGGGCGTCGGCCGCGGATCCGGCGTCGCCGTCACCGGCGGATTGCCACCCTGGACGAAGGGGCCGGGAGCGCCAAAGGCAGCCGGCGCGTTCACCGCCGCAGCCGGGCCGCTCTGCACGCCCAATCCGTAGGCCAGGAGCAGGGCGCCGAAGGCGACCATCCACGGCGCGGTTTTGCCCTCCGGGCGGGCGGCGGGGGCGGGTGTGGAGTCGGGTGTCATCGGCGGGCGCATGGTACCAGGGCCCGGGGTGCAATCCCTAGGCCCGACGGGGGCGGTGCAACGGGGTCGTTCCGAGGCCCTGTAGCGCCGTTCCCCGGAAAAGTTGCGGCGGCGTCGTCGGGGCGTGGGAACGGGGCGACGCGGCGTCGCTCACCAGTCGACCAGGTCGCCGCTGATCGTCTGGACCAGGTCCTTGAGGGTGACCAAGCCGAGGGGCCGCTCCGGGGGACCCACGAGTGCCGCGCGCTGGCCCGTGACCCGCAGGCGGCGCAGGGCCTGGTCCACCGAGAGGTCGGCGCCGAACGAGGGCAGAGGGCGCAGGTGCCGGCGCAGGTCGCCCGCCCCCCCGGCGGCCAGCACTTCGAGCTGGTGCACGTAGCCGACGACGCCGACGGCCGGGTCGAGAACGGGGAGGCGTGTGTGGTCCGACTCCAGCACGGCGCGCTGCAGCCGCGCGACGCCGCGGTCCAGGTCCAGGTGCGCCACCTTGGACCACGGCACCATCACCCGCTGCACCGGGATCGAGCGCAGGCTCAGCGCGTTGTGCGCCAACTCGCGCGCATGGGCCGGGATCGCGCCGCTCTGGGTGCCCTCCTCGACCAGTTCGAGCAAACGCTCGCGCCCCAGCGTGCGCCCCACTTCGGTGCCGGAGAGACCTGCCCACGACTCGAGGCGACGGCTGAGCCGCACCAGGGGCCAGCGCAGCGGCGAGAAGACGGCGCGCGCGCCGATGAGGACCGGCGCCACCGCACCGAGCAGCAGGTGCGGCCGGCGGCGGAACAGGTCCTTCGGCAGGAGTTCGCCGAATGCGAACACGAGGGGTGTCAGCACCGCCGTCAGCACGACCTCGCGCCATCCGGCGGCGATCGAACCGAAGCCCTCGAGCCACCGATCCGCAAGCCCCGTGACGAGCTCGAGCATCAAGTTGTTGCCGATCAGGATCGTGACGAGCAGCACTCGTCCGTCGCGCACCAGATCCTGGATGTAGCGCGCCGAGCGCCTGCCGCGCTGCGCGTCGGCCTCGAGGCGCGCGCGGGAGAGGGAATAGAAACCCGTCTCCGACCCTGAGAACACGGCGCTCAGGAAGAGGCACAGCGCGAGCGCCGTCATCGTCGCCAGGCCGTTCACGGCACACTCCTAGCCGTTTCGGCGAGCGCGTCGTCGGGCCCCTCGGCCCACGTGTCCACCCATTGCACCCGCCGGCGGCGGGCCTCTTGCACCTCGAGCACGAGACCGCCCCACCGGACCCGGTCACCAGTGCGCGGGATGCGCCCGAGAAGCGCCGTCACGAAACCGCCCACGGTTTCGAACTCGCGCGGCACGACGCGGTGGCCAAACGCCTCGTTCCACTCGCGCACGCCCATCGCACCCGCCACGCGGTAGACCCCTTCCCCTTGCGGGATCACCGCGCGGTATCGCTCCTCGCCCTCCACACGGAGGTCGCCGAGGATCTCCTCGAACACGTTCTCGAGCGTCACGACGCCGGCAGTGCCGCCCCACTCGTCCACCACCACGGCCTCGGCGGTTTCGCGCTCGCGCAGGATGCGCAGCAGGTCGAGCACACTCGCCACCTCGGGCACGAACACCACCGGCTCGAGGAGTTCGCGCGTCGGCGTCTGTGGTCCGCGCAGGAGGTCGCGCAGGCGCACTCGCCCAAGCACCTGGTCCGCGCCCCCTTCGACCACCGGCAACCACGAAACCCGCGCTTGGATCGCCGCGCGCACCGCGGGTGTGCGGTCCAACTCGGCCACGTCGAGGAGCAGTGCGTCCACGCGGGGAGTCATGATCTCGCGCACGCGCATGCCGCGCAGCTCGACGATCTCAGGCAGCAGGTCCGCGTCGGCGCCCACCAGTTCGCCGCGCGCGGCGGTCGACTCCAGCACCAGGGCGAGTTCGTCCGCGTCCAAGTGGTGCTCGGCCCCGCGCTGGCCGTCGACCCAGCGCGCGACCAGGTCCATCGGCCGCGCGAGCGCCGTCCGCAGCGGCCGCACCATGTGCACGAGCAATACCAGCACCGGCGCCATCGCGGGCGCGATCCAGTGACGCCCGCGCAGCCCCAGGGTCTTCGGCAGGATCTCGCCGAAGACGATCAGCGCGACCAACGCCAGCGCGGCGAATCCCACGTCCCACCAGCCGCCGTCCGCGCCACTCAGCCGGTCCGCAAACGCGAAGAACAGGATGTTGACGACCAGGTTGGCGAGGAGCACGGCCATCAAGAGGTCGCGCGGCTGCGCGAGCAACCTGTCGACGGCGCGCCCGGCACGGCTGCGCTCGGCCGGCGTGAGGCTGAAGAGCGCCGTCTCCGAAGCGCTGGCGGCCCCCGACGCGGCGAGCAGCACCAACATCAGGGGCAGCACCCAAACGGCGTCGGGACTCACGTGCGCGAACCCCGGTGCTCGGGCAACAGGATCTCGGCGGTGAAACCCGCCCCCGGTTCGCTGGAGAGCAACACGCGGCCGCCGTGGGCCTGCACGACGCTGTGCACGAGCGCGAGCCCGAGGCCCGTGCCCCGGCCCACGTCCTTCGTGGTGTAGAAGAGGTCCGCGAGCCGCGGCAGGTCCTCCGGCGACACACCCGGTCCGTCGTCCACCACCGCGACACGCACCTCGCCGTCGCGCGCGGAAAGCTGCACATCCACCCGGCTCGCGCGGCCGCCCCGCGCTCGTCCGTCCTCGAGGGCATCGAGCGCGTTGGTCACCAGGTTCAAGAGCGCCTGCCCGAGGTCGTTGGCGGCGCCGAGCACGAGCACCGTCGACGGCGGCGGCACGAACGCGAGTTGCAAACCCGCGGCTTCTGCCCGGTGGCGCACGAGCGCCAGGGTGTCCTCCACGACCGGGGTGAGGTCGACGGCGCCGTGCCGCGCCTCCCGCGGCGCCATGCGCAGCACCCGCCCCACCGTCTCGCGCACCCGTTCGAGGCCCTGGGCGACGAGGGCCAGGTACCGCTCGCGCCGTTCGGGCGAGAGGTCGGGCTTCGTCAGCGATTCGACCGCGTTCAACATGCCGCCGAGCGGGTTGTTGATCTCGTGGGCGATGCCGGCGGCGAGTTCGCCCATCGCCGCGAGGCGCCGCTGGATCATCGCCGCGGACTCGACGCGCCGCGCCTTTTCGGCGGCTTCCTCGGCGCGCTCCGCCAGGGCCGTGTGGTAGGCCTCGACCGTGCCCGCCATCGCGTTGAAGGCCTCGACCAGCTCCGCGAGTTCGTCGCGCCGGCCCGTGCTCTCGACCCGCGTCGCGAACTCCCCCGCCTGCAGGCGGCGCGCGCCCGCGGCCAGGCGCTCGACGGGATCGAGGACGAGGCGCCGCAGCGCCAAGAAACTGCCGCCCACCAAAAGGCTGGTCGAGATGAAGAACGCCGGCAGGAGGGCCCCGAGCATGTCGCGGCCCGTGCCGCGTTCCTTCGGCCGGTACCAGACGGCGCCCCAGACGGCGCTCTGGGAGACGATCGGCACGGCCCGCCCGCCCGCCACAGCCTGGGGGCCGCCGCCCTGGCACACACGCCACAGGGCCTCGAGCACGGTGCGCTCCGCCGTCGGCGAAGCGCGCTGCGCGCGGCCAACCGGATTGAGGTTGATGCCGGCGGGACGCACGCTGCCGCCGGGCAGCGCGACGAGGTTGCGGTCGACAAGCACCGCATCGTCGATCTCCGTCCAGCCGCTCCAACCGAGGATGCGCGGCACGTTCAACTCGCCCTGGGGCAAGATCGTGCCCTCCAAGGTCTTCAGGAGGTCCCCCGCGAGTTCCAGCTCCAACCGCCCGCGTTCGGCGGCGAGGCGCTGCACCAGGTACAGCCCGGCGGCCGCGAAGATCAAGAGGTTGATCAGGGCCAACAGCAGGAACACCCGCTCGCCGAGTCTCAGGCCCACGCGGAGTCCTCCCGGGCGCCGGGGGTTGGGCCCGGCCTGGACCCCGGCGAGTTCAACTGCCTCCGATGCCCTGCATCAGCGACAGGAGCGGCAGGAACAGGGCGACGACGACGAAGCCGACGAACGCCGCGATCACGACGAGGAGCGCGGGTTCGAGCACCTTGAAGAACGCGTCGATCTTGCGCGTCACCTGGGCGTCGTAGGCGTCGGCGACCTCGAGCAGCATGCGGTCGAGTTCCCCGGTCTGCTCGCCGACCTCCACCATGCTGACGACCAGGTTGTCGAAGACCCCGCTTTCGGACATCGGGCGCGCGATGCCCTCGCCCTCGCGCACCACCCGCCGCACGTCCTCGATGGCCGCGTACAGGACGTCGTTGCCAGTCGTGTCGCGGCTGATGGCGAGCGCGTCGAGGTGCGGTACCCCCGCTTGCACCAGCGTCCCGAACGTGCGCGCGAAGGCCGCCACGTAGGACTGGGAGAGCACGGTGCCGAGGAGCGGCAGGCGCAACTTGAGGCCGTGCACGAAGAACCGGTAGCGGCCCCCGCGCGCCATGGCGAGCACGTGCAGCACGAACAGCACAACCGGCAACCCGAAGACCAGGTACCAGTAGAGGACCACGGTATCGCTGACGGTCAGCAGCACGTTGGTGACCGTGGGCAGCGCGATGCCGAACGAGCGGAACACCTCCGAGAAGCGCGGGATCACCCACACGACCACGACGGCGATGACGAGCAGCGCCACCACCAGCACGACCGACGGGTAGATCAGGGCGCCGGTGACCTTGGAGCGCAGCTCCGCCGCCCGCGCGCGGAATCCCGCGATGCGGTTCAGCACCAGGTCGAGCACACCGCCGCTCTCGCCGGCGCGGATCATCGACGTGTAGAGCGGGTCGAAGGCCCGCCCGTGTTTCGCCATCGATTCCGAGAGGGGCGTGCCCGAGGACACGTCCGCCACCAGCTCGCCGACCACGGCCTTCAGGGGACCCTCGGCGGTCTGGCCCTCGAGCACCTTCAGCGCGCGCACGACGGGGATACCCGCGCGGATCAGCGTGGCCAGTTGGATCGTGAACTCGGTCACCGCCTGGCCCGACACACGCCGGCCCTTCTGGCGGGCGCCGCGGTCCGAGGCCAGGCGTTCGGTGGCGCCGGCCGGACCTTGGGCGGCACGGGGGCGGGCGACGTTGCGCTGGAGCTTCTTGGCCATCGGGGGTGGGGAGTCTACCAGCGCCCCGGGAGGTCCCCGCGGGCCCGTGGTTCATTCGAGGTCCGCGGTCTCGCGCAGGACCTCGTCCAGGGTCGTCAGCCGGGCGGACACGGCGGCGAGGCCCGCCTCGCGCAGGGAGCGCATGCCTCCCCGCCGGGCCAGGCGGCGCAGTTCGCCGGTGGAGCCTCCCGCCAGGACGGCCTGGCGCAGGGCGTCGTCGACCGTCAGCACTTCCACGAGCGCCGTGCGCCCGCGGTAGCCCGTGTGGAAACACTCGCCGCAACCCTTGCCGTAGGCCAGGGTGCGCCCGCGCAACACCGAAGCGGAGGGCCCCAGTTCGAGCAGGTCCTGGTCCTCGGGGACGTACTCGACGCGGCAGTTCGCGCACACCTTGCGCACGAGGCGTTGGGCGACGATCGCCTCCAGGGTCGCGGTCAACAGGTAGGGCTCGAGGCCGAAGTCCAAGAGGCGGGTCACCGCGCTCGGCGCATCGTTGGTGTGCACCGTGGCGAACACCGTGTGCCCGGTCAGGCTGGCCTCGATCGCCACACCCGCGGTTTCGGCGTCGCGGATCTCCCCCACCAGGATCTTGTCGGGGTCCTGGCGCAACACGGTGCGCAGGACCTTCGCGTACGTCACGCCGATGTCGTCGTGGATCGGGATCTGCACGATGCCGTCGATGTCGTACTCGACGGGGTCCTCGACCGTGATGATCTTCAGCGTCGGGTCGTTGACCTCCGCGAGCAGCGCGTAGAGCGTCGTGGTCTTGCCCGAGCCCGTGGGACCGGTGATCAACACGATGCCGCTGGGCAGGCGCGTCAGCAGACTGAGTTTGCGGCGCTCCTCCGCCTCGAATCCGAGCGCGACGAGATCCAAGCTGACCGAACTGCGGTCGAGGACACGCAGCACGGCGCCCTCTCCCGCCACCGCTGGCAGGGTCGCAACGCGCAGGTCGACGGGCCGCCCCTCGATCACCAGGGCGATGCGGCCGTCTTGGGGCAGTTTCGTCTCGGCGATGTCCAGGTCCGACAGCACTTTGATGCGCGCCACGAGGGCCGGGGCCAGGTGGGCCGGCGGGGCTTCCACTTCATAGAGCGAACCATCGACGCGGTAACGGATGCGGAAGTCGTTGCCGAAGACCTCGAAGTGCACATCGCTGGCGCGGTCCTTGATCGCGCGCGACAGGATCGACGTCAGCAGGCGCACCACCGGCGCGCTTCCCGCCGCCTCGTTGGGGTCGGAGACGTCCGCGCGGGCGGCGTCGCGGACCGCGTCGGCGAGGCTCTGTTCCGCGCCGTAGGCTTCGAGCACCCGCGCGCGCAGCGCTTCGCCCTCGGCCAGCGCGCCGCGAACCTCGAGGCCGGTGGTGAACGCCAGGTCTTCGAGCAGCGCGGTGTTGAGCGGGTCGGCGAGTGCAACCAGCAGCCGACGACCCTCCAGCTCGAGCGGCAACACGCCGTACGCGTGGGCCGTCGTGCTGTCGACGGCCGCCAGTGCCTCCTTGGAGGGACGGACCTTTGCGAGATCGACCAGCTCGAGCCCCGCCTGCACCGCGAGCGCCCGGGCCACGTCGTTGGCCGTGCAGTGCCCCCGCGCCACCAGGTGGCTGCCGATGGGCCCGCCGAGACGGCGCTGCTCCTGCAGTGCCTCTTGGATCTGGCCCTCGCCGACCACGCCCTGGTCCTTGAGTATCTGGCCCAAGAGGCGGCGGCTCGCGGGTTTGGCTGTCACGATCCGATGCGCGCTTCGAGGTCCGCCCGGTCCTGCGCCGCGTCCAACGCGTCGTTGCGTTGGACCACCCCGCGTTTGACGAGGTCGAGCAGGTAGTCGTCCAAGGTGACCATGCCAAATCGCCGCGAGGTCTGGATGGTCGACTGGATCTTGTTCGTTTCGTTCTTGCGGATCAGGTTGCCGATGGCCGGGGTCATCAGCATGACCTCGAACGCCGCCACACGCCCCTTGCCATCCGCGCGCGGGAGCAGCACCTGGCTGATCACCGCCTGGATCGAGGTGGAGAGCATCGCGCGGATCTGCTCCTGCTGGTTCGCGGGGAACGCGTCGATGATGCGGTCCACGGTGCGCGCGCTGCCCGTCGTGTGCAGCGTGCCGAACACGAGGTGCCCGGTCTCCGCCGCGGTGATCGCCGCGGAGATGGTCTCGAGGTCGCGCATCTCGCCGAGCAGGATCACATCCGGGTCCTGGCGCAGGGCGCGCCGGAGCGCTTCGGGGTAATCGGGCACGTCGAGGCCGATCTCGCGCTGCGTCACGAGGCCCTGGCGGTGGGCGTGGTAGTACTCGACCGGGTCCTCGATCGTGATGATGTGGCGGTCGAGGTTGCCGTTGATCCAATCGATCATCGACGCCAGGGTCGTGGTCTTGCCCGAGCCCGTGGGACCCGTGACGAGCACCAACCCACGCGGACGACGCAGGAGGTCCATGCAGGCCGGGGGCAGCCCGATGGCTTCCAGCGACAGGAGCTGCTGCGGGATCACGCGCAGCACCGCCGCGTGCCCATGGCGCTGGCGCATGATGCTGGCGCGGAAGCGGTTGCCGCTCTTGTGCGCGAGCGCGAAATCCGCGGTCCCGCGCTTCCCGACCTCGCCCCAGGCCTCGTCGTCGCACAGTTCGCGGCACAGGACCTCGGTCGTGCCCGCGTCGAGGGGCGGACCCTCCAGGCTGACCAATCTCCCGCGGATGCGCAGCACGGGCGCGCGGCCCGGGCTGAGGTGCACGTCGGAGGCTCCCCGTTCGATGGCGGCGTCGAGCAGTTGGATTGCGTTCATGGGTCGCTCGGGGTCAGCTTCCGCTCGTCGTCTCCGCAGGTTCGACGGCATCCGATTCGTCCAGGTGCACGAGGTCCCCGCCCGCGGCGCGGCACACACGCAGCACCTCGGCCAGGCTCGTCTGGCGCGCCAGTGCCTTGCGCGCGCCGTCGACGAGGAGGGCCCGCAGCTTGCCGCGCGCGAGCGCCAACTCGCGCAGGCGTTCGACGCCGGAGCGCTGGTACACCACCTCGCGCAGCTCGGCGTCCAGCTCGAGCATCTCGAAGAGACCCACCCGTCCCTTGTACCCGTTGCCGTCGCACACGCGGCAGCCCTTCGGCCGCGCCAACTTGGCGCCCGGGGCCTGGGCCGGGTCGATGCCGAGGGCGCGCAGCTCGCTGGGGTCGGGTGTGTAGGCCTCGTTGCACTCGGGGCAGAGGCGCCGCACCAATCGCTGGGCGAGCACACCCTGCACCGCCGCCGAGACGAGGAACGGCTGCACCCCCATGTCGACGAGCCGCGTCAGCGCGCTGGGCGCGTCGTTGGTGTGCAGCGTCGAGAAGACGAGGTGCCCCGTGAGCGCCGCCTGGATCGCCACTTCGGCGGTTTCGAGGTCGCGGATCTCGCCCACGAGGATGATGTTCGGCGCGGCCCGCAACATCGCCTTCAGGATGCGCGAGAACGTGAGCCCCACCCGCGGATTGACCTGCATCTGGTTCACACCGCGCAGGTGGTACTCGACCGGGTCCTCCGCCGTGATGATCTTGGTGTCGGGGCGGTTGAGCGCCGACAGCGCCGCGTAGAGCGTCGTGGTCTTGCCCGAACCCGTCGGTCCCGTCACGAGCACGATGCCGTTCGGCCGTTTGATCAGGCGCTGGAACCAGGCGTTGTCGTCCGCCTGGAACCCGAGCTCCGGCAGACCGATCAGGTTCGCCGAACGGTCGAGGAGCCGCAGCACCATGGTCTCCCCGTGGTTCGAGGGCAGGATCGACGCGCGCACGTCGATGTTGCGGCCCGCGATGTCGAGTTGGATGCGCCCGTCCTGGGGTTTGCGCTTCTCGGCGATGTCCATGGAACCCATCACCTTGAGGCGCGACAGGAGCGGCGCGCTGAGGTGCGGCGGGTGCTCGGCCACGATGCGCAGCACACCGTCCACGCGGAAACGCACGCGCAGACCCGCGGCCATCGGCTCGAGGTGGATGTCGCTGGCGCGCTGGTTGAGGGCGTCCTGGAAGGTGCGCGACACGAGCCGCACCACCGGCGCGTCGTCCGACTCGGCGCCCGCCTTGGCGGCGGCTTTCGCCTCGGGCTGGGGGGCGCCATAGTGCTCGGCCAGGAGCTTCGCCACCTGGCTCGGGGGCGACAGCGCGGCCTTCAACTCGGCGCCGATCTGGAACCCGAGCGCGTCGAGGGCATAACGCTTGAGCGGATCGTCGATCGCGAGGATCAGCGCGCCACCCCGCTCGAGCGCCGGCAAGATACCCTGCTCGCGCGCCAGTTCCGCCGGCACGCGGGCGAGGAGCGCCGCGGGGATGCGGCCCTTCGACAGGTCCAGGAAGGGCAGTCCGGCCTGCTTCGCCAGCGCCCGGGTGACGGTGATCTCGTCGACCAGCCCCAGTTCTATCAGGGCTTCGCCCAGACGCTGGCCCTTGCCGCGCTGGTGGGCCAGGGCCGCGCGCAATTGCTCGTCGCCGAGCACGCCGGCCGCGACCAGCATCTCTCCGAGGCGCTCGCTCAAACTGGATCCCGGGGCCGGGTCCCTTTGCGCGTGTGGCTCAACGCAGGCCCGCGGGCGGTTTGGGGGCCTGCACGGTCGGCCGGCAGAAGGCCGAGTACGGCACCGAGAGGACCGGCTTCGACGGGTGCCCGACCTGCACCTCGAGGGATCCGCCGAGGTTGCCCTCGAAGGTGTCCGGCAGGTCCGCGAGCGTCATCGTGATCTCGACCACACGTCCCGCGTCGAGCACCTCGACACTCGTCGTGAAGCAGGACTCGAGGATCGCACCCGCCGCGCTGTTCATCGGCACACGCGTCAACACGAGGTCCGCGGGGAGCTGGAACTCGGGGTCCGTGTTCTCGAGGCGCACCGTACGCGACACCGTCTGGCCCGGGCGGACCAGGCCGAAGGAGACGAAGGCGGGGCTCACACGCACCAACCCGGTGACCTCCTGGACGACGACGAAAGAAACCACCGAATGGTTGCGCGGCTGCGCTTCGACACCGGCGGCGTGGGCCTTCGAGGGCGCGGGCACGTCCGTCACGAATCGCAACTGCCAGCTCTGGTTCTGGCCCTCGGCCGCGTTCGGCCCAACAGTGACCTTCGCCTTCCAGTGCGCCGAGCGTCCCTCCGGGTTCGGATCGACGGGTGTCAGCGCCGCGTTCACGTAGTCCGGCAGGCCGAGGCGCGCGAGTTCGAGGCCAAAGACCTCGCCGCTCGTCGAGCGCAGGTTGAGATCGGCTTCCTTCTGCTCGGTCGCCATCATGCTGCCCAGCATCAGGTACGACTCGGGCTCGAGCACCAAGAACGGCTGCACGTCCGCGGCCAGTTGCAACGGCGCGGGAAGATTCGCCGCATTGGTCTGCAGGGTGATCGTGCTGACGAGCTTGCCCTTCTTGCCGTCCGTATCGACCTTCGCGAGGATGTCGATCGACTCACCCGGCGCGATCGGTTGGCCGAACACGAACGGTGTCGTCGTGCCATCGACTCCGACGCGTTGGGTCTGCGCCACGGTGCAACCGCACGAGTTGGCGGTGCCGTTAAGCACCACCGCCTCTTCGCCCGTGTTGGTCAGGCGGAAGGTGTGCTCCACCACTTCGCCTTGGATCAACACACCGAGTTCCGCCTTCTCGGCGCCGGGTGCGGTCGCGAGGATCCCCTTCGAGCCGGTGGGCGGCGGCGGGGTGAGCGGCTTCGCGATCTTGAGCCCGGACAGGCTCATGCCGGTGTCCAGGGTCTCGGGCGCCCATGTGGACGGCTCCGCAGCCGGAGCCGGCGGACCACTCGCGGCGACGGCCGCGTCGTTCGCGGGTGCCGCCGGTGTTTCGGCTGCAGGCGCCTCCGCAACGGGCGCTTCGGCCACAGGGGACGCAGGCGCAGCCGCGGGAGGCACCTCGGAAACGCCCACCGGCTCGTCGCCGGCTTCTTCGAT
Source organism: Planctomycetaceae bacterium (assembly GCA_016125265.1). Classification (GTDB taxonomy): domain Bacteria; phylum Planctomycetota; class UBA1135; order UBA1135; genus RI-242. The sequence goes on from WGMC01000013.1 coordinate 51,701, forward strand.
CAGGGGCGCCGGGAAGCTGTGTGTGAGCTCCTTGCCCTCCACGGCGTCCGTGGACTTGGAGTCGCAGCCCACGAAACACGCGGCGGCAAGCCCCAGGCCGACGGCGGCGAGGGCGCGCGCGGCGCGGTTCCGCGCACTTCGGGGCAGGATGTCGGCGGACGAGGGCTGGCGGCTGGGCAGGAACATGGCAAAGGGTTGGGAACGGGTGGAGGGATGGCCCGGGGTGAGTCTAGCACCCACGCGGGGACGGGTTGCGAAGGGAGGGCCCTTAGGTCTGGGGTTGGGTCGCGCGGAGGTCGTCGGGGTCAGCGGCCGTGGGCCACTCCCGCAAACCCGAGCGAGGTGAGGGGCTGGCCGGGCTCGAGCCCCACGAACACCCGCCCGGAAAGCCGTCCCGGGGTGCCCGCGGGCAGGCCCGAAACGGTCAGCTCGAGGTCGAGGGTCGTGTCGCCGTTTGCCCGCGGCACGAGGCGCGCGCGCACGTATTCGTCGCCGGGAGCACCGCCGAAGTCGACCTCGGACCAAAGCTGCAGCTTCGAGGCGTCGATCGACGCGTCGTACACCACGAGCTGCACACTCTGCGCGCGCACCGATTGGGCCGCGAGCACGCCCAACGAGAGGTGCGGCGGCGCGAATTGCAGGGCTGAGCGGATCTCGGCCACGAGCAGCAGACCGCCGCCGAGGGCCACTTCGCCGCTGGGCCCGGCGGAGCGTCGGTCGCTCTCCAGCGTCACGGGCCAGCGCAGCACACTGACCTCGGCGCCGGGGCCGATGCGCGCGACGCCCTTCCAGCGGTTGCTTCTGCCGTCGGCGCCCGGATCCAGGGCCTCGAAGTCGAGTTCGATCCCCCGCGGCAGGGCATCGGCGCGCACGGAGAGCGCGACGGGCGCCCCGTCCGCGCTGCGCACGACGAAGGGCAGCGCGCGCGATTCCCCCTGCAAGAGCGGCTCGAAGTGGAGTTCCGCGGGCTCGGCGATGAGGAGCGGCTGCACCTCCCCCACCAGCTCGAGATCCACCCGGCCGCCGGGCAGGTTGGCGTAGAGGAACACCGGTTTGTCCTGGCGCCCCGTGCGGCTGCGTGTGTCGAAGGCGACGTCGACTTCGAGCCTCGCGCCCACCGCGACCTCCCTGCCCACGGTGTAGGGGTCGCGCGTTCCGTCCGCGCCCACGACCCACAGTTCGGGCCGGGTGCAGCCGCAACTCGCCTGCACACCGTGCACCACGAGGGGCACTTCGCCCGCGCTCGTCACCACGAACGCCGCCTTCACCTGGGCGCCCTCGAACACACGGCCGTACTCGAACCGCTCGGGTTTCACGCGGACGGCGGCCCGGTCCTCCACGGCGGTGGCGCCGGCGAGCGGCAGCGCGAACGGGCTGACCGGCGGCGGAGCGGGTGCCGCCGATGCGGCCGCGCGTGGTGCAACGGGCCCGGACGCAACCGGGTCCGGTCCGCCGACCAGGGCCTGGCGACCCTTCCCGGGGGCTTCGTCGGGCGCGGACGCAGGCACGCCGGCCCCCCGGGCCAGGGCCGGGCCCGCCGGATGGGCCGGCGCATCCGTCGCGGCGGCGGCCCCTCCGTCCGCGCTTGCGTCCGCGTGCTCGCCCCCACATCCCAGGGGAAGCAGCGCACAACCGAGCGAGAACAGGACCCGCGCCGCCAGGGGTAGGCGACGGCGGGGGCCGGAGCGGGCGCGGTCGTGGGGAAACGTCATGGGGAGCGCGGGTGCTTTTGGAAAACGCAAGGACCGCCCCCATCGCGACGGGTTGCGGCCCGGGACCCGGTCAGGGTACGCGGCGGCGGCCCTAACGTGAGCGCCGGCAACGTCCCGGTGCCCCGGGGGCTACCCTCTGCCCCATGTCCTTCTCCCCCCCGGGCCCCGGGCCCCGCCTCTTCCCCCGCCGCGCCCGGGCGGCCCTGGCCGCGATCCCGTTCTGCGCCCTGGCCGCCTGCGCCGTGCCGCGACCCACGCCGGAGGCCCTCATCGAGACCGGCTTCCGCACCCCCGCCCAGACCGTGCGCAGCTTCCAGAGCGCCCTGGCGGCGGACCTGGTCGACCTCGAATACCGCTGTTTTGCAACATCGTTCAAACGCCGCGAGGGCCTCACCCAGTTGACCTGGCGGGCCTACCGGGCCGAACTCCTGGCCCGCTGGCCAGCGCTGCGGCGACTCGCCACGGCACACGTGGAAACCCCCGAGGAACTGGCCGCTGACCGGGTCCTCGTGCGCGGCCGCGTGGAGTACCTCTGGTACGACTTCGACTTCGAGGTGGAGCTGGTCCGCGAGGATTTCTACGAACTCTATGTCGATGGTCTGCGCGCCCTTGACGACGCGATCGTGTGGGACGGGGTACTGTGGGTTGAGGGTCAGGCGGAAGACTGGCCGCCGCCCTCCCTGGCGGCACGGTTGCCGCTCTCCGAACCCGTCGACCCCTCCCACTTGAGCGAACTGCGTCTCGGGCGCGAGTGGAAGATCGACGCTCTGCGCCGCGTGGAGCGCTGAGCGAAGGGCGAGGCCGAGCGCGCGGTGCCCCCGCCGGGGTCGCCGCTCCTACACTGCCCACTCCCTCGCCCGCTATGGCTTCGCGTACCCCCTCCAACGGCCATCCCCTCAAGAAGTCCAAGGCCAAGCGGCGCGCCGCGTCGAAAGCCGACACATCCGAGCCCAAGCGTGTCTACAGCTGGGGACCGGCGGTGTGTGAGGGCCACGCCGGTATGGGCGACCTCTTGGGCGGCAAGGGCGCCAACATGGCGGAAATGTGCCGGCTGGGCCTGCCGGTGCCCCCGGGGTTCACGATCACGACCGAGGTCTCCATCGAGTTCCTGAAGGACGGCGGCGCATTTCCGCCGGGCCTCGAACCCGAGGTGGCAAGGGCACTCGCGCAGCTCGAGCAGAGCCTCGACAAGCGTTTCGGCGACGCGGAGGATCCGCTGCTCGTTTCGGTGCGCTCGGGCGCACGTGTATCCATGCCCGGCATGATGGACACGGTGCTCAATCTGGGGCTCAACGACCGCACGGTCGAGGGCCTCGCGAAGAAGAGCCAGAACCGCCGTTTCGCGTTCGACGCCTACCGGCGTTTCGTGCAGATGTACGGCGACGTCGTCTTGAACGTGCGTCCAGCGGACGGCGAGGACGAGTGCCCGTTCCACCACGCGCTCGAAGCCAAAAAGCGCGCGCGCGGCGTCGAGCAGGACACGGACCTGACCGCCACCGACCTCGAGCAGTTGGTGGCCGAGTTCAAGACCATCGTGCGAAGCCACACTGGCACCGAGTTCCCGCAAGACCCCGTGCAACAACTGTGGGGCGCCATCGCCGCGGTGTTCCGCTCCTGGAACAACGAACGCGCCGTCGCGTACCGCCAGATGAACCGCATTCCGACCGCCTGGGGCACGGCGGTCAGCGTGGTTGCGATGGTGTACGGCAACCTCGGCGAGGACTCGGGCACGGGCGTGGCCTTCACGCGCGATCCATCCTCGGGCGAGAAGCGCTTCTACGGCGAGTACCTGCCCAACGCACAAGGCGAAGACGTGGTCGCCGGTGTGCGCACGCCGCTCGCCATCGAGCACTTGGAGCGCACCCAACCCAAGGCCTGGCGCGAACTCCTGCGCATCCAGAAGCTCTTGGAGCGGCACTACCGCGACATGCAGGACCTCGAGTTCACGATCCAGGAGGGGCAGCTCTTCATGCTGCAGTGCCGCGCGGGCAAACGCACGGGGTTCGCCGCCGTGCGCATCGCCGTCGATCTGGTGAAAGAGCGGCGCATCAGCCCGAAGGAGGCGCTGCTCCGCGTCGAACCCGAGGCCCTCGAACAACTGCTGCGCCCGGTGTTCGACCGCGCGCAACTCGAAGCCGCCCGGCGCGCCGGCCGGCGCTTGACGCGGGGCCTCAACGCGGGCCCGGGCGCCGCCACGGGCCGCATCGCGTTCACACCGCTCGAGGCCGTGCGGCGCGCGAAGGCCGGCGAGCCGGTGGTGCTCGTCCGCATCGAAACCAGCCCCGAAGACATCCGCGGCATGCAAGCCGCCGTCGGCATCCTGACGGCCCGCGGCGGCATGACCAGCCACGCGGCGCTCGTCGCGCGCCAAATGGGTCGTGTGTGTGTCGCGGGGGCTGGCGCGCTCGAGATCGAAACCGCGCAAAAGCGTCTGCGTGTCGGCTCCCACACGTTGGTCGAGGGCGATTGGATCAGCATCGACGGCAACAGCGGCGAGGTGTATGCCGGCCAGATTGCGACGCAACCCAGCGAAGTGCTCGCGTCGCTGCTCGCGGACAAACCCGCGCCGGATCCCTCACCCATCGTCGCGGCGTACCACCAGCTCCTGGCGTGGGCGGATCGCGAGCGGCGCATGGACGTGCGCACCAATGCGGACCAGGGCGACCAGGCCGCGACCGCGGTGGCGCTCGGCGCCGAGGGCATCGGCCTCTGCCGCACCGAACACATGTTCTTCGGCGAGCGCAAGATCGACGCCGTGCGCGAAATGATCCTGGCCGAGGACGCCGCGGCGCGAGCGGCGGCCCTCGCCAAGCTGCTTCCGCTCCAACGCGCGGACTTCGCCGCGATCTTCAAGGCCATGACCGGTTTCCCGGTCACCGTGCGCAGCCTCGATCCCCCCCTGCACGAGTTCCTGCCCCACGAACCGGCCCAGGTCGCCGAACTCGCGGACACACTCGGTGTTTCGCTCGAGCGCCTGACGGCGAAGATCCACTCCCTCGCGGAGACGAACCCGATGCTCGGCCACCGGGGCTGCCGCCTCGGCATCAGCTACCCCGAGATCACACGCACCCAGGCGCGGGCGCTCTTCGAAGCCGCCATCGACGTGCTCGAGGAGACGGGCCGCGCGCCCACACCAGAGATCATGATCCCCCTCGTTGCGACGGCGCGCGAACTGGAGCTGCAGGTCGAGCTGGTGCACGCCGAAGCCAAGGCGGTGTTCGCCGCGCGGGGGCGCTCCGTCCCCTACCTCGTGGGCACGATGATCGAGTTGCCGCGCGCCGCGCTGGTGGCGAACCGCATCGCCGAACACGCGGACTTCTTCTCGTTCGGGACCAACGACCTGACGCAGACGACCTACGGCATCAGCCGCGACGACGCGGGCAAGTTCATCCCGCTCTACGTCGAGCAGGAGATCTTCGAGTCGGATCCCTTCGTCAGCCTCGACACGGACGGCGTGGGCCGCCTCCTCGAAATCGCGTGCGAGGGTGGGCGCGCGACACGCCCCGACCTCAAGCTCGGCATCTGCGGTGAGCACGGGGGCGATCCGCGTTCGATCGACTTCTGCGAGCGGATGGGGCTCGACTACGTGTCGTGCTCGCCGTTCCGCGTGCCGATCGCGCGCCTAGCGGCAGCGCAAGCCACATTGCGCCGCGCAGCCGCAGGGAGCTGACGGCGGCGGTGCCACGGGGCGTTCTGTAGGGGCGCGGCTCCGTCCGCGCCCAAGGGGAACGGTGCGCGGTGCCGCGTGTCCCCTTTAGGTTTCACTCCGCCGTCAGTGGCCCCTGTTGGATCTGGTCCAAGAGCCGCAGCGCCAATCGCACCACCCGCCGCACCTTGTCGTAATCGATCTTGTCGGGTGTGTCCGTCGGCTGGTGGTAGTCCTCGTGCACATCCGTGAACAGGAACAGCACCGGGATCCCGAGCCGCGCGAACATCGCCTGGTCCGAGCGCTCGTAGTACCGATCGGCGCTCTTCAAGCTGGTGAAGCCCTCGAGCGGCGCCAACTCCTCGACCAAGCGCGACATGCGGCCGTACTCCTTGCCCCGCTCGCGGCTCGGGGTGAAGTGCAACTCGTTGCCCGCGTTGCGCCCGATCATGTCGATGTTGAGGTTGGCCGCGGCGCGCCGTTCGCCGGGCAGCCACGGTTTGTCCGACCAAGCGCGCGAGCCCAAGAGGCCCTTCTCCTCCGCCGACACCCAGATCAACATCACCGAACGCGCGAGCGGACCCCGCGCGGCCAATCCCTCGGCGATCGCGAGCAACCCCGAAGTGCCCGAACCGTTGTCGTCCGCGCCGTTGTAGATCTCCTCGCCGCGCGCGCCCACGTGGTCGTAGTGGGCGCTGATCAGAATGACCTCGCGCTCCAACTCCGGATCGGAACCGGGCCAGAAACCGCAGACGTTCTCGAGCACCACCCGGCCCGAATCGCCGGCCGCGCGGCGCTCTTCCGTCGCGGTCACACGCAGCTCGGTGCCGAGCGGCAGGCCCGCTTCCACCTCGTCAGGCGGCAGTCCGACCGCCGCCAGATCCAGGAGCGCCAAGCCGGACTCCCGCGTCAGCGCCAGGCTGGCGAACACCTCGGTGGGCTCTTGCGGGCCGTCCTTGGGGTACGAAAGTGTGCCCTTCGTCAGCGCGTCGGTGCTGCGCCGGAATCGCTCCGCATAGGGCGCGCCGTCGTAGTCCGCGGCGGGCATGACGAGCAGCCCGAGCGCTCCGGCCCGCCGCGCCGCGATGCGCCGACGTCCGACGGATTCCTTGCCGTCCAGACACAGAAGCCACTTGCCCGACGCGGCGAGGGCTTCGAGTTCGGCGCCCGCGGCCTGCCCGGCCCAGACGATGCCGCCCGACAGGTCGAGGTCCTGGGCGTCCCGGCCGCTCTCGAGGAAGTAGTCGACGCCGAACCCGAAGGTGCGCTCGCCCTTCTCGGAGCTGACTTTCACGAGGGAGCGCTGGGGGTCGATGGCCCGCCACGCCAACTGGTACTCGTGGAAGTAGCCTCCCTCCGCCCCGGGCTGGAAACCGAGCTGCTGCAGCCGCGCGCGCAGGAACCGGGCGGCGATGCGCTGCTCCGCGCTGGGTGTGTCGCGGCCGCGCATCTCGTCGGAGGCGAGGAAGTGGAGGTCCGCGGAGATGCGATCGGCGTTCACGGCCGCGAGGGAGCGCTCCAGGGCGTCCGTCACGGGGGTCGTGTCCACGGCGGTCGCCGCGTCGGTCGCAGGGTCCTGCGCCAGGCGGTGGGGCGAGGGCGCCGCCCAACCGAGCGGAAGGGCCCCCACAAGCAGGGCCCCTGCAACCAAGGACGGTGCCAGGAGGGCCGACCTCCAGGGGGTCGAGGAACGCGTCGCAATGGGGCCGGAGAACAACGTATTCATGGGAGGGAGTGCGCGGGAGGGCTTCGAGCCTTCTCGGAGGGCGGGGAGTCTACGCATCGCGAACGCTGGCGCCCGGTCGATCGTTGCCGGGTTGCGAGGAGCCGGACGCGCGAAGGGGCTCGTTGGGGCCCGGGGCGAGCCCCACGAGCTCCAGGTAGGCGGCGAGTTTGCCGGCTCGGCGCAGGCGGTCGAGGTCGTCCCGGTTCGCTAGGCACCAGGGGCAAGCCATCTCGCCGAGGTGGAAACCGAGGAACCGCAGCGGTCCCTCGGGCAAGGAGCCAGCCAACTGGCGCGCGATCCAGCGCCGGTCCGGGCAGCTCACCCGGCGCTCGCGCCAGACTTCCTGCACATCGACTTCGATGATGTGCTGCCCCTCTTCCGCGGCGGCGAGCCAGCGCAAGAGGTCCGACCCGGACTCGCGCACGGCTGCGATCTGGCGCAGGCGTTTGAGCGCTCGGAACTTGATGCCGGCGACGGAGGTTTCGTCGCGGAGGTCGAAACGCTCCCAGGTGTCGCGGTTGCGCCAATTGCCCGAAAGCAGGGCTTCCACGACGGACAAACGCACGTGTTCGCCCTCGGCCCAGGTCTCGTCGACCCAGGCTTCGAGGGAGTCGCCGAGCAGGCGGCGGGCGCGGCTCGACAACTCGGCCCCGCGCACGATCGCGCTCGGAGTCTCCGCGTCCTGGGCGATCTGGTCCAGGCCCACGGGGCCGTCCTCTTCGCTCACCGTCGGCAACGTCCGCGCGCGGCGCCGGCGCAGGTGGTCGATCGTGCGGTTCCTGCAGATGCCGAACAGGAACTGCTCGAAGCTGTAGAGCGGATCGAAGTCCGCGATGCCGCGCACGGCGCCGAGGAGGGCCTCTTGGACCACGTCCTCGGCCGCCTGCAGATCTCCGGTGCGGCGCTGCGCGTACGCGAGCAGGCGGCCGGAGTACTCGCGCTCCACCCGGGACCATTCCCCGTCGTCGCGGCTTTGGAGCTTTTGGATGTCGGGCGACCAATCGGCCATCGGGCCAACTCTAGTGCACCGCGCTGGCCAACGCTATCGGCCCAACGCTATCGGGCCACCAGCACGGCGCCGCCCCGGCGCTCGGCTTCGAGGTACGCCTCCCGGGCCATGCGATAGAGGTCGCCCGCCCGCACCACGTCCGGGTGCGGGAAGCTGGCGATGCCGACGGCGATGCGGAGCGGGTCGCCGACCAGGTCCAGGAGGCCCATGTCGTCGGCGGCCGACTGGATGCGTCGGGCCATGACTTCGGCGCCGCCGGGGGGTGTGTGCGGCAGGAGGAACAAGAACGACGAGAGGTCGAAACGGCCGAGCAGGTCCGTGTCGCGCGCGGCCTGCAGGAAGAGACCCGACAATTGGCGCAGGACGTCCTCGCCAGCCTGCCCGTCGAACCCCAGCATGACCACGGAGAGCGGCTGGTGGAACCGGCGCGCGCGCTTCAGTTCCTCGTCCAGCTTGTAGGTCAAGAAATCGTAGTTGAAGAGGCTCGTCTCGGGATCTGCCAAGGCCTCGATCAAACCCGTCGGGCGTGTGCTTTCGGCCTCCAACTCGCGCAACAGCGCTTCCGGCAGGATCGCCATGGTTTCGCCCAGCGAGTCGGGCCGCGGCGAACGAGTGTCGTAGGCGATGAGTTCGGCGGCGAGTTGGTCCTTCGAGATGCCAGCCTCGAGCACACCGGTGGCGCCGCAGAAGCGCGCGATCGGTTCGGCCAGCGGGTTGGCCTCCGGCACCACCAGGTAGAGGCGCCGGTGGTTCGGCGTGGTCAACCGGCGGATGGCCTCGTAGGGGTTGGCGCCGGACAGGGACACATCGAGCAGGATGACGTCCTTGGGCGAACCGGGATCGCTGAGCGCGGCCGCGAGCGTGAGGGCGGGCGCGAGTTCCCAACCGGCGATGCCCTTGGCCGCGGCGGCCAGTTGCCGCTCGAGCTTGGTGTCCTGGCTCACGAGCCGGATCTTGCGTGTGTCTTTCATGGCTGTCCCCGGGCCGACCTGGTGCTGGGCGTTCCCGGCATGTTCTCCCCAAACGGACGCCGGACGCAAGCTCCCGCCCCCTCTCCCCCCACCCCAGGTCCCCTAAGGGGAGACTTCCCGGCCCGGCTGCCCCGGTCCGCCTCGCCCGACGGTCGGAGCACGGCCCGCAGCCCGCGGTCGGTCCTACCGCTCCTCGCTCGGCTACAAGCCGCGCCACGGCCCGTAGCGTCCGTCGTCAGAACTTCGTGCGCCGACTTCCGATTCGCTCGCGCGTTCGCCTGCCCCGCGCTCCGAACTTCCACACAAAGTCGCGTCGACGGCGCAGCGCGACAAGGACACCAACAGATCTGGGAAGCCGCACACGAACTGCGTGGCCCGGGAGACCTGGAGTGCTCCCGCCGCCGTCCGCGCGACAACCCTTCCCGGGAGACTTGCCATGCTCGCAGCCGGACTTCACGGCCGATACCTTCGCTTCCTTCCCCACGGCGAGTGGCTCCCGCTAACCTCGCTCGCCCTGTGCTTCGCAGCGGATGTCGCTGCGGCTGCCCAAGACGTCCCCGCGCACGCTCCAGTTCCGAGGGACATCGGCGCGTGGACCGCGGACGGTGCGCTCGCACTGCCTCGCCACGCGAATGCCGTCGGGTCGAGTTCCTTGGCACACGAGCGCAGCGGGAGCGTGCAACAGAGGATGAGAGGATTCGAGCGACTGCACGCGGAGCAAAGCGCGCCGCTCGGCGCCATGGAACTCGCGCTCGGCGACGGATGCGATGCGGGTTGGCTGCCGACCTTCGGCGGTATCCCCGGGACGAACGCGTGGGCGATGGCCCTTTGCGCCTTCGACGACGGGTCCGGTCCCGCGCTCTACGCCGGGGGCTACTTCACGAGCGGCGGCGGCGTTTCCGTGGGGGGAGTCGCGCGCTGGGACGGCACAGATTGGAGCGCCCTGGACGAGGGCCCGAACTTCGATGTGTTCGCGCTGACGGTTTGGGACGACGGCTCTGGGCCCGCGTTGTTCGCGGGGGGCGTGGAGCTCGCGATGGGCGGCAACTTGGGTAGGGTCGCACGTTGGGACGGGTCCACCTGGACCAACGTGGGGCCGGTGTCCGTCGACCACGGTTTGGTGTACACCCTCTGCGGCGTCGATGGCGGCGCCGGCCGCGGTCTCTACGCCGGAGGCCGCTTCACCTCCATCGGCGGCGTGGCTGCGAACAACATCGCGATCTGGGACGGAAGCGCGTGGAACGCCCTGGCACAAGGTGTCGTCGGCCTCGATGTCCTTGCCGGAGTCAACGATATGTGCGTCGCGGACGACGGCGCCGGCCCGGCTCTCTTCGTCGGCGGGAACTTCCACTCCGCCGGGGGTCAACCGGCGAACCAGATCGCCAAGTGGGACGGTGCGAACTGGAGCGCCCTCGGATCGGGGGTGTCGAGTTCGATCTCGCCGTATCCGGAAGCCGGGGTGTTCGCGCTTGTCGCGATGCCGCGCGAATCCGGTCCAGGGCTCTACGTGGGTGGTCAGTTCGACACCGCCGGCGGCGTGGCGGCGAATGGCATCGCCCTCTGGGAAAGCGGTGGCTGGAGCGCGCTGCCACAGGAACCCGCGGGCGTCGTGACCGCGCTGCAAGTCGCACAGGAGAGCGCTGGTCCAGTTCTCTACGCCGGCGGTGGTTTCCTTCCCGCCGGAGGTCCGATGCCGAACTACCAACTCGTCTCGCGGTGGGACGGGACGACCTGGAGTCCGCTCACGGCGAGCCTCGGCAGCGCGCCCGAGAGCGGCGCCACCTTCTTCATCGCCGGTTTGGTTTCCATGGACCTGGGTTCCGGGCCCCGGCTCTTCGCGGCGGGTGGGATCCCGGAGATCGGCGGCCTGACCGTGAAGAACGTGGTCGAGTGGGACGGCAGCTCGTGGAGCGGCCTGGGCAGCGGCCTGACCGCGGAAGTCCGCGCCCTGGGCGTCGTCGACGTCGGATCGGGCGCGGCCCTCTACGCGGGCGGCAACTTCACCGCGGCAAGCGGACTGTCGGCGAAACACATCGCGCGCTGGGACGGCAGTGCCTGGACCCCGTTCGGTCAGGGCGTGAATGGCAGTGTCCGCGCCCTCGCGGAGTTCGACGACGGGTCCGGTCCGGCGCTCTACGCCGGCGGGTACTTCACGGAGGCTGGCGGCCTGCCGGCCTCTCGCATCGCCCGTTGGGACGGAAGCGCGTGGAGTCCGCTGGGGCTGGGGACGAACGGCGTGGTGCTGGCGCTCCAAGTCCATGACGACGGCACTGGGCCCGCCCTCTACGCCGGCGGAGGGTTCACCGCCGCGGGCGGCCAGGTGGCGCACGGAATCGCGCGTTGGAACGGAAGCGCATGGAGCGGCCTTCCGGGAGCCGGCGTCGGCACCAACGCCGCGATCGAGGCCTTGTGCACCTTCGACGACGGCACAGGCTCGGCGCTCTACGTGGGAGGCAGCTTTGTTTCGATCGGCGGAGTTCCCGCGAACAGCATCGCGCGCTGGGACGGACAGGGCTGGAGCGCCCTGGGCACAGGCGTGGCTGGTTCCGCCGCGCGTGTGGCTTCCCTGTGTGTTTTCGACGATGGCGCTGGCGACGCGCTGTACGCCGGCGGCAGCTTCACGTCCGCCGGCGGGGTCCCGGCGAACCGCATCGCCCGTTGGGATGGCAGCGCGTGGAGCGGCTTGGGCAGCGACGCATTTGTTTTCGTCCACGCACTCGCGGCGGTGGACGACGGCTCCGGTCCCGCGCTCTTCGCAGGGGGGAGCCCCTCTTTCGCGGCGGTGGTTGCGAATGCCAGCCGCATCGTCCGTTGGGACGGCGCAAGCTGGAGCAGTCTCGGGAGTGGACTGAAGGACGAGGTCTACGCGCTCGTTGCGAACGATGCCGGCCCGCGCTCGTCGCTCTACGTCGGCGGACGGTTCACCGCGTCCCCGGGAGGCGACAGCTACGTGGCGGAGTGGGCGGGTTGTGTGGCCCCTGGCTTCGACTTGCTGGCCGGTTGCTTCGCGAATCCGGCGAGTTTGGGCTCCCCGTCGGCGGGCCTGGTCCTCGGAGGTGCGGTGGTGTTCGACATCCAATCCCAAGCGGGCGCGGACGGGGTTGCGTTCCTCCATGTCGCCCCGAAGGGAGTGGACACGGCCGGTTGCGGGCTCTTTGTTCCCGGACTCGGCGAGTTGTTGGTCGCGGTTGTCCCCCAACCGATTCTGGTGGCTGCCGGCGCTGCGCCCCTAGGACAGGCGCAGTTCCAGCTTCCGATTCCGAACCAGCCCCAACTGGCGGGGCTCGAGCTCACCTTCCAAGGGGCAATCGTTTCGCTCGCCCTGCCGGGGTTCCCGCTCGAGCTCTCCAACGCCCTCGCGGCCTCGCTGAAGCCATGACCTCGTGAGCGTTTGTCGGAACGGGCCAGACGACAGCGCTGCTCCGCGTCGTTTGGCCCCCCGCACCAGCGACGCCCGCAGGCCCCTTTGTTGCCCGAGGGGCGCGGCGATGGGCCAAACGGCGCCGGAGAGGTTGGCGACGCCAGCCGTGCCTCTCTTCCCCCAGCCTCTCAGCCGTCCGAAGGGCCCGCGCCCCCGGGACTCGGATCGGTTGGCCGCCGTTCGACACGCTGCAGCGGCCAGGTGGAGCCAACCACCGGGGTGAGCTTGTAGTGCGACTCGAGCAAACGCTCAAAGCCTTGGATCCACGGACCGAGCGCGCCCTGGGGGACTTCGCGGAAGCGCCCATCCAAGAGCACGGTGACGTCGGGCATCGACAAGAGGACGTCCAGTTCCACCTGCCAGCGCTCCAGGAGGTCCTCGGGCGTCGCGCCGCGCTGGTAGTGGGTCAGAATCGACGGGAAGAGCGCGAGTTCGCGGATCGCCGTCGACTCGGTCTCGACCGGCGGCACCCGAGGGTCGACAACCAGCAGCGCGCAGGTCGGCGTGCCGAAGCTCGCGCGCACTGCGCCCAAGCGGCGCGCGCGCAGCTCCGTCCACTCCACCCCGTCGTGGCGTCGCACCTCCCAACCCGAAATCACCGCCGTCCCGAGTACCAGCGCGAACAACAGCCCGCGCAGGCGCGCGAACAGCGGCGCGGCGAGCGCCACGCCCGCATAGAGGGGCGCCACGACAGCAAAGTACGCACCGCGCTCGGGATACCCGAACCACAAGAAGAACACCGTCACGGGGAGCAGGCAGAGCAAGACCGCGAGCCGGTCGAGTAGAAATCCCTCCTTGGGTCGAAGAAAGTGACCGACTCCGAACGCCGCCGCCGGCAGGAGCAACAGCAGTCCGAGGAGCCATCCGTCGACGACGGTCTCCCATTGGATCCCGCGGAAATGCTCGGTCGCGAACTTCGCCCCCGACGGCGGCAGGAACAGGGGGTTGCCCCGCGCCCAGTTGGCGATTCCAACACCCGCCCCGGCCATGGTGCTTGTCCCTAGGGCCCAGAGCCAAGGCCACGTCCGCCCGGCTCCGGGACGCCGGCGTGCCGAGGCGAAGGCCAGCGCCGAGAAGCCCGGCACGAGCAACAGTCCGCTCTGGTGGCTCAGGAACAGCAGCGGCATCCAAGCCCAGAGCGCCACTCCCCAGAGCCAGCCGCGCCTCAGTTGCCATGCGAACAACAAGGCGATGAGCGCGACGAACGCGTGCACGGTGTGCACCTCGACCGTCGTCGAGAAGAACCACACACAGGGTGTGGCGCCCACCCATGCAGCGCCGAGGAAAGCGGTCTCTCGGCGGCAACCGGGATGCAAGATGCGGAGCCACGCGTACGTGCTCGCGACCAAACCGGCACCGGCCAGCGCAGAAACACCCCGCAGCACCTCCAGGGCGCGGGCATCCGGCAGGAGTCCCTGGGCCCAGAACCCCAACCAGACGTACAGGAGGTGCAGCCACTCCGGCAAGCCCTCCGCCATCGCGACCGCAGCCACGAGCCCCTGTCCGTCGCTGAAGAGGCGCTCCTGCGCCGTCAGCGCGTAGGCCGACAAGAAGACGGCGAAGAGTACGAACCCGAGCGCGCAATCCCACACGGGACTCCTCTCGGCGATTGCGGGACGGACGTTCACGGTGCGAACGGAAGGATACTTGCCCACCCCGGGTGCAAAGAGAGATTCCCGGTCGGCGGCGCTCGAAACGCCGCCGACCTCAGTGGGACTCCGCGGGCCGCCGTTTCACTCGTGTGGGATCACGAGGATGGCGTGGCAGGTCAACTCCGGCACGTTCCAGGGAACGACGAACCCCATGCCGGGCAACGTCACGTCGGACGCGACCTGCACCTTGTCCGCCGTTCCGAACGTTGTCCCGGGTTGGACGATGAAGACATCGTAACCGACGTTGGCCGGCATCGACCACTGAGAGAGGTCGATCCAGAGCGCAACCGTCTGGTCGCCGGGGTTGTTCAGGAAGAGAGTCGAGCCAGACGGATCGAGATCGACCGTCGCGTCGGCCGAATCCGTCCAGTTGGCGAGCAGAATGCAGAGGCTCTTTCCGCCCGTCGCGTAATCGTCGCGGCTGTGCGCCACGACCATCACGTTGTTGGCCTCCGGCGTGTAGGCGTTGGGCCAGGCTCCATCGACTGCAGTGAAGTCCGATGTGTCGTTCGGGTACCCCGTGTCGGTGAAGTAGGAGGGAGGCCGAACGAGCGTTCCCACACCCACGTGCGCGAACACGTCTTCGTCGTTGATCACATGCACCGAGCGCGCGACGAAATCGAGGTAAGTCCCGTACGTGGTGGGATGCAACGCGGCCAGGCCGGACGCAGTCAGCGGAAGGCCCACGTCGGGGCCCGAATCGAAGTTGTCGAGGACCATTCCCGTCGCTGGCTCATAGCCAAGTTGCAGGAAGGTGGCGTGCAGCTTGCGCGCCCAGATCATCCAGAACGGACTCGCTATTTGCGGCTGTGCGTCGGCTGGCACCAGCAGCAGACTCTGGTCGTGGGAGCGGAAATAGTCGTTGTAGACCGCTTCGAATCCGGGCACGAGTCTTGAGTCCCCGGGCACCGAGTTCACGGCGTTGAAGTGGATCATCCCCCACTCGAGGACGCCCAGCAGCGCTTCGGACGGCGATTCCGAGCCCAAGCAGTAGTCCGGGAGGCCGAGCCCGCCCGAAATCGTCGGCGTGGTGGCGTAGTCGATTGCACTGGCTGCCGCGACGATGCGACCTTGCACGTAGGCGTCCCCCCAACTGTCGGGCACGGTGTTGGCGAAGGCGTCCAGATAAAGGCCCAGGGAGCCGCTCGCCCGACCGGGCGGTGCCGGCGCAGGACTCGAGACGACATCGAGGCCGTACTTGGTCCAGTCGACGGCCAACTGGGAGCGGGGATCCGGGGTCGAGATCGGGGCGTGCAGAATGTCCCTCGTCGCCCCGCAAATGTATTCCTCACGGTCGTCGATGTAGCTGTGGTCGAGTCCGAAGTATTCCAGGGAATCGCTGCACGGAGCGCTGGGAAGGCTCGCGCAGTCGAGCGTCGGCAGGAGTGACCCGGTCTGCAGGGAGATCTGATTGCTACCAGTCCATGGTGCCACTCCCCCGTACCAAGGCGGCGCCGTGTGCCGGATCGCATCGGTGTTGTAGTAGTTCATGAACTTGAACCCGGCTCCCGCCACAGCACTCGCTGCGGTGGCGTAGGTCCCCGGGTGGCTGCCCCCGAGGCCGTCGCTGGATCCGGGCACCGGCTCGTACTCGCCCCAGTTCGCGTCGAACGAGTTCTGCTCCCAGCCCACGACTCGCTGCACGAATCGCCCGGGGGTCGCCGCGAGGCCGAGGACGGACGCCAGGTCTTGGGATTGTGCCAACCAGTTGGAGAACATCGCCTTGTCCGGACCACCGAACGGGATCGAGGCTGCACACGGAATGCAGGGCCCACTCCCAGTGGAAGGGTTCACGTGCACTTGGTCGCAATTCCGCGGGCCGACGGTCCCGAAGGCGCGGGCTTCGCGCGCGATCGACGACGCGGTGCTCGAGGGGCTGCCCAGGGGATGTGCGGGCAACCACGCGACTCCGCTCGTGTGCACCCACTCTCGGTAGATCTCCGCGCCGCGCCACCAGTCCCCGTGGGTGGGCGTCAGAAACGACGGGAAGGGAAAGACGAACTCCTGGGACCCCGCGGCGTTCGGCTGACCCGACTCGAGGTGGGGAACTTGCTCCACTTCGAAGAGAAAGCTGCCGTCCCGATCCCAACCGCTGTTGAAGTTCGAAAGCAGCGTGTAGTACTTGAAGTTGAGCCCCGTGTCCCGGGTCCCGAACTGCAACAGGGGCTCGTCCAGTTGGGTCTCGAGCTGTTCCACGTACTCGAGCGCGGGCTGCTTGAGGGCCGGCACGGGCACTTCGCGGTACAGCGCGAACCACTGCATCGATGCGGCCGAGGGGTACGCGAATCGGAGCTGCCCTACCCCAGGCGCGAGCGGCACTCCCGGCGGCGGAGTGAAGTTGAACTGACTCTCCGCGGGGTTGTCGTACAGCCGACCGCCCCAGCGGGGCACGAAGAGCCGCATGTCCGTGCCCTCTTCACTCTGGTCGGTGACGATCGACAGACGCGGGGCAGTCAGTTTGAGCGGCGTCAGGTCGACGTCGTCGAACTCGAAACTCGCGTCCACTTCGAGCGAATCCGGGATCTCGGCGGTGCCATCGACGATGTGGAAATCCAACACCACATCGAATGTGCCCGTCCAACCCGGGATCGTGGCGACGGGAACTCGATCGAGCCAGGTCACGCGGGCCCGCGTGGGCGAGGTGAGAGGAATCAGGCGGACGTCGACGGTTCCGACGGTGTTCTGCGAGGTCAATGTGTACCCCCCGAGGAACTCCACCGACCACAGCGATTCTTGGTCGAACTCGAACGAAGAAGCAGGAGTCGCCCCGTTGAAGCGTTCGACCTCGCGCAAGAAGAAGTCCGTAGGGCTGCTGGTCTGCTCGAAGGCGGCTTGGACCACGCCATTGCCGATGGTCACGGTCTGGACAGCCGAACTCACCGGTGCGAGCGCGGCGAACATCGAGACCGCCACGACCGGCGCGGCGAGCACCCCCCGGGTGCGGGAAAGGAGAGGATTCATGACAAGAGTCTCCGCGTGGGAGCTGGAACCCCGGAGGCAGAGCGTCGGCTGGACTCCTCCCCGGGGATGCCTGTGGGAAGGGTCACAATCGCCGACGAAGTGGTGCGGCGGGAGCCGCTCACCGACAACGCGCTCGAGGCCAGCCCGGACGAACGTCGGATCCACAGCGCGGAGCCTACGAACGCAACCGCAACGCCCCCAAGACACTTACCGTGCGCCCGATGAACGTCGCACAAAGTTTCTCGGTACCGAGAAGCAACCAAACTAGAAAACGGAGTTGCTGGCGATCCGCAACCGTTAGGCCGATCCGACGCTGCGGGCGAGCAACCCGCCTCCTAGCCCGCCCCTTTTAGGCCATCAGCTCGGCGTACCAGCTCGGGTCGACGTCGAGGTTCGAGTAGACCTTTTGCACGTCGTCGTTGTCCTCGAGCGCTTCGATCAACTTGAAGAGGCGGCGCGCGTCCTCCTTGTCGGTGACCGGCGCTTGGGTCAGTGGCACGTAGCCCATCTCCGACGACGCGATCGTCAGCCCGGCCGCTTCGACACCGGCCTTCAGGTTCGGGAACTCCGTGTGCTTGCCGTAGAAGGTCGCGTACTCGGCCTCGCACACCACGTCGTCGGCGCCGAGTTCCAGCGCGATCTCCGTGAGCTGGTCCTCACTGCGCTCGCCGCGCTCCACGGTCACGATCGCGCGGAAGTCGAAGAGGAACGCAACGCTGCCCGGCGTGCCCAGGTTGCCGCCGCGCTTTTCGAGCAGGTGGCGCAGATCGGCGCTGGTCCGGTGGCGGTTGTCGGTCAGGGCCGTGATCACGATCGCGACGCCCGACGGGCCGTAGCCCTCGTAGACCAGCTCTTCGAAGTCCGTGCCGCCCTTGTCCCCCGACGCCGACTTGATCGCCCGCTGGATGTTGTCCTTGGGCATGTTCTCGGCCTTCGCGTCCTCGATCGCGTACTTGAGCTTCAAGTTCGCGTCCGGATCCGGACCGCCCTGGCGAACGGCGCTCATCAACGCCTTCGAGCACTTCGAAAAGATCTTGGCGCGCTTCGCGTCCACGGCGTTCTTGCGGCGCGCGATGTTCGCGGAGTGGGAATGACCTGCCATGGCGAAGTGGGATTGGGAGCCGAGGAAGTACCCGAGGAAATGCGTGCGGGCCGGGGCGGCGATCCGCACCCGGCCCGCGCCGATCTGCTCCAAGGAGCTCCGAGGTAGCAACCCCGGAATCCCCTCGAGCGGGCCCTCGAAGATCAGCGCTTCGAGAACTGGAAGCCGCGGCGAGCACCACGGCGACCGTAGTGCTTGCGCTCCTTCACGCGGCTGTCCCGCGTCAGGTGGCCCTCTTGGCGCAGACCCTCGAAGAGCGCCGGGTTGACTTGCTTGAGGGCGCGGGCGATGCCCAGCTCCACGGCGCCGGCTTGGCTGTGGGGACCGCCGCCGTGCACTTGCACGACCACGTCGTAGGCGATTTCTTCGCCCGCCAGCTTGAGGGGCGACTTGGCCAGTTGGCGGTCGCGCGGGGTGACGAAGTACTCGTCGAAACCGCGCTCGTTGACCTGGAACGCGCCGTTGCCGGGGCGAAGGCGAACGCGGGCGACGGAGCTCTTGCGACGGCCGAGACCGTGGGTGTAACCGAGGGCAGTGGCGCTCATGGTATTGGGATCGATTCGTTGGGATCAGCGCTGCACCGCGGAACGGCGCATGTCCACGGGGCTGGGTTGTTGGGCGGAGTGCGGGTGGTCGGTGCCGGCGTACACCTTGAGGCGCTTGTACATCTGCTTGCCGAGGGTCGACTTGGGCAGCATGCGGCGCACGGCCAGCGCGATGATCTCGTCGGGCTTGCGCTCGCGCATGCGCGCGATCGGGATGCGCTTCAAACCGCCCGCGTAGCCGGAGTAGAAGTCGTAGTACTTCTGCTCGTCCTTCTTGCCGGTCACCACCGCGTGTTCGGCGTTGATCACGACCACGTGCGCGCCGGTCAGTTGGCTGGCGGTGTAGGCCGGCTGGTCCTTGCCCATGAGGTGCATGGCGATGCGCGCGGCCATGCGTCCGAGGGGCGCGTGGGAGGCGTCGAACAAAAGCCAGCGCTCGGGCAGTTCGGCGGCGCGGGTGAACGTCGTGCCGTGGGTCGTGGAGGATGAGGACATGGGCCGTTGGATCCTGACCCGGGGGCCGCGCGGCCGGCCGGGAAGAAGAAGCTGGGGTGTAGGTGCGAAGTCGGTCGGGTCGCCGCGGACGGTAGCGTCACTCCGACGCGGCACTCCGCAGTGTCAGTGCGCAGCGTCGCTCGGGCGTTGCCGCGGGGGTCGTGGGTGCCGCTTGGGGCGTCCAGGGGAACGCCTGCAAATGGGTACCGGACCCGCGCGCGACGGGTCCGTCGGCGGGAAAGGGCGTAGACAGTAGCGGCCCAAGCGCCGTCGGGCAAGGGCCGAGGACGCCGCCGAGGGCCGACTTTGCGAAGCCCCCGCTCGCGGCCTCACGGAAAAGGGTAGAGCCGCAGCCAGCGGGGCGCCCCGTCCGGCCCGGGTTCGAGGCCCCCGACCAGCACCCCGACCCCCTGGGGCAGCCCGCCGACGAGCCAGCCTGGGAAGCGGCGCAGCACGAGCGCCTCGGCGGCCGCGTCGGACCCCGGCGGGTCCCCAAGCGGACCCCGCGCGCTCGCAGTGCCCCCTGCCGCCAGGGCTGCCAAGTCGGGCGGCGGAGGGGCGCCGCGTTGCCACGTCCAAGGGCCGTACCACGCGCCGGCCGGCGCGCGCCAGAAGGCGCCCGTCAGGTCGCCGAGCGGGTTGCGCTCCCCCGCCAGGTCGGCGGTGCCGGCCAAGTAGGCGGTGCCTGGTGGCACGGCGGCGAACGCGCAGAACTCCAGCACCCCGGCCGGGTCGACCGCGCGCCAGCGGGCCCGCGCCGCCCCCGGCGCCGGGCGGGCGACGAACCGCAGGTCGGCGTCCGCGGGCCGGACCTCGAGGCGCAGCACGTCGGCGTCTTCGGGGTCCAGGGTGCCCCGCTCCGCCAATAGTGCCAGGCCGTCCGCGCCCTGCAAGTCGAGCGCGCGCACCCGATTCCCGCCCGGCTCCGGCGTCGCCAACGGACCGAGCAACAGGGCCGCCGCACCCGAGCCCAACACCACCGCGGCAACGGGGACGAGGGGCCCGCCGCGCGACGAACGGCCGCCGCGCGACGTACGACCGTCCCGCACGAGCGCCCAAAGCCCCACCGCCGCCGCAAAACCCGCCAGGAGGAGCGCCGCGGCGGCGGGCCCGGGGCGGCGCTGCTCGGGCGCCGGCCGCGGCCGCGCCGTCAACCCGCGCGGCAAGTTGCGCCAGGGATCGCGGCTTCCGGCGGATTCCCGCGCGCGCTGCTCCCACTGCACCCACTGCGCGTCGCCGCCGCCCTGCGCCGCGATCTCGGGCGGCGGCAGGAGCTGGCGGTCGAGATCGGAGCGGTACGGCAGGGGCACCTCCATACGCACGTTCTGTCCTGGGCCGAGATCCAACGCGAGTTCGGTGCTGCCCCCGCGTTGCAGGGTCAGCGTCACGCGGTCGAGCGGCCCGCGCAGCTCGAGCTCTGCCCAGTGCAATCGGTTCTCGGCCCGCGCCGCGGGCACGAGGCAAACCGCGGCGGCGAGCAGCGACGCATGCCGTGCCGCATGCCGCGGCGCACGCGGGGTCCCACGCCGCGGCGCACTGGCCGCGACCAGCAGCGCGGCGAGCACGAGCACGGGACCGAGCGCGTCCGCCAGCGCCGGCGACGCGGCAGACGACGCGACCTCCCACACCCAACCGAACGGCGAGACGCGAGCCAGACGCTCGAACGCCTCGCCCCACGCCGCGTACGACTCCCCCGCCGCCGTGCCCGGCCGACCGGCCCACAGCAGACTGGCGCGGAGCAGCGGCGGCGCGAGAAGCAGCCCGAACCACAGCGCCGCGTAGGTAACGAGCCTCGCGCGCGCGCGGGCCAGCTCGGCCGCCGCCGCGAGCGCCAACCAGCCCGCCACCAACGCCGCGCACAAGGCGAGGTCGAGTCCGAGGGACACCGCGCGATCGAGCGCCAGTGCAAGCGCGAGCGGAGGCAGGAACAGGGCGACGAGGAGCGCCGCGCGCAGCAGGGCGCGTGCGTTGCCAACCGCCGCATCGGCAGCGTCCGCAGCGCGGCACGCGCGGGGCAGCGAAAGGAACACGGCGCCGACGCACCAGGTGTACGCCGCGAGGCGCACGCCCTCGAACGACGCGGAGAACTCTGGGACGAGATGCAGGGCGAGCGCTGGGGCGAGGGCCGCACACAGGCCGAAGCCCAGGACCCACGGACTCACCGCACGCCGCTCCCACCGCGGCCGCCGACGCGCGCGGCGCCCTCCCGGCCCGACGCCAACGGGAGCGCGTCCACGCGATCCATCGGCTCGCTTCCGCCGGCGAGACCGGTGCGGAGTTCGAAACCGCCGCCGACCAGCGCCGGGACCTCGCCTGGCGCGAGCCGCAGGTCGATGGCGGCCGTGTCGAAACGCACGTCGAGGTGGCTCCAATCGGCTCCCGCGCCGCCCGCGTGCAGTCTCTCCAGCGCGTTCGCCACGTGCAGCCACTTGCGCGCGCTGGCGAGTTCGCCCGGCGGCGGGGGTTCCACCTCGGCGAGGATTCCGGGCGGCTCGCCGAACAACACCGCGCGTTGGCCCTCGAGGAGGAGCAAGACGCCGTCCGCCGGCGCCTGCCGCAGCTCGCGCGGCCGCACGTCGATCGCCATGCGCCCGAGCTGTTCGCGTTGGGCCGTGGGCAGCTCCAACCAGAACGAGAGCGCCACGTCGAGCGCGTCGAAGAGATGCGGCGCATCCAGGCGATCCCCGGGCGCAAAGGGCATCGCGTCGGCGGCGTCCACGAGGAGCGGCAGGTATCCGCTGTCGATCCAAGGCGGCGCGGACCAGGCGCCGGCCAGCACCACCCCTTCGCCGTCCACCGGAAAAAACCGCGCGCCGGAGCGCACGCAGGCGACGGGTCGGCGCAGCTCGACGTCGAACTCCAGGCCGGCGGGCCACAGCACCCGCGCCGGCTCCACGCGGCGCACGAAACTCAAGCTGTAGAGCGAGGTCAGCGCGGCCTCGAGGGCCCCGCGGTCCGCCGGGTGCACGTCGCCTGCCTGGGCCAAGGTCTGCGCCAGGAGTTCCTCCCAACGCGGATCGCTCCAGGGCGGAGCGGCGACGAACGCGCTGCGGCCCAACTCGATGCGCTCGTACCCGGCCTGGGCTGCGCGCACACGCACCTCGCCGTGCAGCCAATAGGCGCCGGCGGCGAGCACCAGGATCGGCATCCAGAAGGGGACTCGCCCCCGTCGGGAGGCCGTGGGCGCGCGTAGGTTCCCCATGGGAAGGGCCCAAGCTAGCAGGCGAGGGTCCCGCGGCCACCGCGGCGCGATGCGGCCGGGTCCAGGCCTAGGAACGGGCGGCGCGACGCGGGATCCGCCGCCCGCGCGCGGTGGAATCCCAAGGGGCCGCGCCACCCGCGGCTGCTACGCTCCCGCGCCGATGGCATCCGATCCCAACGACCCCCGGCGCGCGCGCCGCGAACGCGACCCGAGGCCCGAGGGGGAGGCGGAACTGCCGTTTGGGGCCGTGGCCGGCGAGGACGGAACGATTGCGCCCCTGGGCGCGCCCGAGCAGCCTCTGGAACGCAGCGCGGCGCCGCGCCGCGAGCCCGCCGAGCCGGCAGAGTTCCCCGGGCGGCGGGAGCGGGAGCGACGCCCCGAGCGCCCCGAGCGCCCCGAGCGCGCCGAGCACACCGAGCGCGCCGAGCACACCGAGCGCGCCGAGCACACCGAGCACACCGAGCGCGCCGAGCCCGCCGCGCGTTCGCGAGAAGAGCAGCGCTCCCGCGAGCCGCAGCGTGAACCCCGGCCCGAACCCCGGCCCGACACGAGCGCAGCGCCGCGCGCCCGGCGCGTCCAGCGCCGCGATGGCCCCCAAGCCCAGCCCCAGCCGACGCCCCGCGACGCTCCCCTCTTCGAACACAACGCGGCGGGCGCGCCGGTGTTCAAGGGGCTCGTGCTCTCGCTTTTCCAATGGCGCGCCGTCGAAGCGGTCATGGGCGGCAAGAACGTGCTCGTCAGTGCGCCGACGGGCTCGGGCAAGACGCTCGTCGCCGAGTTCGCGATCGCCGACGCGGTGCGCAACGGCCGCCGCGCGATCTACACGGCGCCGATCAAGGCCCTCAGCAACCAGAAGTTCCGCGACTTCAAGGGCGACGGCCTCGACGTCGGCTTGATGACCGGGGACGTCACGATCCACCCGACCGCGCAGGTGTTGATCATGACGACCGAGATCCTGCGCAACTCGATCCTGGAGGATCCCTCGTCGCTCTCGGACGTGGCCTACGTCGTCTTCGACGAGGTCCACTACATGGACGACTTGGAGCGCGGCACGGTTTGGGAGGAGAGCCTGATCTTCGCGCCTCCCGAGATCCGCTTCATCTGCCTCTCGGCGACGATCGCGAACCTCGACGAACTGGGCGCGTGGATCCAGGAGATTCGCCACGCGGACCTCGAAATCGTGCGTTCCGAAAAACGCCCGGTGCCGCTGCGCCAACGCCTGTTCCACCCGGAACTCGGCTTCTTCGAGGCCAACCGGCTCGACTGGGCGCGCCGCAAGATGGCCGCGGACCTCGCCGACAAACCCAAACGCCCGCGCCGGCGGGACCGCGGCGACTTCGGCGCGCGCCGCGAGGAGCAGCGCCGCGAGGAGACACGCTCCATCCACGCGCTGCTCGACGGCCTGCAGGAGGACTCCCTGCTGCCCGCGCTCGTGTTCTGCTTCAGCCGCAAGGACTGCGAGCGCCTGGCCCTCGCCAACCAAAAGCGCGAGCTGCTCTCCGCAGAAGAGCGCCGCCGCATGGAGGTGCTGCAGACCGAACTGATCGACGCGTTCCAACTCGACCGCGCGGAACTCGTCGGCGAGGTGTTCCAACTGGCGCGCCACGGCATTGGCTACCACCACGCGGGCATGTTGCCGCGCTACAAGGAGGTCGTCGAGCGCATGTTCACCTCGGGGCTGCTCAAGCTGCTGTTCACCTCCGAAACCTTTGCCGTGGGCATCAACATGCCCGCGCGCACGGCGGTGTTCTTCGGATTGAAGAAG
This sequence comes from Planctomycetaceae bacterium, assembly GCA_016125265.1. Lineage (GTDB taxonomy): Bacteria > Planctomycetota > UBA1135 > UBA1135 > RI-242. The sequence continues at coordinate 75,908 of WGMC01000013.1, forward strand.
TTCGACGGTGTGACCTTCGACTACCTGCGCACCCGCGACTACATGCAAATGGCCGGCCGCGCGGGCCGCCAGGGCATCGACACCGAGGGCATCGTGGTGGCGCGGCTCGAGCCCAAGGACCTCGCCGAAGCCCCGCTCGAGCGCCTGTTCCAGGGCAAACCAGAGCCCGTGGAAAGCCGCTTCCGCCTCTCGTACTCGGCGATCTTGCACCTCGTCGAGCGCCTCGGCCGCGAACGCCTGTTCGAGGCCTGGGACAAGTCCTTTGCCCAGTTCCGCGGTCGCGAGGCCTCCAAGAAGGCCCGCGCGAAGGCGCGCCAGGAGCAGCGCAAGTTGCTGGAAGCGCACCTGGCACTGCTCCTCGATCTTGGACACCTCGAGCCGGGCGACGTGCTGACCGCCAAGGGCCGCACCGCCCGGGCCGTCTACGGTTTCGAGCTGCAGATCAGCGAACTCCTGTGGCGCGGCGCGCTCGAAAACCTCGATCCGCTCTCGCTGGCCGTGCTGTTCGTCGGCTTGGTGCACGAGGAACGGCGCCGCGGCGAACCCGTGTACATCCCCCCGCGGCTCTACGGCGGCGTGCGCCGCCACGTCTCCCAGCTCCTGCTGCGACTGGTCTCGCGCGAAGCCGAGTTTGGCATTCCTACGCCGATGAAGCTGCCGGATTGGGGGCTGACGCCGGCCGTCGCCGAGTGGGCGCGGGGCGCCGCGTTCGAGGACTTGGAACGTGTCACCGACGCCACGCCCGGCGATCTCGTGCGCGCGTTCCGCATGGCGATCCAGTTGATGCGCCAACTGCGCCGCGGACTCGACCCGGCATGGGACCTAGCCGACCGACTCGACGAGGCGATCCTCGCGCTCAACCGCGAAGAGGTCGACGCGCGTCGACAACTCGAACTCGGCTGATACCGGGATCTGGTGGCGGCCGGGCGACGGCGCTCGGGGCGCCGCGGTGCCGGGAAATTGGGCAAACGAAGTGGTTGCCAGTCGCGCCACGGGACCTAGAAGGCCCCGTGGGAACCGCTGCACCGTTGCGGTCCCGACCGAGCTCGTTATCCTTCTCGCATCCAGCGCTCGCCGTCGGGGCTCCAGCCAACCGACGGACGACGTCGCCCGGGTGTGCGCTCCTTGGCCGGCCTTCCGGCGAATTTGCTCTTGAATCCCCCCGCGGGTCGGTGTCCGGACCGGCCCACGGGCTCCGGCGAGGCGCCCACGCCCCCGCCCGAGGCGTCCCGTCGGGCCAACCCCGCCTGCAAAGCGACGAGCGCCTCCCCCGAGCCCCCCACGGCCCGGCCGCGGGAGTCCTGACCAGGACCCCCACGTCCCCGCCGACAGCTCGGTTTCTCCGATCCGGCACCCGGGTTTCCACCGGGTACCCCTGTCGTCCCCAAACCGTTCCCCACGCCCACAGGGCGCTTGACCCCAACGCACCGGCCCGTCGATCCCCTTGGGGACGGGCAGGTTCGGGCAGGGTTCCTTGCGTGCCTCCCGGGCGTTGCCCAAAGAGCCCATGCTGTTAGCCCTCGTCACCAGCGCAATCGCCGTCCTGGCTCCTTCGGGTCCGTCGTTCCAACCCGCGTCGACGGTCGAACCGGCTGGCCTTCCTGGGATGGCGCTGACGGTAGAAGAGGCTGGGCTGGGGATGGCGGCGCCGGGCGGCGAGACGAACGCCCAACGCGGCGGTCGCGGCGGCGCGACCGCGCGGACCGAAGCGGACGGAACCGAAGCGGTGCGCATCACCGCCGACGACAAGGTGGTGCTGGCCGCCAGCTACTGGGCCCCCACCGCCCGCGGGGAACGCGCCCCCGGGGTGCTCCTGTTGCACGACGCCGGCGGCAGCCGCGCGGACTTCGGCGAGTTGGCCGAGCTGCTGCGCAAGCGCGGTTTTGCGGTGCTCTCGATGGACCTGCGCGGGCATGGTGACAGCGCGAACGAACGCCTGGACTTCGCGAAGTCCACCGACGACGAGAAGAAGACACTCTGGGCCCTCGCCACGCGGGACGTGCAAGCCGCCGCGACGTGGCTGCGCACGCGCCCGGAAGTGCACTCGACCAACCTCAACGTGATCGCGCTCGGCGCCGGCGCCGGGCTGGCCGCGCGCCAAGCGGGCCGGGACGAGAACGTGCGTTCCATCGTTTTGCTGCGCCCCTGCGCCGACCAACTGGGGCTCGACCTCTCCGCGGACCTGCGCGCGCTCGAAGGCCTGCCGACGTACATCGCGGCGCCCAGCGACGTGCGCGAGAAGGTCTCGACGCTGCTGGGCCCGCTCGAGAACAGCGAAGCCGTGCGCATCAACTACGTGCGCGACCCGAAGGGCGAACTGCTCGACGAACGCCGCCTGCGCACGGGCATCGTCGACTGGGTCGGCGAGCAGGCCCTGCCGAAGCGCGGCCGAAGCTGAGAGACGGATCGGCACGGCCCAGGTCGATGGCCGCTCAGGTGCCGATCGGCCCATCGCCCGACGCCGCTGGAGCGCCAGAGCGCGGAATGACCTCGGCGGAGCCGCAGGGTTCGTCACCGGACGGTACCGTGACGCACCGGTGACCCACGCGGGCTGCGGGTGGCGATAGGGTTCGTCCGTCATGGACACGGACCAAAGCCACGCATCTCCCACGCCTGCAGCCAACGCTGCGCCCAACTCACGGCGCGCCACGCGCGCGCCCCACCGCCTCGCACCGATCGCCCGCTTCGCCGCCGCGCTGGTGGTTTCGGTCGGCCTGCTCTACGCACTCGCGCGCCACGCGAGCGGCGACAGCGGACTGAAACGCCTGGCGCCGAACCAGATGGGGCTCTTCGTCGACCACATCTCCGGCGAGGTGCGTGTGCTCGAGCGCTCGGGTTACCACCTGTACCTGCCTTGGTTGCAGGAGGTGCTCGTCTTCGACCGCGGCGCGCGCACGCTGCGGCTGGGGCCCGGCAGCAGCGATCCGGCGGCCGTGGACGTGCGCGCCCGGGACGGCTCGACGTTCGCGTTCACGGGCATCGAGTTCGTCGTGCGCCCGGACCCCGAGCGGCTGGACCAACTGGCCGCGGACTTTGGGCAGTCCTTCCAGGGGCCCACGCGGTTTGCGTCGAGCGCCGCGCGGGCGCTGCTGGCCGCGGAGTTCGGCCGCCTCGAGGCGCAGGAGGCCATGGACTCCCAGCGCCTGGCCACGGGCCGGGCCGCCGCGCGGGAGGCGCTGGCCGAGCGCCTGGCGAGCCGCGGCCTCCTCCTCGAGGAATTGACCACACCCAAGCCGCGGCTCGAACGCGAGGTCGAACGCGCCATCGACGAGCGCCGACTCGCCCAAGCCGAGTCGGACCGTATGCGGGTCGAACTCGACCGCGCCCTCGAACGGCGCCCGCGGCGCCTCGAGATCCTCGAGAGCGAACAGGAGCGCGACCGCATCGAACTCGAAGGCGAGTTCCGCCGCACGCTGCTCGACACCGAGACCAAGGGCAAACAGCGGGTGGCCCAGGCGCAGGACGCGGCACTGCTCCGCCAGGGCGAGGCCCAGCGCCGCGCGGACGACCTCGTCGCGCTGGCCAACGCCCTGGGCGAAGCGGCGGAACGCGATGCCACGCGCCTCGCCGCCGAGGCCGCCGCCTTCGAAGCCCGCGGCCCGCTGGCCGTGCGCGAGGCGCTCGTGGAAACCCTTGCGCGCACGCCGATCCGCATCTCGTTGACTCCGAACACGCCCGCCGCTGGAGGTGCGAAGTGAGGTCCCTCGGCTTCTTCGCGTGGGTCGCTGTGCTCGCCGGACTGCCGGCGCTGGTGCTCGCGACGGCAAGTGTGCGCCTCGGCCCGGGCGAGTACGGCGTGCGACAACACCAATGGAGCGGCGAGATCGAATCCCGCGACCGCGGTGTGGGCCTGCACCTCGTGGTGCCCGGTGTGCACACCATCGAACGGGTCAGCGGCCGCGCCCAGCGCCTGGTCCTGGGCGGCGCCGGCGACGACGCCCGGCCGCCGATCGAAATGCGCACCAGCGACGACAACATGGTGCGCGCCACCGTGGCGCTGCTTTGGCGTGTGCGACCCGGACGGGCCCACGAACTGGTGCGGTCGGGTGCCGTGCTCAGCCATCCGGAGCGCCTCGTCTCCGCGGTCGAGGACGTGCTGCGCGGCAGCTTCGCGACGCTTTCGAGCACGGATTGGTTCGACCCGGACCTGCGCGCCGCGCGGCTTGCGGTGGCGCGGACCGAGCTGGAGGCGCGCATGGAAGAGCTGCACCTCGAACTGCTCGACCTCTTCCCGCCGGGCATCAGCTTCAGCTCGGAATACGAAGTGCGCCTGCAGTCGAGCCAAGTGCTGGCCGAACAGCGCGAACTGGAGCTGGCGAAGGATGACGTGGCCGACGCCAAGGCCGCGCTCGCGCGTGCCGAGGCCGAAACCAAGGCCGCCGAGAAGGAGGCCAAGGCGCGCTGGGCGCTGCAGCGCACCGAGCTCGAAGCGGCCGCCAGCTTGGAACGCCGACGCGCGGACGAGTTGGCGTTGGCCGAGGAGGCGCGCGTCCGCCTCGAGGCGGAGCGCCTCTGGGGCGACGTGGTCGGCACAGCGGAGGCCCTGGTGGCCCGCGCCACGAGCGACGCCGAACAGCGCCGCGCCACCGCGGTTGCCGGCAACGGCGGCCGCATCCTCCTGGCCCGGGCTGCGGCCCGCGGCCTGCAACTCCAATCGGTGGAGCTGGACGCCCGGGACCCGCGTGTGCCCCTGGCCCTGGATCTCGACTCCCTCGTCGCCCTACTGCTCGGCTCCAACCCCTGAAACCCATGCAACCCTACTTCGAACGCATCGGCGCCCAGCGCCTCGGCCTGGCTCTCGTGGTGGCCTTCGCTCTGCTCTGCACGATCGCACTGTGGCCCTCGGATCGCCCCCTGCCGCGCGAGATCCGCGCCGGCGCGACGTTGGCGGGCCTGATCGTGCCGGGCCAAGGCACGATGACCTCACCGGACGGCCTGCGCGTCAGCTCCGTACACGGGGAGTGGGTGCGCGTGCACTTCGGTCCCGACGACGAGCAGGGCCGTTGGTTCCACTTCCGCCACGTGGTGGCGTTCAGCACACCGGTCGTGTCGAACTGACCCGCGCCCGCTGGCGCGGGCACCCGGGTGCGCGGGCCGGGTGCGCGGGCCTCCGGGCCCGCCTTGTAGGGGCGCGGCCCTGTCCGCGCCCAAGGGAACGCCCCCGTGCCGAACGCCCCTTGGGCGCGGACAGGGCCGCGCCCCTACAGACCGCACAACAGGGTCCGGAACAAGGCGGGCCAGGAGGCCCGCGCACCCGGCTCACCGCGCACCTGGCTCACCGCGCACCCGGCTCACCGCGCACCCGGCTCACCGCGCGCCCGGCTCACCGCGCGCCCGGGCGCGGGCGCCGGTCAGCGCACGCGGTTCCAGTCCTCGCTCCACCAGCCGGCGGCGCGCACGCCCTCGTCGCCGCCGGACAGCACGCTCGCGTCGTAGATTGCGAAGTCGGGCAGGCCCACGCCGGACACGATCCACGCCGACAGGTGGGCGAGCCGCGCGCCCGGCACGTCGCTCGCTGCGACGAGCCCGACGAGGGCCCCCTCCGCGTTCCCGTCCACCCGCGGGCGCACGGCGAACGCCGCCAGGGACTCTCCCTCGAACTCGCGGTACTCGCCGTCGGACCCCAGCACGCGCATCGCCCCGCGCCGCGCGTCGAACGGACCGCCTCGGGGCACGAGCTGCGCCCACGCGAGGTTGTTGTCGCGGTTGCCGTACAGCACCAGATTGCGCCCCGCGAACCGCGCGCCGCCAACCTCGCCAAACACATCGGCGTCGCGCACCACCTCGAGTTCCCCCGCCGCGCGCACGTTCCAGCGCTGCGCGTCGAAGCGCGCCAACTCGAGGAGCGCCGCGGACTCCGCCGCCGTGCCACCCGTGCCGACGACCAGCGCGGGCCGCCGGTCGAACACACGCTTGAACGGGCCGCTCCGACCGGGCCGCTGGAGGCCGTCCGCGACCGCGGCGCTCCACACCCCGTCGTCGCCGCGTGCTAGCCACGTCGGAGCGCCGCGCGACGGCCCCTCGACCGTCAACAGCGTGCCGTCCAGCTCCAGCTCGAAACGCCGCGGCAGGCCGCCCGTCTCCGGGGGGCGCAGTTCCAGCGCGGCGATGCCCTCGGTGGCGAGCGCCACCCGCAACACGTCCTGGCTGCGCGCGAGCCGCCCTTCGTAGCGACCGGGCACACCGGGCGTGACCAGGGCCACGACCTCGAGCCAACGCTCGTCGAAGCTGTATCCGTCCGGGCGCTCGAGCACCACACGGGACACGTCGGCGGTTTCGCCCACCAGCGGCCAGCGCACGAACTGCGCCAGGGTGTCGCGGGTCGCGTCCATCAGCGTCGCCATGAGGGCGGGCCACTCGAGGCAATCCGCGCCACGCGCGCGCTCCCCGTCCCACCAGTGCCCGGCGCCGGGTTGGAAGTGGCTGCCGACCTTGGTTGCCCCCGCGCCCTCGAGCAGCGCGAGCATGGCCCGCGCCTCGCTCGGCGGCACGTTGTCGTCGGCGTCGCCGTGCAGCACGAAGATCGGCAATCGCGCGATCGCATCGATCGCGAGCGCCGTTTCGCTGCCGCGATCGGCTGCGCGCCAAAGCTCCGCCCTCGCGCCGCTCGGCCGCGGCCCGCCGTAGGTATCGAAACTCTGCCAGCCAGCGCTCGGCGCGGCGGCCGCGAACGCACCCGCGTCGAACGCCGCCATGTGCCACGTGCCGTGCCCGCCCATCGAATGGCCGGTGACCGCGCGCCGGGTGATGTCGAGTCCTCGCCCCCCTTCGACCGCGCGCACGACTTCCACCGCGTCCCGTCGCCCCCAGTCCTGCCAATCGAACCCAAACGGACGGCGGTTCGTCGGCGCCGCGATCCAGTGGCGCTGCTGCGGCGAGTAAGAGCGGATCTGCGCATCCGCGGACACCGACGCGCCGTGCAGGCTGAGCACGAGTCCCTTCGGTCCGCGCTGGTCGGAGGGCGCGAGCACGCCGTACGGCAACACCGCGCCGTCGACCGACGAGCGGTACGTGGAAAGGCGCGGATCGCCGAAGTTCCGGCCCTCGAGCAGCAGCTCGAGCCGCATCGCGCCCTCGTGTTCCGCGAGTTCCAGCACGAGCGGCAGACGCCAGGTTCCCGCCACGGCGTCGCGCGGGCGCGGCACGACCACAAGGGCCGCGCGGCGCGAGCCAAACGGCGCAAAACCCGCCAGGGATCCGGCTGGGCCCTCCTCGAAATCGCCGCCGGGACCAACGGAGATCGTCAGTTCGCCCAGCCAATCGGGAGCCAGCGATACGAGCGGCAAGCCCACCGCGACTTCACGGCCGAGGTTGTCCGCGGCAATGTGCGGCAATGCGGCGTCGCCCACGTCCGCGACGAGCGGCAGCACACCCGGTTCCGCACGCTCGAAGACGAGGCCAAAACCGCCGCGCACGCCGGACACGAACACACGGTGTTCGCCCGCGTCGAGAAGCACGGGCGCGCCGCGCAGGCCGTAGCCGTACCCATCGCCGGCGAGGGGCGTGCCGTCGATCCAAAGATCGAAGGCGCCGCGCAGCGCAACGACGTACACCCCGGCTTCGTCTTCGGCCACGTCCAGCACACCGTAAGCCGAGCCAAAGCCCCCACCCTCGGGCCCCCCACTCTCCGCGGTCGCACGCCGCTGCCAGGCCTCGCGCCCGAGGCTGCCGCGCACACTTTCGTCCTCGACAGGCGCGGCCGCGGCCGGGTCCAAGAGATGGCGCCCAAAAACGGCCTCCTCGCGGAAGGGCCGCCGGCCGCGCGCATCCACGACGGACAGCACGAGCCACGACTCGACCCTGGGAGCGGCGTTCGCCAACTCCACAGGGCCCGTTTCCACTTGGGGCAGCGCGCCGCCCGCCGACAACAACACGAGGAATGCGCTCCACATGGCGCGCGCATCCTAGCCAGTCGGCGCGCCGCTCACGGGGCGGCGAAAACCGCGTCTAGGGCGTTCGAGGCCACGAGGCCGCCCGCGACACTTGGATCCACGCTGAAGAGCTGCAGCCCGAGCCCAAAACCCACCAGCGCCGGCGCGTCGGGCAGTTGCAGCGGCAGCGCCAGGTTGCCCGCTCCGTCGAGGACCACGGGCACCAGCGGCGCGCCGGTCGGGTCGTAGAGCACGGTCACGGCGCCCAGGGGGAACTGCACGGGCGTGAGCCCGATCGCGAGTGCGCCGGGCGCCGCCGGGAAACCTCCGGAGGCCTCCACCAGGACCGGATACCCGACCACCGGGGGCGTGCTGGAGCCGAGTTCCAGGATGTCCCCTGGGAGGCCAAGGCCCGGCCGCTCGCTCCAGCCCCCGTCGAAGGCGTGGGGACCGAAGAGCCTCAGCTCGCTCGCCGTCGCAAATCCCAAGGAGCCGGCGCCCGGGCCCACGACACGCAGTTCGCGCGCGACGCGCGGCGCGAACGCGAAGGTGTAGGCCTCGTAGTCCAGCGTGCTCGGGCCCCCGCTGCGGTAGGGCGGCGTGACGTTGAGGCCGACCACGGGCACCCACGGCCCGTCCGCCGAGAGCCGCGTCTCCACGGTCAGGTCGTGCCACCACCCACCCGCGGGCGTGGCACCGGCGCTCCACACGAGCCCCTCGCGAATGCGACCGCCCACGAGCGTCGTCGGCGCGTCGAAGCGCCAGCCGAACCAGTCCAAGCTGCCCCGGTCGGAGCCGTGGAACGTCGACACCTGCGCCAGGCTGCTGGTGCTGCCCGGCAGGGGTTCGGCGCCGTCGCGCAGGCGCTCGAGGTTGGCCGAGCCGAAACCCTGCGGACCGGGCGGGACCTGCTCCAACGTGTTCGACAAGGGCGCCGCCGCCTCGGCCGTCACGTCGCGCCACGGTCCAGGGGGCGCGGAGGCGAGGACACGCAGCTCCGCCACCGACAGGAAGCCGAGGCTACCGCCCGGCCGACCGATCAGACGCACCGCTTCGGCCGCCACCGGCGCAAAGGTGAAGCGGTAGGTGCCAAAGTCCGGGCCCGCGCCGGCGGGCGGGTACTCGGGATCCGCGCGCAGGTCCGCGGCGTTCTGCCACACGCCGTTCACACGCAGTTGCAGGCTGACGCCGAGTTGGAACCAGCCGCCCTCGGGCACGTGCAGGCCCTCGGTGAACTCCACGCCGAAGACCCGCGCGCCCGCCGGGTGCCCCGGACCGAACTCGTAGCCGATCCAGTCGAACGGACTCGCCGCGGCCCCGAGGGGATGGTAGGTCGCGTACTGGCTGGATGCGGACGCACCCACCTGTGGCACCACACGATCGCGCCACACTTCGTGGTCGCCCGAGCCAAAACCCTGGGAACCCGGAGGATCGAGGTCGAACACCTTCGCCAGCGGTTTGGCCGGGCCCGCCACGTCGAGCACACGCGGCTCCGCGAACACGTGCACGGTGCGCTGCGCGACCGCGGCCCCGCCGTCGAAACCCTCGAGGCGCACGCGGTAGCTCCAGTCGTCGCCGTCGCCGGCCGGTTGCAGGAACGGCGCGCTCAAGCTGGCGCCCGTGTACTGGGCGACGTTCTCGAACCACTGGCCGTTGAAGAAGAGATCGAAGGACCAGCGCAGTTCGAGCGGCGCGCCCGCGGCCGTGAAGCCGGCGCCGAGGAGATCCACCGAGTCGCCGGGGGCGAACATCGCACCCTGCTGGGGTTGGAGGAGCGTGACGATCGGCGCCGTCAATGCCACGGCAACGGGTTTGCTGGAGGCCGCGGTCGTGAAGCCGTCGGCGACCTCGAGCCGCACGGTGTAGACATCGGCCGCGGCGTACGTGTGGGTCACGACTTGGCCCTGGACCGTCGGGCTGCCGTCGCCGAAGTCCCACGTGAAGACGAGATCGTCACCGTCGGGATCGCTGCTCGCGCTCGCATCGAACTGGATGGCCAACGGATCGCCGCCGGGCGCCACCGCCGAGTCGAAGGCCACGAGCGGCGCTTCGTTGGCGCCGTACACGAGCTCCAAGATGCGTCCCTGGCCGACGTCGAGCCCGCGCTGCCCGAAGAGCACATTCCCCGTCACGGGGTCGGTGCGCACCGCGACCAGACTGGTCAGGCCCTCGGCCAAATCCGTCACGGCCGCGGTGTCGCCCTGGGTCCCGAACTGGACCGTCTTGGCCCATTCGAAGCCGAAGTCGCCCAGCACGTAGCGACCTTGGTACGCCGCCGGGTACTCGTCGCCCGTGTAGAAGGCGCCGCCGATGATCGCGATTGCCGTGAACCCGGGGAGCGGTTGCCCGGCGAGGTCTTGGTGCACTCCGGGCGGCACCAGGAGGGAGCCGTCGAAGCGCGGAATCGCCAAGGACGGGCCGCTCTTCGCGATCGGCGAACTCGTGCAGTCGCTCCAGGCGTAGGGATTCGGAGGGTGTTGGTACGAGGGCGCAGCGGCGGTGGCTTGGAAGCCCTCGAGGCAGGGCCAGCCGAGGTTCTCGCCGCCCTTCACGACGTTGACCTCCTCGAAGAGGAAACTGCCCACGTCCGCGACCGCCATCCAGCCAGGTTGGCCGAGATCGGGATCGACCGCGCCCGTGCCCGGCACCAGCGCCATGCGGAATCCGTTGCGCAGGCCGAGGGCCCACACACGCGAAGTGCGGCTGGCGGGATCGCCGTCGAAGAACGGATTCGAAGGCAGGCCCAAGCCGGTCTCGGGGTCGATGCGCAGCACCTTGCCCGAAAGGGTGCGCAGATCCTGCGCACGGAACGAACCCTGGTCGTGGTCCTTGGGCCAGGGCCCCTTCAAACCCGTGAGCGGCGACACAAAATCGTCGAAACCCCACGGTTGCAGGCCGCCGAAGTCCTGTTCGGCGAAACTGGCGCCGTCACCCGTCGAGAGCAACAGCGTGCCGTCCTCGCCGAAGACCAGCCCGCCGCCGATGTGGGATTCGTGCAGCAGTGGAATCGCGGTGGGCGCGGTGCCGTCGGGCAGTCGCTCGCCCAGGAGGACTTGCTGCGAGCCCGCGACACCCACCAGGCGCGGCGCACCGCCCACGTTCACCGTTTCGATGCGGTGGCGCGCCAGCCGGCCGAGCGAAGGCTCGAAGTCCTCGCCGTTGGGTTTGTCGGGACCCGCGCAGTAGTAGAGGTAGAGCCACGACGTCTCTCCCCCATCGGCCGCGAAGCCGGGGTGGGTCGTCATGCCCAAGAGGCCCCGTTCGATGTACGCGCTGACCTCGTCGCGCAGATCGAGCACGGCTCCCTCCGGGCTGCCGTCGGGTGCAAAGGCGCGCACCACACCGTCTTGCTGCGCGATCAGGATGCGACCGTCGGCAAGCGCGACGAAGTCGGTCAGTCCCGAGAAGTTCTGGGCGCGCACCTCGAACGCGAAGTGCGGGGCGGGCGCGGGTGTCGAGAGTTGAGCGCTGGCCGAGGGCAGCGCGCCGAAGACCGCGGCCGCGACCGCGATCTGGGGGGCAAAAGAGCGCATGGTGAGGGGTGGGAGGAGCCTTCGATGGGCCGATGGTGTCCCTCGAACCGGGGACCGCCGATCGTCGGGGCGCGGCGCGGTACGAACGCGCTTTGCCCGTGACGTGCACCCTACGCCGATCCGGTCAAGTGCGGGGTTGGGCGTCGCGCGAGATCTCGTTTGCCGCGGTAAGCCTTGCGCAACGGGTGCGGCGCCAGATCGTCCCGGGTAGGATCCGGCCCATGACCATCGCCTCTGCGCTCGGGAGTCTGTGCCTCGCTCTTGCCGCTTCACCCCAAGGCGCCGCTCCAAAGGACCAAACCGCGCCCCCCGCGGTCACGGCCTTCGTCGGCGCGCGCATCCTCCCCATCGGCGCACCGGCGATCGAGCGGGGTGTGCTCCTCGTCGAAGGCGGAAAGGTCCGCGCCGTGGGCCCGGTGGACGGCGTGGCGATTCCCGAGGGCGCCGGCCGGGTCGACCTCGCCGGCAAGGTGGTGATGCCCGGCCTCGTGTGCACCCACAGCCACGTGGGCGAACCGTGGGGAGCCGACAGCTCGGGCCCTATCCAGCCCGAGGTGTCGAGCTGGGACTCCATGGACGTCACCGCTGCCAGCGTGCACCGCGCCCGCGCCGGTGGGCTGACGACCATCAACGCGATGCCCGGCTCGGGCCACTTGATCAGCGGCCAGACGGCGTACTTGAAGTTGCGCCTTGGCCGCACGGTCGAGGAGCTCGCGTACCGCGACGCCGACGGTCGTTTCCTCGGCGGGCTCAAAATGGCCAACGGGACCAATCCGCAGCGGGAATCGGGCCCCTTCCCGGGCACACGCGCGAAGAGCGCGGCCCTGGTGCGCCAGCGGTACCTCGACGCGGTCGCGTACCGCGACAAGCTGGCGGCCGCCGGCGACGACACGAGCAAACGGCCCGCGCGCGACCTCGGTCTCGAAGCGCTCGTCGAAGCCATGGCGGGCACGCGCATCGTGCACCACCACACCCACCGCGCCGACGACATCATGACGGTGCTGCGCTTGGCCGAGGAGTTCGGCTTCCGCGTCGTGCTGCACCACGTCAGCGAAGGCTGGGCGGTCGCCAAGGAGATCGCCGCGGCGAAAGTGCCGTGTTCGATCATCCTGATCGACGCGCCGGGTGGGAAGCTCGAGGCCGCGGGCCTCTCGTACGACACGGGCGCGGTGCTCGAGAAGGCCGGTGTGCGCGTGGCCGTGCACACGGACGACTTCATCACCGACAGCCGGCTCTTCCTGCGCAGCGCGGCCTTTGCCGTGCGCGGCGGCATGAGCCGCGAGAAGGCGCTCGAAGCGGTGACGCTGGCGGGCGCCGAGATGCTCGATCTCGCGGACCGCGTGGGAAGCCTCGCGCCCGGCAAGGACGCCGACTTCGTCGTGCTCGACGGCGATCCCTTGTCCGTCTACACCCGCGTGCTCGAAACGTGGGTCGAAGGAGCGAAAGTCTTCGACCTCGCGGACCCCGAGGACCGCTTGGTGGCCGAAGGAGGACCCGGCGCGGGCGACCGCCGTCCGGGTGTGAGCTGCTGCGCCGCGGTCGCCGGTTGGGAGGCAGCCCGATGAAACGCCGCCAAGCTCTTCTGACCCTCGGACTGCTGTGCGCGCCGGGCTTCCTCGCCTGCGCCGCCGCTCCCGCCGTGTCCCCCGCCCTCGCCCCCACCGTGCAAGGCGCGCGCCCCGCGCTGCCGCAGGGGTCGATCGCCGTGCGCGCCGAGCGCCTCTACACCATGGCCGGTCCCGTGATCGAGGACGGCATCGTGTGGATCGAAGCGGGCAAGATCCGCGCGGTCGGACCGGCCGCGTCCGTGTCGCTGCCGGAGGGCATTTCGCTCTTGCGCGCGAAGGTCGCCACACCGGGCCTGGTCGACGCGCACGCGGTGGTCGGCCTCGCCGGTTGGCTCAACGTGGACGCCGACAAGGACGAGCTCGACGGCGGCGGCCCGGTGCAGCCGGAGCTGCGCGCGCTCGACGCCTACAATGCGAAGGAACCACTGGTGCAGTGGGTGCGCTCGTTCGGCGTGACGACGGTGCACACGGGCCACGCCCCCGGCGCGCTGATCAGCGGGCAGACGCTGATCGTCAAGACCCGCGGCGACACGGTCGAACAGGCGGTGCTCGAACCCACGGTGATGGTCACCGCGTCCCTCGGAGACGGCGCGCGGGGCGGCTCGGGTGCACCGGGTTCGCGTGCGAAGGCCGCGGCCGTGCTGCGCCAGGAACTCCACGGCGCGAAGTCGTGGATGGAGCAGCGCGAGCGCGACGCCGCCAAGGAACCCGAGGAGGGCAAGGACGCACCCCCGGAACCCGCCCGCGACCTGCGCAAGGAAGCGCTCGTGCGTGTGCTGAAGGGCGAGCTGCCGCTGCTGCTGACGGCCCACCGGGCCCACGACCTGATGACCGCGCTCCGGATCGCCGAGGAGTTCCCTGGCCTGAAGCTGGTGCTGGACGGCGCGAGCGAGGCGCCGCTCGTGCTCGACGCGCTCGTGGCGGCCAAGGTTCCCGTCGTCGTGCACCCCTCGATGCAACGCACGGGCGGCGAGGCCGCGTCCCTCTCGTTCACCACCGCGCAGCTCCTCCTCGAGGCGGGTGTGCCCGTGGCCCTGCAGTCGGGTTACGAGGACTACGTGCCGCGCACCCGCGTGGTGCTGTTCGAAGCGGCGATCGCCGCGCGCCACGGCCTCCCGTTCGAGCGCGCCCTCGGCCTCGTGACCAAGGACGCGGCGCAACTGCTCGGCATCTTCGACCGCGTGGGCTCACTCGAAGTGGGCAAACACGGCGACGTGGCGCTCTACGACGGCGACCCCTTCGAGTACACGACGCACTGCACCGCGGTGGTGATCGAAGGCGAATCGTTCCCGGGCGAACAGCCGAAACTGGTGCGCTGAGAGGCAACACTCGCGCCCGGTCGAACGGCGGGCGCGGGTGCGCCCGCAGCCAGGCGCACCCTGGAGCCTCGGATTCAGAAGCTGGCGTCGAGCAGCGCCACTTGGGTCGCCGAACCGAGCACGGCCTCGAGCGTCGGGGAGACAAAAAGGCCCTGCACCGGGAACTGGCGGATGTCGACTCCCGGGGGCAGGCTCGGCACCGTGACCGCGAGCACGGCGGAATCCGTCGCCAACGTGCCGGCGAACACGAACGGAACCACGGGATCCACGAGTAGCAGGCCCCCCACGCCGGGCAGCGGACTGGAGCTGAGGCCGATGCCGAGCAACAGGAAACCGAGGTCGCCCTGGGAGCCTCCGAGGACGAAGCGCAACACGTCGCCTTCGCGCACCAGCGTCGGGGCCGAGACCGACCGCGCAGCGCCGGGCTCGAACACGAGCGCCACCAAATCGCCCTCGAGAAGCGTCCCGGTCGCGCCCTGGTTCAGGGGGCACAGTTCGTCGAGGTTGATGCCCCCGACCCCGAACTCGGTCTTGCAGTCGCGCAGGGTCGTCGGGGTGGTCGGGGCGAGCACACCCGCGGAGAGATCGAGCACGACCCCCCCGTTGCCTCCCGAGTCGCAGCCCTCGCTGATCGTGTCGCCGCCGTCGCCGGAGACGAGCCGCGTGCCCGCAACGTAGACGCGCTCACAACCCACCGCGGCGAGGGCAGAACCGCCGATTCCCCCCAGGCTGAAGTCGAGCCCACTTCCGAAGCCGCCCTGTCCACCGACCAACTCGGAGTCGAACACGAGGATCTCACCGCAGTTCTTCGCAGCGATCCCCGCGCCGCCGGATTGGCCGATGATGGAACTGGATTGGCCTCGGGCGCCGACCAGGGTGGAGCGCACGACGAACAACCGCGTGACACCCTCGGCCTGCACCTTGTCCCCAGGATTCGAAGGATTGCTCGGCGCGCTGGGATGGAGGAGGTTGCAGTCCTCGACCCAGATCGTCCCCGCGCAGTTCTGGAACTCCCACTCCGAACCCCACCCGCCGCTCGTTTCGATGTCGGGATCGTCCTCTGCACCGCGCAGCACGAAGCTCTGCCCCGCGCCGAGATTGCTGACGACCACCCGGCCGCTCGGTTCGATCGCAAAGCGGGTCTTCGACTCGGCGAGGATCGACAGGCCTTTCCCGTTGACCGCGAATCCGTCGTACGTCGCTGGCCGGACGATCACGATGTCGCCGTCGACGGCCGCGTCGACCGCGGCCTGGATGGTGGCGAAGTCCGCCCCTGGCCCGAGGGCCTTGTCGACGACGAGGACATCGGCGCGGGCGGGGATGGCGGAAAGCAGGGCGAACAGCGTCCAGGCAGGATGGACCATGGTGACTCGGGGTCGGGGGTTCGTTGCGGCGAGGCGTGACGAGTGAGCCTTTCGGCGCGCCCCGACCCTACGAGGGGTCCGACGATCTTGTGTCACCGAGTTGTTTCGCCCTTGGCCGGCGGCCCCGTCGGGGTCCGCCGGCCGTGGGCACTCGGGCCCGGAAGGCCGGCCAAGCGTCAGCGCAACGCCACCGCGGCGCCCGGTGCGCCGCCCCCGATCGGAGTCGCGTCGAAGCGGGTCGACGCGCGGGCCGCGGCGACGGGCTCGTCGGTGGGCGGCTCCTCGGGGCCGAAGCCGCCGCCCAGGGCGCGGTAGAGCTGGATCAGGTGGCCCGTGACGGCGGCGTCGCTCGTTGCGAGTTCGTCCTCCAGACCAGCGACCGTGCGTTCCGAATCCAGCACCGTTTGGAAGTCGCTGATGCCCTCTTGGTACTGCGTCTGCGCGAGTTCGACGGCGCGGCGCGCTTGGTTCGCGGCGCGCTCCAGGGCCCCGCGGCGCGCCTGCTCGCGCACGAAGCTGGTCATCGCGTTCTCGGCCTCTTCGATCGCCAGGAGCACGGTGCGCTCCCAGTTCACGAGCGCCGCTTCGCTGCGCGCCTCTTGCGCCGCGACCCGCTGGCGGAGGCGGCCACCGTCGAACAGGTTCCAGCGCACGGACGGGCCGATGCCGAGCACGCGGCTGTCGCTCTCGAAGAGGTCCTCGATTCCGTCGGACGCGAGGCCCAGTGTGCCGAGCAGGGTGAGTCGCGGGTAGCGGTCGCCCTCGGCGACACCGATGCGCGCCACCTCGGCGCCGTAGCGGCGTTCGGCCGCGCGCACGTCGGGGCGGCGGCGCAAGAGGTCCGCGGGCACACCGACGACCACCTCCAGGGGCGCCGGCGGTAGCGCCCGCTCACCGCTGAGTTCGCCGTCGAGGGAACCCGGCGGAAGCCCGAGCAGCACGGCCAAACGGTGCGTCGCGGCGCGGGCACCGGCCTCGAGGGCCGGGACACGCGAGCGGGTGCTTTCGACGTTGGTCGCGGCTTGCGCCACGTCTCGCTCCCCCACCAAGCCCGCGTCCTGGCGCGCGCGGACGAGGCGCAGTGTGTCCACCTGCAACTCGACGTTGGTGCGCGCGACGGCGAGGCGCCGCTCGAACGAGACGAGGTCCACGTACGCCTGGGCCACCTCGGCGACGAGCGCCACCGCAACGGCGCGCAGGTCCTCTTGACTCGCCGCAAGGTCGCCATCCGCGGCTTCGACGGAGCGCCGCACCCGCCCCCAGAGGTCCAGTTCCCACGCGGCGTCGAGCCCGAGGGAGTGGATGTCCGTGGAAGAGCTGAACGCGCCGAAGGGCGTGTTCTCGCTCTCCTCGCGGTGCTCGTAGTCGGCGCGCGCATCCAGACTGGGCCAACGCTCGCCTCGGGCAACGCCGCGCAGCGCGCGTGCCTCCTCCAAGCGCAGGAACGCCTCGCGCAGGTCGTGGTTGCGCAGCAGCGCCCGCTCGACCAACTCGGAGAGTTTGGGATCGCCGAGGCGCTCCCACCAGGCGATGTGGTCGGCATTCCCGGCCTGCAAACCGGGCGCGGAAACTTCGCTCCAAGCGTCCCCCACCGCCAAGGTGGGCGCCTGGTAGTCCGGCCCGACGCTGCACGCGCTGAGGAAGGCGGCCATCACCAGCGCCGGCAGGAAGTTGAGTTGTTGCGGTTTCATCAGGCGAACTCCAAGGTGCGGGAGGACGGGATGGCGGGGGCCGGGGACGGGACGTCGAACTCTTCTTCCTCGTCGCTCTTCTTGCGGTGGTCCGCGGCGATCAGCGAGTAGAAGACGGGCACCACGAACAGGGTGAAGAGCGTGCCGACGGCCATGCCGGCCACCAGCACGATGCCGATGCTGTTGCGGGCTTCGGCGCCAGGCCCTGTGACGAGCACCAGCGGGAAGTGGCCGAAGATCGTCGCCGCCGAGGTCATCAACACCGGCCGCAGACGCGTGGCCGCGGCCTCGCGCAGGGCCTGCATCTTGTGCAGACCTTGCTCCTGCAGGGTGTTGGCGAACTCGACGATCAGGATGCCGTTCTTGGCGATCAATCCGACCAACGTGATCAAACCAACTTGGCTGTAGACGTTGATGGTCGTCAGGTCGAGGAACGTGAAGAGCAGCGCGCCGCTGATCGCGAGCGGCACCGAACCGCCCAGCACGATCAAGGGATCGCGGAAACTCTTGAACTGGGCGGAGAGCACCAGGTAGACGAGTACGATCGCGAAACCGAGCGTGACGACCAGCGCCGAACCCTCGCGCCGGATCTGGCGCGATTCGCCGGCGTAATCGATGTGCACGCCGGGACCGGCCACGGCGCGGGCGGCGTTTTCGAGCACCGCGAGGCCCTCCTCCTTTGTCACCCCCGGCTGCACTCCGCCGAAGATCTTGACGGCGTTCTGTTGCTGGAAGCGGTTCAGGGTGCGCGGCACCGTGGTCGATTCGATGCGCGTGAAGCTGGAGACGGGCACCAACTCGCCGCCGGGGCCCTTGATCTTGAGATCGAGGAGCGGCCCTAGCGTGGCGCGGCCCTCGTCGCCGATCTGCGGGATGACCTTGTAGCTGCGGTCGAAGTGGTTGAAGCGGTTCACGTAGCCGCCGCCGAGCAGCGTGCCCAGCTCGCGCCCCACACTCGCGAGGTCGAGCCCCAGGTCCGCGACCCGCTCCCTGTCGACGACCACCCGCGCTTCGGGGCGGTCGATCTTCAGGTCCGTATCGACGTAGAGGAACTTGCCACTGCCCCATCCGGCGCCGACGACGGCCATGGTGGTTTCGAGCAGCTCTTCCACGGGCTTGTCGCTCTGCAGCACCAGTTCGACGTCGAACTGGCCCGGCGTGGGGAGCGGCGGGTCGAGGCGCGGGAACACACGCAGGCCGGGGACTTGGCTGACCGCACCCCACACCTCGCCGTACATCTCCTCAGTCGAACGCTCGCGCTCGCGCCAGTCCTTCGCGACAAATCCGCCGAAACCGCCCCAGTTGGCCACGAGCGACCACATGAAGCGGTTCTCGGGGAATGCGTTCACCGCGGCGACCACCTTCTTCGACTCGGCGTCGACGGACTCGAGGGTCGCGTCCGGCGCGGAATCGAAGAAGAGGCTGATGTGGCTCTGGTCCTCGACGGGCGCCAACTCGCTGCGCGAGAAGGTGTAGAGCGGCCACGCCGCGACCATCACGATCAACGCCGCCGCGACGATGGCCCAGCGGATCGCCAGGGCACCTTCGAGCAATCGTTCGTAGACGTGGCGTACGCCGTCGAAGCCGCGGTTGACCAGCTTGGTGAGCCGGCCCTCCTCGCCCCCGGGGCGCACCGCCTTGGCGCTCATGATCGGCGACAAGGTCACGGCCACGAAGCCCGACACGAGCACCGCGACCGCCAAGGTGATCGCGAACTCGAGGAACAAGGAGCCCGTCAATCCGCCCTGGAAACCGATCGGTGTGTACACGGCCGCCAGGGTGATCGTCATGGCGATGATGGGCCCGAACAGCTCGCGCGCGGCGTCCATGGCGGCGCGGATGCGGGATTTGCCGAGGCGCACGTGGCGCGCGACGTTCTCGACGACGACGATCGCGTCGTCCACCACGAGGCCCACCGAAAGCACGATCGCGAGGATCGTCAAGAGGTTGAGGCTGAAACCGAGCAGGCTCATCACCGCCGCGGCTCCGATCAGCGAAACCGGCATGGCGACCAGCGGAACCATCGCCGTGCGCACCGATCCGAGGAACAGGTACACCACGAGGCCCACGATCAGGATCGTCTCGACGAGCGTCTTCGAGATCTCGGTCAATGCATCGCGCATGAACACCGTGCCGTCCCAGACGAGGCGCATCTCGACGTCCTCGGGCAGGGTGGGTTCGAGGCGCTCCATCTCGCGGCGCAGGCCCGCGGCCACGTCGATCTCGTTCGCGCCGACGAGCGGCCACACACCGAGGTAGACGCTGGCCTCGTCGTTGTACTTGGCCACCAAGTTGGCCTCCTCCGCGCCGAGCTCGACCCGGGCCACGTCGGAGAGGCGCACGAGGGCGCCGTCGGTCTCGGAGACGATCAGGTCCTCGAACTCAGAGACGCTGCGCAGGTCCGTGTCCGCCAGCAGACTGACCTGCACGAGGTTGCCCTTGGTCTGGCCCACGGCCGCGAGGTAGTTGTTGCGCAGGAGCGCCGCGTAGACGTCGCCCGGCGCCAGGTTCACCGCGGCCAAGCGGTCCGGATCGATCCAGACGCGCATGGCGATGGGCCGGCCGCCCTCGTCGTTGGAGACACGCTGCACTCCCTTCAGGGTGGAGAGCTGGGGCTGCACGGTGCGGGAGAGCCAATCGGTCAGCTCGGCGACACCGCGCTCCTTCGACGTGAACGACAGATAGAACGTCGCGTACGGCCGGTCCGCGCGCTGCACTTGGATCGCGGGCGGTTCCGCCTCCTCGGGCAGTTCGGAGCGCACCTGGCTGAGCCGCGCGTTGATCTCCGCGAGGGCCGTGGTGGTGCTGTGGTCGAGTTCGAGCCGCACCGTGACGGTGCTGACACCGCTGCGGCTCGTGGACTCGATGTGGTCCACGCCGCCAATGGCGGAAACCGCGCGCTCGATGGGCGTGGTGAGGAACCCGCGCACCGTTTCGGCGCTCGCGCCGGTGTAGACCGTCGTGATGATGACCGAGCTGCTTTCGATCTGCGGGTACTGCTGGACGGGCAAACTGGCGATCGCGCGCCAGCCCACCAGGACCAGGGCCAGGTTCACGACCAGTGCCAGGACCGGGTGTTTGATGAAGACGTCGGTGAGGGATCGCATGGTCCGTGTCCGTCAGTTGTGGGCCAGGGGGGAGACCGTGTCGCCTTCGGGTGCGGACGGTGCTTGCGCGGCCTGATCGGCGCCCGCGATCGACACGCGCATGCCTTCGGCCAGCTTGAAGGAGCCCGAAGCGGCGACTCGTTCGCCCTCGGTCAGACCCTCGAGGATCACCACTTCGTCGCCGAGCATCGGGCCGCTCGTCACACGGCGCATGCGCACACGCTCGAGGCCCGCGTCGTCGGTGACGACCACGAACACGTGTTCGCCCGAGGGCCCCTTGCGCAGCGCCGAAACCGGTACGACGGGCAGGGGCCGGCGTTCGCCGAGGGGCACACGCACCCGCACGGAACCACCGGGCGCGGGGTGCGCGGCGGATTCGAGGCGCGCGCGCACCAACGTGTTGCGCGTGCGTGTGTCGGTTTCCGCATCGATCGCTTCGATGCGCGCGGGGAACGCCTGCGTGGCGTTCTGCGCGAGCACCTCCACGTTGGCCCCCACCACGAGCGCCGCGGCCACGTCCTGGGCCACGTGGAAGTCCACGTGCACCGCTTCGTCGACACCTTGCAAGCTGGTCAACACGGTGCCCGCCTCGAGGTACTGGCCGAGGTGCACGTCGACGAGCCCCACCCGGGCGCGGAACGGCGCGCGCAGGCGCTTGCGTTCGATCAGCGCGCCGATGCGCACGACCTCGGCCTGGGCCACGTCGAACTCCGCCTGGGCCCGGTCCACGTCGGCCTCGGACGCGCCCTGGCTGGTCGCCGCGCGCTGCATCCGGCCGAGCAGGGTTTCCGCCAACCTCGCCCGCGCCTGGGCGGCGGCCAGCTCGGCCTGCTCCACCGACACGTCGAGGGAGAGCAGCAGTTCGCCGGCCTCGACTTCGGCGCCGCTCTCGAGGCGGCTCATGTGCACGGTGCCGGCCAGCTCGTTCTGCAGCGTCACCGAGCGCAGGGCGCGCACGGTGCCGATGGACGTGCTGCTCTTGACGTAGTCGCGCAGGGTCACGGGCACCGCGGCCACCACCTCGACGTACTCGGGTTGGGAGGTCGCTGCGGCGGCCGAGGCGGCCAGGGCCCCCCGCTTCCAGTCGGCGAGGAACAGGCCCGCGCCGACCACGATCAAGAGGAGCAGAAGCGAGGCGATGGTGCGCCCCAGCAGGTGGGACGAGGATTGCGGTTTCATAGCAAGGCGGGATTGAGGGTTCGTAGACCGGTCGTCTAGCAGTGGCGACAGAAGTCCAGGCGGACTGCCAGCGCGATGGGCTTTTTTCTTGGGGGGCGGCAAGGGCCCGGCCGCGGCCGGGCGGGGTGTTGCGAGAGGCGCCGGAGCGGCGTGGGCTCCGTTCAGGCCTCCGGCGAAGGCGCGCTGCGCCGAGAGGGGCGAGTTGCGGGAGTTCGGGTCAGGAGGGTTGGCCGAGCAGGCTGTCGAAAACGAAGCCGAGGAAGTCGTCGAGCGGCTGCACGCTGCGGTCGATCTGCATGCGGATCGCCGCACCCTCCCACATCATCACCAGCACGTTGGCCAGGCGGTCCGCGTCGTGGCGGCGGTCGATCTCGTCGGCTGCCTGCCCCTCGCGGATCACCTGCGCGATGATCGCGCTCCACTGCTGGTACACACAACGGACCGCGGCGTGCACCGGCTCGCTCAAACTGGCCGTTTCGAGGGCCAACTTGGGAATGATGCATTCGACGGTTGCGCCGCTGTTCGCGCACTCCTCGCGCGTTTCCTCGAAGATCGCGCGCAGGCGCTGCACGGCGGTGCGCTTCCTGTCGGAGAGGTGCGCGCGCAGTGACTCCAGGTACTCGTCGCGGGCGCGTTCGATCAGGGCCACTCCAAACTCCTCCTTCGAGGCGAAGTAGTGGTAGAACGAGCCCTTCGGCACACCGGCACGCTGCAGGATCTCGTTCAGCCCCGAGCCGTTGAAACCCTTCGCCCCGATCACCTCGGCGCCGGCTTCCAGGATGCGGTCCCGGGTGCAGAGGTCCTTCGGGGCGGACTCGCGGACGGAGCCCTCTGCCACGGCACCGCTCTGGCTGTCGACGGCGTCGCGGGGTTCGGGGCTCTCGGGCTCGTTGGTGTCCATGGGCGAAGATTAGACCAGTCGTCTAGTGGCGGCAAGCGTCCCGAGGAAATTCCGATAGCCCGGGCCCAGTTCGGGCCTAAGCGCCTTCCTGACCAGGGTTTGCGGGTGCCAGGACGGTGGCGTCCGCGCTTCCCACCCTCCCCCTCACGTCGCCAGCGCGCCCAGCAGGCCCAAACCGGCGCCCCAGAGCACAAGGGATCCGACCGCTGCGACCGCCATGCGCACCTGGAACGTGCGCTTCTGCGTCTTGTGCCGGAACGCGCGCATCGCGAGCCACATGCCGAGAACACCGCCAAACCACACGGGAAGGAGGAGCCTCGCCTCCGGCACACGTCGGGCTCCCCTTCCCGCGCACCACTTGTCGTAACCCATGGCCAGGAATGCCGCGGCGTTGGCCACGATCAATGCAACGAGGTGCGGCGCGCCGAACGTCGCGGCGCCCGCCTCCACGAGTTCGACGAGGGACTGCACGGGCCCGGGAGCGTAGCCGATGGTGTCGCCCGTTGCGGCGGCGTGACACGGGACGACGGGCGGTGGCGCGCGATCCCGAGCCGCGGAACGGACCGATCCAGCGGCTCCAACGGAGGTTTTTTCGGCCCCGTTCGTCGGAGCGCCGCCCGGGGGCGGGCGGTGTTTTGTCACGGGCCGAAGCAAACCCGTGTCCGTTGCAGCTTGCAGGGCTAGTTGCCGATCCCCCACCCTGGCGGTCGATCTCCCGTTTCCCGACGTTCCCCATGTCCACACCTCGCCACTCGCACCGTCCCGGTCGCTCACACCCCTTGTCGCGTTTCCGAGTGGGGCGTCGGGCGCTCGCCGCCATTGCACTCGCGTTGGTCACCACGAGCCCCGCCGGGGCGATGGAGCCCGCCGCGCAGCGCAAGGGTCCCGTCGAAATCGAATGGCGCGGCGAGGTGCACCATCCCGATGCCCTGCCGGACAGTCTGAGCGAAGGCGCGCGCGCGGCGATCGAATCGTGGGCGCCCTGGATGGAGGCCCAGCGCTACCGCGGTGGCCTCAGCGCGGACGGACGAGTGCTGCTGCTCGTGCCGGCGCGCTCGAAGATCGCGAAACGTCTGGACCTGGTCGAGCGCACCGCCGCCCATTTCGACCGCGCCTTGCCCCTGCCCAAGCGGCGCCGCGCCGCCGAAGACGGCAAACAACAGGATCCCGCGGAACCGGCCCCCGAGGGCCAGAACGGCGGAAGCCCCGTCGATCCCGCCCAGTCCCAGGGTCAGTCCCCCGAGAAGCCGTCCGACGGCTCCTGGAGCTACACCTGGAGCGACGACGGCCCGCCGCGCGAGACCGAAACCGCCGTGGTGCTCGAACTGGGTGACCGCCAAGACCAGGCGCTGGTGATCCGGCACCTGGCGAAGGAACACCCGTACCTGGGCGCCTTCCCCGCGGAGACGGTGTCCGGTTTCAGCCTGGAGCGGCCGCTGGTCGCGAGTTGGCTGGCGAACGAGCCCGAGAACGAGGAGTGGTCGCCGGACGCGGAACTCGTGCACCGCACGGCGACACTGCTGTTCCTGCGCCGCTTCGGACAGCAGCCGTTTTGGGTGCAAACCGGCGCCGCGTGGCACACGGAGATCGCGCTGCTCGACGGTGTGTGGTGTTTCCCCTACCGTGCCGAGTTCATCTTCGCGGTGGAGCACTCCGGTTGGCCGTCGGCGCTGGCGAACATGTACACAAAACGCGCCAAACAGCCGTTCCGCTTGGACGAGGTGGCCGATTGGAAGCGCGGCACATGGGACAAGGACGCGGCGCTGCAGAGTTGGGGCCTCGCCGCGTGGTTCGCCACGGAGCACCCCGGGGTGCTCTCGGAGATCCTGGAAGACCTGCACGAGCACAGGGACCAGGCCAACCGGATCGACCTCGGCAACGGCTCGTGGAAGCGCATCCCCGGCTGGGAGGCGTCCGTGGCCGACCAGGCGGCGATCCTCGAGCGCCACCTCGGGCCCCAGGTTTTCGAGGACGTGACGGAGGCCTTCCGCAACGCGCGCCGCAGCGCCCTCGCGAAGACCCGCGTCCGCTGAGACAGGCCGGGAAGGCCCGGGCCGCCGGTGGCGCGGCCCCCCGGCCCACACGGAATTCCTGAGCCTTGCCCGGCGCCCCCGCGCGCCGGAGAATGGCCCGCCGCGGGCGCCCCCTTTGGCCCCCGCCCAGGGCCCATGGCATCGCTCCTCCTCAACGTCAACGGCGACCAACTCGAAGTCACCGCACCCGACCACTGGACCCTGCTCGAGGTGCTCCGCTACCGGCTGGGCCTGACCGGCTCCAAGCAGGGCTGCGATAAGGGCGACTGCGGGGCGTGCACGGTGCAGATCGACGGCGAGCCGCAGCTCGCGTGCCTGGCCCTGGCGACCCTGTGCGAGGGCCGCGCGATCACCACGATCGAGGGCCTGATGCCCGCCCACCTGCGGGCCGGTGGCAAGGGCCCCGACCCGTTGCAGGACGCGTTCGACCGCTGCGGCGCCTTGCAGTGTGGTTTCTGCCAGCCGGGAATGTTGCTCAGCGCGAAGGCGCTCTTGGAGCGCAGCCCCGATCCCTCGCGCGATGAGATCCGCCACGCGCTCGCGGGCAATCTGTGCCGCTGCACGGGCTACACGCAGATCTTCCAGGCCGTCGAACTGGCGGCCGCCGAGGCCCAGGGCCGCGCTCCCACTCCGCCCGCCTGGCACCCGGATGGCAATCCGTGGATGCCCGCCTGTTCGAAGGCCCCCGCGAAAGGGGAATCACGCTGATGGCGGCCCGCGACCAACACGGTGTCGGCGCGCCCTTCGGCGACCGTTTCCAGGTAGTCGGCCGCGCCGAGCGCAAGGTCGACGGCCTCGCCAAGGCGACCGGCCAGGCGGTGTACACCGACGACATCCAGTTGCCCGGGATGCTGCACGCCAAGATCCTGCGCAGCCCCCACGCGCACGCGCGCATCCGCTCGATCGACACGTCGAAGGCCCTCGCACTGCCCGGTGTGCACGCCGTCATCACCGGCCGCGACATGCCGATCAAGTACGGCGTGATCCCGTGGACACCCGACGAAAACGCGCTGGCCCTCGAGAAGGTGCGTTTCATCGGCGACGAGGTGGCCGCGGTCGCGGCGCTCGACGAGGACACTGCCAACGCGGCCCTTCGCTTGATCGAGGTCGACTACGAGGTGCTGCCGGCGCACTTCGATCCGAAGGACGCGCTCGCGAAGCCGGAGGTCCAGATCCACGAGACCCCGGAAAAGCCCGACCGCGGCAACGTCAGCAAACACGTGCGCCTCGAGTTCGGCGACGTGGACCAGGCCCTCGAGGACGCGGACGTGGTGCTCGAAGGCCACTACCGCTTCCACGGTTCGACCCACGCCCCCATCGAGCCCCACTGCGCCGTCGCCCAGGTGTCGCCGGACGGGGTGCTGACGCTGTGGTCCGCCACGCAGATCACGCACTACGTGCACCGCGCTTTGGCGCGTGTGCTCGAACTGAAGGAGTCGCGCATCCGCGTGATCCAACCGTGCCTCGGCGGCGCGTTCGGCGGCAAGAGCGATCCCTTCGCGCTCGAGTTCGCCGTTGCAAAACTCGCCATGGTCACCGGCCGCCCGGTGAAGATGCTGTGGACACGCGAAGAGGTGTTCTACGCGCACCGCGGCCGCCACCCGATGCAGCTCCACTACCGAAGCGGTATCCGGCGCGACGGCAAACTGACCGGCGTCGACGCGAAGATCCTGATCGACGGGGGCTCCTACAGCTCGTTCGGTCTGGTGACGACCTACTACTCGGGCCAGTTGTTGACGGGACCGGTGCACTTCCCGACCTACCGCTTCGATTCGACCCGGGTGTTCACCAACAAACCGCCGTGTGGCCCCAAACGCGGCCACGGTTCGGTGCAGCCGCGCTTTGCGTTCGAGGTGCAACTCGACGAACTGGCCGAGGCGGTCGCGCTCGACCCGATCGAGCTGCGCCGGCGCAACTGGCAGGGCGAACACACCCACACGGTCAACGGCCAACGCATCACCTCGAACGGCTTCTTGGGGTGCTTGGACGAGGTCGAGCGCGCCAGCGGTTGGCGCGAGCGCCGCGGGAAGTTGCCCTTCGGCCGCGGCCTGGGTGTCGCGGGTTCGATGTACATCTCGGGCACCAACTACGCGATCTACCCCAACGACATGCCCCAGGCGGGCATCCAGATCAAACTGGACCGTTCGGGGCTCGCCACGGTGTTCACCGGCGGCAACGACATTGGCCAGGGATCGAACTCGGTGTGCCGCGCGATCGTGGCCGAAGAGCTGGGCCTTGATCCCGACGACGTGCGTGTGGTCGCCGCGGACACGGACCTCTGCCCCGTGGACCTCGGCGCGTACTCGAGCCGCGTCACCTTCATGGTCGGCAACGCCACCATCGACGCGGCGCGCAAACTGCGCCGCCTGGTGACCGGCGCGGTCGCGAAGAAGTGGTCCGTTCCTGAAAACCGCATCTTCATGGGCCGCGGCGAGGTCTTCGACCTGGAGGACCGCTCCCGTGCGATCACCTCGCGCGAGGCGATCCAGATCGCCGAAGCCCTGCACGACACGTTGGGCGCGACCGGCTCCTACAACACACCCAAACTGGGCGGCGACTACCGCGGCGGCACCATCGGCGCCTCGCCCGCGTATTCGTTCACGGCCCACGTGGTCGAGGCCGAGGTCGACGTCGAAACCGGCCGCATCCACCTCCACAACTGCTGGGTGGCCCACGACTGCGGGCGCGCGCTCAACCCCATGCTCGTCGCCGGACAGATGGAAGGCTCGGCCTACATGGGCCTCGCGGAGGCGGTGATGGAGGTGCACGACATCAACCGCTTCGGTTTGCACGCCGGACCGTCGCTGCTCGACTACCGCATCCCCACCAGCGTCGACACGCCGGAACTGCACGCGTTGATCGTGGAGAGCCTGGATCCGGAGGGCCCCTACGGCGCCAAGGAAGCCGGCGAGGGCCCCCTGCACCCGGCGCTGCCCGCGATTTCGAACGCGGTCTACGACGCGGTCGGTGTGCGCCTGCGCGAGCTGCCGTTCACTCCGGCGGCCGTGCTGCGCGCGTTGCGCGCCGCGGGTGTAGGACCGAAGGCAAGGGCCGCCCAACAACCCGAAGGAGCCCGTCGCTGATGCTGCGCTTGCCCAAGACGCGGGTCGCAAAACCCACGACCGTGGCGCAGGCTGTGGCGCTGCTCGTCGAACACGGCGAAGTGGCCATGCCCATCGCCGGTGGCACCGACCTGCTGCCCAACATGAAACACGGGCTGTTCGAGCCCGAGGTTCTGGTGGCCCTGGGTGGCATCAAGGAGTTGCAGCGCTTCGAGTTGCAAACAGACGGCACGCTCATCCTCGGCGCCGGTGTTTCGCTCGACCGCATCGCCGCGGACGAACGTGTGCAGCGAACCGCCCCCGCATTGGCGCAAGCCGCGGGCCTCGTCGCAGGGCCCCAACTGCGGCGCATGGGCACGCTGGGTGGCAACGTGATGCTCGACACACGCTGCCAGTGGTACAACCAAACGCACTTCTGGCGCCAGGCGCTCGGCTACTGCCTCAAGAAGGACGGCACCGTGTGCCACGTGGTCGCGGGTGGCAAGAAGTGTGTGGCCGCCGCCAGCAACGACACCGCGCCGACGCTGATGACGCTGCAGGCGACGCTCGTCTTCGAGGGCCGCAGCGGCCGCCGCGAGGTCGCGATCGACGACCTCTGGCACACGGACGGCATCCACAACAAGAAGTTGGGCACCGACGAGATTCTGGTCGAAGTGCGTGTGCCCCCGCGCGCAACCGGCCACCGCGGCGCCTACGGCAAGCTGCGCGAGCGCGGCTCGATCGACTACCCCATGCTCGGTGTGGCCGCGCGGCTCGACGTGGGCCGCGACGGAGCCGTCGAGGGCGCCGACCTGGTGCTCGTCGCCCTGCAGGCCCGCCCCGTGCGCGTGCGGCGCGCCGCGGAGTTGTTGATCGGTGTGCCGAGCTCTGGCGACAACTTCGCCGAAGCCGTCGCCGCCGTTGCGGAGGCCGCCTACGCCCAGGCCCACCCGATGCCCAACATCCCCGGCGACCACGAGTGGCGCCGCGAGATGGTGCCCGTCTACGTGGCGCGCACCCTGCACGCCGCCGCGACAGGCACGGGCCCCGTGCACCACGTGTGAGCGCGCCCGACAAAGTGGCCCAGGGCCCGGCAGCCGCGCGCGACGGTGCCGCGGGCCACGACGACGCGGTGCACGAGGACGCGCGCGACGACTCCGCGAATCACGTTGCCGCACGTCTCGACGGGGCCGCCAACGCGGCCGACCGACCCGACGCGGCCATTCCCCCCGACGTGGCCAACCAACCCGGCACCTGGGGTCGACGCCCGCTGGCCCGCGCGACCGCGTGGTACTCGGTTCCGGTAGGAGCGATGTTCCTACTCGCCGCAGCGCCACCCGGCACGTTCGTGCCGCTGGCCCTGTTTGCGCTCTTCTTCGCGCTGCTCCTGCTGCCGCTGTGGCTCTACGCGGCGCTCTCCGCACTGGCGCGCGGCGTGCGCGGCCTCTCGGGCCGCCTGCCCGCCTTGCTCGTCTACCCGGGCATGCTGGCGTTGAGCACCGTGGCGCTCCTCTCCCACACCTACGACCGCTGGGCGTTCGTTGTGGTCCGCCCCGCGATGACGAGCTTCGAGCAGGACCTCGCATCGCTCCCCGCCGACCGCCACCAACCCGACACGGAATGGGCCGGCCCCTACCCGGTGCGCGCGATGCGCATCTGGGGCGCCGACCGCGGCCTGGTGCAGATCGAACTGTCGATGACCCGCACCTTCCTGGGCTCCGCGGGCCTAGTACTGGCGGAGGACCAGTCCTCGCTCGACCAACTGCAGCGCATCGACCCCACACTGCAACTCTGGCCCCTCGCACCCCCGTGGCACGCCTACAGCGGCGACTCGATGGACCCACGCCGCTGAACTGCGCCCGTTCTGCGGTGGGACGAAAGTCCGCGCTGTAGGGGCGCGGCTCTGTCCGCGCCCAAGGGAACGGCGCGCTGCCCCGCCACTCCCGGGCGTCCCCCGCCCGCGACGTTCACCTACGCAACAACGCCCCCAATCCACCGCGCCGTTCCGCCGGGTGCGCGGGCCTCCTGGCCCGCCTTGGAGCGCGGGGCGTTCCCCGCGCTTCAATCCCCCTTGGGCGCGGACAGAGCCACGCCCCTACAGAACGGGTCAAGGTTCGACGCCGATCTGCGTGAACTTCCACTCCGTCAGGTCGAACACGGTCAGCGAGGGTGTGGCCCCTTCGCCCTTGGCGCAGGCGATGAAGCGGTGCCCCGACCAATCGATCGGGCTATGCCACTTCGTGAGGAGCGTGCGCGAGGCGAAGAGGATGCAGGGTTTGCCTCGAAGCTCCACCAAGTCGCCCGCGCCGGGCCAAACCGTGCGCTCGCCTTCCAGCGCAAGTCTCTCAAAGGACTCACTGACCCCTTCCAGACGCGCCATGAATTCAGCATGTCTCGAACGAAGCAAGTCGACTCGACGGCCCTCGAGACGCCGGCCGCCCCAGTCCACCACCAAGTGCGACATGGAGTCTTTGGTCTTCGACCGGCGCAGGTCGAACACCTGACGTCCCCAGTTCATTTCCAATGGAGTCCACGGCTCGATGAGGTTGTCGATTCGGTGAAAGCCCCTTACCCAGCACTCTTCCCCGTAGATCGCGATGCATCGGCTGGCCGAAGCATCGCCGTCCGGGGTTATCTCGGACTCTGGAGCAGGGTGGAGCTCCACACGGTTGTCCACCTCCGAGAGATCCCCGCAAGACCCTTCCCTGGAAACACCGAGTCGGACGAGAACACTCGTTTTCTCGCTCGTTTGTTCCACACCCAAGAGCTGCGCTCGATTCGTGCCCGGTCCACCGTTGTGCGGCCAAGAGGGGCTCTTTAGCGAGAGTTTCCCAGCACCCAAAACCATTTCGCCACTTTCGGCGTCCAGGGCGACCGGATAAACGACGGCGACGTCGTCGATCTGCTCCGCAAGTGCGGGCCAAGCGCGCACGACGAGCTCGCCATCCCGCCGCGTGACTGTTAGAGCGGCGATGGGGCTCGGCGGGTCCATCGGCACGCCTTTCACCTCGAGGCGCTTCGCCAACGCGTCGACCCTCAGGACATACATGGCCCCGTCGGCCGACGCGAAGAAGTTGAAGGACGTCTAGCCGTCCTTTGCCTCGAAAGCCCAGGGCAAAAAACGCGCATCGGCCGGAAGTTCGGTGGGGAGTGACAGCGAGCGCGTGAGTGCGTTCTCCTCGGTCAGTTCGAAGAGGTGGAGTTGCGCCTTGCCGTCCACCTGCGAGAACGACGCGAAGTCCCAGAGCGCGTTGGTGGTGCTCGGAAGAACGAGGCCACGCCCCAACTGCTCGCCAGCAACCTCGCCGTGGATGCTCGCCACGCGGCGCAGGTCTTCGTCCACGATGGTGACCATGCCGACCGACTTCACGGGAGGCAGCCCTGGTCCCGAGTGCCCCAAGTCGGGCACGTCGGCCAAGGGATCCGCCCAGACGAACAGTTGGCCTTGCTCTCGGCCGAGGTCGAGTGCGCGGACTTGGGGCCACGTGTTGGGGTAGTCGCCCACGGATACGAGCATCAGGGTCAGCAGCATGGTGGGATCCTGTGGGGCGGTGGGGATGCGAGGGTCCCGACTTGTGGCTCGCCGAGACGTTGGCGCACGGTACCGGCCCCACCGTGACCGGGCTGTAACGAGCGTCTTGGGTCCTGCCGCGAGGGGGTGCCTACGCGATGGCGTCTCTGCGCCGCGGCGACGCGCCGCCGGGTGCGCGGGCCTCTTGGCCCGCCTTGTTCCAGACCCCTCGGTGCGGTCTGTAGGGGCGCGGCCCTGTCCGCGCCCAAGGGGAATCGCACGGCGGGAACTGCCCGGCGCTCCAAGGCGGGCCTGGAGGCCCGCGCACCCGGCCCGCACACCCATCGGAGCGTCGCCGCGAAGGTGAGGCGTGGTTGCGAAGAGATAGTTCACTCGGAGCGCGAGAAGCGCGGATCCACGCACCCTTCCCCTTGGGCGCGGACGGAGCCGCGCCCCTACAGATCGGGGGCGCGGCGGGCTGCGCGCGCTTGGGCGGCTTCGGCTTGGGCCTTCAGGGTTTCGAGTTCGGCGTAGATCATGGTGCCCACCGCGCGGCGTTCTGGTGGCAGTGCGTCGATGCGGGCCATGGCGCGTTGGCACCACGCGAGGGCTTCGGTCCAGCGGCGCGCGCGGGCGTAGTGGTGGGCCAGGCTGCGCGCGCGGGTGATCGGGGGGCCCGTCAGAGGTGCGCCGGCGGGGTCGCACTCCGTCAATGTGCAGCCCAGGTGCGCGGCGAGCGCGGCCAGCGAGAGCACGTCCAGGCGGTTGTGTTCGAAGACCTCCTCCAGGCGGTGTGGGCGGCCGGCCAGGTAGTCGAACCACGCGGCCGGGGCTTGGCTGCCGGGCAGGTCGTTGTGCCGCGCGAAGCCGAGCAGTTCGCGCTCCATCGTCGCGAGGCGTCCGTCGGCCATCGCCTTGGCGTAGAGGCGGCGCAGCGGGTGGTAGAGGTCGAGGTGCAGGCACTCCGCGAACGGCGGCGCGATGCCGTGCAGACGCATCTTGTCCTCGAGGCGGTGGCGGTCGAAGGACTTGCCGAAGAACGTGACGAGGGCGCCGGCGGCCGCGACCCGGCGCGCCACGTCGACGAGCAGGGCGCGCTCTTCACTGGGGTGCTCGAGGAAACCCTGCCAGAGCACGAAGCTCCAGACGCCGTCGTCGCCGTGCTCGAACCGGCCGAGGGCCACGAGGAATGGCCACGTGCCCGCGCCGCCCGAGAGGCCCGTCGTTTCGATGTCGAGGTACAGCGCGCGCGCCGGATCCAAACCGGCGAGTTTCGGGTCCCGCGCAAGGTCCGCCAGGATGGTTGGCGCCGCGAGCAGCGCGCGCTCCAGCGGCCACTCGCCGTGCGGGTCCTGGCAACCGTGGTGCACGATGCGCTCGGCAAAACCCCCGCACGGGGAGCGCTCCAGGGGCTCAGGCCGTCCCGCACGCGGGGCGGGCCTCGTCGAAAGATGCGGATCGGCCCAGTCGGACGTTTTGTGCGTCGCTCGCGAAGTTTCGGCGTGGCCCGACGATGCCGCACGCCCCTTCGCGCGCAGTTTGGCGCCGAGCCAGATGGGCATCGCAGCGCGGGCTGCGGGCGCACTTTGCAGTGGGGTGTGGGTTTGCGCTGCAGCGGACTCCCCCACCGAACTCGGCTCCGCGGGTGCGGCCGCGGGCGGCTGCGTCGGCTCGGTGTCGGCCGGTCGGGCCTCGCGGCGCAGGCGGGCCAGGCGCGCGCGGAAACTTTCCGGGGCGCTCAAACGGGAGCGCCCCCGGCTTCGAACTCGTGTTCTTCCAGTTCCACGG
Organism: Planctomycetaceae bacterium; assembly: GCA_016125265.1. Lineage (GTDB taxonomy): Bacteria > Planctomycetota > UBA1135 > UBA1135 > RI-242. Next base: position 108,814 of record WGMC01000013.1, read on the forward strand.
GTTTCGGAGCGCCGCCCGCCAGAAGGTGCGTCAGGATCGCTTTCACGAGCTCCTTGCCGCGCGGTCCCACCTCCTCCAGCGGCCCCACACACGCCGGGCAACCGCGCAGGCACGCGCAGCCTTCGACCACTTCCATCGCCGCGCCGAAGAGCTCGCGCGCGGCACCGAACAACAGCGTCGACAAGCCCACGCCGCCTTGGACGCGGTCGTAGAGGTACAGGGTCGGGCGGTCGAAGTGCGGCGCGCGGATGCGCGAGGAGAGGCCGAGGTCCGCGGGTTGGCAGCGCACGAAGAGCGGCGCCACTCGACGGAGCAGCGACGCAAACGCACCAAACGCCGCGCCGCCCTCGGCTTCGAAGAGGCCGAGGTCCGCGGCGGTTTCGTTGGAGAGCGAGAGCAAAAACGACTCCGTATCCAACTCCTCGGGCGGCAGGTGGATGTCTTCCGAACCCACGTTCTCGCGTGTGTAGAAGCGGATCTTCTTGTACTGGGTGGCGACGGTGTTGACGTGCACCTCGCCGCGCCAGATCGAGAAGTCCTCGGGCTCCGCCAAACGCGGGCGGACGGCGCGCTCTTCGAGCCGCAGCACCCGCACTTCCGTATCGGCCTGCGCCTCGGTGAAGTAGTCGCTTTCGACCGAACGCGCGTAGGCGCGGCGGTTCTTGTAGTCGAACCACTCGATCTTCCAGGTCACACCTTCGACCTGGTAGATGGCGCCGTCGTGCACCGTCGTGATCGACGCCTCGCGGTCCACTTCGCCCAACGCCTTGCCGGTCGCCTTGTCCAGGACGAGCACGTTGTCCGGCTCGCCACCCGCCAGCGACACGTTCTGCGCCGGGTAGGTGTCGGCCATCCAGTACCAGGTCCCGTCGCGCTCGTGCAAGAGGCCCGCCTCGTGGGAGAGGTAGTCGAGAATCTCCGGCACGTGGGGCGCGGAACCGAAGGCCTCACCCTTGGGCGCGGTGCCGTCCTCGGCGAAGTCCTTCGCGTGGAAGGGCAGCTCGAACGCCGCGCACTTGAGCTGCTCGCTGAGCAGCACCAGGTTGTCCGCGTCGAGGCCGAGCCGCTCGCGCGCGCCCTCGAAGAGGTGCTCGGGGTGGTGCGCCAGATATTGGTCGATGGGATCGGAGCGCGCGATCATCACCACCAAACTGGTGTCCCCGCGCCGGCCCACTCGACCCGCGCGCTGCCAGAACGAGGCCTGGGTGCCGGGGTAACCGACCAGCACCGCGACGTCCAATCGGCCGATGTCGATGCCCAGCTCGAGCGCGTTGGTGGTCACCACCACCTTCACACTGCCGTCGCGCAGGCCCGCTTCCACCTCGCGTCGCAGGAGCGGCAAGTACCCGCCCCGGTACCCGCGCACTTCTTCGGGTTTGAGGCCGTACCGCGACGCGCCCTCCTTCAGATACCGCGTCAGCACCTCGACGGACGTGCGCCGGTTGCAGAAGAAGATCGTCTGGTGCGCCGGGCCGCAGAGCACGTCGGCCAAATGCCGCGCCTCTTCCAGCGCACTGGCGCGCAGGCCCGCGATCGCGTCCAAGAGCGGCGGTTCGTACACACCGAAAATGCGTTTGCCCGCGGCGGAACCGTCGTCCTCCACCACTTCCACACCGCGGCCGATCAACGCGCGCCCGTGGGCGGCGGGCTCGCGCAGCGTCGCGGACGAAAGCAAGAACTTCGGGTCCGCGCCGTAGTAGTGCGCGATGCGCAGGAGGCGCCGCAGCACGTTCGCCACACTGGAGCCGAACACCCCGGACATGGTGTGCACCTCGTCGATGACGATGTAGCGCAGCTCGCGGAACAGATCCGCCCACTTGGCGTGGTTCGGCAGGATCCCCGAATGCAGCATCCACGGGTTCGTCAGCACCACGTGGCCGCGCTCGCGCAGGGTGCGGCGCACCGACGGCGGTGTGTCGCCGTCGTAGGTGAACGAATGCAGGCCGCCGAGCTCCGGCGCCAACTCGACGAGCCGTTCGAGCAGCGCGTTGAGGCCCGTCGATTGGTCCTGGGAGAGGGCCTTCGTCGGGAACATCCAAATCGCACGCGCGCGGCCACCGCTCTCGAGCAGCGACTGCATCACGGGCAACGTGTACGCGAGTGTCTTGCCCGACGCGGTCGGCGTCGCGACGAGCACATCGCGGCCGCCGAGGGCCAGTTCCACGGCCTGCGCCTGGTGCAAAAAGAGCTGCTCGCGCCCCTTCTCCTTCAGGATCTGCGCGAGACGCGGGTCGAGCGCATCGGGGAACGGCGCAAACCGCGCGTCCCGCGGCGGCTCCTCGCGCCACGAGATCACCTTGGGCCCGAGTTCCGCGTGGTCCTTCAGCGCCCTCGCGACCGCGTCCGCGCCCACCGCGCGGCGCAGGCGCCGGCGCCCGCCCCGGGCCGGACTGGGCCCGCCCTCGGGCCAGGGATCGGAGGGCGTCCCGGCGGCGCGCGGGGCATCCGGACTGCGGGAGGGCGGCCGACCGAAGGCCTCGTCGGGGTGCTGGCTGGGGTCGAATCGCATGGGAAATCGGGGCCCGACGCCACCGCGGCGTTCTGGACACGTTCGGGTCCACGCTAGCGCCCGCCGCCCGGGCGAGGCAAGTGCGGCCCAGGGAGACCGCCGTAGGACGGGACGGTTTCCCGCCGCGGGTGCCCATTCCCTCCGACAGATCGCCCCGGGCCGCGCGGATCAGCGCACGTCCAGCAACTCGCGCAGCCGCTCGTACCCCGCCGGCGCCACCCGGGCGAGGGTGCCGTCGATGCGCACGAAGACCCCCTCGGGGTCCAGGTCCGGGGCCCGCCCCAACTGGTAGCGCGCCGATGTACCGTCCGCGGCAATCAGCTCGACGTCGACGGTCTCGACCAGGCCGCGCTCGCCCAGCTCCGACGCGGTGTGCATGCGCTCGGCGCGCACGCGCAGCAACGCGTCGACGATCAGCGCGAAGCGTTTGTCCTCGAGCTCGGCACCGACCGCGGTCCAGTGGCCCTTCTGTGGATCGCGCACCCAGTGGCGTGTGCGGCCGAGGCCACTCGCGCGCACTTCGCTCTGGCGCAGTTCGTCGAGGTTCAGGAGCTCTAGGGACAGCAGTCGGCTGGGATCGGGCAGGAGCCGCCCGAGGTCCTCCTCCGCGAGCAGTCCGAAGGCCACTTCGCCGAGGCGCCGGTACGGACGACCACGCACGCCGCCGATCTCGACAGGCGCCGCGAACTCGCCGCCGAGCACCAGTTCGCCGTCCGGCCCGTCCACACGCACCTCGAGACGCCCCACCACGCCACCCGCCCCGGGGTCCACCGCCGGTCCCGCACCCTGGGGCGTGAGCCACGGGAAGCCCAGCAGTTCGAGCCGCTCGAGTGCCGTGAAGAGGTCCCCCACCGTCGCCGCGTCCGCGGGCCGTCCGCCGCCCTCGCTGGGCACGAGCCACTGCCCGAACGGACGCACCAGCTCTATCCGTCGGCCGTCGAGCTCCACGGTCACGGCGCGGGCCTGGGTGCGGTCGAAACGCACCAGTTGGTGGTCGACCAGGTGCTCGAGCGGCGACGCGAGGAGCCTGACATCGAGTCCGTCGAGGCGCATCACGTGGCTGCGCCCCTCCAACTGCACGAGCCAATCCAGGTCGTCGAACTCAGGGATCGGCTCGTCCGGCGCGAGTTGGCGGTGCCCCACCCGGTACGAAAAACTGTCCCCTCCGCCCAACTCGAAGGTCAGCTCGAACTGCGGCGGATCCAGTCCCAGGCTCTTCGTCTCGTCGGGGCTGTCGTCGTAGAAGCCCCGGGCCCGCAACTGGGTGAGCGCGCGCAGCAAAAGCCCGAGGGCCTGGGGATCCAACCTCACACGCACCGGGTCCGAGCTGTACCAGCCGTCCGTTTCCGCTTCGGCGCGGACGTCCAACGGCCAGGGCGGGGGCGCCTCCGTTTCCCCCGCCTCGCCGTCCTGCGGCAGTTGCAGCGCGCCGCGGCGCTCGAGCGCCGTGACCTGGTTCCACTGGGCATGCACGAGGCGCCGGTCGCGAAACTCGTGCACGGGCAGCTCGAGCAGCGCCATCGGCGCGCGCGAGGTGCGCACCAGCGTGCCCGCACCCGGGTCGCCGACCAGCGCGAACATGCGCTGGGGGCCGATGTCGTTCGCGCCAAAGGCGATGCGATGGCGCCGCTCGCTGCCGTCCAGGCGCCGCTCCAAGAACTCGAGGGTCGCCTTGGGCGGGCTGAGCCCCGCGTCCTCCGGTTCGAGGTCGGGCGCCGGCACGCCGCGGCCGTGTTGGGCGATCTCGAGGAGCTGGCGCACCACGCCGTCGTCCGCGCGCCATTCGAGCGGCTCGACCAACCACCACACACCCTGCTCGTCCCGCTCCATGCGCACTTCCTGGCGCGCAGCGGTGTTCTCGGTGCGGATGCCCGCGACCCGGGCCACGTCGAGGTTCGGACAGAGGGCCATCTCGGAGCCCTCCGCGAGCGGATCGTCGCCGCGCTCGGAACGCCACCACGCGAGCCCCGCCAAGAGCGCGACGGCGAGCACCAGAAGGATCAGTTTGCCCTTGTGCATCGGAACTAACGGCGCCGCAGGAAGAACAGGAGCACGCCGCCGAGCAAGGCTCCGACGGGCAGGTACCAGATGGCCGTGCGCTCGGCCCAAAGGCGTTCCGGGCCGCGCTCCAAGTCGATCACCGAGCGGAACGGATCGCGCCGCGCCACACGCACCCGGAAGTCCCGTTGCGCGAGCCAATTGAACGCGTTCAGCGCGAAGTCGCGGTTGGTTTCGAACTGCTCGTTGCCCACCAGATCCAACGCGCCGAGGGCAACGACGCGCGCGCGGGTCTCGGTCTGGGGCGACGTGCGGAACTCCGACGTCGCGGCGAGCCACACGCGGCCGCGCTCCTCGCGTTCCGCGTCGAACATCCAGTTCGGGCGGCCCTCGGGACCGCCGCTGGGCAGATCGCGCCAGCCCTCCTCGGGACCCGCGAGCAGCACCTGCACCGAGCCTTCCGGTGGCGTGCGGCCGCGCTCCAGCGCGCGGAAGAAGGCGCCGCGCAGGCGCCGCCCGCGCTCGGAAAGTGTCTGGGTGACCGGGTGCGTGCCGTTGAGCAACTCGGGACCGAGGACCAGCGCGCTGACTTCCGGGTAGCCCTCGGCGTACTGGCCGGTGCGCGGATCGACGAGTGGCACACACACGAGGCCGCGGAGGAGGCGCAGACCGTAGGGTTCGAGGAGATCGAGCGGGCTGCCCGGGCCCTCGAGGAACGGCGCACCCTGGGCGACCAGCAACCCGCCGCCCTGCACCACGAAGGCGCGGATCGCGTCGAGGGCGGCCGGCGGGAACGGTTGTTCGGGCGCCAGCACCGCCAATACCGTCGCGCCGTCGGGCACCGCGCCGTCGCGCGCGAAGTCCCATGTGCCGATCGCAAAACCCTCCGCGGAGAGTTCGCGCGCGATGTCGAGCGTCTCCGGGTCCGGCTCCCCCTGGCCGGCGGTGAACAGAACGCGGGGCTCGGCGTCGCTGGCGACACGACCGAGCGCTTCGACGAGGGCCTCCTCGGCGCGGAAATCGACGACGGAGGGCCCGATGCCCTGGCGCGGATCCCCCTGCGCGATGGACGCGAGGTCGCTTTCCGCGCGCAGCACCACGCGGCGCGCGCCGCTCGACACGACGATGGCGTTGTCGCGCTGGAGCCGCAGCTCGCGCGCGCGCTCCTCGCGCAGTTCCACGCGGTCGGCGGGAATCGTGCGCACGGTGACCTTCTCGCCCGCGGTTTCGGAGACCAGGAAGAGCACCTCCTGGGTGCGCGCCTGGATCTCGTCCACGGCCGGGCCCAGGGAACCCGGCACCCGCGAGAAGAACACGTCGATCTCGACGGGCCGCGGCAACTCGCGCAGCAGCGCAGTGGTGGCGGGGTCGAGGGTGTTGCTGCTGGTCGCGGTCAGGTCGACACGCAGGCGCAGTGGGCGCCACTCGGCCAGCGAGATGCAGAGCACCGCCGCCGCGAGCGCTAGCACCACGAGCAGAGCCAACTCGGCCCCGAGGCCGAGGCGCGTCCAACGTCCGAAACTCGCCCGTCCGATCAACGCCATCGCCGCATCTCCAGGAGCCGTGTGGCGAGGAACAGGAAGAGCGCGATCCAGGTCAGGAAAAACACGAGGTGCGCCGTGTCCAGGGCGCCGCGCAGGAACGACGCCTGGTGCCTCGCGAGCACGTCGAACTTCGAGAAAATCTCGCGCGCGGTCTCGGGCGCCAGGTATGGGTCGAGCAGCCCCAGACTGGGCAGCGCGAGCAGCACCACGCCGATGCTGAACGCGATGAAGGCCGCCAAGGCCGGGGTCGCGCTCAACGCGCTGGCGAAGAGCCCCGCGGAGCAGAACAGCGCCGAGACGACGAGCGCGCCCGCGTAGCCCCAGAGCACCTGCCCCCAGTCGACCTCCACTCCCAGGACCGCCAGCAGCACCGCATAGAGCGGCGCGGCGCACCACACCAGCGCGAAGAACAGCGTGGCGGCGCTGGCCTTGCCGAGGATCACGGCGGAATCGCGCACGGGCGCGGTCAGAAGGAACTCGAGCAAGCCGCTGCGTGCCTCCTCGCTGACCATGCGCATCGTGATCAGCGGCGGCAACACCGCCATGAGCACCCAGAAGCCCACGCCACCGCCGAGCGCGAAGGTCAGGGCCCCCGCCGTGTCCCCGGCGAAGAGGCCGCCGAGTGCCGCCGAGTAGAAGAGTCCCTGCAGCAACAGGGCCACGGCCAAGAGGAACCACGCGAGCGGCTGCAGGAACAGGCCCGCCAGTTCGCGGCGCAGGATCGCCAGGTAACCGTTCATCGGGGGTCCTGCTCTCCCTTCGGCTTCTGGCCGAAACCTTCGAAGGGGTTGAGCGTGCGCATCGGCGGCAGTGTGGGCGGAGTCGGCGGCTCGATCGGCGCGGATTTCGGCGGCGGCGCCGGTTTCGGCGGCGGCGCGCCGAAACCCTCGAACGGATTGAGGGTGCGTATCGGGCCCGCGGACGGCGGTTTCTGCGCGGGCGGTGCCTTTTGCGCGGGCGGCGCGGGCGCGGGCTCCGCCACCGGGGCGGCGGCCGTTGCCTTCGGGCCGAAGGTCTTGTCCAAGTCGATCAGGCCGCCGACGGCGGCGGGTGCCTCCGCGGGCGCCGCCGCGCGGGCGGCTCTGGACGTGGGGCCGGGCCCGCCCTGGAAGTCGCGGTCGTCGAGGTCCGCGTCGCCGAGGGCGACCTTCGCGAACAGCCGCTCCAAACTGGGGCGTTGCCAGGAAAGTTCGCGCAGCGCCCAGCCGCGCGCCGCGGCGAGCGCGCCGATGTCCTCGCGCAGGTCGCCCTCCCCCTCCACACGCAGCGCCGTGTGCAGCCCCAGGCGCCCCTCGTCGTGCACGTGCACGACACCGGGCAACTTCGCCACGAGCCGCAGCACCTGGGCCATGTCGGGGGCCGCCACCTCTACCCGCACGAACGAGCGACCGCCGTGGCTCTCCGCGAGGGCTTCGCGAGTTCCGTCGGCCACGACGCGCCCGCGCGCGAGGATCACCACACGCGGACAAACCGCTTCGATCTCGGCGAGGATGTGCGAGGAGATGAGCACGGTGTGCTCCGCGGACAGTTCGCGCACGAGGCGGCGGACCTCGATGCGCTGGAGCGGATCGAGACCGCTGGTCGGTTCGTCGAGGATCAGCACCTCGGGCCGCGGCAGGAGTGCCACCGCGAGACCCGCGCGCTGGCGCTGGCCCCTCGAAAGCGATCCCACGGGCACACGCGCGCGCTCGGTCAGTCCGACCCGTTCGAGCACCTCGGCCGAGCGCCGCTGGATGTCGCGCCGCGCCATGCCGTGCAGGCGGCCCTGGAACGCGAGCATCTCCGAGACGCGGTGCTCGCGGTAGAGCGGCACACTCTCGGCGAGGTACCCGATGCGCCGACGGATCTCCAGCGAGTCGCGCAGCACGTCGAAGCCCGCGATCGTGACCGTGCCCCGCGTCGCCGGCAGGAAGCCGGTCAAGATCCGCATGGTCGTCGTCTTGCCCGCGCCGTTGGGGCCGAGGAAACCGACCACTTCGCCCTGCTCCAGCCGGAACGTGACGTCGTCGAGGGCCACGGTGTTGCCGAAGCGGCGTGTCAGTCCACGTACATCGATCACGGCGGGAAGGGTAACGGACGGGCCTCTGCGCTCAAAGCAGCGAACAGTCGACTCCGGAAGCGGCGCGCGGCCTCGCGGTCCAAAAGCAGAGGGCAGGGGACTAGGCGCGCGCTGCGCCCGGTCACCTGCCCCCTCGCACGGAATCGATGCGGGCCATCGGCCCGCACGCGGTCAGTTCTTCACTTCGAAGTCGGCGTCGACGGGTTCGTCCCCGTCGGGCGCACCGGCGCCCTGCTTCGCACCGGCCGGGCCGCCCGTCGGGGGCGTTCCGCCGGCTTGGGCCGCCTGCTGCTGGTAGATCACCTCGCCCAGCTTCTGCGCCCGCTTTTGGAACTCCGCCAGGGCGCGCTCGATCGCCGCCTTGTCGTCGCCCTGCGCGGCCGCCTGCAGCGCGTCCTTCGCCGATTGGATCTCGGTGCGGTCCGCGTCGGAGAGTTTGTCCTTGTGCTCCTCCAGCTGACGCTCGGTCTGGTGCACGACGGCTTCGCACTGGTTCTTGAGCTCGACCAGTTCGCGCTTCTGCTTGTCCTCTCCTGCGTGGGCCTCGGCCTCCTTGCGCATGCGTTCGATCTCGTCGTTGGTGAGACCGCTCGAGGACTCGATGCGGATCTGCTGCTTCTTGCCGGTGCCCTTGTCGACCGCCGTCACGTTGAGGATGCCGTTGGCATCGATGTCGAAGGTCACTTCGATCTGCGGCATGCCGCGCGGTGCCGGGGCGATGCCATCCAGCATGAACTTGCCGAGCGTGCGGTTGTCCTTCGCGAACTCGCGCTCGCCCTGCACGACGTGGATCTCCACACTGGGCTGGTTGTCGCTGGCCGTCGAGAAGACCTGGCTCTTCGACGTGGGGATCGTGGTGTTGCGCTCGATCAGTCGCGTCGCCACACCGCCCATCGTCTCGATGCCGAGGGAGAGCGGCGTCACGTCGAGCAACACGACGTCCGAAACCTCACCCGCGAGGATCGCACCCTGGATCGCGGCGCCGAGGGCCACCACTTCGTCCGGGTTGACACTCTTGTTGGGCTCCTTGCCGAAGAGCTCCTTGACAAGCTTCTGCACGGCGGGAATGCGCGTGGAACCGCCCACCAGGATGATCTCGTCGATCTGCCCGGCGGAGAGACCCGCGTCCTTCATCGCCTGCTCGCAGGGCTTGCGGGTGCGCTCCACCAGCTTCTGCGTCAACTGGTCGAACTTCGCGCGCGAAAGGCTGACCGCGAGGTGTTTGGGACCCGACGCGTCCATGGTGATGAACGGCAGGTTGATCTCCGTCTGCATCGTGCTGGAGAGTTCGCACTTCGCCTTCTCGCAGGCCTCCTTGAGGCGTTGGAGCGCCATCGCGTCGCCGCGGATGTCGATGCCGGAGCTCTGCTTGAACTCGTCGGCCACGTGCTGGATCAGCGTCTCGTCAAAGTCGTCGCCGCCGAGGCGGGTGTCGCCGTTCGTGGCGAGCACTTCGAACACACCGTCGCCGATCTCCAGGATCGACACGTCGAACGTGCCGCCGCCCAAGTCGTACACCGCGACGCGCCCGGACTTCTTCTTGTCGAGACCGAAGGCCAAGGTGGCCGCCGTGGGCTCGTTGATGATGCGCACGACTTCGAGACCGGCAATGGTGCCCGCGTCCTTGGTCGCCTGGCGCTGGGAGTCGTTGAAGTACGCGGGGACCGTGATGACGGCCTTCTCGACCTTTTCGCCGAGGTGGCGCTCCGCGGCCTCCTTGAGGGCCGAGAGGATCATCGCGCTCACTTCGGGCGGCGTGTAGGACTTGTCGCCGATGGACACCTTTACGAGCTCGTCGGCACCGCCGACCAGCTTGTAGGGCACCAGCTTCTCGTCCTTGCCGACCTCCGCGTGGCGACGGCCCATGAAGCGTTTGATCGAGAAGACGGTGCGCGTGGGGTTCGTCACCGCCTGGCGTTTGGCGGGCGCACCGACGAGGCGGCTGCCGTCGCCTGCGAATCCGACCACCGAGGGGGTCGTGCGCGCGCCTTCGATGTTGAGGATCACCTCGGGCGAACCGCCCTCCATGACGGCCACCACCGAGTTCGTGGTCCCGAGGTCGATGCCGATGATCTTGCTTTTTTTGCTCATGGGGGTCTCCTTCGCGCCACAACCTAGGTGTGCGAGGTCGGGGGAGATCAACTTCCGTGCCAGGGGTTGGCGGGCCCACTGGGGACCCAACCGCGGGCCCGACAGCGGGCCCCAGGGGGGCACCCGTCGCCGGCGCCCGCCAAATCGACAGGAACCCAAACCGAGCCACGGGCGCTGCCTGCCGACTTGGCAGCGAGCCGTCGGCGGCCGGTCTCACTCCGTGATCCCGTACTCCTTGATCTTGCGGTAGAGGGTGCGCTCCCCCATCCCGAGGATCTGGGCGGCGCGCTGGCGGTTGCCCTCGACCAGGGCGAGGTTGGCCACGATCAGGTCGCGCTCGACCTCGGGCAGGGAGCGCCCCGCCAGCTCGTACCCCTGCCGCGGCGGCGGCGCGAGGGCCGCGCCCTCCCGCAGGGAATCCGGCACGTCGCCGAGCGCGATCGTGTCCCCGTCCGCGAGCAGCACCATGGTCTCGATCGCGTTGCGCAGCTCGCGCACGTTGCCGGGCCAGGGGTGGCGCAAGAGAACGGCGCGCGCCTCGGGCGACAGGGGACGGTTCGGGCGGCCGTGCAGCCGCGCGAACTCGAGCAGGAAATGGTCGATCAAAAGGGGCAGGTCGCCCTGGCGTTCGCGCAGCGGCGGCAGATCGATGCTGATCACCGCCAGGCGGTAGAGCAGGTCCTCGCGGAAGCGCCCCTTGGCCACGAGCGCCCTGAGGTCGCGGTTCGTCGCCGCCACCAGGCGGATATCGACCTTTTGCGTGCGGTTGCCTCCGACGGGTTGCACCTCGCGCGTCTCGAGCACACGCAGCAACTTCGCCTGCGTCTCGAGGGGCATGTCCCCCACCTCGTCGAGGAACAGCGTACCGCCGTCGGCGTACACGATGCGGCCCTCCTTCGCGGTGACGGCGCCGGTGAACGCGCCCTTGGTGTGGCCGAAGAGCTCCGACTCGATCAGCCCTTCGCTGAGGGCCGCACAGTTCATGGCGACGAAGTGCCGCTCGCGCCGCGGGCTGTTCAAGTGCACGGCGCGCGCCACCAGTTCCTTGCCGGTCCCGCTTTCGCCAAGGATCAACACCGTCGCGGTGGTGGGCGCCACCTGGCGCAGCACCGTGAACACACGCTGCATCTGGGGCGAGTTGCCGATCAGGCCCTCGAACCCATACCGCTCGTCCAACTGGGCGCGCAGTTCGCGGTTGTCGCGCCGCAGGCGGCGGGTTTCGACGGCGCGTTCCAAGCGGGTGCGCAGTTCGTTCAAGCGCACCGGTTTTTCGATGTAGTCCGCGGCGCCGCGCCGCATGGCGTCCACGGCCGTTTCCACCGATCCGTGGCCGGTGATGAGCAGAACGGCGGCTTCCGGTTGCAGCCGCTGGGCTTCCTTCAGGAGCGCCAGGCCGTCGATGTCGTGCATCACGAGGTCGGTGAGCACCGCGTCGAACGACTGCTCGGCCAGACGCTCGACACCCTCCTTCCCCGACCCCGCGAGCGTCGAGACGTAGCCGTCGAGCTCGAGACTCTCGGCCAGCGCCTCGGCGTGGGCCTCGTCGTCGTCGACGATCAGCACGCGGGTTTGGCGTGTGCCCGGAACGCTCAAGGCGCGGACTCCTTCAGAGGGCGCTGGCGGGTCAGCTCCACGGCTAGCGGCAGAGTGAACGCGAAGGACGTGCCGCGGCCCACTTCGCTCAGCACGCGGATCGATCCGCCGTGCTCCTCCACGATGCGGCGTGTGGTGGGCAGGCCCAATCCGGTGCCGCCCTTCTTGTCGGACCAGTAGACGTCGAAACAGCGCTCCAGTTGGTCGGGTCGCATGCCCGTGCCCGTGTCCGTAATGGAGACCTCGGCCAGTGTGCCCACACGCTGCACACGGACCAGCAGCTCGCCGCCGTCGGGCATGGCCTGTCGGGCGTTGATGAGGAGGTTGATGAGCGCCTGCTTGATCTGGGTTTCGTCGACCATGACCATCGGCAGGCCGATTTCGAGGTCCACGTGTTGGCGGATGCCGGCCCGTTGGTTTTCGGGTTCCACGAAGTCGAGGACCTCCTGCACGATGCGCGCCAGGTCGCGGGGGCGGCGGTTGACTTCGCCGCCGCGGGCGAACTCGAGGAACGACTGGGCGATGGCCTCGAGCCGCTGCACCTCGCGCTGCAAGGTGCGCACACGTTTGACCACCCGCGCGTCCCGCGGGCTGGGCTCGCCGCCCGTGGGCCGTTCGAAATCCTCCTGGAGGAGCGCCAGGTTGATCGCCATGGTCGAGAGGGGGTTCTTGATCTCGTGCACCAGACCCCCGGCGAGGTCCGCCAGCCACTCGCCGCGCTCGGGGGTCGGGCGCGGGCGCACTGCGCCGCTGCCCGGGCCCACACCGCTGCCGGGCGAGTGGGGCTGGGCCCCCTTCGCGGGGTCCGCGGAGTCCCCGCGCTCGTCTCGGTCGTGTGCCTGCGCCATAGGGTGTCGGAGCGCGCCGCGTTGTGTGGACTCAGGAAGGGCGACGAGGCTCGCTCGGGAATCCGCTTGGCCCGACCTCGGGTCCCGCAGCGTATCCTCAAGTCCGTACGGTACCAGCGCAGCCCGAGGTCCTCCATGCCGGACACCCACCCCGACACTCCCCGCATCCACGCGCCCGATGCGCCGCCCACCCCGGAGGTGCTCGAGGCGTTGCTCGGAGCACTCGCGTCGGGTCGCCCCGTGGCCTTGCCGTCGGAGACCGCGTACATCCTGGTCGCGCGGGCGGACCACGCTCCGGCGTTGGCGCGCCTCGCAGCGGAAGCGGCGCGGCACCTCAACCCCGAGGCGGTTCACCTCGCGCCGGCGCTCCTGCTGCAGGGCGCCGAGGCCCTCGGCACGGCGCGCCGCCCGCTTTCGCCCCTGTCGCAGCGGCTGGCCGCCCGCTACTGGCCGGGACCGCTGAGCCTAGTGCTGGAGGGCCCCGACAACCGCGCGCCCGCGCTGGTGAAGGACGGCACCACGCGCTACGCCTGTGTCGCGCAGCGCACGACCGCCGCTCTGGTTGCCGCGGCCGAGTTCCCGCTCGCCGCCCAGGAGAGCGCGGGGCCCGGCGGCGCACTGGACGTGGACGCCGAGGGCGCCCTGCGCCACCACGGCGAGGGGCTGGCCCTGGTGTTGGACGGCGGGCCGTCGCGGCTGGGCGAGGCCAGCGCAGTGCTCGCCGTCACGCGCGGCCGTTTCGAGCTCTGGCGCGAGGGGCTGCTGCCACTCGAACAACTGCGCAAGACCGCCGGCCTGTCGATCGCTTTCGTTTGCACCGGCAACACCTGCCGCAGCCCCATGGCCGAGGCCCTCGCGCGGGCCGAGTTGCGCCGGCGGCTCGGCACCGAGTCCCTGTCCGAGTTCGGCTTCCGCCTCCTGTCCGCCGGTGTGCAGGCGGCCGTCGGCGCCCCCGCCGCGAACCACGCGATCGACGTGTTGGCGGCGCGCTCGATCGACCTCACGGGGCACCGCGCCCAGGCCGCGATTCCCGAGGAGATCGCCCGATTGGACCGCGTCTACTGCCTGACGCGGGGGCACCGGGAAGCGCTTGTCCTGGCGCTGCCGCCGGGCCGCGCGGCCCACGTGGAGCTGCTCGATCCCGACGGCCGCGACATCCCCGATCCGATCGGGCGTCCGCGTTCGGAGTACGAACACTGCGCCGACGCCCTGGCCGCCGCGGTCGAGCGCCGCGCGGCCGAATGGGCCTGATTCGGGGCCTCGCGCGCTGCTCTGCGCGGCCGGGTTAGCCGCCCTGGGAGCGCTCAGCCTGCACCAGCACTTCGAACGCCGCCGCCCCGTCCTGGGCCGCGATCAGGGCCGTGCGCACCTCTTCGCGTCCGAGGGTCCGCGCGATGTCCGCGAGGGTGCGGATGTGGGCCAACTTCTGCGCGCGGGGGATCAGCAGCAGGACCACCAGATGGGTCGGGCGCGCGTCGATGCTCTCGAAGGGCAGTCCCTCGTCGCGGTGGACGATGCCGAGCGCCCCGACGATGGCTTCGAGCTTGTCGACGGCCGCGTGGGGAATGGCGATGCCGCGCTCCATGCCCGTGGACATGCTGCGCTCACGGGCAAGCACCTGGTCCGCCAGCTCCTCGACACGCGCCGCAGGGATCCGGCCCTGTTCGGCCAGATGGTCGAGCAACTGCGTGATCGCGTCCCACTTGTCGCGGGCGTCCAGCGGCACGAGGCAGTCCTGGGGCCGCAGCAACTCGCCGAGCCTCACGGGGCCCACCTTCGCGGGATTAGGAGACGGCCCATCACTTGCCCCCGGGTCGGATGCCCATGGCCCGCGCGATCGGCACGGCCACGAGGCCGACGAAGCCTGAGAACAGGGCGCCCATCTTGGCCTGGCCCTGCAGCGTGGGATCCACGAACGCCGCGGTGGCCACGAAGAGCGCGACGGTCAAGCCGAGGGCGGCGACGAAACCCGCCATGATCGCATCGCGGGTACGCATGCCCGTGGGCAGCGGCAAACCGATCTTCGCGCCGAGCAGCGCAAGCCCGCCGATGCCGATCGTCTTGCCGACGACGAGCGAACCGAGGATCAGCCACGTCATGGGGCCCATCGAAGCAAACTCCACGCCTGCGTTGGCGAAGGCGAAGAAGAAGAGCCCGTAGTCGACGAAGGCCTTGAGCTGGTGCTCGAAGTCGTCGAGCGGCGAGCCGTGGGCGCCGTGCCCCGCGGGCGCGGGCGTCGCGCCGATCGGCTCGCCGATGCCGGCCGGTTTGGCCGCCGGCAGGAAGGGTACGATGAACACCAGGGCGAGGGCCGGGTGCATGTTGGCGAGCAGCAGGCCGGACCAGGCCAGGGGGCCGCCGAGCGCGATGTACGGCACCCAGGAGCGCACCGACATACGCCGCAGTCCGTAGGCGACCGCCATGCCGCCGAGCGCCAGCAGCAACCACGTGGGGTGCGCGGGGTGCAGCGGGTCGCCGTAGAAGATCGCGATGATCACGAGGCCGATCGCGTCGTCCACCACGGCGAGGAGCAGGAGGAAGTTGATCGCCGGGTGCCCCGCTCCGAACACGGCCCGGGCCACGAGCCAGGCCAGCGCGATGTCCGTGGCCGTCGGGATGCCCCAGCCGCGGGAGACCTGCGCCAGGGGGTAGAGCTGACCCTCCGCGTTCGTGCCGAACGTGCCCGAGCCGTAGAGCATGTGCAGCACGGCGAAGAAGAACAGCACCGGCCCCGCCACCCCGCCGAGGGTCGCGAACAGCGGATTGAGCGCTTTGCGGAACGGGTTCAGGGACCCGCCGGGGAGGGTCGCCTGGGTGATCTCCTTCGCGGCCACCCCGAAGAAGAACACCATGAAGATGTCGTTGATCAGGAAGTGGAAGTCGACCTTGTGTCCGAAGATCGCGAAGTCCCCGAAGAGCTTCCAGTGCACGATCCCGTGGTAGACGTCCGGGACGAGGTTCGCCGCGGCCAGGGCCACGAAGACCCCGAGGATCAAGGGCAGGGACATCTCCCGCGCCCGGGTGAGCAGGGACTTGGGACCGGAAGCACCGTGGTGGGAAGCGTCGGAAGCCATCGGTTGGGGGGAACGGGGGGAGCTCTGCGCCCGGTGCGGGGGCCCCTCGGCGGCCCGGAGGCCGACGCGAAGGAACCCGCTCTGCGGGACGCCGACCTCGTGGGGGTGGGCGGCGCCCCAGGAGGGCGCCCGTGGGGAGGGACGAGTGCGGACCGGCGCGGAAGGTTGGGGGGGTGGGTCTCCGGCCGTCGGGTCAGAGGGACACTACCCACGGGGCACCGGCCGGAACAAGCGCAACCGCCCCGCGGTCCCTTCGGCAGCCCGCTGGACGGACCTTGGGACGGACCGGTGGGAACGGCGCGGTGGCGGTTCGGGCCGGCGGCGCGCGACGACGACAGGGGAAGACTTCGGTGCCTCCGTCGTCCTCACTCGGCTCGAACTCAGGCTGCGCCTTCCGGCGCGACTTGGATCCGGCGGTGTCCCGAGGGCAACAAGCTCGCGCTTGTGCCGGGTGGCTGGCCGTGGGTCCGGACGCAGGCCTGGGCTAGAGTGCCCGCCCGCCGGTTGCACCCGAGCCCCTCGACAGGGGCACCGCGGTGCGCCGGGTCCCGCGCCCTCGGCCCTTCGACAGGGGTCCGCGCGTCCGACAGCCTCCCGCCACGAGCCCCCCTGAACCACCGCCCATGACCCTCCGCCCGCTTCGCACCGCGCTCCTCGCCGTCCTCGGGCTCCTCGCGGGAGCGCTCCACCGGGACGCCTCTGCGACCGTTCCCCAGGAGGCCGAGGCCCCGGCCGTGCCGCGCATCCAGGACGAGGGCGGTGTGTACGTCCTGAACTTCGCCGAGAAGACCGGCGACGGGATGAAGCTGCTCGAGTTCGTGAAGCGCTGCCAGGAGGTCACCGGCCTCAACTTCGTGGTGCCGACGGAGTCGTCGACGGTGATGTCGCAGACCGAGCTGTCCATGCTGGGCCCGAAGCGTGTGCCCAAGCAGGACTTCTACAGCTTCTTCCAGATCATCATGTTCATCCACGACTTCGCGTGCGTCGAAGTCGGCCCGCCGGGCCTGAGCGTGATCGTCATCCAGAACCTGAACCAGCAGCGCCAACCGGGCAACATCAAACAGCGCGCGATCTACGTGCAGCCCGAGGAGCTGGAGCGGTACGCGGACCAGCCGGCGACCCTGATCACGACGGTGCTCAACCTGCCGAACACGGAGGTGCGCTCCCTGTCGAACTCGCTGCGCGCGCTGCTGACGGACCAGAACACACAGAACATGTTGCCGGCGGGCAACAGCAACTCGATCGTGCTGACCGGTTTCGGCAGCAACATCGTGCAGCTCGCCAACCTGCTGCTCCTGATCGACGCGAAGTCGGCGGTCGAAACCGCGAAGTCCCCCGTCTTCGACCGGGTGCCGCTCGAGTTCGCGGCGGCCCAGGACGTCGCCAACATCGTCAGCGAGCTGCTCCAGGCCCGCGCCCAGGCCATGCGGGAGGTCAACCGCCCGCGCGCCGTCGAGGGCGGTGTGGTCGACCCCAACCGCGTGCAGATCGAATCCAAGATCATCGTCGACGCGCGCACCAACGCCCTACTCGTGATGGCGCTGCCCGAGGAGCTGCCGCACTTGAAGGAGCTGATCGCGCGCCTCGACACGGAAGTGATCGAGCCGGAGCGCAACTACCACGTCTACGCGCTCGAGAACGTCGGTTCCGACGATCTGGCCGAGACGCTGACCACGTTCCTCTCGGAGGCGCGCAACGTGACCGCATCCACGGGCGGCACCGGGGGCCGGGCGCCAGCCGCCGGTGGGGCCCAGCCGGGTGGCGGATCGACCGGTGCCAGCGACGACGTGGTCGTGGTCTCCGAACCCGCCACCAACGCGCTCCTGATCGCCGCCAACAAGACGCGCTACTCGGAGGTCATCGAGCTGATCAAACTGCTCGACCGCCGCCAGGACCAGGTGCTGATCGAAACGGCCCTGATCGAACTGACCGGCAACGACTTCCGCGACATCGGCGTGGAACTGGGGCTCGCGGACATCCCCGGCGTCGACCAGACGGGCGGGTTCGGGCTCACGTCGTTCGGCCTCTCGACCCTCGAGGACCTGGACAGCGACGGTGTGCCCGACGCGCGTGTGCCGACCTTCGCCGACGGCATCACGGCGGGCATCCTGGACGGGGACAACTTCTCCCTGCCCTTCCTGATCCGCCTGTTCCAGCGCGTCGAATCGGCCAACGTCCTGTCCGTACCGTCGATCCTGGTGAACAACAACGGCTCGGCCACGGTGTCGACGAAGGACGAGCAGCCGACCACGACCGTCACCGCGTTCGGCGGCGCGGGCGGCGGCCAGACCCAGGAGAACTTCAACGAGTACCAGGAGGCGGGCATCAGCCTGACGATCTCGCCGTCGATCAGCGCGTCGCGCTACCTGCGCCTCTCGATCTCGCTCGAGGTGTCGAACTTCCTCGGGGAATCGGGTAGCTCGATCCCCCCGCCGCGCGTCACGCGCCGCATCGAGACGATCGTCAACGTGCCGGACGGCGACACGATGGTCGTCGGCGGTGTGATCACGAACAACACAGCGTCCAACACGCGCAAGACGCCCTTCCTCGGTGACATCCCGCTGATCAAGCACCTCTTCCAGCGCAACACGGACACCGAGAACCGCCGCACGCTCTACTTCTTCGTGACGCCGCACATCATGAAGGACCGCGACTTCGCGGACCTCGCCGAGCTGAGCTACCGGAAGAAGCTCGAGGCCTCGGACGTGATCGGCGCCGAACGCGTGCGCACCATCGACCCCGACTTCCAGCGGCGCGCCGTGGAACCGGAGCTCGAAGCGTTCGAGATCCCGCTCTATCGCACCCCGCAGAGCGGTCTGATCCGCGCCGAGGAAGTCGGCCTGGAGGACCCCGTGCGCCGCGCCGAGGCGCTGCGCCGCTCGCGCGAGGAACAGGCCGCCAAACAGGGTGACACGCCGCAGATCGAGCCGGAGCCGGAGATGGAATCCGAGCCCGAAGGCGACAGCGCGGAACCCAGCCCCGAACCCGCACCCGAAGTGCCCCCGGCCGGATCGCCCCGATGAGCAACGTCGCCGACTTGCTGCTGGAAGCGGGCCTCTCCCGCGAGCGTTTGGAGGAGTGCCGCCGTGCGGCGGCCTCCACCGGGGACTCGTTGGACCGCGTCCTCATCGCGAAGGACTACCTGCCCGAGGGGGTGGTGCTCGCCACCTTCGCGAAGCTCTTGGGGTACGAGTTCCGCCCCACCCTCGACGGTGTGCGTGTGCCCGGCGCGTTCGTGAACAACATCCCCGTCCAGTTCTCGCGCAACTACAGCCTGGTCGCGCTCGAGGAGACCGACGACGGCGCCATGCGCGTCGCCACACCGTACCCCTTCGACCTCAACCCCATGGACGACTTGGCGTCCATGCTGGGTGTGGAGCTCGAGCCCGTGCTTTCGCCGCGCCAGGAGATCAACACGCTGATCGCGCGCGCCTACCGCCACAAGGCGGACGGTGTCGACGAGGCCCTCGCGGACGTGGCGGAGGACGGCGACATCGCGGGCCTCGCGAAGGAGCTGGACGAAGCCGAGGACGTGCTCGACGTCTCGAACAAGGCACCCATCATCAAACTCGTGAACACGATCCTGTTCCAGAGTTTGAAGATGCGCGCGTCGGACGTGCACTTCCACCCCTATCCGGACCGCACCCAGGTGCGCTTCCGCATCGACGGCATCCTCTACGACATGGACTCGATCCCGCGCAAGGCGCACGAGGCCATCGTCAGTCGCGTGAAGGTGATGGGCAAGATGGACATCGCCGAGCGCCGTCTGCCCCAGGACGGCCGCGCGTCGATCCGCCTCGGCGAAGGTGAGGTGGACGTGCGCATCAGCTCCGTGCCGACCAGTCTGGGCGAGCGCATCGTCATGCGTCTGCTCGACAAGACGGCGCGCATCTACACGATCGGCGAGATCGGCCTGGACATCAAGAACCAGGAGATGCTGCGCGAATACCTCAACTGGACGAGCGGCATCATCCTGGTCACCGGCCCCACGGGTTCGGGCAAGACGACGACGCTGTACGCCGGTCTGACCGAGGTCGACACCACGCAGAAGAACGTGCTGACCATCGAGGACCCGGTCGAATACTCGTTGGGTGGCATCAGCCAGGTGCAGGTGGCGGTCAAGAAGGGTCTGACCTTCGCGTCGGGCCTGCGCTCGTTCCTGCGCCAGGACCCGGACGTGATGATGGTCGGTGAGATCCGCGACCTCGAAACCGCCGAGGTGGCCATCCGGGCCGCGCTCACGGGCCACCTGGTGCTCTCCACGGTGCACACGAACGACGCGGCCAGCACGATCACGCGGATGGTCGACCAGGGCGTGGAGCCCTATCTCGTGGCCAGCTCGCTGATCCTCGTGATCGCCCAGCGCCTCGTGCGCACGATCTGCCCCCACTGCCGCAACCTGCACGACGTCACCCCCGAGATGGCGGCCAAGCTCAAGAAGCTGGGCCTCACCATCGAAGAGATCGGCGGTCAGATCGCGTTCGGGGATGGTTGCGACGAGTGTTTCCACACCGGCTACAGCGGCCGCACGGCCATCTACGAGTTCATGCCCGTGGACGAAGTTCTGCGCACCCAGATCATGGAGGGCGCCACCGCCTCCCAGATGCAGCGCAGCGCCATCGAACGCGGCATGGTCACCCTGCGCATGGATGGCACCGAGAAGATCCGCCGCCGGATCACGACTCCCGACGAGGTTCTGCGCATCACGCAGATCGAGCTGATTTGATCCAGCGCCGCCCCAGCTCCACCCCGCGCCGCACCGACGCCCAGCGCTCGAGGTCAGACCGTGCCGATCTTTGAGTACAAGGCCTACGCACCCGGCGGCGCCACGCGCAGCGGGGTCGTGGACGCCGACACCCCGCGCGACGCGCGCCAGCGGCTGCGCAAGGACAACCTCCTGGTGTCCGAGTTGCGCGAGGTCGCGCGCAAGGGGAGCAGTTCGAAGACCGTCGCCTCGAAGAGTGCTGGTCCGAAGAAGGGGCTCGGCACCAGGCTTGCCGAGATGCGCGCCAAGGGCCGCAACGGCCCCAGCGGACGCGACGTCGAACTGGTGGGTGCGATCACACGGCAACTCTCGACGCTGCTCGGCGCCGGCATTCCGCTCGCCGAGGCCCTGCGCGCGATCATCGAACAATCCGAACTGCGCCGCATCGAGACACTGTTCCGCGAGATCCGCGAGCGCATCACACAGGGAACGTCCCTCGGCGACGCCCTGGGCGAGCACCCGACGCTCTTCTCCGACATGTACGTCAACATGGTGCGCGCCGGTGAGGCCACGGGCCAGGTGGACATCGTGCTCTCCCGCCTCGCGGACTTCTTGCACCAACAGCGTGCCCTGCAGCGCAAGGTGGTTTCCGCGCTGACGTACCCCCTGCTGATGATCTCGCTCGGCGTGGTGGTCGTCGCGGTGCTGATGACCGTCGTGGTGCCGAAGATCACCGGGATGCTGGAGGACACGGGGCAAGAGCTCCCCTTGCCCACGCGCATCCTGATGACGACCTCGGAGGTGTTCCAGAACTACTGGTGGGTCGGCTTCCTCGGCATCGCCGCCACCTCATGGGCGGTGGAACGCTGGTACCGCACGCCCGGTGGGCGCCTCTTCCTCGACCGCTTCTCGCTGCGTATGCCCATTGTCGGCGAGTTGCTGCGCAAACGCGCCATTTCGCGTTTCTCCCGCACGCTGTCGACGCTCTTGGCCTCTGGTGTGCCCGCGGTGCAGGCCCTCGAGATCACGCGCAACGTCGTCGGCAACCAGATCATCGCCAACGCGTGCGAAACCGTGCGCGTCAAGATCCTCGAGGGCAACGACTTCGCCACGCCCCTGCGTCAGACCGGTGTATTCCCCTCCGTGGTGGGTTATATGGTCAGCGTAGGGGAGCAGTCCGGCGAGCTCGAGGTCATGCTCGACCGCATCGCGGACGCCTACGACGAGGAGATCGATGTGGTCACGGAGCGCGCCACTGCGCTGCTCGAACCCATCATGATCGTGTTCCTGGCCGTGGTCGTCGGCTACATCGTCATTTCGATCATCCTGCCCATCCTGCAAGTGGGCGCCATCGGCTGACCGCCCTGCGCCCCCCTCCCCCACCAACCGAAACGAACCATGAAGATCCTTCAGCGCTCACGCCGGGGCAACCGCCGCGGTTTCTCTCTCGCGGAACTGATGGTGGTGATCGTGATCATCGGTCTGCTCGCCACCCTCGTTGTGCCCAACGTCATCGCGGCCCTTGGCAAGGGTCAGCGCGGCAAGATGAAGTCCGACATCAGCCAGTTGGGCACCGCCGTCGACAGCTACTACATCGACAACGGTCGCTACCCGCAGTCCCTGGAGGAACTGGTCGGCGCGAACGGTGGTACGAGCTACATCAAGGGCAGCAAGGTCCCCACGGATCCCTGGAAGGTGCCGTACATGTTCGAACCCCCGCTGCCGGGCCAACAGGAGTACCGGATCTACTCGCTGGGCCGCGACGGCGTGCCTGGCGGCGAGAACGAGGACGAGGACTACGACAACACGATGTTGCAGGACTGACGTGCGCTCCCTGGGCCTAGGCAACCGAGCTAGACACCCCCTTCGCGCCCGCGCGCGCGCGGGGTTCTCTCTGATCGAGTTGCTCGTGGCCCTCTTGATCCTCGGCATGGTGGTCGGTGTCGTGGGCCTCGCCTGGGACACGATCCTGCCGGGCACCCGCCTCGAGTCGGACGTGCGCGCGCTGTCCGCGCGCCTGCACGGCACCCGCTCCGACGCCATCGCGCGCAACGCCGAGTTCTGGCTGCTCTACGACCTCGAGAACCAGGAGTACTGGGTGCAGGCCCCCTACGACGCCGAGGGGCGGGTGGTTTCGAGTCCGCGGGACGGTTTCCACGTGCACCGCACGAAGCTCCGCGAGGGTGTGGTGTTCGAGCAGATCACCATCGACGGGCGCGTGTACCGGGACAACGTCGGCGGCTTCCCCTACGTACGCTTCGACCCGCTGGGCGCGTCGAACGACCACACCATCGTGCTGCGCCAGCCGAACTACGATCGCTTCTACACCGTGGAAGTCCTGGGGCTGACCGGCCAAATCCGCTTCCACGACGGGTTGTTCGAACCCGAGCAGCCCAAGTCGACGGACTTCCAATGAAACGTCGCACATCGGGATTCACGTTGGCTGAAGTTGCCGTCACGATCGTGATCGTCGGCATCGCCGTCGTGATGATGCTGCAGAGCCTCAATCGTGCCAAGCTCGAATCGGCCCACACGCGCAACACCAAACTCGCACGCGAGTTGGCGCTGATCACCCTGGGCCAAGTCGAATCGGGGCTCTTCCGCGACGACCTGGAGCGCGGCCTCTCGGGCACGTATGCCGACGAGGGGTATCCGATGTTCGCCTACGAGGTGGTAGCCGGGGATGACACGTTCCTCTCGTCGGACGCTGGCACCGACGGCGACCGCTTCGACACCTTCGAGGACCGGCGGCAGCGGGAAGAGGACGCGCGTTCGGACGCCGAGCAGGAAGAGGCCGAGGACGCCGCCGAGCCCTACGAGCGGGTGAAGATCAAGGTGACCTGGCAGGTGAAGATCCAGGACCTGCCCACCGAACTGGTGCTCGAACGCTGGATGCCCTGGGAACAGGCCTACGGGCCGCCCGAAGCGGAGGGCGGAGCGGGTAGCGTCGCGGGCGCCGTCCAAGGAGCCGCGCGATGAAGCACAAGAACCGTTGCGCCCAGAGCCAGGCGGGTTTCTCCCTCGTGGAGATCCTGGTCGTGATGCTGATCATGTCGGGGCTCTTGGTCACGATCACCCAGTTGCTGCAAGGGGCGCGCACGACCCGCGACCAGATCCACAACATCCAGGAGACTCTGCTGGCGGGGCCGGCTGTGCTCGATCGGATCGAGCGCGACCTGCGCGGCCTGTTCGTGCTCGACCGCGACCCCACACTCATCCTGCGTGTGCGCGACCGTGTGCACGCCGGGATGGACGCCGATTCGCTCGAGTTCGTCACCGCGAACACCGCGCTGATGGTGACCGAGGACATTTCGCGCTCGCTGTTCGTGCGCCCCGACTACGTGGCGGTCGGGTACGTGCTGCGCTCGAATCCGGAGCTGGACGACTTCCTCGAGATCTACCGCCGCGAGAGTTTCGGCATCGGCGAAGACCCCGCGGAAGAGGCCCGCTACGCCTTCCTGCACGACCGCATCCGCGGCTTCGACATCAAGGTGTTCGAGGAGGACGGTCCCGACGCCGACCCCTTGGATTCCTGGTGCGACAACGACAAGGACCAGAGGGGTTTGCCGGCGCGCATCGAGATCACGCTGGCGCTGGAACTGCGGCCGCGCCTCGTGGAAGAGCGCAGCGCCATCGCCATGACCGAGCGCCGACTCCTCGAGTTCCGACGTGTGTTCCGCTTCCCTGAGAACCTGCGCAACGCCACGACGGTGCAGCCGCTCGCCCTGATCCCCAGGATCATGGCCGGCTCCCAGAATCCGGTGGGTGGAACGCCGGGTTCGGGGCCGGGCCAGGGTGGCACGGGCGGCCCCGGTGGGCCGGGCGGAGGCAGCTCCGGGGCACCGCTGATTCCGCCGGGAACCGACATCTTCGGCTCGGGTGGCGGAGCCAGTGGCGCCGCGCCGCCGTTCCCTATCGGCGGTTAGGGCCGATCGGCGGTTCGGAACGCGGTTCAGCCGAGTGGCACGCCGAGGTGCGTGCGCCCACCCAGGTAGGGCACGAGCGGCGCGGGCACCCGCACCGTTCCGTCCGCTTGCTGGTGGTTCTCGAGCAGCGCGATCAACATGCGTGTGCTCGCCGCCACCGTGTTGTTGAGCGTGTGGCAGAACTGCACCTTGCCGTCCGCGTCCCGGTAGCGCAGTGCGAGCCGCCGCGCCTGGTAGTCGTGGAAGCGCGAAGCGCTGTGGGTCTCGCCGTAACCCTCGCGGGAGGGCATCCACGTCTCGATGTCGAACTTCTGCACCTGGCCCTGGCCCAGGTCGCCACCGCACACGTTCACGACGCGGTAGGCGAGGTCGAACGAGCGCAGCAGCTCCTCGGCGTTTTCGAGGATCGCCAGGTGGTGCGCGACGCTGGCTTTGGAATCCGCCGCCGCGATCACGACCTGCTCGACCTTCAGGAACTGGTGCACGCGGTACAAACCGCGGGTGTCCTTGCCGTAGGTGCCCGCTTCGCGGCGATAGCACGAACTGAGCGCCACATACTTGAGCGGCAGTCGGGCCCCGTCGAGGATCGAGCCACCGTGCAGCGCCGTGAGCGGCACCTCTGCGGTGCCCACGAGGCACAGGTCGTCGCGGTCGTCGCAGCGGTAGGCCTGCTCTTCTCCGCCTGGGAAGTAGCCGGTGCCGACCATCGCTTCGGTGCGCACGAGGGTCGGCACACTGACCGGCACGAAGCCCTTCTTCACCATGTGCTCGAACGCGTAGCGCATGACCGCCTGCTCGAGCAGCGCCAGGTCGCCGAGCAGGAAGTAGTTGCGGCTGCCGCTGATGCGACCGGCCGCCTGCACGTCGATCCACCCCTGGGCCTCCGCCAGGGACATGTGGTCGCGGGCCTCGAACGCGAACTGGCGCGGTTCCCCCACCCGACGAAGTTCCACGTTCTCCGAGTCGTCGCGGCCCTCGGGCACCTCCGCGGCCGGCGGGTTCGGCACACGTAGCAGCAATCGATCGAGCTCCTCCTGCAGCGGCGCCAGCTCGTCGTCGAGGGCCTTCAGTTCGGCCTTCTGGGCGCGCTGCTCCTCGAGCAACGCGGGTCGCTCCGCGGGACTGGCCTCGGCCATGCGTTTGCCGCCGGCCTTCTGGCGCGCGCGGAGTTCGTCCGCGCGCTGGCTGGACTCGCGCAGGCGCTGGTCCAGCTCCAGCAGCCGGTCGATGTCGCAGGCGATGCGCTTCTTGGCGGCGCCGGCGCGGAAGAGGTCGGGGTCCTGGCGCAGCAGTTTGATGTCGATCACGGGTGGGTCACTTCCAGGAGCTTTCGAGCTTGCCAAACAGCGGGTGTTTTTTCTCGGTGAGCTGGATCTCGATCGCGTCCGTGTCGAGGCCGTGCTCGATGACCATGTCGAGGGGATACCAGGCCACCTCCATGCCCTTTTCGATCACGGTGGACTGGTCCAGGACGAGCGGCATGCGCTCGGGCCGGCCGCCCTTCTTCGAGCCCTCCTTGCGCAGGGTGACCTCGGGCCGCAGGGTGTACCCCCACAGCCGGTGGTAGCGCTCACCGCCCCGACCCGTGACGCTGAGCGATTTGCCGCGGATGGTCGCCGTCTTGGTGTCGACGTCGGCCTTGAAGGAGATGTCGAAGGGCGCACCCAACTCGAAACTGGTCGTCTTGCCCTCTTGCACGCTGAAGATCGCCCGGCCGCCGGACCCCAAGAACATGGCTTTCTGCACGTTGAGGCGTTTGCCCTCGCGCACCACACCCTGCACCAGTTGGTAGCTGCCGATGGGCAGTTCGGCCGTGCCCTTGGTCGCCATCAGGTCGAAGAAGCAACCGGCGAGCGCGCCCGTGCCGCGCACGATCACCGAGTGCGGCGTGACACCCTTCATGTCGAGTTTGACCTTGCCCGTGCGCAGGCTGGCGGCTTCCACGTTGAGGTTCGCGCCGCCCGCCGTCGATTCGAGGCGGTACCACGCGTCGCCGATGCGCATCAGCTCGCTGAAGGGTACCGCGCGTTTGGCAGCGCCCACCACCACGCTGTCGACGTCGATCTGGAACTCGCCTTCGACCACACCCGGGAACGTCCACGTGGTTTCCGGACCGCCGTAGATCCCGTCCATGTTCTCGTCGACCACCCGCACGCGGGTCCCACCGATGTCGAAGACCATGGAAGCGGCCGGAGCGACGGGCAGGATCATCTGAGTCTTCGTCGGCTGGTAGTTCAGCTCGAAGCCCTGGTACTGCTCCTTGTCCGTGGGCACGGTCATCAAGAAGGCCCAGGGGCGCCGCGTAGCCTCGTCGCCGATGACCGTGGTGACCAGTTCGACGTTGCCCGTGATCGGCACCTCGGACACCGAGCCGTCGGTCCCCAACACTTCGGCCGCGGCGGACCCCGTGCGGCGCACGGTCGGGCCGTCCTTCAAACCCCCGAACTCCACCGAGCCGGTCTCGCCGGAGATGATGATGCTGGGCCACACCATGTACACGTCGTCGTGGGCGTACCCGAGGCGCTCGAACGCGCCCATCGAGGCAACGGGTTCGAACGTGCCGGGAGCGGTGCTCATGGGTCCGAGGGCCACCCCCGGGAGCTTGGACGTGGATTCGCTCGCGCCGCCCACCACACCGTCGTCGGGCGGCACCGCGTAGGGTTCGAGGCGCGCCACATCGAGGCGCAGGTTGCGCAGGATGCGGTCCTCGAGGTCCAACTGCAGGCGTTCGTCGAGGGCAGTCTTGAGCAGGGTGTGGGCGCGGACCAGATCGCCCTGCTCCCCCACCACGGTGGAGTCGACCAGGTAGCCGGAGTTGGCGAACGACTCGGAGCTGTAGAAGCGGTCGCCGATCTCGCGGAAGCCGTTGCCCAGAGATTCGAAGCTGAGCGACATGTCGCGGGCCCGCGCCGTGCGGTCGTCGCTCGCCTTCTCGCCGAGGATGCGGTCGAAGGCGGCCTGCAGCTCGTTGAAGCGGTTGCGCAACTCGATACGCGTGCGCCGGAACTCGGGCCGCAGGCCTGCGAAGAACGCCTCGACCTTGTCGAAGAAGCTGCTCGAGAACGCGGCGCGCCAACCCACACGCAGCATGTCCATGTCCTTCGTGAGGGCCTCGTTGGGGCCCTCGCTGTACAGCTCGTTCGTGGTGAGGATCCACGCCACCGTGTTGCGCGGGTTGTTGCGCATCAAGACCGCCACCGCCTGCTGGTCGCCGATTGCCGCGGCCTTGCGGACGTCTTCGCGGAACTTGCCCTCGGGCAGGGGGTCGTCCTGGGGCGCGGCCAGGGCGCCCGTGGTGAGACCGGCGGCAACGGCCGGGGTCGGCACGACTATCCAGAGGGCACAGGCCAGGGCGAGGTGCATGGCGAGGGCCAGGCCGGCCAGGTGGAGGGAGGCGAGCGGCGCGCGGAGGTGTTCGTTCATGTCTCGGTGGGGTCTCAGGACGGCGCCCAGGGTGTCCGGGGGCGGTGACTCCGAGGGCCTGCAAAGGCTACCAGGGCGGGGGGGCGGGCCGGAGAGAACGTACGCGAAGGGGCGCCTGGGGTTGGCTAGGGCCGCTTCGACATGCGTTTCAGGAACTCGCGCTCAGCGTCGTCGAGCGAATCGATGCCCTCGCGGTGGATGCGTCCGAGCAACGCGTCGAGGCGGCGCTCGTCGTCCTGGCGTTTGTCGACTTCGCGCCGGCGGCGGCGTTTCTCGAGCTGCTCGATGGGATCGATCCAGATCCAGTGGCGGCGGGCGGCAAAGAAGCCGAATACGGCGCCGGCCAGGTGGGCTCCGTGGGCGATGCCCTGCGATCGGCCCGTGAACTCCCCCAGCAGCCCAAATGCGTCGATCGCGACGATGCCGATCGCCAACCACTTGAGTGGCACCGGTACGAACAAAAGGATCACCGGGGTGTTCGGCTGCAGGACGGCGAGCGCCACGACAACCGCCAGAATTGCCCCCGACGCGCCGATCACGGGCCCTGTGCCGAGCAACAAGCCGAGGGGCAAACTCGCGAGGCCAGCCACGAGCACCCCCGCCCCGTAGAGCGACGCAAAACGCCGGCTGCCGAGCAGGCCCTCCAGCATGGTGCCGAAGAAGTAGAGCTGCAGGCAGTTCCAAAGGATGTGGCTGAAGCCCGTGGCGTCGTGCAGGAACCCGTAGGTCGCGAACTGCCAGAAGGGGAAGAACAGCGGCGCGGCGAACCAACTCCAGGGGTTGAGGCCGAGGACCTGCACGACACCCGCAGCGAGATCCGGCGAGGCCATCCGCGCGAAGTAGAGCGCCAAGAAAAGCCCCAGATTCACGATCAAGAGCCACTTCACGACGGGCGTGAGCGACGGGAACATCAGTCCACCGGAAGAAGCAGTGTCGAAGCGGGCGGCCATCAGTGTGTGGGGCGGTCGTGCGCCGCGCCCGCGGCGCGTTGGGCGGCGAACAGGGTGTTCGAGAGCAGCATGGCGATCGTCATCGGGCCGACGCCACCCGGAACGGGTGTGATGCAGCCGGCGCGGTGCACCGCCTCCGCGAATGCGACGTCGCCGACGAGCTGACCCTCGGCCGTGCGGTTGATGCCGACGTCGATGACCGCGGCGCCGGGCCGGATCCAATCGCCGCGCACCATCTCCGCTCGCCCCACGGCGGCCACCAGCACGTCGGCACCGCGGCACAGGTCGGGCAGGTTGCGGGTGCGGCTGTGGGCGATCGTGACGGTGGCGTTGCGGCCGAGCAACAGCGCGGCCATCGGCTTGCCGACGAGCGCGGAACGTCCGACGACCACGGCCGACGCGCCGTCGAGTGCGACACCGGCGCGGTCCAGGAGTTCGATGCAACCGGCGGGAGTGCAGGGCACGAGTCCCGGCTCGCCGGACCACAGGGCGGCCACGTTCGCGGGGTGCAGGCCGTCGACGTCCTTCGTGGGATCTACCGCGCGCACCACGGCGGCTGCGTCGTACCCGTCGGGCAGCGGCAGTTGCACCAGGATGCCGTGCACGCCGCGGTCGGCGTTCAGGGCGAGGACCTCGGCGAGGAGGCGCGCTTGGCCGACCGCCGCGTCGAGGCGCACGGTGCGCACGTCGAAACCTGCGTCGATGGCGGCGCGGTCCTTGTTGCGCACGTAGACCTGGCTGGCGGGGTCCTCGCCCACGAGCACAACGGCGAGACCGGGTTTGCGCCCGTGCTGCGCGAGGTACGCGTCGGCCCCGAGGCGCACCCGTGCGCGCACGCTGGCGGCGATCGCCTTGCCGTCGATCGTCACGGCGCCCGGACCCAGGACAGAGTCCGTCACCACTTGCGGCCGAGCACGAATCCGCCCAGCTCGAAGAGCCCATCGCGCAGCGGCGAGGGCGGCAGTTTCGCCAGCCTTCCGCGGGCGCTCGCCACAAGTTCCGCGGCGCGGGAGAGTGTGTATTCGATGCCGGGGCCGAGGTCGAGCTCCTCGCGCAGGACGCGCGCGCGGCGCTCCAGTCCCGGCGCCATGAAGATGTCGCGGATGCGCGCGCGCTTCGTCGCATCGGCACGTGCGAAGGTGTGCAGCACGGGCAGCGTCACCTTGCCGTCCTCCACGTCGGTGCCGACGGTCTTGCCGAGCTCCGCTTCTTCGCCGGTGATGTCGAGGCAGTCGTCGACCAACTGGAACGCAAGACCGATCTCCCAGCCGAACTCGCGCATCTCGCGGCCCAGTTCGGGATCCGCGGGTTCGTCCTGGCCCATGCGGTAACTGGCGCCGAGCTCGCAGGCGGCGGCGTACAAACTGGCGGTCTTGGCGCCGGCGATCGATTCGAGCTGCTCTTGGCTCATCTCGAAGTCGTAGCGCCGCGCGCTCTGCTCGATTTCGCCGACGCAGAGGCGGCGTGTGGTTTCGGCCAGCACACGACTGGCCAGACGCGAGCTGAGATCGGTCGAGAGCGAGAACGCGCGGGCGTAGAGGAAGTCCCCGAGCAACACCGCGACCTGGTTGTCCCAACGCTGGTTGACCGACGCCACGCGGCGCCGCACCAGTGCGCCGTCGAGGATGTCGTCGTGCACCAGGGTCGCCAGGTGGATCATCTCGACGACCGCGGCAACGCTGGGGTGTTCGGCCGAGAGGTTGCCCGTGGCGCGGCCCAGGAGCAGCACGAGCGAACCGCGCAACTGCTTGCCGCGGAAACGACCGACGTGCGCGGTCATGTCGCTGACCGCGGCGGAGCGGTCCTCGAGCTGCGCACCGATGATGGCGCGCATGCGCTCGAGCTCCCCTTCGATGGGGCCGAGCAGGTCGGTCAGTTCGGGCAATCCGGCGCTCATCGCAAAAGGGCCGCCAGGGGCTGAGGGCCGCCAGCCACGTCCTCGGGCCCGTTGAGGTTGTGGAAGAGGAATGTGGACACACCCGGCGCCAACACTTCGGCGTCGACGCGCCGCACGCGCAGGGTGTGGCGCACGGGGCCGGTCGCGGCGAAGAACGAGTCCGCGCGGCGCTCGCCGCGCGCCAGCGCGCCTTGCACCGCGGGCATGCAAGCGAGGTCGTAGACACCCACGAGCGGTTGGTCGCCGCCCGCGTCGCACCCGATCGTCACGTCGACGCCGCGCGAAGCCGCGAGCAGCGTTTCGAGATGGCCCGTTTCCACGTGCGGCAGGTCGCAGGCGAGCAGCACCACACGTGTGGCGCCCACGGCGGCGGCGGCGTTCAGGATTGCTTCGAGCCCAGCGAGCGGACCCGCGCCGGCGCCGTAGGTCGGCCGGTCCAGCACCGCCGTCGCGTTCGCCGCGTCGAGCAGCTCCGCATAACGCAACTCCGCCCCGGTCGCGACGAAGAGGCGCGAGACGATCGGCGCGAGCTGCGCGAGGGCGCGCTCGAGCAACGTGGTGCCAGACACACGAAGCAGCGCCTTGTCGCGCCCCATGCGGCGGCTCTGGCCACCGGCCAGCACGGCGCCGACGGGCATCGTGTCGCGCTCGGTGCGGGGGCCGGGCGAATAGGACCCGAAATCGGGTTTCACCCGCGCTCCTTCTGGGTGGCCTTGCTGCCGGCGGAGTGCGGGCGTTCCGTGCCAGCGTCGACGCGTGGCGGAGGCGGGGCGCTGTCGAGCGGATCGGCTCGGCCATCCGCGCCCTCTTCGTCCTTCAAGCCGCGCTTGAACTGGGAAATGCTGCTGCCCATCGCGCGCGCCAGATCGGGCAACTTTCGCGCCCCGAACAGCAGCAGCACGATCAGGGCAATGATCCAGAGTTCGCTGGGCCCAGGCAATGCGAGGAGCGTCATTCGTCGTGGGCGGACGGGCCGCCGGGTGGGAGCGGAGGGGCCGGCGCGGCGCGCCGCTCGCGCGCATCGTAGCCCATGGGGGCGCCGGGCCCACCCCCACTTCGGCCCGGACCGGCCTCGTTTGCGGCCGGGGGCTGGGGGAGGGCTCGGCGCACCGGCGGCGGATCGAAATGGATCCGCACCGGAGCCATCGCCGGGACTAACCCCGCGCCGTGGCCAAGAGGCCCGCGTCCTCGAGGCGTTTTTCCATCATCTCGCCCAGGCGCGCCGGGCTGGGTGTCATCCAAACGCCGGCCTTCTCGAGCGCCTTGATCTTCTCCGCGGCCGTGCCCTTGCCACCCGAGATGATCGCACCCGCGTGGCCCATGCGGCGGCCGGGGGGCGCGGTGACACCGGCGATGAACCCCACCATGGGCTTCTTCACGTTCTTGGCGATGTACTCGGCGGCCTCTTCCTCGGCGCTGCCGCCGATCTCGCCGATCATGATGATCGCATCGGTCTGGGGGTCCTTGTTGAAGGCCTCCAGGCAGTCGATGAAGTTCGTGCCGTTGATCGGGTCGCCGCCGATGCCGATGCAGGTCGACTGGCCGATGCCGCGGCTGGTGAGCTGCCACACGGCCTCGTAGGTCAACGTGCCCGAGCGCGACACCACACCCACACGGCCCACCTTGTGGATGTAGCCCGGCATGATGCCGATCTTGCATTGCGCGGGTGTGATGATGCCCGGGCAGTTGGGCCCGATCAGGCGCGCGTTCTTGCCCTTCATGTATTCGCGCACCTTGACCATGTCGAGCACCGGGATGCCCTCGGTGATCGTGACGACCAGGCGGATGCCCGCCTCGACGGCCTCGATGATCGCCGCGGCGGCAAACGGCGGCGGCACGTAGACCGCGCTGGCGTCCGCGCCCGTCGCCTCGACGGCCTGCGCCACGGTATCGAAAACCGGCAGACCGATGTGGGTCGTGCCGCCCTTCTTCGGCGTCACACCCCCCACCATCTTGGTGCCGTACGCAATGGCCTGTTCCGAGTGGAACGTGCCCGTTTTGCCGGTGAAACCCTGGCAGATGACCTTCGTGTTCTTGTCGACCCAGACGCTCATGGTGGTGCTCCCGCTTTCAGCGCTTCAGCGCGGCGACGATTCGGTTGGCGGCTTCGTCCAGGTTCGAAGCGGTGATGATCGGCAGGCCGGATTGCTCCAGCATGGTTTTGCCCTTCTCGACGTTGGTGCCCTCGAGGCGCACGACGAGCGGTACGGAAAGCGCCACTTCCTTGACGGCGCCGATGACACCCTCGGCGATCACGTCGCACTTCATGATGCCGCCGAAGATGTTGACGAGCACACCCTTCACTTGGGTGTCCGACAAGAGGATCTTGAAGGCTTCCTTGACCTTCTCCTTGGTGGCGCCGCCGCCCACGTCCAAGAAGTTGGCCGGTTCGCCGCCGGCCAGTTTGATCACGTCCATGGTGGCCATCGCGAGGCCCGCGCCGTTCACCATGCAGCCGATGTTGCCATCGAGCGCGATGTACGAGAGGTCGAACTTGCTGGCTTCGACTTCCTTCGGGTCCTCCTCGTGGAGGTCGCGCAGGGCGACCACGTCCGGGTGGCGGTAGAGCGCGTTCGAGTCGAAGTTCATCTTCGCGTCGAGCGCGATCACCTGGCCGTCCTTGGTCTCGACCAGCGGGTTGATCTCCATCAACGAGCAGTCGAGCTCAACGAATGCCTTGGCGAGTTTGAGCATGAACTCGACACCGCGCTCGGCGAGCGCGCCCTTCAAGCCGATGCCTTCGGCCAGGCGCTTCGCCTCGGCCTTGGAGAGATCGCCCTTCGAACCGAAGGCGGCTTTCAGGATCTTCTCGGGGCGGTTCGCGGCCACCTCTTCGATGTCCATGCCCCCTTCGCTGGAGGCCATCATCACGGGCCCGCCGGCCGCGCGGTCGACCACGATGCCGAGGTAGTACTCCTTCGCGATCTGGGAACCGGCCTCGACCCAGAGGCGACGCACGACCTGCCCCGCGGGCCCGGTCTGGTGCGTCACCAGGGTTTTGCCGAGCAGTTCCTTCGCGACCGACTTGGCTTCGTCGGCGCTCTTTACGAGCTTGACGCCGCCCGCCTTGCCGCGGCCGCCGGCGTGGATCTGGGCCTTGACCACGGCCACGGGGCCGCCGAGGGCCGTGAATGCCGCATGGGCTTGGTCGGCGCTGGTGCACTCGTGGCCCTTGGGCACGGGCACGCCGAAGCGCGCGAGCAGTCCCTTGGCCTGGAACTCGTGGATGTTCATGGATGCGGGCGGATCGGACGATCGCGGGGGGCTGTGCGGAGGGGCCGTAGGGCCCGTCATGGGGTCCCGAAGGACGCTCGAAGGCGAAGGAGTGTAGCGGCGCCCGCCGGAGGGGGCCAGGAGCGCGGGCGCGCCGCTTCCCGACGGGGCGCCCCCGCGTCACCATGGGGTCATGCCGGTCCCCGACTCCCCCCCTCGCCCAGCCGCCAACCGCCCAGCCGCCCCGCCCCCCACCGCCGGCCCAGGCGCCGCGGGCCCGGGCATCCTGGTCGACCGGGACATCCTCGCCCTCCTCGGGACCGCGATCCGCGTGCGCGCGGGCGCGGGCGCGCCGGCCATCGAACCCCGCCAGGTGCAGCCCGCCAGCCTCGATCTGCGGCTCTCGCCAGAGTTCGCCAGCCTGCGCTGCGGCTTCCTGCCCGAACGCATCAGCGTCGAGCAGCGCCTCGCGGAGTTGGCCCTCACCCGCGGCCACCTCGGCGGCGAGGGCGAGGTGCTGAAACGCGGGCAGATCTACCTCATCAAACTGGAAGAGGAGCTCGACCTGCCCGCCGGTGTGGTCGCGCGTTTCAACCCGCGCTCGACCAGCGGCCGCTGCGACATGTTCTGCCGCGTGCTCGTGCCCGGCCACCCGCGCTTCGACGAAACGCCGCCCGGGTACCGCGGGCCGCTATGGCTCGAGGTCGTGCCGCTGTCGTTCCCCGTGCGCCTGCGCCCGGGCGATCGCCTGGTGCAACTGCGTTTGCAGGTCGGCGAGCCGGCGCTGTCGCGCGAGGAACTGCGCGAAGTGCACCGCAACACACCGCTCTGTTTCGAGGGCGAGCGGCCGCTCGGGCTCGACGAGGTGCGTTTCGACGAACAGGGCGCGCTCGAGTTGCGCCTCGGCCTCGAGGGCCGCCATCCCGCCGGCTGGCGCGCGGCGCTGCACACGAAGGTGCTCGAGTTCCAGGGCGAGGGTGTGCACGACACCTACGACTTCTGGGAGTCCGTGCACGCGAGCGGCGGCGCGCTCGTGCTCGATCCGGGCCGCTTCTACATCTTCGCGAGCCGCGAGCGCCTGCGTGTGCCGCCGGACCTCGCCGCAGAGATGCTGCCCGTGGACGTGGGCTTTGGCGAGCTGCGCAACAACTACGCGGGTTTCTTCGACAACGGTTTCGGCTGGCGCGAGGAGTCCGGCCGACCGGTGGGCAACGGCACACCGGCCGTGCTCGAAGTGCGCGCCCACGATGTGCCGTTCCTCGTCGAGGACGGCCAAGTGTTCTTCCGCCTGCGTTTCTACCGCACGCGCGGCCGCCCGGACCGCCTCTACGGCGAGGGCCGCCAGGGCTCCTCCTACCAGGGCCAGGACCTGACGCTGGCCCGCCCGTTCCTGCCCCGCCGGGGCGGGCCGCCAACCCCGACCTGACCACGTTCGCGCCATGGGAACCCAACTACCTCGCCAGCCCGGATACCGGGCCGTGTTCCCCCTGCTCGCCACCCTCACACTCGGGCTGTTGCTGGGCCTCGGCGCGGCGCAGTTCCTAGGGCCGGGGGGCTCCGTGCGCGAGCAACCCGAGGTGCTGGCCCGGGTCAGCGAACCGATGGACGCTCCCGCCGTGTCGACCCTGGCACCGCCGACGGCTGCCGCGGGTGTCGCGCGGCTCGCCCAGGAAACGGCGAGCGCGCGCGCGCCCGTCGCCGAGGTCGAAGGAGCCGGCAACACCGACGACGGCCTCGTGCGCCGGGTGCGGACCCTCGTTGCGCTGCCGGCTTTCGTGACGCACTACGGCGCGGACGCGGAAGCGCTGCTCGAGTTGGCGTTCGATCTCGAGTTGCGCCTCCACGGGGCCGCCCCGGCCGTGGCCCTGCTCGGCGCCGAGGACACCCCGTCCGCCCTGCTCCGGCGCGGCGCGGCGGCGCTCGAGGCCGAGGTTGGCATCGCGAGCGCGGCGCCGCTCTTGCGCCGACTGGTCGACCGCCAGGTCGAGGTTTGGTTGGGGCGCGGCTCGGACGGCGGGGAATCGCCGGGCGAAGCGGCGTGGGAACTGGACGCGGACGCCGTGGCCTTCGAGTTCAGCCTGAGCGGCGGCATGGAAATGGTCTCCGAGATGGACATGTGGGGCATCGACTGGACGCGGTACGCCCAGGCGGATCCGGCCGGGGCGCTCGCACTCGCGCGCGAACTCTTCGCCCGCGCGGGCCCCGACACGCGCCACGATCTCGGAGCCCTGCTCGCCCAGCAGTTGCAGGCGATGGGGCTCGAGGGCGAAGCGGCGACCGTCGTCCAGTCGCTGCTCGCGGAGCAGCCCGATCGGGGGGACCTCCTGGCGCAGCTCGCGCAACTCGACCCCCGCGCGGCCGAAGCCCAGATCCGCAGTCGCCTGGCCGAAAGTGAACCCGGCGACGCGGAGCCGCTCCGCAGCATGTTGGCCGGGCTGCTCGCCCGCCAGGGACGCACGTCGGAGGCGCTTGCGCTCGTGCGCGCGGGGTTGCCCGACGGGCTGGATCGGGAAGCGCTCGAGTGGGCCCTGGCGGAGAACGCCGAACTCGCGCGCGCGCTGTCGGTCGAAGAGATGCGGGAGTGGCTGGGGGCACCGCCGACGAGCCCCGCGCTCGTCCACCACATCGTCGAGCGCCACGTCGACGAGGGAGACTTCGACGCGGCCCTCGGCGCGTGGGGTGCGGTCGTCGATCGCATCACCGCGGGCCAGGATCCGGGCTGGCTCCCATCGTTGCCCGAGCGCTTGGCACAGGAGCGCGGCCCGGAGCTGCGCGCGCTCGCGCAGCGGCTCGAGGCCCTGCCGACGGAGAACGACGAGGTGCTCGGCGACCTGGGCGACCTCTGGGTGCTGCTAGGGGACCACGAGGCGGCGCTGCGCACCTACACGCGCGCCGCCAATCTCGATCCCACCGACAGCGAATGGACCAATGCCCTGCGCAACACTCGCGCCCGACTCCGGGGGCAGTGAGTCGAAGGGCGGTGCTGGCGAGCCGGGCCGCAGCGGCAGCGGGCGGGGCGGGAAGTGCTCCGACGATGGAAAGCGTCGATCAGAAGCTGCCGTGGCGCGCGCGCTGGCGGGCGTTCGTCTTGCGGCCGCCCTTCGTCTTCTGGCGCGTGCGGTAGCCGGTCTTCTTGGAGTGCTTCTTGTTGGAGCTGCGGATGTTCGTCTTCATGGCGGGCCCTGCCGGTCTTGGGCCCCAGGGTCGCGTCCAGCGGTCCCGGGGGGCCGAGAAGTCTAGCGGCGCCCCCCCACTGGCGCCACGGGCAAGGGGGGAGGTTCCCCGTGTGCGCCCCCAACGGACGGCGGGCTTCACCTACGGAACGGCGTCTCCAGCCTCCAGCGACGCCCCGCTGGGTGCGCGGGCCTCCTGGCCCGCCTTGGAGCGATCCCGACCGTGGCCTGGCCTCGCCCCACTTCCCAAGGCGGGCCTGGAGGCCCGCGCACCCAGCGGGACATCGCTGCGCGACACCAACGTCGTTGCGTAGTTGGAAGGTCGCGAGCGGGCCCGCGCACCCAGCGGGGCATCGCTGCGCGACACCAACGTCGTTGCGTAGGTGGACTTGAAAGGAGCCGCGGCCCTACGAAGCGCCGTCGGGGCGCGGGCCCACCATCGACGAGGGATCCACGGCGGCGTCGAAGGCCTCGCCCGTCATCAGTTTGAGGGCCACGACCGCCTCGCGCAGCGTCGTGTTGTCCTGGTAGGCCTTCTTCGCGACCTTGGCGGCGTTGTCGTAGCCGATGTGACGGTTCAGCGCCGTGACCAGCATCAGGCTCTGGCGCATCAACGTGTCGACCCGCGCCTCGTCGAGCTCCAGCCCCGCGATGCAGTTCTCGCGGAACGAGTCGCACGCGTCCGCGAGCAGGGACGCCGATTCGAGCACGTTGTGCACGATCACGGGCTTGAACACGTTGAGTTCGAAGTTGCCCTGGCTGCCCGCGAACGCCACCGCGGCGTCGTTGCCAAAGACCTGCACACACACCATCGTCAACGCCTCGCACTGGGTCGGGTTGACCTTGCCCGGCATGATGGAGCTGCCCGGCTCGTTCTCGGGCAGTTTCAGCTCGCCCAACCCGCAGCGCGGCCCCGAGCCCAGCCAGCGGATGTCGTTGGCGATCTTCATCAGCGCGACCGCGGCCTGGCGCAGCGCGCCGGAAAGTCCGACGAGCGCATCGTGGCAAGCGAGGGCCTGGAACTTGTTCGGCGCGCTCTTGAACGGCAAACCCGTCAACTCGGCGATGCGCCGCGCGGAGAGCTGCGCGTAGGCCGGGTGGGTGTTGAGGCCCGTGCCGACGGCCGTGCCGCCGAGGGCCAGTTCGAGCACCGGCTCCGCGGACCGCGACACCGCGGCCTGGGCGTCGAGCAACTGCCGCACGTAGCCTGAGAACTCCTGCCCCACCGTCAGCGGGGTCGCGTCCTGCAGGTGCGTGCGGCCGATCTTGACGACCTGCGACCACGCTTCGGACTTCTTCTGGAACTCGGCGCAGAGCTGCTCGAGCGCGGGCAACAGGCGCTCGTGCACCGTTTCGGCCGCGGCCACGTGCATCGCGGTCGGGAACACGTCGTTCGAGCTCTGGGACCGGTTGACGTGGTCGTTGGGGTGGATCGGCGACTTCGACCCCATCTCGCCGCCGAGGATCGCGATCGCGCGGTTCGAGATCACCTCGTTGGCATTCATGTTCGTCTGGGTGCCCGAACCGGTCTGCCACACGACGAGCGGGAAGTGCTCGTCCCAGCGGCCCTCGACCACCTCTTGCGCGGCCGTCAGCAGCGCCTCCTGTTGGTTCGCGTCCAACATGGAGAGCTCGCCCAACTCGATGTTCGCCTTCGCTGCGCACAACTTCACGATGCCGAGGGCGCGGATGAAACTGCGTGTGAAACGCTGGCCCCCGATCTTGAAGTTTTGGCGCGAGCGCTCGGTCTGGGCGCCCCACAGGCGGTCGCCTTGCACTTCGATCTTGCCAAACGAGTCGGATTCGGTGCGGTGCGTCATGGATGCAATCTTCGGGGGGGCGCGATGGGTTCGAGCGAGGCGGCGGCGCTCACCAGAGCCCGCGTTCGCGCAGGGCTTCGATGTCGCGCTGCACTTCGCCAGCGGTTTTGTTGAGGCCAATGCGGGCCTCGGTGTCGAGCGGCAGTTCGACGATGCGTTCGACGCCGTTGCGGCCGAGCACACAGGGCACGCCAATGGGCAGGCCCTCGATGCCGTACTCGCCGTTGAGCTCCACGGTGCACGGAATCAGGCGGCGTTGGTCCAAGAGGATCGACGCGGCCATCTGCACGGCACCCGCGGCGGGCGCGAAGAATGCGCTGCCCGTTTCGAGCAGCTTGACGATCTCGGCGCCGCCGTGGCGCGTGCGGTCCACCAGGGCTTCGAGTGGCCCCGCGCCGAGGAGTTGGCGCACCGGCACACCCGCCACCGTGGTCGCCGCGGGCAGGGGCACCATCGAATCGCCGTGCGCGCCGAGGACCATCGCGTCCACGTCCTGCACGCTCGTGCCGGTCGCTTCCGCCACGAAACACGAAAAGCGCGCCGCGTCGAGGGCCCCCGCCATGCCGATCACGCGCTTCGCGGGGAACGCGAGTTTGCGCCGCATCAGACCCAACATGGAGTCGAGCGGGTTCGTGACGACGATCACGATCGCCTCGGGCGAGTTGCGCCGCAGCCACTCCGCGACCTGGATCACGATGCGGCCGTTGACCTCGAGCAAGTCGGAGCGGCTCATGCCCGGCTTGCGCGGGCGGCCCGCGGTGACGATCACCAGGTCCGAGTCCGCGGCCAGATCGGGGTCGCCGCCGCCCACGAGGCGCGCGCCAAAACCCTCGATGGCGCCGGCCTGGGCCAGGTCGAGGGCGATGCCCTTCGCGCGCCCGGCCTGCACGTCGAGCAGCACCAACTCCTCGGCCAGCTCCAGTTGGGCCGCCCGGTGGGCACAGGTCATGCCGACGTAGCCGGCGCCGACGATCGTGACTTTGCGCGGGGCTCGGCTCATGGGGGGGTGTGCCGCGGTAGCTGGGGGGAGCGGCGCCAGGGGCGGGCCGCGGGGTCTCCGAGGGCGAAGGAGGGTAGCGCCGCCCCCGGCGGGCCTCAAGCGGACCGGCGCCGGCCCGGGAGCGCGCCGTGGCGCACCGCCCGGCACGGTTGGGGGCGCTCCACCGCGGTGCCTGGCTGACCCGAAGGACCGGCTCCCGCGCGGGTCACGGGCCGGTGGCCACGCCCCCGCTGCGTTTCCACCAGTTGCGCCACTCGTTGACCTGGCGCGTGCGCTCCGCCGGCGAGCCGTTGGGGTCGAACGGGATGTTGCGCCCTGTGATCGTGCGCAGGGCGAGCAACACCGCCTCGCGCATGCTGGGATCCGCGTCTTCGAGGGCCTCGATCAGGGCCGGCGCCGCCGAAGTGGCGCCGAGCTTGCCGAGCACACGCGCCGCGGCCATGCGCACGAAGAGGTCGGGATCGACGAGCAGCGCCGTCACGTGTTCCGCCGCCGCCGCGTCGCCCAACTGGCCCAGGGTTTCCAGGGCAGCCCAGCGCTCGTTCGGGTCCTCGGCCGTCAAGCCGCGCAGTTGCGCCACGTAGGCGGGCGGCTCGTTGGAAGTCTCCTCCGCGGGCGCCTCTGCGGCGCCGATGCGCGGCAAGGTCTCGTAGAACGCGCTGAGCAAGACGTGCAGGTCCTCCTGCAGTTGGCCGACGCGGCTCTCCAACTCGACGAACGCGGGCTCGGGCGCCTTCTGCTCGGCCGCCAGGCGTTGTTCCAATCGGGGCAGTTCCTCCGCGAGCGCCGCGAACTCCGCCGACAACCCGTCGACACGCGCGACGAGTTGCCGGATGCGGACGTCGGCCTCGGCCGTACGCATCGCTTGGCCTTCGCGCAGGAGCGCCACTTCTTCCGCCAGCGATTGCACACGCTCCGACGTCTCGCGTCGATCCATCGCGCGTTCCCGCTCCGCGGCCGCGGATACCCAACCCTGGCGCTCGGCCGCCGCCGCGGCGTTGCGATCGAGTTCCTGCCGCGTGAGGTACGCCACCGCGGCCACACCGACCAGCGCGACGGCTGCGAGCACCGTGGCGACACCGCCTTCTCCGCGGGGTGAGGCCGCGGCACCCACCGCGGACGTCGCGCCCGCCGACGCGCCTGTGGATCCCCCGGACTGGGCCGCGCCGACCGCGGACGCCAAGTCGCCGTCCGCCCCGTGAGGCCGGGTCGCGCTCATGGCCAGGTCGCACGAGGCGCACACCACACGCCCCTTCCGCTCGAACGCGCGGCCCGTGGAGAGGTCGGAGACGGGCACCGACTCGTTGCAAATGTCGCAGAAGCGGATTTCCATGGGAGCGGGGCGGGGAACCGGGCATCGCGGCGCATCCCGCCGTTTGGGGGGCTCCCCTGGTCCCCACACTAGCCCAGGGCGCACCGGGAGCTACAGGGCACTTCCACCGGGGATGGATCCGGGACGCCCCCGGGGCGTAGGCTCTGCCCGTGGCACCGGACCCCCTCGACCTCAGCGCGCCCGCCCAGGCCCGCGCCGAGCTGCTGGGCCTCGAGTTCCTGGCGGACTTCTTCGGCCACGCGGCAGAGCGGCGGCCCCTCGACCTCGATTCGCTCAGCGAGCTGGCGCAGATCCTCACGCTGCTGGGGCGCCACCCGGAGGCCCTGCGGCGCGACCGGGAGCTGGTGCGCCAACTGCCCGAGGACCCGACCGCCCACTACAACCTGGCTTGTTCGCTGGCGCTCGTGGGCCACGGTTCCGAGGCGCTGGACGCGCTCGAGCGCGCGGTCGAGTTGGGGTACGACGACGGCACCCACCTGCTCGAGGACGAGGACCTCGCAACACTGCGCCACGAGGGACGTTTCCGCGAGCTTTTGGCGCGTCTGGGCGCGCCGTAGCGGCGGCGCCCCGCGCAAGGCTCAGTTGCCCGCGCGGATCGGATCGCCCGTGCGCGCCAGCCACCAGCGCTTCCAGCGCTCCAAACTCTTCTCGCGTTCGTCGTCGGTGCCGCGCGGATCGAAGCCGTGGCGCTCGCCCGTCGCTTCTTCCAGCGCTTGGATCGACAGCGCCCGGGTGTACACACGTTCGTCCATCAGACCCTCGACCAGCACCGGAACGTCGGTCCAATCGCCGAGGCGCAGCAGGGTGCGCGCGCGCTCGAGGCGCAGGTCGATGCCGCGGTCCGCAGCGCCCGGATCGGCGGCGCGGATCGGTTCCACCAGGCGGCGGTCGCCCGTCGCACCGAGGGCCGAAAGGGCCGCCGCCGCCACGTCGTCGCGCGGGTCCGCGGAGAGCGCGAGAAGGGTCTCGTAGGCCGGCTCGCCGACGGCGG
This sequence comes from Planctomycetaceae bacterium, assembly GCA_016125265.1. Classification (GTDB taxonomy): domain Bacteria; phylum Planctomycetota; class UBA1135; order UBA1135; genus RI-242. Next base: position 150,961 of record WGMC01000013.1, read on the forward strand.
CAAACCAGCGGATCTGTTCGATGCGCTCCAGGCCGCGGGTCCACGGCAGGCGCGCGGCTTCGTCCACCATCTGCTGCTCGAGCAGCGGCGACGGTGTGAGCCAAGCGCCCGGTTTGGGCTCGCTCTCCTTGGCGTCGCGCGTGGAGCTGCAGGCGGCCGCGAGGGCCAGGATCAGGGTCAGGGTGAGTCGGGACGTGCAACGCATGGTGAATCTCCTCCGGATGGCTTGGGGGCGCGAGGGCCCCTGCCGAAGGCTCATCGGACCGCCTGTCCCGGACCCTGAACCCCGTGGGGCGCGCGCTCCCGCCGCTGCAACAGGAGCGCGCCCACCCCCAGGCCCAGCCCCGCCCCCACGAGCCAGGGCGCGAGCGCATGCGGCCCCGACGGTGGGTCCGCGGAGGGCACCGCGGCGGGCAGGTCCCCGGGGCCGAGCGCCGCGACCGGCGGCGCGGGGTTCTGCTCCAGGGGCAAGGGAGCCGCGACCGAGAGCGGCGGCCCAGGCACCCCCCCCACGCTGACCCGAAGCGCCGTGCCCCCGGCCAGATCGAGGGGCGGCCAGGGACCGCGGCGCTCGCGGAGGCCGCCCTCGCCCAGGGGCCCCGACGGGGCCCAGAGCGGCACGCGGGCCAGGTCACGGCCGGGCTGGGCCGGGTCGCGGAGCACCGCCTGGACCCCGGCCGGGAGCGCCGGGTCGAGGCCCCCGACGACGAGTTCGGGCGACCCGTCCCGCCCCGGCAGGACCGTCGCCCGCGCCACGGGACTGGGACGCTCCGCCAGCCAGGCCAGGAGGGCCGCCAGGCGCTCCGGCGCGAACTCCGCCGGCTCCGCGACCGCATCGAAGGGCCCCCCCGCCAGGGTCGCCACCCGTCCCAGACCCCGGCGCGCGACCGCGCCCACGGGTTCGCCGTCCGGGCCGCCCAAAAAAGCCTCCGCCCCGGGTTGGAGCTGGGCCGCCATGGGCCTCAGGACCGCGCTGGGTGGGGCGGCGGCGCCCGCGACGCGCCGGGCCAGATCGCCGCCGCGCGACCAATCCAGGGCCAGGGGCTGGTCCTGGAACCGCTCGCGCGAAATCTCCCCCACCAGCAACTCCGCCAAACTCGCGAGCGCCTCCTGCGGCACCTCGAACACGCGCCCGGGCGCCAGCGCTTCGAGCGGCGCCAATTGCCGCTCGGGACCGAGCGCCACCGCGACCAACTCCACCCCGAGTTCCCGGAGGTTTTGTGCCACAGCGGCCGCGCGCTCCTCGGGCCGAGTCGGGTCGCCCTCCTCGCGGCCGTCGCTCAAGAGGAACGCGAGCGCCGGCCGAGCGACTTCGCGGCGCTCGTTGACGAAGTCCTCGGCCGCGGCCAGCAACGCGGTGGGCCCACTCGGTGGGCGTGTGTCGAGCAAGCGCTTCGCGGTGCGCGTGCGTTCGTCGGCGCCGCCGAGATCGATCCCTTCGTAGAGCCGCGCGGTGAAGAAGTGCACACGCACACGATCGCCCGCGGGCACCGCGTCGAGCACCGCCGTCATCGCGCGTTCGAGGGCCGCGAACGGTTCGCCGGCCATGCTGCCGGACGCGTCGACGAGCATCACCACGTCGCGCGGCGGCCGTTCGGGCGGCGCGGGCAGGAGTGCCGCGCGCTCGGCGAGACGCGGATCGCGTTCGAGGCCCAGGAAGCGGGCGTCGAACGCGCCCAGCCAGCCGCCGCCCCGATCGATCCACGAGCTGAGTGCGTCGGGGCTGAGGTCCCACGTGCCCGCGCCGAGGCTGATGCAGAGGTCGAACTCGCCGATGCGCGCCGCGAACTGGGCCGGTTCCAAGCGCTCGATCCCGAGGCCCAACTCGGCCATGCGTGCGGCGTCGAGCCACGGCGCCGCCGCCGCGCGGTGCTCTTTCGGCACGAGCAACGCCGCGCGCGCGAGGTCGCCCGCGAGCACGGCCAACTCGCGCCGGTTGTTCTCCGGAAACGCCTCGAACGCGACCGAACCGCCCAGGGAGAGCGATACCGCGAGGCGCGAAAGCCCGGGCGGCGCCGGACCGACGTCGAGACCGACCCTCCACCGCGTGCCCTGTTCGGCGCCTTTGGGCACGGGCACCCGCGCGGTGCGCGGCGCGTCCCCGCGGTTCGGCCCAAGCCACTCCGAGCGCAGCTCGATCCACTCCGGCGGTTCCGGGTGCACGAGCGCCAGGTCCACCGCGACGACGAGCGGCGCGCCGGGCACGACCCGCTCGGGCAACTCGACGTCGAGGAGCGCCCCGTCGGGACGCGTCGACACGGGCAGCGGCGCCCAATGGGTCGAGCTGACGCGCAAGGCCGCGAGCAACGCCCGTGCGCCCGTTCCGCCGGTGATGCCGTCGGTGAACAGCGCGAGGCGTCCGGGGCGGCGCTCGGGACCGCCGAGGTGCGCGCGCGCCAGCTCGAGGGCGCCGGCGAGGTCGCTGGCGCCGTCCTGCCCGCGGGGGGGACGGGGGTCGAAGGGCTCGCCGCCGCTGCCCGCCAGTCGGTCGAGCAACTCGCGCGGATCGCCGGGGCCGAAGAGCGTCGCGGCGGAGCTCGCGAAGGTCACGACCGCGATCGATTCGCCGCGCGCGCGCGCGCCCTCGGCCTCGTCGCGCAGGAGCGCTGTCGCGGCGGCGAGGCAGTCCGGGCGCGGCCGGCGCACACTCGCCGACAGGTCGAGCACCACCACGGTGCGGGCGGCGAGGGGCTCCACCCCCTCGGGAAACAGCGGCAGGGAGGCGACGGCGCCGAGGACCACCAGGAGCGCCGCCAGCAGAAGGCCGCGGGACGCGCCGTATCCGCGCGGTCGGTTCAACCGCCGCGGCGCGCCGCGGGACGCGCGGGGCTGGAACCGGCGCGGGCCGCGCCGCCGTCGGGCGCTTCCGGCGCGGCGGGCGCGGGCGGACGCTCGGCGCGCGCGATCCACCCTCCACCGACCAGGCGATTGCCCAGGTAGAGGGCCGCACCCTGCCCCGCGGCCACCGCCAGTTGCGGCGTGTCGAAGAGCACACGCGCGCGACCCGCGCCGTCGACGTGCACCTCGGCAGGCGCCGCGTTGTGGTGGTAGCGCACCTGCACGTCCGCGCGGAGCGGGCCGCCGCTCGGCGGATCGATGCCGATCCAGTTGACGGCGTCCATCTCGAGCCACGCGCTCGTGCACGCATCGGCTGGCCCGAGCACCACGGTCGCACTGTCGACGATCAGATCGACCACGTACATGGGATTGCCGGTCGCGACACCGAGGCCGCGGCGCTGGCCGATCGTGTAGCGCTCGATCCCGTCGTGTTCGCCGAGCGGTTTGCCCGCCGTGTCGACGATCGGGCCGGCGCGGAACTCCACACCACGCTCGGCGAGCAGGCGGCGGTAGTCGTTGCCCGGCACGAAACAGATCTCCTGGCTGTCCGCCTTCTTCGCGGTGCGGAGGTTGGCGCGTTCGGCGAGCGCGCGCACCTCGGGTTTGGTCAAGTCCCCGAGCGGCAGACGCGTGCGCGAGAGGTGCTCCTCGGAGACCGCGAAGAGTTGGTAACTCTGGTCCTTCGCGCGGTCCACGCCGCGGCGCACGGCCACGCGGCCGCCCTCGCGCCCGATGCGCGCGTAGTGGCCCGTCGCGACACCGGCAGCGCCCAGTTCCTCGGCGCAGTCGAACAGGGACCCGAACTTGAGGTCGCGGTTGCAGAGTGCGCAGGGATTCGGCGTGCGACCGGCCTGGTACTCGGCGACGAAGTGGCGGATCAGGGAGCCGAATTCGCGCTGGAAATCGACCGCTTGGAACGGCACCCCGAGTGCCGCGGCGACCATGCGCGCGTCCCGCGCGTCCCCGGCCGAGCAGCACGACTTCTTGGCGGACTGCTCTTCCCCCACGGAGACGCCGTTGCGCATGAACACACCCACGAGGGGGTGGCCGGCTTCGCGCAGCATCCAAGCGGCGACGGAGCTGTCCACACCCCCGCTCATCGCAACCAGGAGGCGCGAGGAAGGGTCAAAGACGTCGTGAGGAAGATCCCTGTGCATCGGGAAGGGGCGGGCCGCCGGTCTGGGGGCGAATGGGGACGGGGGCCGGGAGGCCGTGTCCGAAGGGGCGTTCGCGCCCGGATCCTGGGGCCGTTAGTCTACTCGGCCCTCGTGCTGTCCCAGCCGGTCCCGGCCGACGCAGCACACCCCCACGCGTTTTCCCCCGCATCCTTAGCCCAGGCCCAGCTCGCACCCCAGGGGACGCGATCTGGGCACGCCACGCCGCCCGTTGCCCATGACCGCCGCCACGCCGCCCGTTCTGCCCCTCTCGTTCCTCACGTCGCTGCCCTCGGTCCAAGAGGGCCAGAGCGCCACCACCGCGGCTCCGCAATCCGGCGGCGATGGGACGGGGGCGGGCGCGACGGAGCCCCGACCGGGCCTCTTCGATTCCATGTGGTTCCCGGTGCTGATGATGGTCGGCATCTTCTGGCTGATCGTGATCGGGCCGGAGCGCAAGCAGCGCAAGAAGCGCGAAGCGATGCTCTCCTCCCTCGAGAAGGGCCAAAAGGTGCTGACCACCAGCGGCATCTTCGGCCAGGTGGCGCAGATCCAGGACCAGGTGGTCACGGTGCAGGTGGCCGAGGGTGTGCGCATGCGTTTTGCGCGCCACGCGATCCAGACCGTCGTCGACACCGACGCCGCCGACACCAAGGACGAGAAGAAGGACAAGTGACGAGCGGCGCGCGCCGGGCCCGGCTCGATGCGGCCCGGCTCGGCGCGACGCGCGCGGCGGCGCTCACGGCCGCCCTGTCCGTGCGGGCGGGACGAGCGCTCCGCGGCGCTGGCCGCAGGTGGGCGCGCTCCCTCGAACTGGCGCTCCTTACCCATCTGCCGGCGCCGCTAGCGTCGGCGCTGGGACTCGACGCGTTCCGGCTCGACGCGCACCGCTTTGGCGCGCTGGGTGAAGCGCTCGCGCGTCGGTACCTCGAGTCCGTCGGGTGGCGCACCTTGGCGCAGCGGCTCTGGGCCGGGGATGCGGAGTTCGACCTCTTGCTGGCGCGAGCCGGCGAGTTGGCCGCGGTCGAAGTGAAGTCCCGCCGTGTGCCCCGCGGCGAGGATCCCGCCCGCTGGCCAGCGGCGGAGCGTGTGGACCCGGAACGCCTCGCTCGCCTGCAAGACGCGGCCCGGCGCCTTGCGCGGGACACACGGCGGGCCGTCCGTGTGCACGTGCTCGAGGTCTACCTCTTCGAGGACCGCCGCCGGCCCTGGGTGCGACTCGATCCCGCGGGCGCGGGCGGCGTGCACGTGCCACCGGGGAATGCACGGGACGGGAGATAAAAAGGCGGGAGGCCGCGGGACTGGTGTCCGGCGGCCTCCCGTGGTGACCCCAAGGGGATTTGAACCCCTGTCGCCAGGATGAAAACCTGGTGTCCTAGGCCTGACTAGACGATGGGGCCTGGTGGCTCCGCGGTCGTTTCCGTCGCGGAGGGGCGGGAGGATAGGGCCGTGCGTGGGGCCTGTCAACCAAAGAAGCCCAGGGTCCCGGGACAAAGTGTCCCGGGGTCAGGCCCGGGTCCAACCGGCGGCCGCCAGCCCGGCCAGGGCGTGCCGAGTTTCGCGCTCCATGTTGTCGACCAGCTCGCCCGGGCCGCGCACGTCCCGCGGCAGGACGTCGAACGTGTAGGTTTCGACCTCGAGGTGCAGTTCGTCGACGCCCCAAGTTTCCGGGTGCGAAAGGGCGAGCGCCAAGAGCTCGGCCCCGTGCCGCGCCGTGGTGCCGAGTCCCCCACCGAGATTCGACTCGCCCTCCGGCGCTGCTCCGAGATCGACGGGCACGTGGAAGTGGCAACGCCATTCCTCGGCGCGCAGCCAGTCGCTCCGCCCGCGGGTGAGTTGCTGCGCGACGTCCGGCAGGTCGTCGGCGCGCAGCAGTTCGCCGCCGGGCAAACGCGCGCTCGTCTGGTGCAGGTACACACCTTCCGCCAGGGCGAGGAAACGCGCACGCGCTTCGCCGTTCGCGCCCGGATCCAAAAGTCGCAGGGCGTTCGAGAGCTGCAACTTGCCGAGCGGCACACGCGCGGCGCGCGCGGCTTCGAGGGCGACCGCGGGCGCTTCGAACTCCACCGCCGCATGGCAGGCGTCGAGGCAGAGGCCGAGGTGCCGTAGCACGGCGGCGCGCGCTTCGTCGGGCGAAACACCCCGTTCGTCGGCGGCGCTGTCCGCACCGCGCTCGAGCAGCGCCGCGACGAGCTCGCCGAATTCGGCGGTGTCGTTGGCGGCCGAGCGCGGTTCGGGCTCCACGCTCAACACCACCCGCACACCCGTCGCGGCTTCGAGTTCCGCGAGGTCCACCGCGACGGCCGCCAGCGCTTCGGCAGCCCCCGTGCGGCCCGCCGCGCCGAAACCGCCCGCGTGGGTACTGATGGAGACGTGGCCCGCCAGCCGCCCCGACCGCCGCGCGACACGTTCCGCGACGGACGCGACCGCCAACGTGAACTCGCGTCGGCGCGGGTCGTGCCAGTGGGGCGCGAACACACCGCGTTTCAGGCCGGGTGCGTGGAAGCCGCCGAACGGGAACGCGTTGAACGTGAAGCCGTCGAGACCGCGGTCGACGAGGCGGCCCGCGAACGCGTCCGCCGCGCCGCCGGGCAGCCCGAGTTCGAACGCGGCCTTCGCGGGCAGGTAGAGCCCGACACCAAATGCGCCGCTCCCGCCGAAACGCCGGGCAAGGGGCACGGCGACCCGGTCCAGGGCGAGCTCCACACCGGCCAGGTCCTCCGCGGGCACCACGTTGAGGCAGTACCCAAGGCGCACGCGGCGGCCGGGGTGGTCCGGGTGCTCGAACTGCACGGGCTTGTGTTCAGGCGCTGGGGACGGGCAGACCCTCGTCCACCAGGAGCACGGGGATGCGGTCGCGCACCGGATAGGCGATGCGCTGGTCCTGGCGCACCAGGGCGTGTTCGAGCGGCTCGGTCACGGCGGCTCCGCCGACGTTCTCGAGGTTGCCTTTCGAGATCGCGCCGTTGAGCCGCGCCAGAAGTGCGCTGTCGGCCAGCGCCAGCGGTTGGTGGCTCTCGGGGCAGGCCAGGATCGCGAGCAGGTCGGGATCCACGACGGGGGGTTGGGTTTGGGCCATGGGAGGTTCGCGCGGTGGCGTGAGGAGGGTAGCGGTTCGACCGCCAGGTTGGCGCCGGTTAGGCTGCCTTCCCGCCATGTCGAGACCGTCCGTGTGCGCGTTCCTGGCGCTGGCCTTGCCCGGTTGGGCGGGCCAGGGAAGTGCCGATGCGCCGGGACTCCGCGTCGATCCCGGCCCCCTGGCCGCGGCGCTCGGCGCCGTGGCGGGTGTCGAGAAGCCCCGTGCGCTCGCCATCGCCCCCTGGCCCCGCGCGCCCGACGGCGCGGCCTTCGCGCCCGAGGAGTGGCGCGCGGCGGATTGGGAGCGCCTCGGGGCGCTCTACGCCGCGGCGGGTGGCGAGTCGCCCAGCGCCTTCAACCGGGCCGAGCTGGCGCTCGCCGCCCTCGCCAGCGGCCGTACCGGGGACGCCTGGCGCCACGGCGCCAAGCTCCCCCCCGCCGAACTGGCCACGATCCTGCCGCACTTCTTGCCCGGCGCCGCGGCCGCAGCAGGCCCTGGCGGAATCGCGAGAGACCTGCCCGAGGGTGTGGTGTTGCGCCCCGCGCTGCCGCCGCCGACGGGCCAGGGTGGCTCGCCGGAGCGCGCGCGTGTGGAACTCGTCGGTTTCGAGATCGCGGACGCGACCGTCGCGGTGGTGGTCACGGTGGAGGGCGACGGCGTGGAACTCGAGTTCCGCCACCTCGGCGGACCGCCGGTTTCGTTCTCCGCCGTGGTGCCGTGCCCGCCGCGGCTCGTGATGACCGTCGAATACGCCGACTGGGAGCGGCAGGAGGGTGTCGGACTGGCCCGGCCCCTGCGACTGGAGCCCGGTTCCGCGCCGCTGCGCCTGTGGGGCCGCTTCGAGCGCCGCCGACCGGCCTGGCCCGGGCACCTCCCCCACCCGTTGCCGGCCCAGATCGCCGCGTACGGACTCGCGTTCCACCTGCCCGAGGGCAGCGACTGGGAGGCCGGGCACGGTTTGGCGGGGCTCGCGCAGTTGATCGGACGCACCACGGGTCTGCGCGTGTCGCAGGCGGTGCCCGTGTCCGAGGCGGTGCCCGCGGCCGACGGCGCGCCGTGGCCGATCGGGATCCACCTCGTCAGCGAAGTGGCCCGCGCGGAAAAGGTCGCCGACCTCCTCGGCCAACTGGAGCGATTCCTCCTCGGGGCCAGACGTTGAACGCGGAGTCGCCGATGTCCGCCGCGGTGTTCGTCGAGCACCGCCGGCGCCTCTTCGAGCACCTTCGCACCACCCACACCGCGGCGCTCGTTTTCGCGGCGTCGCCCAAGTACCGAAACAACGACTCGGAGTTCCGCTACCGGCCCGACAGCGATTTCTTCTGGTGCACGGGATTCGACGAGGCGCACGCGGCGCTCCTACTGCTACCCGGGCGCCAAGCTGGCGAATCCGTGCTGTTCCTCCGGGACCGTGTGCCGGCCGAAGAGCGTTGGGAGGGACCGCGGCTCGGAGTCGCGCGCGCACCCGAGACGCTGCTCGTCGACGAAGCGCGCCCCATCGAACAACTGTGGGAATCGCTGGGGTCCCTGCTTCGTGGCTACGAACGTGTGCTCTACCGCACCGGCGTGGACGAGGAGCGCGACCGACGGCTCTTGGCGCTGTGTTCGCGCATGGGCCGCGACGCGCTCGCGTCCGAGGACCCGGACGGTGCCGCGCCGCGGGACTGGATCGATCCCGCGCACAGCCTGCACGAGTTGCGGCTCTTCAAGGGCCCGGAAGAACTGCACAGGATGCGCCGCGCCGCCGCCATCAGCGCGGAGGCGCACGTGCTCTGCATGCAGATGGCGCGCGGTGGCTCCAGCGAGGCGGAACTCGACGGCCTGCTCGAATACACGTTTCGCCGCCGCGGCGGCAGCGGCGCGGCCTACACCAGCATCGTGGCCGGTGGCCCGCGGGCCTGCGTGCTGCACTACACCGCCAACCGCGCGCCGCTCGCGGAGGGTGAGCTGGTCCTGATCGACGCCGGAGCGGAATACGGCTGGTATGCGAGCGACGTGTCGCGCACGTTCCCGGTCGGCGGGCGCTTCTCGGCGCCGCAGCGCGCGCTCTACGAGTTGGTCCTCGCCGCGCAGGAAGCGGCGATCGCCGCAGTGCGCCCCGGGACGACGGTGGCCTCCGTGCACACGACCGCGGTGCGGGTGCTGGCGGCGGGACTCTTGGACCTCGGCCTCTTGCAGGGCAGCCTGGAGGAGGTCGTCGAACAGCGGACCTACACCCGCTTCTTCATGCACGGCACGGGGCACTGGTTGGGCCTCGACGTGCACGATGTCGGCCTCTACACCGAGCCCGACGGCAGTTCGCGGCGGCTCCTGCCGGGCATGGTGACCACGGTCGAGCCGGGGCTCTACGTTTCCGCCGACGACACCAGCGTCGCCCCCCACTGGCGCGGCATCGGCATCCGCATCGAGGACGACGTGCTCGTCACGCCGGAGGGCAACGAGGTGCTCTCGCGCGCCACGCCCAAGAGTGTCGCCGACGTGGAAGCGGCGTCGGGCGGGTGAGCCGAGCGCTCCCAAAACACGGCCGCCCCAAAACACGGCCGCGCCGACCACCCCGTGGGATGGTCGGCGCGGCCGTGTGGTTGGTGAGTGCACTAGGACTCGAACCTAGGACCTACTGGTTAAAAGCCAGTTGCTCTACCGACTGAGCTATGCACCCTGATTTGTCAGCCTGATTTGTCAGCCTGAGCCCTTCGCCTCCGGGCCGTTGCCCAGCGCGAGAGGACGTCTCGACCAGTCCCACCGGCCGGTGGGCCAGTTGGGGGCGAGGAGGATACCGAAGGGCAAGGGCAAGGGGAAGCCCCCGGGAGTCGGACGCGGGATCGGAATCGGGGTCGACCCAAAGAACCCGTCGCCGACCAAACGGTTCGCCGGTGGCCTCGGGGAAGTGACGTCGGCCTCCCCTCCCACGACAGCCGCTCCAGCGCCGCCAGGCGATGGGCCAAACATCACGTGACAGCGCTTTGGCGACGGGATCGCGGGCTCTCCCCACGCTGTCACTCGCGGATCTCCTCGACCTTCTTCTTGAGGACCTGGTCGATCTTGAGCTCGTACTCCTTGAGCAGCTCCTGGATCTGGTCGTGGAGCTTGCGCCCCTCGTCCTCGGTCAGGCCGCCGGCTTTGATCTGGGCGTCCGCCAACTTGTTCATGTCGCGCCGGCCGTTGCGCATGGCGATGCGCGTCTCCTCGCACATCTCCTTCACCTTGACGGCGTACTTCTCACGCTGCTCGCCCGAGAGGGCCGGCAGGTTGAGGCGCACCATCTTGCCGTCGTCCTGGGGCTGCGAGCCGAAGTCCGCCTTCGACAGGGCCTTCAGGATCTCCTTGATGATCGACGGATCGAAGGGTTTGATCGCGATCTGGCGCGGTTCGGGGATGCTGACGGCGGCCAATTGGGAGATCGGCGTGGCGGCGCCGTAGTAGTCGACGCGGATGTTGTCGACGAGCGCGGACGACGCGCGTCCCGTGCGGATCGCCTTCAGTTGGTCCGAAAGGTGTTGGAGCGCCTTCTCGAAGCGGTCCCGTGTGTCCTTGATGACTTGGTTTTCACTCATGGTTTTTTTCGGCTGCCGAGGGCGCGAACGCGCGGGATTCAGGCGCGGATCGTGGTGCCGAGGCGCTCGCCCTTGACCACACGCTCGATGTTGCCCTCGGAGAAGAAGTCGAAGACGATCACGGGCAGGGATTTTTCCATGCACAGCGTGATCGCGGTCCCATCCATCACCGCGAGTCCGCGCGACAGCACGTCCATGTAGGTGAGGGTTTCGAGGCGCACGGCCTTCGGGTCCTTGCGCGGGTCGGCGCTGTACACACCGTCCACCTTGGTCGCCTTGAGCAGCACCTCGCAGCGCAGCTCCGCCGCGCGCAGCGCCGCAGCCGTGTCGGTGGTGAAAAAAGGGTTGCCGGTACCCGCGGCCAGCACCACGACACGCCCCTGGTCGAGGTGCGACAGGGCGCGGCGGCGGGTGAACGGCTCGGCGACCTGTCGGATGTCGATGGCGCTCATGAGGCGTGTGTCGACACCCTGCGATTCGATCGCCTCGCTCAGGGCGATGCCGTTGATCACCGTGGCGAGCATGCCCATGTGGTCGGCGCTGGCGCGGTCGCCTCCGATGCGGCTGAACTCGGCGCCGCGCAGGATGTTGCCCCCGCCGCAGACGAGCGCGATCTCGACACCCAGCTCGGCGACGCGGGCAACCTGGCGCGCCACGAGTTGCACGGCATCGGGATCGATACCGTGGCCGTTCTGGGGGGAGCCCAGGGCTTCCCCGGACAGTTTGAGCAGGACGCGTGAGAAGGTCATGGCGTGGGGGCGCACGGGGCGCGGGGGGATTGTGCCGACACCCGGGGTCCCGGCGTAGGGTCGGGCGCCCAAAAATGGTCGCGGAAGGCCCGCCGATGGGGACGGTCGCTCCAACGCGTGAGGGACGTCGTGCCTATTCCGTCCCGGATTGCCCGAGCGACAAGGACACGAACGCGAGCCATTCCGCCGGGGCGCCGGCCTCTCGCGCGAGCGCCGCGGCCACGGTTTGCTCCGGTGCCATCACCCAAGGTGCCGTCCGTTCCGCCTCCAACGCGTCGCCCTCGAGTGTGGCCAGGAGCCGCCCGCGCGGGTGGCGACTCACCACGTGCATCGCGAGTCGTTTCGCGGCGCGCTGCACCGCCGCGGGCTCGCCGCCGCCGGCCACGGCCACGAGTGCGGCACGGCGCTGGTCGTGGTGCACGTAGGCCCCGACGATCGCGCCCGGCCGCTCCAGTCGCACGGCCGCGGCCAACTCCAGCTCTTCCTCGACGGCGCTGCGCGCCTCGGCCAGGCGATCTGCAACGGTTTCGGTGCTCGAGACCGCAGTGGTGGCGAGCAGCGCCCGCACACCGAGGTCCGTCCCCCGGGAGAGGGGACCTAGGTCCGCGGTGAGCGCTGTTTCCGCGAGCTCCCGCGCCAGCCAGCGGTCCTGCGGCGTGGGCCGGTGGAACGACAGCCGCAGGGCAACCAGTGCCCCCGCGGAATGGTCGCCCCGGAGGAATGCCTCCACCAGGCCTTCCACTCCTTACAGCTCGACGAGGCAGAAGGCGTCGATGCGGGTGCCCGCGCCGAGTTCCTTCTCGAGGGCCTTCTGCACACTCTGCTTGTCGTCGAACGTCCAGGGCTGCTCGACCAACGCCGAGGCCTGGAAGAACTTCTCGATCTTGCCGAGCACGATCTTCTCGCGCATCTCCGGCGGGCGGCTGGCGAGTTCCTCACTGCCGAGGTGCACGGCGCGCTCGCGCTCCACCTCCTCGGCGGGCACGGAGGCGCGGTCCAGACACATCGGCTTGGCGGCGCAGATGTGCTGGGCCAACTTCTTCGCCACGTCGCTCGCCTTGTCGGCGGCGGCGGACGTCGACACGGCCACCAGCGCGCCGATCTTGTTGTTGTGGTGCACGTAGGCGCTGACCACGCCGCCCTTCACGTCGAAACGCGCGACGTTGGAGATGCGCATGTTCTCGCCCAGCTTGCCGACCACCTGGGTCAGCCGCGCGGAGACCAGCTCATCGCCGCCGGCGACGGCAGAGCCCAGCAGGGCTTCCGCCGCGGCAGCGCCCTGGCCGCGCACCTTCTCCTGTGCGGTGTCGACGAGCACACCGAGGAAAGCCTGGAAGTCCGGCGTCGCCGCGACGAAGTCGGTCTCGCAGGAAACACCGACGATGGCTCCGCTCTTGCCATCGGCGGCCACCTTCGCGGCAACGCGGCCCTCGTTGGTCTCGCGGGAGGACTTCTTGGCGGCGTTCTTCAGGCCCTTCTGGCGCAGGAGGTCGACCGCCGCATTCTGGTCGCCGCCCGCCTCCTCGAGGGCCTTCTTGCAATCCATCATCGCCGCCCCGGTGAGGTCGCGCAGGTCGCGCACCATGCCCGCCGTAATGTTCGCCATCGCTAGGATCTCGTTCGTGTGTGTACGGGTGGAGGGCCGCCGGTGAGCGGCCCCGCGTGGTTGGGCCCCGTGAGTGGCGGGGCCCGTTCGATCAGACGGAAGCCGCGGAGTCGCCTTCGCCCTCGGCATCCACCGGCGCCGCGGCCGGTTGCGCGCCCTGGCTGCCGGAGGACTGGCCGCCGGAGGACTGGCCGCCGGAGCCTTGGCGCCCGGGGCGCGGGGCGCGGTTGCCGCGGGTCGGACGGGGTTCGTCGCCCATCGGCGTGTTGGACTCGCTGGCGCGCTCGGCGGCGCCCATCGCGGCCATGCTCTCACGGGCATTGGCGGCGCCTTCTTCGACGGCGGTCACCAGGCTCTCCACCAGCAGGCGCACCGACTTGAGGGCGTCGTCGTTGCCGGGGATCACGATGTCGACGTTGGACGGATCGCAGTCCGTGTCGAGGATGCCGATGATCGCCAGGCCCATGCGGCGGGCTTCGCGGATCGCGTTGTACTCGCGCGAGGGGTCCACGACGACGAGCGCGCCGGGGATGCCGTTCATCTCGCGGATGCCGCCCAGGTTGCGCACGATCTTGCGCTTCTCGCGGCGCAGCGAGCTGACGGCCTTCTTCGAGAACTGGTGGATGCCGCCGTCCTCTTCCATCTTCTCGAGCTCCTCGAGGCGGCGCAGACGGCTCCGGATGACGCCGTAGTTCGTCAGCGTGCCGCCGATCCAGCGCTCGGTCACGACGGGCATGCCCGTGCGTTCGCCGGCTTCGCGCACGACACCGCGCACTTGGCGCTTGGTGCCGGCCCACAGGATCTGGCCGCCGTCGGCCGCCAGGTGGTAGAGCACGTGGCGCGCGCGCAGCAGGCCGCGCACGGTCTCGCGCAGGTCGATGATGTGGATCGTGCCGCGGCGGCCCTGGATGTAGGGCGCCATCTTCGGGTTCCAGCGGGAGGCGTGGCAGCCGAAGTGCACACCGGCGTCGATCAGTTCCTGGACGTTCGTTTGCATGGGAGTCGTGCCCGCATCCGATGTCGGCGGGCGATGGGTACGTGGCAAAAGGTGCAGCGGCGGCGCCAGAGGTGTCGGTGCGCCGCATCGGACGGCGAGATCGGAGCAGTCCGATCGGGTCCGTCGACGGAACGCGCCGCGGAGCCGACTTCGGCTCCCTGGGCATTCGCTCCCCCTTCGCTCCGCTCTGGGCACCTACCGCCGCGGCATGGCCTTGGCCGTGGGCTGGGCTCGGATCGCACCAGCGCCACCGGATCCCGCGGTCGGTCGAAACCGACGGAGAGGGTTCCGACGAGGCGAACTCGTCGGCGGTGAGCGCCCGGACGCGGGACTTGGAGGGCCGAACAGACTAACGGCCGACCGGGTACAAGGGAAGTGCGACGGGGCTGGCCGGAAACCGAAAGCGAAACCAGACGCGGGACCGAGGGGTATTCCTCGGATGGCCGGGGTGCATGGAACCGGCAAAATGCCTGCCACCTCGCCCCAATGCGGATTCCTACATTATCCTTGGTCGGTTCCCGAGCGGGCCAGAAGCCCGAGACCCCGGAACCCGGGTCCGCTGGGAGCTCCGGCGGCTCCCGGACCGAGCCGACCCCCATGGCCCGCGCGCCGCTAGTCCTGCTCTGCGACCACCGCGGGGCCACTTCGCAGATCGAACGACTCCAGGCCGCCCTGGGGCCGGAGTACCGCCTCGTGCACTCCTCGAACCTGCGCACCAGCCTGGAGCGCCTCGCCGCCGAGGCCCCCGCCGTCCTGGTGGTGGACCCTCTCGTCCTGGGCCGGGGCGGTGAGCTGATCGCGCTCAAACACGCCCGCGGCCGGGACCAGGACGTGCCGCTGCTCGTCGTGGTCGACGGGGGTAAGGCGGGTTTCGCCCTCGACTCCCTGCGCGGCGTCGAGCTGGGCCCCTGGGACCTGATCGACCGCGGCGCCAGCGACGCCGAGTTCCGCATGCGCGTGGCGCGCCTCGCCAGCGAGGGCCGCCTGCGCCGCGAGATGCGCGACCTGCGGCACCGGGCGTCCCACGACGACCGCACGGACCTCCTGCGCCCGGACGCGTTCGAAGCGCGCCTCACCGAGCACTTCGCCGCGGCGCGCCGGCACGGCTTCAACCTCGCGCTCGTGCTGCTCGACCTCGACCGCTTCGGCACGATCAACAAGGAACTGGACCACACCATCGGCGACCTGGTGATCGCCCAGGTCGGCGAGGTCGTGCGCAAGACCATCCGCACCGAGGACGTGGCCGGCCGCCTCGGCGGCGACGAGTTCGCCGCCGTGCTGCCGTACACCCGCCGCGCCGACGCGGCGACGGTGGGCGAACGCCTGCGCGAGGGCATCAAGCGACTCTCCGGCCGCCCGGTGGGCGCCGCCCAGGACGTGGCCGTGTCCGCGAGCATCGGCTTCGAGACCTTCGACGGCCAGGACCTGGGCGACGCGATGCAACTGCGCCAACACGCCGAACGCGCGCTGCGCGAGGCCAAACGCCAGGGGGGCGACCAGGTCGTGTACTTCCGCTCCCTGACGGGCCCCCGCCGCAGCGACATCTGAGCGAGAGCCGGGGCAAGGGCACCGGCTCGATCTTTTTCGCGGCGCCGCGCGCGGCGCCATGAACCACGGTCGAGGTTCCTCGCCATGTCGACTTCGAAGCGCACCCAAGTCTCGATCGCCGCGGCGGTGGCGGGCCTGCTCGTGGTCGCGTTGCTGCTGCGCTACGTGCCGCAATCGAAAACCGATGCCCAGGCGATCGGTCCCGCCGAAGTCGCGGCGGATGCAAAGATGCCTGCGCTCGTCGAGGACGCGCCAGTCCTAGGCGCCGCAGAGGTGCCAGCAAGAGCCGAGGTAGAGACGGAACAGCGCCAGGAACCCGTCCCGGTGGTGTTGCGAAACGCACCGCGTGTGCCGCCGCACTCGGCAAGAACGCCGCCCAGTGCCCCGCGTCCCCTCCCGAAGTACGTGCTCCTCGCCCAACTGGTCGACGAGACCGGGCGGCCGTTCACGGCACCGGTGACCCTTACGATCGAGTGCACGACCGACGCGCTCTCGAGATGGTTTGGGATCGGAGTGGAGAGCGACGGGGCTCTTCGCTGGGAACTCCAAGACAGCCCCCCTTTCGAGCAGTACCACATTCAGTTGAGTTCGGAACAGGCGGTGGCCAAGCCGCTCGCGTACTCGCTTCAGGAGGGTACCAACGACCTTGGGCGGATCACGATGGTCCTGAAGCCCGTGGTTGTCGCGGGCCGAGTCGAGGAATCGAACGGCACGCCGACGGTCGGAGCCAGCGTCGTCATCTACCACGACTTCAACATGGACACGGAGGCCGACTGGGGCGGGTTTGGAACCGTAGAGGCCTTCCCCACCGCGACCACGGACGAAACGGGGCAGTTCACGATTCGTTCCACGGAAAAGGGCAAGCGCCTTCTGGTCCAGGTGGCGGACGCGCGCAATCGACGCACGGCAGTTAGCACCCACTTCGGCGACGCGGAGTGCCTGATCGTGATGCCTGCGTCCATGCAGCGGGTGGAGTTTGAACTGAAACTTCCGCCCGCGTCTCCGCGGACGCCCTATGTGACGGCGGTGCTGCTCAAGGATCCCTCCGCGACGCGGAACGTCTTCCGCAGCATCGTGCACCCAGGAGAGAAGGTCGTGTTCAGCGCGGTGGAACCCGGGGAGTACTCGCTGCGACTCACTGGTGGCTGGCTCTTCGGGGATGTTGAGCTCGAAGCCAAAGTTGAGGTGCGCTCAACGGGAGGCAATGCGCCGAGCGTGCTGGGCCCCTACGACATCAGCGCGCAACTCGGCGAAGTCCGCCTGACGGTGACGGATCCGGAGGCCCGGGGCATCGCTTCGCGCAGCGGCTCGCGCAACTTGAAGGCCGGCACGACGCTCCACTTTTGGATTCCCTTGGAAGGCGTGGAGACTGTGGTCACCATGGACTCCTCCAACTGGGAGATCGTCGACGGCAAACTTGTGGGCGTGAACGTGAGAGAAGTCTTCCTGACCCCCGGCGCGATCACGCTCTAAAGCGAGGTCCTTTGCGGTGCTCCGCCGCACGCACCGTTCCCCTTGGGCGCGGACAGGGCCGCGCCCCTACAGAACGCACGACGGGGTGGGCTCCAAGGCGGGCCAGGAGGCCCGCGCACCCGGCGACGCAGCGTTCGCAGCGCCGTGGGCGGCCGGTGGTCGATCCGTGCGGCGTTCGCCTTCGGCGTCGCACCGCGCGAAGCCGACGCGGCCCGCGGTCAGTTGGCGGAGCCGGGGAGTAGGCGCACGCGCAGCCAGTTCGCGCGGTCGCCGGCGAAGCTGTCGCCGCTGTTTTCGGCCACGAGCGCGAGTGTTCGGGCGCGATTGAGGCGAGGGGCGGCGCGTCGAAGGTCGCGTCCGCGACCGTCAGCACGGGGCTCTGCCACACGCGTTTGCCGTCGAGTTCCACCGCACAACGCACCAAACTCCGCGCACATGGGCGCAGGCTCGACGCGACCACGGCGAACGCGAGGATGTTCGCGTCGTTGTGAATCTTGGAGGGGAGCAGTCCCGGCAAGGAGGCATTCCAGCAGTGGTCTCTGACGTCCCGCACCCGGGGCCGCTCAAACCCGTGGGGCTCGGCGCCGAAAAAAGTCCGCGACTGCTTTCCCACCCCGGCGCAAACTCGTGCCCAGCTTGCGCGACCAGGCTGGGCCGACCAACTCCTCAAGTTTGGCGCGGACCAGCTCTTCGGCCATAGCTCGGGCCGTGCCCTGGATCGCCTGGATGAGCGCGTCCCGGATGGGCCTGCGGGCCGCGGCGCCCCAAGGATGGCGCCCGCCGGCCGACGCCTCCCGCTGGGAATGGCGGCGAAGGGACTTGACGGGCGGCAGACTCGCGAGTACATCTCTTGCTAGTAAGGGGGGGGGGCATCTCCATGGAACTGGAGCCAGGAAACTCCTGCTTGCCAGGTCGAACTGCCCCCTCAAGTCTCGCAAGGCTCCGGACAATCTCGTTCCTGAGGACTCACACTATGGGCACGTACCGACCCAAACAGCTCGCCGCGATCGTGATCGCAGTTCCGTTCTTCTGGATCGAAGCGGGCGCCGCAAACGCCGTTCCCTGCACCTTCGCAACCGATGCAGACTTCGTAGCAGCGGATGGCGCGGAACTCTCCGGCGAAATTGTTTGCCAATCTTTCCACGTGCCGGCTGGCCACACGGTGTTCATCGTTGGAGACCTAGTGATTGACGCCAAGGATCGCATCGAAGTTCACGGTGAACTTCGGGTGCGCGACGCGGCTGCGATGCCTCGCACGTTCTCGGAAATCTCCCTCGAAATCCCTGCTCTTTCTGTCGAGGCGATCAACCTGGCCACCATCCGAGCTGGACTGCCGGACCTGCGGCTTGTGCCCTCCCTCGCCGCCCCCAACCTCGAGTTGCGCGCCGGGTCGTTGCTCTGGCTACATGGGCCGACGACGGGTGGGCGAGGAGCCTCCGCCGTGGATTGGCCGGACGGAATGGATCTGCTAGTGCCCGGCGGTCAGGGGTCTAGCATCCTCCTGCATGCGCCCTTGATTGTGGTGGAAGCTCCGGTCCTGGCCGGCGTTGGTGGATCCGCCGGGCGTGCGGGACACGGCGGCCACGGAGGCGACGTCATCGTTGTCGGCACGGCACTCACGCGGTCCCACGCGGAGCCGCACGGTGTGTTGGCTGGCGGCGCCGGAGGCGCGTCGTCGGCGGGTGTATGGGCGTTGGAAGGGGAGGATCAAGTTCCCCTGCCCGGGGGCAACGGTGGGAATGGCGGCAGCGTCGAGTCTCACCCCCATCCGGCGGTCTTCGCGGGGGACGCGGGATTCACCGTCGACCTAGCTGTTCTGCTCGAAAGCTTGCCTCTCGCCGCCTCCTCAGCGAATGGAGCCGCGGCGCTCGATTGTGGCACAGCACCCGGGGCCGTGGGTCTGGCGGGTACGAGCATGACCGGCGCAACAGGTTCCCCGGGCAGCCAAGGCGCCCACGGGCAGTCGGCGTCCCAGCCCAACGGAGCGCCGGGAGGCACCGGAGGTTCCGGGGGCAACGCCACCGGGCGCACAGGTGGTCCCGGCGGAGCCGGGCAAACCTGCTGCTCCCCTCCGGCAGCGGGGAGCGCCGGTGGGCAGGGAGGGCCGGGCGGAAACGGAACTGGAGGGGTAGGTGGAGTCGGAGGTCTCGGCGGGAACTCGTTCTACGATGGAACGTCCTGGGTAGGGCAGGGTGGCAACGGAGGCAACGGCGGGCCTGGAGGAACCGGCATCGGCGGGGACGGGGGCAAAGGGGGCACTCGCGGCGGTGGCTCAATACCTGGTGCAGGCGGCCCAGGTGGGACGCCGGGCAACGGGACTGGGGGAGCTGGCGGCGGGTTCGGTCAGGGCGGTGTTGGCAATCTGAATGGACTCGAGGGAAGCACGGGCGGAATCGGCGGCGCAAGCGGTGGAGGTCACGGGGCGCAAGGGGACCTCGGCTCGCAGTGCTCGTCCCTCTTCTGGGGGCCCAAGTGATGGGCCGGTGCGCCTGCGGATGGCACCCGCACGTCCAAGCCAATCGAATGGCTGCGGTGTCGATGCTGGCCCTGGCGGGCTGTGCTACGCCGGTCGTCCGGCAGACGAATGCCCCGTCGCCGCTCGCCGTAGTATCCGCGGCAGGCCCCGCAGAATCGGCGTATGTGGTTCGGGACGGCGAGCGACTTGCGGGGAGTGCGCGCTGTGCCAACTGGATCCTTCCCGAGGGCGTCGAGGCCGTGGTGGTCGGAGATTTCGAGGTCCAGGCGACGGGTCGGATCGAGTTGCGCGGGACCCTGCGAGTGGCCGACAACGTGGGCACACCGATGGACCGGGAGGCGATTGTTCGCGAGTGGAGCCGGTTCCTCCGCGCACACCCGCCCGCGGATGGACGGTCGCCTGACCGCCCCCCCGGAGACCTCAGCGCGACCCCGCCGTTGCGCGGTCACGCGCTGGTGTTGGAAGCCGACGGACTCGTATGGGTGGCGGGGGAACTCCACGGCGGACACGGTGTGTCGCCCGCCGATTGGCCGACGGAACTCGCCGTCGGTCTCCCGGGTGGGCAGGGCTCGCCGATTGTGCTTGTCGGCGAGCGTGTTCAAATTGACGGCCGAGTGGTCGGAGGCACTGGCGGGGTCGCTGGGCCGGGCGGAGACGGTGGAAAGGGCGGCGACGTCGTGGTCTTCGAAGCGAATGTGGAAGCGGACGCCCGTCGCGCCGGTGCCATCCGGCTGGCTGCACATGGGGAAATCAGAACGGGCGCGGGTGGGCAAGGCGCGACCACGCCGCCTGGGATCTTGATCCAGGGCTTCCCCCGCACGGGGAGCAGCGGTGCGCCCGGCTCGGTGGAACGGCGGGATCGGAGCGAGTGGACGGGATTGCACCGTTGGCTCTGGGACCGCATGGAAACTCGGGAAAACTAGCCCGGGTTGTGCATCAGGTTTCCGATCGGACGAGCCCAAACCGCTGCCCGATGGTGCCTCTTGGCCGTGGCATCCGCAGTCGACCTTCAGCGGGTCGTCGAGGACGGCCCCGGCACCAAAGCGCCACCAGGCCGCCGGTTTGGCCGTTCGATCAGAAACGTGGTGGATCGACCGGGCGAGCTCTCCTCGCATCCCCGTGCGCGGGCCGGGCGGGTCGATACGCGCGGCTCAAGGCGGCCGTTCGTCACCTAATGCGCAGACCCTATGCGCGCCGCTGGTCGGTTCGACTCGGGCCCGCACGGGTCTCACCCACGGGGTGGACCCTGCCCCATTGAGCGGGACAATCCAAAGCCCGCGCATCGCTCGCGGTTCGCCCGCGGTCGAGGTCAGTCCGCCGCCGAGCGCACCATTCGTGCGCGCAGCCAGTTCGCGCGGTCGCCGGCGAAGCCGTCGCCGCCGTCTTCGGCGATCAGCGCAAGCGACTTCGCGCCCGCGAGATCGACGGTCGGTGTCTCCACCGCCGGATCGGCGCCCGTCAGCAGTGGGCTCTGCCACACACGTTTGCCGTCGAGCTCCACGGCAAAACGCACCGAACCGCGCACGCCCAAGCGCTGCGTCGAGGCGTCCACCGCCACGGATCCGAGGAAGCGCGCGTACTCGCCCGAAAGCTCCCACTCCATGCGCGTCGGCGCCAGCACGCCGATGCCGCGCGCCACGGTCCCGGCGCGTGTGGTGAGCGGCCCACCGTGCACCGCGCCGTCGATGCGCGGCGCGAAGACCATGCCGAGGTCGTCCCCGAACGGCCGTCCGCCGTCCACCTTGCTCGGCGGCAGGCTCCCGAGGTGCACGAGCCGGCCATCCTCCGCGGCGAGCTCCCGAATGGCTTCGTAGGGCAGCGCGAACGCCGAGCCGTAAGCTTCGAGCCGCACGGCGTCGCCGCCGAGCGCGACCAGGTGCCCGGTCAACCGTCCACCGCCGACGAGATCGACGGCAACCGGTCGGGCCGGCGGAGGCCCTTGCGGACCGGAGCCCGGCAACGGGGCCACGAAGAACGCCGCCACCTCCGTCCACGGGTAGGTGCGCCGACCGGCCAGCCCGTCGAAGACGAGCCCCTCGTCGCGGAATCCGTCCAGCGTGCCGTCCACCCGGTCGAGCCCCTCCCCCACGCGCAGGTACAGGCGGTCCGCGTCATCGGCCGCGACCAGACTGGCGAGCGACCCCGGGGGCACGCGCCCGGGGAACACCGCGCGCCGGATCCAGTCCACGGTGAGGTCGAGGCGCGGCCCCGCCGCCAGGCCGAAGCCGAGCCGTTCGCCGCTCCCTCCGGCCACGGCGCCCTGCAGCCAGTCGCCGCCGACGAGCTGGAGCTCCACCCGGTCCGGGTCCGCGTCGCCGGGGGCCGGGGGCGGCTGCTCCGCCGACGCGAACACGAGGCTCACCGGGCCGAGGGCCTGGCCCTCGGTCGGGCTCAGCTCTGGCAGCTCGGACAGGGAACGTGCCTCGGAGGTCCCATCGGCCCGCTCCACGACCACGGTTTCCTCCCCCGCCGCACCCGGCCCAGGGGGCAGCCCACCGGCCGAGCGCCCGAACGCGAGCCCCAGGACGATGGCGAGCAGCACCCGCGGACGGGTTGCGAACGGGGTGGAGCGAGGGGCGGTGCGCATGGGACGATCGTACGCCAGCCGCTCCCCGGCCCAAGTGCCTGCCACAAGGGCAGGAGCGCTGCGCGGTCCATCGCCGAGCTGCCAACCTGACAGTCCGGCCCACGGCGGGCCGTAGCCCCGGCCCTGGTAGGCCACCGTCTGGCCCGCGCACGCGTCGGCATCATTCTTGCATAGCCGGGCAGCCGGGCGCCGTCACTTGGACCCGTCCACCGCCCCCTCGGGGCCGCGGAGGACGCCACCCAGGTCGCCGCGCCCCGTCCGCATTCCCTCACGCACCTGCTCGAGGCCGCTCACCGCGTCCTCCCGGTGCCTTCGGACTCCCCCACGCAAGCACCCCTTCAAGGCACAAGAGAACAGCCCCATGGCCAAGCAGATGGTCTTCGAATCCGACGCACGCGACGCGATCCGCCGCGGCGTCGAGAAACTGGCGAAAGCCGTCACCAGCACCCTGGGTCCGCGCGGCCGCAACGCCGTGCTCGACAAGGGCTGGGGCGCCCCGACGATCACCAAGGATGGCGTGACCGTCGCCGAGGAGATCGAACTCTCCGACCCCTACGAACAACTGGGCGCCCAACTGGTGCGCGAAGTCGCCAGCAAGACCAGCGACGTGGCCGGTGACGGCACCACGACCGCCACGCTCCTGACCGAGGCGATCTTCAAGGCGGGGCTGCGCGCCATCACCGCCGGCGCTGCTCCGAACCGCATCAACGCGGCGCTGAAGGACGGTTCCAAGGCCGTCTCCGAAGCCCTCGACAAGATGGCCAAGAAGGTCCAGACCAGCGGCGAGGTCGCCCAGGTCGGCACGATCAGCGCGAACAACGACGTGCGCATCGGCAAGCTGATCGCCGGCGCCATGGACAAGGTCGGCAAGGACGGCGTGATCACCGTCGAAGAGGGCAAGGCGCTCGAGACCGACGTCTCCATCGTCGAGGGCATGCAGTTCGACCGCGGCTACCTGTCCGCGCACTTCGTGACCAGCCCGGACACGCTCGAGTGTGTCTTCACGAACCCCTTGATCCTGGTGCACGAGGGCAAGATCTCGGCCGTGCAGCAACTGCTGCCCCTGCTCGAGGCCATCAAGGAGTCGAAGCGCCAACTGCTGATCATCGCCGAGGACGTCGAGTCCGAGGCCCTCGCGACACTCGTCGTCAACAAGCTGCGCGGCATCGTGCAGGTCTGCGCCGTGAAGGCCCCGGGTTACGGTGACCGCCGCAAGGCGATGCTCGTGGACCTGGCCATCGTCACCGGCGCCACTGCGCTGATGAAGGACCTGGGCCTCGAGCTCGACCGAGTCACCGTCAAGGACCTCGGCAGCGCGAAGAAGGTCACCATCTCCGCCGACGAGACCATCGTCGTGGGCGGCGCGGGCAAGAAGGCGCAGATCGATTCGCGCATCGGCCAGATCCGCGCGGAGATCGAGAAGACGACCTCCGACTACGACAAGGAGAAGCTGCAGGAGCGCCTCGCCAAGCTGACCGGCGGCATCGCGCAGATCAACGTCGGCGGCGCCACCGAAACCGAGGTGAAGGAGCGCAAGGCCCTCATCGAGGACGCCCTGCACGCGACCCGCGCGGCGGTGCAAGAGGGCATCCTGCCCGGCGGCGGAGTCGCCCTGCTGCGCGCCCGCAGCGTCCTGGCCAAGATGAAGACCGGCAAGGACGTGGACTACGACATGGGCCTCGCCCTACTCAACGAAGCCCTCGCCAAACCCTGCGAGACCATCGCGGAGAACGCCGGCCACGACGGTGCCGTGGTCGCCCACCGCATCCTGCGCGAGAAGAACCAGAACAACGGCTTCGATGCGCTGAACGGAACCTACGGGGACATGCTCGCCATGGGCATCGTGGACCCGGCCAAGGTCACCAAAGCCGCCCTGCACAACGCCGTCAGTGTCGCCAGCTTGCTGCTGACCACGGACGCGCTGATCGTCACCAAGAAGGAGCCGGCGAAGCCCGCGGGCCCCGGTGGCGATGGCATGGACGGAATGGATGGCATGGGCGGCATGGGCGGAATGGACTTCTGATCCAAAGCGCCCCAACACCTCGAACCAATCACCCCGACGAGAACTCAAGTTATGGCCAAGCAGATCCTGTTCGACGACAACGCGCGCCAGAAGATGCGCGTGGGCATCCAGAAGCTCTCCAAGACCGTGCGCGTGACGATGGGCCCCGCGGGCCGCAACGTCGTGCTGCAAAAGTCCATCGGCGCGCCGCACGTGACCAAGGACGGCGTTTCGGTCGCCAAGGAGATCGACCTCGCCGACCCCTTCGAGAACATGGGCGCGAAGCTCGTGCTCGAAGTGGCCAAGAAGACCAACGACGTGGCCGGTGACGGCACCACCACCGCGACGGTGCTCGCCGCCGCGATCTTCGAGGAGGGCCTGCGCTTCCTCGCCACGGGCATCAACCCGGTCGCGCTCCGCAACGGCATCGAGAAGGCGGTCGGTGTGGCCGTCGAATCGATCCAAGCCCAGTCGCGCAAGGTCAAGTCCCGCGACGACAAGGCCAACGTGGCGCGCATCTCGGCCAACAACGACACGAAGATCGGCAACCTGCTCGCCGACGCCTTCGAGAAGGTCGGCGACACCGGCGTGATCACGGTGGAAGAGAACACCGGCCTCGAGACCCAGCTCGACGTGGTCGAGGGCATGGAGTTCGACAAGGGCTACGTGTCCCCGTACTTCGCCACGGACGCAGCCAAACTGATCGCGGAGCTCGAGGACCCCTACATCCTCATCCACGAGAAGAAGATCTCGAACGTGCGCGAGCTGATCCCGCTGCTCGAGAAGACCGCGCAGAGCGGCCGCCCGCTCTTGATCATCGCCGAGGACGTCGAGGGCGATGCCCTGGCTGCCCTGGTGATCAACCGCCTGCGCGGCATCCTGAACGTCTGTGCCGTCAAGGCCCCCGGGTTCGGCGAACGCCGCAAGGCCTACCTCGGTGACATCGCCGCCCTGACGGGTGGTGTCGCGATCACGGAGGAGCTGGGCACGACCCTCGAGAAGGTCGGCATGGAGCACCTGGGCCGCGCCAAGCGCGTGCGTGTTGGCAAGGACTCCACCACCATCGTGATGGGCGCCGGCACCAAGAAGGCGATCGACGAACGCTGCACCCAGATCAAGGTCGCGATCGAAAAGAGCAACTCCGACTACGACAAGGAGAAGCTCGAGGAGCGCCTGGCCAAACTTTCAGGCGGCGTCGCCGTGCTGAAGGTCGGTGGCAACAGCGAATCCGAGATGAAGGCCATGAAGGACCTCGTCGAGGACGCGCTCAACGCGACCCGCGCCGCGATCCAAGAGGGCATCGTCCCCGGCGGCGGCGTGGCGCTCATGCGCGCTGCCCAGGCCGTCGGCGAAGCCCGTTACAAGGGCGACGAGCGCTACGGCGCCGAGATCCTGAAGAACGCCCTGGTCGTGCCCATGCGTCAGATCGCCGAGAACGCCGGTGAAGACGGCTCGGTGGTGATCGAACTGGTCCGCGAGAAGGGCGCGACCTTCGGCTACGACAGCCTGGGCCGCGAGTACGTGGACATGTTCAAGGCCGGCATCATCGACCCGGCGAAGGTCGTGCGCACCGCGCTGCAGAACGCCGCGTCGATCGCCAGCCTCCTGCTGACGACCGACTCGATGATCACGGACCTCAAGGACGACAAGGACCGCGTGGCCGGCAGCCTGAGCTGAACGCCTAGAAGCGTCGGCACGGTTTGCAGCGCCGGCCGGGGGGCAACGCACCTCGGCCGGCGCTTTTCTTGAGGGGGCGCCGTCGCGCCCCCACGCCCCCACCAGGATGGAACTCCGATGAGTGCGAAGCGCGACTACTACGAAGTGCTCGGCGTGGAACGGAACGCCGGTGAAGACGAGCTGAAGAAGGCCTACCGCAAGCTCGCCATGCAGCACCACCCGGAC
Source organism: Planctomycetaceae bacterium (assembly GCA_016125265.1). Taxonomy (GTDB): domain Bacteria; phylum Planctomycetota; class UBA1135; order UBA1135; genus RI-242. The sequence goes on from WGMC01000013.1 coordinate 176,923, forward strand.
CGCAATCCCGGGGACGCGCAGGCCGAACTCAAGTTCAAGGAGGCCGCGGAGGCGTACGACGTCCTGAGCGACGAGCGCAAACGGGCCCAGTACGACCAGTACGGCCACCAGGCCTTCGCGGGCGGCGGCGGCGCCCAGTACTCGAACATCGAGGACATCTTCCAGGCCTTTGGCCACGTCTTCGGCGGCGACGGCGGCATCTTCGGAAGCCTGTTCGGCCAGCGCCGCCCACAGAGCGGCCCCCGCCCGGGCCGCGACCTGAAGATCGTGCTCGACCTCACGCTCGAGGAAATCGACGCGGGTGTGGACCGCACCGTCAGCATCAAGCGGCACGAGTCGTGCACGACGTGCACGGGCACCGGTCTCGGCGCTGGCGGCACCAAGAAGCGCTGCACGACCTGCGCCGGCCGCGGCCAAGTGCAGCGCAACCAGGGCTTTTTCTCGGTCGCCGCCCCTTGTCCCACCTGCCGCGGCGCCGGTGAGACGATCGACAAACCCTGCGGCACGTGCCGCGGCAGCGGCCGCGAGGCGCGCGAGGGCGAGGTCGAGATCCAGATCCCCGCCGGTGTCGAAGAGGGCATGCGCCTGCGCATCACCGGCCAGGGCGACGTGGGTGAACCGGGCGCCCCGCGCGGCGATCTGTACGTGGTCGTGCGCGAAGTCGAACACAAGGTGTTCACGCGCTCCGGCTCGGACCTCGTGACCGAGGTGCCCTTCTCGTTTGCCCAACTAGCCCTGGGCGACAAGGTCGAAGTGCCCACCCTGCGCGGCAAGGTCGAAATGGCGATTCCGCCGGGCACCCAGTCGGGCAAGGTGTTCCGTCTTCGCGGCCAGGGGCTTCCTTCCCTGGACGGCAGTGGGCGCGGCAGCCAACTGGTGCGGGTGTTCTTGGAAGTCCCCACCAAGTTGACGGATCGCCAGCGGGATCTCCTGCGCGAGTTCAACGAGATCGAAGAGGAAAAAACCGGCTCGAAGTCCTTCTTCGAGCGCATCGTCGATTACTTCAACTGAGAGGAGGCAAGATGAGCCACGAGAGCCACGCCACATCGCCGCTGCCCGAAGACCACACCATGGAAACCAACAACGACCAGGGGCAGGACGGGGCTCAGGACCCCGAGCAGCGCATCGCCGCCCTCGAGGCCGAGTGCGAGGAACTGCGCTCGAACTGGCAGCGCGCGCAGGCGGACTACCAGAACGCCCGGCGCCGCGCCCTGGCCGACGTCGAGTCCGGTGTGCGCCGCGCGCTGCAGCCGTTGCTCGACGGGCTCTTGACGGTGCTCGACAACCTCGACATGGCCCTCGCAGCCCCCACCCAGTCCGAGGACGCGAAGAACTTGGCCATCGGTGTCGAGTTGACCCGGCGCCAACTGGCGAGCGCCCTCGAGACCCAGGCCGTGGAGCCGATCCCCGCGGTCGGCAAGTTCGACCCGGAGCGGCACCAGGCCGTTTCCCAGGTGCCGAGCGACGACCACGCACCGGGCGACATCGTCGAGACCCTCCGCCTGGGCTATACGTGGCGCGGCGGTGTGCTGCGCTACGCCCAGGTGGTCGTCGCGGCCGAAAAGGAATGATCGGGACCTCTCGCTGAAGGGATCCAACTATGCCTACCTACGAATACGAGTGTGGTGCCTGCAAGCAGCGGCACGAGGCCTTCCAGTCGATGACCGAGAAGCCCCTCAAGAAGTGCCCGGCGTGCGGCAAGTCGCAGCTCACGCGGCTGATCGGCGCCGGAGCCGGTTTCCTGTTCAAGGGCTCGGGCTTCTACTCGACGGACTACCGCAGCGATTCCTACAAGGAGGCGGCCAAGTCCGACGCGGGCGGCGGCGCGTGCCAGGCGGATCCGGCGACGGAAAGTTGCGCCGCGCCGAAGTGCCAGCCGCCAGAAGTTTGACGGCACGGGCGCGTTCGGAGCCCCACGGGGGGCCCTCGTCGCCGTGTTCCGTAAGCCGTGGCGCACCGCGGGAGCCCCGCTCGCCGGGACGTGGTAGCCTTGCCTCGCGAAATCTTCCCCACACGTGATGAGCGACAGCACGCCCCAACCGGCCCAGGATGGCCGCCCGAAGTACCGCCGGGAACTCGCCAACTTCGTGGCCGCCACGAAGGATCTGGGCGAACGCCACACCGTCTGGACGTCGCGTCCCTACTACCTCGAGTACTCGACCAACTCCGCGTGCAACCTGCGCTGCATCATGTGCAGCCAGGTCGAGAACCCGCCCGTGTACTCGACGCCCCTCGCGCAGCAGGGGCCGCTGCTGGAAGAGCTGTTCAGGAACACGACCCTGTGGACGCCGAGCGCCACGAGCGAGCCCCTGCTCAACAACTTCGATCGGCTCTGGCCGCTGATCCAAAAGCACAACGTCCAGCTCGACATCATCACCAACGCGATGCTGTTGACACCTGCGGTCCTGGAGAAGCTGCTGCCGCAGTTGCACCGCATCACGCTGTCGGTGGATTCGCACCAAAAGGCGGTGCTGGAGAAACTGCGCGCGCCGGCGGTGTTCGAGACCGTCATCGAACACGCGCGCCACGCGACACGTCGCTGCCGCGAAGTCGGCGTTCCCGTGATCTACCACATGGTGCTCGCGTACGACGTGCTCGACGGCCTCGAGGACTACGTGGACTTCATCGCCGAGCTGGGCGGCACGCGGATCACGGTGCTGGAGCTGCTCCCGAACACACCGCACTTCGACGAGCTCGACCCCTTCCGGCGTGTCGGCGAGGCGAAGATCGCCGAGCGGCTCGAGGCGATGCGCCGACGCGCCGAGGAACGCGGCATGGGCCTTTTCCTCGAGGTGCACGCGCCCCTGGGCGGTGAGTACGACTATGGCTCGCCGAACACGCGGGTGCAGTCGGGCACCGTGCTCGAGATGATGCACTCCGAACTGGCCGAGGCCCACGCGGGCTTTTGCCCCATGGTCACGGGTTACCTGAAAGTCGAGCCCGACGGCACGACGTTCCCGTGTTGCCGCGCGCCGCGGGAACTGGTGCTCGGCAACGTGCTGAAGGACGGGGTCGAAGCCGTGTGGAACGGCGCGCCGATGCAGCGCCTGCGCGAGCGCATGTTCGCGGGCGACTACCCCGAGCCGTGCAAGGGCTGCGTGGTGCTCGAAGCCCCACGCTGGCGCGCCGAATCGAGAGCGCGGCAGAACCCGGGCTGACGCACGTTCTGTAGGGGCGCCGGGTGCGCAGGCCGGGTGCGCGCACCCGGCGCCCCTACACCGGAAACAATTCCTCGATCAACTGCGCCAGCGTGTCGCTCTCGCAGTCCCCGAGGATTCGCTGCGCCGCCGCGTGGGCTTCGGGCAGCGACACCGCCATCGCACACCCCAGCCCGGCCTCCAGCAACATGGGCACGTCGTTGCCGCCGTCGCCCACGGCGACCACACGCGCCGGCGGAATGCCGAACTGCTCGCGCAGGATGCGCAGCGCTTCGGCTTTCCCGCGGCAAGGCGGTTGCACGTCGACCACCTGCAGTCGACTGTCCCGATGGTTGGCGAGGTGGTCGAGGGGGAAGTCCGTCAGGTAGAGCGGCAGGTCGACCGCGCGCTCGAGCGCCGCCGCAAACGTGGCCGAATCCCCGTGCCGGTCGGAGAAGAGCGAGATGCGGATGATGTACTCGCGCGGCAGGTCGGCAAAGGGCACGAATTCGAGCCCGTACATGTCGGCCATCGCCGAGATCTCGGCCGGTGTGCGCGGGGCGATCGCGAACTTGACGCCGTTGCCCATCACCACGGGGTACAAGTCCTCGCGCGCCGCGAACGCCAACACGCGGTCGACGGCGCGGTTCGAGAGGAGCCGCTCCTCCAGCAATTTGCCGGACTTCGGGCACCACACACCCGCGCCGTTGAACACCACGGCCGGGGTGGTGAGCCCGAGTTCGGCCAGGATCGGAATCGTGCCGAGCTCCGAGCGCCCGGTCGCGATCATCACGAGGCCGCCGCGGGCCACCAGGCGCGCGATGGCCTGCTTCGTGGCGGGATGCACCTGGCCCGACGCGCCGAGCAGCGTGCCGTCCACGTCGAGAACCAATGCGTCGTAGTTGCCCACAGGGCGAGCAGTTTACCCGCTCGCCCGCGCCCAACCCGACACGATGTCCTTCAGTCGGCTACCTCGAGGGTGATCTCGGCGGTCTCCCCGGCCTCGACTTCGACACGGCGTTCCGCGGCCGGCTCCGGGCTCGGGCCCATCGGCACGACCCACACCCGCCACGCGCCCGGGGCGAGGCCGCGCAGGGTGCCGACGCCGTCGGGACCGACGAACCCTGTCGGGGCTTCGACCTCGCGGCCGTCCGCCGGTTCTGCGTTGAGGATGAGGATGCCGCGGGGTTGGCCGTCGGCGCCCGTGACGCGCACGCGCACGTTGCCCGCGGCCTCGGCCACGAGGTCGATGCCGGTGCGCACTTCGTCGGGGAGTAGCCGCAGCACGGCGCTCGTCACCTCGCGCACCTCGGGGCCGCTGGCCACGACCTGGATCTCGGTGTCCGCGGGCAATCCGTGCAGTCGGTACCGGCCGTCCTCGTCCGTGCGCGCCACGCCACCCGACGAGGCGTCCCCCACCTGCATCACACCGGATTCCTCGCCGTCGTCGGTCGTCATCACCATCATCGCGCGCATGCCCCTCGCCGCCCCTTCGGGCGCGGGACGCTGGGCGCGCACACGCAATCCGGCCACCGGTTTGCCGGCGCCGTCGGTGATCCGGCCCTCGATGGCCGTGACGGGGAGATCCACGTCGCGGCGCTGGGCCTGGGCGGCGATCTCGATGGGGATTTCCTCGGCCATCGCGCGACGCCCGTGGGTGATGCGCAACACGTACGAGCCCGGACGCAGATCGCCCAGGCGGTAGCGGCCCTCGCCATCGGTCTGCACCGCGCCACCGCCGCCGAAGAACCCGCGCATGCCCGCGAGCCGGAAGGGGTCGTCGGCGGAGGCCGGCATCAGGTCCACGTCGGCGCCCGCCAGGGGTTTGCCGGCTTCGCGCACGCGGCCCTCGAGGGAGCCTATGCGCTCGGCCACCAGCCGCAGGTCGGCGCGCCCGTCCTCGACGACCGTGACCTCGCTCCAGGGCGGACCCGTATCGCGGGCTCCCTCGACGCGGAAGGTGAAGTTGCCCGTGGCCGCGGGCGAGGCGTCGAGCCGGAAACGGTGCACGCCGGGTTCGAGTCGCTCGACGGCGACGATGCCGTCGCGATCGCTGACGAGGGGGTCGCTGTTGCTGAAGAAGTCCATCGCTCCGCGTTCCCGCGGGGCACGGTGTTCGACACGCGCGCCGGCCAGGGGCGCGCCATCCGCGTCGAACACCTCGACCCGCACGGAACCGCCCATGGTGAGCGAAAGGTCGCGCCGGACGCGGCCCTCCGTCGGCATCTGCACGTCGGCGAGCACGAGCGGCGCGTGCGCGGTCGACTCGACGGTCAACATGCCGACCCCCGCTCCGGGCGCGGCGACCACGGCAATGCCGCGCTCGTCCGTGCGCGCGCTGCGGCTTTCGCTGGCGCCTCCCATCGTCCGTCCGCCGCGGGTCGCGGCCGCGCGGAATCCCACACGCCGTTCGCCCGGCGCAACGGGCTCGGGCGCGAGTTCGAGCCGCACCGTCGCCCCCACGACCGGCGTTCCGTCGCGGCCGTCGCGCACCGCAACTTCGATGGACGGCGCCGAACGCAAGAGCACGTCCCCGAGATCGAGGGCCTGGCCGGGTTGCAGCTCGACCCCCGTGCGTTCGAACGGCTCGTACCCGTCGGCGACGATGCGAAGGGTGCCGGGGCGCCCCTCGCGCACCGCCAGATCGCTGAGCACACAACGGCCGTCGACCCACAACTCCGATTCGGCCTCTGCCGCGAAGCGTGCGAAGCCCATCGTGCCGCCGCCCTCGAACGTGGCGCGGTAGCGCTCCACGGGCACCATGGTCCCCGACTCGAGGGCGCGGAAGCTGAGGCTGGCCGGTTCGCTCCATTCGAGCTCCACGTTCCGCGCCCCGGCCTTCGCGTTCACTCCCTGACCGCCCATGCCCCGCCCGAAGGCGCGCATCGCGGCCTGGGGCGAATCCGGGCGCGGCGACGCGGTCACCCGCAGGCGGTAGTCGCCGCCCTGGACGAGGCCCTCCACGCGGAAGCTGCCGTCGGCGGCGACCGGCGCGCGCCGTTCCGCTCCCGCGGGGCCGAACACCATCGTCGGGCCCGCGCCACCCGCGCGGCTCGCAATCACGCTCACACCTTCTCGACCAGCCGGAAGTCCGAGCACACGCCCTTCGATCGCGGCGCCGTCGGCGAGCTCCACCACCAGCCCGACCATCCGGGGCGCGACGTCATCCGTTTGGCCCTCGACCGCGCGTGTCGGGTGGCGCTGCGAGGTGAAGTCGAGGCGGAACGGGCCAAGCGGCAGGCGCCGCACGTGGAACGCGCCATCGGCGGCGGTGGTCGCCAGCGGCGCGTCGAGGCCGAACAGCGCGCCCACCGAGAACCGTGGCATGTCGCCCTCCGCGCGACCGAGGTGCACGGCGACACCCTCGACCGGCCGACCGGAGCTGTCCACGACGCGGCCGCTGACCTCGGCGCCGAGGGCGAGCACCAGGGGCTCGAGTTCGGTGACCACCCCGGGGACGGGCGCCGGCACATCGCGCTCGAACGGAGCAAACCCGTCCGCTCCCACCTTCAGCGTTCCGCCCGTGGGCGACGCCAGGGTGAGTTCGAACCCGCCGTCGGCGTCGGTGCGGGCCTCGGGCCGGCTCGGCGCGCCGTCGCGGAACACCATGGGCGCGAAACTCGGCTCGAGGACCACGTCCGCCCCCGCGACCGGGCGACCCTGCGGATCGACGACCCGGCCCGCGAGGCCGGTCGCCGCTGCCGTGGGCGCGTCGGCCGGACGGGCCGCCGGGGCCTCGGCCACCGGCGCCACGGCGGCGCGTTCCCCGAGCGGCGCCTCCTTCGGCCCCGCGACCGGCGCCACGGACGAAGCGGCTTCGAGCGCAGTGGGCCCCGCCGCCTGCTCCAGCGGAGCCGCGGGCGCCTCTCGGCTGGCCGCTTCCCTCCGGGATCCGTCCCCGAGGGCCACGTAGGTCACGAGGCCGGCCAGGGCGAGCAAGAGTCCGAGAACGATGAGCGTCGTTTTGGTGGCCATGGGGGGCGATGGAGCCGGGAGGGTGGGCCCCGGGGGGGCGACCGTGGGGGGCGACCGTTGGGGGCGACCGGGGGGGTGGTTCGGGGGACCGCTAAAGAGCCTAGGCGTAGTCCTCCGGCGGTGGGCAGAGGCTGGCGACACCCCGGAGAGAATCCGTCGACGACCGCGGTCGTTGAGAGTACGCCGGACCCACCGCTCGGTTTGCAGGACTTTTTTGGAGGCCGGTTAGGGTTCTCTGCGGCTTCCCGGGAGTTCCCCCGCGCGACGCCAGCTCCCGCCCGCCACGGGCCCCCGACCGCCGATCCCGGGTTTGTAACGGCCGTGCGATCCGCCCTTGCGAACATAACCCCGACCGGTTCGTATGGCGCAGGCCCGTGATCCGGCGCACTCGCCCGCCGGTGGGGTCCCGTCGACGTTCCTCTTCCCCAAGACGCCCATGGACTGCCTGACCACACCCCTGACCCTCTCCGACGTCGCCCGCGCCGTCGCGCCCCGTCGCGAGTCGCTGGCGCGCTTCGGGCGCCGGGCACTGCTGACCTGCCTGGCCGCGTTGCTGGTTGCGTTCGGGACCCCGACCGCAAACGCCCAGACCACCCCGAAGGCGGGGGACTGGTTCGAGGAGAAGGCCGACATGGGCTTCCGGGTCAAGACCCCGAAGGACTGGACCTTCGTGCCGCCCAACATGGGCGACCCGATCAACCTGGCCAAGTACGTGCCCAAGGGGCGCGACTGGATTCCGCTCAAGGGCGACGCACAACTGTGGGTGTACGGCTGGGTGATGCGCTTCGACCTGGTTGCCTACCAGAAGTCGCGCGCGGAAACGCTGCGGCGCCTCCTCGGTCTGGAAGCGGGCGACGAGATCCCCGCCGAGGAATGGGAGGAGATCGACCGCGATGACCTGATCCTCGATTGGCTCACCGGCACCGCGGGCCAGGCGACGGGCTGGGCGCTCGTCGAGCGCAAGGAGCGCAAGTCGGGACGCGACATCATCGAGGAGCGCATCTACGAAGGCACCATGAGCTGGAACGAGGACTCGTTCCCCGTGCGTGTGTACATGGCGTTGTTGCCCGTCGGCCAGGACCGCTGGGCGGGTGTCGCCTTCAACGGATACGGCGAGAAGGGCGAGTGGAAGAAGGCGGAGTCGGCCTTCTCCAAGATCGGCAGGACCCTGGAGTCCCTGGATATCGTGGCCGCGAAGGGCGCGGTGGCCGCCGACGGCGGTGCGGTCGGCATGCGCGACGAGAAGCGCGCGGCCCTCGAGAAGGAAGTCGCGCGTTTGCCCGGTTGGTGGCTGCACGAAACTTCCAACTACTTCATCCTGACCGACAGCCGCGACAAGGGCTTCATCGAAGAGCTCGGCGACCGTTTGGAGGCCATCCGCGCGGTCTACGAGACCGACTACCCCTACACGATGGCGCGCAGCTACGAGCGCCCGGGTGAGTCGCGGCCCGAGACGGAGGAAGGTGAAGAGGGCGCCGAGGACGAGGAAGAGCCGGACCGCGCGACCAGCGCGGGCCGCAACTCCTACGAACTCTCCCGCACCAGCGTCGTGCGGGTGTGCTCCGACTCCGAGATGTACCACGAGTACGGCGGCCCCTACGGCTCCGCCGGATACTGGTCCTCGTACCACCAGGAGTTGGTGGTGTACGACGACCAGAAGGGCGGCGGCCGCGGCGACACGTGGTCGGTGGTCAACCACGAGGCCTTCCACCAATACATCTTCTACTTCTACGGGAACATCGCCCCGCACAGTTGGTACAACGAAGGCACGGGCGACTTCTACGCGGGCTACGAATACAACACCAAGCGCAAGCGCTTCACCCTGACGCCGTTCGACTGGCGCAAGAGCCTCGCGAAGGACTGCATCCGCCAGAAGAAGTTCGCGCCGCTGCGCGAGTTCGTGCGCTGGACCCAGCGCGAGTACTACGGCTCGAACCAGTACGGCCTGGGCGGCGGCGAGAACTACGCCCTCGGCTGGTCGTTCATCTGGTTCCTGCGCACCGGCAAGGAGAAGGCGAAGGGCTGGGACCCGGCGTGGGACGGGATCCTCGACGTCTACCTGGCCGAACTCGCCAAGTCGGGCAACCTCGACAAGGCGGTGGACGCGGCCTTTGCCGGTGTCGATTGGGACAAGCTGCAGGAAACCTGGGTGCGGTACTGCGGCTGAGCATTGCGTATCGGGCCACTCGGGCCACTCCGCATCGCCAGTGCAGCGCGGCCGTGCGGGTCCGGCGAGCCGAGGCGCTATCCTCCCCCCCATGAGCCTGCGAAGCGCCTCCCTCGCCGTCCTCCTCGTCTGGACCTCCGCGTGCGCGGTCACGCGGAAGGACGCGGACCCCACCGTGCTGGTGGAGACCCGCGCCGGGCGCGAGCTGGGTGTCTCCACGGACTGGGGCATCGTCTTCCTGGGCCAGAGCGCGCGCTTCGGTCGCGCCGACGTGGTGGTCTGGTACGGCGACGGCCCGAGCATCGAACCCAGCGTGGTCGAGCCCGTCGGCGGCGGACTGCACGTGCTCGAGATCGAAATCCGCCCGCCGACGGTGGGCATCGTCTTCGAGGAACCCGAGGCCGGCACCTGGGTGGACGTGGTCGGGCGGAACGGCGCGGGCCGCTGGCGGGCGCGCGCGCGTGTCGCAAGCCATCCGGGGGTCGAGGGACTCCTCCTCGAAGTGCCGCCCGAACTGGACTCCCCCAGCGACCAGGTGGGCGCGGGGGTCTTCGTGCCGGGGATCCGCGGGCGCGAGTCGCTGCTCGGCCTGGTCTCCGGTCGAGTCGTGCTCGAATCCGCCGCGGGCCGCGCCGAGTACCTCACCGTCGTCGGACCGCGCGACCTTTGGCGGCTGGTGGCCTACCGCCGCACCGACGCGCTGCGCCATCCGTTCGTGTACCGGGACGACGTGCTCTAGGAACTCAGCCGCGCCAGAAACGCGGCAGGACCAGCACGGCCACCGCGTAGAACTCGAGCCGCCCGAGGATCATCATCAGGGCGAGCATGAGTTTGCCGAGCTCCGGCAGGTCGCCCCAGTGCCCCGCCGGGCCCAGGGCGCCGAGGGCCGGGCCGACGTTGGAGAGCGCGGAGAGGGCGGCGGTGAAGGCCTCGACCGTCGGCACGTCCAACGCGGAGAGCACCGCGTAACCGCCCAGCAGGCACAGCACCCACAGGCCGAAGAAGCCGGTCACGTTGGCGACCGTGGCCTCGTCGAGGGTCTCGCCGTCCATGCGCACCGTGTGGATCGCCCGGGGGCGCGCGAAGGCCAAGAGACCGCGCACGGCGACCTTGGCGACGATGATGCCGCGCACCAACTTGAGCCCCCCCGCCGTCGAGCCCGCGCAGGCGCCGGTGAACATCAGGAGGCAGAGGACCGCTCGGTTCAGCTCCGGCCACAGGTTGTAGTCGGCCGTGCCAAAACCGGCGGTGCTGATGATGCTGCCCACCGTGAAGCTCGAGTCGCGCAAGCAGCGCCCGAGACTCGAATAGTCCGGCAGCGGGCTGCCCTCGACGCCGTTCGATCCCCCCCAGAACCAGAGTCGACCGGCGATGACCAGGGTCGAAACCGCGACGATCAGGCCGAAGGCGCGCAGTTCGCTGGAACGCGACGCGACGCGCCAGCCGACTTGGGGGCCCCGCCGCAGCAGCACGTCGTAGAGCGCGAAGGTCGTGCCCGCGAGCAGCATGAACACGAGGATCAAGACCTCGATCGCGACCGAGTCGAACGCCGCCACACTGGCGCCCTTGTTCGAGAAGCCCCCCGTCGAGACGGTGCTGAACGTGTGCAGGAGCGCGTCAAAGACCGGCATGTCCGCGACGACGAGTAGACCGAACAGCGCCAGCGTGAGCCCCACGTAGATGCGCGCCACACCGAGGGCGGAGTCGCGCACGCGGTGGGAGTCCGCGTCGCGGCGGATGCCCGAAACCTCGGAGCGGAACAGGCTGCGGCCGCCGGTGGGAAAGAGCACGACGAACATCAGGACGATGCCGATGCCGCCGAGCCACTGCGTGAAGTTGCGCCAAAAGGCGATGCCCTGGTCGAGGGCGTCGATGCGGTCCGCGCTGAGCACCGTGGAACCCGTGGTCGTGAACCCGGAGGCAGACTCGAAGAACGCGTCCACCGCGCCGGGGATCGCGCCGGAAAACATGTAGGGCATGGCTCCGAGCGCCGCGCTCACCAGCCATGCGAGGCCCACTGCGGCCAGGCCCTCGCGCCGGAAGAAATCCGCGCGGCCCTCGAGTGTCACGCTGGCCCGTCGGTTGCGCCACACGAGCGACACGCCGAGGGCGGCGGAGAGCGCCGAGGCCACCAGGAACGCACGCACGGCGTCGGACTCGCCGTGGACCTGGGAAACCGCCGCCGGCAAGAGCATCAGCGCCGAAAGCAAGAGACACAGCCGTCCGAGCAGCCAAGCAACCGCGCGCAAGTTCACGGACGAGTCCCCTCAGCACCGCTTGCGTCGAGCCCCGTCACTTGCGCTCCGTGACGCGCCTGCCGCCGCTCCAGCGCCGCCAGGCGATGGGCCAAAAAGCACCTGACCGCTCCCACGCTTCGGCCATGCTCTCCGGCTCCCAAGTGGTCAGACCGGTCAGTCATCTTGGCTCCGGAACACCTTGCGCAGTTCCTCGACCACGGCGGGCAGGGCGAACAGGATCAAACGGTCGCCCTCCTTGACCAGGGTTTCGCCGCGGGCGATCTCGACGTCCTCGCCGCAGACGACCGCGCCGATCACCACACCGCGCGGCAGGCCCAGGTTCTTGACGCGGGACTCGGTCTTCCCGCCGTGGAAACGCGCTTCGATCTCGAGCACTTCGCCGCGGCCCTCGGCCACGACCGCGATCGACGACACGGAGCCCGCGCGCACGAAACGCAGGATGCGATTGGCGCACAGGATGCGCGGGGAAATCGCGTTGTCGATGCCGAGCAGCGAGTAGATCTTCCGGTACGAAGGTTTGTTGACGAGCGCAACCGTGCGCTCGACACCGAGGGACGAGGCCAATTGGCACGCCATCATGTTGTCCTCGTCGCGGCTCGTGGCGGCGACGAAGATGTTGGTCTGCTCGCCGATACGCTCTTCGCCCAGGAGGTCGAGGTCCGTCGCGTCCCCCACCAACACCATCACCGATTTGCTGAAGCGCTGCGCGATCTCGCGCGCGCGCGCGGCGTCGCGTTCGAAGAGCCGCACGCTGATGCCGGGGACTTCCTCGAGACGCTCGGCGATGCGCAAACCGATGTGGCCGCCGCCCATGATGACGACGCTGCGCCGGCCCAACTTGCGCGCGCCGGACAGGACTTCGAACTGGTCCAGGTCCGCGCCGCGGCCGATCAGGTAGACCTGGTCGTCCACGGCGAGTTGGTCCTCGCCGGTGGGCACGAAGAACTCGGTGCGGCGGGCGATGGCCGCCACGAGGAGCCCACCGGGCAGCTCCAGGTCCGAGAGGGTGCCCGCGGTCAGCTCGCTCTTCTCGCGGATGCGCAGGCGCCGCAGTTGCACGCGGCCGTCGGCGAAGGACTCGACCTCGAGGGCGTGCTGTTCGCGCACCGTCGCCAGGATCTCGTCCGCCGCCAGTTCGTCGGTGGAGAGCACCACGTCGTAGCCGAGCGCCCGCTTGTGGAAGTAGTGGTATCCCTCCAATCGCTCCGTTTCGTGCAGGCGCAGGACCACACGGCCTGCGCCCAACTCGCGCGCCATGCGGCAGGCCAGCATGTTGACCTTGTCGTCGTCCGTGACGGCGACGAACAGTTCACAGCGCGAGGCCCCGGCCCGGTTCAGGATCTCGGGGTGAGCGCCGTCGCCGAGGTGGGTTTCCACGTCCAGGCTGGCGTGCACACGCTCGATCTTCGCCGGATCGCTGTCGACCACACTGACCCGGTGGCGCTCCCGGGAGAGGATGTCGGCCAGGTAGATCCCGACCTCTCCGGCCCCGACGATCACGACGTCCATGGCGAGCAGCCTAGTGCGCGGCCCTTCGCGAGCCAACGGCGCTGACGCTACGCTTCCCGGGTGCTCGTGCTCGTCGACAACCGCGACTCGTTCACCTTCAACCTGGTGCAGGCCCTGGAAGCCCTCGGGGCGCGGGTGGAAGTGGTGTCCGGGCGCGGCACGACCCTGGAGGCAGTCCTCGCGCTTCGGCCGGGGCGCATCCTGATTGGCCCGGGGCCGGGCGGGCCCGCGGCGGCGCGGCTCGGCCTGCAACTGGTGCGGAGTCCGGCGGTGGACGTGCCGGTGCTGGGGGTTTGCCTGGGGCACCAGGTTCTGGCCCTCTCCCTCGGGGCCCGCGTGGAGCCATCCCGCAAACCGGTGCACGGGCGGCCCGCTCGGATCGCGCACGACGGCCTCGGCGTCTTCCGCGGACTGCCGGACCCCGTGGTCATGGGCCGCTACCACTCCTTGGCCGTCGTGGAAGCGAGCCTGCCCCCGGAACTCGCCGTGAGCGCCCGGGCGGAGGACGGCACGGTGCAGGGACTGCGCCACCGCACACGCCCCCTCGAGAGTGTCCAGTTCCACCCCGAGTCGATCCTGTCGGAGCACGGCTCCGCTCTGCTGGGCAACTTCCTCGGGAACTAGGGGGCGCCGCTCGGCGGCCGCGGTGTTACGGCGAGCCGCCCAGGGGCGGGTCCGGTGCTACGGGGAGCCGCCCAAGGGCGGATCCGGTGTTACGGGGAGCCGCCCAAGGGCGGGTCCGGTGTTACGGGGAGCCGCCCAAGGGCGGGTCCCAGCGCGGCCACGGGCCCGCTTCGTCGCGGCGGGGTTCGCCGTCGCGCCAGCGCAGCACGCGTCGGGTGACGAACACGTACACGGGCTTGCCGAACGCTCGCCAGGTGCGCGACAGGAGTCCGCGCGGCGGCAGCGGGCCGAGGCCCACTTCGGCGCGGCTGCGGCCCCGGCGCAGGTACCGCTGGCGGTGTTTCTCCACGTGGCGCAGGTCCTCGCGCACACGCGACGCAAAACTGCGGCTGCGGCGGCGGTGCACGCTGGCCAGTTGGAAATCGATGAGCGCCGGACGCCCGCCCGGCTCCACCAACACGTTCTGTTCCTTGTGCAGGTCGTTGTGGCACACACCGCGGGTGTGCATGGCCATCGCGAGCTGCTCGAGGTGCCAGAAGAAGTCCTCCGGCAACGCATCTGCTTCGCTCAAGGGGAGGCCGGCGGAGAAGCTGCGTACCAACGCGCCGGGCAGGGCAGCGCCCGGCGGCGGCTCCTCCACGAGTTGGGGCACTCCGTCCAGCCCCGCGAGGGCGATCAGCGCCCGTCGCTCGCGCCGCAAGAGCAGGCGGGCAATGGCCCCCACCGGCGAGAGCGCACGTCCCGCCGGCACACGCCGCACCAGGTCCCAACCCGGCCCGACGACGCGCTCGACCCGCCCGAAGAGGTCCGACTTGAGCACGGTGACGGCGACCGCGCGCCGCGGCGCAGCCTCCTCCCCCACTGCCTTCGCTTCCCTCGCGCCCATGCCGGTGCGTATCCTCTGCCCGTGGGCGGCGGCGGACAAGGTGCGAGCGACGGCGTGGCCATCGAGGCCCGCGGCCTGGCACGCAGCTTCGGCGAACGCCAGGCCCTCCTCCCCCTCGATCTCGACGTCCGCTATGGGGAGATCACCGGCCTCGTCGGCCCCAACGGCAGCGGGAAGACCACGCTGCAGCGCTTGCTCGTGGGGCTTCTGCCGCCGAGCGCGGGCCGGGCCCGGATCGGCGGCGTGGAGCTGGTCGGCGAAGGTGTGGCCGTGCGGCGTGTCGCCAGCTATGCACCCGGCGAGATCGGCCACTACGGCGAGCTCGACCTCGAGGCCCACCTGCGCTTCCTGGTCGCCGGACGCGAGTCGCGCTGCCTCGGGCGTGCCCTGGAAATCGTTGGCCGCCTGGGCCTGCCGCGCGGCGTGCGGGTGCGGGGTTTCAGCCACGGCATGAAGCGGCAAATGCTGTTCGCGGCGGCGATGGCGCCCGACGTTGCGGTGCGCATCCTCGACGAACCCACCGAGGGCCTGGATCCGAGCAAACGCGCCGAGGTGCTGGCGATTCTGGAGGAGGACCTCGCGTCGGCGAAGGGACCGCGCGCGATCCTGCTCTCGTCGCACCACCTGGGGGAGATCGATCGCATTGCGGCGCGCCTCGTGTTCTTGGAGCGCGGCCGCCTGCTCGCGGACGAGCGCGCCGCGGATCTGGCGCGCCGCGCGCGCAGGCTGCTGCGCATTCGCTTCGACGAACAGGCGCCGCGCGAACGGTTGCTCGCGGCCATCGACCGGCTCGGCGCGTCCAGCCTCGGCTGGCAGGGCAGCACCGTGGCCATCGAGCTGGCCTGCGACGACCCGCGCCCGTTCCTGGCTGGCCTCGTCAGCCAAAAGGACCTGCCCCCGCCGGAGGAGATCGCGTACGGGCGGCTCTCGTTGGCGGAGCTGTACCGCGACCTCTACGGAGTGGAGGGCCTGTGAAGCAGCTCCCCACGGCCACCATCTGGAGCCACCGCTGACCATGCCGCGCCCCTGGTGGACCGCCTTCTGGGCATCCCTCGGTTACGGGATCCTGCTGCTCGGCGCGCTCGTCGCGGCGATCGCGTACTACCCGCAGTTCGCCGAGAACATCGGCAAGTTCAAGTCGTTGGCGCCGCTCGCGGTCCTCAAGAACCTCGTCGGCGAACTCGAGGAGGGCGGCCTCTGGGCCTACGTGGCCGGCCAACAGTTCTTCAAGGGCTGCAACACACTCGGCACGGCCGCGGCGGTGCTCTTCGCCGCCGGCGCCGTCGCCGGCGAAGCGAACCGCGGCACCATGGAGATCTGGCTCGCGCGCCCGATTTCGCGCACGCGGCTTCTGTGGACGCGGTACGCGGCGGGCGCGCTCGCCCTCGTGGCACCGGTGTTCTGGACCACCTGGACGATTCCGCTGCAAATGCGGATCTTCGACGTGCCGGGCGAGCTCGGCTACGGCCTCCTGACCCTTGCGGCGCTGCACCAGAGCGCACTCCTGCTCGCGATCTACAGCGTCACGTTCGCGTGTTCGTGCAACGGCCGACATCCGCTGCGCATCGCGTTCGTGGTGCTGTTCCTGACGACGCTGCAGTTCGCGCTGTACCTCGTCGAGCAGCTCACGCACTACTCGCTGTTCCGCCTGACCGACGTGCAGCACTTCATGGCGATCGCTAAGCACGGTCTGGACCCGGCGCTCGTGCTGCCGCTGGTCGGTGTGAGCGCCGTTTCGCTGGCGATCGGTTGGTGGCTGCTGCGCCGCCGTTTGCCCCTGTGAGCGCCGCGGACCACACACCGCGGGGGATCGCGCCGTCCCTGGCGGTCGTGCTTGAGCTGCTGGCGGCGGCCGGTGCGCTCGTGCTCGCGCCCTTCCGCCTCGTCGCGTACTTGCTGCGAAGGCAACGGCTGCTCGCGGAGTTGGACCGCGACCTCGTGACGCAGGCCTCGCCGCCGGAGGCCCCCGCGCCGCGCGATTTGCCGAAGCGGCCGCTCGTGATCTTCCTGTCGTGCGCGGAGCCCTCGGGCGAGTTGCACACCCTTTCGCTGCTGGCGGCGCTGCGCGCGGAGCTGGGGGCGGCGGGCGCTCCCCCGCCCCGTGTTCTGGGCCTCGGTGGACCGGCACTCGCCGAAGCCGGTGTGGACATCGTCGGCGATCCCGTCGCGCGCGCGGCCATGGGGTTCGGCGTGGTCGCGGCGCTGCCGTTTTATCTCCGCCTCCTGACCGCCGCCGCTCGGGCGTTCCGCGAGCGCCCCATCGACCTGGTGATCGGCGCCGACAGTCCCGCGCTGCACGTGCCGCTCGGTTCGCTGGCGCGGCGCTACGGCCGCCCCATGGTGCACTTCGTGACACCGCAGTACTGGGGCTGGGCGCCGTGGCGTGTGGGTGGGTACAGGCGCGCCGTGGGCCTGGCGCTGAGCATCCTGCCGTTCGAGCCCGCCTGGTTCGAGCGCCACGGCGTGCGCGCGCGCCACGTGGGGCATCCCTTGCTCGACGCGCTGCAAGGTGTGCCACCGACGCGACCCGACGGCGCGAGCCAGATCCTGGCGCTCCTGCCCGGCAGCCGCCGCTCCGTGGTGCGCCGCAACCTGCCGTGGATGGTGCGCACCCTCGCGCAGTTCCGCGAGCGCCATCCCGACGTGCAAGTGGTGCTGCCCCACGCGCGGCGCGAGCTGGTGCCGGAGCTCGAGGCGATCCTCGACGCGAACGGCGCGCGCTCCTGGATCCACTTGGCGGAGGAGCCGCTCCACCGCGTCTTGCCGCGCGCGCGCGCGGCCCTCTCGGTGTCGGGGACGGTACTGCTCGACCTGCTCCACCACCGCCTGCCGACGGTGGTGCTCTACCGGCTGTCCGGGCCCCATCTGACCGTGGCTTCGCGGCACCTCTTGACGGTGCCGCACTTCGCGGCGCCGAACCTGCTGGCCGGCGAGGAGGTGCTCCCCGAGTTCTGCTTCCACGGCGAGGGCCCGCGGGAGGACGTGCTCCGCGCCCTCGTGTCCCTCTGGAATCCCGGGCCGGCGCGCGAGCGCTGCCTCGACGGCCTCGATCGGGCGGCGGAGCGCCTGGGGCCCCCGGGAGCCACGGTGCGGGCCGCCCGCTGGGCCCTTTCCGAGTTGAACCGGGACGCGTTCCGCCCGTTGTAAGCTCACTCTGGACTCCGCGGGCTGGCATCCGCCGCCCGCGCCGACCACGATGGGATTGCCATGTTTCGCACGATCCAACTCCTCGTCGGGCCCCTCGCCCTCGCCCTCCTCGTCTCCCCGTGCGGATCGCCCGCCCTCGCGGCCCAGGAGCCCCTGCCGTCCGCTGGCGGCGCCGCTCCCGCGGTCCCCGCGCAACTGACCGCGGACCGGGTCGCGGACGAGATCGATCTCTCGATCCGCTGGCTGCGCACCCGCTTCGATCCGAAGACGGGGACCTACGGCGCCCTCGAGCCGACCGCGGCCGTGCTCAGCGCCATCGCCTCCAGCCCCCGTCGTTACCGCTACCACGACGGCCCGTTCGTCGGCCGCGCGGTGGACGCGCTGGTGGCGGCGCAGGACGAGGACGGCTGGTTCCGCGAGGCCGGCGCCGACGACGAGACGGCCAAGATCACGACCGAAGTCGTGCACCAGGCATTGCTCTCGTTCCGCGGCGTGCCGTCGGTCGACCGCGCGCTGCTGCGGCTCGTGGACCTGGGTTTTGGCGACGAGCTGAAGGGCCCGCCGCGCTCGCGCGACGCCAAGGCGGCCGCGGAGCTCGCCCGGGCACTGCTCGCCGAGCGACGCAGCGACGGTTCGTTCGACGGCGGGGTGCTGGAAACGGCGCGTGCGGTTTCGGCCCTTTCGGGAGCCCACCGCGACATGGCCGAAGCCGCGCCGCGCGCCGCTGCCCGCGAGGTGCAGCCCCTCCCGCCGTTCAGCGCCGCCGACCAGGCCAAACTGTCCGAGACGCAGTTGCGCGGGGCCCGTTTCCTGGCGAACAACCCCGCCAAACCCGAGGTTCCCGGCCGTTTCGGCGTGGGCAACGAGGCCGACGCGGGTATCACCGCGATGGTGGTGGGCGCCCTCCTTACGGTGCCCGCTCCGCGCCCCGAGGAAGTGCAGCGCCACGTCGACGCGGGTCTCGCCTGGCTGCGCAGCCTGCAACAGGAGGACGGCTCCATCCACGACGGACGCCTCGCGAACTACGTCACGTCGGCGGCGATGATGGCCCTCGCGAAGAACGGCGCGGAGGAAGACGTGCCGCGGCTCCTGAAGGCGCGCGCGTTCCTGCAGCGTCTGCAGGCGGACGGCGACGAGGGTTACGACGAGTCGCACCGCTACTGGGGTGGTGTCGGGTACGGCGGCGACGAGCGCCCGGACCTCTCCAACCTGCAAATGGCGCTCGAGGCACTGGCCGCCACGGGCCTCGAGTCCGAGGACGAAACCTTCCAGCGCGCGCTCGTGTTCCTGCAGCGCACGCAGAATCGCACCGAGTCGAACGATCTCGTGCTCACGGAGGACGGCGCAACCGTGCGCTCGGGCAACGACGGCGGCGCGGCCTACGCTCCCGGCGAATCGAAGGCCGGTTTCCTCGAGCTGCCCGACGGCACGAAGGTGCCGCGCTCCTACGGCTCCATGACCTATGCGCTGCTGCGCGGCTACCTGTTCGCGGGTCTGCCGAAGACCGACCCCCGGGTGCAGGCGGCGTGGAAGTGGTTGACCGAGAACTACACCCTCGACGTGAATCCGGGCTTCGACACCGCGCGCGACGCGACGGCCGCGTACCAGGGGCTCTTCTACTACTTCGCGTCGATGGCGAAGGCCCTCGACGCGTTCGGGGAAGAGGTGATCGTGGACGGCGGCGGCGTGCCGCACCCGTGGCGCTCCGAACTCGCCGGTCGCATGGCGGCCATGCAGCGGCCGGACGGCTCGTGGATCAACCTGAACAGCCCCCGTTGGTGGGAGGGCAACCCGGTGCTCGCGACCGCCTATGCGTTGGTCGTCCTGGACGCGGCCAGCCCTCGGGCCGTGGCCCCCGCCGCGGGCGACGCCGACAAAAACGCGCCCGCGGGCGACGGCGCGAACGGCTGAACGGCTCGACGGGCTCGGGTGCGGGTAGGCTTTGGCCGTGCCCACGCCCCAGACCCAACTCGAGCCGGCCGGTGCGGGCGCCAAGGTCCGCACCCGCCTCGGCCTGCTGGCCCTGTTCCTCGTCGCCCTCGGCCTGCGCCTTTGGCCCATCGACCACGGCGACGGGGCCAACTACCTGGCGGACACCCACGTGGTGCGCAGCGCGCTGGGGATGGCCAAGGACAAGGATCTGGTGCCGAAGGTCGGAACCTATTCGACCTACCCCAACCTGCTTCCCTACGCACTCCTGCCCATCTACGCCGGGCAGTACGCGATCGGGCGCGCCACCGGCGCGTGGTCCGGCGCGGGCGAGTACGGCAACACGCTGCTCGAGCGCCCCGCCCTCGCCCACGTCCCCGCGCGGGTGCTGGTGGCGCTGCTCGGCGCGTTGACGGCGCTGGTCGCGTGGAAGCTCGCGCGGGAGGCCGGCTTCACTGCGGGCGCCTGGTTCGCGGGCGCGTTCGTCGCCCTCGGACTCCTGCACGTGCACTTCTCGGTGCAAGAGCGCCCCTGGGCCCCCCTCGCGCTCTTCCTGCTCTGGAGCGCACTGCACGCGGGCCGCGCCGCGCGCACGGGCAGCGGACGCGAGCTGGTGTTGAGCGGTGCCGTCGCGGGCCTCGCGTTCGCCACCCACCAGGGTGGACTCCTCGCGCTCGCGCTGCCGGGCATCGCATGGCTCGTGGCCCCCTGGCGCGGCGCGAAACTCGCGCGTCGCGTGCGGAGCGGCTTCAGCGCCGTCCTCGCGTTTGCGCTGCTCGGTGTGGCCGTCGGGCACCCCTACCTGGTGGCCCACGGCCCCACGGCGACGGAACAGGTTGCCGCCGGCGAAGCACTCGCCGAGATGGATGGCACGTCGATCTCGGTCGGCGGCCAGGCCATGCGGTTTGCGTTCAGCACCGACACGTTGGAGCGTCTCTCGGGCGCGCTGTTCGGTTACGACCCGGCGCTGGTGCTTCTTGGCCTCGGCGGCATCGCCCTCGCGGCACGTCGGCGCAACCTCTGGCCCGCGCTGCTCTTCGCCGGAGGTTGGGGCGGCTTCTTCCTCCTGCACTACAACGACCATGTGCGGTACCTGCTGCCGCTCGCGGTGTTCCTCGCGCTGCCCGCGGGCGCGGCCGCGGAGTGGCTCTGGACCAAGAAACCGCTGCGCGCCGTCGTCGTGCTCGCGCTGCTGTTCGGCCTGGTGCAATCCCTGCGCCTCGGCCACCTGCTGCGCCAGAGCGACACCCGCACGCTGGCGCTCGCCGCACTCGCCGAGGACCCGCCCGCGGTCGGCCTCGCGGTCGACGTCTTCGGCCCCGAAGTGCCCCTCGACGGGCCCAGCCTGGAGCGCCTGTCGCAGTGGCGCGACCTCTACGCGCGCGAGTGGCACCGCGCGGCGTACTACGACGCGGGTGTCGAACCGCCGAGCGGAGCGGGTTTCGCGGCCATGCCCGTGGATGCGCTGCTCGAGTTCGAGATCCGCCGCCGCTCGTCCTGGCCCGCGGCGCGCCACGCGGGTGCCCTTCTCTCCCTCGGCCCCGGACCGAACGAGTGGTTCGCGGCCCTCGGCCTCGACGAGGTGCTGCTCGTCGATCGCTCTCCCGGGGACGACCTGCCGCCGCCGCTGCTCGATCCCGGCGACCCGACGAGCAACCTTCCGAAGCTGCCACCTCTGCGTGTGCAACCGGAGCCGGTGTGGGTCATCGACCCCTCGCGCGGGGCAACCGCGGACGAAGCGAGGCTGCCCACGGAGCTCAACTTCGCGCTCACGGACCTCTGGCAGGTCACCCGCCCCGGCCCGCGGCTCGAGCGCCGGCGCCTCGCGCCCTGATCGGATCGCCGCTCGCCGCGCGGGCCACGCGCGGCCTGCGCAAGTGTTACCGGTCTGCGACGGTCACGACGCGCCTCCATCGGGCAACCTAAGGGCGCGGCCACCGGGCCGATGGCCAACGCCCGAACGAAGTGACCGAGTCCCCCCCCACCAACGCTCGGGCCTCCGCGCCTCGAGGTCCCGGCCGCAGCGGTTCCGTGCGCACCCGGGGTGCCCTCGGCAGCCGGTTGAACGCGTGGCGCAAGTCGTCGGCCTTCAACCCCTACTGGCTGTCCCACCGCGCGCTCAAGGGATCCGTGGCGTCGCTCGCCCCGGCGGCCCGGGGCCTGCTGCTCGACGTGGGTGTGGCCGAGCGCCCCTACGCCGCGCTCTTTGCGCCCCACGTCACCCACTACATCGGCCTCGACTACCCGCCGGTGCTGACGGACAAACAGCCCGCGCTCTGGCAGATGTTGGAGCAGGTGCGCAGGTCCGTGGACCTTTTCGGCGACGGCCGGCGCCTGCCGTTCGCGTCCGCGTCCGTGGACACGGTGCTGGCCACCGAGGTGCTCGAACACGTGCCCGATCCCGAGCGCTGCGTCGCGGAGTTCCACCGCGTCTTGCGCCCCGGCGGCCGACTCTTGCTGACGGTGCCGTTCCAGGAGCCGCTGCACTTCCTGCCCCAGGACTACGGGCGGTTCACGCCGGGGGGCCTCGAGCACCTGCTCGGCCAGGCCGGCTTCGCGATCGAGCGGCTCGAGCCCCGCGGCAACTCCACGCTGGCCGTGGGCGCAGCAGCGGCCCAATGGATGATGCGGCGATTCGCCGCCATCCGCGTGCAGTCGGACGGCAGCGTGCAGAACTCGTCTTTGCGCATGGCGGCGATCTCGCCCGCGATCGCGTTGCTGCAACTGGTCGCGCTCGGCCTTTCCAAAGGCGACAAGGACGGAAGCCAACCGCTCGGCTACGGAGTCGTGGCCGTGCGGCCGGATTAGGCGATGCCCACGGTCTTCGGCACCGTGAACTGGCGGTGCCCGTCCACGCCGCCCAGGTACCCGTATCCCGATTGGCGCTGGCCGACCCACGGCGCGCCGGGTGCGGCGACGAGGTAGCGGTTCACGCCGACCTGGCCGCTCTTGATGCGTTTGGCGACACGCAGGCCGCGCTCCTTGTCGCCCGTGTAGACGTTCGCGCCGAGCCCGTAGACCGTGTCGTTGGCGAGGCGCACCGCTTCGTCCTCGTCGCCGGAGAACGTCGCGAGACTCACGACGGGGCCGAAGGTCTCCTCGCGCACGAGCCGCGCCCCTTCGGGCACGTCGGCGAGCACCGTCGGCTCGAAGAAGTAGCCGGGGCCCTCGGTCGGCCGGCCGCCGAGCACGAGCCGCGCGCCCTGCGCCACGGCGTCGTCGACGAGCACCCGCACCTTCTCGCGCTGCTCCGCGCTGACGAGCGGACCGAGTTTGGCCTTGGGATCGAAGCCGCTGCCCGACTCCCACGTGCGCGCGAGCGCGAGCACCTTCCGCTCGAACTCCGCGGCCACGGACTCGGCCACGTAGACACGCTCCACCGCGCAGCACACCTGCCCCGCGTTGCGCAGCGAGTGGCGCACGGCGCAGTCCGCCGCGCTGTCGAGGTCCGCGTCCTCGAAAACGATCAACGGGTCCTTGCCGCCGAGTTCGAGCACCACCCGCTTGAGGCCCGCGGCCGCCGCCGTGAGGATCGCCACACCGGTGGTGCGACTGCCCACGAACGCGATCATGTCGACGTCGCTCGCGACCAACGCGGCGCCGACGGAGCCGCCGCCCTGGATCAGTTGCAACACCCCGTCCGGCAGCGTCGCGCCGAGGATCTCCGCGAGCGCCGCACCGACCAGCGGCACGTGTTCCGAGGGTTTGAACAGCACGGTGTTGCCGGCGGCCAACGCGGGTACGAGCAGATCGAGCGGCATGCCGACCGGGAAGTTCCACGGCGTGATCGCCGCGACCACGCCGTGGGGTTCGCGCAGCAAAAGGGCCTCGCCGCTCTTGGGGTGCAGGTGTTCGGGTTGCAGGGCCCGGCGGATCTCGTCGAGCTCTTCCCGAAGGCCCCTGGCTCGCCCACGCACCTCCCCCAGGGCCTCCGCGCGGGGTTTGCCCATCTCGCGCACGATCAGATCGGCGAGCTCCTCGGCGCGGTCCAGCAACCGCTCCGCCGACGCGGCGAGCAACTCGCAGCGCGTTTCGATCGGGACGTCGCTCCAACCGGGCGCCGCGGCGCGCGCGCGGGCCACGGCATCGGCCAACGCTTCGGGAGACGTGAAGGGCACTTCAGCCAGGACCTCGCCGGTAGCGGGATCCAGATCGCGGATCGATTGCATCGTGGCAACAGGTTAACGCCGAGGCCGCCCGGGCGCGCCCGTCACAGCATCCAGCCGCCCGAGACGGGCAAGTTCGCACCGGTCAGGTCCGCCGGCGCGTCCAGGAGGAGCCACGCCACCGTGTCGGCGATCGCGTCGATCGGGGTGGGCTCGCCCCGCGGCAGTCTCGACCAGATTTCGGGATCGAGGGTCTCCGGATGCGCGTCGGCGTGGGGCACGAGCCCGGGCGAAACGACGTTGACGCTGACGCCGTGGGGAGCCTCTTCGAGCGCCAGGGAGCGGGCCAACACGACCAGCGCCGACTTCGCCGCCGCGTACCCCGCCGCGCGCCGCTTGGCGCCCATGCCGTCGAGGCCAGCCATGCCGAAGAGGACCACGCGCCCTCGGGAAGTGCGCAGCGCCGCGCGCGCGGCGAGAAGGGTGTTCCAGGCCGCGAACACGTTGCTCGCGAACAGATGTTCGAGGTCGAGCGTAGCAAGCTCCGCGAGGGGCCCGGTGGCGTAGTCCCCCACCGCGTGCACCAATCCGTCGAGCCGCCCGTCGCGCGCGAGCACGGCCTCGACCAAAGTCGATGCCTCCGCGCTCGACGCCAGATCCGCCCGGTGCAACCGCCCGCCGAACTCCGCTCGAAGTGCTTCCGCAGCCGCCTCCGACGACCGCCAAGCCACGTGCACCCGCGCACCACGCGCCGCCAACCCACGGGCCGAAGCCAGCCCGAGCCCCCGCACGCCCCCGGTCACCAGCACCACCGGCCCGCCGGCCACGTCGCTTCCCATGGAAACCACCGTAGCGAGCGCACGGCGCGCCGCGCTAGGGGCGAGCATTCGCGCGCGTCGTCGCCCCCGCCGCGTTCCTGCTCCCGAGGGACTGCGCGCGTGTCGAGGGCGCCTCCGTTCCGCGAACGCAGCGCTCGACGGACCGAACTCCACCGTTGCGCCGCGCTACACGCCCTTCGGAATCCAGGCTCGGATCGTCCTGTGGTGCGCGGCCCAGGCCGACCAGGCGGCGTCCGCCCACATCCGAACCCGTCGGCCGTGATCCGCCGCGTCGGCGGCCCCGTGGACATCGGCGACGGTCGTCTCGCCCAACGAACTCGGCGGATCGAGCCAACGCAGCCCCTCGCTGGCGGCGGTCGCAGCCCGGATCACGCGCAGGGCGTACTCGGGTGTCGCGTCGCGCTCCAGCACGAGGCACAGGCTGATCAGGTGGATCGCCACCGACCGCACCGACTGGGCGGAAGGTCGACCCGGGTGCTGCACCGCATAGGTGTCGACCGTGAGGCGGTGCGAGCCCCAATACGTCCGGTCGCCGTACTCGAGGGACAAGACCTCCCCGTACAGCTTCCAACAACCCGGCGAAGCCTCGAGATAGCGATGCGTCGGCCCGGCGATCTCCGGCACGATTCCACCGCATCCGATGCACGACGTGGTGCGCGATTCCATCTCGTTGCCGGTTCGCCCTCGACGCCGCCCAACACACTTCAACCACCCCTGGGACCGCCCCGGGGTAACTCGTAGCGCAACTCCGCGAAGCCCGATCCGATCCGGCGGGCGGAGAGCAGCTTCCACGGGGGGCTGGTGACCCGGCGTGGGAAGAGCGGCTTGCCCGAACCCAGCGTGACCGACGCGACTTGCAGGATGGCCTCGTCGAGGAGTCCGGCGTCGTGGAACTGTCCCGCGAGGTCGCCGCCGCCGACGATCCAGACGTTTTTCCCGCCCGCCGCATCGACCATCTGTCGGTGGACCGCGCGGACGGCGCCCTCCACGAATCGCAGGTCGGCGCCCTCCAGTCTCGGCAAGTTGCGATGGGTGAAGACCCACGTGGGTTGTTCGTACGGCCAGTTCGAGCCCGTGGACTCGGCGACCTTCTCCGAGTGCCGCACCATCCACTCGTAGGTGCTCGCCCCCATCGCGAGGGCGCCCACCTCCGCGATGAAGGCTGGATATCCGGTGTCGTTGATGTCACCGAGCGGAAACAGCCAGTCCAGCGAGTCGTCCTCCGTGGCGAGGAAGCCATCCAAGCTGGTCGCGGTGTAGTACTGGGTCTTCATGGAGTGCGCGGAAGAGTACAACACGGAGACCCGCACAGGCTACCGCAGCCGCATTGCAACGCGGCATCCCTATCGCACGAGCAGAGGGCCCGCGCCAGCAGATAGGGCTCGCTCGATGGAGCGGGCCTTCAGCCCTTGTGCCGTTCTGATCACAAACCTGGGGCGTTGCCCCAGGCTACGATGGTGAGGGGCGTTGCCCCTCCCGGACGGCCGCAACGATCCTGGCCGTGTGATTCAGCTCAGCGATAGAACGCACGGGCGAGTGCACGTCGCGTTCGCATGCGCGTCGCGTTCGCGTGCGCGTCGCGTTCGCGTGCGCGTCGCGACCGCGTCTACCTTCGCATGCGCCAACGGCGCTCGGAAGCGCCAACGGCGCGCCCGATAGTAGCCTGGGGCAACGCCCCAGGTTTTGTCGTGAGATGGATGCAAGGGCTGAAAGCCCGCCCCATCAAGACGGGCCATCGCAACGCAACGGCGGCATGGGCCGGGCCTTCAGCCCGGGCCGCTTCCAACGCAATACCTGGGGCGTTGCCCCAGGCTACTATCGAACGGGGCGTTGCCCCTTTCGGACGTACCCGCGTCGTTGCGAGCGCGCCACGAATTCGGCGCGATGATCCGTGTCGGACGGGGCGTGGCCCCGGTTGGACTCATTGCGCGGAGTTCGCCCGCGGCATTGGCCTCCGCGAACGGCCCTCCGAAGCGCCAACGGCGCGCCCGATAGTAGCCTGGGGCAACGCCCCAGGTTTTGTCGTGAGATGGATGCAAGGGCTGAAAGCCCGCCCCATCGCGACTCGCCTGCGATCAGGCGACCATCTCCATGGGCAACCCTCGGCTGTCGTGCGTTGGAGCGTCGCGAAGGGACTCGTTGCAACCCGCGAGTACCCGTTCCGCGGACCAGAGCGCCGCGAGTGCATCCCAAAGGTCGTCGATGGACGCGAGCTTCGACGCCACGCTCCTACGGAGCTCGTGGATGCGGTTGCCGAAGTGACCGGCGAGGAGTTCGGCCCGTTCGACCTTGCCCTCGCTCGTCTTCTTTCCGTGGGTCATCGGTCGCCCACCGTTGAGGAAGTAAAAGCAGATCTCAGGATGCACTTCGCGGATGCGACCCTCCAGACCCGGTGCCCCTTGCAGCAGAGCGTCCACTTCCTTGATTTTTGGGAGGATCGCGAAGGCCTGCCGGCTGAGCTTCTTTTCGCACGCCGCGTACGACAACGCGCAAGCTTGCTCGTAGCTCTCGCCATCGAGCGCCGCGCGCACGGGCGTCGGAAAGACACTACTCGCACGCGGTCCACGGAGTGTTCTTCGCGCGATTTCGTCGACACGGCGCGGCCCATGGTCCGGCAGCCCGATCGGAATGTCGATCGCCAGCACAGCGAACTGCAGCGCATCGAGCAGGAGCCGCTCGGTGGTCAGCACTTCAGCAACCAAGCGGTCGTCTGCGGTGCGCTCCACACGCAGCCAGCCGCCCTTACATCCATCCACACCGCCAATTCGATTCATGTGGGCCTGTCCGCTGACGTCGAGTTACTGAACCCACCCCGCCCGCAGCGGGGGCCAAACGCGGACGTCCACGCGGCCGCGCAGGAAGCGGCCGGGGACTTGGCCGAACTCGCGGCTGTCGCTGCTGTGGGGGCGGTTGTCGCCCAGCACGAAGTAGTGACCGTGGAGCACCCGCGTCCACTGGAAGAGTTCGCTGTCGCCCGGCACGGCGTACGGCTCGGCGAGCAATTGTCCGTTCACCCACACACCGCCGGCGGCGATCAGGACCTCGTCGCCGGGCAGGCCGATCACACGTTTGATGTAGTCGACCGCGGGATCCACCGGCGACTGCATCACGACCACGTCGCCGCGCTGCACGTCCGCGAAGACGTACGACCACGGCTCCACCAGGATGCGGTCGCCGTCGTGGATGCCGGGCGACATCGAACTGCCGCGCACGACCGACAGGTGGAACGAGAGGGTGTAGAAGAGCACCGCCACCAGCGCGGCGCCGAAGCCGTGCCGCGCGAGCCGCGCCGCGCGCCGCAGCGGATGGCGGCGGGCCGCGAGCGCGTCGGGTTCGGGCACGAGATCGTCCCCGTCCTCCTCCGTTCGCTCCGCCTCCGGATGCGGCTCCGGCGGCAGCTCGAAGAGCCCATCGCGCAGCGTTTCGAGCTCGGGCAGGGCCTCGACGTCGGGCAGGGCCTCGACGTCGGGCAACTCGGGGGCGAGGAGCGCACCGGCACTGCTGCCCTCGCCCACGACCCCCGCGTGCGACGGAAGCGCCGACGGAACGAGCTCCGGGTCCGCGATGGGGCTGCCTTTGGCCAGTTGCACCGCCGGGCCATCGACCGACTGCGCGACCGTCCTTGACCCCGTCGCCGACGCAAACCCGCGGCTCGGCCAGGTTCCAACTGTGCAAGCAATCCGGAACGGGGCCTAGCCCGGGGCCTCCGCTGCCCTAGTGTGGGTGGGCCGGGCCGTGCGGCCGGCGCCGCCATGACCCGACCCACCCAGCGCCCTGCCCCCGGACCCAGCCGGGGCTCCCCCGGCCGCGTGGGCCCCATCGTGGTCGCCAACCGGCTGCCCGTGGCGCGGGTGCGCACCGCCGACGGAGCGCGCTGGGAGCGCAGCCCCGGGGGCCTGGTGAGCGCCCTTGCGCCCCTCCTGGAGGGCTCCGGCGGGGCCTGGGTAGGCTGGGCGGGCGCGGCGGGCGACGCGCCGGAGCCGTTCACGGACGGCGGGATCGACCTGGTGCCCGTGGCCCTCTCACGGGCCGAGGTGAACCTCTTCTACGCGGGGTTCTCGAACGGAGTCATCTGGCCGCTCTACCACGACGCGGTGCGTTGGCCCGAGTTCGAGCGCAGTTGGTGGCAACCCTACGTCGACGTCAACCGGCGTTTCGCCCGCGCGGCGGCCGAGCGGGTGCGCCCCGGCGGCACGGTCTGGGTGCACGATTACCAACTGCAGCGGGTGCCCGCCGAACTGCGCGAGATCGCGCCCGCGGCGCGCATCGGCTTCTTCCTGCACATCCCGTTCCCCCCGGTCGAGCTCTTTGGCCAGCTTCCCTGGCGGCGCGAGGTGCTCGAAGGCCTGCTCGGCGCCGATCTGGTCGGCTTCCAGACGGAACTCGGCGCCAAGAACTTTGCGTTGGCCGCGACGCGCTACACCGACGCCGTGCAGGGCGAGGGATACCTCTCCTACCGCGGACGCAGAGTCCAGTACGGCGCGCACCCAATCTCGATCGACACGGCGCGCTACGCGGAGATCGCCGCGCGCCCGAGCGTGCGCGCCCGCGCGCAGGAGATCCGCCGCACGATCGGCGATGGGCGGCGCATCCTGCTCGGCGTCGACCGGCTCGACTACACCAAGGGCATCGATCGGCGGCTCTCCGCCTTTGCGGAGCTGCTCGAGCGCTACGACCACGCGCTCGACGCAGTCGTGCTGGTGCAAGTGGCCGTGCCGAGCCGCGAGGCGATGCCCGACTACGCGCAGATGCGCGGCCGCGTCGAGCAGCAGGTCGGGCACATCAACGGAATGTGCGGCGACGGCGGGCGTGTGCCCGTGCACTACCTCTACCGCAACTTGCCGCAGGAAGAGCTGGTCGCCTGGTACTCGGCCGCGGACGTGATGCTGGTGACACCGCTCCGCGACGGCATGAACTTGGTCGCCAAGGAGTTCGTCGCGTGCCGCCCCGACGGCGATGGAGTGCTCGTCCTGAGCGAGTTCGCCGGCGCCGCCAAGGAACTGGACCAGGCCCTGCTGGTCAATCCCCACGACGTGGACGGCATGGCCACGGCCTTCGAACAGGCCCTCGAAATGCCGCTCGCGGAACAGCGGCGGCGCATGGCGTCGCTGCGGCGTGTCATCGACCGCAGGGACGTGCACACGTGGGCGGCGGAGTTCCTCGACGCACTGGAATCATGACCAAGGAAGCGAGCGGTGACCCCGACTTCGAAGCGGCGCTGGCACGGCTGGCAGAGACGCCGGTGTTGCTCGTCGCCAGCGACTACGACGGCACGCTGGCACAGATCGTGGACGACCCGCGCGAGGCCCATCCCGAGCGCGAGGCCCTCGTCGCCCTGGCGGCCCTCGCGCGGCTGCCGCAGACCTTCACCGCGGTGCTGTCGGGTCGCGCACTTTCGGACCTCGCGGCGCTGACGGGTGCGCCGCCCGGGCTCCTGCTCGTCGGCAGCCACGGCAGCGAGTTCGACGTCGGCTTTGCGGAGCGCCTGAATCCCGTCGAAACGGCGCTGCGGGACCGCTTGCGCGCCGAACTGACGAACATCGCGGCGCGCACGCAGGGCCTCTCGGTGGAGCCCAAACCCGCGGGCGCTGCGTTCCACTACCGCCGCGCCGAGGCCGGCGCCGCCGCGTCCGCGCTGGCCGAAGTGATGGCGGGCCCCGCGGCCCTAGTCGGTGTGCACCAAAAGCGCGGCAAGTGTGTGCTCGAGCTGAGTGTGGTGCCCACCGACAAGGGCCACGCCCTGGGCCGGATGCGCGGCGAGGTCGGCGCCAGCGCCGTCGTGTTCTTCGGCGACGACGTGACCGACGAGGACGCCTTCGCGACGCTCCACGGCCCCGACGTCGCCGTGAAGGTCGGCGCCGGGCCGTCCGCCGCGTCCTGGCGCGTGCGCGGTCCCGCGGAGGTCGCCGAATGGTTGGCGCGCCTCTGCGAGCGGCGCGCAGCGCACTTCGGCGCGGTCGGCGCGCCGCCGATCGAACAGCTCAGCCTGTTGAGCGACCAACGCACGGCGGCCCTCGTCACACCCGCGGCCCGCATCGTGTGGTTCTGCGCGCCGCGCATCGATTCGCCCGCGCTCTTTGCCGAACTGCTCGGCGGCGCCACGGCCGGGCACTTCGCGGTCGAGCCCACGGACGGCAGTGCGCCGCTCCACCAGAAGTACGGGGAGCGCGACCTCGTGCTGACCACGCAGTTCGCCTCGTTCGCGGTGACGGACTTCCTCGACACGAGCGGCGGCCGCGCCACCCAACGGGCCGGCCGCACGGATCTGGTGCGGGTCATCGAGGGCCGGGGCGCGGTGCGCCTGCGTTTTGCGCCGCGCCTCGACTTCGGCCGCCAAACCACGCGCCTCGAGGCGCGCGAGGGCGGGCTCTGTGTGCTCGACAGCCTGGATCCCGTCTTGTTGCGCTCGCCCGGTGTGACGTGGACATTGGCGCGCGAGGGCGCGCACGACACCGCGGAGGCGCTCGTGGAACTCGGGCCCGAGCCGCTGGTGCTCGAACTCCGTTTTGGCGCCGGGGACCTTCGGGCAGCGGGCCGCTCGCCGACGCAGCGCCGCGAGCAGACCTCGCGCCACTGGTCCGAGTGGAGCGAGGGGCTCGAACTCCCCCACTTCGAACGCCAGGCGCTCCTGCGCAGCGCGTTGACGCTGAAGGCGCTTCAATACGGACCGAGCGGCGCCATCGCCGCCGCTGCGACGACGAGCTTACCCGAATGCATGGGCGGCGTGCGCAACTGGGACTACCGCTTCGCGTGGCCGCGGGATGCGGCGCTCGCCGCGCGCGCGCTGGCCGAACTCGGCAGCCCGAGCGAGGGCATGGCGCTGCTCGATTGGCTGCTCGGCATTTTGGACGGCCTTTCCGCGCCGGACCGGCTGCGACCGATCTACACGGTGACGGGTGCGGAGCTCGGCGCCGAGGGCGAGATCGCGGGGCTGGCGGGCTACGGCGGCAGCCGACCGGTGCGTGTGGGCAACGGCGCGTCGGGCCAGGTGCAACTCGACGTCTTCGGACCCATCGCGGACCTCATCGCGACCCTTGCGAGGATCGGCGCGCCGCTCTCCTCCGAACACGCGCGGCTCTGCGAGGCGATGGCGCAGGCCGTCGCCAACCGCTGGCGCGACCCGGACCACGGCATCTGGGAGATCCGCGCACCCGCGCGCCACCACGTGCACACGAAGGTCATGTGCTGGCTCGCGCTCGACCGCAGCCGGACCGTGCTCGAACAGCACTTCGCGCGGCCGCGGCCGGAACTCGCCGCCATCGCCGACGAGCTGGCCGCGGAGGTCCTCGAGAAGGGCTGGAACCCGAAGCTGCGCGCGTTCACTGCGGCCTACGGGTCCGACGACCTGGACGCGGCCGTGCTGCAGATCGGCCTCTCCGGGTTCCTCGATCCACACGATCCGCGCTTCGTCGAAACCGTGGCGGCCATCGAACGCGAACTCCGCGAGGGCCCCACCGTGTACCGCTACCGGGCCGACGACGGACTGCCGGGTCGGGAGGGCGGTTTCCACATTCTGGCGGCCTGGCTGGCGGAGGCGCACCTGGCCCTGGGGCAGCGGCAACGGGCCGAGGAGCTGCTGGAGGGACTGCTCCACCTGCGCGGCGCTACGGGCCTACTGAGCGAGCAGTACGATCCGGTGGAGACGAGAGCCCTCGGCAACCACCCCCAGGCCTATTCGCACCTCGGGTTGGTGGGGTTGATCCTCGCCCTCGACCGCGCCCCGCCCATACGGGACGCAAGAGCCCATTCCTGACGGCCCCCACGCACCCGTGATCGCGCCCCTGAACCCGGGCGGCCCCGCGCGCCGCGCCCCCTCGCACCTCTTGCTGCTGGTGGGCCTGCTCGTCGCGGTGATCTTCGGCTTCGACCTGTGGCTGCCCGTCGGTGTGGCCCTCGGCAGCCTCTACATCGTGCCGGTTCTGGCTAGCGTGTGGGATGCGCGCCGCGGTCGCACCTTGGCGATTGCCGCGATCTGCTCGGCCCTGACGCCGATCGGCGCGTGGGTGGCGTTGGGAGAGGCGGGGTGGCTCGACGAGCGCCTCGCCCTGCCCGCGGACCGGGGAGGTGCGTCGCGCGAGTTGCTGCTCGCGCTCGTCAACAGCGCCAACGCGCTGTTTGCGATCTGGGTGACCACGGGCCTCGGTTTGATGCGCATCGAGATGGAGCGCGAACTGGTCGAGAGCCGCGAACTTTCGGCGGTGGCGCTCGCCAGCATCGAGGACGCGGTGCTGACGACCGACATCGGCGGACGTGTGGTGTTCATCAACGCCGTCGCCGAGGAGCTGACGGGCTGGGAGCGCGCCGATGCAACCGGACGGGCCCTCGGGGACGTGGTGCACTTGGTGCGGCCGCGCATGGGTCCCGGACAGGAAGACTTCTCCGCGGCGCTCGCCCTCGGCGACGTGCGCGAGTTGGTGCGCAAGGACGGCGAGCGGCGCCTCGTCGAACGGCGGCGCTCCCCCATCCGCGATCCGAACGGACAGGAGCGCGGCCAGGTGCTGCTGCTGCGCGACGCCAGCGAACGCGCCGCCCAGGAGCGGGCCGTGCTCGAGCTGGCCTTCCGCGACCCGCTGACCGGGCTCTCGAACCGCCACTCCCTCACGGAGCGGCTCGAGCTCGAACTGGCCCACTCCTCTCGGGACGGGCGGCGCGTCGGGCTCCTGTTCCTGGACCTGGACCGCTTCAAGGCGATCAACGACACCCTCGGGCACCACGTCGGCGACGAGATCCTGCGGCGGGTGGGCCAGCGCCTGCGCGCCGGGTTGCGGCGCGCGGACACGGTGGCGCGCCTCGGCGGCGACGAGTTCACGATCATCGTGCCCGGCGTGGCGACCCCCGAGCAGGCCCTCGCCGTGGCCCACAAGGTGGCCGAGCTGATCGCCGCGCCGCTGCCCGTCGAGGGCACCAGCCTGGTGGTGCGCGCCAGCATCGGGGTGGCGCTCTACCCGGACCACGCGGATTCCCCCGACGGATTGCTGCGCTGCGCCGACGCCGCCATGTACGCGTCGAAACGCCGGCCCGGCACCGATCCGGCTCTGTTCGAACCGGGGATGCCCATGGCGCCCGTGCGCCCGGCCCCGACCCGCAGCGCGGCCGCCCGGGACGTGCTCGTGCCCGCGCCGCGGCGCGGTGTGCCTGCGGATGGCCTGGTGCCCGACCCATCCGAGACCCAGGACAGCCCGTCCTGAGGGGAGCGCGCAGCCGCGCGCCGCTACAGTGATGGCGCAGGACGCCCGATGGGGTGGGTCCGCGCGCCCGCCCCCCCCATGGCGTTCAACAGCTTCGAATACGGCCTGTTTCTGTGGTCGGTCTACGTCCTGTTCTGGACGCTGTCCCGGCAACGCAGCCTGCGCCACAGCTTCTTGCTGGTGGCGAGCTATTGGTTCTACGCCCAGGCGGATTGGCGGTTCCTCGGGCTCCTGGCCATTAGCTCCGTCGTCGACTACGCCGCTGGCCTCGGCGTCGAACGCAACCGCGAGAACGGCGACCCGCGCGGCGCCAAACGCTGGTTGGCGCTGAGCCTGGTGGCCAACCTGGGCATGCTGGGTTGGTTCAAGTACTTCGGTTTTTTCACCGCGGAGATCGGGGCGCTGCTGACGTCCCTTGGCTTCGCGCCGAGCACGCCGGTTCTCGAAATCGCCCTGCCGGTCGGCATCAGCTTCTACACGTTCCAGACCCTCTCGTACACACTCGACATCTACGCGGGTCGCATGAAGCCGATCCGCAGCCTGCTCGACTTTTCGCTCTACGTCAGCTTCTTCCCGCAGCTCGTGGCCGGGCCCATCGTGCGCGCCCGCGACTTCCTGCCGCAGTTGGAGAGCCCACCGGCCTTCCGCTCGGAACAACTGGCCTCGGGACTGTTCCAGATCCTGCGCGGCCTGGCGAAGAAACTTTTGATCGCCGACGTGCTCGGGCTCTACCTGGTCGATCGTGCGTTCGAGAACGCCGATTCCATGGGCGAGTTGGGCGCCCTCGGTTTGCTGGTCGCCACCTACGGCTACGCGCTGCAGCTCTACGGCGACTTCGCCGGCTACTCGGACATCGCCATCGGTTCGGCGCGATGCCTCGGGTTCGAACTGCCGAAGAACTTCGACGCGCCCTTCAAGGCCAAGAGCCTCGAGGACTTCTGGAGCCGCTGGCACATCTCCATGTCGTCGTGGTTCATGGACTACGTCTACATCCAGATGGGCGGCAGCCGCGGGAGTTGGTGGAAGGCCTCGCGCAACGTGCTGGTGGCGTGGGGACTCGTCGGGCTGTGGCACGGCGCCGCGTGGACGTTCGTGCTGTGGGGCCTCTACCACGGCGCGTGGTTGATCATCGTGCGGGCCGTGCGCAAGCTCCTGCCCGGCGGCGCCTTCCCCGACCGGCTGCCGTTCCGCTTGGCGGGCGGTCTTTTCACGTTCCACGTGGTCGCGTTCTCGATGGTGCTCTTCCGCTGCCCGGACATGGACACCTTCTGGACCGCGTGCCGCCAGGTCGTCGATTGGAGCCGCCCGCTGCCCGAGCTGCCCTGGCAGATCTGGGCCGCGATCGGAGTCGGGTACGTGACGCACCTCTGGCCCGGCGATCTGGCGGAATCCCTGGAGCGCCGCTACGTCGCGTGCCACCCTGTCGTGCAGGGCGCGATCCTCGCCGCTGGCATCGTGGTCTTCTTCCTGTTGGCACCCCCGGGCACCGCGCCCTTCATCTACTTCCAGTTCTGAGCGCGACCCCCGCCTTCTGACCGCGACCCCCGCCTTCTGACCGCGACCCCCGCCCCATGAAACCCTGGCAGACATTCGGTTGGCGCACCGTGGCGGCGGTGTGTGTGCTCGTCGGCTTCGATCGCGGGCTCTACTACCTCGGCGACCACGGCAAGTGGATCGTGCAGAAACGCCACCCCCACCTCGGCTGGCAGATGCTGCCGAACCAGAACGGTTGGTCGCGCTTCTACGAGGTGCGCGAAACGACGAACGACCTCGGCTACCGCGGCGCGGACTGGCCCGCGGCGCCGAAGGCGGTGCGCCGCGCGCTGGGCAAGGATGCGCCGGCGATCTCACCCGTCGAAGGGGACGCGCGGACCGATGGCGAGCTCCGCATCGCCGTCGTGGGCAACTCGATGACCTACGGTTCGTCCGTGGAGGACGGCGACGTCTGGACGGTAGAGTTGCAAGGGCTGCTCACCGAAGAGCTGCGCCGCCGCGGCGACATGCGCACGGTGCACGTGCAGAACTTCGCCGTGCAGGGGTACGTCTTCGAGCAGATGGCGCGCACGTTCGAGCAGCGCATCGCGCCGTTTTTGCCCGACCTCCTGCTCGTTCCGAACACGACCTACGACCTGGCGCCGATGCCGCGTCCGGAGCCCAGCTTCGACTACCCCCTGCGCCCTTGGATCGTGCGCACGGCGATCAGCGACTTCGCGGTGCGCAAGGTGCACGGCCGCTGGATGCCGCGCCCTCCGGCCCCCACCGAGGTGCCGCCGGAAGTCGCGATCGAGGGCAACCGCGAGCGTTGGGAGGCGGTTTCGCCGCGGGCGCGCGACGTGGCCTGGCGCCTCTTCGCGGCCGACCGCGGCGCGCCCGAGGCCGAGGCCAACAAGATCCCCGCGGACGCGCGCATCGGCCACTTCGCGCGCGCCGACGAGGACACGTTGGCGCGCCTCTGGGAGCGCGCGAAGGGCGAGGAGCGCGCGCTGCTCCTCGACCTCTTGCCGCCCGGCCTGTTCGAACGTGTGCGCCAGACCGTGCAGCACGAACTCAGCGCGCATCCGTACCAATCGAGCATGCGCTGGCTGTGGGACCGAAGCGCCGAACGCCTCGAGGGCCTGCGCGAGCGGCTCGAGGCCCACGGGGGCCAGTTGGTGCTCTTCTCCATGCCGACCCTCAACCGCGTTTCGCGGCCCGACCAACCGTCCACGTCGGCGTACTGGTCGATGTGGGCCGCCGGCAACGACGGTCGGCGCCGGGCCGTCGAGTTCGACCCGACGGCCGACCTGCGCAGCGAAATGCCCGAGCTCGCGAAGTTCCTGGCCGATCCCAACGTGTTCCACCGCACCGACCGGGGCGAGATCCAGATTCCCGAGGGCGCGCCGGAGTTCGCGTCCACGCTGTTCTTCCCGAAGGACGTGGGCCATCTCAACGCTCGCGGGCACCGGGTGCTGGCCGAGGCCCTGGCCGCGCGACTTCTCGAATCGGGGGCGCTGGACGCCTCGCGCTGAGTCGCCCCTGGGATAGGATCCCGGCCCATGGGCCCCGGCCGCTCCCCGACGATCCGCCTGCTCCCCACGATCCGCCTCGTGGCACTGAAGGAGCTGCGCTCGAGCCTGCGCGACTCGCAGACCCTGCTCTACACCCTGGCGCTGCCGCTCCTGCTCTATCCGGCGCTCTTCTGGGTGATGATCCAGGTCAGTTCGCTGCTCGAGTCCCGTCGGCAGGTGCGTGAGGTCTCGGTGGCGGTGGCGTACGAGGGCGAACCGGTCGCCGCGCGCGCGGCGGAACTCGGCGCGCGTTTGGAGCGCGCGACCTCGGCGCCCGACGACGGGACGGAACCCGCTGCCGGGCGACTATCCGTCGAAAGTGTGGGTTCGCCCCGGTCGCAGGCGGAGACCAACGCTCTGGTGCTCGTGCCGGACGGGGAGAAACGCGCGGCGTTCGATCTCGTGTTGTGGTTGCCCAACGAAGGCGAGTGGGTCGCGGTGCACAACTCGGCGCAGCCGAACTCGGCCCTTGCGCTGACGCGCGTCGAAACACTGCTCGCCGACGAAGCCCAGCGGGCCCGTCGCGAAGCGCTGGAAGAAGGCGAATCGCTGGCGCCGCTGGCCGTGGAGCGGCGCGATCTCGCCAGCGGCCGCGAGCAGGGCGCGTACCTGATCTCCGTGATGGTGCCGATGCTCATCGTGTTGATGGGTGTGTTCGGCGCGTTCTATCCGGCCGTCGACCTCACCGCCGGCGAGCGCGAACGCAAGTGCGAGGAGACGACGCTGCTGTTGCCCGTGCCGCGGGCCGGATTGTGGCTCGGCAAACTGGCCGCGGTCGCGGTGCTCTCGCTGTTGGCCACCGCGCTCAATCTCTTTGGCATCGTCTTCGCCGCCAACCACCTCCTGGCCATGGTCGGCGCCGGCGCCATCGAAGTGACGTTGGGCGCTCGTGAGTTGCTGCTCACGCTGCCCTTCGCGCTGGTGCTCGTCATCTTGACCTCGGCCGTCCTGACGGGCTTGGCGTCGCTCACGCAGACCTTCAAACAGGGCCAGTCCCTGCTCGGCGGCGCGCAGATGCTGTTCATGGCGCCGGCCCTCGCGTCCACCCTGCCCGGCCTCGAGTTGACCGCAGGCACGGCCCCCACGCCCATCGTCGGTTTGGCGCTGGCGCTGCGCAGCGTGCTGCGCGGCGGAGATCTCGAAGTCGGGCTCCTCGCCCTGACCCTCGCGAGCCACGCCGTCTACGCGCTGGTCGCGGCGTGGATCGCCGTGCGCCTTCTGGCCGGCGAACTGCACACCGCTTCCGACCCCAGCGCGCTCGACCGGCTGCGCGCGGCCTTTATGCCCTCGAGGCGCCCATGAGCGAACCCCAACTGGCGGTGGAGACCGAACGCCTCGCCAAAACCTACTTGGACCGCGCGACGAAGGAGCCGGTGCACGCCCTCAAGGAGCTGAGCCTCTCGTGCCGTTACGGCGAGATCTACGGCTTGCTTGGACCGAACGGCGCGGGCAAGTCGACGACGTTGCGCATCCTGTCGACGATGCTGGCGCCCAGCTCCGGTTGGGCCAAGGTCGATGGTCTGGATGTGCGCGAAGAGCCCCTCGAAGTGCGTCGGCGCATCGGCTTCCTGTCGGCGACGACGGGGCTCTACGCGCGGTTGACGCCGCGCGAGACGCTTCAGTACTTCGGCGCGCTGCACGGCATGGAACCGGCCGCGCTCGAGGCGCGCGTCGACGAGCTGCTCGACGCGTTCCGCATGCACGAGTTCGCCGATCGCCGCTGCGAGCACCTTTCGAGCGGCCAGAAGCAGCGCACGTCGATCGCGCGCGCGGTGCTGCACGATCCGCCGCTCCTGATCTTGGACGAGCCCACCACCGGCCTCGACATCCTCGCGACCGGCGACATGATCGAGTTCATCGAAGCGCGCCGCGACAGCCGCCGCTGTGTGCTCTTCTCGACGCACGTGCTGTCCGAGGCGGAGCGCCTGTGTGACCGCATCGGCGTGATCCACCACGGGCGCCTCCTGGCTTCGGGCACGCTGGCGGAACTGCGCGAGGACACGGGCGAGGAATGGCTCGACGGCATCTTCAAGGCCCTGGTGCGCCGGGCCGAGGCCGGGAGCGCCACCACGTGAGCCGCCGGCCCGGAAGCGGCGACACCCTGCGCCTGGCCCTCGTCGTGGCGAAGGGCGAGTTCCGCCGTTTGCTGCGGGACAAGAAGGCGATCCTTTTGGCGGTGGTGCTGCCGATCCTGGCGTATCCGGCGTTCCTTTTGGCGTCGCAGAAGCTCAACAGTTTGGGCCAGCGCCAGATCGAGGAGCGCGAGGTGCTCGTGGCGCGCGACTTGGGTGGGCTCCCCGCGCCGTTGGCCGAGGCTGTGCGCGCCCGCCTCGACGCGCGGGACGAGGGTGTGCGTTTCGACGAACGCGAGATCGCGGGGGCGCGCGAGGTGCTCGAAACGAAGGCGCCGGACAAGGAGCGTTTGCGTGACTGGGCCGAGGACGCGCGGGGCGAGGCCTACGCGGGGCTGCTCGTGGCCCTCGCCGCGAAGGACGGCGCGCCGCCCGCGCTGCACCTCGTGTTCGACGGCGCCGGTGAGGACGGCATCGCCCTTTCTACCCAGGTCCTAGGGCCCCTGCGGCAGTTGGCGGACGAACTCGAGAGCGAGGCCTACGCCGCGCGGCTCGGCGCCGATCCGGCGGTTTCGTTCGCCTTCCAGAGTTTCGACGCGGCGCCGCCCAAGGACCGCCAGGGCCTCGCGCTCGGCCGCTTCCTGCCCCTGATCGCCGTTTTGGTGCTGCTTTCGGGCGGCGCCTTCGCGGCCATCGACACCTTCGCCGGCGAGCGCGAACAGGGCACCTTGGAAACGCTGCTGTCGCAACCCGTGCCGACGATTGCGCTGGCCTGGGGCAAGTACCTGGTGGTGCTCGCGACCGCCATCGCCGCCTGGATCGGGAACGTGGTCAGCCTGGTGCTGTCGGCGTCCCTGGGCCTCTTCGACCTGCCCGGACTGGGTGTCGAGGGGCCGGGCACCGCGCGCATCCTGCTCGCGGGCCTCGTGTTCCTGCCGACGGTGGTGCTGATCTCGGCAAGCTTGTGTTTCCTCGCCGCGCGCGCGCGCAGCTTCCGCGAGGCGCAGGCCTACCTCCTGCCCGCGACGCTCGTCGGTGCGGCCCTCGCCTCCCCCGCCGCGGCGGCGGACGTGCAGCTCGACCTGCTGCTGGCCCTCGTCCCACTCGCCGGCCCGAGCCTCGCCCTGCGCGACGCCTTCGCCGGCAATCTGCAGTGGCTGCCCGCGGCGCTCGCGTTCCTCTCGTCGAGTGTCTACGCGGCGCTCGCCCTGCGCCGCATCGCCGTCACGTTGGACGCGGAGCGTCTGCTCGCGTCGCCGTCGCCCAAGGGCATGGACGCGGGGGCCGACACCGCGCAGCGCTCGATCCGCACCGCGCTCGTCGCCGTGGCCGCCGTGTACCTCGCGGGCGGCTGGTTGCAGTCCCTGGACTTGGTTTGGGGCCTGGTGGCGACCCTCTGGGGGCTGGTGCTGGGCGCGGCGCTCTGGCTCGCGCGCGCCAACCTGCGCGGCCGCGGAACTGCGGACCGCGCGCTCCCCGCCAACGCCGCACGCGGCGTCGGCCCCATCACGAGCCTGAAGGACGCCCTGCAAGTCTGCACCCCCGGCGGTGTCAGTCGGCACGTGGCACTCGCGCTCTCCGCCGTGTTTGCGGCCCCCGCCCTGGCCCAAGCGGGCCGCCACCTGGTCGAACTGCAGAGCCGCTTCCTGCCGCTGCCCGGTGGCGCCGATCTCGAGCCGATCGCACGCGCCCTCGAGTCCCTCTCCCTACCCGCGCTCGTCGCGCTCTTCGCGATCAGTCCCGGCATCACGGAGGAGCTGCTCTTCCGCGGCGCCGTGCTACGCGGCCTCTTCGCACGCGCCCGCGCCGGCATCCTGCCGCCGCTCGTCTTCCAGGCCGCGGTCTTCGCCGTGATGCACGCCTCGATCCACCGCCTGGCGATCACGTTCTCGCTGGGCCTGCTGCTCGGCGCGATCACCTACCGCAGCGGAGCCCTCTGGACCGCCATCGCGCTGCACGCCGCCTACAACGCATGCGCCGTACTGACCGACCGCGTGCCCACCCTGGACCTAGCCCACCCGCTGTGGTGGCTGGGCACATTGCCCCTCGCGCTGCTGCTGCTGCGCCCACGGCCAGCCCTTCGCGCTCGCCCCTGACGGTCTCCCCACCACCGCCTACGGCAGGCGTATGGTGCGCAAGAAACGGCCGTCGGGTACCGCGTCGATGGTCTCTTCGTGAAGCACCGCCCCGCGCTGCACGACGCGCATCACCATCGGCCCCTCGGGGGTCTCGCAGTGCCAGCGGAACGCCCCAGCGCGGTCGACCTCGAACCGGTGCACGTTCGGAGACGTCCGCCCGCGGAACCCGGCGGGGTAGACCAGCTCGTACTCCACTCCGCCTCCAGCCAGGCTGAGCGGACCGAGAAGGATGTGGCCCTCCACGACCATCGGACGACTGCGTTGCTCCACGAGAACTACACCCCGCTTCGATTCGCCGGGCCCGAGGCGCAAGGGGAACTTCGACGGCCAATCCGCGAGCACGTTGGCGCCCGGAGGCGCGCGGACCTCGTACTCCGAATCGGCCACCATGAGGTAGTAAGGTCCCGATCCGAGGTGTTCGAAAGCGAAGTTGCCGTCCGCATCGGTGACGTCCGCAGCCACGGCACCGCCGCGTCCCAGTATCACCCAACCCTCCGCCTGCTCGGCCTCGTTCCAGTCGGGACACAGCATGACGCGTAGCCCCGAAAAGGGGCGGCCCTCGTCGCACTGGAGCCGCCCCTCGATCGACCCCGTGCCGCCGCGAAAGTCGAAGTTCCACTCGCGAGTTTCGCCTGCGGCAAGCTCGATTCGACGGGGCCGCGGCGACGTGCGACCGTAGATGGGGCTCTCTGAAGGCCACGGTCGATGAACACCATCGGGCGGCGGGTACTCGCTGGGCCCGGCGAAGGCGCGGAAGGTCCAGTGGCCAGGCCATAACTCCACTTCGTACTGACCGACGGGGTCCGCATCGAAGCGGAGTGGACTTCCGCGCATGGGGTTGGGAGGAAGGGGCATCGCGTCCAGCGTGGCGTAGGGCACACCGTGCCCGGCCGGTCCGATCACCACGCCGTACACCAGGGCGGAACGTACCAGCGGCAACGTCGCCACCAGGGGCTCGTCGCGAGGCTCGAGAAGCACATCCAAGAGCGCCCCACCGGGTCCATGCGTGCGCACACATCCCAATCGGGCCGGCAACCAACCCCGCGGCAGAGTGCCGGGAACGAGGCCCAACGACCACATGCCGGGTTCGAGGCCTTGGACCTCGGCCCGTCCG
Source organism: Planctomycetaceae bacterium (assembly GCA_016125265.1). Taxonomy (GTDB): domain Bacteria; phylum Planctomycetota; class UBA1135; order UBA1135; genus RI-242. The sequence continues at coordinate 219,059 of WGMC01000013.1, forward strand.
TCCACCAACTCCACCACGCGTGTGGTGGGAATGGTGTAGGGATCCATGGTCGGGTCCAGACTTGGCATCCACACCTCGTGCGACGAACTCGGCACCTCGGACTTCCGCGTCGCGACGATGCGATGTGCCCGAAGCCACACTCTCCCCGTCGTAGGCACCGAACCGTTTTCGTCGACCGCGAGGATGTGCACGGGCGCTGACCGAAGGCGGGCAGCATGGGTCGCGCTCGCCTCGGGCGCCGACGTTCGCTCACTAGACGCGGAGTCCGCCGCCACGCGGCGATCCGGTCGGTGCTCGTCGCGCCCGTCGTTCGCGGTGGGCTCGTCGGGCGCGGCGGGAATCTCGGGCTGCACGGACGGACGGTGCCCGTCCCGTTCGGCACAGGCGATCCACACCACACCGAGCACAAGCACGGCCATCGCGGCCGACGCCAACACCCGGAACCTGCCAACACCACCGCCGCGCCCCATGACTAGATCCCGGCCATGGAGCCCGAACCGCCCGAGTCTCCCAGGAGTTCGTCGATCTTCTCGATCACATCCAGCACCTCGTTCACGAACCTAGCCCAGCGGGTCACGCTGACCACGAGCGGCGTGCCGGGTGCGCAGCCCGCGCCGACCGCGCCATCGTCACCGTGTGTCGAAGGGTCGAGCAAAGGCACACCACTCTCCCCCTCACCACCATCGCCGCCGGCCCCGCAGGGGGAGCCACCACATCCGCCGTCGCCCCCGGCGCCATTCGTCCCGTGTTCGCTCGTGGTCGCGCCTCCGTCGCCACCGTCCCCTCCCGAACCGCCCATCACCAGACCGTTGCCGCCGGTCCCACCGTTGCCACCCGCGCCGCCAAAGACACCGGGGCCCCCCGCGCCGCCATCGCCGCCGGATCCCCCCTTGGGCGCGGACGCACCGTGTCCCCCCGGGCCACCTTGTCCCCCGTCGCCGCCGAATGCCGCCCCGGCTCCACCTTGTCCTCCGCTTCCACCGGTGCCGGCGAGCCCAACTCCCGACGACGCGCCGCCGCTGCCGCCCGCACCTCCGTTGCCCCCAGCGATCGGCCCTGCGCCGCCCGGCCCTCCAGGTCCACCGGGGCCCCCGTTGGGGAACTCGGGTGTTCCGGGGCCGCCCGAACCTCCGTTGCCACCATTGCCCCCCGAGCCTCCCTGGCCGGGATCGGCAGCGGTGCCGCCCCCTCCCCCTGCTCCGCCCTGACCGCCGGGGTGGAACGAGCTACCTCCATTTCCGCCAGCTCCGCTGCCCCAGCCGTCGCCACCCGGGCCACCGTTCGGCGGACAATCCGCGGGCAAGGCGCCAGAGCCGTTCGGGGGTTCGTACCCCACGGGCGTGTCGGAGGGCCAGCCGTCGTGTCCCTGGGGCTCGTGCTCGTTTCCGTTCCTCCCGAACGGATAGTCGGGCGGATAGTCCGCGAACCGCTTCGGCGCCGTCGTCGCCTGTCCACAGGGATCGCTCGCCAGTGCGAAACTGTCGCTCGGAAGCCACCAAGCGCCCGCGAACAGGGCGCACAGAATCCATCGTGTGAGCATCGCCATCTCCTGCCCCTCGTCGGGGCCGCGGACCGGAATGGACCCGCGAGGAATGCAAGACTCAGACGCCGTTGAGGGGTTGCGAGAAATCGCCAGCGATCGACGTGGGCGACCTGATGGGCTGGCGCTCAGGTGAACCGGATGACGCCGACGACGCCCAGGAACGCGATTCCCGTGCCCACCGCCGTGCGCCAGCCGTAGCGCTCGCCGAGCACCATCCCGATCGGCAAGGCGAAGAGCGGTGTGGTGGCGAACAGCACGCCGGACACTCCGGGCGCAAGCGAGCCGAGGGCCAGGCTGTGCAGGGGCAGGTTGATCCACGCGGCGATCAGGCATGCGGGGAGGAGCGCCGCCACAAGTGCCGGCAGCACGAAGGGGCGCGCCAACAGGCGCAGTTCGTCCGCGGGCCCGGGGCCGCCGCGGCGCACGCCGCGCTGCCAGATTCCGAATGCGACCGCGATCACCAACGCGCCGAGCACGCCGCCCGCGAGCCGCGCCACCGTGCCGGGCAGCAGTTCGGTGCCCTCGAAACCGGCTCGCCCCGTGACGATCGCCACCGCTTGTGCGGCCGCCGCCAACGACGCGAACGCGATGCCGATGCGGCGCTGTTTGGGATCGCGCGCGGGTTCGCCGACGCGCCCGCGGGGGCGCTCCGACACCACCAACGCGATGCCCGCGAGGGTCACGCCCATCGACACGAAGCCCAGGCCGGAGAGCGCGCGTCCGAACCACACGAAGTCGATCAACGCCGCAAGCGGCGCTATCAAGTTGGCCGCGAGCGCCGCCAGTTGCACGCCGCAGCGCGAGAACGCGGCGAAGTAGAGCGCGTCCCCGACGGCAAACCCGAGGAGCCCGCTGACGCCGAGCGAAACCCACGCGTCGCCGCTCGGCCCCGCGTGCCCCATGCCCCACCAGATCGCACCGAAAAGCAGCGCGGCGCTCGTGTTCTTGAACAGGTTGGCCGCCGCCGGTGTGAGCGCCGCACGCCCCGGCACGGGCGCCATCGCGCGGCTGAAGAGGAACGAGCCAAACGCCCAGAGCGCGGCCGCTCCCAACGCGGCCATCGACCCGACGAGCACCCCGGGCCCGGCGCCGGCCTCAGCTCCATCCAGCAGCGCCAGCATCTATTGCTCCGACCGAGGACCTACGGGCCGCTCCCCTGACACGAAAGCACCGCCGGCCGGAGCGCCTATCGGCACCCTCAACCGGCGGCACGGCCCGTGGCCCAGGAGCAGGCTGGATCAGCGCTGCTTCTTCTTCTTGTCGGCCAGGAGGTACTTGCCCGAGCCCATCCCGATCTTGCGGATGAGCTTCTTGCCGCGGTTCGGACCGCCCGATTTCGTCTGCGCGCGCGCCATAGGTCACCTTCGATTCTGCCCCCCACCGCTCCCCGGCCGCCCCCTTCGGGAGGCCATCGAACCGGAGAAACCCCAGCGAGGGCCAAACAGGGTACCGGCCGCCCTCCAGCCGGCGCAAGGCGGGCCCGGTCGCCCCGCCAGTCCGAGGCGCAGCACGGCACTACCGGGCGCCCCAGGGGCACCCGCGGAACGGTTCCGAAACTCCGGTGGTGCGATCCGCCGCCACGGCGGGACCGAGCCCTCGCCCCGTGGCCGAAAGCTCCGCCCCCGGCGGCGATACACCCCCCGCCTGATTTCCCGCGCGACCTCCACCGACCCGAAAATGCCGAGCCGCCCTACTCGAGTCCGAAGAGCTGGCGCACACGGTCCCTTTGGCTTTCGCTCCAGTGGCTCGTGTTCGCGAGGAACTCGACCGCGTCGCGGCGACTCGGTTCAAGCCGCGGGTCCCACTTGAGGGTTTGGAAGCGGGGGGCGGCGGCTTGGAGGAATGCGTCGGCCGCCTCTTCGCTCGACACCGCCCGGGCCATCCGCAAGACGTCGAGCAGGTCGTCGGGCCCGGCCTCCTTCGCGATCTCGCTCAACTGCCCGGATGCATTTCGCGGCGGCATGGAGTTGAGCCATTCGGCGAGGGCCGCGTGCCCGCGTTCGCTGCCCGAATACAAGAGCGCAGCCCTGGACGCGTTGCGCACGTGGTGTACGTAGGCATCCTTGGTTTCGTCGAATGCGAAACTCAGCAGTTGGTCCACACGGGCGTCGCCTTCGATCGCTGGCAGCCCGAAGAGGGCTCCCGACTTTCGGTTCGAGACCCCGTCCACGACCGTCCCCACGAACTGCTCGTCTTCGGAGCTCGCCAACACTCCCCACGCACTGGAAGTGATCGACGTGTAGCTCTCGCCCGCGAGCAGATGCAGCGCCGCCGACAGTCCCGAGTTGGCGCCCGCATCGCGCAACATGTCGAGCGCGGCACCAACTTCCCGGCTAGGCAAGCCCACGCCGGGGCCGGGGTCGCCCTTCGTGCGCAACGTGAACTCCACAAGCTGCGCGATCCGTTCCTGGCGCACGGCCGAGCTCGCACTCGTGCCCCGTCGATCGACCGCCAGCACTACCGAGTCGAGGAGCGATGTGTCGCGCATGGCCTCGTCCAACAACTCGGACTCGACGGCGGGGCTCCAATCCTTCGCCCAGAGCGCCGCGAGCACCGCGGTGACACGTTCGTGATGCGTGGATTCCTCGGCACGCAGGCACGCGAGCACATCCCCGCAGGTCACACCAGCGCTCTGCACCGCGTCTCGCAGGGGGCCGAGGTCGGTGAGCCTCCACGAGTCGACGCTGCGACCCATCACCCGCGCCAACTCGAACGCGTCGATCCCCGCGACACGCAGCATGTCGGCCAAGGACCGCGGTGCGCTCGGGGACACGACCTCCGCAACTTCGATCCCCCCGCCTACCCGCTTGCGAGCACTTCGCGGCGCGACATCCTCAGCAGTCCGAACGATCGGTGCCTCGGCAGCGACAGGCGGATCCTCGTGCTGCAACTCGCGGTCGAAACTTCCACTGCCCCACCAAAGGAGCAGGCCTCCGCCGAGGACCGCGCCCGCTAGCGCGCCGAGGGTCCCAACACGTTTTCGAGCAACCATGGAATGGATGCCAAAGTACACGGGCGCGGTCGATCGGGCCGAACGAGTCTGGACCAGACCGTGGCGCGTCTCCAGGCCAGCCGCGGTTTGCCGATCCGAGCGCGGGCCCGGCGGGTTAGCCTCCTGGGGTCATGGGTCGGCGCATTTTTGTTGGCGACATCCAGGGGTGTCGGGAGGAGCTCGAGGCTCTGCTCGAGGCGGCGCGGTTTGATCCCAGTGCGGATCGGTTGATGCCGCTTGGGGATTTGGTTGGGCGCGGGCCCGATGCGCTTGGGACGCTGAGGCTGCTCGTCGAACTGGGCGCGGAGCCTGTGCTTGGCAACCACGACTTGCACACGTTGCGTGCGGCGGCGGGTGTGCGGCGGCCGCGGCCTTCGGATCGCATCGATGGGCTGCTGGCGGCGGACGATTGCGACGAGTTGATGGATTGGCTCAAGGCGCAGCCCTTCGTGCGGCTTGAGCCAGACTACCTGCTCGTGCATGCGGGGCTGCATCCCAAGTGGACGAACCCAGAGGTGCGGCTCGCGTTGGTCGATCCGGTGGCGGAGCACCCCCACAGCACGTTTGCGACGCGGGTGCGCTACTGCTCCCCCAACGGCGAGCGGCCGGACGGCGACGAGTCGGCCGCTCCCCCGCCGCCGCCGTTTGCGCCGTGGTACACGTTCTACGACCCCGCGCAGCACGGCGGCCGCCGCGCGGTGTTCGGTCACTGGTCCCAACGCGGGCTGGTGGACGAGCCCCAGGCCCTGGGGCTCGACACGGGCTGCGTGTGGGGCCGCGAGCTGACGGCCTGGATTCCCGAGGAGCGGCGCTTCGTGGCCGTGCCCGCGCGGCGCGCCCATGCGTCGCCCTCCGGCGACTGAAACCCGGATCAGGCGTCGACGCGCAGTTGCTGCAGCAGCAGTTGGCGCACTTCGGTCGGGTTCACACCGGCGCGGCGCAGCAGCGACGTGAGCATGCGGTCCGTGTCGTCGAGCAGCGCCAGCACCAGGTGCGGCGTGCCCGCGGGACCGTGGCCGTAGCGCTGCGCGAGCGCGCTGGCTGCGTTCAGGACCCGCTGGCCACTCTCGGTCATGCGGCTGTTCGGCGCGACGGTGCCGGGCACGGCCTGGCCGGCAGTGGCCGCCGCGGCTTCGCGCGGACGCGCTTGGAAGAGCGGGTTCAGGCCCTCGATCACACGTTTGGCGTCGATCGACTGCGGCGCGAGGCCCTTCACCAGGGGACCTTCGGGCTCCTGCATCAGTGCCGCCAAAACGTGCTCCGTGCCGATCCCAGCGTGCCCCATCTGCTGCGCGCCGTTGATGGCGAGCTGCATGGCGCGCCCGGCCATCTCCTCGAAGCCCATGTTGGGCGGGAAGAAGCGCACCGGACCCGTGACGAGGCCTTCCTGCAGCGCCTGACCAAGGCTCGGGATATCGGCCCCGAGGCCCGCCAGCGACTGGGCCGCGGCGCAGGGCGGTTGCCCCTGGCCGTCGGTGGTCAGAAGACCAAGCGCCAGGTGGGCGGTGCCGATCTGGTGGAGGCCCTGGCGTTGGGCGATGAGGCGCGCCCGGTTGAGGGCGGCGCGCAGTTCGGGCTCGAAACGGTCTTGCATGGGAGGCGCGGGTCGGGGGTGCGGGGCGAACAGTCTACCCGTCGATGGCCGCCGCTACCCTAGTTGCCGTGGAGTTGCTGGCAGGTGAGGGCGTGAGGCTGCGGCCCTGGGCCCCGGGGGACGAGGGCGCCCTCGCGCGGGAGGCCAACCACCGCGAGGTCTGGCGCAACCTGAAGGACCGCTTCCCGCACCCCTACGGCCCCGTGGACGCGGTCGTGTGGATCGCGATGGCGGGCGCGATCGAGCCCAGCCCGCACCTTTGCATCGAGGTCGACGGCGCGGTCGTCGGCGGCATCGGCTGGGATCGCGGGCAAGACGTGTTCGCGCGCACGGGCGAGGTCGGGTACTGGCTGGGCCCGAGCCACTGGGGCAAGGGTGTGGCGACCCGCGCGCTCGTCGCGTTCACCGCGCACGTCCTCGAAAGCACCGACGTCGTGCGGCTGGAGGCCGGTGTGTTCGCCTGGAACGCGGCATCGGCGCGTGTGCTCGAGAAGGCTGGCTACCACCTCGAGTCGCGCCAGCGCAGCGCCGTGTGCAAGGACGGCCAGGTGACGGACCGTCTGCTGTACGTGCGGCTGCGTTAGGCCGAGGCGAACAGCCGGCGCCAGAGGTTCGTCGCGAAGAGCCCCGCGGGGTCGTATTCCTGTTTCAACGCGAGGAACCGCTCGAGGTTGTCGCTCGGGAACATCGCGCGCGCTTGGTCGGCGCGCAGCACCAGGTCCTTGGCGAAGTAGAAGCGCCCGCCGCCCGACAACACGATGTCGGTGAGCTCGCTGCAGTGTTTCCAGAGCGCCTCGCGGTTTTCCGGCGTGACCCGGAAGTCCATCGCGAAGCTCCAACCGTCCATCGCGTGTGTCAGGAGGAACGGATCCGGACGGTGGCGTTTGAACACACCCAGGTACGGCGTGATGCCGCGCCAGTGGCAGTGTTTCAAGAGCTCCGTGTAGACCGCGTGGGCGGTTTCTTTGGGCACGAACGACTGGTATTGGATCAGGCCGCCCTTGCCGTAGGCCCACTTCCAGTTGGGCACGTAGTCGAGCAGGAAAGCAAAGCCCGCGTGGCTCTGGCGGTAGGGCTTGCGGCGCGCTTCCAGCATGCCGCTCCACACCTTGCTGCGGTTGATGAGCGACATGCCGAAGTCGTTGCAAAAGGGCGCCAAGAGGCGCCAGACTTCGCTCTTGGGGAAGACACCGAGGATGCGGCTGGGCAGTTCCTGGTGCTCGACGGTCAACGTGCGCTCTGGCGTGGGGTCCTCACCCGGCTTCAGGTAGCGCCCCACGTGGATCAGGCCGCGCCCGAGCTGCTCGTCCTTGCCAAAACAGTCGATCCAGCCCACCAGGTAGTCCGCCGTCGACTTCTGCTGTTCAAAGTGCGCCATCATCTCGCCCAGGTTGCGGGTCGAGATCGCGCTGACTTCCATTTCGCCCGAGTGGACTTTCTTGGTCTCGAGCACGATGCGCGTGAACAGCCCGAGCATGCCAAAGCCGCCGATGGCCGCGTGGAACAGTTCGCTGTTCTGCTCGCGGTTCGCGGTCACGACTTCGCCCGATGCGAGCAAGAGATCGAACTCGCGGATCGCGTCGCCGAAGGTGCCCACGGCGAAGTTGTTCTTGCCGTGGATGTTCATGGAGGCCGCACCGGCCGCCGTGGGGAACATCGTGCCGGAGACGACCTTCGGCCAATACCCCTTGGGCAGGATGTGCTGCCACAGGTCCTTGATTGTCACGCCGGGTTCGAGCTCGGCCACGCCCGTCGCCGCGTCGAAACCGAGGATGCGGCCAAAACGGCTGGTATCGACCACGCGGCCGCCCTGGTTGACACTGGCGTCGCCGTAGCTGCAACCCGAACCGCGCGGGCCGATCGTCGCGCCGTCCCGTTGGCTCTGCACCACCGCCGCGCGCAACTCGTCCAGGTTGCGCGGACGCAGCACCCGACTCGGCGCGCCCACGGCCATGCCCCAGCCTTCGACGTGTTCGAGTGCCGAGGGCGCCGCGGCGCGACCCGGTTCGGGGGATGCGGGGCGGCGCATTTGGCGAGCGAGGGCCTGGGCCTCGGGATCGGGACCTGTGCGCGGGTCGGACATGACGGATTTAGAAGTTGAGCTTGCGGAAGACGAAACTCGGGATGAGTTTGATCGTGGTGCCCACGAAGAACCATCGGCCGGGCACGTAGCGGGTGTTCACACGTTTGCGCGCCGCAGACAGGATTTGGCGCGCGGCCTCCTCGGCGGAGATCAGCCAGAAGAGGCCCTTCATGCCCTGCGTCATCGCCGTATCGACGAATCCCGGTTTGATCGTGCACACGTGCACATCGACTTCCGAGAGTCGGTTGCGCAGGGCCTCCAGGTACGTGTTCATGAACGCCTTGCTGGCGCAATAGACCGGGAAACCCTTGCGGCCCCGGTCGCCGGCGATCGAGCTGATGCCGACCAACGTGCCGCGCCGCTGCGTCGTGAAAAGATGCGCGGCGAGGTTGCCCCACGCCACCAGGCCCGCGCAGTTGACGTCGAGCACGGAGAGGTCCTTGTCGGTCGGATACTCGGTGCGCTCCAGCTTCGGCATCACCCCCGCGGCGTAGATGAAGAGGTCCAGGCCGCCCAAGCCGAGCACCAGCTCCTCGAACATGGCCGGCGCCGCGCCCGCGTCGGAGGCGTCCACGGCGCGCACGGTCACGGCGCCGCCGGCGGCGCGCGCCACCGGCTCGAGCTCGGCCTTCAGGGTCTCGAGCTCGCCCGCCCGACGCGCCAAAGCGGCCACCTGGTAACCCTCGCGGGCCAACTGGCGCACCAGGGCGGCGCCCATTCCGGAACTGGCGCCGACCACGATGGCGCGCCGTTCGCCGACGGGGATGCCCTGCAGGTCCGGGGGTCGGGGCGGAATGGCCAGGGTCCGGGGTCCGGTCGGGGAGGCAGTCTCGGTCACGGGGGCGATTCCCTGGGGTCGGGGGTGCGGCGTTCGGGGAGGCTCGGGGACGTTCCCGTCCGAGGCTACCCCATCGGCGGCCCCGCCGGTCGCCCGAGCCACGCCCTTGGAGTCGCGCGCGCCCCGTGGTCCCATGCCCGCCCCATGTGCGCCACCGACTCCGACCGCCGCGGCCCGCGCCGCAACCTCGCCCTGCCGCTGCTCCTCGCCCTGGCCCTGGTCGCCTGCGACCGGGGGCCCAAACCGCCGGCCGCGACGCCCCCGGAGGTCCTGGCCGCCCGCGACCGGGCCGCGGCGCTCTTCGCGGAGGAGTACGTGACCGAGGCCGAAGCGGTGCTCCTGCCCCTTCTGGACCGCCGTCCGGTGGACCCCGACGACCTGGTCGCGGTGGCCATCTGCCGACTCGCGGGCAACCTGGGCGGCCAGGACGTGGAGCCGCTCGTGGAGTTGCTCGAGCGCGCCCGAGAACTGGCGCCCGACGACCCCCGTGTGCACTTCAACCTGGGCCGATTGCGCTACGGCTGGGGCACGGATTGGGAGTTGGCGCTTCGGGACCTGCGCCGCGCGCGCGAACTGGCGCCCGGGGACGTGCCGACGCGCATCTTTTTGGCCCAACTCCTCATCAACCTTGCCCGCGAGGACGGCGATGCGTCGCGTCTCGACGACGCCGCGGCGCTGCTCGCCGAAGTGCGCGAAGCGGGGCTCGAGGGCGCCGGCAGTTGGTACTTGACGGCGCTCTACGTCAGTTGGGAGCTGGCGCTCGACCGCGACCGTCGCGACGAGGCAGCTGCGTACCTCGCGGAGTTCCGCGAGCTCGAAGCGCGCGGCATTCCGAAACCGACACCCACGGACATCCAACGCGGCAATCTGGGTCGTCTCGTGCCGCCGGAGCCGGAATCGAACGCCGCGCCGGTGCTTAGTCCCCCCACGCTGGGCGCTCCGATCGCGTTGGCGGGAGCGGATCTGGTCGGCGATTGGCAGCGCCTCGTCCTCGGCACGGAGCGCGCTACGTGGCGCGGACTGACCGCCAAGGATCTCGGCGTACCGCCGCCGCCCGGCCGCAGCGCGGAGACGTACTTCGTCGCCGGCGAGGTGGGCCCGGCGGGTGTGCTCGCCAGCGATGGCGCACGCGCGATCCTCGTGGAGCCGCCCGACGACAGAGAAAACGGCGCGTGGAGCGCGCGCGAGATCTTGGCGGCGCCCCACGGCGCCGTGCTCGGCGCGGACCTGGACGGGGACTGGGAGGACCGCACCGCCCGCGAACCGGGAGTCAGCCAAGCCGAGTGGCTGCACGTGCCAACTTCGGGCGCGATCGTGTCCGTGGACGGAAGCTTTCGTTTGGGCTACGAGCCGCCCGGCGGCGTGCGCGATTGGCTCGCGGTGGATCTCGACCACGAAGGCGATCTCGACCTCTTGCTCTTGGACGGCGCGGGGCAGTTCCACTACCTGCGGTCCGACGGGGCCGAGGTGACGGGCGCTGGCGCCGAACGGCGTTCGGAGTACCGCTTCGAACCCGTTCCCCTCGGCGCGCCCGCGGGCCCGTACGAATGGGTCGTCGCCGAGGACTTCGACGACGACGGCGATACCGACATCCTGCTGGGTGGGCCCGATCGCATGGTGTGGCTCGACAGCCTGCGCCGCGACCGATTCCGCGACCAGAGCGAGCGCTTGCCCAAGGGCGTGGACGGCGCCGCACGACCGCTCGTGGGCGATTTCGACGGGGACGGTTTCCCGGACCTTTGGATGCCGGCGTCGGGGCAGTTGCTGCGCTCGCGGTTTGGCGGCGGTTTTGCGTTGGAAGCGGAGCAATCGGGAGCGCCCCGGCCGCCGAGGAACGCGCCCGTGGAGCTCGCGGACGTGGATCTCGACGGGTCCGCGGACGCGGTTTGGATCGACGGGCGGGGCGACCTCGTCGGGCTCTTGGCCCTCGGCCAGACGCACCAACGGGCGCTCGCGCCGTTGCCACTCGCCGCGCGGCCGGGTCCGCTGCTTGTCGCGGACGTCGACGGTGACCTGTCGCTCGAGGTGGTCCACGTGGACCGCGCGGGCCGGCTCGCGGCGCGCCGATTGCACGGGCAGGGTGGGCGAGGCCTGCGACTCGCGCTGCGCGGCATCAAGGACACGAGCCGCGGTGTCGGCGCGAAGGTGGAGGTGCGCGCGGGTGCGCACTACCAAAAACTGCGCTGGTACGGCGAGCCGGTGTTGATCGGCCTCGGGCAGAACGCCGCCGCCGACGTCGTGCGTGTGACTTGGCCCAACGGCGTCGTGCAGACGCTGCTCGATGCGCGGGCCGGCGAAACGCGTGTGCTCGAACAGACCGAAGGCCTGATCGGATCGTGCCCGTTCCTCTACACGTTCGACGGGGAGCGCTTCGTGTTCGTGACGGACGTGCTCGGCATCACGCCGCTGGGATTGCCGATGGCACCTGGCATGCTCGTGCCGCCGGATTCGGACGAGTACGTGCTCGTGCGCGGCGAACAACTGCGGCCCAAGGACGGCGAACTCGTGATGCAGTTCACCGAGGAGTTGCGCGAGGTCACGTACTTGGACCAAGCGCGCCTCCTCGCCATCGACCACCCCATCGGCACCGAGGTGTTCCCCAACGAGCGCTTCACGTTCCCGCCCTTCCCCGTGCACGAAGTGCACCAGGTGGAAGCGCCGCTCGCGCCGCTCGCGGCCGTCGACCAGGCGGGCCGCGATTGGGCCACGGAGTTGGCCGCCGAGGACAACCGCTTTGCGGTCCCGTTCGAGGCGCAGCGGGGCCAGTTCATGGGCCTCGCTACACCGCACAGCCTCGAACTTTCGTTCGACCCTGCGAGCGTGGCCGACGCCGAGCGCCTGCGCCTCGTGATGTGCGGCTGGTTCTACTGGACCGATGCGTCGGTGAACATGGCCGCTGCGCGGCACCCGGACGTGGAGTTCGTACCGCCGATGCTCGAAGTCCCCGACGGCAAGGGCGGTTGGCGCGCCGCGGGTCCGCCGATCGGATTCCCCGCGGGCAAGCTCAAGACCATGGTCCTCGACGTGACGGATCTGCTGGTGAAGGAGGATCCGCGGCTGCGGCTCACGTCGACGCTGCGCCTCTATTGGGATGCGATCCGCCTCGACACGACGCCGGGTGCCGGCGAGCGACGCGAAACGGCGCTGGAACCCAAGCGCGCGCAGCTTTGGGAGCGAGGCTTCTCGCAAACCGTGTGGTTGCACGAAGAGGAGCGCCTCGAGTGGTTCGACTGGGAGCAACTGGCCGAGGAGCCCCGCTGGAACCAACACCCGGGGCTCTACACGCGGTTCGGCGACGTGCTCGAACTGGTCGGCGCGACGGACAACCGCTTTGCGATCCTCGGCGCCGGCGACGCGCTCGAACTGGCCTTCGACGCGCGCGAGTTGCCGCCCGTCCCCGACGGTTGGCGCCGCGACTACCTCGTCTACTTCAGCGGCTGGGCGAAGGACCGCGACCCCAACACCGAGGAGGCGCTCTTCGTCGAACCGCTGCCGTTCCACGGCATGTCCGGTTACCCGTACGGCGCGGACGAGAAGTACCCCGAGACCCCCGAACTCGACGACTACCGCCGCGTGTGGAACACCCGCGGCGCGAAGCAGTGGATCGAATCGATTGCGCCCCACGCGGGCCGCGCGAAGTCCAACCCATGAGGCACTTCGTTTTCGCGGCGGCCGCCGCGCTGCTCGCCACCGGCTGCGGCGCGGGCCGGGTCGGCGTCGTGCTCGACAACGACCTCTACGGCCGCGTCACCGAGCGGGACCGGGACTACAGCCAGGGAGCGCGGGTCGAGTTCTCGCGCGCCCCGGCCCTGGCGTCGGATGGCGAGCGGCGCGTGCTGGGCGCACTCGAAGTGCTGCAGCTCACGCGCCCGGACGAAGACGACGAGCGCCAGCGGGCGTCCCTGCACACGTGGTTCTTGCGCCAGAGGATCTACACTCCCGGGCGCCTCGCAAGCTCCGAATACGACGAGGACGACCGGCCCTACGCGGGCTGGCTCGACGTCGGGCTCTTTCGCACCGACATGTGGCTCGATCCCGACGACGGGCGGCGCCGGGACCGCTTGGAGCGCATCGGTGTGACCGTCGGTGTCACGGGATCCCCGAGCCTGGCGCGCGAGGTGCAGATCCCCTACCACGAGTGGATCAACGAGCCGCGCCCCAACGGCTGGCGCCACCAGATCCCCGACGAACCCACGCTCGGCGTCGAGGCGCTGACCCGCTCGCGCTGGCTCTTCCTGGACAGCGATCCCGGACGCGAGGGTGCATTCGAGTTCGACAGTTCGTGGGAGGCCGATTGGCGGCTCGGCAACGGCGAAACCAGCGCGGGCGCGGGGTTGCTGATGCGGTTCGGCGCGGACCTTCCGCGCGCCGAGGGCCTCGAAACCGATGGCCCCTGGCAGGACCCGGATGGGTCGGGGTTCTTCTTCCTCCGGTTGGGTGGCCGGGGAGTGCTCTGGGACGCGACGCTGGATGGGACCCTGTTCTCCGGCGGGCCGTCGATCGAGCGCGAACCGTGGCTGCTCGGCGCCGAGTTCGGCCTCGTGGCCCTGTGGCGCGGCTTTGCGATCGGCTACTCGTTCTTTGCGTCCACACGACAGTTCGAGGGCCAGGACGACATCCCGACTTACGGCCGGATCTCCCTGGGTTTTGCGGGTCTTTGGTAGTCCGCACCCGGAAGCAGAGCGCGGGTGAAAGGGGTAGGCTGGAATGCGGTTCCCTAGAACTCCCCCCCACTCCCCCTCCATGCGCACGATCCATCTGCTGCCGCTCCTGCTGCTCTCCCCCCTGGCCGCCCACGCCCAGATCACCCTGGACCGCTCGGGCGGTGGCCTCCCCGGAACCGCCGCGTTCCAACTGGACGGCACGCCGGGTGACCTCTACGCCCTCGTGTTGGCCACGTCGGAGCAGTCGACGCCCGTCGGCGCCGTGACCCTCGACGTGCCGCTCGACCTTCTGAACCTCTCGTTCCAAATCCCGGGTTTGGTCGGGCTGCTCAATCCCGCCGGTTCCGCTTCGCCGTCGTTCGGTTTGCCGGCGCTGCCCGGACTGGTCGGTCTCACGGTGTCCGCGCAGAGCATCGCCGGCTTCGGCCTGGACCAAGTGTCCAACTTGGTGCGACTCACCCTCGCGCCCGTTGGCACGTTCGCGGACACCTTGAGCGCACCTCCGCTGCCCATCGCTGGGGGCGCAGCGGCAGAACGCGCGGATGGCACGTGGTTGTTCGCCGGCGGCAGCGGCCCCGTGGCCCAGTCCTACGACCCGCGCCTCGAACAATGGGATCTCGCGGGAGCGAGTTTCGGCGTGGGGCTCTTCTCGCAGGCGACGGCCCTCGCCGACGGGCGGATCCTCTTCACGGGTGGACTCGACCTCACCACCGGGCAGCCGAGTGCGGCAGCGGCCCTCTACGACGCCGAAACCGGAACGACGACCGAGTTGTCGATGTTGAGCGCGCGCGCGGCCCACGGCGCGTCGCTGCTCTCGAACGGCCGCGTGATGGTGACGGGCGGTTTCCAATCGCTCTCCATCGGCGATCCCACGGATCTCTTGTCGGTGTTCCTGGCGGCGTTCAGCGGATTGCTGTCGAGCACGGAGTTCTTCGACCCGACCACGGAAACCTTCGTCGCGGGTCCGAACATGCTCGAGCCGCGCGCATTCCACACGTCGACCGCGCTCAACAGCGGCGACGTCTTGGTCGCGGGTGGCATGACGCTGCTGCCCATCGTCAACATCCCGACGGTGTCGAGCACCGCGTACCAGTTCGTGCCCGCGCTCAACTCCTGGGGCCTGCCGAAGTTCTTCTCCGGCGCCCGTTTGGCGCATTCGGCCGTCAAGTTGAGCGATGGGAGCGTGCTGCTCGTCGGCGGCTTGACCCTCGATCTGACCGACTTCCTGACCACGGGCGACCCCGCCAACATCGCGATCGGTTCGCTCAACAGCGTGCTGCGCTACACCGGCGGTTTCCTGGGCGGGTTCTCGAACGTCGGCACCCTGTCCGAGCCCCGCGCGGGCGCGGGCCTGGCCGCGCTGCCCTCGGGTGGTGCGCTCATCGCCGGCGGCTTCCGCTTGATCCTGTCGGCGTCGCAAGTGGACGTGGGCACCAGCGCCACGGCCGACCGCTACCAGTTGGGCGTCGGTGTGACCCCGACGGGCTCCATGGGCTCGGCGCGTCTCTTCCCGTTGCTCGTGCCGCTCGGCGACAGCACGGTGTTGGTGGTGGGCGGCGGCGCAACGGACGCCGAGGTCTACCAGCTCTAAGCCCGGCCGCGTGCCCCACGTGGCCGACCTCGAAACCATGGGCCGGGCCTTCAGCCCGGGCCGGTTCTCTCCCAACACCTGGGGCGTTGCCCCAGGCTACGATGGGACGGAGCGTTGCCCCGTTCGGACGGCCGTACGTCGAAGAGGTCGCAACGACGCTGCGCGTTGCGGGTCGCGGAGCAGACCGCGCTTCATCACGCAGACCCGTTCGCCAGCGCCAACGGCGCGCCCGATAGTAGCCTGGGGCGTTGCCCCGTTCCGCAAGACAAGTGCCGCGTCGCGCAGGCCGCGTTTCATCACGCAGACCGGTTCGTCAGCGCCAACGGCGCGCCCGATAGTAGCCTGGGGCAACGCCCCAGGTTGGACGGTAGAGCGGTACAAGGGC
>WGMC01000023.1 GCA_016125265.1 Planctomycetaceae bacterium
ACCCCGGCCGAGTTCGCCGAGGGGTGTGCGCCCTCCGGCTCCGCTACGCTCCACCTGCGGGCGCACACCCCCGCACCTGACCAACCCCAACAACCCGTTCCACTCTCATAGCGACTGGACCAAGGATCGGGGTCACGTCACGGGAGCTAGACAGCGGTCAAAGCTCAGTCCGCCGGTTCTGCTGGGTGGTGACCTGCGCCGGTGAAGCCGCGCTAGTCCTGCGGAGTTCCTAAAGCCGCCGTGTCAACTCGCCTGCAGATTTACGGATTGCGAGAGGGAACTGTTTCCGAGACGATCGTACCTCCGCGATCAAGGCTCGTGACGAGCAAGCCGGCGTTCAAGATCCAGGCTGTATCTCAAAAGGGACTCCCGGGGAACGAATGCGCTCTCTGCCAGATTGCGGATCCTTTCGACCTGCTGACACTCTCCCAGATGAAGCTCAGCTTCGGAAGCCGCAGCTTCCAGCAGCTGCGAAGACTGCTTGATACGTCGAACGATCTCATCTGCATGCTGCTTGGATAGTGGGGCGGGAGGCACAGGAGTGTACGAACCGGAGCCATGGCATTCCAACTTGATGGATGCGCGCCCCTCCTCGCCGTCGCCTCCACGCGCCTGGACGCTGAAACCGCATCGCTCCAGAAAAGTGGCCACCGCCGGCTTCAAGAATGTGACGTGCTGCTGTCCCCTCCCCTCCGCAGAAATGTGGGGCAACACAAAGTTGGTCAATAGGTCCTTCATTATGCCCGCACGACGATGTGCCCGAACAGTCATGCCGTGAAGATCCGCGGCACCCAAGTCGTGCACGCTCGCAATACATTCCCTTCCGCAAAATCGCAGAAAGACCCGACTCGGAAACATGTGCGCAGACCCGTCAAGCTTCGCTGGCCAGTAAACGGCCCGGCCGTACTGTTCAGAGATCTGCCTGAACTGCAGTCGCTCGGTGTGACATCCCGCACTCACCTGGCCCATGAGTCGCCTTAACTCCTCGTTGGTCATCTAAAGGTACTCCTCCGCGCCTAACTCGACTCTCCAGCCGTCGCCGCAACCACCGACTAAACTTGGTCCGCCGTCACCACGACGTCAAATGGGACATTGATCGCCTCGAAGTGCTTTTTGCCGCATCGCACCTTGTCGGCCTCCGAAGTGCGAAGCTTAAGGAAATCTCGTGTACTTTTGGTCTCACGGACCATGTAGAGCGCGGTTCCGTCATGCTTGAGGATCGCCCAATCGGGATTGTAGTTTCCAACCGGCGTGTCGATCACGAACCACCCAGGCAGCTTCACGAACAGCTTGATATCTTCACGGTCGTCGAGCTTTTTGGCGAACTCCCGCTCGACCTCCGAATCATGCACGACGTACTCGTACACCGATTTGTCCACACGAAGCGCGTCGAGATAGTTGATCAGCTCCTCGTTCTTGAAGAGCACCATCTCCCACACTGCGTCGGCCCCCTCCCCCGGGATACGTTCGTACTTGATTCCGTCCACGAGCAGACGATGTAGTTCGTGTTTCAGGGTCGCCGCGACCTGATCCAGGAACCGCTGCGGGTTCACGAACGCCTCGGCGAGTCGAGCTGATTCAGTTAAAATGCGGACAAGTGTCGATCGCGTCAGCTCGGTTTCGTTCTGGAGGTAGGCGAGGATGTCAGGGAGCCCACGCACGCCGTAAGCCGTTTCCTCCTCCGCCACACTCGTGGCGATCGCACTCACGCCGCCCTTACCGATGAGGACCTGGCCGGATGCGACGCGAATCCGGGGCGCTTGGATACGCTCCATCTGGCTGATGGCGCTCACGGCCCGCCGCACGAGCGCATCAGTCTCGAACTCCACGCGAAACGTCGTCCGCGGGCTGATCCGCTCCCACAGGGCCTGAAACTCGGGGCGGAGCACGACCTCCTTCTTGAGTCGGTTCGCGCCCTGGTCGCGCTCGCGGTGGATGTGCCGCTCGATCTGGTACGAGGCGAGGAGGTCAACGACCGCTGGCGCGAGGTCGCGTTCCGACTCTGGCAGATCGAGCGCAAACCCCTTGCGCCTTGGCTCGAAGGCAGGCTGGATCTTACCCTCGGCGTCGAGCATGCCCTGCGCCACGAGGCACGCCCGGATCGCGGCCGCAGCCTCGCGCCCGATCGACTCCAGGGCGCCATCGACGACGCGCGTCAGCTTGACCAGCGCCGTGAACGGAACCCGGCCGAATGTCACGCCGCAATCTTCCTCGTACTCCGTCTGGAGGGCGCGCGCGAAGTCTTCATAGCTCTCGTTCGCCATGACGTAGAGCCGGTTGACCGACTCGTCGAAGACCCGCGCGCCGCTCTGGTCCACCGGCAGCCGCAGGCCACGCCCGATCTCCTGGCGCTTCTTGACTGCGCTGCGCGTCTCGTTCAATGTGCAGATCTGGAAGACGTTGGGGTTGTCCCAGCCCTCGCGTAGCGCGGAGTGACTAAAGACGAAGCGCAGCGGCTCGTCCTGTGAGAGCAGCCGCTCTTTGTCCTTCATGATAAGGTTGTAGACATCTTCGTCGGCCTGCGTGTCGCCGCGGGTGTCTCTAACGAGCCCCTTCTTGTCCTGGGCGAAGTAACCATTGTGGATTGGTTCCACGGGATCCGAGAGCCAGGTCAGCTCGCAATAGCGCGGGTCCTTCGCCAGTTCCGCGAGCGCTTCCTCGAAGGCCTCGGCGAACTTCCCCTTACGCGGCCGTCCGTCGGCCCCATAGTCCCGATAGTTACCTACCCTATCGATGAAAAACAGCGAGAGCACCTTGATGCCGCGCGCCCGGAGCTGCAGCTCCTTCTCAAGGTGCCGCTTGACGGTGTGCTTGATCTGGACCCGCCAAACATCCGCGCGCAGGCCGCCGACCTCCTCGCCCAGGCGCAACGTCCTACCGTTTGCAAAGCGCACGCGTTCCGTGCCTGGCTCCGCGTCGATCTCCGCGACCTCAAAGCCGTCGCGATAGCACGCGCGCTCACCGGATAGCAGGAAGAGATCCGTGCCCTGCTTCACCGTAACCAACTTCTCCTTTGGCCCCGAGGCCGCCTGGGCTTGAATGCGGAGCTTGGCCGTAATGCCCTTCTTGTAGTCGATCCGCTCCACGCGTACGAAGGCTTCGTTGACCGCGCCCTCGGGCGTTGCGCTGGCCACGACGATCTGCTTGACGAGCTTAAGCTCGAAAGCACGCACCGGGTCGAGGCGGTAGACCAGGTTGTAGGAGTTGCGATGCGTCGCCGAGTATCGCAACGTGCACAAGGGGTTCAGGGCCTTGATCGCCTCCTGCGCCTTCTCGGTCGAGTCGACGCTCTGCGGCTCGTCGATGATCACGATCGGGCGTGCCGCCTGGGCGAACTCAATCGGCTGTCGACCCGAAAGGCGGTCACTCTCCTTGTAGATGACGTTGCTTTTCTGCTCCTCCTCGCTGCCGGCGAAATTTTTCCGGAACGCGTCAATGTTGATCACCATCACCTGCAAGGCATTGCTGGTGGCGAACTGCCGCAGCCGGTGAACCCGCTTGCCGTCGTAGACGAAGTGCTCAAACGGCAGATTGTCGTAGAGCGCCTGGAAGTGCTCGGCCGTGATCTCTATGTTCTTGAGCACCCCTTCGCGAATCGCCACGCTGGGCACCACAATAACGAACCTCAGAAAGCCGTAGCGGCGCGAGAGCTCGAAGATGGTACGCAGGTAGACGTACGTCTTGCCCGTGCCAGTTTCCATCTCCACCGAGAAGTGCGGGCAGACACGATGTCGGCCAGCCGGTGCGTCGAAGACTTCCCACCCCTCCGGCGTCGCCGCGGGGTCAGGCACCTCGATGTCGTTGCGTTCCTGGATGCCGCGCAGATTCTCCCGTAGCTTGTCCTCGCCGAGAAGGAGGCGGTTGCCCAGGCCGAGTTCGTTCCGCTGCTGCCCCGCGAACAACGTGGTCAAGTCGCCCATTCGAATCACCGAGTAATCGGGAGCGCCCTGCGGCTGTCCATCGAAGAGGTCGGCTATCGCAGCCACGGCGTCGAGCTGGAACGCCTGATGGGGATCGAACTGGAGCTTCATCGAGGGAACGCCCGGTAACTTGTAGCGGTCGGGAGTTCGACTTCTGGCATCTCGCCCCAAATGCGGCCCTCAAGCTTGCGACCGGTACGCTTCTTTCTGGTCCCACCCCACTGCTTGAAGAAGAACGGTACTTGAGCACGACTGCACTGATCCCTCAGGTCCACCACCCATGCAGGATCCATAGGCCGCGCCCCTGGCCCCGACTCGCCGCCAACGATTACCCAATGGATCCCGGCGAGATCGAGGTCGGGCAGGGGTCCGAGCAGAGGCTCGAGCGACAGGAACTTGAGTCGTGCTCCCGACTCCCTCAGGCGATCGATGCGGCTCAGATACTGGGTGCTCTCAACGCTCACGCCCATCCAGACATTCGTCGGCCACGACAGCCGCGAGTTCAGCTCCGCTAGCCGCTCGGCGCGCTTGGTAAGGACCTGGAACCGGTGCCAGTGGGCCTGAGCCATCACGTGGAAAACTCGCTGCACGTAGGCAAGCGGCACATCAACGTGAAACAAGTCACTCATCGAGTTCACGAAGATCGTCTGCGGCTGCTTCCACCGAAGCGGAAGGTCTAGCATGTGTGGCTGGAGCGTGAGTCCGAAGCCATTCTTGTAGTTCGCCTGCCCCATTGCCTGGAGTCGTTTCGCCATGCGCTCGGCGTAGCAGTGTTTACAGCCCGGGCTGACCTTGGTGCAGCCCGAGATTGGGTTCCAAGTAGCTTCGGTCCACTCAATGTCGGATCCCTGAGCCATTAGCGCACCTCGTTCAATAGATGGTCAGCAATCCGCAGCGCGATGTCTTTGCCCTTGCCATCATTTCCGACGGCAAAGCAGAGCAGGTAAAGCGGGACGTGCCGGGAGTTTCGCAACACCGCAGGTTGCAACGCCACCCCGGCGAAAATACTCTGCAGACGCTGGATAAAGTACCGCCCTATGGTCTCCATACTGGCTTTGACCACTCGCTCCTCCTCGGCACCGAAGAGATTGGGCGTCGCCTTCACCTTGTAGAACTCGTCGAACCAGTCCTGCGTTCCGAGCAAGATGTCGAGGCGGCGCCGCCACGAATCGGGGATGTTTCCGGACCTGGTCAGCAGGCGGTTCACGCCGATGCCCAACGGGAAAAGGATCCAGAGGTCAATCGCCTTCGTGCGTGCAACGGCTTCGATCGTGGTCCACTCCACCTGCATGCCGTAGGGATCTAGGAAAAGCACTGCGCGGCGGGCCCGCCAAGAGCCGGAGCATAGGGCTTGGATCCCCGAGTTCGCCTCACCCTGGCGAATGTCGATCGCATCCGCGAGCGGCGTGAACTCGGTCTTTAGCTTCTCCAGCTGGCCGCACCTCGCGGCGTCGCGTTCGATGAAGAGGTAACGATCAAAGCGAGGCTCCGTCGCGAGGGCACGGCGCGCTGAGCCATCGAGCAGGGCTTGCGGCTCGGGTCCCGCAAGATCAGGCAGCATCAGGTTACCCGAGTCGCCCTCGTCGTCGCGCCGTACCTCACGATAGCCGGTGCCGGCGAACGCGTCGATGTAGAGCTTCTCGAAGGTCGTCTTCTTCAACGCCGTCGTGTAGCCCCTCAAGTATTTCGCCAGCACATCGAGCTTGCGCTCGGTCCAGTCGCCGCCGAACTTGTGTCCTACCTCTCCATGTTTGGCGGTCATCCTTGCACCTCACACCGTTCGGAAGCTGGTGACGCCCTTCGTCTTGAAGACCTGCACGGCATTGGCCTTCAGCTGATCGTTCTTGGCGAAGCCTTCGTCCAAGCAGACCACCCGTTCGGGCGCGCGCTCGGCCATGGCGCGGATTAGTTCAAGCGTGAGCGCCCGACTAAGGCAGACCAGAAGCGCACCACCGCCGACGCTGTGGACGGCCTTGCCAGCGAGCTCGACCCTCTCGACCGGCGTGGTGAGCGGCAAGCCGGTCTTGAGCAAGATCTCGTGGAGTAGGTCGTCCTCGGTGCGTCCTTGGCGGATGTGGTCCACGTGATCGAAGAGCTGGCGCGCGAGCCCCTCGGCGTCGTTAGCCTGTTCGGCGTCCCACGTGGTGAAGTTGGACTCGCTAAGTTTGAAGACGCGGAAGCCAAGGTCGGATTTGAATCCGCAGTCAAGCTCGAGCTTCGCCGAGTCCTCGTTCTTCAACTTCGTAATGACACGCCGTACGCGGTCGACCTGCACTAACGGTTGCTGGCCTCGGAGTTGGGGCGACATCGGGGAAGCCATCCGGGTGGGCATTATACTCTTTCGGCACACAAGTCGAGTTGACGTCCTCCGGCTAGGCACGACGGTACCACGGACCGGCGGATCCGTGGGGCGGAGGGGGTGCGGGTCGGGGTTGCTCCGTCAGATCTGGAACTTGGCCTCGGGGCAGAGGCGGTGCGGGGGTGGCCAGGCGGCGCGGCGCAGTTCGCTGGCAGAGATGATCGTGGTGAAGATCTCGCGCAGCGTGAGCGGGCGGGTCGTGAGGCCGGCTGCCATCGCGGGGGTGCGGCGCTCGCGGCCTTGGCGCAGGGATTGGTGCGGGCGCGCGAAGTTGTAGTAGCAGCGGAGCAGCTCGAGTTGCGCTTCGAGGCTGGCCTCGGTTCGGCTCACGGCGTTGGTCCGGCGGTGCAGCGCGGCCAGGCTGCGGCGGAGGGTGAGGTTCAGGCGCTCGACGCACGAGGTGTTCACCACGTAGGAGAAGCTCGACGCCTTCAGCACCGCTTGCACGCGCGTTTGTGTGCCCGAGCGCAGGCGGATCGAGGAGGCGGCGATGCGGCGCTTGACGTAGCGCTTGACGACTTCGGCGTGCATGCACAGCGGTCCGAACACTCGATCGACGGCCTTGCGTGTGTACGGGTAGCCGTCCGAAATGATGAGGGGACGGGTGGTTCGCAGGCTGAGGCGGGATTGGATCTCGTTGAAGTGGAGGCGCACCTGGCGCAGCGAGCGGGTGCCCACCCGAAGGCCGAGCCACAGCCGCGACTCGACGTCCACCGACGTGTGGACCCACGTGGGACGCTCGAACTCGAAGGTGCGGGTGCGCAGCTCGTCCACTTGCAGTTCTGCGGCGGAGATGCCGCGGGCTCGCGTGGCAGAAAACGCCGCGGCGCGCGCGGCGCCCCGGTTGGTCCAGCGCGCCACGGTCGTCGCGCACACACCGGCGCAGCGTGCGATCGCGGCTTTGCTCATCCCCTCCAGCACCAGCGCCATGACACGATCGAACGTGCTGGGCCGGTGGCGCATGCGGTGGTAGGGCGTGCCGGACGTTTGGGTGAACGTCCGTTTGCAATCGCCGCATCGAAAGCGCGGTCGCGCGCCCGTCCGTGTCTGGGCGACGGAGTGGCGGACGACGGAGCTCGACTGGGAACACAGGGGACAGGGCGGGGTAACCGGGCGGACTGGGCGCATCCCGGGAAGCTAACCCGCTCTGTTCGGGACGGGGGCTCGAGAGCATAAATTGCTGCCCGCACCGGACTTGTGGAGGCCGAGCAACGCTTCCGGCTCGCTCCGCCATGGGGTGCGTTTGCCGTCAACTTCCCATTGGATTCCGGTCCAAAGTCGGCACCGGCGTTTGCGGAGCCAATCGCATCTCCTACCGTCGCGGCCGAGCGGGCTCGAACGATCGCAAACGCCGTGGCCTGGCCAGTTGCCCTGTCGAGGCTTGGTCAGACTCCGGGCGAGGTCGCCGAGGGGATTGCACCCTCAGGCAGGGCTACCTCCCACCTGCGGGCGCACACCCCCTCAGCCACCGACCCCGCCAACCGTTGCACTGGCGTGGCGAGTGGACCACGGATCCGGACACGTCAACGTCAACAAGTCGGTTGGGGCACAGACATGGCGGCTACAGCGAACACAAGGTGGCTTGCAACTCGTGCAGCTCCGCGAGCACTTCCGCGAAACGTGGAGCGGCGGGCTCGGTGAAGAGCATCGGCTCCATCCTCCCGTAGTCCGCTGCCAGCTCCCGCAGCACATCGCCCTCGGGTACCAAACGTATGCCGTTCTTGGGCGCGTCGCGGACGGCCGAGGTCTCCCCGTAGACGAACTTGTGATACGCGACCCGTTCGTAGAGGCCCCGGGAAACGGCCGCCATCGTGCTCGCGTCGCGGTTCATCATCGCGAGGTCGTACGCGTGGCGGGACGACTGGCTCTTGATGCTCCCCCTGTGGATTGCCGCGTGGAGGATCAGCGCCTTCTCCAGAAGAGTGCGTTCCGGTGCCTGGGCGACCACGTTGCACTCTGGCTGCTGGAACTCGGACTCGAACTCCTCGGCAGCGTACGAGCGGATGGCGGTGGTGCGGACAGGCTCGTGGTCGGAGCGCGCGCCTAGCTCCAGCTTCACCACCGACTGCACGTAGTCCTTTGCGCCGTACGCGTCCGCAGAGAGAGCGCGGGGGTATTCGAACAGGATCGTCGGCTCCTCGGCACCGGGCTCCGGCGGATGCAGGACGAACTTCTCGCCGAGGGCTTCACGGAAGTTGCCCTCGATCAAAGGGAAGAGGGTGTCGGCGATGTACCCCTGCACCCGCAACTTCAGTGCCTCGACGGCTCTCTCGTACGCCTTCCTGGACGTTCCCGAAGCTGGATCGAGCTTGCCCAAGAGGCACTGGACTTCCTGCACAGCGGAGAGCCCAGGGATGTCCTCGCGCTCGATGCCCAGGTCGATGTCCTCGGAGAAGCGGTAGGTCAACCCGAAGCATTTGGAGAGCGACGTGCCTCCCTTGAAAAGCAGCCGAGGAACTTTCGGGATGGAGTGCAGGCGGCACAGGGTCCAGCACACCCAAAAGTCCTTCTCGACGATGCCCGCGTTGGCGAGGCGCCGTCGCGCGGCGGCCTCCTCGAACATCGCGGCCCGGTCGTCGGCCGGGAGCCGTGCAACGCCATCCATAACCTAGGCGACGGGGTCCGCGGCGCCTGTGGTGGCCGTTGTGCCCTTGCTGCGCTTCAGGATGCTCGGGGAGTTGGCGCTCTTGCTGTTGCTGTTCGTCCTCACGCTCGTGTTGCTGGTCAGGATGCTGTCGATGATGCTCCTCATCCATCCTGTCGCCTGTGCGCGTAGGCTACCGAGCCGGCGAAGGTCATCCTTGTCGAGCGCGGCACGAAGCCGCCGAACTGTGGCGTCGTCTACACCATCGCGGCCGAGGAAGTGGAGAGCCCGGAGTACGAGCCCCGCCTTGGTGTCCGATCCGAGCATGCGGGAGGGCGATACCCTCTTGAAGCGAATGTCGAAACCTCGCCCGTCGCCGAGGGTCACGGGCACGACGCGGTTGGTGCCGTTGGTCAGGTAGACCGCCTGCGCGGGAACCTGCGTCGAGACGCCGAGGAGGTTGGCTGCCTTGGCGTCGGAGATGACCACGGTTTCGTTCGTGCTGCGAGCCACGGCGGAGGCAACGGCATCGGGGGACGGCGTGCGCGGGCCAAACCGTGAGGGCTTCGGGAAGTCGTAGACCCCACGGCCGATCCGCCGGATGGTGCCAGCGTCCGCGAGGCGTCCCAGGGCAGCGTCCACAGCCTCCCGGGATGCCGAGTCGAGGGCCAGGAAGTCAGCCGGGACGAAGGCCGAGCCGCGGCCCATGGCGCGGATGCGCTGGAGGACACGGGTCGCGGCCGAGTTGTGGTGTCGGGCGGTTTTCATGGCAGTCGCCAGGGTCCCAAGCCCCGGCGCGGTTTGCAGGAAAGTATGCCAGGCTTTCGGCCCCTACAAGGGAAAAACCTGAGCGACCCCTCGCGTTCGGTGCCAGCTCGATCCCCCCACTACGCCCGCCCGAGCGCCTCCGGGACGGTCCCACAGGAGACCGACGCCAGGCCGACTCCCCACTTCCTCCCCGATAACGGGGACCACAAAAGGACCATTTGCCCCCAAATGTCCACCGGAAGGAGGGGCAGGATGTCTCCTAAAGGGACCTCATGTCCCCAAAAGGGCGCAAATGTCCCTCGCGAGCCCGGCCGGCGGGCCGGCTTCCCAAGCTGAATGTCGAGGGTTCGAGTCCCTTCGCCCGCTCCAACCTAAACCTAGGCCCAGCCTAGACTTGCGCGCGCTGGCACCCCGCGGCAAGTGTAACCGCGGCACCCGAGTGCTCACCTACGCCCTCGATCGTGCGGCGGGCGCGCTCGCAGTAGCCGCCCAGTGCGGCTAGCGCATCGGCCTGGCAAACCGCGGTCGAGGGTACGGCCAACGTGCGAGAACCGAGGGATAACGCTAGCCTCCTCCGCCATGGGATACATCGACCTCGACGCTGGCGGCAACTTTCGGCTGGTTGAAGCAACCCCCGAAGACTTGACGGGAGTGCGCGCCGGCGTCCGGGCCCACGACGGCGCCGACCAGGTGACCGGGGAGTTGATCTTCAACGCGGAGAATCCGTTCAACGTGGCGGCACTCTGGTGCGCCGGCGTCCCGTGGCGCGAAGCGGCACTTCAAAAGGCGTTCGAGGCCATCATTCCGCTGGCCATCCAGCAGATCTCGTCGTTCAATCCCGCCCGATTCATGAGGCTGAACAAGTGCAGCCGACTCCCGGCGCGACCCCGCCGCAGCCTCCGGCGCACCCCAAACCCTGACGCATCGGCCGCCCGCCGCAACGGGCCACCGGACCGGCAGACCAGACGATTTCGGCCCTATCACCCCTTCACGAACTGATGGCCAGACAACGAGGACTACTCGCCGACCTGCTCCACGAATCGCGCGAGGCTGAGCGCCTAAATGCGCGGGCCCAACGTGAGGCCGAGAAGGCCTATCGAGAGGCAGAGCGGGAGGCAGAACGGCGGCGAAAGGAAGACGAGCGAGCCGCGGCCCAAGCACTCAAGGCGTCTGAGCAGGATCGAAAGGAGCGAGAGCGGGAAGCAAAAGCGGCTCACTTGGCGGCGATGGAGGCCGAGGTGGAGCGCCGGAATGCGGAGATCAATGCCCGCGAGGAAGAACTCGCCAGCCTCCTTGCCGCGACTCTCGAGGTAGACGACTTCGTCGATCTCGAAACACTCCGCGCAGATGCCCGCCCGCTGCGTTTCTCCGTGCCAGAACTTGAGCGTCCGACCCCGCCCCCGGAACTCCCCGTAGCGCCACCACGCCCCGAACTCCGCCTCCCTGAACCGCCGAAGGGCCTGTTCGCGTTCCTGTCCAGCGGCAAGCACACGCGTGCCGTGCGCGAAGCCGAATCCCGGCACGAGCAGGAGATTGGTGTGTGGCAGATGCGAGTGAACGACGTGAACATGCAGTGCCGCGATCTGAACGCGCGGCACGCGGAGGCAGAGCGCCTCCGCCTGCTCCGCCTGTCCCAGGCTCAAGCAGAACACGAGAAGCGATCCGCGGAGCATGTCCGCAAGGCCACCGAACAGAACGCTCGGCTCGATGAGTTGCTGGCCAACCTCAGCTACGGTGTACCGGAAGCAGTGGACGAATACATCTCGATCGTCCTGGCGAACTCCGTGTATCCCCGATGCCTCGCCGTGTCCCATGACTTCTCCTACGACGCGAAGCACGCCGAACTGAGCGTCACTGCGTTCATCCCCCCGCCCACTCACATCCCCACGGCGCAGTCATTCAAGTACAACAAGTCCGCGGACGAAATCGTCGCGAGCGAGATGTCCAAGAAGGCCCAGAAGGACCGCTACGCTTCTATCGCACACCAGGTCGCCCTTCGAACGCTGCACGAGGTCTTCGAAGCCGACCGCCGGGGCCTGATCCGTTCCATCGCGCTGGTGGTTGGCACTGCCACCGTGGATCCTGCAACCGGCCACGACACGACGATTCCCTTCGTCGCGGTCGCCGCCGAGAGGGAGCAGTTCCAGGCCATCAACCTCGCACGAGTCACGCCTGACGCGACCCTCGTTCGATTGGGTGCCAGCCTGTCCAAGAGCCCCATCGACCTTGTGCGTGCGGACACTTCTGGAATCCGGCAGGCATGACGAATCCCGAAGAGTTGATCTTCAACCCGCCGCCCGGTTGGCCCCGGCCACCAGCCACCTGGAGACCGCCCCCGGGGTGGCGCCCGGACCCGTCGTGGCCCGCTCCCCCGCCCGGCTGGCAGCTTTGGGTCCGCCGCGATGGGGCTGTTGTCGCGGGATCCGGCACCGCCACAGCCCCGCCGCCCCAGAGCGCGCAGGAAGACGCTCCCACCGCGAGTGCCCAGGCAGCACGGATCGCATTCCTCGAAGCCGAGGTGGCAGCCTTGCGAGCAAACCGTGGAGCAAGCAGTAACGGCGTGGCCCTCGCGAACCTGAGCGACGAGCAGGTGCTTCAAGAGGTTGGAATCTACCGCTACCACCACCCCCTCGAAGACGCCGCGGCCTACCGAGCGCGGCTGGATGATCTCACCGAGCGGATCGCCCGCGCAGTCACGGTGGGCGAGGCGGTCGAGTGCTCCAGCACGTTCACCTACGACAACTCCTTGGCCAAAGGTCGCAAAATGACCAAGGACTTCGGCCGTCTGATGCTCCGCGCCTACAATGCAGAGGTCGAGAACAGCCTCCGCACGATGCGGGTCGGCAACGTGGAGACGGCGAAGCGACGTGTCGAGTCCTCCCGCGAGACGATCGCCCGGCTAGGCGCGATGATGGAGATGCACATCAGCGACGCCTACCATGCGATGCGCATGGAAGAGCTCGAACTGACGGCCGACTTCCTGATGAAGAAGCAGGAGGAGCGCGAGGCGGCTCGCGACGAGCGAGCGCGGCTCCGCGAAGAGCGTCGCGTGGCCGCCGAGCTGGAGGCAGAACGTGAGCGCTTGGACAAAGAGCGAGCCCACATCGTCAACGCGATCCACGCCCTGCAGGCCAGCGGCAACGGCGATCCCGACCTTGAGCAGCGCCTCGTGGCGATCGACTCTGCGATCCGAGAGAACGACTTCCGAGCCGCCAACGTGCGCGCCGGCTACGTCTACGTGATCTCCAACCGCGGCGCATTCGGCGAAGGCGTGGTGAAGATCGGCCTGACCCGTCGCCTAACCCCATCCGATCGCATCGACGAACTGAGTGGCGCTTCCGTCCCCTTCACCTTCGACGTGCACTGCCTCTTCTTCTCCGTGGACGCCGTCTCCCTCGAAACCGAACTCCACCACCACTTCACCAACCGCCGCCTCAACTGTGTCAACACCCGCAAGGAGTAGCGGAACTCACCCGGGCACTCACAATGGACACTCTTTGGCACATAAACATTGAGTCCAATGACAATGCGATAAGAAGTGCATCAGGGCTTCCGTCCTAGGGCAAAGTACACCCGTGGGGGGGGCGATCAACATCCACGAAGCCTGACAATTGCAAAAGCGCGCCAGCAAGAGGCTCCGCTTGGAGGCCACATTTTCGATAGTGAAGGCGCTCGACTGTATCGTTCTCCATAGCAGCAATCAAAATAGCTAAGCGTCGCTAAAGCTGTCGAGTCCCACCGAAGCGCGCCCGACACGCGTAAACTCCCTCCGGGATGTGAACACGTCCCGCCTGCAGACGGCAAGGCATAACGAGAAAGATCTGGGCATGACTCTCCCTCGGCTGCTCCCCCTCACAAGCGGGGTGTCATAGCGAGTATGTCCACGCGCTATCATCATTTGTTCGCTTTCCATGCGTCCGGAACAGCCAGTAATCCGATCACTAGTCCACTCTGGCAGTAAAGCGTTTGACCGGACGGTCGACCTGCACTAACGGTTGCTGGCCTCGGGGTTGGGGCGACATCGGGGAAGCCATCGGGGTAGGCATCATACTCTTTCGGCACACAAATCGAGGTGGCGCCCTCCGGCTGGGCACGACGGTACCACGGACCCGCCGATCCGGGGGGTGAACTCGGGAGTGCGGGTTAGGGGTTGCTCCGTCAGATCTGGAACTTGGCCTCGGGGCAGAGGCGGTGCGGGGGTGGCCATGCGGCGCGGCGCAGTTCGCTGGCGGGGATGATCGTGGTGAAGATCTCGCGCAGCGTGAGCGGGCGGGTCGTGAGGCCGGCCGCCATCGCGGGGGTGCGGCGCTCGCGGCCTTGGCGCAGGGATTGGTGCGGGCGCGCGAAGTTGTAGTAACAGCGGAGCAGCTCGAGTTGCGCTTCGAGGCTGGCCTCGGTTCGGCTCACGGCGTTGGTCCGGCGGTGCAGGGCAGCGAGGCTGCGGCGGAGGGTGAGGTTCAGGCGCTCGACGCACGAAGTGTTCACGACGTAGGAGAAGCTCGAGGCTTTCAGCACGGCTTGCACCCGCGTTTGTGTGCCCGAGCGCAGGCGGATCGAGGAGGCGGCGATGCGGCGCTTGACGTAGCGCTTGACGACCTCGGCGTGCATGCAGAGTGGTCCGAACACGCGGTCGACGGCTTTGCGTGTGTAGGGGTAGCCGTCCGAAATGATGAGGGGGCGGACGGTTCGAAGGCTGAGGCGGGATTGGATCTCGTTGAAGTGAAGGCGCACTTGGCGCAGCGAGCGGGTGCCCACCCGCAGGCCGAGCCAGAGCCGCGACTCGACGTCCACGGAAGTGTGGACCCATGTGGGACGCTCGAACTCGAGCGTGCGGCTGCGCAGCTCGTCCACTTGCAGCTCTGCGGCGGAGATGCCGCGGGCTCGCGTGGCAGAGAACGCCGCGGCGCGCGCGGCGCCCCTGTTCGTCCATCGCACCACGGTCGTCGCGCAGACACCGGCGCAGCGCGCGATCGCGGCTTTGCTCATCCCTTCCAGCACCATCGCCATCACCCGATCGAACGTGCTGGGCCGGTGGCGCATGCGGTGGTAGGGCGTGCCGGACGTTTGGGTGAAAGTCCGTTTGCATTCGCCGCATCGAAAGCGCGGCCTGGCGCCCGTCCGGGTCTTGGCGACGGAGTGGCGGACGACCGTGGTCGACTGGGAACACAGTGGACAGGACGGGGTAACCGGGCGGGCTGAGCGCATCCCGGGAAGCTAACCCGCTCGATTCGGGACGGGGGGCTCAGGCGCACAAATCACGGCCGGCAGCGGACTTGTGGCGGCGGAGCAACGGTTACGGCTCGCTCCGCCATGGAACGCATTTGCCGTCAACTTCCCATTGGATTCCGGTCCAAAGTCGGCACCGGCGTTCGCGGAGCAAATCGCACCTCCTACCGTAGCGGACGAGCGGGGTTGAACAATCGCAAGCGCCATGGCCCGGCCCGTCGCCGCTCTCGGGGTTTGGTCAGACCCCGGCCCTAGCTCGGCAGTTCGACCAGCCGATAGCTCGTGCTCCGCCCACCGGCCTCGTTCTGGACCAGGATGCCGCGCTCCAGGAGTTCGCGGATGTCGCGCAGGGCCGTGTCGGGGGAGCACTTGGCCAACTTCGCGTACTTCGAAGTCGTCAGGAAGCCCTCGAACTCATTCATCAGCCGGTCGAGGACCAGGCGCTGGCGCTCGTGCACAGGGTGGCGGTGGATCCGCTCCCATAGCCGCGCCCTGTGCTGCACAGCGACGAGGGTCTTTTCCGCTCCCTCGATCGCCCGGTCCAGGCAGCCGAGGAACCACTCCAGCCAGCCCGTGATGTCCACGTCACGCCGTTGGGCTGTCTCCAACTGATCGTAGTAGTCCTTCCGCTCCGCCTCGATCTGCGAGGACATGCTGTAGAAGCGATCGCTCGTGCCGTCCGCGCGCGCCAGCGCCATGTCCGCGATCGCCCGGGCAATGCGACCGTTCCCGTCCTCGAACGGGTGGATCGTCACAAACCAAAAGTGCGCGATGCCCGCTTTTAGTACCGGGTCGACGGTCTGCGCCCCGTTGAACCACCGCAGAAAGTGCGCCATCTCGGCCTCGACCCGCCCGGCCTCCGGCGCCTCGAAGTGCACCTTCTCGCGACCGAGCGCGCCGGACACCACCCGCATTGCCCCAGCCTCGCTCTTCCGCCATGCACCGACCGTGATCTTGCGGAGGCCGCTTCGGCCGGTCGGAAAGAGCGCCCCGTGCCACCCGAAGAGGCGCTGCTTCGTGAGCCGCTTCTCGAAGTTCCGCGTGCCGTCGAGCATCATCTCGACGACGCCTTCCAGATGCCTGCCCGCCTTGGGCAGGCCGCCGATGTCCAGGCCAAGCCGCCTAGCGATCGACGACCGGACCTCTTGTGGATCCAGTTGCTCGCCCTCGATCGCGGAGGACTTCACCACGTCCCTCGTCAGGAAACCGAGACTCGCCTCCGCCCGCACGTCGAAGCCGAGGGTCTCCATGCTTCCGAGGAGCCGCCCCTGCCGATGGCGCACGGCTCCCAGGGGCCCCATCAGCGCCTCCCCCTCCCAGGTGAACTCCGGCCAACCCGGCTGCTCGTGTATGTAGGCCATTCCTTTCGCCGCACTCCTTGCGGTGATTGTAGGGCCGATTCGCCGCAATGACAAGCCATTCGCCGCACGAGCTGCGGCAAATCTCGACCCCAATCGCCGCAGGGGCCGCTTGTCAGGGGCCTCGGCGGGAACCGCGCCGGGATGGTCCGTCGAGCCGGATCACGTGGCCGTCCCGAGGCCCGACTCCCCGATTGCTCCCCAGCGACGGGGCAAGAAAAGACAGGAAGGGCGGGCGCCTACTGGGACAGGCTCGCGCCTGTTTGAAGCCGCACGAAGTCAGCTTCGAGCGTGATCGTGTCGCCGCTCTGCATTTCCATGCTGACAACCTGCTTCGTGCCACGCTGGGTTTCCACCCGAGACGCCGTAACCGAGTTCACGGACACGCTTTGGCCCCATGGCGCTTGCCGAGTACACACCACCAGCGAGGCCCCCGAAGCGATCATCTGCAACATCGGCCAGCTATCGCTCCCTTTCCGTAGCGATAGCACGACATCGCCGTGCTCCCAGTCCATGTGGATCGATTCGAGGGTAGCGTCATGCAGGTCGTCCAGGGTCGGCTCTTTCTTCGGTGCCATGTCAGTTCACCGTGACCGGCAGGTGCGCCGCCGCGCGGGCGAACTGACGCTTCCAGCACAGCCGGAGCACCGCGATGCACGGCGGGACCAACACTGCGACCATGCAGACGAAGGTGAAACCGGGCGAGAAGCGCAGCACGTCCAGGGCATCCCAGTCGAGCCACCCAAAGGCATCGTAGGGAGTCGTCCCGAACCACTGGTAACCCTCGATCACGGCGATCCTCCGCCGCTCGCTCCGCACGACCCACACCAATAAGGTGAACACCAACACCGCGGGGGCCCACCACTCTCCCAGCGAGGCCGGCCAGATCGCAGCGCCGCGGCGCGCGGTGCGCCCGCGGCGCCGGCCGCCGCTTGTGCGCCAGCCTGGGGCGTTTCTATCGGCTCGTTCTTCGACCCACCCACGTTAGCGACTATTGCCTCGACGATGGTGCCGCGCAAGTGGGGACGCATGGTCATTGCTGTCCGTGCTCGCTTTCGGCCGGTGGGCTCAACCTGCCTAGGGCGGCGGCGAGGCGTCGCGCGCGCTCGGCCGACGGATCGATCTCGAGCGCTTGCCGCAGATCTTCCGCAGCGGCCTCGGCCGCGTCGGCACGATCGAGTCGGCCCGTGGCAATCCAAAGCAGGAGCGAACGCGATGCGAGTGCGTCGGAATGGGGGACAGGTTCGAGCGCGTACTCCTGTTGGCTTGGCCCCTCGGCACGGACCTGCCAAAGGCCGTAACGTCCACGGCGTTGGTAGTCCAGAAGGGCGTCGTCGAGGTCGGAGAACCGCAACAAACGCTCGTCCGACCAAGCCTGACGCCACGGCTGGCCGCCGGCAACCCGATGGAGAAAGCGGAGGAACGGTTCCAGGTGGAAGTCGATCAGGTAGTGCACGGCGAGCCAACTTCGGGAGTAGTAGATGCCGATCTCGTCCGGAGTCAGATCGTCGGGCCACTCGCCGAGGAAGCGCTCGCTCGGAATCGGCACACCCGCTGCGTGTTCCCGCCCAGGCAAGTGGGCCCCAAACACGATACGCCCCGCATCCGCGTCGTAGGAAGCCGTCTCCATCACCGTGGCGACGCCCTCTTTCAGCCATAGCGGCGCCTCGCGCAGGAAGTCTGCGCTCACAAAGTGAGCGAGCTCGTGCTTGACCACGAGCGCTCGAAACGGGCTCTGCTCCACCGCGAGGAGCACAAGCGGACCCAACGGGGTCTCAGGGATGTAGGCCCCCGCCGAGTCCTTGTGGAGGACGTAGTTGTACTCCGACCTGTTGCGCAGAAGCACGACGAGCGGTTTCGCCTTCGGTGGCCGCAACCCGAGGATCGGCACGCGCGCATAGGCATGCCACAGGGTTTCGAACTCGCGCGCCGCACGAAGCACCTGCCAGTCCTTTGCGCTGTTGCTCTCGATGACAAAGTGGTCCGTCTCGACGCGCCTCCAAAGGCCGACACCATCTCGCTCGATCGCAGGGGGAGTGGGAGACGCACACGCCGCCGCAAGGATCACGGTCGCGACCGCAGAAAGCCACTTCGGTCCAGCGCAACCGTGCAGGTGAACCACGGACGACAGCATTGGCGACGCGCGTCGCCACACGCGAAGGGCCAAGTGCCCACGGGGGCCCGATTCGTCGAACACAGAGAATGCCGCCCCTGCAGATCGGTGCGACGGACTTGGGCGAGCTCGGAGCATCGCCGCGGGGGCGGACCGCGAAACGGGGGGGCGGTGGGGCATGGCTGCAAGGTCTCCGGGGTCCCCTTCGCGATGCGGCGCTGGCTGGGGTGGACACGGAGTGTCCAGTGTCGGCTGTTGTTGGCGAAACGCGGGATCCACCGCGACTGGGCGTTGGGAAGGGACCCAGTCGTGCCCTTATCGGCGCCGTGAACATCGTTGTGAAGCTCTCGAGGACCTGGGCCTGGCATCCAGAACCACCCAAGGCCGAGCGCCACGGTGGTGTACCATGCTCCCCCGGACCTCCGTAAGCGCAGAAGCAACCATGATCGGCCGTATTGGACGTGCGAGGTGGCGACGCGTCTTGGTCGCCGCCGTCGCCATGGCCGTTGCCCTGGTGGCAGCCGAGTTGGCCCTGCGATGGGTGCTCTTTGGGCCGGTCGAAAGTCTTGCGTTCCTGCGCCAGCCGAAGCGCTACGCCGAGCCCCTCGGGGACGACGACTTCTGGAAGCTGCAGATCGCGTTCCAGGGCGAACACCGCCCTCCCGAGCGACCCCACCCGGTGTTGGGTTGGGTCGGGTGGTTCACGGGCGACTACGAGCACTGGGATGCGGAAAACGTCGGTGCCCGGCGGCCCGTGCTTCTCTACGGCGACTCGTTCGCGGCGTGTGTCCCGGGGGCGCGGTCGTTCCACGAGATCCTGAACGGCGACGCAGAGTTCGCGAAGTCCCACTACCTCCTGAACTACGGCGTGGCCGGGTACGGCGTGGATCAGATCCTGTTGCTCCTGCAGCACTCGATCGACCGCTACGAGGACCCGATCGTCGTCCTCAGTTGGATGACCTTCGACCTCGATCGCAGTGTTCTGAGTGTCAGGCCTGGGCAGAAGCCGCGGTTCCAGATCGTCGATGGCGAGCTGATGCTCGAACCAACGCCCATTCTCGCGGATCCCCTGCAATACCACGCCGCGCACCCACCGTCGATCGATTCGTACTTGTACCGGGGGTTGTTGTACAGCGGCTTGGTTCCGCGTCACGTGCGCGCCTGGTTGACGGGCGAATCGAGCGCGATTCGCCACAAGGAGGAGCTGAACGAGCGTCTGCTCCTCGCAGCGTTCGAAGGACTGCGAAAGCGCGGCCTCGACTTCGTTTGCCTCGTTTTCCACCCCCATGCGCCCGGCGTCAGCACCCTCGACGGAAAACCGGACTGGCGCGACCGTTTCCTGCGGCGGTTGCTGGAGCGCGAGCAGGTCCCCTACATCTGGTCCAAGGACCTGCTGCCGCCGCGGGAACCCGGAGCGCCCTTCGACGCCGCGCGCTTCATGATTCCGAACGACGGGCACCCCACGACGGAGTTCAACGCGTTGATCGCGGCCCGCATCCGCGCGTTTGTTCTGGGCGCGGAGTGAGACCGAAGGGGACGGCGTCCTGGCGCCTCTACGCGGTCAACCCTCCGTCACAAAACGCACGAACTGCACGCCATCCTCGCCGGTCCGCGGCGTGCGGCGAAGCCGTCGACCTCCCAGCGCGCTCTCCCAGAAGGCTACGGCGGGCCCGTTGGACGGCAGCACGTCCAGCGTCCAGCTCCCGACGTGGCGCTCGAGGAGCAGCTCCACGGCGCGTCGGCCCACACCGCGTCGACGGAACGCGCGGTCGACATGGAACTCGTGGAAGTAGAAGTCGCTCGAGGCACCCATGGCCGCGGCGAGGCGGTGGTTCCCGAGAAACGCGAAACCAGCCGGGGTGCCCGCGACCTCGATGAGCCAGGGGAACAATACGTCGGGCCTCTCGAGCCACTGCTCATCGAAAGGCGCATCGACGCCGACGGTCGGATTCCAGACCGCGAGCCCTTCCAAGTGCGCCCGCATCCACTGGCACAACGCCGATCTGTCGTCGTCAGTGGCGAGCCTCAGGGTGACGGAAAGCTCAGGTGGCGGCACGGAGAACCTTGGGGTAGGGACACTCGGAGCTAGAGTTCGACCGTTGCCGGTTGGCCGTCACCCGGCACGTCGACTGTCACACTGCGTTCCACGAACTGGCCGTCCGGTCCGCGGAGCTGCAACTGGAGCCGGTACGCGCCCGGGATCTCCGCGTCCAGGACGACGCCGTGGTAACTCATGGTTTGGGGACGCATCCCGAGCAACTTCACCCCATCGAGCGGCTGTTCGTCGCCGATCCGGGTAGCCCTGAGCCCATGTACGTCCTCGAGCTTCAACCAAAGGGTTTCGCCGTTGCGCTCGAATCGCACTTCGCGGGCAACCGTCGGTACCACTTCGACGTCGAAATGCTGTTCCGCCAGAGCGACCTCGATGGTGGCCGGGCGCAACATCGTCACGGGCGGGAACGCGCGGAGTGTGTAGGAGCCCCAGGGCATCAAAAACCGATGCACTGGACCGTCGAACTCGATGGGATTGAGCTGCTGTGACTCGCCACACGCGCTGCGCACGGCGAGCAATGGCGCGAGTCCTTTGGAGAGAGTCGTCGCCGCAGCCGAACCGTCTCCCCCTGGGTGATGTTCGAAGTGCATGGTCACGCGGGCGATCGGCGGAAACACAACGTCCTGCGTCGGCGCGGCTGCATCGACGACGATCTCCTCGCACAGGGCTAGGCTTGGGATCAGGAGGCGGTAGTTCCCGGGACGTGCACCCTGCCTGGGTTGAAAGAGCACGGATCGTCCCTCGCCGTCGACGCGCGGGAGGGCCGCCAGATTGGCGCTGACGCTTCTCGGTTGCCCCCGCAGGAGTAAGTCGGGATCCACTGGCCGCAGAACGACATCGCCCAAGAACGGCAGGTCGGCCGAAAGGTCCGCCAGCGGTTCCGCAAACCGAAGGACAAAGCGCACATCCACGGGATCCCCGCCATCCGTGTCGCGGAGCCGGAACCGATGCACGTCTTCGCCCGGGCCGGGAGTGACGATCAACGTCGTGGGTTCGAGCGCGTCGGGCACAGTCCCTTCGCCCTTGAGCTGGACGCGATACTCACCGGCGATCAAACCGTCCAGTCGGCCTTCGAACTGGTACCCACCGGCATTGGCACGCCAATCGTCCACGCGGATCGCAAAGGCCCGTTGTTCCGGGAACACTTCGCCGCCCCATTCGACGTCGCGGTGGGCCATGAAGAAGGCACCGCCGACCGGATTTTGTGACTGCAGCACGATCTTTGCCGCGACCTGTCTCTGCACGTCGAGGGCGCGGATCGAACCGACCTGGGGAGGCTCGGGGACAAAACGCGCCCAGCCATTGTCCGATCTGGCATCGAACCAGCGCTCGTTCTGGGGCGCAAAGGGCACGGCGAAGGGCGACGTGACCCGCACCTCGCCAAACGGGAGGTCGTCGCCAAATCGAACGCCGCCGATGGTGGCGTAGGCCAGCACGATGGGCCCTTCGACGCCTCCTGGGGCCTCGAAGTGGTACGCCGAGGCTTGGCCCGGCCAGACTTCCGCTTGCTGCGTGCGCCCCGTCACCTGGATGTCCAGGTCGGGATACGTCCAGTCGACTCCGCCGATCTCGATCCGCCAGAGTCGCAATCGATCTCCGATCTCGGCGGGAAGTGTGGCAACCCCCGCTTCGATGGGCCATTCCTGCAGTTGCTCGAACCGCTCGATCAGTGCGACTCCCTGGCCTTTGGGTCCGGGGTCCAGGGCAGTGTTCTCGAAGTGGAGGGACACCGATGCAGTCTCCTCGGCGATCGGCTCCAGCGGTAGCTGCGTGCGCGAGGCAAACCGGCCCGCGCGTGTGTTCTCGAGCACTGGCCCGGCAGCTTCGCTTGCGCGGTCCCCAGAAGCAACTTTGGACGCGTCCGAGCTCGGGTCGGCACCGTCCCTCTCGAAGCGTTGGGCGATCAGCCAGGCTGCGAGAACGACGGCCAGCGCGCCAAACGCGAGAAGGGCGGCTCTCGATCTCGGGCGCACATGTGTTCTCAATGCGTCACCCATCGACATCGGCCCTCCTTTAGGGATAGGGCGAACTCTAGGCGCGAGTGCGGCGGGCGTCAAGCGGGTCGGAACGGCGGCGCGCTTTCCTCAGTCCCCGGCGGTGTAACCCAGGGCGTGGAGCTGGCTCTGTTGCTCCGACGACAGAACCGCCGCTTCGGCCGCCCATCGGGGCTGGCGCCACGAGGTGTCTTCGAGAAGTCGAGCAATCCGCTCCGTCGCCCAATCGCGGTGGTCGGCGACGAGATCCGTGAGCTCCAGCGGGTCCGCGTCGATGTCGTAGACACGGCGCTCCTCGAGTCCATCGCCCAGCGCCACGAGTTTGCGCGAACCCTCGATCCAGGCCACTTGGGTCGGTTCGGTGTAGAGCAAGAGCGGTGCCTCCGTGGCGCGCGCGGGCGCGAAAAGGTTCGTACCTCGCCACTCGGGCGACGGAGAGAGGTCGAGGATCGCGAACAGCGTCCGGGGCAGGTCCATGAGTGTCGCCGGCGCGTGCACGGCGTGAGGCGCGATTCCCGGGGCGCGCACGATCAGGGGCACACGCAGTTGGTCCTCGAACGGGCCCAGGTGGTGGCCGATGCGGCCGTCGCGCTCGCCAAAGGACTCGCCGTGGTCGCTCGTGAAGACCACCACGTTGTCGCGCCCCGTGCCATCGACGAGGTGGAGCCAGCGGCCGAAGCCGCGGTCCACGTCCATCGCGCCGCCGAGGTAGAGGGCGCGCAGCTCTTCCAATTCCCCTTCGAATCCGGGCGGGACCGGTTCGCCGTGTTGCACATTTGGCGCTACGGCGCGCAAAACGTCGCGCAACTGGGGCCACTCGCGGCCGAGGGGCAGTGAGGACGCGAGTTCAGCACGGGTCGAAGTTTCGAGCCAATAGGGATCGTGCGCGCGGTAGGTGTGGAAGAAGACGAAAAGCGGCCGCGGATCGCGCCATTCGAGCAGGCTGGGCACAAGATCGATGAGGCCCTCGATGTGGTTGTCGGCGCGGTGCTCGAAGAAGAAGTCGAATCCGCGGTCCAAACCAAAAGCGCGCGACACGAAACCCCCGTTGGTGATCGCGGCGGTGCGGTAGCCCATCGCTCGCATTCGTTCGGCCAAGCGCGGCGCCTCGACGGCGAGTTGGTCCTCGTACCCGAGTGCCCCATGGGTCGTGGGTTGCAGGGCGGTGAAGAGGCTCGCGTGGGCGGGCAGCGTCCACGAACTCGGCGAACGGGCCTGTTCGAAACGCACGGCCGTTTCCGCGAAGCTGTTGATGTGGGGCGTCAGCGAGCGCTCCCCCACCCGCTGCCCCACGAGATCGGCGCGGAAAGTATCCGCAAGGAAGATCGCGACGTCTTTGCGCCTATCGGACTTCGAGCGGGCGTCCGCAAGGCGCGGCGCGAGGAACGCCATGCGCGCGCCGCGGCCCTCGACTTCGAAACGGAGCTCCCTCCCCTCCCGCGGCAGCTCGACATGGACCGGAGTCCACACGGGCTGGCCGGGCTGCACCAACAGCTCGCCCTCGTCGAACGGTTTGCCGTCGAGGTGGATCCGCCAGCGGGCGTGTTGCTCTGTTCCCGGCTCGACGATCGCGTGGCCGAGGGCCGCGAACAAGAAGGTCAGCTCCCGGGGCCCTGAAGCCTTCCGCTCGATGGACCACTCCTCGCCGGGCCACAGTTGGAATCCGTCCGCGACGAGGTGCCCCAACTGGGTGCGCCACCGGCCGGAGACACGCTCCCCGCGTTGCACCGGCACGTGCAGCTCGAGGGACCCGAGTCGTGCCGGTTCGCCCCACACCAGCAGCTCGGCGCCGACCGATGTGAACCGCTTCGCTCCCGGCTCGGCATCGAAGTTGGCGTCGAGGCTCCAGTAGTGCGAGTGCTCGAATGCGGCGCCATCGCCGTCGAAGAGTCCCGGCAAGCGGTCGCCCAGCTGCCAATCCGTGAGCATGGCCAAGGACGGCACGTAGGCCCGGGCGACGTGGGGGCGAGGAAACTCCCCCCAGGGACGCGGGGTTCCATCTCCCACGGGAATCCGAAGGTAGTCGCCGCCAGCCTCCGAGATCACGTCGTACCGAACGAAAGGCGTCTGTGCACCGCTCGACACTCGCACCTGGCTCGGATCGAACTCCGACGCAAGGTCGCGGCTTTCGATGACTGGCGAGCAGGCCAGTACGACCGCCAACGAGGCGAGGGTGGCAACCCCGAGGACGGCGCGCTTCGCCATGTGTGCATGCAAACCCAGGGGAGGTGTCGAAGTCACGGAGGGATGTGGTCGGCGAACGACCCTTTGCGGAGTTCTTGCGTTTGGCCAGAAAGCGGCTCTGAGCGAGTCTTGGTGCGCCCTTAGTCGGCACTTCACGCGCTCCGTCGAGGCTAGGCGGGTGCGAATGGTGGTTCGTTTTTTGGCGCGGGCCTCGTTGGGACTCGCCGCGGCCGCGGTGGTCTACCGGTTCGCGCGTGAGGGCTACCAGAACACCCTGGTCGACCTCGGCGGAGAGCTGCTTGGGTTCCTGGAGCCCGGCGTCGGCCTCGCTCTGATGGATGGGGGCGCGCGGGTCGCAGGGACGGACGCGGGGGTGTCGGTGACATTGGAGCGCACATCGTTGGACCTGATGCTTGTGGGCTCGGTGCTGCTCGTGGCGTTGCTCGCGGGGACACCGCGGCCGTGGCGGTGGCTGCGCGCCGGCGGTGCGATCGGCGCGCTGCTCGTCCTGCAGGTCGTTGTACTCGTGGGCGCGAGCCTGGGGTCCTACTGGAAACTCAGCGGCCATCCTTCGCTCGGAAGCGAAGCGCTCGGCCTCGTGGGCGCCTACGGCGGGCTGATTCTGCCGGTGCCGCTTTGGCTTTGGGCGGGCGGCGCGAAATGGTTGTTCTCGAAGAGCGCCCCCGCTTCGGTCACGATGGGCGCGCTTCTGCGGCTTCCCACCGGGGCGCCCCGCAACGGCCCATGCCCGTGCGGCTGTGGTCGCAAGGCCAAACACTGCCGAACCCGGCCATTGGGGGCCGTTTGAGGGTCGGTCACTGGCTGCGCGCCGCCCTGGCCGTCGCGGTTGGGTGCGCGGTGTACGGTTTGGCCACCTTGTTCCACGTCACGGTGCTCCGCTCGACCGCGTCGGTGCTGGGTGCACTTCTCGAACTCCTGGGCCAGGAGAACGAAGTGCGCGATCACTTGGTCACCGGCTCCGGGGTCCGCTTCCTGGTGGTCGCGGAATGCACCGCGGTCGTGCCACTCGCGATCTTGATCGGCGGGATCGCCGCCACACCGGCAAGCTTGCGGCAGCGCCTCTTGGCCATCCTCGCGGGGACGTTGGCGCTGTTCGCATGGAACCAGCTCCGCCTCGTGTCGCTGTGGTACGTGGAGCGCTTGGCCCCTGAACACTTTGACTTCGTGCACGTGGCCCTGTGGCAACCGGCAATGGTCGTCGCAGTCGTTGCCCTGTGGATCGTGTGGCTCGGGCGTATGGGGATTCCAACGCTCCGTTGATGTGCCCTGCACATTGCGGCAATGGTCGGTGGCTACCTTTCCGCTTCTTCCGCGTCACCGGGCGGTGTCCCGAAGCGCGCCCTTCGTGCGCTCGACGTCCTTACCGCGGAAGCCAAGGTAGGAGAAGTTCCACATGCAACGTTTCCGCGCACTGCGCACGACGGGAATCGTCGGCGCCTCGGTGCTTCTGGCGGCGGCCCTTTCGCCGGCCAGCGCCCAGTTCTCGGTCGTCTCGGGTGAACTGCCCCCCACGAAGGGTCCGTTCGAGCGCATCGCTTCCTTCCCGGTGTTCCTCAACTCGGACATCACCCAGGAGTCCGTGTCGGAGATCATCGCCTACTCCGAGCGCTTCCAACAACTGATCTACACCGACGCGGCCCTCGGCCGTCTGGGTTTCATCGACATCGCCGATGCGGCGGCCCCCAAGCCCCTCGGCACCTTGGACCTCGGCGGTGACCCCACTTCGGTCGCCGTGCGCCGCGGCTATGCGCTCGTCTGCATCAACACCAGCGCGGACTTCGTCAACACCTCGGGCGAGCTGCTGGTCGTCGACATCCCGACCCGCACGATCGTGCGTTCGATCCCCCTGGGTGGCCAGCCGGACTCCATCGCGATCAGCCCCGACGGCCGCTACGCCGCCGTCATCATCGAGAACGAGCGCGACGAAGACCTCGGCGACGGCGCTCCGCCCCAACTTCCCGCGGGTTTCTTAAGGATCGTCGACCTGGTCGGCGGCCCCGCCACCTGGACGACGCGCGACGTGAGCCTGACGGGGATCGCGCAGCTTTACCCCGAGGATCCCGAGCCCGAGTTCGTCGACATCAACGACGCCAACCTGGCCGTGGTCACCCTGCAAGAGAACAACCACATCGCGATCGTCGATCTCGCTTCGGGCCAAGTGGTGCAACACTTCCCGGCCGGCTCGGTGGACCTCACCGACGTCGACACGAACGAGAACGAGCTGATCGAGCAGTCCGCGACCCTGAACGGCGTGCTTCGCGAGCCGGATGCGGTGACCTGGACGAGCCCCTACACGTTCGCCACGGCGGACGAGGGTGACCTCGACGGCGGCAGCCGCGGATTCACGATCTTCAGCATCTTCGGCGGCACCGTCTACGAGGCGGGCAACAGCGTCGAGCACCTCGTGGCCCGCGCGGGTCACTACCCGGAGTCGCGCTCCGAGAACAAGGGCAACGAGCCCGAGGCCATCGAGTTCGCCCGCTTCGGCGACACGGACTACCTGTTCGTCGGCTCCGAACGCGCGAGTGTCGTCGCCGTGTACGAACTGGTCGGCAACACCCCCACCGCCGTGCAAGTGCTCCCCACCGGCGTCGGGCCGGAGGGCCTCTTGGCAATCCCGAGCCGCGACCTGTTGGTCGTCGCGAGCGAGAACGACGCGCGCGGTGACAAACTGCGCGCCCAGGTCTCGATCTTCCGCCGCAGCGGCACGCCCAACTACCCGACGCTGATCTCGGGCAACCGCCGCAACCAGGACATCCCGATCGCGTGGGGCGCGCAGTCGGGCCTGGCGGCGAACCCGAGCGTCGCGAACGAGGTGTTCTCGGTGCACGACAGCTACTACCGCAAGAGCCGCATCTACACGATCGACGTGAGCACGGTTCCCGCGGTGATCGAGCGCGAGCGCACGATCCTCGACACCAACGGCGTGCTGCTCGCGGCC
Organism: Planctomycetaceae bacterium; assembly: GCA_016125265.1. Lineage (GTDB taxonomy): Bacteria > Planctomycetota > UBA1135 > UBA1135 > RI-242. Next base: position 27,522 of record WGMC01000023.1, read on the forward strand.
CTCGAAGGTCTCGAGCAGACCCTCCCCACCGCCGCGGACTTCGAACCCGCGGACTTCGTCAACGGCGATCTCACCGTCAACCTGGACCTCGAGGGTGTGGCCGTGGACGGCGCGGGCAACTACTGGGTCGTTTCCGAAGGCGGTGGCAACCTTAGTGGCGGCGTCAGCAACCCCGGATCGAACCCCTTCCTCTCCCCCAACCTGCTGGTCAAGGTCGCCCCCAACGGGACGATCCTCGAGGCCGTGCTGCCCCCCGCCGAAGTCACGGCGCAGCAGTTCCGCTTCGGCTACGAGGGTGTGGCCGTGGTCGGCGATCAGGTCTACGTGTGCTTCCAACGCCGCTGGAGCGGCCTCGGTGATCCGGCGGATCGGGTGCGCATCGCGCGCTTCGACACCGTCCAGAAGACCTGGGCCTATGCCTACTACGTCATCGAAACGCCGCTCTCCGCCAACGGCGGCTGGGTCGGTTTGTCGGAGATCTCCTACGCCGGCAACGGCGAGTTCGTCGTGATCGAGCGCGACGACCAGGGCGGCCCGGACGCGGCCATCAAACACTTGACCCGCTTCACGATCGACGGCATCACCTTCCGCGACCACAGCCAGACGGCCAACTTCGACACCGTGTCGAAGGTGCTGGTGTCGGACCTCCTCGCGTCGGGCGCGCTCAAGGTGACCGGCGGCTTGGTGACCGAGAAGCTGGAAGGCCTCGCGGTGCTGCCGAACGGCGATCTGTTGCTCGTCAACGACAACGACGGTGTCGAGGACAACAGCGGCGAGACCCAGCTTCTGCGCCTCGAGGGCCTGCTTCCCTGATCGGGACACACGCGCCTCGTTCGGCCCCGACCTGAGGGGCGAAAGCGGGCCCCCGTTTCCCCAAGGGAACGGGGGCCCGGTTGTAGGTGAAGCGGCATGGGCGCGAGCTGTTCCTGCGCCGTTCCACCGATGTGCCAAGTGACCTACACTTGGACGCCATGGAACAGCGACTTCCCGCGCGGCGCACGCCGCCCTCGTCCAAGTGGATCGCTGGGTTCGCGCTCGCGGCGCTGGCGGCCTGCGGCGGCGCCGAACGCACGAGCGCGGTGCCTCCGCCCTTCGGAGCGGACCGTGTGCGCGCCGAGGCCGAAGCTGGTGACGGTGCGGCGCAGCTCATGCTGAGCTCGATGTACGAGGAGGGCCGCGGCGTGGAGGCCGATGCGGCAGCGGCGCGCCAATGGCTCGAACGCGCCGCCGCATCCGGCGAACCGCGCGCCATGTTCGCCCTGGGGCGCAAGTTGGAGCGGGAACGCGACTTCGCACGCTCCACCGCGTGGTACGAACGGGCCGCGGACCTCGGGCATCACGAGGCCCAGCACAACTTGGGACTCAACCTCTTGGAGGGCCGCGGCCGCGCGGTCGACGAAGTAGAGGCGCGCCGCCGCTTGACGCAGGCGGCCGAGGCGGGCCTCCGGGAGGCGCAGTTCGCGCTTTCGCTCTTGCTGCGCGAAGGCCGCGGCGGTCCCGCGGATCTGCCGCTCGCCGCACGCTACACCCAGAACGCCGCCGAGCAGGGCTTGGACGTGGCGCAGTGGCAATGGGCCCAGCTTCTGACCAACGGCACCGGTGTGGGCCGCGATCCGATCGAGGCCGCGCGCTGGTTGCGCCGCGCCGCCGAGGCCGGGCACGTAGATGCGCAAGCCGGATTGGGCCTCGCGTACGTGGAGGGTCGCGGCGTGCCCATGGATGCGGCGGAGGCCGCACCGTGGTTGTTGCGCGCGGCCGAACGTGGCTCCGCCGTGGCGGCAGCCAACCTGGGTCTCTTGTACCTACGCGGCGAGGGTGTGCCGCGCGATCTAGAGCAGGCGTTCGCGTGGACGCTGCGCGCCGCCGAGGCCGGGATCGGCGATGCACAACTGCGCCTTGGCACCATGTTCGAGGTCGGCCGCGGGGCGGTGCGCAACCCGGTCACCGCAGCCCAGTGGTACGAAGTGGCCGCCGCCCAAGGCACCCCCGGGGCGGGGGCGAAGTGGGCGGCCCTCGCCGAGACCCTGACGTCCGAGGAGCGCGCGGAGGCCTCCCGACGGGCCGCGGCCTTCCGTTTGGTTCGTTAAGAAAGCGGGAAGACTGGGACGGGAGCGCACCCCGGCTCAAGGGGGTTCGGCGGCGATTCGATAGGCGCTCCATGCAGCAGTGGAGCCGACTCGTCCCCGTCCTCGCCCTTTTCCTCGGCGCCTGCGCGAGCCCGATGCAGTCGGGCTGGCGCTCCTACGAACGCGGCGACTACGCGGCCGCCCTCGCCAACTGGCAGCCCCTCGCCGAGGCGGGCGACGCGGACGCGCAGTTCCTCGTCGCTGTGCTGCACGACGATGGCCAGGGTGTGGCCGTGGATCGTGTGCACGCAGCCCAGTGGTACGAGCGCGCCGCCGAACAAGGCCACGCCGCGGCGCAGAACAACCTGGGGCTGCTCTACTACCGCGGCGACGGTGTGCCCGCGTCGAAGGAACACGCGGCAGAGTGGTACACGCGCGCCGCCGACCAGGGCTTTGCGAAGGCCGCGTCGAATCTGGCGCTCATGCACCTCGCCGGGCAGGCGGTCGAACGCGACGCCGAACGGGCGCGGCAACTTCTCGAGTTGGCGGCGCGCGGCGGCGACGGTCGGGCCCAGTCGATGCTCGGCACCGCGTACCGCCGGGGCCTCGGGGTCGACGCGGATCCGAGCCGGGCCCGCCGCTGGTTGACGGCGGCGGCGGAGCAGGGTCAGAGCCAGGCGGACGTGGAGCTCGGACTTCTGGAGCTCGAGAGCGGGCGCGAACGCGCCGCCGCGCGGGCCTTCGCACGGGGCGCGGAACGGGGTGAGCCCGACGCTCTCTTCGCCCTGGGACGACTGCGCCAGGAGGGTCGGGGCGTGGAACGGGACGACGGGCTGGCCGCGCGGCTCTATTTGCGCGCCGCGGAAGCCGGCCACGGGGGCGCCCAAGCCGAGGTCGGGCGGCTCCTTCTGGAGGGTCGCGGCCTGGAGCAGAACGACGCCGAGGGCGTGCGCTGGATCCGCGTCGCCGCTGAGGCCGGTGACGCGCGCGGGCAGCACAACCTGGCGCTCCTGCAGTTGAAGGGCCGCGGCATGCCGGTCGACCACACCCAGGCGGCGTTTTGGTTCCAAAGGGCCGCCGAACAGGGGTTTGGGCCCTCCCAGACCCGCCTCGGGGCCATGTTGGAACACGGCGTGGGGCGCTGGCGGGACATCGGCGAGGCGCACCTTTGGTACAGCTTGGCCGCTGCGGCCGGCGAGACCGACGCCGCCGAGCGCCGGGACGAACTGGCCCAGCACGTGGATCCCGCCATCCGGGCAGCGACGGCGAAGTTGGCCGGATCGGTGCCTGAAACCCGAGGCGGCGTTTGGCTCGCCGGCTCTGGTCCGGCCGCGGACCTCGCCGAGCGGGCCCGGGGATTCCCATCGGCCCCCCTTCCCCGTCCCTGAGCGGGGCGATACAGTCTGCCTCCCCTGGAGGCTTGCCGGGGTCCCTTCCTACTCCCGCGTCCGACCGTTCCCACGGTTCGGGCACCCGAGCGGAGCGGCCCCGCTGGCCTTCGCTGCCCGACTCGCTCGCGCCGGCTTCCGCCGGATCGGACGGGCCCCCGGGCGACTGGGCTCCGCGGCACAACCGCGGGGCGGCAACACCCGTTGCCGGAAACCGGCGACACCCGTCGACGGTCCAACGTAGACATCGCAGCGGCGCCAGCGCTTCCAGCGCCCGCCGACACCTACGCTTCTCCTCGTATCTCCAATCTCTCTCCCGCGGTGGGCCCGGCCCGTACAACCGCATCTAGCCAAGATGACCCGAACCGTCGCGATGCGAGTCGATCGGTCAGCGAAGCTGCCTCTCTCCTGACTGACTCTGACTCCCATGACCAAGAAACTCTACGTCGGCAACCTCTCCTGGGACACCACTGAGGAGACCCTGCGCCTCGCGTTCGGCGAGGACGGCCGCAACGTCAGCAACGTCACGATCCTGACAGACCGCGAAACCGGCCGCCCGCGCGGCTTCGGCTTCGTCGAGATGGGCTCCGAAGAGGACGCCCGCGCCGCTATCAGCGCCCTCGACGGCGCCGAGATCGACGGTCGCAACATCCGCGTCAACGAAGCCCAAGAGCGCGCTCCCCGTAGCGGCGGCTTCGGTGGCGGCGGTGGCGGCGGCGGCGGTGGCCGCGGCGGCTTCGGTGGCGGCGGCGGCGGTGGCCGCGGCGGCTTCGGCGGTGGCGGCGGCGGCGGTGGCCGTGGCGGCTTCGGCGGCGGTCGCGGTGGCGATCGCGGCGACCGCGGCGATCGCGGCGACCGCTGGTAAGCCAGCCTGACCCCGGACTGCCGCGCCAGGCCTAGACCCAACGTCGACGGCAAGAAGCGCGCGGCAGAGTCGGGAGCCCAGTCCAACCGGGATCCCAGTGGAACGAGGCCCGCCCCCCTGATCGGGGGGCGGGCCTCGTCGCGTCTGGGCCTATTCAGGGCGTGTGTAGTCTCGCCCGCCGCCCCGCGTTCGCGGAACGGCCCGATTCATCGGGGGTAGTAGGTCGTGGCGCGGCGCTCGCCGTCCTTGCGAACTTCGCCGCTCGCGGCCATGTCCTTCGCCGGGGCCTTGAGGTGCGAGCTGTCCAGGCCAGTCACGCGGGCCAGTTCTTCCATGCGGAGCCCCTGGGGGTTCGAGCGCAGCGCGTCGAGGATCTTGGTGCGCACTTCCGCGCGGTCCATCGTGCTGGCGCGACGGGAACCCTTCTTGGGTCCGCGCTTGCCGGCGGTCGCCGGGCGGGCCCCGGCGGGGGCCTGGGGCGCGGCGCCGACGCTGCGGCGGGGGCCGCCCCCGAGGGCGTCCTGAACTGCTTGCACCGCTGATTGGCGCACGAGGTCGCCGATCTCCTTCAAAAAGGTGTCGATGCGGCTGCGGATCTGGGCGTCGATGTCTTTGGAATTCATGGCAGAAGGAGAAGGTCTACGGTCTTGGTGCCGGGATTCTCCCGGCGGGAAGCTAATGGGATAAGGCGCCCGAGGGGCAATTGCAAACGAATCCCAATGTAGACCGCGACTGAGGGCGCATCGCGGATGGATCCGCGACGTCCCCTCTGGACCCCGCTTACCCCGTCGTTTCAGGGAGCCAGTTGGATGCGCAATCCCTCGGTCAATCCGAGGCCCACGGGACCAAACGGATCGAGGATCGCGCCCTGCGCGTAGAACTCGAGTCCCGCCAGCGAACAGACGAACGGCAGTGCCACCGGGATCACCTTGGGTTGGCCCGCGCCGAGCCATCCGGCGCTGAGGAGCGGCGGCACCTGCTGGCCCGGCGCCAGCGAAACTAGCACTTCCCCCAGCGCGCCGGGGGCGGTCATACCCAGGCCCGGAACCGGAATCCCGCACGGGAGAGCCCCAGCGGGGGCCAGCGCCAGCGAGAGCGCCGCGATCGAGCCGGGCGTTTGGCTGCCCAACGGGTTGTCGACCGCAAACTGCAATACGGCTCCCACCTGCAGCGGGCCGGGCAATAGCGCGAGACTGCCGGGCGGATTGATTCCACAGCCCAGTGTCACGACCAATCCCCCACAGCCCCCGACAAAACTCTGACCGAGGTTGACCGCACCGGGGGTCTCTGCTTGGGAAGCCTGCCAGACACCAAATGCCGCTCCCGAGCTGCCCGAGCCGGCGCGCTGCAGGGAGGTGCCGATCGGCGCATTGGCGGCCTCGGCCACACCCAGATCGGCGCCCAACTGGCCCTGCGCCGGCCCATTGAGGGCCTGGAACGCGCCCTCGTAGGTCAGGAACTCGAGCACCTGATCCAATGGATCCACCAGCGCAATCCCGTCGGGCGAGCCGTTTTGGAGCCCGAGGAACGGGAACGACAGCGTCCCGACGCAGCCGCCCTGGTCGGGCAGCACGCCCGTCAGATTGACCGTGGCATAAGAAAGGCCATTGGCGCCGTTGTAAGCCACCAGGCGGTACCCGAGCAGGTCGAGCCCAGCCGGCCCCGCCACCTCCACGAACTCGCCCACGTCGCCGCCGTCGTTGTCGTAGTGGAGCTCGTTGATCCAAGGCTCGGCCGCACCGCCGACCCCCTGGACCGTCAGCGCCAGTTCCGAACTGGGGTCGGATGCGCCCAGTGCGGCGTCGAGGGCCGTCACGCGGTAGTAGTAGGTCGTGCCCACCAGCCCGCTGAGGTCGAGGTACGTGGGCTGGGAAAGCGGCGCGGGATTGAGCTTCGCAAAGCCAAAGCCAGAACTCGTCGAGCGGTAGACGTCGAAACCCGCGGGCTGGGCAACCGCGCCGGGGACCCAAGTCAACTTCACGCCGCCCGCGCAGGAACTGCCCGCGAGTCCAGTCGGTGCGGGCACCGCTTCGGCTGGCGCGCAGTTGTCGGAGAACACCTGGCCCGCGTTCACCTGTCCGCGGGACGCGAGCCCCGGACCCTGCCAAAGGAAATCGCCCGCCGCACTGCCGAGCCCCGTGAGTGCGAGCGAGAAACCGACCGCGGTCCCGTTGTCCTCCGCCACGGCCACGTCCGCGAGCAGGTAGCTGCCGCTCGGCAAGTTCACGCTGAAGGAGCCCTCGTACGAAAGCCCGTGCAGGGGCGCACCCAGGGCGTCGACGAGCAGCAAGCCATCCGGCGCGCCGTTCTGCAGACCTTCGAAGTCGAAGGCCAATACACCCATGCAATTGCCAAGGTCGGGGATGACACCGCTGAGATCGATGTCGTCGTAGGAGAGGCCATCGAGGCCGTTGTACGCCAACACGCGGTAGCCGGAGAGATCCAATCCCGCGGGGCCGGCGATCTCGACGAACTCGCCCTGATCGGCGCTGACGTTGTCGTAGTGGAACTCGTTGATCCAGGGCACGAGCGCGCGTCCGGGCGGGCCGTCGAACAAGAGACCGATCCACTCCGGGTGGTCGACGAACGGATTGCGATTGCCCTGGAAGGACTGCACGGCGTCGTTCCGCGCCACTTCGCGGGCGTCGACGGGATCTTGCTCGTGCCACACACGCAGGACCGAAAGGAGGCCCATGTAGGCCACCGACTCGTTGGATCCCGTATTGGACGCCGAGATCAGCGCCTGGCTGTCGGTCAGGATGAGGTCGGGTTCGGCCGCGCCGGTACCGCCGTGGAAGCCGCCCTCGTAGCGCACATCGAGGTAGAAAAGAGCGCGGGCCAGATCCCCGCGGCGGTCGCTCCACACTTCGAACGAGCCCGTGTCGAAGTTGCCGCTCGTCCAGTTCGATTGGCCCGGATAGACACCGAAACCGCCGCCGACACCGCCGTAGGCGAGCGTGGGCAGTTCCTGGGCCGTGGGATCGCAGAAGCGGAACGGTTTGTTCGCGCGGATTCCGTTGTAGCCCCCGTCCGCCAAGAACAGGGCGTGGCAATCCGTGTAGGGGTAGTTGGAACCCGAATCGTTCGGGAAACCGAAGGAGTTCGGCCAGGAGTGCTCGCGCTGGTAGAAGGAGTTGCCGCCGCCCTGTTTGGCGTAGCTGGCATTGCGGTAGACGTCGAGGATGCGCCCCGCATCGTTCGAGTCCTCCTGGGCCGCTTCCAGAATGTCCCAGGTGTCCGTGCCGCCCGAGGTGTAGGGAAAGCGCAGATGGTCGTCGATGACCGTGTGGAGCGTCGCGCGCAAGGCTGCGGCATTGGCGGTATCCACACCCGCGTAGTAGCCGGGGGGCGCCTGGAGGGCCCCGGCCGGAGCGGCGAGGAACCGGACCACGAAGAGGAGCGCGACGGGGACCGGGAGGCCGGTCGAGAGGCGGGGAGCGTGCATGGGAGGGTCGAAAGCGGTGGAGCGGGCACCTATGGGAACACGGAACATGCGCCAGCGGGTGTCAAGTCCCTGTTGTCCGAACCGGCGGACCGGATCCCGGCCCAGTTCGCCGGCATCCGCCGCGCCACGGCCCGCGAAAACAACCCCATGAAGAAGTCCGCCCGCTCCAAAGGTGCCCTCCTGGCCGCCCTGCTCGCGCCGCTGACCGGCTGCGCGTCCCACCCGGATCTCCCGACGGTACCCTCGGTCGATCTGGAGCGTTTCATGGGCAACTGGTACGTATTGGCCCACGTGCCGGCGTCGTCCGAGAAGGACGCCCACAATGCCATCGAGTCCTACCGCCTCGGCGAGGACGGCCGCATCGAAACGACCTACGCATTCCGCAAGGGGTCGACGGATGGCCCCATCGAAGTCATGCGGCCCGTCGGTTTCGTGGAGGACACGACGACCAATGCGACCTGGGGGATGCGATTCTTCTGGCCGATCAAGGCCGAATACCTGATCACGTATCTCGACGCGGACTACACACGCACCATCGTGGCCCGCACGAAACGCGACTACGCGTGGATCATGGCGCGCACGCCGGAACTGCCCGAGGGCGAGTTGGAGCTGCTGGAAAGGGAGCTCGAGAGTCAAGGTTACGACCTCTCCGAACTCCGGCGGGTGCCGCAGGAGTGGCCCGACCCGGAGCACCCCCTCGCGCCGAAATCGGGCGACTGACGGGGGCCTGGAAACACTGCGAGCGTCGGGTGAGCGCGGCGACAGGCCAGTGCGTTGCCGCGCTGCGTCGCTCGAGCGGCTGGCCGCGCTGTGATTGGATCGGCCAATGGCGCTGATCGACGGGTGGAGTGCGGCGCAGCGGTGGGTTCCTGGTAGGTTGTGCGTCCGGGCGCAGGCCTTGGCCTCGCCCGGCGTCGACACGATCACACCCCCAAGGAAATAGGAACACGGAAAGAACACCCATGGCCAAATCCAGCAAAACCGCCACACCCACGAACAGCGACCAGGCCACCATCGAATCGCTTGGGAAGTTGCTTGCGAGCAGCTACACGCTGTATCTCAAGACACACAACTTCCACTGGAACGTGACGGGTCCGATGTTCACGACCCTCCACACTCTGTTCATGACCCAGTACACGGAGTTGGCGCTGGCGATCGACGAAGTCGCCGAGCGCATCCGCGCCCTGGGCGATTTTGCGCCGGGCAGCTACACCGAGTTCGAGAAGCTCAGTTCGGTCAAGGAGTCGGTGGGACGTGTGACTGCCATGGACATGATCCGCGAACTCGTCGCCGACCAAAAGTCGGTCGCCAAGGCCGCGCAGGCCGTCATCGAGGCGGCGGAAGCGGCTGGCGACGCGGCGAGCGCCGACCTCGCCACGCGCCGCATGGACGTGCACGAGAAAAACGCCTGGATGCTGCGCGCCCACCTCGAGTGAACGGCGTCGTCCGCGGCCACGCGGCCCCTGGTGTCAAAGCCCGGGCGCCGCGGCCGCGCGGCGGAACACGAACCGCTGGTAGAGCAACGACACCAGCGTCAGCGAGAGCGCGAGTCCGGCCAGGCTTCCCACCCTGGCCAGTCCGTCCAGGTGGCCGAGGTCTCGCAGGAACACCTTGAGGATCGCCACGAGGAGGATCACAAGGCTCGCCCACCGCGGACCCGACGCGCGCCGCACGAGTCCCAGCACGAGCAGCACCAGCGCATAGCCCGCCCACGCGAGGGACAGGAAGAGGTCGAGGCGCGCGTCGCGCCGCGCCGGAAGCCACAGGGTCGGGCCGGTACCAAACAGGTCGACCACGGCGAGGCTCACGGCCACGAACGTGGCCAGGGCCCCGGCGCCCGCCGCCAACTGCGGCGCGAAGCGCAGCAGGGAAGAGGTGCGACCAAGCGGCGCCAACGCCGCGGCGAGCCCGATGCAGCCGACGATCACGGCCAGGTGCACGGCGCCGGTCGTGTGCAAGAGCGGCACGGCTTCCCTGGGCCAGCGCGTCGAGACCAAGGAAGCCAGGAGGAGCAAGAGCGCCGCCAATACCGCCGCGGCGGACCCGAGCCACGCGGGCGCCGCCGTCGGCCAACGTCGCCACAGGAGCCCGAGTCCGAGGGCCGCGAGCGCGAGGCCCACGAGCCACACTTCACGGTTGATCGCCAACGCGCCGGCAGCGGCCGCGAACACCACCGCGGCGCTGGCGAGGTGCCCGCGCGGCGCTGGCCGGGCCGCGGGCACGCAGGCGGCGATACCGGCGCCGAGCAGCGCAAAGCCGAGGGCGAGCAGCGCGGGTCCGAAGCGCCAACCCAGCACGGGTGCGCTCCGGAACGCAAAGACGAACGCGAAGACGAGGTGCAGCGCCGCGCTCCACCCGACCGAGGGCCACGACGCCGCCGCGCGACCGCGCGCGGCGGCGAGCGCCAGCACCGCGGCGAGCAGCACGACCGCGCCGAAGTAGGCAAACGGCTGGGCGGACCACGCTCCGAGTGGCTGCTCGGAACGCACGTAGTGCGCACCCGCGAGACCGACGTGGGCGACGAACGCGGCGCCGAGCGCCAACCACGCGGACGGGGGTGTCCGGCGCTCCCGAAGCGCCCACGCGAGGGCCAGGCCGGGGAGCAGCACCGCGGTCAGCATGGTCCAAGCCAGGTGGGCGAACTCGGGCCCCAGGTGGGCGAACTCGGGCCCCAGGCGGGCAACCGCTGCGGCCAGCGGCATGGTGACGAGGGCGCTGGCGAACGCACCGACGGCGGGCGCGCCCGCGCCGCGCGCGCGGCCGTCCTCGGAACGCCGCGCTCGCAGGGTCAAGACGCACCACAAGAGCGGAGGCGCCGCAAGTCCCAACGCGGTGAGCCAAAGGGGCCCCGGCGGCAGCGCAGGCTTCGCGAGCTCGACGGTGTGGAGCCAACCGAGCGCCAAGGGCGGTACGGCGAGCGCGCCGAGGAAGAAGTGGCCGACAAGGTGCGCACCCACTGCTCCGAGGCGCAGCAACACCGCCTGGGAGCGCACGGCGATCCCCACCTGCACGAGAGTCGCGCCGACGAGCCAGCCGAACGGAAGCACCTGGCCCCGCAGTTGCAGGCCCATGGTCACGACCGCGGCGCCGAGCAGCGGGATCCAAAGGGCCGAGCGCAACGCGCGGAGGTGCGGGAGATCGCGGACCGGAGAGCTCCCCGTGACGCGCCCCGGACCGACGTGTGCCAGTTCGAGGGCCCCGTGCAACAGGGCGGCGAACAGCGACGCTCCGAGCACCAGCGGCACGAGCGCCGACGGCGCGGCGATCGCCTGCCGGGACAACACGAACACTAGCGTCAGACTGGCGACCGCGGCGGTGGAAACCAGGAGTTCGAGCCCTCTTCGACGCGCCAGGAACGCCGCGGCCGCGAGCAGCGGCAGCGCGAACAGGATGTAGGGCCACGGGTTCGGGCCGAGGTCCATACGACGCGCCAGGAACACGGCAAAACCGAAGGGCGCGAGCAGTCCGATCCAGCGGGCGACGACACCCGCGCCGAGGTGCGGCCGTTCGCCGCGCCGCGGCGCGGCCGCGGCGAGGATTCCGAACAGCGCCAACATGCCGAGCGCAAACCGCAGCTCGTCGGCATCGAAGTGGCGCTCGAACCAAAGCGCCTGCAACCCCACCGTCGCGCAGACTGCCAAGAGGCCCAACCACGCGCGCGAAAGGCGCTGCGCCACGAAGCCGAGGGCCACGTTCAGAAGGAGCAGGTAGGCGAAGTGCGGGGCGCCGGGGTCCTCGCCCGTGGCGAGCAGCAGCGGCGTCGCAAAGCCTCCCACCAACGCGAACACCGCCGCGCCCGCGGATGCGCGGCGCACGGCGGCGAAGCAGAGGAGCGCCGTGACCGCGGCCATCGCCGGGAAAGACACGGCCACGGACCACATGGCGTAAAGCTGAGACGCCGCCCACAGCGCCGCGTAGATCGCGACCGCACCCGCCCCCACCAGGGCCTCCGGCACGGCGCGGTACCCGCGGGGGCGCAACAGTTCGCCGGTGGCGATGAGCACGGCGCCGCCCACCAGGCCCGTCAACACACGCAGGCGCGGCGTGATCCAACCGACCTCCATGGCGTGGCGGAAAAGCAACACACCGGCCAGCGCCGCGGCGATGCCGCCGAGCAGGCCCGCGCCGCGCACGCCGACCCACCGCTCCCAGGCGATGGGCGGCGCGGCCTTCGGCGGCGGCGGCTGTGCGGTCCCTTGCGGCGGCGACGGCGCGGCCCGCTGCGCTGCACCGTGCGCTGCACCGTGCGCTGCACCGTGCGCTACACCGTGCGCTGCCGCGGCTGCGCGCGCTTCGCCTGCGCGGCGCAGGTGCTCCCAACGGGAGGCGGCGTCGGGAGCAGCCGGGGCACTCTCGGGACGCGGCGCGCCCGCGGCGGTGCCGGCGGTCGCATCGTCGGCGGGCGCACCGTCGGCGAGCGCATCTTCGGCGGGCACGTCCACCGGTGCGGCCGGCGCCGCGACGGACTCGGCCGCCAGTTCCTTCCACGGTGCCGGGGCGGTCCCCGCGGCGAACGACCTCGGCGTGGGCTGGCTCCGCGGCGCGCGCTCGGGTCTCTGGGACAGGAGTTGCGACAGGCGCTCCACCCGCCGCCACAGGAGGAAGACCGCGATCCCCAGCCCGACCGGGGCGAGGATGACGAACCCAGCGAGCAAGTACCAAAGCTCTTCCACGGGCGCCCACTGTAGTGCCGGCGCCTGCCCCGCGCAGCCGCGGTCGCGCCCGCGGCGGTACCCTGCGCCCCACGCCGCGCCGTACCCCTGAGACTCCCCCCCCCACCCACCGGCCATGCTCCAAAGCCTCACCCTCAGCCTTCTGCTGCTACTTCCGGCCGCGCAGTCCGAGGGCGAGCGCAACGGCGACGATGCGGCTGGCCGCCGCCGCGCCATCGCGCCCACGGACCTGGCGGCCCTGGTCGAGGTCTCCGCCGTCGAGGTGGCCCACGACGGGTCGTTCGCGGTGGTGGCCCTGCGGCGGATCGCCGGGGATCCGGGTCGACGCGGCGCGGGCGAGGCCGTCTACGCCGACGAACTGCAGCTCTTCGACTTGCGGGCCGAGCGCCCCGGGCCGCGCTCGCTGACGCGGGGAGAGGCGCGGGCTCCGGCACTTGCCCCCGACGGCAGCCGGCTCGCGTTCTTGCGCCCCGGCGAACGCGCCACCGGCGGCGATCCCGCCGCGGACGAGACCGAGGGTGTCGGCAAGAACCAGGTGTGGGTGCTGCCCTTGGACGGGCCCGGTGAGGCCGTGCAGTGGTCCCGCGTCGAAGGTGGGGTCGTGCGGGTCGTGTGGGCGCCGGACGCAAAGGGCCTCTACCTTTGGCGGCGCCGGTCCGCGGACGAACTGGACGGCCCCGCACCCTTCGATCGCGAGCGACCGAATCCGTGGCCGGGACCGCCCGCAACCGTCGATGGCGAGGTGTCGCGCGGGCCCTCGGCGGATGGGCCCTCCGCCGCGGGTCCCTCCGCCGACGGGCCACCCGACGAAGCGTGGCGCTGGCTCGAAGCGGGCCGCGGCGAACGGGATCCGAGTGTGCACTTCGACCTCCTCTACCAGGATGAGCAGAGCTTGGGCCGCGGCCTGCAGTTCGGCGAAGTCGAGTTCCTGGGCGGCGCGGACGAACCGACGCGGCCAGTCCTGACCGGCTGGCGCGACCACGGCGGTGCCGAGTTGAGCCCGGACGGCAGCGCGTTTGCATTCCTCGCGCCGCCGCCGGGCTCCGACCATCCGCAGCGCGAGTTGCGGCTCGCGCTCTGGCGTGTGCCTTCCGAAGGTGGCGAGGCCGAGCTGCTGCTCGACGATCCCCAGTTGGACCCGCGGGCGCTCGTATGGTCCGAGGACGGCGCGCGCATCGCGCTGGCCGCCGGTCCGGCCGGCGACCGCGCGTACGGGCAAGTGGGACTTGTCGAGTTCGATGTGGCGACCCGGGTCGCGACGCCGCGGAGCGCGGAACTGGACCGATCCGTGGGCCAGGTGAGCGCGTGGGGCCCCGCCCGCTGGGCCGCCCGCGTCGAGGACAGCGGCGACAGCGCGGTGCACATCTTCCCGCGCGGCGCGGACGAAGGCGGCGCGCTCTTTGGCAGGGCCGGCGAACAGGTACTGCAGTTCGGCTCTGGCGGTGGGCGACTGGTGGTGGCGTACGCGAGTCCCGAGGACCCCTGCCGCCTCGCGCTGGTGGAGCCGAGCGGCGCGCGGCGCGAACTGCACGCATGGCACGCGGAGTTCCTCCTGGGTGTGCACGTGGTGCTCCCCGAAGCGGCGACCGCGACGTCGAACGACGGCACACCCGTGCCCTATTGGGTGCTCCCGCCGCGGCCTCGGGCGGACGGCCAGCCGCCGCGCACCCTGTTGTCGCTGCACGGCGGTCCCTCGGTGATGTGGGGCCCGGCCAGCCGCAGCATGTGGCACGAGTGGCAGTTGTTCGCGGCGCGCGGTTATGGCGTCGTGTTCGTGAACCCGCGCGGTTCGTCGGGTTACGGGCGCGCGTTCCAGGCGGCCAACTGGCGCGATTGGGGCGCGGGGCCCGCGGCGGACGCGCTCGCGGCCCTCGACGATGCGAAATTGCGCTACGACTGGATCGACGGAGCGCAGCTCTACCTGACCGGCGGCAGTTACGCGGGGTACCTCACCGCGTGGATCGTCGCGCACGACCGACGTTTCCGCGCGGCCGCGGCGCAGCGCGGCGTGTACCACCTGCCGACGGCCTTCGGCGAAGCGAACGCCTGGCGGCTGCTCGAGCGGCACTTCGGGCCGTACCCGTGGGACGACGACACCCGCGCGGCCCTCGAGGCCGACTCGCCCTTCAACCGCGCCGAAGGCATCCACACGCCACTCTTGATCCTGCACGCGAGCCAGGACCTGCGGACGGGGGTTTCGCAGAGCGAGATGCTGTACCGCGCGCTCAAGGTGCTCGGTCGGCCGGTCGAGTACGTGCGCTTCCCCGAGGAGGGGCACGAGCTGTCGCGCTCGGGCGCCCCCCGGCGGCGCGTGGACCGGCTCCTGCGGCTCTTGGACTGGTTCGAGCGCTTCGGCGCGGACCCAGCGAACCCGGTGGACTTGCGCGATCCGGCGCGGGAACCTAAGTAGGCTCCCATGACGTTTGCGCCGATTACGGACTTCGGGGACGCTCCCCTGGTCGAATACCCCAGCCCGTGGAACTACCGGCTGATCGGTGTCGCCGTGCCCGAGATGCACGCGGCGCTCGTGACGCTGCTCGAGTCGCGGCCCTACGCGGTGCGGCCGGGCAACCAAAGCCGCACGGGGCGCTACTGCTCGATCGACGTGGAGCTGGTGGTGAATTCGGACGAGGACCGGCACGAGCTGTTTGCGCGTTTCAAGGCCCATCCGGCCTTCGTCTACGTGCTGTGACGGTCGGCGCGCGGCGGGGGCCGTGGTAAGCTGGATCCCGCCCACCGCAACGATGTCGCCGCGCAGCCCTGCATCCGCAAACCTCCGCGGGCCAGTTCTGCCGCTTGGGATCGCGGCGCTGTTGTTCGTCGGTGTGGGAGTGTGGACGCTGACGGGCGCCGTCAACGTGCCCTTCGCGGACGAATGGCGCTTCGTACCCTGGGTGCTGGACTTCGCCGCGGGCGAGTTGGAACTCGCCGACCTGTGGGCGCCGCACAACGAACACCGTCTGGTGTTGCCGCAGCTCGTGTTGCTCGCGCTGGTCGAGCCCACGGGATTCGACCTGCGAGTCGGTGTGCTGATCAGTTGGTTGTGTGTCGGTGGTGTGCTCTTGCTGGTGCATCGTCTGGGGCGCGCCACGGCGCCGGGCGCCGCGTGGGTGGTCGTGCTCGGCGCCGCGCTCCTCCTGACGCCGGCGGCCTGGGAAGTGTGGACCTGGGGCTGGGCCGTGCAGATTCCGATGGTGCTCCTCGCGGCGGCGGTGTGCGCGGCCGTGCTGGCGCGATGGCGCGGCGGCGTGGGGCAAACCGCGCTCCTCGTGGCGGCCGGGACCGCCGGGGCGCTGAGTTTCGCCGCGGGTTTGGCGCTGCTGCCCCTGTGCGCGGCGACCGTCTTGGCCGGCCGCGGCGATGTGCCGCGGGCGCGGCGCTGGCGGCACGGGGGTGCCCTCGGGTTGGCCGGGGTGGCTTTGCTGTCGATCTACCTCTACGGGTTGCCGATGGGCGGCGGCGCGGGCCTGCGGCCGGCCAGTCCGGCGCAGCTTCCGATGTTCGCCGCGGCCTTCGTGGGAGCGCCGTTCGCGGATGGCTCCTTGTCCACGGCCATCGCTTTTGGCGCGGTGGCGGTCGTGCTGCTCGTGGGCCTCGCGATCGCGCTCTTGCGGCGCCCGGACGACCTGCGGGAACGCGCGCTGCCGT
This sequence comes from Planctomycetaceae bacterium, assembly GCA_016125265.1. GTDB lineage: Bacteria > Planctomycetota > UBA1135 > UBA1135 > RI-242. The sequence continues at coordinate 43,607 of WGMC01000023.1, forward strand.
GGCTGTTCCTGGCGGCGTTTGCCCTCGGCACCGCTTGCGCCGCCTCCGCGGGGCGCACCGCGCGCGGATTGGACGGCGCGCTCGCGTCGCGCTACCTGACGTTCTCGGGCCTCGTGTGGATGTCGCTGCTCGCGCTCGGGCTGCTGGTGGCGTCGGGCGCGCGGGCGCGCGGGACGAGGCGCGTGGCACTCGTCGCGCTCGGCCTCGTGTTGGCGTGCGGCGCGCCGGCCTGGTGGAGCGCGTGGCAGCGGGGCGTGGCGACCGTCGACACCCACAACACGTCCATGTGGAGCTCCCGCGGGGCCCTCGTCGCCGGTCCCCCCTACCCCATCGGCGCCCTCGAACCCCTGTGGCCCGAAACCATCGAGGTCGTGGCGGGGGCGCAGCGGCTGCGGGAGGCGCGGCTCGGGCCCTTTGCGCCGGGCGGGGGCGCGGCTCCCCACACCCGACGGGAACCGGCGCCCCAGGCCGCCGATGCGCCCCGTGGCGAAGTGGTGCGCATCGACAGCCGCGGCGAGGAAGCCGGGGGCCCATGGCATCTCGAGGTGTCAATGCGCGCCGATGGGCGGGTGAGTTACTCGCGCCGCTCCCCCTCCGGGAACCGCCACCTGCGGCTCGTGTTGGAGCCGGCCGAGGTGCGGCGCTTCCACCGGGAGCTGCTGGAGGCCGGGGCCCTCGAACTGCGCGACCAAAGGGAGCGGGGCGCTGTGCCTTGGACGTGGTTGCGGCTCTTGGATCCAACCCGCCCCGGGACGGCGCACTGCGTCGGTTACAGCGCACCGGTCGACGGCCACAAAGAAGTGCAGCGCCTGCTGGTCGGATTCCTCGGCAAGCACGTCCCCGGCAACGGGTGACGGCGCAGCAACGCGACCCGGAAGAAGTTTCCGGGTAGCGATTCGACTGGGATCGTGCGTCGCACATTGGGGCGACGCTGTCGTGACTTGGGTTGAGTCATCGGGGGGGGTGCGTCGATCCAGAGCCACCGCGTTCCCGTCACCCATGTTCCTGCGTACCCTTTCCACCCGCGGCCCGCGCACGCGACACGTCGCCCCGTGGACCGTCGCCCTATTGGGCGTCGTGGCCAGCGTGGACCTGTGGCGGAGCGCCAGCGAGCGCATCGAGACGGAGCGACGAGCGGACGTGGAGCGCGCCAGCTGGCAGGCGCGTACGCTCCTGGCGGAGCAACACGAGTCGTCGCGCCAGGGAATGGCGAACCTGCGCGCGTACTTCCTGGCCAGCCAAGCCGTGGATGCGGCCGAGTGTTCGGCGTTCCTCGCGGAACGCGCGGCCCAAGGATCGGGTTCGCAGCGGCGCATCTACTGGCTTCCGGCGGATGGGGCCGCTGCCGAAGGCGCCCCGCCGCTTGCCCTGGTGTTCGACAGTCCGGAGTTCCAGCCGACCTTCTACCCGGACAGCGCCCGACTCGCGCAGTCCCTCAGCACGACCCTCGAGGAGGCCTCGGAGTCGGGCGGCATCGCCCTGCACGTCGCGCGCGAGACGTACTTCCGCCCGCGCGATCTGCCCTCGGCCGCCTACGTTGCGGGCGTGCGCCGGCCGTCCCGCGGTGCCGGGCAGCCAGGCGCGCTGTTGGGTTGGGCCGTCGAGCCCTTCGACGTGTCGCGCACCCTGTCCTCGATCCAGGCACGGCTCGCCATTCCGCTCGACATCGAGCTGCTGTTCGCCGGCGACGACACTCCGCGCGACGTCCACGACCAGCTCGAGCACGACGGCCGGGACTGCATCACCTACGAAGTGCAACTCGCCAACCAGGCAGTGCGACTGGTCGCCCACCCGGCGCCCGAGTGGAACCAGGACTTCGCGCGCCGCTTCCTGCCGCACCTGGTTCTCGTCGGCGGCATCTCGTTGTCGGTGCTCGTGGCGGTGCTGCTCGCGTCCTTGCACAGCACCCAGCGGCGCGCGCGCAAGCTGGCGGCGGACATGAACGGCTCGATGCACGCTGTGACGTCGGGAGTGCCCGGCGTCGTGTTCCGCATCCACCGCGCGCCACACGGACGGCTTTCGTTCGAGTTCGTCAGCGACGGCTTTGCCGCCCTGTTCGGTGCGCCAGCGGCGGAATGCCTCCAAAGCCCGGAACGCTTTTTCGACGCAGTCACGGAGAGTGGCCGGCAACTGGCGCTGGAAACCTTGGAGCGCTCCGCGGCTCGGCTGGAACGTTGGTTCGCCGAACTGCCCGTGCGGCGCAAGGACGGCTCCGCGGGCTGGGTCCGCCTCACGGCGCAACCCTTCCGCGAACCCGGCGGCGGCACGATCTGGAACGGCATCGTGCTCGATGTGACCGACACACTGGACGCAGAACGCACCGCCGCGGACCTGGCCAAGATCCTGCACGGCGCCAGCGCCGAGGTGTACATCTTCGACGCGTCCAGCCTGCGTTTCCTCGAAGCCAACCTTTCCGCGCAGAAGAACCTCGGTTACACCGCGGCGGAGATCCTCGAGCTGGCGCCCATGGATCTCGAGCATCGGGGATCCAAGGAACGCACCCTCGCGATCCTCGGGCCCCTCCTGCGCGCCGAAGTCGAAACCCTGGAACTGCAGACTCGCCTCCGCCGCAAGGATGGGAGCGCGTACGCAGTGGAGCTGCAGTTGCAGTTGTCGCGCTATCGCGGTTCGCCCGCCTTCGTGGCCATCGCGGTGGACGTGACACGCCGGCGCGCGGCCGAGGCCGCGTTGGCGCAGATGCGCGAGCGGTTGGAGCTCGCGGTGCGCGGCTCCAACGACGGCCTGTGGGACTGGTACGACGTGGACCGCGACCGGGCGTGGTGGTCGCCGCGGCTCTATGAGCTGCTGGGCCGCGAGCCCCACGAGATCGAGAGTTCGCTCGCCGGTCTTCTTTCGGTGGTGCACCCCGACGACGCCGTGCTGTGCCGCGAGGCCATGGAGCGCCACCGCGAGAACGACGTGTCGTTCGACGTCGAACTGCGGATGCGCGGCAACAACGGTCAGTATCGCTGGTTCCGCATGCGCGGTGCTTCCTTCCGCGACGATACGGGACATGTCGTGCGCATGTCGGGCTCCCTGACGGACGTGCACGAGCGCTGCCTGGCGCAGGAGGCCCTGCGTTCGAGCGAACAGCGACTCGTCCTCTCCCTCGCCGCTGCCGGAATCGGGTGCTGGGACATGAACATCGCCGACGGGTCGATGCACGGCGACGCGCGTGTGCACGCGATGCTCTGCTCGAAGGGCACGTCCGCCATGCAGGGCCTGCGCGACTTCCTCGGTTCCGTGCACACCGAGGACCGCGAGCGAGTCACGTCGGAGTTCTTGCGAAACCTGCAGGGAGGTCCGCCGTTCAACAGCGAGTTCCGCGTCATCACGCGCGGAGGAGACGTGCGGTTCGTCGGGGCGCGCGGGCACTCGTTGGTGGACAAGTACGGCCGCAGCGAACGTATGCTCGGGGTCATGTGGGACATCACCGAGCGCCGCCTGCACGAGGCGGAGCTGCGCCGCGCTGCGGCGATGCTGGAGCACATGCAGCGCATCTCAGGAGTGGGCGGGTGGGAACTCGACCTCCAGAGTGGGGAGCTCTACTGGACGGACGAAGTGCGCCGCATCCACGGCGTGGACGAAAGCTTTCGTCCGACCCTGGACTCGGCCGTCGGCTTCTACGCGCCCGAGTGCATCCCGACACTGCGCGCCGCCCTCAGCCGCGCGATCGAAGCCAACGAACCCTTCGACCTGGAGCTGGAGCTCATCACGGCCAAACACGAGCGCATCTGGGCACGTGCACAGGGGCGCGCCTACGAGGTCGACGGCCGCGTTGCACGCCTGACGGGCACGTTCCAGGACGTTTCGGAGCGCAAACGCGCCGAACTCGAGATGCGCAACGCGCGCGACCAAGCCGAGGCCGCGAGCCGCGCGAAGAGCGAGTTCCTGGCGAACATGAGCCACGAGATCCGCACACCCATGACCGCCATCTTGGGGTACGCGGAACTGATGCTCGAACCCCAGCTCGACGACGGGGCCCGCATCCAGAACGCGCGCACGATCATGCGCAACGGGGACCACCTCCTGACGGTGCTCAACGACATCCTCGACCTGTCGAAGATCGAAGCGGGCAAGATGCAGTTGCGACGCGACGTCTTCGAGCTGGCACCGCTGGTCCAAGAAGTCACCCAGTTGATGCGCGTCCGCGCCGACGCCAAGGGCCTCATGTGTGCGGTGGACCTGCACCCCGACACACCCGCGGCGATCGCCACCGACGGCGTGCGCCTGCGCCAGATCCTGATGAACCTGCTCGGCAATGCCATCAAGTTCACCGAATGCGGCGAGGTGCGCCTCCACGTGTTCCCGCGCAATACCGGCGGCTCGGCGGAGATCGCATTCGAAGTGGTCGACAGCGGCATCGGCATCGGCTCCGAGGACCTGGAACGGCTGTTCCAACCGTTCGACCAGGCCGATGCGTCGACGACGCGGCGTTTTGGAGGCACGGGCCTTGGACTCGCGATCTCGCGCCGCCTCGCGCGCATGTTGGGCGGCGACATCACGGTCGAATCCGTGCCTGGCAGCGGCAGCATCTTCTGCGTGGCCCTGCCCGCCGCGGGCGGGTCGGCCGAGCTGGGCACGTGCACACTCCTCTCGGGCGCGCCGCGCGCCGTCGAGCAACCACCCGGCGCGCTCCCGAAGCCATCGCTGAAGGGCCTGCGCCTGCTGCTGGCGGAAGACGGCCTCGACAACCAAAAGCTCGTCACCTACCACCTTCGCCGGGCCGGTGCGGAGGTCGAAGTGGCCGAGAACGGGGCCCAGGCGCTGGAGGCGCATGCGCGCGCGGAAGCCGGCGGCAAGCCTTTTGATCTGGTCCTGATGGACATGCAGATGCCCGTGCTCGACGGCTACGGCGCCACCCAGCGCCTCCGGGCCCGGGGCGTGCGAACGCCGATCGTGGCGCTCACCGCCCACGCCATGGCCGGGGACCGCGAACGCTGCCTCGCCGCGGGCTGCGACGACTTCCAAACGAAGCCGGTCCGGTCGGCCGAGTTGCTCGCCTGCGTCGGTCACTGGACGCGAACCGGTACCGGGAGCGCGACCGGGGCCTCCTCGCCGGAGGCCGCGGCCGGGGGCTCCGGCGACGCGGACTGAGCGCGCAAAGTCCTGCGGCAACACAACTTACACCGCAGCGCCGGGCCGGGGGGAGCCGCAGGCCCGATCCATCCTCTAATCTAGATGAATGACCGATCTGGCCACTACCTCGCGCCTGCTGAAGGCCGTGGGCGACGAAAGCCGCCTGCGGCTCCTTCACCTTTTGTGCCAGGAGGAGCTGTCCGTGGGGGACCTGACCGAGATCCTGAACCTGGCCCAGAGCCGGGTGTCGACCCACCTTATGCTGCTGAAGGAGGTCGGCCTCGTCGTCGACCGACGCGCCGGTCGGCGGACGTACTACAGCATCACCCCCGCGGCCCGGGCGGGTGTGGCGGCGCAGGCCCTCGAGCAAGGCGAGGGCAGCGCGGAGTTCCTAGCGGACTTGGCGGGCTTGAAGGTTTTGCTCGAACGGCGGCGCGAGGAAACCCGCTCGTACTTCGACCGCGTCGCGGCGACCTTCGGCGAGCAGATCCTGCCGGGGCGCACGTGGGAGGGACTGGCGCGGGCGCTCCTGACACTCGTTCCGCGCCAGCGCTACGTCGACGTCGGCATCGGCGACGGCCTGATGACCTTGATGTTGGCGCAGGTGGCCGAGCGGGTCACCGCGGTGGACATTTCGCCGCGCATGCTCGAACAACTGGGAGTGCGCGCCAAGGCCGCGGGTGTCGACAACATCGACCTGGTGGAAGGTGAGCTCGAACGCTTGCCCCTGCCGGATGCCAGTTTCGACGTGGCGGTCCTGGCCCAGGCACTGCACCACGCGGAACAGCCCCTCTGTGCGCTCCAGGAGGCGCACCGCGTGCTCGCACCCGGCGGCAGGATCCTGGTGATCGACCTGCTCGCACACGCCGAGGACTGGGTGCGCGAGAAGTTGCAACACAGCCAACTGGGCTTCACCGAAGCCAACCTCCAAGAACTGCTGCGTGTCGCCGGCTTCGAGTTCGTCTCGGTTTGCCGCGCCGCGCGCGACCCACATCCGCCCCACTTCATGACGCTCGTAGCCACGGGCGTGCGCACCTGACATGCAGCTCCCCCAACAAGGATCCGACCCCGCCCCGCACGTCCACGGCGCCTCCTGCTCCCACGCCGGCGCGGACCAGGCGCTCGTCGCTCCCCCCCTCGCGAAGTGGGACCCGGCCGCACTGAACCGACCCGCACCGGCCTTCGACGCCCGGGCCCTGCGCGCCCACCTCGAAGCGGAGTTGGAGCGCCGCGTGCTCGTGCTCGACGGCGCCATGGGCACCATGATCCAGAGTTTCCAACTCGAGGAGCACGACTTCCGCGGCACGCGGTTCGCGGACCACCCCAAACCGCTGAAGGGCGACAACGAGCTGCTCTCGCTCACCCGGCCGGACGTCATCGCGTCGATCCACGATGCGTTCCTCGAGGCGGGCGCGGACATCCTCGAAACCAACACGTTCGGCGCGACAGCCGTGGCGCAAGCGGATTACGAGCTGGGGCACCTGGCCTACGAGCTCAACCTAGCCAGCGCGCGGGTGGCGCGCGCCGTGGCCGACACCTGGACCGCCAAGGATCCGACCCGCCCCCGCTTCGTCGCCGGCGCCATCGGACCGACATCGAAGACACTTTCCCTGTCCCCGAAAGTCGACGACCCGGCCTTCCGCGCGGTGACCTTCGACCAGATCGCCGACGCTTACGCGGACCAGGTGCGCGGACTGCTCGACGGTGGTGCTCACATCTTGCTCGTCGAAACGGTATTCGACACGCTGAACTGCAAGGCGGCGCTCCTCGCGATCAGCCGTGTGCAGGAAGAGCGCGGCATCGACCTGCCGATCATGATCTCGGTCGCGATCACCGACGCCTCGGGCCGCACCCTTTCCGGCCAGACGGTGGACGCGTTCCTGCGCTCGGTCCTGCACGCGCGCCCCCTGTCCGTCGGTGTGAACTGCTCGCTTGGCGCCACCGAGATGCGACCCTACGTGGCCGAGTTGGCGCGCATCGCGCCGGTGTACGTCTCGAGCTACCCGAACGCTGGTCTGCCGAACGCCTTCGCCGAGTACGACGAGCAACCGGAGACCACCGGCAGTCTGGTCGGCGAGTTCGCGGCCAGCGGGCTCGTCAACATCGTCGGCGGCTGCTGCGGTACGACACCCGAACACGTGCGTGCCATCGCGCAAGCGGTGCGCGGGGCCAAACCGCGCGGGCGTGTGGAACCCGAAACCGGTGTCACGCACTTCACCGGCCTCGAGGCGCTGCCCGTGCGCCCCGAGACCAACTTCCTGATGATCGGCGAGCGCACCAACGTCACCGGTTCGGCGCGTTTTCGCAAGCTGATCAAAGCCGGTGACTTCGACGCGGCCCTCGCGGTTGCGACCGAGCAGGTGCGCGGCGGCGCGAACCTGCTCGACGTCAACATGGACGAGGGCATGCTCGACTCCGAGGCGTGCATGACGCGCTTCTTGAACCTGGTGGCCACCGAGCCCGAGGTCGCGCGCATCCCGATCATGATCGACAGCTCGAAGTGGTCGGTCCTGGAGGCGGGGCTCAAGTGTGTGCAGGGCAAGGGCGTCGTCAACTCGATCTCGCTGAAGGAAGGCGAGGCGGACTTCATCGCCAAGGCGCGCCACATCCTGCGCTACGGCGCCGGTGTGGTCGTGATGGCTTTCGACGAACAGGGTCAGGCGGACACGATCGAGCGCAAGGTTTCGATCTGCGAGCGGGCCTACCACATCTTGGTAGGCAAGGTCGGTTTCCCAGCGCAGGACATCATCTTCGACCCCAACGTGCTGGCCATCGGCACGGGCATCGAGGAACACGCTTCCTACGCCATCGCCTTCATCGAAGCGACACGCATCATCAAGGAGCGCTGCCCGGGTGCCCGCATCTCGGGTGGGATCTCGAACTTGTCGTTCTCCTTCCGCGGCAACGACCGCGTGCGCGAGGCGATCCACTCCGCCTTCCTCTTCCACGCCATCCGCGCTGGCCTCGACATGGGCATCGTCAACGCGGGCCAACTGGAGGTCTACGAAAACATCCCGAAGGACCTCCTGGTCCTGGTCGAGGACCTGCTCTTCGATCGTCGCCCAGACGCCACCGAGCGCCTCGTGTCGTACGCCGCCACCAGCGACGGCACTGCACGCGAGCGCGAAGTCGACCTCGCCTGGCGCCAGGGCACCGTCGAGGAGCGCCTCGCCCACGCATTGGTGCACGGCATCGTCGACCACATCGTCGAGGACACCGAAGAAGCGCGTGCGAAGTGCACACGGCCGCTCGACGTGATCGAGGGGCCCCTGATGGACGGGATGCGCACCGTCGGCGACCTCTTCGGCGCCGGCAAGATGTTCCTCCCCCAGGTGGTGAAGAGCGCGCGCGCCATGAAGAAGGCGGTCGCCTACCTCGAACCCTTCATGGAGGCCGAGAAACTCGCGGACAAGGCGGCGGGTGTCGTGCAGCGCGACAACGTGGGCCGCATCGTGATGGCGACGGTCAAGGGCGACGTGCACGACATCGGCAAGAACATCGTCGGCGTGGTGCTCGGCTGCAATGGCCACGAAGTCATCGATCTGGGCGTGATGGTGCCGCTCGAGAAGATCCTCGCGACCGCCGTCGAGATGGACGCCGACATGATCGGGCTGTCGGGCCTGATCACGCCGTCCCTCGACGAAATGGTGGCCGTGGCGGCGGAGATGAAGCGGCGGGGCATGGACATGCCGCTCTTGATCGGCGGCGCCACCACGTCCAAACAGCACACGGCGGTCAAGATCGCGCCGGTCTATTCGAGCGCCGTGGTGCACGTGCACGACGCGTCCAAGGCGGTGGGTGTGGTGTCGGACCTTCTGGATCCCGAACGTCGTCCGCAGTTCGTGGACGCCACGCTCACGGACCAGGAGCGTCTGCGCGAGCTCTACAGCGGTCGCAAGGAGAAGCCGCTGCTCACGCTGGCCGAAGCGCGCGCGAACCGTGTGCCCGTCCAGTGGAAGGCCGAGGATCTGCCCAAACCGCCGTTCCTCGGCACACGCGAGATCCACGACGTCGGCGTGAAGGAACTCCTGCCCTACGTGGACTGGACACACTTCTTCTCGGCGTGGGAACTCAAGATGAAGTTCCCGAAGATCCTGCAGGACCCGCGCCTCGGACCGGCGGCGCGCGAGCTCTTCCAGAACGCCGAGACGATGCTGGCGCGCATCTCGAAGGAGAAGCTGCTGCGGCCCGCGGGTGTCTACGGGTTCTGGCCCGCTGCGTCGGAGGGCGACGACGTCGTGCTTTGGCGCGACGAAACACGCACCGAGGAACTGGTGCGCTTCCCGATGCTGCGCCAACAGGCGCCCATGCCGGACGGCAAACCGAACCGCTCCTTGGCGGACTTCGTGGCGCCGGCCGAGCTGGGCCTCCACGACTACGTCGGTGCCTTCGCCGTCACCGCGGGCATCGGGGCCGAAGAGCTGGCCAAACGCTTCGAGAAGGAGCTGAACGACTACGACTCCATCCTCGTCAAGGCGCTGGCCGACCGCTTGGCCGAGGCCTTCGCCGAGTACCTGCACGAACGCGTGCGGCGCGAGTGGGGCCACGGCGAGTCCCAGCGGCTCACCAACGACGACCTGATCGACGAGGAGTACCGCGGCATCCGCCCGGCCTTCGGCTACCCGGCCTGCCCCGACCACACGCCGAAGACCGAGCTCTTCGACATCCTCGGGGCGCGCGCGATCGGCATGGACCTCACGTCGAGCCTGGCCATGACCCCGGCGGCGAGCGTCAGCGGCCTCTACTTCGCCCACCCGGAGGCGCGGTACTTCGCCGTGGGGCGGATCGCGCGGGACCAGGTCGAGGATTACGCCCGGCGGCGGTCCATGGAGCTGGCGGTGACGGAGCGCTGGCTCGGGCCGTCCCTGGGTTACGAACCCGACAGGAGCTGATCGGGGAGCCGGGGACTCCGAGGTCGCGGGCCGCCTGCGGGCCGACGGTTTCGGAATCGTTTGGACCGAGGGCCGCGCGCCAACTTGGGGGCCGCTGAGGGCGAAAGAGGCGCCCGCAGTACATCTTGCGCAAAATCCGGGGTGATCCGACACTCCAGTCGCGTTCTCCGGATGTAGCTGCAGGTCGCGTCCGGAGGTCGCGCCCCGGCGCTCCAGACCCGTCGTCTGGTGTGTCGATCGGACCTCAGCCAGCGCGCTCGAGATCGGGATTCGCGGCGGTTCGACGGCTCCGTTCGGAGTGCCGGCCCGTTTTTGGTGTCCGTCCTTGGCAGGCCAAATCTCCCCGCTACACTTTTTGCGCTTCTGACCCCCAATCGACGGTGTTCGAGGGTTGTGCCCCCTGATCTGGGACGGCGCGACCGCTCAGCCCGTCCCACGTTCCGACCATGTCCCGCGGTCCCCTCTTCCCCCGCCCCAGTTGGTGGTCGCGCCTTTTCCGAGCCGACTCGGTCCCCGGCGTGCTCTCCACCACCGAGTTCCAGCAGGCCTTCCTGCGGGAGCGGTCCCTCGTGGACCGCCGCCAACGGCCGTTCTCCCTCGTGGCGTTCATGCCGTCGGGTCCGCACGACCCCCGTGACTTGCCCGAACTGGCGCGGTTGCTGCAGGAGCGGTTGCGCACCGCGGACCTGGTCGGCCGACTGCATTCGAACCACCTGGCCGCGCTCCTGCCCGCCACGGACGGTCAGGGAGCTTGGATCGTTGCCGAGTCGGTGTTGCACCGGTTGGCGAAGGCCGGTCTGAAGTACGACTGCAAGGTCTACGCGTACCCCTGCGACCCCCCGGCGAACCGCACGACGCCGTCGGGCGCGGACGCCGCGACGGACGATGTGGCGGGCGACCCGGCAGCGGCCACGGCCGGGAGCAACGACTCCCTGGACGGGAACCGCGACGGCGGGAACCGTGCAGGTGGCGCGAACGGCGCTGCCGGCGAGCAACAGGGTCCCGAAGCGAGCGCCCTTGGCACCCACTCGGCGGTCGGACGCACACGCCCGTCGCACTCTCGGGCGTCGGGCTCGAGCCCGAAGGACACGGAGTTCTTCAGCGCGCACCAGATGACGCGGGTGCGGGCACCGGAAGTTGCGGGCGCACAGGTCAGCCAAGCCGATGCACCGCCGTCCCGGGCCAACGACTGGAGTTCCCTCGCCATCGACCGCCACGGGGATCTGCACCTCGGTCCCCGCATCGACGACGAAGAGACCTCTCGCGAGCTGGATGCCATCCGCGCCAACGCGTCCGCGCGCCAGGTGGAAAGCCTGGTGCCCCTGCTCGTCGAGCCCCTGCCCGCGTGGAAACGCGGCATGGACATCCTGGTCTCGGCCACCGCGCTCCTCGTGCTTTCGCCGCTGTTCGCCGCGATCGCCCTCGCGATCAAACTGGACTCCAAGGGCCCGATCATCTTCCGCCAGCAGCGCGCGGGCGCCGGCGGTCGGCCGTTCACGTTCTTCAAGTTCCGCTCGATGCTGCCCAACGCCGAGGCGATGCGCGCGGAACTCGAGGCACTGAACGAGAAGGACGGCCCGATCTTCAAGATGAAGAACGACCCGCGCATCACGCGCGTGGGCGGGTTCTTGCGCCGGTGGAGCCTCGACGAACTGCCGCAGATCTACAACGTGCTGCGCGGCGACATGAGCCTGGTGGGCCCGCGCCCGCCCACGCTCAACGAGCTGCCCGGCTACCAGTCCTGGCAGCGCCGGCGGCTCGAGTTGACCGGCGGCCTGACCTGCATCTGGCAGGTCAGCGGCCGCAGCGACGTCAGTTTCGAAGAGTGGATGCGCATGGACCTGCGCTATGCCCGACGCCGCACCCTGAAGCGCGACCTGGTGCTCCTCGCGAAGACGGCCAGCGCCATCGTCACGAGCCGCGGCGCCTACTGATCCACGCGGCCCGTCCGTGACGGAGCGGTACTCGCTCCGGCCCCGCTGCCGGACCGCTCCTGTGCCCCATCGCCGCGGGTGGAAAGTTGTTCCCACCGTCCGTACTTTCGGGCAGCCTCAAGATCCCGCTCCGCCCCCTCCGATCCTGCTGAGCAAGGGGGGCCGGTCTCGGGGAGAACCGTGGCCACCCCTACAGGCGCGGATCGGCAGCGCAGCGTTCGCCTCGGCAGGCGGACACGCGCACCGCGCCACACGGTAGGACACTCAAGGAGCATCGAGATGCGCGTGGACATGGGACGGGCGGCGCTCGCCACTTTGGCGGCGCTCGTGGTGGCGGGTTGCAGTGCGGGAACCACGGAGACCAGCCTCGGGGATCCCTCGGGTGGCAGTGGCGTGGGTGCGGCAGCACCGCTGGTGGTCTCCCCCGCGGGCACCATCGATTTCAGCGCCCAGGGAGGCACCGTGCTGGTGGGCGGGCCGGTCGAGCTGACGCTCTCGAACCCCGGTGACGCCACGTTGAACTGGAGCGCGACGGCCGACGCGGACTGGGTCGAGCTGTCGAAGTTCTCCGGCAGCCTGGTCGGAGGCGACAGCACCACGCTGGAGGTCACGCTCGACATGACCGGCCTCGTGGGCCTGACGCCCGGCGAGCACGAATCCACCATCCGCTTCGAGGACCCCATCGGCGGCGGCAATACCGAGCGCACCGTGCGCCTCGAATGGACCACCGACGCGTCGCCGATGCTCGTCGTCGAACCGCCCGAGCCGTTCCTCGCCAGCGGCGTGCAGGGCGGCCCGTTCTCGCCCGCTTCGAAGGCCTACGTCGTGCGCAACATCGGCGAAGTGCCCGCCAGTTGGGCCGTAAGCGCCGACCTGCCGTGGCTGCAACTGGGTGCGCCGACCTCGGGCACCTTGGCCCCGGGCGCCTCGGCGACCGTCACGGTGAGCTACAACCAGAACACGGCCGCGGCCCTCCCGGTGGGCCTCGCGGAAGGTTCGATCGTGTTCGAGAACACGAACACCGGCGAACCCCAGATCGTCGAGTTCGCCCTCGAAGTGCTGCCGACCGCAGGCGCGCTGCTCGTGCCCACGAACAGCATCGTGTTCAACGCCCAGGTCGGCCAGGCGCTGCCCGCGGCCCAGAGCGTGCTGGTGCGCAACAGCGGCGGCTCGCCGGTCCAGTGGAGCGCGGGTGTCAACCAGCCCTGGCTCTCAGTGACACCCGCGACCGGGTCGCTGAACCCGGGCCAGTCGACCACCGTGCAACTGGGGCTCACGGGCCAGGTCGGCAACTTGAGCGCGGGCACGCACAACGGCGCGCTGTCCCTCGTCAACACGAGCAACGGCAACGGCAACAAGTCGATTCCCGTCACACTGAACCTGCAAGGTGCAGCGGCCGCCCTGACGATCGCGCCCGCGGAAACCGCGTACTTCGCGGTGAACGGTTCGGCGCCGGCAACACCGGCGTACAAACAATACAGCCTGAGCAACACCGGCGGGCAGCCGTTGACGTGGAGCGCCACGGTCAACCAGAACTGGATCGGCCTCTCGAGCACCGGCGGCACGCTGCAGCCGGGCGCCCAGGCGACGCTCGCGGTCAACGTGCTGAGCGGTCCCGCCGGCGCCCTGCCCGCGGGCATGGCGAACGGCTCGGTGACGATCGCCAACACCACCAACGGCGTCGGCAACGGCAGTGTGCAGGTGCAGGTGGCAAAGGGCGACAAGGGCTCGCTCGCCCTGAACCTGGCCGAGGTCACGTACTACTCGACCGAACTGCCGTTCGTGGACCTGTTCCGCACCGCGGACAAGTGGCTCTCGCAGGAGGTCGTCGGCAGCGCTTGGAACAACGGGCTGCCGGTCGCGACCGACGCCAACGGCTGGGTCAGCTCGCTCCAGCAAAACCAGGCGGCGGCGGTGCTGCTCGCCGCGGCCACGGGCGGCAACTATCCGGCCGGTGTGTACATCTTGCTGTTCGACGGCAAGGGCACCTTCTCGGTCTCGTTCGACGGCAAGGTCGCGCAGGTCGAGCCCGGCCGCATCCTGGTCACGGTGAATCCCAGCAACGCGGGCGTGCTGATCAAACTGCTGACCACGGACCCTGCGGATCCTGCGCGCAACATCCGCCTGATCATGCCCGGCCATGAGGCCACCTACCAGACGGAGATCTGGAACCCCGCTTTCCTCGACGCGATCGAGCCGTTCGCGGGTCTGCGCTTCATGGACTGGCAGCGCACGAACAACTCCACGCTGTCGCACTGGAACGAGCGCACCACGCCGGCCCACTTCACCCAGGCGAGCGAGAACGGCGTCTCGCTCGAGTACATGGTCGCGCTGTGCAACCTGACGCAGAAGGACGCGTGGTTCTGCATGCCGCACCTAGCCGACAACAACTTCGTGGCGAACTTCGCCACCTACGTGCGCGACAACCTGCACCCGACGCTCACCGTCTACGTCGAGCTCTCCAACGAGGTCTGGAACACCTCGTTCACACAAGGGCAGTGGTGCCAGGACAACGGCGTGGCCCTGAACTTGGCGAACACGCCGTACGAAGCGCGCCTGCGCTTCTACAGCCAACGGGCGGTCGAGATGTTCGACATCTGGTCGTCGGTGTTCGGCACCCAATCCAGCCGGTTGGTGCGGACCCTGGCGGGCCAGAGTGTTTCCACGTGGACCGGACAAGTGGCGCTCGACTGGAAGCAGGCGTTCACCAAGACGGATGCCTACGCCATCGCGCCGTACTTCGGCGGCCAGTTGGGCGACCCCTCCCAGGTAGCGATGTTGTCGACGATGGATGCAAACGACATCCTCGACTGGTGCGAAACCAACATCGTGGCGATGGGCAACCACATGGTCAGCAACGTCGCCTTGACCAACCAGCGCGACGTGGACCTAGTTGCCTACGAAGGCGGGCAACACCTCGCCGGCCACACGGGCCAAGAGAACAACAACGCACTGACGGCCAAGTTCCTCGAGGCGAACCGCCATCCGCGCATGCGCGATCTCTACCTCGACTACTTCGCGCGCTGGAAGAATGCCGGTGGCAAGCTCTTCTTCCACTACCACTCGGTCGGCGCCTACTCGAAGTGGGGTTCGTGGGGTTCGCTCGAACACCTCAACATCGACAAGGGCATCCAGTCGCCCAAGTACTCGGCCATGACCGAGTTCATCGCGGCCAACCCTGTTTGGTGGTGAGTCCGAAGCGTTGACGGACCACACGTGGCGCGCTCCTCCGAACAGGGGGGGCGCGCCGCGGTGTTCTCGGGGGCTGGGGAGCGGATCCGCGGGCCAGTACACTGCGCCGCGCGCCCATCGGCCCGCCCCTCCATCCATGGAACTGCTCGTCGTCGTCGTGAACTACCGCTCGGCCCCGTGGACCGAACTGTGCCTCGCGGCCCTCGTGCCGGAGCTGCGCCACCTCGGGCCGAACGCCAGGGCCGTGGTGGTGGACAACCAGTCGGCCGACGGGTCGCCGGAGCGCCTCGCGGCGTTCGTGCGCGAGCACGGCATGGAGCAGCGGGTCGAGATCGTCGAAGCCGCGGCCAACGGGGGCTTCTCGTTTGGCAACAACATCGCGATCGAACCGTGGCTCGCGAGCTTGGATCCGGGAGCCGATGCGGCGGTGTTGCTGCTGAACCCCGACACGGAACCGCGGCCGGGCAGCTTGAAGGTCCTGGTCGAGTTCCTCGAGCAGCACAAGGACGTCGGCATCGTCGGCGCGCGGCTCGAACACCCGGACGGCGAACTGCAGGCCTGCAACTTCCGCTTCCCGGGCTTCGCCAGCGAGTGTGTCGAAGCGCTGCAGTTCGGCCCCGTGACGCGGCTGCTGTCGCGCCATGGTGTGGTGGCCCCGCACACGGACGTGCCCGCGCCCACGGACTGGGTCTCGGGCGCCTGCATGTTGGTGCGGCGCGCGGTGTTCGACGCGGTCGGCCCGATGGACGAGGGTTATTTCCTCTACTTCGAGGAGCTCGACTTCACGCTGCGCGCGCGCGAGCGCGGGTTCGCCTGTTGGCATGTGCCCGGGGCGAGGGTTGTGCACCACGTCGGAAAAACCACCGGTGTGACGGGCGCGGACCAGGCCAAGGCGCGCAGGCCCGCCTACTGGTACGCGTCGCGACAGCGGTACTTCCAACGCGCGCTGGGGCCCGTGCGGTCCCGGCTCCTCGACATGGCCGTGGTGGTCTGCGATCTCTTGGGCGGAGCGCTCGTGCCCCTGCGAGGCCCACGCGATCGCAGGCCTGCGCGCTTCCTGCGCGATTTCGCGGCGCACTCGATTGTGCGCAAGGAGGCCGCAAACGCGCCCGCGCGCCGCCCGGGTCCGCGTGCGAAGGGTTCCAGTCAGCCGCTCGCGAAGGGGTCGCGGTAACGCCCGCGGCGCTGCTTCCACACCAGCCAAAAGAACGGCATATCGTCCACCAAGTAGCGCTTGGCCATGCGGCGCGGCTCCTGCAACAGGCGGTAACACCACTCGAGGCCAAGTCGTGTCCAAAGGCGCGGAGCCCGCTTCGCCCCACCACCCAGGAAGTCGATCGTCGCGCCCACGGCAAAAAAGAGCCGCACACCCGGCAGACGCGCGCGGTGGGCCTCGATCCAGAGCTCCTGCTTTGGAGCACCCACGCCGACGGCGAGCACGTTGGCGCCCGAGCGCACGACCCGCTCGACGATGCGCTCGCACTCCATCGGATCGCGTTCGAAACCGAAGGGCGGCGAGTACCCATCGATGACCACCGCGCGGCCCGCGCGGCCATTGACTCGCTCCGTGGCCCGCGCGAGGGCAAGCGGGTCCGAACCGCCGAGCAGGAACACCCGCACGTCGCGGCCCGAGGTCCCGTGGTGTTGGCAGTACGCCGGAAAGAAGTCCGAACCGGCGATCTGCTCGCGGATCGGTGGCCGCGCGACCATCCCGGAGGCCCACAGCACGATGCGACTGTCGCAAAGCCGCCAATCGGCCGACCGGTAAGCCCGGTAGAAGCTGGCGTCCCGCTGCAATTTCATCAGGTGGTCCACGTTGGGCGTGAACACGACCCCGGACTCCAGGTGCTCGAGGAGCTCCGCCGCCGTGGTGTCGTCCACGTCGCAGTTGAGGATCCGCACGCGGCGGACAGCGGAGGCCTTGGGAACCATGGGCGGGCCGGGGAGGACGTGGGCCGAAGACGGAAGTGGGACAGCGCACCGAGGCGAACCGCCGGGCGCCCGGGTGCGCAACTTGGCCCCGGGCCCAGGGCGCCTAGACTACCGCCCGTTCCCATGCAGCCAACCGAGGAGAGCCGCCCGACGCCCGACCCGGGAGCCCCGCTCGTCGGCGCCGTGGCGATCGGCCGGAACGAGGGCCAGAGACTGGCGCGGTGCCTCGAATCCATCGCCGCCCAGGGGCTGCCGGCCGTCTACGTCGATTCGGGTTCGAACGACGGCAGCCGTGAGCGCGCCCGCGCCCTCGGCGCCGACGTCGTGGAGCTGGAGCTCGACGCGCCGTTCACGGCCGCGCGGGCGCGCAATGCCGGTTTCCGGCGCCTCGTCGAGTTGCGGCCTGGGCTCGAGTACGTGCAGTTCGTCGACGGTGACTGCGAACTGGAGCCCGGCTGGGTGGCGACGGCCCTCGCCGCGATGGCGGGCAACCCCGACGCGGCGGTCGTCTGCGGCCGGCGCGCCGAGCGCCACCCCGAGCGCTCCATCTACAACCAGCTCTGCGACCTCGAGTGGGACACCCCCATCGGCGAAGCGGAAGCCTGCGGGGGCGACGCGCTCTTCCGCCGCGGCCCGTTCGCCAAGAGCGGCGGCTTCGACGACAGCCTGATCGCCGGAGAGGAGCCCGAGCTGTGCTACCGCCTGCGCCGCGCGGGGGGCCGCGTGCTGCGCATCGATGCGCCGATGACGCGCCACGACGCGGCGATGACCCACTTCGGCCAGTGGTGGCGGCGCACACGGCGCAGCGGGCACGCGGCGGCGGAGCTGTGGCACAAACACGGCTACCGCGGCGTGCAGGGCCTGACGCGCATCGCCGCCAGCGCGCTGTTCTGGACGTGCCTGGTGCCCGCGCTCGCCGTGGGCGGCGCGTGGGTCGGTGCGTTGTTCGTCGGCCCCGTGGGCCTGGCGCTGGGGCCGGCGCTCGCGCTGGCGGCTGTCGCGCGGTTGGTTGCGAAGGTGCGGAGCCATCGGATCGCGCGCGGCGCCGATACCCGCGCCGCAACGCTCTACGGCGCTTTCTGCGCGGTGGGCAAACTGCCCGAGGCCCTCGGCGTGGTCCAGTATTGGTTGGCGCGCGCGCGAGGTCGGCGGACGCGCCTGATCGAGTACAAGGGCGCGGGGAGTGCGGAAGCGAGATGAGCGCCGAACGACGAAGCGCGCCGCGGCGCGTGGCCTACCTGGTCAACCAGTACCCCAAGACGAGCCACGCGTGGATCCGTCGCGAGATCTTCGCGCTGGAGGCGCAGGGGTTCGAAATCGAGCGCTACAGCGTGCGTCGGGTCGCCGAACGGCTGGTGGACCCCGGCGATGTGGCCGAGGCCGAGCGCACCCACTTCCTGCTCGAGGAGGGCGCCTTGGCCCTCGCGTCCGCCGTGCTCGGCCAACTGCTGCGCGCGCCGCTGCGCTTCTTCGGTGCACTGCGCCGGGCCGTGGCGCAGGGTTGGCGCTCGCCGCGGGGCCTGCCGGTGCACTTCGTCTACTTGGCGGAAGCATGCCTCCTCGCGCGGCACCTCACACGCTCCGGCGCCGGCCATCTGCACGCCCACTTCGCCTCGAACTCCGCCACCGTGGCGTTCCTGACGCGCGCGCTGGGCGGGCCGCCCTACAGCTTCACGTTCCACGGCCCGGAGATCTTCGAGTTCCCCGCGTTCGCGGCGCTGCGCGAGAAGATCCACGGCGCGGAGTTCGCCGTCGCCATCAGCCACCACGGGCGCAGCACGCTCATGCGCTGGTCGGACCCGGCGCATTGGCCGCGCATCCACCTCGTGCACTGCGGCATCGACGCGGGTTTCCTCGACGTGCCGAGGCGAGCGCTGCCCGACGAGCGGCGTTTGGTGTGTGTGGCGCGCTTGGATCCGGTCAAGGGGCACTTCGTGTTGCTCGAGGCGCTCGGGCGCCTTTTTGCCAAGGGGTTCGATTTCCAGTTGGACCTCGTCGGCGGCGGCGCGCTCGAGAACGACGTGCGCCGCTTCGCCGCCGAGCAGGGTCTCGAGAATCGCGTGCGGTTCCTGGGCTGGCTCGACGGCGCCGGCGTGCGCGAAGCGGTGCTGTCCGCGCGCCTCATGGTGTTGCCCAGCTTCGACGAGGGCCTGCCGGTCGTGTTCATGGAGTCCTACGCGCTCTACCGACCCGTGCTCAGCACGTACATCGCCGGCATTCCCGAGTTGGTTGTGCCCAAGGAGAGCGGTTGGGTCGTGCCGGCCGGTTCCGTCGACCACCTGGTGGTGGCGCTGGAGCAGGCCTTGCGCGCCGATGACGCGACCTTGGGCGCGATGGCGGAACGGGGCCGGCGCGAAGTGGCGGAGCACCACGACATCGCGGGCGAAGCGGCGAAGCTGGGGCGACTGTTCGGGGCGAGCCTCGGGCGCGGGCGTTGATGCAGTGGTACGAGTTCATCGCCCTGGGGCTGGCGTTCCTGGGCCTGCCCGGTGCGCTGGGACTCGCCGTCTTGACCGCGGCGGGGCTCATGGGCCCGAAGTCGCCGCGGCCCGCGGTTGGCCCCGGTCCGCGGCGCCTCGCCGTCGTGGTGCCCGCGCACAACGAGGAGCAGAACGTGGCGACCGCCGTCGCGAGCCTGCTCGCCGCCGCGCGGCCACGGGCGGAGCTCGACCTCGTCGTCGTGGCGGACAACTGCTCGGACAGCACGGCGGAGCGCGCGCGGCAGGCTGGGGCGCGGGTCCTCGAACGTCTTGACACAACGCGCCGCGGCAAGGGCTTCGCGCTGGCCTTTGGCTTCGACGACGCGCTCGAGCACGGGGCGGATGCGGTTGTCGTGGTCGACGCGGACAGCCGGGTGGGACCGCAGTTCCTCGTCGCGCTGCACGCGGCCTTCGCCGCGGGCGCGCGGGCAGTGCAGGCTCGTTACGAAGCGTCCGAGGAATCGGGAGCGCCCCCCCAGCGCCGCCTCGCGCGCCTCGCCTTTGCCGCTTTCAACGTGCTGAGGCCCCGCGGGCGCGCGCGTCTCGGCCTGTCGGCGGGGCTGTTCGGCAACGGCTTCGGGCTCGAATCGGCGCTGCTTCGCGAACGTCCCTACGGCGCCCTGTCCATCGTCGAGGACCTCGAGTACCACCTGGATCTCGTGTCGCGCGGCGTGCGCGTCGAATACGTCGACGGCGCGCGGGTCGAAGCTCCTTTGCCGACCAGCGACGCCGGCAACCGCACGCAGCGCACCCGTTGGGAGGGCGGCCGGTTGCGCATGGCCGCGCTGCACCTGCCGCGGCTCGTGCTTCGGTTGCCCGGCGCGCCGCGGCTCGTGGAGCCGACGTTGGACCTCGTTCTCTTGCCGCTGGGGTTGCACGTGCTCCTCTTCCTTCCGGCACTCGTGCTCGGTCCCGAACTCGGCCGGAACCTCGCGCTCGGGTTCCTGGCGCTGATGGCGGTGCACGTCGGCGGCGCCTGGGTGCTCCTGGGCGCCCGACGGGCCGACCTCTTGGCGCTCGTGGTTGCGCCCTTCTACGTGCTTCGAAAGCTGGCCCTCCTGCCGGCGACCCTCGGCGCATCGCGCGCTCGGGCCGCGTGGCGCCGGACGGAGCGGGACGGCGCCTGACCGCGCCGCGGGGCCGAAACCGCGTCCCATCCAGATGATTCGGGGGCCCGGAGGGGCCCCGGTGGGCCCGCCGCCCGCGTCCAGGGTTCGGGCTGTGTACCCCCGTGATGCGCCTGCCCTCGGGCCCGCTACCCTCTATCGGCCCATTCGCGACCGAATCCCACCGCCGGGAAGGTCCGCGTCCCGCAACACCCCCCTCCCATGCGCGTCTTCCACACCGCCGCGGCGCTCGCCGTCCTGGCCCTTGCCCCCGCCACCGCGGCGGCCCAGTTCCTCGAGCTGCAGCCTTTCCTCGGCCCCGCCGACGGCCTCGTCACCCCGGTGGCGATGGAGGCCCCGCCCGGCGAAACGAACCGCCTCTTCGTCGCCGAGCTGCAGACCGGTCGGGTCAAGGTCGTGCTCGACGGCAACGTGCTGTCGCAGCCGTTCCTGGACATCTCCTCCGAGCTGAGCATCGGCGGCGAGCGGGGCCTGTTCGACGTCGCGTTCCACCCGAACTACGCGGCGAACCGCCAGTTCTACATTAGCTACACGAACTCCCAAGGGGCGTCGATCGTCGCCGAGTACAAGGCTCTCGCCTCGAATCCCAACCGCGCCGATGCGTCGACGAAGCGCGTGGTGCTCGGCCCGATCGCCCAACCGGGCGACTCCCACAACGGCGGCGCCATCGAGTTCGGACCGGACGGCATGCTCTACGTGTCCCTCGGCGACGGGGGTTTCACGTTCGAGGGCGACATGCCCAACAACGCACAGCGCCTCGACTCGCTGCTCGGCAAGATCCTGCGCCTCGACGTGAACAAGCCGGCGCCCCACGTGCCCGCCGGGAACCCCTTCCTCTCCACGCCCGGCGCCCAGCCCTTGATTTGGCACTACGGGCTGCGCAATCCCTGGCGCATCAGCTTCGACTCGGAGCTCGGCGACCTGTGGATCTCGGACGTCGGCCAGTTCGAACGCGAGGAGATCAACTTCCAAGCCGCGGGGCACCCCGGCGGGCTGAACTTCGGTTGGCGCTGCATGGAGGGCTCGCTCTGCACTGGGTACGGAGCATGCCCGTGCCCCCTCTCCACCGCGACGCTTCCGTTCCACGAGTACGGGCACTTCTCGTCGGACTTCTCCCAGTTCATCGGGTGTTCGATCACCGGTGGTTACGTCTACCGCGGCAGCGACATGCCGCTGTTCCTCGGGCGCTACTTCTTCGCGGACTTCTGCACGAACAAACTGTGGTCCGTGCGCCGTCTGCCCGGCGGCGGCAAGGACCTGCTCGAGCACAGCGCCGACATCGCGTCCGCTGGCCTCGGCAACAGCACGTCGTTCGCGCGGGACGGCCGCGGCGAGCTGTATGTGCTGGACACGTTCACGGACCGCATCCTGCGCCTCGACCAACGCCCCCTGATGGCCCCCGGGGCCGTGGTGCCCTTCGGCTGCGGCGTGAACACCCCGGGCACGTTGACCGTGGACGGCGGCGCGCCGGAACTCGGCAAGAAGCTGTTCCTGCGCCTCAACGCCCCGTCCGGCGGTTTCAGCCTGGGCTCGCCGAACGCCCTGATGCTCGCCGCCAGCGCCGACGCGAACTATCCCTGCGGCACGTTGCTGCCCAGTTTCGGCAGTTCGCCGCTCCTGGCCGGCGAGCTGCTGGTCGACCTCGGCGCGGGTCTCCTGACCGTCAGCCAGGGTGCGCCCTGGCAGGGCGTCTCGAACCCGACGATCTTCACCCTCAGCGTGCCGCCGGAGCCGTCGCTCTACAACCTGCCGCTCTTCGTGCAGGGATTCACCTACGACATCCCCGCGGGCAACCCCGTGCTGTCGGAGGGTCTGCTGCTCGTCCTGGGCGCCTGAACTAGCCGCGCCGCAGCGACACCATGCGCTGGGCGAACGGCACCCCCACGGGCACCAGCACCAGGAGCGCGACGGCGATCTCGAACAGGCTGCGGGGGGTGCCATCCAGGTGGACGCCAGGGATCCAGCCCCAGCCGATGGCGTGGGGAAGGAGCCCCGCGGGCAGGGCCAGCGCGGCGAGCCGCAGGCCCGCGCGGCGGTCCTGGTCCGCGATGGGAAGGCCCATGCGCGCGAGGGCGCGGCGCACGATCAGGTGGCCCGAGAAGGTCCCGGCCGTCAAGCCGAGCACGAACCCGGGCAGTCCACCGAAGTGGAAGCCGATGGTTGCGCCCAGGCCCTTGGCGACGAGGTTGGCGAGGTTGCTGAGCGTCAGGACACGCGGCTCGCCCAGCGCCAAACAGGCGCGGTCCGCGGTGATCTGCAGGATCGCGAACCACAGGGGCAGCACGAGGAGCGGCGCAATCCACGTGGCGTCGTGGAACTCGGGCTTGTAACACAGGCGGAAGAACGGCGGCGCGAGCAGCACGACCCCGAGCAAGCTGAACCCCGCCGCGTCGAGCAGCAGCGCGCGGGAGCGCTGGAAGTGCGCTGCGAGCGTTTCGCGCGAATCGCGTGCGTGCTCGGCGAGCACCGGGTACAGCACCGTTCCCGTCAGCATGCCGCCGATGGTCTGCGGCAGGCTCGCAATCGCAAACGCGATGCCGTACACGCCGAACACGCCGAGTTCCTCCAACTGTCCGAGCAGCAGTTTGTCCATCTGCATCGCAAAGAACGTCAGCGCCGTGGAGAGGAAGATCCAGCGCCCGAACTGGATCACCTCCTTCAGCGCGCTGCGGTCGATGCGCAGTCGGTTCGGGTGGCCGGGCAGCGCCACGTGGCTCAGGAACATCACGATCGCCGACTGGGTGATGCTGCCCGCGACCAGCGCCCAAACGGTGGGCGACAGGTACGCCCACACCAACATCACCGCGAGCGCCGCAACCTGCGCTCCCACGTCGATCGCGACTTTCCGCGCCACGGCGACGTTGCGCTCCGCGGTGTAGAGGCGAGTGGAGTTGAGGCCCGAGAGGATCGCGGAGAGCGCCGCCACGGGGATGTAGACGGCCAGCTCCGGGATGTCGACCGCGTGGGCGTAGAGCGGTCCGATCACCAAGGAGAGCAAACCGAGGAGGAACCCGCGCAGAACCTGGACGGTGAAGGCCGTGTCGAGGAATAGGGGCTCGTCGCCGCGCCTGCTGTGCACCACCGACGCGCCGGCGCCGATGTCCGAGAACATGCTGAGGCCGATCTGCACCACGAGCACGTGCTGCATCAGGCCGAAGCTCTCGGGCAGCAGCAACTGCGCGAGCAGCAGATTGCTCGCGAGGCGCAGCACACTGGCCGCGCCATAACCGAGCAGGGTGGCGATCGAGCTGCGCCGGGTGCGCTCCCCGAGGGTGGATTTGGGCGGCGCGCTGGCGGGGTTCGAGCTCACGTCGAGTTGGGGGGACGCACACCGACGATTCGGGGGCGGGGCGGCGAATGCTACCTTGGGCCTCGTCCGGTGCCGTTCGCCGCCGCCGGAGCGATTCCATGCCGAAAGACGAAGGCCAGACGGCCCAGCCCGCGAACGAACCCGGAACGGGCGGCGCTCCGTCGCGGCGCCTGTTCCTCGCGGGTGCGGCGGCTGCCTGCGTTCTGGGCGCGGGCGGCGGCTTGGTGCTCGCGCTGCGCCTGTTCCGCCGGGGCGCTCCCGTCCCGCCGCCCGAGTCGGGGGGCATTCGGCCCAACGCGTGGCTCGAAGTCGCGCCGTCGGGCCGCGTGGCGATCTGGGTCGCCAAGAGCGAAATGGGGCAGGGCGTGCACACGGCGCTGGCGCAGTTGGTCGCGGACCAACTGGCGTGCCGCTGGAGCGACGTGGAGGTCCGCCAGGCCCCGACGGACATCGACCTGTTCGGCTGGCAGGGCACGTTCACGTCCAGCAGCGTGCATTCGAGTTGGGAAACCCTGGCCAAGGCCGGGGCCGCGGCGCGGGAGATGCTGGTCGCGGCGGCCGCGGCGGCCCTCGCGGTGCCAGTGCGCGAGCTGGAGGCCAAGGGCGGCCGTGTGGTGCACACGGCGAGCGGACGAAGCCTGTCCTTTGGCGAACTGGCCGTCGAGGCGGCGAAACGCGCAGTGCCGCGCTCCCCCGCCGTGCTGAAGGCCGCGCCGGGTGACGGTTCCGACCTGTGCGCCGGCGAACTCGTAGGTTCGAGCCCCGAACGCGCCGACCTTTTGCCCAAGATCACCGGCACGGCGCGTTTCGGCGCGGATGTGCGTTGGCCCGGCATGCTCTTCGCCGCCGTCGCCCGCTGCCCTTTCCTCGGGCCTGACTCGCGCCATCCATTCACGCGGGGGCGCGCGCTCGCGATCGACCGCGACGGCGCCCTCGCCGTGCCCGGCGTGCGGGACGTGGTGGAGATTCCGTCCGGCATCGCGGTGCTCGCCGACACGACCCACGCCGCCTTCGCCGGGCGGGTGGCGCTCGCCGTGCGCTGGGACGACGCGGGTCGCCTGGACGTCGACGGGGCGAGCGCCGCGGCGCGGCTCGCCGCGTTGGCGCGGGAGGGCACGTGCGTCGAGGCCGAGCGGCGGGGCGACGCGCTCCGTCTGCTGACGGACGGCGAGGCGATCGACGCCGAGTACTCGGCGCCGTACTTGGCCCACGCGACCATGGAGCCCATGAACGCCTCCGCGCGACCCGTGGGAGGACGCCTCGAGGTCGCCGCACCCGTGCAGAATCCGCACGGAGCCGCCCAAGCCGCGGCGGGCGCGGCGGGGCTCGACCCCAGCGAGGTGGACGTCACCGTGACCTACCTGGGCGGCGGTTTCGGACGGCGCGCCGAGAACGACGTCGTCGAGGAGGCCGCCGCCCTCGCGAGCCGGACCGGCCGCCCGGTCCAGGTGGTCTGGGACCGTCGGGACGACTTCCTGTTCGACTTCCACCGCCCGGCGGCGCACCACCGGATCCGCGCGGCGGTCGGCGGCGACGGCCTGCCGCGCGCCTGGGTCCACCGGATCGCGGCGCCCTCGATCGTCGCGCAGCGTGTGCCGCTGGATCGGCCCGTGGACCCGACCGCGGTGGAGGGAGCCATCGATCTGCCGTACGAGTTGGGCGCCCGCCTGGTGGAGTGGGTGCCCGCCGACCTCGGTGTGCGGGTGGGCTTTTGGCGGTCGGTCGGGCACTCCCACAACGCGTTTGCGGTGGAGAGTTTCGTCGACGAGCTGGCCGAGCGCGCCGGCGAGGACGGCATGGCCTACCGGCTGCGGCTACTGGCGAAGCGGCCGCGCGAGCGGGCCCTCTTGGAGCAGTTGGCCGAGCGCGCCGGCTGGGGCGACGCGCTGGGCCCCGGAATGGCCCGTGGGGTGGCCTTGCACAGCTCGTTCGGGAGCCACGTGGCCGTCGTGGCTGAAGCCGCGTCCACCCCGGGGGGGCCGCGCGTGACGCGCCTGGTGGCGGCCGTGGACTGCGGCCGACTGGTGCACCCGGACCTGGTGCGGGCGCAGATGGAGGGTGGGCTGCTGTTTGGCCTGTCCGCCGCGCTGTTCGAGTCCGTGGAGCTGGAGCGCGGCGCCGTCGCGAGCGCCGGATTCGAGCGCTACCGCCTGCTGCGCCTGGGCGAGGAGCCGAAGCTCGAGGTGCACCTCCTGCCGAGCGGCGACCCACCGGGCGGGATCGGCGAGGTCGCCGTGCCCCCGGTGGCGCCGGCCGCGGCCAGCGCGTTCTTCCACCTGGACGGCTGGCGGCGCCGAGACCTGCCCCTGGGCGGCTAGGCGCCCACTTGGGACCGCGCCGCCGCCCCGCATCGGCCCCGTGCCCGGCCCCGTGCCTGGACCGCGGCTCGCCGACCTCTCGGCCCACCATCCCCCGCCCTCCACCCTTGGAGACCCTCCCCGGGGGTGGCGGTTGCAGCGAAATGTGGGCTCGGCCCGAGGAGGGACGCGGCGCGGGCCGCGGATCCGGTCGCATGGACGGCACCCGCGTTGCCGGGGGTGCGGCGCGGGGCGTATCCTCTTCCGCCCCGTTGGAGGGTTGTCGAGGTGCCGGGAGACGCCTGCCGGGGAACGGCGGCGGGGAGCGGGCCTCGGCGCCGGCGCGCGACCGGGCCGCCCGCCGACTCCCCTGGATGGGGTGTGGGTGAAGGGGCCGCCCAGCCCGAAGGCTGCGGCCCGCGGCGGTCTGTTGCGTTCCCCCTGCCGGTACGGGTGCCCTGTACCTCGCCCGGGGGCTCCGCCGGGCCACGGGAGCCGCGCGCCAACAGTCGAAAGGACCCTGCCACGCTGCCTCCCCGCCACCCCGCACATCCCATGGGTCACTCCACTCGCCTCCGCTCCCACCTGATCGGCTCGGATTCCCTCCTCGTCGAATGCGGCGAGCTGGCCCTGGCGGCGGGGCACGAGCTGCTGTCGGTGGTGACGTCGACGCCGCGCCTCGCCGAGTGGGCGCGCTCGCGGGGCATCCCGGTCCACGGCCTCGAGTCGGACTGGCAAGGCGCCCTCGCGTCGGCCCCCTTCGACTGGCTGTTTGCCATCACGTACCTCGAGCTCCTGCCGAACGCGGTGTTGCAACTGCCGCGGCGCGGCGCGGTCAACTTCCACGACGGCCCCCTGCCGCGCTACGCGGGCCTGAACGCGCCCGTGTGGGCCCTGATCGCCGGCGAGAAGGAGTACGGCATCGCCTGGCACCTCGTGCAACCGGACATGGACACGGGCGACGTCCTGGTGCGGCGCGCCTTCGAAGTGGCCGAGCAGGAGACCGCGCTCAGCCTCAACACACGCTGCTTCGAAGCGGCGATCGACAGCTTCGGCGAACTGCTCGAACTGCTCGCCGCCGAGGCACTGGGGCGGCCCCTCCCGCGCGAAGTGCAGGACCTCGCCCAGCGCAGTGTGTTCCGGCGCTCGGACCGACCCGCGGCCCTCGGGCTGCTGGATCTGGCGGGCGACGCGACCGAGCTGGCGCGCACCGTGCGCGCCCTGGACCACGGTCGTTATCCGAATCCCGTAGGTCTGGCGAAGATCGCGCGGTCGGGCCAGGCGCTTTGTGTGCGCTCGGCTCGCGCCATCGATGCCCCGAACGCGGGTGCACCGGGCGAAGTGCTGGCCCTTTCCGCCGACGGCCTGGTCCTGGCCTGCGGGCGCGGGGCGCTCGAGATCCAGAGCTTGTGCACACTCGGCGGCCGCGAGCTCCCACCGGTCGAACTCGTCGGACCCCTGCGTGTGGGCGATCGCTTCGACGTTCTGGAACCGCGGGTGCGCGACGAACTCAGCGCGCTCGGGAAACGGCTCGCCCAGAAGGAGCGTTTCTACCAACGCCGCCTGGCGGCCCTCGAGCCGCTCGAACTGCCAATCGTCGACGGAAGCTCCGCCGGCGAAACAGCCGGCGCCGCGGTGCCCGCGCCCGTGCACACCAACGTGCCGCGTCCCGACGCCTGGCGCGCGCTGACCGGGGAGGAATCCGCCGCGCGGATCTCCGCCGCCTTCGCCGCATGGATCGGCCGCTTGTGCAACCGCCGCCACTTCCACTTGGGCTGGCACCACGGGCCGTCGCACTCCGAGTCGGCGCGCGCCGCGCAGTTGCTCGCGCACGACCTGCCGCTCGAGGTCCGTCTCGAGGGCGGCGCGACGCTCGACCAACAGGCCGCGCAGTGGCTGGCGGAGCGGGAACGATTGGCCGGTCCTGGATTCCTGCTCGACCTCGTTGCGCGCCAACCGGACTTGGCCGCGAACCCCGAACTCGCGCGCGGAGGGCTGGTTCCGGTGGCCGTCGAGTGGCGCCGCGACCTCGGCGTCGAACCCACCGGCCGGCGCGCCGCGCTGACCCTCGTCGTAGGCCTGGAGGATGGGTCCGCGGCGCTCTGCGGGGACGGCCTGCGCATCGACGGCGAACGCGTGGCTGCGCTCGCGCGCCAGTTCGCGGCCTTTGCGCACAACGCGGCGCACCAAAATGGCGGCTCCCTCGACGAAGTGGAGCTCCTGTCGACGGAAGAGCGCCAGGCCGTCCTCTTCGACTTCAACCGGACCGAACGGCCGATCCCTGGGCCCAGCACGGTGCACGCCGCGATCGCGGCCGCCGCGGCCCGGCACCCCGAGCGGATCGCGCTGCGCTTCGAGGACGAGAGTCTCTCCTACGGCGACCTCTTGCGGCGCGCGGGTCAACTCGCGCGGCACCTCGTCGAGCTCGGCGTTGGCCCGGGCGATCGTGTCGGTGTGTGTGTGGAGCGCTCACTCGACCTTCCCGTGGCGGTGCTCGGTGTGCTCATGAGCGGCGGCGCCTACCTGCCGCTCGACCCGGCCTTCCCGCCGGAGCGTCTCGCGTACATGCAAACCGACGGCGGCGCGAAGGCCCTGGTCACACAGGCGCGCCTCGACGGCCTGTTGGCGGACGTGCGCTGCCCCGTGGTGCGTTTGGACGCCGACGCCGCGGACCTCGCTCGCCGCGATGGCGGCGTGCTGCCCGAGCGCAGCGCCGGCGACCAACTGGCGTACACCATCTACACCTCGGGCTCCACGGGCCGCCCGAAGGGTGTGCTGGTCGAACACCGCAACGCGCTCGCGTTTTTCGTCGGCATGGACGAACGTGTGCCGCTCCGCGAAGGTGCGCACCCCGGTGTGTGGCTGGCCGTCACCAGCCTCAGCTTCGACATCTCCGTGCTCGAACTGCTCTGGACCCTGGCGCGCGGCTTCGAAGTGGTGGTGTTCCTGGACCGCGAGCGCGCGGCCGCGGGCACGAGCCCCAGCTCGGGCGCCCTCGCGCGCGGCGCATTCGGATCGCGCCAGCGCAACCTCGACTTCGCGCTCTTCCTGTGGGGCAACGACGACGGCCCCGGCCCGCAGAAGTACCGCCTGTTGCTCGAGGGCGCCAAGTTCGGCGACGAACACGGTTTCAGCTCCATCTGGACGCCGGAGCGCCACTTCCACGCGTTCGGCGGCCCGTATCCGAACCCCTCCATCGCGGCGGCGGCCGTGGCCGCGACCACACGCCGCATCGGTATCCGCGCGGGCAGCGTGG
This sequence comes from Planctomycetaceae bacterium, assembly GCA_016125265.1. Lineage (GTDB taxonomy): Bacteria > Planctomycetota > UBA1135 > UBA1135 > RI-242. The sequence continues at coordinate 73,106 of WGMC01000023.1, forward strand.
TGTTGCCGCTGCACCACCCGATCCGCGTGGCCGAAGAGTGGGGTGTGGTCGACAACCTCTCGGGAGGTCGTGTGGGCATCTCTTTTGCCTCCGGTTGGCAACCCAACGACTTCGTGCTCAATCCCGGCGCGTTCGCCAACGCGAAGGAGCGCATGTTCGAGGGTGTCGAAACCGTGCGCCGCCTGTGGCGCGGCGACGCGGTGACGTTCGCGAACCCCATGGGTCAGGACGTGCCGCGCACGACCCTGCCCCGCCCCGTGCAGCCCGAACTGCCCTTTTGGATCACGACCGCGGGCAACCCCGAGACGTACCGCCAGGCGGGCGAGATCGGCGCCAACCTGCTGACCCACCTGCTCGGGCAATCGCTTGCCGAGGTAGCCGACAAGATCCGAATCTACCGCGACGCGCGGCGCGCCGCCGGTTACGACCCGAACACCGGTGTGGTGACGCTGATGCTGCACACGTTCGTCGGAGCGACCGACGACGAGGTGCGCGAGCTCGTTCGGGGTCCGATGAAGAGTTACCTCGACAGCTCCGTGAACCTCGTCAAGCAGTTCGCGTGGAGCTTCCCGGCGTTCCGCCGCCCCGAGGGCTCGACCCTGCCCGAGATCGACCTCGATTCACTCTCGCCCGAGGAACAGGACGCGATCTTGGAGCACGCCTTCGAGCGCTACTTCGAGAGCAGCGGTCTCTTCGGCAGCGTCGAAACGTGCCTGGCCCAGTGCGAGCGCCTCGCGGAGATCGGCGTCGACGAAGTCGGTTGCCTCGTCGACTACGGCGTGCCGACCGAGCGGGTGCTGACGGGTCTCCACATGCTCAACGAAGTGCGCCGGCGCTGGGCCGAGGGCCGCGGCACCCCCGCGTCGCTGCCGGCACTGGCCGCATCGCCGGCGGAGCCCACGTCGCACTCCTTCGCCGCCCAAGTGGAGCGCTTCGGCGTCACGCACTTGCAGTGCACACCTTCCATGGCGCGCATGTTGGTGCTGGACTCCGAAACTAGAAGCGCCGTCAGTCGGATCCAACACCTGTTCGTCGGCGGCGAGGCGCTGCCGCTCGACCTGGCGCGCGAGCTGGTGCAACTCGTGCCCGGCTCGGTGACCAACATGTACGGCCCGACCGAGACCACGGTCTGGTCCGCCACGTGGCGCCTGCCGAAAGCATTGGACGGCGTTTCGATCGGCAGCCCCATCGCCAACACCCAGCTCTACGTGCTGGATCAAAACCGCCGGGCGCTCTCGATCGGCGCGGTCGGCGAGCTGTGGATTGCGGGTGCCGGGGTGGTGCGCGGGTACCACGAGCGGCCCGAACTGACGGCCGAGCGCTTCGCAAGCGACCCTTTCCGGGCCGGCGGCCGCATGTACCGCACCGGCGACCTGGCCCGCTGGCGCGCGGATGGCACACTCGAGTTCCTCGGCCGCGCCGACCAGCAGGTCAAAATCCGCGGATACCGCATCGAACTCGGCGAAATCGAAACGCTGCTGCACCAACACGCCGGGGTCGCCGAAGCCGCGGCCATCGTGCGCGAGGACCGCCCATCCGAACCTCGGATCGTCGCGTACTTGGTGCCGAAGGATGACCCCATCGATGCCGACGCCCTGCGCGAACACCTGCGTGTGAACCTGCCCGAATACATGGTGCCGAGCCTCTTCGTGACGCTCGACGCGATGCCGCGCACGCCGAACGGCAAACTCGACCGCAAGGCGCTGCCCGCGCCCCAGGCCGGCCCGCGTCCCGCGGCCGCCGCCGCCCACGCCGCGGCGCCCACGGGCGACCTCGAAACCAAACTGGTCGAACTCTGGAAGGCCGTGCTCGGCGTGGACACCATCGGCGTGGACGACAACTTCTTCGACAGCGGCGGTCACTCGCTGCTGGTCGTGCGTCTGCACCGCTCGCTGAAGGAACTCGTCGAAACCAAGGTCGCCCTCACGGACCTCTACCGCTTCCCGACGATCCGCGGGCTCGCCGAACACCTCAACTCGGGCGACGTGGACGTGGGTGCCCAGCGCGGCCTCGACCGGGCCGCCCAACGCCGCGCGATGCTCGAGCGCCGCCGCCGCGGCAACTGATTCCCTCCCCGATGAGCGCACCGAACGACAGCCGCCTGACGGGCAACGAAATCGCCATCGTCGGCATGGCCGCGCACCTTCCCGGCGCGCGGGACGTGCGCGCCTATTGGCACAACTTGGCCAACGGCGTCGAGTCGATCCGCACCTATACGGAGGCGGAACTGCGCGCCGCGAAGGTGCCTCCCCATCTCCTGCACCACCCGCGCTACGTGCGGGCGGGCGCGCCGATCGAGGAGATGGAGCACTTCGATGCGGAGTTCTTCGGCTTCAGCCCGAAAGAGGCCGCGATCCTCGACCCGCAGCACCGCCACTTCCTCGAAACCTGCTGGGAAGCGCTCGAGGACGCGGGCCACGTGCCGGAGCGCTTCGGGGGCTCCATCGGCGTGTTCGGCGGGTGCGGCATGGGCGCGTACTTCGCGTTCAACCTGCTCTCCAATCCGGCGCTCGTCGAACAGGTGGGCCTGTTCCTCCTGCGCCACACGGGCAACGACAAGGACTTCCTCAGCACCCGGGTCAGCTACATCTTCGACCTGAAGGGACCCAGCATCAACGTGCAGACCGCGTGCTCGACATCGCTGGTGGCGGTGCACATGGCGGCCCAGAGCTTGCTCTCCGGTGAGTGCGACATGGCCCTCGCCGGCGGTGTCACCATCGAACTCCCCCACGGACAGGGTTACCTCTTCGAAGAAGGCGAAATCCTCTCGCCCGATGGCCACTGCCGCGCGTTCGACGCGGCGAGCCAGGGCACGGTGTTCGGCAGCGGTTCCGCCGTCGTCGTGCTGCGCCGGTTGCAAGACGCGATCGACGCGGGCGACCACATCTACGCCGTGCTCAAGGGTTCGGCGGTCAACAACGACGGCGCTGGCAAGGTTGGGTACCTGGCGCCCAGTGTGGATGGGCAGAGCGCGGCGGTCGCGGAAGCGCTGGCCATCGCGGAAGTCGACGCGGACGAGATCGGCTACGTCGAGTGCCACGGCACGGGCACACCGATGGGTGATCCCATCGAAATCAGCGCGTTGACCCAGGCCTACCGCGGTTCAACCAAACGCTCGGGTTACTGCGCGATCGGATCGGTCAAGAGCAACATCGGCCACCTCGACACGGCGGCGGGCACCGCGGGATTGATCAAGGCCGCGCTCTCCCTCTACCACGGCCAGATTCCGAAAAGCCTGCACTTCGAGGCGCCCAACCCCAACATCGACTTCGCGGCGAGCCCGTTCTTCGTGGCGAAGGACAAGAAACCGTGGCCGCGCGGCAACACAACGCGCTTCGCGGCGGTCAACTCGCTCGGTGTGGGCGGCACCAACGCCCACGCGATCCTCGGCGAAGCGCCCGTACCCGCGCCGACGCAGCCGAGCAAACGCCCCTACCAGCTCCTCTGTTTCAGCGCGCGCAGCAAGGCCGCCCTGGACCAGAGCCAGGCGCGTTTCGCCGCGCATCTCGCCGCCCATCCCGAGCTCGACATCGCGGATGCCGCGTTCACACTAGCCACCGGTCGCCGCACGTTCGAGCAGCGCCGTGTGGTGGCCGTGAAGGACCGCGACGAGGCCATGGCGCTGCTCGGAGCCAACGATCCGCAGCGCATCTTCACGCACCAGGCGCCGGACCGCGCCGCGTCGGTGGTCTTCCTCTTCCCCGGCGGCGGCGCGCAAAACCCGCGCATGGGCCGTGGGCTCTACGCCAGCGAACCGGTTTACCGCGAGTGGATCGACCGCGGTCTCAACCTCCTGCAGTCGCGCCACAACCTCGACCTTCGGCCGCTTTTGTTCGCGCCCGACGAGCGCCTGGACGAAGTGGCGCGCCAGTTGGAGCGCCCGTCGTTGCAACTGCCCGCGATCTTCCTCGTCGAGGTCGCGCTTGCCCAGTTGTGGATGAGCCGCGGTGTGCAGCCCGCAGCGCTGATCGGCCACAGCATGGGCGAAAACACGGCCGCCGCGATCGCCGGCGTGCTGTCGTTCGAGGACGCGCTCGGGCTGGTCGTATTGCGCGGCCAACTGTTCGAAACGGTGCCCGAGGGCGGCATGCTCTCGGTGCCGATGGCGGCCGAGGAGTTGGAGCCGCTCCTCGAAGGCCAGTTGGACCTCGCCACGGTCAACGCGCCGTCCTTGTGCGTTGCGTCGGGGCCGGTCGCGGGCCTGGCGGTGCTCGAGGAGCGCCTCACGACACGCGGTGTGGAAGCGCAGCGCATCCCCATCTCGATCGCGGCGCACTCGCGCATGCTCGAGCCGATCCTCGCGCCCTTCCGCGCGTACTTGGCCAGTGTGCGTCTCCACGCGCCCAAGATCCCATTCGTGTCGAACCGCACCGGCACGTGGATCACCGAAGCCGAAGCGAAGAGCCCCGACTACTGGGTCGCCCACCTGCGGGGCACGATCCACTTCAGCCAGGGTGTGCGCACACTGCTCGAGAACGCGGGGCCGCGTGTGCTCCTCGAAGTCGGGCCGGGCCGCACACTCAGTTCGCTCGCGCGCCAACAGCCCGGTCTAGTGCAGGGCCAGGTGTGCCTGTCGTCGATGCGCCACCCCGACGAGAAGGTCGCCGACGAGGCGTACTTGCTGGCGGTGCACGGGCGGCTGTGGGCGGCCGGCGTCGCCGTTTCGCTCAGCGACCTCTGGAAGGGCGAAACGCGCCGACGGGTGCCCCTGCCCGGATACGCGTTCCAGCGCCAGCGCTACTGGATCGAACCCGGCCAGGCCAAGTCCCAAGAGCGCCACCTGGTGCGTCAGGAACGGGTGGCAGATTGGCACTTCGCGCCGGTGTGGCGCGAACACCCGCTGCCGAAGGGCGCCGCGGCGAGCGGACGTTGGCTCCTGTTCGCGGACCGCGCGGGTCTCGGGCAGCGCATCGCCGAACAGGTGCGCGCGGGCGGCGGCGAGGTCGTCCTCGTGCGCGAAGCCGACGACTTCCAGCGCCTCGGACCCGACGAGTTCGCGCTGGCGCCCGAACACGGCCGCGCGGGGTACGACCAGTTGCTGCACGAGCTGGCCCACGAAGGGCGCCTGCCGAACCGCATCCTGCACCTTTGGAGCCTGACCACCGACGAGTCGTTCCGGCCGGGCTCCAGCTTCTTCCACCGCACGCAGGAACGCGGCTTCTGGAGCCTGTTCTTCCTCGGGCAGGCGCTGATCGCCGAGGGGCTGCCGGAGCCCCTGCACACGATCGTCGCGGCCAACGGCACGCAGAGTGTGGGCGACGAGCACCTGAGCTACCCGGAGAAGGCGACGCTGTTCGGCCCCGCGCGTGTGGTGCCGCGGGAACTCGCGGGATTCACGTGCCGCGCGGTCGACCTCACCATCGACCGTGCGCCGGAAGGACCGCTCAGCCCGCGCCGCGCGTACCGACGCTCGCTCGAAACCGCGCTGACTCAACTGCTGGCGGAAATGGCCGCCGCACCGGGCAACGGCACCATCGCGTGGCGCGGCGACCGGCGCTACGCCCAGGCCTTCGAACACGGTCCGCGCCCGCCCGAGGGCAAGGCCGGCCGGGTCCCCGAGGGCGCCGTCGTGCTGATCACCGGCGGCCTCGGCGGTTTGGGGCTCGTCGCCGCGCGCGAGCTCGCGCGCAGCAAACGCGCGAAGCTCGTGCTCCTGGGACGCAGCCGCGTCCCGGAACGCGAGCGCTTCCAGGAAACGCTTTTGCTGCTCGATCCCGCGGAACCCCTGGCGCAGCGCATGCAGGCCGTGCTGGAGCTCGAACGGCTCGGCGCCGAGGCCCTGTGCCTCTCCGCCGACGTCACCGACGTCGAGGAAATGGCCGCGGCGCTCGCCAAGGCGAAGGCGCGTTTTGGCGCACTGCACGGCGTTTTGCACACGGCGGGCACCATCGACGACGGCCTGATCGCCACGAAGGACCAGGCGTCGATCGAAGCCGTGCTCGCGCCGAAGTTGCACGGCACGTTGGTGCTGGCGGAGCTGCTTCGCGAGGAGCCGCTCGTGTTCTTCGCGACGTACTCGTCCACGAGCGCTGCCATTGCGCCGATGGGCCAGGTCGACTACGTGGCGGCCAACGCGTTCCTGATCGCGTTCGCGACGGCCAACGCCGGCGCGCGCACGCACCACACGGCGATCGGTTGGGGCCCGTGGAGCGAAGTCGGCATGGCGGCCCAGGCCGTTTCCGGCGCCGACAAGGGGCCACGTACGGTCGCGGCGCGCCATCCCCTGTTCGAGCAGCGCCGCGGCGACGGCCGCGCCACCACGGTGCTCGAGGGCACCTGGACCGCCCGCGGCCATTGGGTGCTCGACGACCACCGCACACTCGGCGGGATTGCCCTTCTGCCGGGCACCGGCGCCATCGAACTGGCCCGCGCCGCGCTGCTCGAAATCGGCGAGAACGGCCCCTTCCAAATCGCCGACCTGACGTTCTTCCGTCCGCTGGTGGTCGCGGAGCAGGGCGAAACGGAGGTGCGTGTGCGGCTGGAGCCGGACGACGAGGGTTACGCACTCGACCTGCAGAGTTTGACGGCGCTCGAGGACGGCCGGCGCGGGTGGCAGACGCATTCGCAGGCGCGGCTGTTGCTGGGCGCGTTGCAGCTTCCGGACCGCGCGGACCCCGCAGCGCTCGCGGCGCGCCTCGGACCGGCGGAGCGCGCCGGAGCGGAGGGCCACATCCCGACGCGCCAGGGCCGGCACTTGGGTTTTGGCCCGCGCTGGGCCGTCGTGCAGGCGATCCACCGCGGCAGCGGCGAACTGCTCGCCGAACTCGCGTTGTCAGCGCCGTTCGCGGCCGACGTGGAGACCTTTGGATTGCACCCCGCGCTCCTCGACTTGGCGACCGGCATCGCGCTCGAAGCGGCGCCCGAGTACGACGAGCGCTCCCTGTGGGTGCCCGTCAGCTACCGCCGCATCCGCGTGTTCGCGCCGCTGCCGTCTCGTCTGTTCGCGCACGGCCGTGTGCGCCCGGCGCGGCGCGGTCCGAGCGGTGTCATAAGCGTCGACGTGACCGTGATGGACGCGGAGGGTCGTGTGCTGCTCGAAGTCGAGGCCTTCGCGATGAAACGCCTCGAACCCGGCGCCGACGTCGCCAACGCGCCGCGCCCGCGGGCGGCCGAGCTCGAGTTCGACGGCCGCACGGGTTCCGGCGGCGAACGGCCGCTCTCACCCGCCGAGCGCGCGCTGCGCGAGAACATCAACCAGGGCATTCCTCCCGAGCAGGGTGCCAGGGAGCTGCTCGGTCTCTTGGAACACGGCGCGTCGCCCGCGCCCATCGTCAGTTCCTTGGACCTGGCGCAACTCTTCGTGCAAGCCGACGAGAACGCACGCGGCGGCGATCCGGAGGACGCCGTCAGCTTCGCGCGGCCGGAACTGGAAAGCGACTACGTGGAGCCGCGCGACGACTTGGAGCGCACCCTCGTCGGTTACTGGCAGGAGCTTCTCGGTGTGGACAAGGTCGGGGTGCTCGACAGCTTCTTCGACTTGGGCGGACACTCGTTGATCGCGGTGCGACTCTTCGCGCGCATCAAGAAGGCCTTCGACGTCGACTACCCGATTTCGGTTCTGTTCGAAGCGCCGACCGTCGAGCGTGTGGCGAGCCTGCTCCGCGAATCGCTCGGCACCTCCGCTGTGGCGGCGGCGGGCGACACGAACCAGAACGGCGCGCCGGTCGCGACCGCGCCGCGCCAGCGGCGCTACGTGTCACTCGTGCCCATGCACCCGGCGGACGGCAGCGAACGGCGGCCGTTCTTCCTGGTCGCGGGCATGTTCGGCAACGTGCTGAACCTGCGGCATCTCGCGGGCCTCGTGGGGCGCGACCGCCCGGTGTTCGGGCTCCAGGCGCGCGGCCTCTACGGCGAACACGAACCCCACGCCACGTTCCAGGACGCGGCCCGCGATTACCTCGAAGAGGTGCGCAGTGTGCAGCCCAAAGGCCCGTACCTGCTGGGCGGTTTCTCCGGTGGTGGGTTGACAGCCTACGAGATGGCGCAGCAACTCTTGGCCGCCGGTGAAGAGGTGGCGCTGCTCGTGTTGCTCGACACGCCGCTGCCGATGCGCCCAGTGCTGTCGCGCGGCGACAAATTCAAGATCCACCGCCACAACTTGGCGCGGCGCGGGCCGGCGTACTTGACGGAGCGGCTGCAGAGTCGTGTGCGTTGGGAGCTCAGCCGCATCCGCCAGCGTTTCGACGACTTCTCGGACGAGGCCGCGCCGACGACGTTCCACTCGAAGGCCATCGAGGCGGCGTTCCGCGGCGCCCTGCCGCGGTATGCCGTGCAGCCCTACCCGGGGCGTGTGGTGCTCTACCGGCCCAAGCTGGACCGCGAGTACGACATGGGCGACGGGCGTTTCGTCAGCAAGGAACGCGAGTTCGTGCTGCCCGACAACGGGTGGACGCCGTACATCGGCGACCTCGAGGTAGTCGAAGTGCCTGGCGACCACGACGGCATGGTGCTGGAGCCCGCCGTGCGCGCGCTCGCCAGCCGTTTGCGCCGCGCGATCGAAGAGAGCGAAGCCGCGGCGCACACGACCTGAAGGACGCGACGTGATGGGGCGGGCCTTCAGCCCTTGTGCGGTCCTTGCCTGACCTGGGGCGTTGCCCCAGGCTAGTATGGGGCGGGGCGTTGCCCCTTCCGGACGAGTGCACGTTCACAACCGAACGCAGCGCCGACGCACGACGCCGCGTCGACCGCACGATGCCGCGTCGACCACGCGATGCAGCGGCGAGCGCGCGATGTCACGTCGCCCGCGCGATGCCGCGTCGCCCGCACGATGGTATGTCGACCACGCGACGCCGCGTCGACCGCACGATACCGCATCGACCGCGCGATGCCACGGCGAGCGCGCGATGTCACGTCGACCGCACGACGCCGCGTCGAGCGCGCGATGTCACGTCGACCGCGCGATGCCGCGTCGACCGCGCGATGCCGCGTCGACCGCGCGATGCCTCGTCGACCGCACGATGCCTCGTCGACCGCGCGATGCCTCGTCGACCGCACGATGCCTCGTCGACCGCGCGATGCCTCGTCGACCGCGCGATGCCGCGTCGACCGCACGATGCCGCGTCGACCGCGCGATGCCGCGTCGAGCGCGCGATGCCGCGTCGCCCGCGCGATGCCGCGTCGACCACGCGATGCAGCGGCGAGCGCGCGATGGTACGAGGACCGCGCGACGGTGTGTCCATGGGGCGAGGTCGCTCCAATCGCGCTCTGTTGCGCCAACGGCGCTCCGAAGCGCCAACGGCGCGCCCCATCGTAGCCTGGGGCAACGCCCCAGGTTTCTCGAACACACGGCGCAAGGGCTGAAGGCCCGCCCCATTCGGCACACACGTCGGGCGCGGGCGCCGTTTGCTGGCCGTCACGTGCGCGGCCAGTTCACTTCGGGGCGGTAGCGGTTGAAGATCGCACCCAAGATCGGCAAACCAGCGGCTTCCACCTGCGAAGCTGCCCGTTTGGCGTCGGCCTTCGCGGTTCGGCGCGCGCGCAGGACGAGCACGACGCCGTCGACCTGATCGAAGAGGAGCCGCGTTTCGGGGCCCTCCGACAGCGCCGGTGCGTCGATCAGGAGCACGTCCGCCTCGCGCGCGAGTTCGACCAACACCTCGCGGGCCGCGGGAGTGACGAGCTCCCCGGCCACCGGCGCGCGCGGCGTTCCGGCGGTCAGCACCTCGAGGCCCTTCGCCTGCGGCAGCGTGAGCCGACAACCGGTCAACTCGGCGCGCCCGTCGAGCACGTCGGACAGCCCCTGCACCTTGCCCAGTCCCAAGTAGGCGGCGAGCGCCGGTCGGCGCACGTTCACCTCGACCAATGCCGTGCGTTGGCGCAGGTTCTGGGAGAGTTCCCACGCGACGACGCCCGCGAGGAGCGTGGTGCCAGCACCCGGCTCGGGAGCCGTGAACAACACGCGCCTGCGCATTTGACCTGCGTCGGGTGCCAGCCGCGTCCACAGGGATTCGGTCGCGCCGCCGAGCTCCGAGAGCAAGGCCTCGAGGGGAGCGGTCACTGGCCTCTCCCGAGGAGTTCGCGCTTCAGCCCGCGCGCGCTGCGCAGTTCGGGCACCACGACCAGGTTGGGAAGGCCGAGCGCACGCGCCGCGCCGCGCGGGTACCGCAGGAGGCGTTCGGTCAGTTGGCGCAACAGCGCCAATCCGACACCGAGCCCCGTACCGCCGATGATGCCGGCGATCAACATCTTGCCGCGGGAGGGACCCTCCTTGTCGGTCGGCAGGTTGCCGCGCTGCAGGGCGGAGAGGTTGGCCTCGCCCTGCTGGTCGATCTCGTTGAGCACCTCGTAGCGGTTGAACCTCGACTTCATCTCGTCGTAGGCGTCCTGCTCGTGGGCGATGCTCACTTGCATGCGCGCGTGCAGGTCCGTGCACACTCGCAGCACCTTGATGCGTTCGCCGACGGCCTGCAGTTGGTTCTGGTAGAGCTGGATGCGCGTGCCGAGCGCCCGATCGTTGATCTCGAGTTCCGTCTTCTGCTGCTGCAGGAAGGCGTACCGCGGGTTGTCGCGTTCCTCTGGCTGTACCGATGGGATCGTGCGCTGCGTCGAGTTGAGGCGCTCGAGAAGCTTCTGTTGCCGTGTGTCGTACTCAGCCTCGCGGCGCAGGCGTTCGGCCATCGTCAGCGATGCGTCGGTGGTCAACGCCTGACGCATCTCCTGCACACTCTGGTACTCGGCGCGGATGGCTTCGTACTCAGGGTTGGGGATGTTCTCACCCACGGCCACCTCGATGCGGGGCGGCGTCACCTTCAACTGCTCGTCGATGACCGCCAAGCGCTGGCGGTTCTCGGCGAGTTCGGTCCTGCTCGAAAAGATGTCCGACTCGAGTGTCGCCTGCTCCGTGAGCCAGGCCTCGCCCTGGACCTCGATGTTGATCAGATTGCAATCGGAAACGTGCTCGGTGAGCGCGGTGCGCGCCTTCTCGACTCGATTCTCCGCCATGTCGAGCTTGGCGCGCATCGGCGCGATTCGCTCACCCACCGAGAAGTGGTCCTTGTGGCGGCGGATGTACGCGTCGACGAGGGCGTCGACGATGCGTTTCGCTTTGTCGGGCGACGTGGTCGTGTGCGAGACGCTGATGACGTTGGAGCCGAACTCGGGCCGCAGGAACGTCGAGCGTTTGAGCACCTCGACCGCCGCCTGCTCCAAGGACGTGCCATCGGGCAATCCGCCCGCGGGTCCGCCGCCCTGCAACTGGATCAGCAGGGACTGCAACTGGTGCATCACCTGCACGTGCAGCGGCGTCGCATCCGTGTCGAAACGCCCCGGGTCCGGTGGCGCGAGGATGTAGTCCGCGCCGAGTTCGGCCACCACCTCGCGCAAGATGCGGTCGTCGCGCAGGAGGTGGAGCTCGTCTTCGATCGTCGGCCGGTTCTCCCGCGCGCCCGGGTTGTCGATCAGCCCTTCGATGTTGAGCTGTTCCCGCTGGCCGATGCGCAGGAGCAGCTTGGCGTCGGAACGGTAGGTGTTGGGCTGGCTGGCGCCCCACAAGAGGCCCCCCGCCACACCGAACAGCCCACAGGCCAGCACCAGCACCCGCGAGCGCAGGATGCCGAACAGCACGACCTCTTGGATGTCGAACGGGGACTGGCCCTCGTCCTCGTCGGGAATGTCGTCTTCGATGTCGCTGCGCACGTGAGGGGGATGGGAACGGTCGGTCCGCTGGGGCCGCGCTGATCAGGTGGTCGGGATCAGCAACGGCACGGGCAACAGCCGGCGGATGTGGTTTTCGACCCAAATGCCGACGCGGTCGATCGGCGTGTTGGGCACGTAGATCAGGTCGAACGGTTGGAGCAGGATCGTGCGCTCGTCATCCCAGTGCAGGGGACGGGCGTCGATCTTCCAGGCCCTCTGCTTTTGGGTCACGGGGTCCCAACGCACCAGGAGGGTGTTGCTGAGCCAGGCCGAGTTTTTGAGGAACCCGCCGGCGCGGGCCATGGCCTCGGGCAGCGTCAGCAGGCCGTCGGCGCGCAGTTCGACCGTGCCAGGCTCGGCTACTTCACCCAGCACGGACACGTTGCGCGGACCGCGGGCTTCGACAGCGACCGCCAGCGTGCCGGTGCCGAACACCCGCTCGTACTCGCCAACCAGCTTTTCCTGGAGCTGGGGCACCAGCAACCCCGCCACACCGAGGGTGCCGAGGGCGCCAAACGTCGCGGTGCCGTCCTCGAGCACGAGCACGCTGACACCCTCCGCGGGCCCACCGGGCAGGTTGAGCAACAGGGTGTCGCCGGGCGCCACGAAGGAATCGGCCGCCACGCGGGTGCGGTTCACGTCCTCGGCCAGATCGCCGATGCCCGGGCCCTGGGAGGTGGCGCAGGACATGGTGGCGAGGAGCAGCAGCGCGGCGATGAGTCTTTGCATGGGGGGACGAGTGGGAGCTTTCGGGTCGGGCCACAGGGCGGCACGGGCGCGCGGGAACCCTGGCGGGGCGGGGGCTCGGGCGGGGACGGGGGCCCTGGCGGGGTTCATCGGCCCCGCGCGGGCCCCCACGATACCGGCCGCGGGAGGGGGCACCAATCGGGGGACTTTGGCCGCGGGGCGGGGCCCCTTACGGGGACTCGGGCAGGCCGCGCAGCACCTCGGCCAGGCGGCCTTCGCGGTCCACGCGCAGGGTGGTCGGGATGGGGAGCCGGAGGAGGTCCACCAGCTCGTCCAGGCCGCCCAAGTTGTGCTCCTCGACGAGCGACACGAAGTGGGTCTTAGGGGCGCCGGACCCCGCCCGCTGCACGAGGGCCTCGGCCCGCGCCCAGTCGCGGCGCGCGTCGACGGACACCACCAGGACCGGGGGGCCGTCGGCGCGGGCGGCGAGATCGACCAGCTCCGGCAGCTCGCGCACACACGGTTCGCAGTAGCTGGCCCAGAAGTGCACCAGGGCGCCCCGTTCGGCCGCCAGGGCCGCCACGTCCCATTGCACCGGCTCCCCCGCCCCGTCGACGACGACGAGCGGCGGCACCTTGGCGCCGAGCTCGAGGTCCAACCCCTGGGGCAGGGGGTCCTTCAGTTGGGTGGGACGGCCGGGCACGAGCTCGGGCCGGCCCGTGCCGCGGGTCAGCCGCGCCCGCGACCCGCGTGGCAGTTCGCCGAAGGACTCAAGCGAGCCGTCGGGCCACGTCACCTCGACCTGGCCGGCCTCCGCGGAGCCCAGGCCGAAGACCAGTTCAGCGGGCCCCGACGAAACGAATCCGGCGCCGCGCGCCACGACCTGCGCGGTCACCCGCCCCGCGGCGGCGACACGCACGGTCGCGCCGACCCCCTCGCGGTTCGGGCCGGGGTCGACGAGCGAGAGCTTCAGGAAGCTCTTCTGGTCGCCCATGTCGTTGCGCAGGAGGCCGTGGCGGCCGCGCTGCAGGTGGTGCGCAAAGAGGTCCAGGTCGCCGTCGTCGTCGAAGTCCGCGGCGAGAAGTCCGCGGCCGTCCAATCCCGAGTCGGCCCCGGACAGGTCCGAGAGATCGTCGAACCGGCCGTCACCGCGGCCGAGGAAGAGTTTGTCGCGCTCCTTGCCGTTGAAGGTGGTGCCGCGGCGGTACATCTCCTTCGCCCAAGGGTGCATGAAGCCCTCTTCGATCTCCTCGTGGCTGTGGGTTTCTTCCACTTCGAGGTTCAAGGAAGTCGCCACCACGTGGCGCCAGAAGGCACTTCATGTGTCCTCCGGCAAGTCGCCGGTGACGAAGCCATTCACGCAGAAGACGTCCGCGTGACTGTCGAGGTCCAAGTCCGCAAGCACGGAGCCAAAGGCCCACCCGGCGTCGCGCGCGCCGAAGTCGTCCGGTGCCGGTTCGAAACCCTTTTCCGCGCCGAGGAACAGCGCATTGCCGTCGGCCATCTGGCGCAGTTCGCGCACGGCACCGACCCGCTCCGGCTGGCCCACACGCCCTAGCACACGTTTGCCCGCGGCGGATTCGGGACCGACCACGTAGAGGTCGAGGCGCCCGTCGGTGTTCACGTCGCCAAAGAGCACACCCATGGTGTTGCCCCGCTCCTCCACACCCAACTCTTCGGCCACGTCCACGAAGCGGCCCTCGCCGCGGTTGTGGTACAGGCGGTTCGAGCCGAAGTTGTTACCGACGTAGAGGTCCTGGCGGCCGTCCGCGTCAAAGTCGGCGGCGGCGGCGGCGTAGCTCCAGCGCGTGTCGTAGAGACCGGCCTCCCGAGTGCGGTCGACAAACGACTTGCCCTGGTCGCTGACCAGAAGGTGGTTCGGCGCGCCATTGCTGGCCTCGAGCCACGAGTTGTTGCGCTCGATCTCCATGCGCCCGTAGCTCGTCGCGAACAGATCGAGCCAACCGTCCCCCTGCGAGTCGAACGCCACCAGGGACGAGATGGCCGAAACCACCTCCACCCCCAGCGTTTCGGTGCTGTCGGCGAAACGTCCCTCGCCGAGGTTTCGGTAGAAGCGCAGGGGACTGCCGTCGATGCTGCGGTCGGGCAGTTCGACGGCGCTGAACCCCAGCGCCAGATCGACCCAACCGTCGCCGTCGGCGTCGAAGAAGAGCGGCCCCGTACCGCCGCCCGGTTGGTCGAGGCCGCGCGCGACGGCGTCCTCGCGGAACGTGCCGTCGCCGTTGTTGAGGTAGAGGAAGTTGCGCTCGGAGCTGGGTACGAACACATCCAGCCAGCCATCGCCGTCCACGTCGGCGGAGCCCACACCCTGCCAGGCATCGCTGTCGTGGCCGGGGCGTCCAAAACGCAGACCTTCGTGGTGCACACCCGCCGAGCGTGTCACGTCCGTGAACATCGCGCCGGCGCGGTGGCGCTGCTCGAGCGCCGTCAGTTCGAGTCCGCGGATCAGCCACCCACCCTGGGAGTGGACCACACCCAACCACATGCGCCCGACCACCGATTCGCGCCCGCCGGGGCGGCCCTGGCCGTCCTCGGTTTCGCCGATCAGTTCGAGCGACACGTCCACACGCCCCCAACTGGGCGGGGTGCCCTCCAGGAACTCGGCGCCGTGCACCTTGAGCAGCACGTGTTCCACACGCCGCCAGGGCCCGATGCGCGCGCGCAGCGACGCGATCAGCCCGTCGCGGTCCACGACCGCGGCGCGGGCCACCTGCCCGAGGCGGCGCTCGGCGCCCTGGGGCATCGCGTAACGCGCCGCAAACGGCGCCGAGAAGGGATCGTGGCCCTCGAAGTCCGCGGCGAACCAATCCGCCGCGCCGCCGAAGTCGCGGATCTGCAGCTTCACGGACAGGGCCGTGAGCCGGTCGACGACCCCCTGGGTCAAGAACTCGACTTCCCGCACCAGCACCACGGGCGGTTTGGGGGCGACGAGTTTGGCGCCGCGGCCCGAGGGGGCGGCGAGCTGCGCGGAGGGCTGGGACGCCGTCGGCTCGGTCTTCGCGGCCGTTGCGGCCCCGGTGTTTGCGGTCGCCGCGGCCCCGTTCCCGACGTCGGGCGCGGCGTCCTCGCGCCCGCAGCCGACGAGTGCCGCGGAGCACAGCGCAACCGCGGCACCGAGGAAGAGAACTCGCCGGAGGTCAACCATGGAATGCGGCCACGCCGAAGCACATGGGCGCAAATCCTAACCTCGCCAAACGGGCGGTCCGCCCGCGAGTCCTCTTCGAAAATTGCATTCCTTCGGGCCCGTGCGCCCGCTCTCGATCAGGGCACGAGCAGCAGTTCGACCGGGTTGCTGACGTAGCTGACCACCGGCACCGGCGCCAGGGTTACGCCGACGTACGCATGGGTGAGGGTGATGCCGGCCAGACTGGGCAGCGCGCCCGGGGGCAGCGTGAACTCGGCCCGGCCCGTGCCCAGGTTGTCGTAGAAACCCAACCCCCCGACGAGCGGCGGCTGGTTGGCTCCATTCAAGGTCAGGCTCGTGTACACGTCGAACACGAGCGGCACCAGCACACTGTCGATCGGCACACCCGGCGTGCTGCCGCTGGCGGAGCCCAGGAGGAAGTGGAGTTCGCCGCCCTGGCCGGCCGGCGGGAACAGGCCGAACCGCGCGGTGCCGCCCGCGCTGAGCGACAGCGTCGGGCGGTCGATGGTGAGCGGCGTGATGGGCACCAGCAGCGCCACCTGCACGTCGTCCAACGTGCTGGTCGTTCCGTTGAGGTCGATGTCCGCCGTCGCGAGCAGCACGCGGTCCGCACCCAGCGCCAGCGCGTTGATGCCCGTGAAGTCGCGCAGGATCGCGTTGGGGTCCACTTGGCCGTCGCCGTCGAAGTCCACGGCCTGGCCCTCGATGGCGACCACCCGGCCATTGAAGATCAGGCACTCGAGGCTGCTCGCGCCATCCACGACGTCCCACGTGACGGCGAAGTCGCCCTGCCCGTTCATGTAGCCGCCGTCGATCGTGCCCGTGAGGGTGAAACCGTCGACCACGTCGCCTTCGCGCATCAGGATCGTGCCGTCCAGCACCACGAACTCGTCGGTGGCCGCCGCGCCGTCGGTGTCGCCGGTGAAGAAGTACCGGCCGAAGTCGGTGATGCCGACGAAGTCGAAGTTGTCCCAGTTCTCGCCAGCGAGTCCGCCGACGGACGCGGGAACCGGCTCGCCCTCGTTCACCACACCGCCGCCCAGAACGAGCGCGGCGCCGTCCTGCACCAGGTACGTGTTGACGCCCGTGGCTTCGCCGGTGTCGACGGGCGTGATGTAACGGAGTCCGCCGGGCGAGAAGCGGAAGTCGAAGTCGATCGCGTTGCCGATCGTCAACGGCGACGGGATGCCGGGCACCACGTCGAGGGAGCGCAGCACGGGGAAGGCCCCAGCGCCGCGGAATAGCCCGTTGCCGAGCGACGTCGTGCCCTGGTCGATGCCACCGATCCACACGGGCTCGTTGGTGAGCAGCACACTGGGCCGGCTCGCGAACCGCCAGACCGTGCCGGGCAGGGTCGGGATGGGGTTGCCCTCGACCGCGATGGGCGTGTCGTCGAGCCAGACGGTGTCGAGCGTGGTGGACCCTCCATCGAGGGTCGGGCTGTAGGCGATCGAACCGCCGAGGCCGGCGTTGACGCCGAAGAAACCCTCGAACGCGGTTTGGGTCTGGCCCGCGACGACACCCTCGCTGCGCAGGACCGTGCCCGCTCCGCCGCTGTAGGAGCCAAAGACGTGGCTGACCGTGGTGACGCCGTCCGACGTGTTGAGCGTCACGGCCCAGGCGTTCGGGAAGCCGACGGCCGTGCCGCTGATGCCGCCGACGGTGCCGGGCTGGCCCGCAAGGGTGTCGCCCTCGCGGACCACCGCGGTGGGCAACTGGGCCGCGGCCGCCGGGGCGACGGCCAGCAGGGCGGTGACGACGGAAAGGCGCGGGCTTGTTCGATGCGACATGGGGGCTCCTCGGTGTGGGGTAGAGCCCCGAGCCTACGCGCAGCCGACAATCCTGGGAACCCCCCGCCGCGCTCCGCCCCCGGTGGTCAGCCGCGCACGAGCAGCGTTTCCTCAAGCGGCCGCCGCGTGAGGGCGTGCACGGGCACCTGGCAGGGCTCGGCGGGATATCCGAGCGGAATCAGCATGTAGGGGCGCTCGTGCGCCGGACGGCCCAGGATCTCGCCCAGGAACCGCATGGGGCTCGGTGTGTGTGTCAAGGTCGCGAGCCCCGCGTACTGCGCCGCCGCGAGTAACATGCCGACGGCGATGCCACACGACTCTTCGCCGTAGTAGACCTGGCCGCCGTCGTCGGCGCGCACCAGGCGGAACACGACGATCAACCACGGCGCGATTTCCAGGTAGGGTTTCGAATCGTCCGTGCCGAAGGGCGCCAGATCGTCGAGCCAGCGCTCGCTCGCACGACGCGTGTAGAACTCGCGCTCCTCGGCCTCGGCGCCGAGCCGGATCTCGCGTTTGAGCGCGGCGTCGCGGACCGCAACGAATCGCCAGGGCTGTTTGTTGGCGCCGCTGGGCGCGCTTGCGGCCGCCCGCACGATCCATTCGACCGTGGCCAGGGAAACGGGGCGATCGCTGAACTGGCGCACGCTGCGGCGGCGGCGCAGCACGTCGTAACAGGCCTGGGCAGCCGCTTCCGGCGGCGCGCCGGGCACGTAGCGGTCGGCGTAGGGCACGAACGTGGGTTCCATGGCCGACTTGTACTGCGCCGCCACTCGAAATGGGACGCCAAAAGGAGCGGGCCGGTGGGAGGCAATCCCCCACCGGCCCGCGCGCATCGACAGGCCGCGACCCGTCGATGGGGCAGGTGTCAGGTCCCCTGCAGCACACCCCCGATCACCGCCGGCGGGGTGGTGACCTCGGGCCGGGGGCCGATGTCCGGAGCGACGTATTCCGAGCCGTCCGGCAGGTCGAGGTTCTCCGCGTCGAGAAGGTCGAGGCCCGCGCAGCCACCCGGGGTGGAGAGCAGGTTGAGCTCGATCTCGCGCGCGCGGATCGCGTACTCCGCACCTTGGGGCCCGAGCAGCGTGCCGTCCACGATCGAGAAGGCCGGGTAGTAACGGTCCGGGTTGTCGTCCCCGTCCAGGTCCACCGACAGGCTCGGGATGCCCCAGAAATCGCCGTTGCCACCGTAGTGGACGAGGAACTTCTTGCCGTCGTAGGTGGCCGAATCGTTGCGATCCGCTTCCTGGCTGTGGGTGTAGGTGAACTGCAGCGGCGCGTCGAAGGTCACGTCGTCGCCGTTGGCGTCGCGCAGCGCATCGTAGCGGTTCCAGGGGTTGTGCCCCGTCTCGTAGACGTAGAACTCGTCTTGGTCGTAGAGGTCGGCCAAGGTCGTGATCACCGTGCCCGCTTCCACGAGCGGCCCCGTGCGCATGCCCCACGTGAAGGGACCGCTCTGGGGAGCGGCGCCCTCGGCGAGGCCCACGGCGGTCAGCGACGATCCGTCGCCGTTGACATCGTGGTAGAGGGTGAGGTCTTCCTTCGAGAACTCGAGGAAGTAGAACGAGTTGATGTCGGGTGCGTTCGGAAGGTAGACCTGACCCAGCTCGGCATCCTCTTCGCTGATGTTCGACTGCAGCACTTCGATGTAGCCGCGAAGTTCGAGCGCGTCTGCATTCGCCAGAGCTTCGTCCGAGCCCCCCACGAACGTCTGCGTGAAGTAGGTCATGTGAGCCTGTCCACCGACATAGTTCACCTGCCCGCCGAGCGCGGAGGAATACATCGAGAGGAACTGGCCGTTTTGCAGCGCGATCTGCTCGGGCTGCTGGAGTTCCACGTAGGTGCCGTCTTCCTGACTCTGCTCGGCGATCTTCCAGAAGGCGCCTTGCACGTACTCGACCAGGAAGTTGGCCCCGTCGACGAAGTCCCAGTACTCGAACTGGACGCCTTCCGCATCGACCAGATCCAACTGGAAGCGGTTCATACGGATCAGGCGGCCGGGTGCGCGCACCAGGGTGTAGGGAGTGGTTTCGTCGGAGCCGTACTCGACGCGCTCCAGCGTGTCGCCGTTCGCGACTTCGGCTTCGGGCGGCAGCCAGAGGCCCCAATAACCCGCGTGTCCGTAGGCGCCGGATTCGGTGCGCACGTTGAAGCCGCCGTTGATCTCCACGCGCTGGCCGATGTTCTCGCCGTCCGCGTAGTAGAGGTCGTAGCGCATGGCCTGCTCCGAGTACTCGTTGCGCGAGAAACACTCGGGCTGACCGCCTTCGAGGGCCTTGAGCACCTCGTTGTCGTCGTAGGAGAGCAGGTAGGACTCGCTCATGAGGCCGCTGTCGCCCTGGCCCCAGTCGGAACGCTCCTCGGAGACGATGCGCACGCTGCCCGAGGACTGGTCCTCGCTCATGCTGACGGCGAGGCGCTCGCGGTAGGAATAGTCGCCGGGCTGCGGCACGGCGTTCAGGTCGCCCCGCTCCTCGTAGAACGAGAAGCCCATCTGGCCGGGGAAACCGTCCAGCGTCAGGAGCACACCCGTGCCGTCGGCGTCCTCCACGTCACCGTCGTGCAGCATGTTGGCGAACGACAGCACGAACTCGCCGAACGGGCGCTCGACGGAGGCCGCCTCGGTCACACGCAGCTCCACGCTGACACCCTCGGGCTCCTCGGAGTCCGCGGGGGCCGGCACCCACACGTGCGCGATCTGGGCCGATTGGTTGCTGGCGCGCGTCGAGCGCACGGTCCACGTGTCGAAGGTCGTGGCGTTCGCCGCGGCGGACTGGTTGCCGCCGCCCTCCTCGTCGCCCACCGGCTCGACGAGGGCGAGGTACGGCCCTTCGTTCACCAAGTCGGCGTAGCGCGTCTGGCCGGCCGCGGTCAGGATCTGGTTGACGAGCTCCAGCCCGCGCATGGCCGGATCCCACACGCGGCGGACCTGCTCGTCCTGGAAGTAGTCGGCGGACTCGGGGAAGTCGCCCACACCCGCGCCGGGGGTGAGGCCACCGGGTTGCGCCGGGGCGACCTGGCCCTCGGCGGCGCTGAGGATGGAAAGTTGATCGGGGCCGGCCAGACCGGTGATCTCCGCACCGGAGCCACCGGAACTGCTGGAGCCGCCACAACCCGCGGCGATCAGGGAGAAGGCGACGGCGGAACCGAGCGCGCCAGAGTGCTTGAACATCATGCTTGGGATGGGGGTAAGGCGGGGACGGGGACGTCGCCCGGCGGAGACCCGCCCATCGGAGCTCCAGTCCGATTTCTGTAGCGACCGCCCCGCCGCCGACCCGCGGGCGGTCCAGGAACCCGCGCGCGGTTAGGTTGACGGTCCGCGTCCCAAGCACCCGGCCGCCGCCCCCACGACCCGCACCTGCGCCGCTCGCATGGTCCTCAACCTGTCCGGCAGATTGCGACATCCTCCTCTTGAGGCCCCTGCCGCCCCGAAGCATCGCCCGCGGCGCCCCTGAATCGCGACGGAGTTCCACACGTCGCGAAAGCGATACCTGCTTTTGGTCGGTGGGTCGCTCTTCTTCGTCCTCGGCGGGTTCTACCTCTGGAACGACCCTTACGGCCGACTCGACCGACGCGTCGTGAGCTGGACGGCAATGGGCATGGGCGCGCTCGGCGCCGCGGCATTCCTATTCGAGTCCCTGCGCGTCGGTCCGAGGTTGCGCATCACCGAAGCGGGGGATCGAGGACCTCACCAACGGCCTGGGCCCGATTCCATGGGAAGCGGTCGCCGAGATCGAAGCAAAGGCTGTCGCGAGCGAGGTGTTCTTGTCTCTCTGGATGCACGACCCCGAGCCGTGGGTGGCGCGGCTGCCCGCGCGGCTTCGTTGGGGAAGGCGCTGGAATCGGGCCATGGACTTCTCGGAAGTCGCCGTCCTGATCTCGGGGCTGCGCGAGTCGCCGTCGGAAGTGGCCGAGCATGCGGAACGGTTGTTCCGAGCCTCCAAAGCGCGAGTGGAACCCGGCGCGGAGGCCGCCTCGGGATTCGGCCCGGTGAGCCACGACCCCGCCGGACAGGGCCGGCGACGCTAGCAAGCTGCCCCCGGGGCGGTTCGACGCGACCCAACGGGCGCACGCGCCGGATTCGCGTTGCACGACGCGCGGTTCGGCGACGTCATGGGGCGATGGCCGTCCGCCCGACACTGGCAGAGCCGCCCGCGGACCGCGGGGCGGACCGCTCCGAGCGGGTCGCGCCGTCCGCGACGGACATCGAGCTGCTGCGCGCGCTTGACCAGACGGAGCCGCAGCGGGCTCGCGCCGCCCTCGCCGAGCTGTGGGCCCGTCACGCCGCAGCCACCTTGGCCTTCCTCGAGCGGCTGGGCGGCCAACGCGCGGTCGCCGAGGACGTGCTCTCGGACGTTTTCCTGCGCGTCGCCGAGCCCGGCAGGGCACACCGCGGCGGCTCGGTGCGCGCGTGGATCTTGACGATCGCCGCGAATCGGCTGCGCGACCGGCGACGCGAGGGGCGGCGGCGCGCGGAGCGCGAGCGCACCGCGGCGCGGCACGAGCCGGTCGCGCCGGGCGAGCCCGCGGTCCTCGACGACGAGCTCGAGGCTGCCCTCGCGACCCTACCCGTGCAACTGCGTGCGGCGGTCGAGCTGCGCCACTCCCAGCAGCTCCCCCACGCCGACGTCGCGCGCGTCCTCGGTGTCTCGTTGCGCACCGCGAAAACCTGGAGCGCGGACGGGCTCGGACGCCTGCGTGCACTTCTCGACGGAGACCAGCCATGAACGATCCGCTACCGATCCGCCTTGCGCGACGCGCCACGACTCGGCTTGCGGCGCCGCCCGCACTCCTCGAAGCCGCCTTCCCCGAACCTTGCCCGCTCGCTCCGCGCGCGGCGCCCCTCGCGTTCCTCGCCACCGGCGTCGCCGCCGCCGCGGTCGCCGCCGCGCCGCTCGTCCCCGCGACGCCGCACGGCGACTTCGACCGACAGGCATCGGCGCTGGTCGGCGATCTCGTCGAACGCCTGAGCGGAGGTCCGCGGTGAAGCGAGTCGACTGCTTCGGTCGTTGGCTGGCCGCGTGGGCGCTGCTGCTGGGCACACCGGCCTTCGCGGTCCGCGTTGGGGCTTCGGAGCACAACGGGGTGGCGTTCAGCCTCGGCCTGTACCTGCGTGAAGCCGGGCCAGCGCTGGTCGCCGTGCTTCTGCCGGCCCTCGGCGCGGCGTGGCTGGCGACGGGGGCGGCGGGCGTGGCGGCCGGAATCGCGCGCCTCGGCGGCGACCGTGCGCCGCTGCGCGCTGCGCTCGCTGCGCGCGCGCTGGCAGCGGCGGCGCGCGGCGCACTGGGCGCGGGACTGGTGCTCGCCCTGGCCGCGCCGATCCTGTTGGGCGCAGCGCTGCGCGGTGCGGACGGCGGCGGCGACTTGCCCCCGCCGGCGTTCGTCGCGCGGGGCGTGTACGCGGGGATGCTGCCCCCGCTTTGGGCGCTACTTGCCGGACGATGCTGGCTCGGCGCCCATGCGGCTCGGGCCGCGACCGACGCGGGCGAGCGCCACGGACGAACACTGCGCGGCTGGGGCGAGCTGGCCGTGCCCCTGCTGGTGGTCGTGCTCGCCGCGCTCTTGCTTCTTTCGACGCTCTACACCCAACCCGCGCAGCCCCGTTGAGGACCGCCATGCACCTATCCCGACTCGCCGCTGTCCTCGCCGGTGTCGCTGCCGCGCCGGTCGCTCTCCTCGTCGTCGGTCTGGACCCGTCACTTCTCTTCGAGCCGCGCCAACTGCTGCTGGTCGTCGGACTTCCCTACCTGTTCGCCGCGTTGTCCCACGGCCCCGCCGCCGCTCCCCGCGCCGTCGCGCTGGCCATCGCCGCGGACTCCCGCGATCGTTCCGGCGACGAGCGGGACGCCGCGGGAGCACTCCTGCGCGAACTCGGCGGCCTTGCCGTCGCGGTGGGCGCAGCGGCGTTCACACTCGAACTCCTCCGCGTCTTGACCGCGGTGGCAGCTTCCACGGATACGGCTGGCGCCAACGAGCTCGTAGTGGGCCTCGGCGCCTCCCTGGTCGGTCCGCTGTGGGGAGTCGCGCTCAAACTGCTGGTCTACGACCCGTTGGCGACGGCGGTCGAGCCGGCTCCGGGCGAACTCGCCGACACGCTCGGCTGAGCGCGGGGCACGGCTGGCTCGAGGCCCAGAGCGGCGTGCCTCCGCCGCCAGCCGTACCGATCAAAGCCACGCCGACAGCAACGTCACGCGCAGTGGCCCGCTCGCCGTCACACCACCGGCCGTGTCGAGTGCGAAAGCCTGCACCGTGACGGCGCTGGCTTCGCCGCCGGAACCCAGCGGCGGCACGAAGAACGACCAGTTCAGCGTGCCCGACCCGCCCACCACTCCGATCGCGAAGAGCGGCGATGCCGGCGCCAGGTGCAGCGCTCCCGTCAGGAACGGCAGAGCGAGCGGCGAAATCGGGCCCGTCGCAACACCCAGCACGACCAGGTCGCCGGGTTGGCCGGCGAGCTGCAGGGCACCCTGTGTCGTTTCGGTGACGGTTCGCGATCCAGCGAGCACCCGCGCGGAGCCGTCGAGCTGCACGAAGGTGCCGGCCTGCAGGTCGACGGCCGGGCCGACGACCGGCGGGCCGCCCAGACAGCCGGGGGTCGACGAACCGGGTTGTCCGCCGATCAGCTCGGAGTCCAGCGCTGTGACCGACGCCGCGATCATTCCTCCCGGAACCACGCGCACGGCGGGAAGCCCGTTCGAACCGCACAGGAACGAGAATCCGGGATTGCCATTGGCGCCCTCGATTCGGGAGCCCGAGACAAAGAGCTGCGAACCCTGCAGTTGCACAGCGGGTTCACCCGCCGTGGATCCCACCGGCGCGGACAGGATCTCGCTGTCGTACACGTGCACGATCGAGTTCACCGCGCGCAGGGGCATTTCCTCGCCCGCGCCACCCGGGGCCAGCGGATGGAACACCGTCGAGGCGCCAGCGACGACGGACACATTGCGCAGCACGCACTCACTGCCGTAGAGAAGGATCGCGTCCGTGCCCCAGCCGCTCGAGGGCACCGAGGCCAAGGACAGAGTTGCCGGACGCAGCACGCAGTCCTCGACCACGAGGCGGCGCGCGTCGCCGACGAGTCCCACGTGCACGAGCGAGCGCAAACCCTCGGGACTCGACCAACCCGTCGTGTCGATGGTGAGTCCACGCAGGTGGACCGTTTCCCCCGAGGCCGGGCCGATCACGTGCACGGGTGTGACGAGCTTGACGTCGTCGCCCTCCTGCGCGACGACCGTGATGCCGCGCTTGATCTCGAACCACAATTGGCCGGGCGTCGTGTCGTACGCCGCGTAGGTGCCGGAGAGCGTCAGGATGGTGTCGCCCGGCTGGGCCGCGGCGATCGCGGACCCGAGGTCCGTGTGGTCGATGCCGGGGCCGCCGTCGTCGTCGACGATGAGGACATCACCGAAGGGCGCCAGGGGAAGGACGAGCGCGAGAGCCAGTGAGACGAGCATGGGCATCTCCGAAGGGCGAAGGATTTCGGATGTTCGCATCCGGCCCACTTCGGGCCGAGTCGAAGGGCGAAGGCAGGGACGAATGGGACCAGCCCCCGCCGCTGCCAACAGCGAGGCTACCCCCGCTTCTCTCCACCCACAATCGCCCGTGCGCTGCGCGCGCGGGGTCAGTCCGCAGGGCCGTGCGAGGCCGCGGAGCCCACCGCCCCGGGGCGTTTCCTCGGGCCCCCATTCCACGACTCGGAAGCAAGGGCCTGCGCGAATCGCGCTGGGGCCGTACCGTGGGAGCGGCTCTTTCGCGGTGCCCCTTGTCCTCGACTCGCCACGGGCCCGGTCGGCCGAGTACGCCGCCCGCTTTCGATGACCGCGACCCAACACCTGTTCCTTCCCCAGCGATGAACCAGACAGCACCCTCCTCGGTCGGACGTCTCGGCCTTGCCGCGGTCTGCTCGGCCGCCTCCCTTGCCCTCGTGGCGACCGCGCCGCCGAGCGGCGCGCAGACGTTCGGCGGCACGCAGTTCCCTGGACCGCAGATCGTCAGCCCGACCGTGCGCACGACCTTGTTCGGCTCGGTCGAATATCCCAACGGGGTTCCCGCCGCGGGAGTCAGCGTGCAACTGTCCTCAGGACAGACGCTGGTGACCGACGCCGCCGGCAAGTTCCAAGGCCTGATCACCGTGCCCCAGACGAGTGGCACCGTGCAGCTTGTCGTCGACCAGGCGCTGGCGGGAGTGCCGTACAGCGCGGCCGGGCAAAGCGGCCAGGTGATGGCCGATGGATTCACACGCGGTGGCCGACTCATGCTCTCGGCCGATGCTCCTATCCAACCGGAGTACGTCGCGACGTTCGGCAGCGTGGGCGGCGGCAACGGATCGGTCTTCGGCTTCGGGCAGTTCGACTTCGGGTCCGGTCCGGAACTGGTCGCCGCCGGGGGTTTCACCAGCATGACGGGTGTCGCCTGCAACCGCGTGACGCGGTTCGATGGCGAAACCGTGCGTGCGATCGGCGCTGGCTTGCCCGCGATCGTGCGCAGCGTCGCGAGCTTCGATGCGGGAAACGGCCCCGAGCTCTTCGCGGGCGGCGACTTCTTCTGGTCGCCGGGTTCGCCCCTGGCTTCGGTGGCGCGCTTCAACGGCCAGACTTGGGAGCCCGCCTTCGATCTCGCCCAGTACCAGGTGAACGGCACGGTGCGGGCCATGGTCGTCGCCGACCTCGGTGATGGCGCGCGGCTGTACGCCGGCGGCGGCCTCTCGTTCCTCGGCCAACCGGTTCGGCTCGCGGCCTTCGACGGCACGACGTGGACTCCGGTGGGCGGCGGCATCGCGGGACCGGGCAACGGCGTGCACGCGCTCGAGCTCTTCGACGGCGATGGCGATGGCGAGTTGGAGCTCTACGTCGGCGGGCAGTTCACCGTCGCTGGCGGAGTCCCCGTCGCCAATCTGGCCCGCTGGGACGGCCAGAGCTGGAATTCGGTCGGCACGGGCGCCAACGCCACCGTGCGCGCGCTCGAGGTAGCCGACCCCGGGATCGGCCCCCGGCTCTTCGTGGGCGGCGAGTTCACCGCGATCGACGGCGTTCCCGTCAACCGAGTGGCGAGCTACGACGGCACCAGTTTCGTGGGCTTGGGGTCCGGCCTCAACTCCGACGTCAACGCGCTGGAGTGGATCGACTTGGGCGGCGCGGGACCGGTCCAGGGCGAGGCGCTGGTCGCGGGCGGTTTGTTCGAAGCGGTCGGGCCGGAGCCGTTCAAGCGCCTGGCAGCCTTCGACGGCCAGTCGTGGAAGGCGCTCACCCCACCTTTCGACGGTCCGGTCTACACCCTGGCGGCGGTTCCCGGGCGTCCCGGCACACTCGCCATCGGCGGTGCGTTCCAGACGATCGGCGGCCAAGTCTCGGCAGGCGGATTGGTGTCACCGAATCTCTGCCTCTACACCTCAGGAGACGTGGAATCGGCGGGCGATCTTGGTTTGGCCGCGGGCGCGAGTGCCGTGCTCGAGCACGACTTCGGCGACGGCACGGCCCTGTACTTCGGCGGCGAGTTCCTGGCGGCCGGATCCGCCGCGGCAACCCGCGTCACGCGTTTCGACGGAGAGAGCTACACGGCCCTCGGTGACGGCTTCAGCGGAAAAGTGCGCTGCCTGGCCGTGTTCGACAGCGGCTTCGGTCCGGAGCTCGTGGCCGGCGGCGAGTTCATCGAATCCGGCACACAAAACGTGCGCCGCACGGCGCGCTTCGATGGAAGCGCTTGGCAGCCTTTGGTGTTCGCCAACAAGCCGGTGACGACGATGCTGCCCGTGTCCGACGCGACGGGAACACGACTCTACCTGGGAGGCGAGTTCACCAACGTGGACGGCGTGCCCGCCCCGGGTGTGGCCGTGCTGGAGAACGGTCAGGTCAGCCCTGTCGGTCTGGGAGTGAACGGTTTGGTTTCGGCGCTCTGCATGTTCCAGGCGCCCGGCGACCCCGAGCCGTACCTCTACGTCGGCGGCGCCATCGGCGCCACGGGCGCAGTGCCCGCGGCGGGCTTGGTGCGACTCCAGGGCGGCACGCTCGTGGGTCTGGGCCTCGCGGCCCCCTCGACTTGTGCGGCGCTCCAGGTGTTCGACGACGGCAGCGGCCCGGCCCTGTACGTGGGCGGCACGTTGCGGCTCACCCCGCCGGTTTCCGGAAGCGGCCCCACATACGGTGTCCTGCGTTTCGACGGCACGAGCTTCACCCCGCTGCCGTTCTTGACCAGCGGCGTGAACGCACTGACGGCGCACGATGATGGCGCGGGTCGCGGACCCGAGCTGTACGTGGGTGGGAGCTTCTCTGTGGGCGCCGGTCAGTTCCTCAACGGAATCGCCCGTTGGGACGGCCAGTCGTACCAGCCGTTGCTCGCCGCCGAGACCTCGACACCGACGATCGTCGCAGCCTTGGCCTCCGTGCGCCTTAGCGGCACCGGCCCGCGCAGCCTCGTCCTCGCGGGGAGTTTCGCATCGTCGCCAGGGGGCGACTCCCACGCGGCGCGGTTCGGGCCTGTCGACTTCTGAACCCAGCACGCGCGGCGACACACGCCGTCGAGAAGCGCTGAACAAAAGGCCGTGGGCCGCGGACATCCGCGGCCCACGGCCTTCTTTCAGCGCTTCTCGACGAGCCGCTGCCAGCGCTCGATCAACTCGGCAAAGGCGGCGCCCTGTGGTCCCAGATCCACGGCGAGCATGGGCAGGAGCGCCGCGTCGAGCATGACGTCACCCGGAAACAACTGCATGTACGCGAGGGCAATGAACCCGGGCTGTGCGGGCGTTGGAGCGGTCCCGAAGCGCGCGGGATCCCCCGCCAGGGCTCGATAGCGCTCGGCATCGGCCAGCACCGCGCGACGCAGGGCCAGCCCTTGGCGATCGAGTTCCGCAGACGGAGTGACGGGGGGCGCCCCCCCCAACTCGGGATCGAGCGCCGCCGTCATGCGCACGTGCTCGCGCAGCAGCGATGCATAGAGCTCCTCCGGCCGCGGAGGATCGACTTTCAACAACTCAGCCAGAAGGGTCGGGTCGGCGTCGATGCGGTCGAGCAGTCCGCGCGCGAGCATCGTCCCCACCGCGGCCGCGCTCAGGCCGCCCTCGCGCTGCAAGCGGCGGGCGTATCCCAAGAGGATCCGCAGGCGGTCGCCATCCATGGCTGCGGAGTGGGCCAACAGACGCAGGCTAGCGAGCAGCGAAGTCACACCTTGCTCGCCTCCGGGTTCGTCCATGCACACGCGGCCGGCTTCGAGTTCCCGTTCGATCGCCTCCAGCACTGCGAGCAGCTCCGGATCCAGCGTGCGGGGGTCCAGCGTATGGGGATCCAGCGCAGCGCCATGCCCCAAACCCACCAATCGCTCCGCTTCGGCATCGAGCCCGAGCGCTTCGGCGCGTCCGAGCAGTCGCGCGAGCTCCGCGCACCGCACCCGATCCCCCTCCAGGAGCGGCTGCGCCCCCGCCACCACCGACGCCCACTCTCGATCGAGTTCCGCCCACCGATCCGGGGCCCCGGACCGCCACACCGCATACGCGCCGACGATCGCGAGCACGGTCAATGCGGCGACGAATACAACAACGCGCGAGACGCGCCGCTTCGGTATCGGAGAGTTGTGGTGCTGCATCGGGGGACGGGGAGTCAACGACGAAGGTGCGGCCCTTCGCCGCGATGGGTGCTCCGCGCAGTTTGCCAACGCAGGGGCGGGAAGAGAATCGCGCAGTCTGGCGCACCTGCCGTCCGGCCGTCAGCCCCCTTCGACGAGGCGCTGCCAGCGCTCGATCGACTCGGCAAAGGCAGTGCCGTAGTAGCCCATGGACGGATCGAAACCCTGCGACGAGGCGCTGCCGGGAAAGAGGTCAGCGAAGAAGCGCGCCACCGCGCCGGGCTTCGCCTGGGTTTCGACCGATCGAAAGCGCGCCGGAGACGCCGCGAGCGCCCGATAGCGCTGGGCCTCGGCTACCACCTGCCTGCGCACGCTGCGCGCCGCGCCGTCGAGCTCCGCGCTGGGGCGGCCCCAATGCGCTCCGCCCAGCTCGGGATCCGCGCGTGTGGTCACGAGCACGCCGTCGCGCAGCATCGCTGCGTAGAGCTCCTCCGGTCGGGGTGGGTCGATGGCGATCAGCACTTGCAACAGGTTCGGATCGCCCTCGATCCGGTCCAGCAAGTCGCGCGTGCATGACTCCCCCAAGAGGAACGCGAGCAGGCTGCCCTCGCGCTGGAAACGCCTCGCGCAGCGAAGGAGCCGGCCGATGCGCGCTCCATCGCTCGTCTCCAGGTTGGCGAGCAGCCGGATCGACGGGATCAGGCGATAGCTCCCGTGCTCACCCCCGGGAAAGTCCGTCCGCACGCGCCCCGCATCGAGCTCCACCTCGATGCGCTCGAGGACGTCGAGCAGATCCGCCGGGAGTGGACCCAGGTCGTGGTAGTCGACCCGACCGGACCCCTCCAAGCGTTCGCCCCAATCCGTCATTCCGAGCTCCTCCGCGCGCTCGAGGAGCCGCACGAGCTCCGTCTCCACCCCAGGGTCGTCGGGACAAAGGGGGTGCGCCCCCGCCACCACCAACGCCCACTCGCGATCGAGCTCCGCCCACCGCGCTGGCGCACCAATCCGCCACGCCGCGAACCCGCCGACAAACCCGAGCACGAGTACAGCGAAAGCCACCCCATAGGCGCGCCAAACCCGTCGCTTCGATGTGCGAGACTCGGATTGTTCCATCGATTCCCAATCGCAGAGAGTGTGAGTTGGCGTGCGGCTGCCGCGACCACGTTGCGAGGGCAAACCCGGGGAAGCATACGATCCGCTCGGCAATCCCGCACCGCGGTGCGGGTCGGCACCGGCCGCGACGCCGAAAGTTCGACGTGGTCGGCCCCGAGTGTCCAGCTTCGCGCCCGCCGGCACCCGCCCGTGCGCTCGATCACGTAGATCCAACGCCGATGTCAGAGCTCCGCGGAAAGCTCCATGTTCCGCGCCGGAAGCCGCGTGCATCCGTTGCATGCAGTTTGAAGATCCAACCCGCGAAGGCGTTGCGGCCGCCATGTCGAGCCGCACGAGCGCGGTTGCGACATCCGGGCACGGAGTTTGCACCGAGGTTGGTTCGATGCCCGCAACGAGCGAGCTCCCACAACTGAAACCAAACGCCCAGCAGCAGGAACGCTACGAACATGACCAAGCACGCCGTTTCCGACGACATCAAACAACTGAACTCCTTCCTGCGCGGTGAGCTTTCCGCGATGGAGACCTACACCCACGCGCTCAAGAAGATCGACAAGGTGGAACACCCGCAAGCCGCACGTGTCCTCAGCGACAACTTGGCCAGTCACGAGACACGTGTGCGGGAGCTGCGCTCCGAGATCAAGCGGCTCGGCGGCGACCCCGCGGACGGCAGCGGCGCATGGGGCACGTTCGCGAAGGCCGTTGAGGGCGGGGCCGCGGTGTTCGGCGATTCGGCCGCGGTCTCCGCGCTCGAAGAGGGCGAGGACCACGGGCTGAAGGACTACCGCGGGGACCTCGAGGACCTGTCGCCGGCGGCGCGTCAGTTCGTGGCGTCGAAACTCCTGCCCGAGCAGACGAAGACCCACCGCGCCGCCTCGACGCTGAAGAAGATCATGTAGGGACCCCACCGCGCAGGCGCGCGGTTCACCCGACATGCCACATCCCACCACCCCAGACGGTCGCTACTTCGTCCACGAAGGCCGTCTGTGGCGGTGCAGCAATCCTTCGCTTCCCGAATCGACGCGGTCAGCGCTGGTCAAAGAGCTGATGGCCGCCCGGCGCCAGGCGAAGAGCGCCCTAGCCTCCCGCAGCGAGCAGGAGCTCGCGCGCGCCCGGCGCGCGGTTCACGCGGCCAAGGTGGCGCTGGGCGAACGCGGCGCACCCTGGTGGGGCGCGGACGAGCCCGACTTCAACCGCCGCCGGATCGGCGACACGCCCTACGCGGATTGGTGGCGCGAGCGAGTCCCGGCGAAAGACACGCGCCGGTGACCGCCGCTCGGCTGCCCAGGACCGACCCCAGAGAATGGCCGGCGGCACGCCGCGGCGCGACTTGACGACGGCCCGGGACCGTTGCAGCACTTGGCTCGGTGCACGCGTTCCAATGAGACCGGCAAATGCCAGGCGCCCTCCTCCGCGATTGGGAGGAGTACCGACAGACCTCTGACGGCACCGTCCCGGTTGGTATCGCGCCCGAGGGCGACACCATCGGTGGTGGAGCATCCACGACTACGGCCGTGGCGCCGTCGAAGGCCGCGTGCATGCGGCGGACGCTCGGAGCGACGACAGCGGGTCTGGGACGATAGACTGAGCGGCCCATGGGACGAGTTGTCACTCACCCGATCGCCGAACAGGTCCTGCAGTCCAAGGTTCGTTCATGAGTTTTCGGGTCACGAAGGCGCAGCATGTGCTGGCCGTCCACGATTTCGAGGCTGCGGTCGGGTACTTCACCGACAAACTGGGTTTCACCGAGTACGACCGTGTGGGTGGCTGGTCCTTCCTGCAACTCGGTGACTTCTGGCTCATGGTCGGCGACTGCCGCGGGGAGGTCCCCGCGCGCGAGACCGGCAACCACTCTTGGTTCGCCTACGTCAACTGCGAGGGCATCGACGAGCTGTACCGGCAGTACGTGGCCCGGCGGGTTGCCATCACCGAGCCCATCGCCGACAAGCCGTGGGGCCTGCGCGAGTTCCTCGTCGAAACGCCGGAAGGCCACCGCATCAAGTTCGGGCAAGCGCTGCGCTGACGGCCCCCCGCGGCGGCTGGCCCCGATTCGCCCGAGGCGGGGTGGGACAGGCCAGGGGCCACTCGCCGTCGGGTCCCCTCGGGACCCTTCCAGGCGTTCGGCCGGCGGAGGGGGCTGGCGAGCAGCGGAGGCCGCGGTAAGCTCGTCCCCACGTCGGACAACGGCTCGCAACGAACTCCGCGGAGGCTCCGTACTGCGGCCGATGGGCCCCGCGCCAGCGTCACACGACCTCGGGATGACATCCATGTACTTCTGGCGAATCGAAGAGCTGAAGACCGCAATGGCCGCCCGTCCGCTTTCGGATCGGGAAGTGGCGCCGTACCTGGTCGTTGCCGCGGGTCTGTCGTCCGTCCTGTGGTGGACTCCCGAAACCGAACTGAACTTCTGGGATGGCGCCGACACGGTCCTGAGCATCGCGGTCGCGGTCTTGGGCACGTTGCACGTCTACGAACGGAATGGCGGTGCGCAAGGCCAACATCTGCTGCAGCGCTACTTCGCCATTGGATGGGTCGTTGGCATTCGATTCCTCGCGGTGGTTCTCCCGCTGCTCTTCGGCTACTACTTTCTGCTCTTCGCGGCTTTCGGGGTCGAGACCCAGCAGACGACCTGGCAGGAGTTCCTGATGTTCGCAGCGCTGCAGATCAGCCTGTATTGGAGGTTCGGCCACCACGTTCGGGACCTGGCACAGAGGAGCGGTACCGCCCCGCGCCCGGGGGCCGACAACGCGGCGGGTTCCGCTGCGGCGAGCGGTGCTGCTCCAGGATGACTGGGGCGGTTTGCACGATGACCGTGAACGCGATGACCGCGAACGCGGTGACGAAGCACGCGGGCGCAAACGCCGTCGTTCGGCTTCGCCGACCGGGCGACATCTCTCTCCCAATCCCCCCTAGCCCCCCCTTCCAGAGCCAACCATGGAGCATCCCGCACTCGAATCCGGCGAAACCCTGCGTTTCCATGCCCCCGCCATCAAAGGCGCCGTGGCTCGCACCGGTCCAACCTTTCGCGCCACGGTGAACATTCCGGTGATCCAAGACCTGGATCTGTTCATCACCGACCGCCGGATCATCGTGCGGGCCGAGCTCTTCCTCGGTCTGTTCGAATCCGACTACGTCGCTTGGTTCCCGGGCACGCAGCGCCCCGTCGAGTCCGACGTACTGACCGCCGCGTACCTCACACCCGATGGGCCGATGGGTCCCCACTTGACCCTGGTGGCCCAAACGGGGCGCCCGTCCCTGCTCCGCGGTCCGGAGCTGAAGCTCGCGCTGTACCTGCCCAACGCGACTGCGGCAGCGGCCGCTCTGCCCCCCGGCCTCTCGAACTAAGGTTCGGGCGCTTCCACCGTTTTTCGTTCCCCGCCTGCGATCCAACGCCATGGGCCTTCTCACGTTTGGTCTCAATCTGACCTTGGATGGGTGCATCGATCACACCCAGGGCATCGCGGACGACGAGCTGCACGACCATTGGACGCGCCTCATGAACGAAAGCGGTGCGATGCTCTTCGGGCGAAACACGTACGAGCTCATGGAAGCGTACTGGCCAGCCGTCGCCCGCGACGAGGGCGCGCCGCGCGCGATGCGCGAGTGGGGCCAGAAGCTCGAAGCGAAGGCGAAGTACGTGGTGTCGAGCTCGCGCACCGACTTTCCGTGGCGAAACACGATCCGCGTGGAAGGCGATTTCGCCGCAGCGGTCTCCGCGTTGAAGGACAGGACCGAACGGGGTGTGCTGGTCGGATCGCACAAGTTAGGCGCTTCGCTCGAAGAGCTGGGGCTGATCGACGAGTACCGCTTCGTCCTCCATCCGGTGCTCAGCGGTCGCGGACCCACGCTGTTCCACGGCCTCTCGAGCGCACGGCAGCTCGACCTGGTATCGACCAAGCAGTTCCACTCCGGCGCGCTGGCACTGCACTTCCGGCGCAAGACGGGATGACCCAAGTTTCGCCCATGCCCCGCGCGAAAGCGGACGGCGTTGGGCTCGTACCAAGAGACCCTTAAAAGCTTCCGTAGATCGCCCATGAAGAATCCCCAGCTGCCCGTGTCGTTGCGCGCCGTCGTGGAGGAAATGGACGTGCTGAGCGACGAGATGACGGCGTACGTGAACCGCCACACGGGTGAACTCGTTACGCTGACCGGAGACGACGTCCGCGCCGTCGAAGACGGAGTCGACGAAGAGTTCGACGACGATGAGTTCGACGACGACGAGCTCCTCGATGGGGAGACCGACGAGTCGACCAAGGTCCGGGAGGTGCTGGCCTCGGAGGACTTCCTCCCCCTCCCGAGCAAGTTCGACATCGATGAATACAGGATCATGGAGCGCTTCTGCGAGCAGGTCGAAGATTCAGGTCTCCGCGACGATCTGCTGCGCGCCATCCGCGGATCGGGCGCGTTCGGGCGCCTCAAGGCCCTCGCACAACACCGCGGCTTGATGGACGCGTGGTACACCTTCCGCGATCGCGCGCTGGAAGACATCGCAGCGGAGTGGCTCGACGCGAACGGCATCCCCTACACCCGCGACAATCCCCCGAAAGCCGTCCGCTGGACATAAGAGCTGGTGGGATCGACCAACCCGTCCGTGGCATGGGCACCACAGTCCGTGGCTCCGAGAAATCTCTCCATCGCTGAGGACCGCACACCTGCCGACACGTGACCCTGCCGGACGGATGCGGATGCAGTCGCGGCCAGGAATCGACCGTGCTGGGGTTTTCTAGTTCCGGTGGCATCCGTGTGGGGCTGGACTCGACGGAAGAGTTCGGCACCCCAAGTTCCGTGATGCCGGGCGGCCGGACGGGGTCTGTGCGAGGCCCGATCTCCTCGATGCGAGCATTTGCCTCCGGGCGCCCTAGGGGAGCCCGGGGAGCGCGCGTGGGATGACGCGGGCCAACCGGTGTGGTCCGGCGGCCACCGACACGGTCAACGAGGCACCCACGGACCTCACGCGGCGCGCTCTGTGTGCAGAACGCGCACAACATAATCCATTTCTGGGGTTCCGTCTCTGTATGTGCCCGGATAGGCTCGACCCCGTCGCGGCGACGTTGCGACTTGGCAACCCTCCACCTCCCACCCAGCGGGGTCCATGCAAGACAAGAAGAAGACCAGCAAGACGGTCGACGAGCGACGCTTCGTCATTCATCCCGGAGTTGGCATCGCGCGCGTTGGAAACAGCCCGGACGAGTACTTCATTGGCCCGGAGGCGCGCGGCTGGCGCCCCACACCTGTAGGCGGCTACAAAGACGCCGCGGGCCGAGTTAAGCGTCAAGCGGCTCGCTTTCGGATCTTCGAAATCGATGCCAATGGCAAGGCGCTGCGGGAATGGACGGGCGCCGACTGTGACATCGAATGGACCGCTCACCTGGCCAACAAGAAGGGCGCATGGTTCAACTTTGTCGGCCGCTTTCAGTTCGAGGACGCCGCGAAGCACGTCCTTCGCAACCGGCACGTGCAAGGATCGCTCGCTCCCGACGAACGCGATTCCCTGATCATCGATCCCGGCCCGCACTCGATCTCCGGGCACCTTGCCGGGCCTGTCCCCCTCCGCGGCGGCCGTTTCCTGAGCAAGGAAGTAGGACTCGGGGAGCTTCGCACGGACGAACTGGGTCGCCTGCTCGTGCTGGGCGGGCTCGGCACCAGCGATACGGTGACGGCGAAGAATCCCATTACCCACTACGCGAACAACGACGGCTGGCACGACGACACGAGTGACGGCCCCATCCGCGCTGTTCTTTCGCTTCCCGACGGATCGAAATTCGAGGCCAAGCCCGCGTGGGTGCTCGTCGCGCCGCCCAACTTCGCCCCCGAGATCGACAACCTCGTGCGACTCGACGACGTGGTCCGCGAAGTTGCGCTCGAAAAGGGCTGGATCGCCCCGCACAAGGGGGTCGAGTTCCACCGGGACATTTTCCCCATTCTGGCTGCTGGGGCCAACTTCGCGTGGGTCAACGCCGTCGCCTACCGAGGCCACGGTGCCGGCATGCGGGGTGCATTTCTCGACGATGCGGTCCTCAAGACCTTGTCCGATCCCTCGGATGCATCGAAAGCCGCGCGTCAGGCCGTCTTCCAACGCGTGCGTGTGCCCCATGCGCTCGCCGATGCCAAGACACAGAAGGCCCAGGCGAATCCGGGCTTCATGCCCATTTTGTCCGGCGACGATGGCGACGCGGCGCACGGCAAACCCCGCACCTGGCTCACCGTGCTGCCATCCCAGTTCCGGAATCTCGAGGAGTGGGCCTCCGGAAGGTTCACCGTCGAGAAGCCCGCGGAAGCCGTTGTGCTCGAGGCCTTATCGATCGCCGAGCAGCCTGAGGCGCTCGATCGCGGCGCCCTCGAACCCTGCGTGGGCGGCCCCTTCTACCCGGGGATCGAAATGACCTTCGTGGCGAGCGAACACGGTACCTGGAGCGCCCCGTATCGCATCAACGAGACATGGAAAGCCGGCGATGTCACCAAGTGGATGGCCGTTCCGTGGCAAGCGGACTTCTTCGAGTGCGCGTTCCACTGGTGGCCAGCGCAGCGCCCCGACGATGTGCTGCCCGAGGACGAGTACATGGACCTGCTCGTCAACTTCCGTCGCACGGGCGATCCGCAGGCGCAGGGCGCATCCTCGGGCATCGCCGCCGCCGCAGGGTACCGCGCTCCGTGGGCTCGCGGCTTGCCCCAGCAATCCCCCGCGGGGGACAACGCGATGGTGAAGTACTGGAACGAACTTGGCTTCGTCGTTCGCGAGAAGGCTCCGACCGGTGAGACCGTGTACGTCGAGCGACAGCGGCGTCCCTCCGCGGGCATGGACGTGCGCGAGCTGTTCTTCAAACTGATGAACGTCGAGTCCTTCGAGGAGGTGTTGCCGAAGGCTCGCGAGTACGTGGAGCAATGCCTCCAAGCTGCTCGCGACTACCAACGCGACCCGGACACCGCCGAGATGTGGCGCCCGTTCCGGTACACCCGCGAGACGTTCCAGGCGCGAGTCATGGAGACCTACAGGTCCCTCGTCGAGGATGTGGAGGCATACGACCCCGCCCGCGATGCCGTATTCACGTCGCGCGAAAAGGTGGCCGAGCGCATCCGCCAGTTCTCGCCCTTCAACATGTCCGACGGATCATGGCTCCGCAACATCACGCGCATCGGCCCGATCGACGAGGCGCGCGCCCTCTTGTTTTCGGTGCTGATGGATGAGATGGGAGACGGTGAGGTCGCGCACAACCACTCCAACATCTACCGGGACCTCTGCCACTCCATCGGCTACTACCCGTCGGACTGCACCAGCCGCGACTTTGCGTTCAACCCGGACCTTCTGGATTCGGCCTTCGAGGTGCCGACCTTCGAGCTCGCGATTTCCCAGTTTTCGGAGACGTGGTACCCGGAGCTCCTCGGCATGACGCTCCAGTTGGAGCTCGGCATCGTCGAGGCGAAGAACACGATCGCGCTGATGGAGTACTACGGATTCGACGCCAAGTACTGGATCATGCACGTCGGCATCGACAATCCGGTCAACGGTCACGCCGCCCGCGCGATGCGTGCGATCGAGCTCTATCTCGACAACATCCGCGCGAACGGCGGAGGTGAGGCGGCGCTCCAAGCGCAGTGGCGGCGCATCTGGGACGGCTACGTGGCCTTCGGAACGACCGGAACCTTCGGGGACGACTTCGCCAAACTGCTAGCCAAGGGTCCGAGTCTGGCGGCGCGGGTGGAGGCGATGATCACGTCGAAAGCGACCTACGGCAGCCTGAACCACGGCGACCTCAGACTCGGGAACACACCCATCAACGAACTCTTCCTCGACCCGCCGACGTTCCTGAAGGAACTCGTGAACGCGGGCTACTTCCTACCAGGCGACCCCGAAAACAGCCCGTTCTTTCGCCTCGTCAGCTTCGACACGGGGCGCATGTACCGCGTGTTCACGCCGGACGAGCTCAAGCTGTGGGAGGATTGGTGTCGCTCGCTCGGCGCATCCCCGACGCCACCGCCCAAGCCCGATCCCTACAGCGACATGGTTCGTGTCGTGCGAGTGCTGCGCAATCGACAGGAGGGAACGCCAGGCCACGCGAGCGCCCTCCTCGAGAAGCCCGGCACGGGCGAACCCCATACGGTGGCCTGGTGGTTCGAACAGCCGACGCGCGACTTCCTCGAGGCTCTCGCGCTGCCGTCGAACGGGATGATCGTCCCTGGCAACCCCGACGCAAGCTTCTTCATCCAGACCCTCCTCGCGCCCGAGGGGTCGATGGGCTCCGCATTCGACGATCCGGTCCCAGGTCTGCGTGGCGCCACGGGGCGTCAAGTGGCAATCGCCTGGATCGCGGCCGGGTGTCCGATCCCCCCCGCGCCCGGAAAGCGTGGACTGAGGAACCTGTGGTTGGCATCGACTGTCGAGAGCGTGCGCAACCACTCCACACGGATGCTCGTCGGGATGGCGGCGATCCACTAGTGCAGATCGCGCGCCTCCACGTCGACGTCCTGGTTGTGGGCAGCGGGGTTGCCGGGTGTGTCGCGGCAACCTCGCTCGCGCGGGCCGGGTGGAGGGTCGCGCTCTCTGGCCAGGACGCACCGTTCGTGGAAACGGGCGAGACACTGGCCGGCGCGACGCGACCCGTTCTCGAACACCAAGGGCTTTGGGAGACCTTCCTCGCTTCGGCACCTTTGGCGGTCCGAGAAACTCGCAGCAACTGGACGCACTGGGAGTGGAGAAGCTCCGGTTTGACCTCGGCCTACGGAGGTGGATTTCTCGTCGACAAGGAATCGTTGGTGAGGGGGCTCCGCGCCGAAGCGCGGCGCGCGGGCGCGATCTTCGTCGAAGGCGTGCTCGCCCCCGCGACATTGCGCCAAGTACCGTCCGGATACTCCATCCGCAGCGCCGATGGCGCACCTGACATCGAAGCGCGGGCGCTGATCGATGCCACGGGACGAAGCGCGGCGATCGCCCGTCGGCTCGGGGCGAAGCGAGTGGTGCACAATCGGCTCGTCGCCGAGTGTCGGCGCTTGCCCGCGGACCAAGTTGACGCGGCACCGGGGCTCGTCCACGTGCACGCCGGACACGGAAGCTGGTGGTACCTCGCCAGTCTCCCGCGCGGTGGATTCTGCTTGAGCGAGTACTTTGAGCCTGGCGCGCGCGGGCGGATGCGCGCGGGTCGCACCGCGGGGGGCATCCTCGCGGAGATGGGCGTCCGGGTGGGGGGTGACGCGGCGGCGCGCCCGACGAAGCGCCTCAATGCGGGGTCCGCGGAACTGTCCCATGCCAGCGGCGCGCGCTGGGCCGCCGTTGGCGATGCGGCGCTAGCGATGGATCCCCTGGCCGCCAGTGGACTCGCGTTCGCGTTCCGCTCGGGCCACCGAGCCGCGAGTGCCATCGCGGCTGGCCTGCTGGGCGACCCGCGAGAGCTCGAGGAGTACGCGCGGATGCACAAGGCACTCGCCGCAGCCTACGGATCCGAGCGACAGCAGGTCTATGCCCAGCGGGTGGAACCGATGGCGTCACGCGCGCGGCGGCCACGAGGCGCCGATTAGGTGCACCACGACCCTTGATCCGGCAGCCAGGCTAGAATCGGCTGGACAACATGCTCGACGCCCCCCAACCGAGTGGCATCTTCGTCTCGTGTGCCTCCGACGAGTTCGAGCGGGACGGAGCGTCATTCCCCGGCCTGCGAAAACAACTGCGCGGGTATCTCGCTCGCACCCGGAGCAACGTGCGGGTGCAGGAGGACTTTCCGCAAGCAGCCGCTCGGACGGTCAGGAAGTTGGCCGACGAGATCCGACCGCGCGCCGTCGTCATCCACTTGCTCGGCGAGAAGGCGGGTGCGGTCGCCGATGCCACCGAGGTCGCTGCGTACCTGCGGGACGAACCCAGTTTCCTCGCCGAGCATCCCGAACTGCGCACCGCGCTCGGTGACTTTTCCGGGATCACCTACACGCAGTGGGAAGCGTTCCTGGCCCTGCACTACGACGTAAAGCTGCTCGTGTATGCCACCGACAAAGCATCCGCCCAGCAAGCCCACCTCGACCGGCTGCGACTCGCGGGGCGGTACGCGCACAGGATCGAAGACCACACTGACCTGTTCGGTCAGCTCATCGGCGATCTGCACGACATCCTCCCCGTCGTGCCGAAGTTCACACGGAAGACCGCGGGGACGCAGTTGGAGAAACACGCGCCGCGCGTGCTGTTTGGCCGCGAGGCGGAGTTGGCGGCGCTCGACGCGGCGTGGGCGCATGGGACGCTGAACGTCTACACGCTGGTGGCCTGGGGTGGGGCGGGCAAGACGTCTCTGGTGTTCCACTGGGTGCAGACGCGCTTCGCGGCAACGGAACCGAAGTGGCCCGGCGTCGAGCGTTACTTCGACTGGAGCTTCTACAGCCAGGGCACCGGCGAGAGCCGGCAGAGCTCCGCCGACCTCTTCATCGCGAAAGCACTCGAGTTCTTCGGCGACCCCGATCCGACCGCTGGCGGCCCGTACGAACGGGGCGAGCGGCTGGCCGCGCTGATTCGTCAACACCGCACGCTGCTGGTCCTCGACGGGATTGAACCGCTGCAGTACCCGCCAGGCGATCCGCAAGCCGGGCGGCTGAAGGACCCAGGACTCGAGGCACTGCTGCGGGAACTCGCCGCCGACAACCCTGGGCTCGTGATCGTCACCACCCGCGAACACCTGACCAACCTCGAAGGACACGCCACCACGGAGGAGCGGAAACTCGACAAGCTGCCCAAAGAAGCCGCGGTCGCCCTACTTCGGGACCTGCGGATCGTAGGCACGGACGAGGAGTTGCACGCGGCGTGGCAGGCGGCCAGCGGCCACGCGCTGACCCTTAGCCTCCTCGGACGGTACATCGCCGACGCGTACGAAGACCGCGACATCCGCCACTACCGCGAGGTAAAGTTCGAAGCGGCCGACCAGGAGCACCAGGGCCGCTCGGCGTTCAAAGTGATGATCGCCTACGAGCGGTGGCTGCAGAGCGGCGGACCGCCCCGCCAACGCGAGCTTGCGGTACTGCGGCTGACCGGCCTGTTCGACCGGCCGATGGCGAAAGGTTGCATGCAGGCTCTGCGAGAGTGGGAGATGCCGTCGCTCCTGCAACGCCTCCTCAGCGCCCGCGCCCGTCAGGTGGCGCGCACGTTCGGATCACTCGCGACCATGTCGGATGAGGCTTGGAACATCGCGGTGAAGCGGCTGAGCGAGGTGGAACTGCTCTCCGTCTCGGCCGACGCGATCGACGCCCACCCTCTGATCCGTGAGTACTTCGCGGCGCAGTTGAAGCGGGATCAACCGGCGGCGTTTCAGGCGGCCCACTCGCGGCTGTTTGACCACCTATGCGAGAGCACGCCGTACCGCCCGGATGGCATCGACGGACTGACCCCGCTGTACGAGGCCGTCACCCACGGCTGCCTGGCAGGACGACATCAGGAGGCGTGCGTCAAAGTCTACGTTGACCGCATCCTCCGCGGCACGGGGAGCGACGGTCATTACAGCCCGAGAAAACTCGGTGCGATAGGGGCCGACCTGGCGGCTGTGTATGCGTTCTTCGACAAGCCGTTCAGCCAGGTGTCGCCGCAGCTGGTCGCCCAGGCTTGGCTACTAAACCAGGCGGCATTCCACCTCCGGGCACTAGGGCGCTTGAGCGAAGCGCTACAACCTATGCGCGCCGGGCTGGAGATGTCGGCGCGGCAGAAGGACTGGAAGAATGCGGCGATTGCTGCCGGTAATCTTAGCGATTTGAAGTTGACGCTTGGCCGATTGACGGACGCAGCCACTGACGCCCGCCATTCGATCGCAAACGCCGACCGGAGCGGTGATGCGTTCCAACGAATGGCTGGTCGCTCCAAGTCTGCGAATGCCTTACTGCATTCCGGCCAGTGGACTGAAGCTGGAAGCCTCTTCGCCGCGGCCGAACGGATGCAGCAGGAAAGGCAGCCGGGATACGATCTGCTCTACTCAGTGCAAGGCTTCCAATACTGCCTCTGGCTATTGGCGCCCGCCGAACAGGCGTCTTGGCAGCGATTGCTCGATCCGTCCATCTCAATTACTGAATCGCAGATATCAAGCTGCCTCGAGGAGGTCGAGCGCCGCGGTAACAAGATGTTCGACTGGCGGGTTTCGGGTGATCCGCTCCTCGACATTGCTCTCGACCACCTGACACTTGCCGGAGTCGGGTTAATCCGCGCGATCCTCGAGAACGAGATGGGCACGCCGTTGGTTCGCATGGACGGTGCACTCGGGAACGACTCTGACGGGACCAATGTTTGCTTCACGGACCCGCAACGGACGCTCGACCTGCCGCACGTCGCTGCCGCCGTCAGTGGCCTCCGCGCCGCCGGCCACGTGGATGAGCTTCCCCGTGGCCTGCTGACCGCCTCGCTGTACCAATTCGTCCGCGGAGAACACGACCTCGCGCGGAAGGACTTGGCGGAAGCCCAACAGATCGCCGAGCGGGGCCCCATGCCGCTGTTCCTTGCCGACATCCACCTGACCCGAGCCCGTTTTGGGATCATCGCGAAAGACGAGAGCGGATGGAGTGAGGTCGATGCGAAGGCCGAACTCGACCGAGCCGCAAAGCTCATCCGCGAGCTCGGTTACGGTCGCCGCTACGAAGAACTCGCCGACGCCGAAGCTGCCTTGGGAAGGCATCCGTAGCCGCTCGGATCGGGGGCGGCACGCTGTTCGGTGTTCCGCGGCCCTACGTGGGCGTCTCCCTAGCGGCGTCACGCTCCAGATCGCAAGAGTCGCGAGAAGGCTCTGACCACGCCCGTGCGGGAGCCTTTTGGGTCGAGAAC
Source organism: Planctomycetaceae bacterium (assembly GCA_016125265.1). Taxonomy (GTDB): domain Bacteria; phylum Planctomycetota; class UBA1135; order UBA1135; genus RI-242. Next base: position 115,809 of record WGMC01000023.1, read on the forward strand.
AGTTCGGCCGGGACCTCAAGGGAGCGCCAGTCACCGAGAAGGCTATGCTGCGCCCCTGCGCGCCGCCCCAGGCACGGGAGGGGTTTGCCCAAATGCCGTACGCCGCATTCGTCTCCTACAGCCACAAGGCCAGTTCTGCGTTCTCCAGAGAACTTTGCAAGGGCATCCGAACCTACTCGCGCCCGTGGTTCCGGCCACGGAAGGTGTTCCGCGACGAGGACGAGCTCGTCCCGGACAACGAACTGCCAGTCCTGATCCAGCGTCGACTCTGGGACTCCGAATTCCTGGTTCTGCTCGCTTCGCCCGATGCGGCGTGTTCCGTCTGGGTGCAGGACGAGCTGGTCCAGTGGTGCGGCATCCTGGGGCGGACCGATAGGCTCATCATCGTCCTCACCGCCGGCGCAATCGAGGTCGACCGGCTCTCCAAGAACATCCTTTGGGAGCAAACGGACGCGCTGCCGGAGCTACTCTCCAACTTCATGGCGCGCGTCCCGCTCTACGTGGACGCGCGCGGGATCGCTGGAGAGAAAAGTACGCCCAACGATCCTCAGTTCATCGACTGCCTGAACAGGGTCGTCGCTCGGATCGAGGGGCAGTCGCCGGCGGAGATGTTCGGCGAGGAGCGGCGCCGTCGGCGACGGATCACGCGGGGGATCCTGTCCGCAGCGGGCGCCTTTCTCGCGCTCGGGGCTGTGGCCTCTGTCCTTGCCTTTCGAAACGACCGATTGGCCAACCAAGAGCGTCGGAAGAGCGAGCTCGCGGAGGAGCGCCTGCACCTGTCCGAGACGAGGAGGGCGGCGATGATCGCCACGGCGCTCGGTGGGTCGAGGCCGATGACGAGGCTCCGCGCCGCGCTCTTCGCCGCGCAATTCGAACGGGCACTCGACGTTTCGATCGATGCGCCGCGACAGGCGCTCCGCGACGCCCTCCATGACGTCGAGGCGACGGTCGAGCTGGACCGCGGAGCCCCGATCCGGGCAGCCGCCCTGGGACACAATCCCGAGCGACTGCTATGGGCCGAGGGAGAGGATGGAACGACGCTGGTCGAATGGCAAATCGGCACCGCTTCGCCGAGCATCCTCTGCCGCCACGACACGAAGATCACCTCCATCCTCGACGTCGATGGCGTGTCCGTGTTCGCCGACGAGAATGGTCGAATCGGGCGCATGGAGACGGGCGGTGCCATCCAGTTCGCATCGACCGGGCTCGCGGTCCCCGAGCTGACGCGGGGGCCTGGACGTAGCGTGCTCGCGTCGTCGGAAGCCGGCGTCGCATGGTTGACCGACTCCGGAACGGTCGAATCGCTGACGATACCCAGCACCGGTCCGTTCCCGCACGGGCCCGTTCTCTGCGCGCTCGATCGCGGAGGCGACGTCCTCCATCTGGCGCGGGAAACCCTCGCGTCCTTTGAGCTGCGCACGGACGGGACCGCTGCGCTTCGAAAAGTCACACAACTCCCGTCCAAGGCGCGGAGTCTGCTCGTCGACCCACTTTCCGGCGAGCTTATCCTCGGTCTCCACGACAATTCCGTGCGTCGCTTCGACGCATCGTCCCTCGAGGAGCTCTCCACCATCGGCGCGCTGGGGGCTTGGCCCGAGAAGCTCGCAATCTCTCCGGACGGCCGGTTGTTGATCGCGGGTGGGCGGATGGGCGAGGTCCGGGGCTGGGTCCGCAACGATAGCGGCGCCGGATGGCGGCAAGGTGGGGAGACATTGACCCGGTTCTACGCCGCCGTAGCTGACTTGAGTTTCAGCCCAGACGGAGGCTGGCTCTTCGCGCGGGCACTTGGCGGTGTCGGAGCGGATCGCGACCTGCGCCGATGGCGTCTCGATCCGCATCGGAATCCTGTGAGCGGTGGCGAGATCCTTCTGGGCCACGAGAGCTGGGTGTACGCGCTGTGCGTCTCGGGCGACGCGGCGTACTCATTCGACTCGAAGGGGCAGATCCTCCGTTGGGATCTCGGCGCTCCGAGGCGCGGTGCGCACTGGGTCAGGTCATTTGAGAGCGAGGGCACGCTCCGACTCGAGCGATGGGTGGAGGGTGTGGCCGTGTTCAATGGCAATCAACCGATCACACTCCTGGGACTGGACGGCGCTGAGACGTGGTCGGGCGAAGGAGACGACCTCATCCTGCCGCCTACGGGCGCAGGGCTCCTCGTGGCGCGGGGATCGGAACCCACCGCACCGCGGGAACTTCGGCCGGGACTCGAATCCGTCCAGCTCCCGCACTCGGCCACCCCCTACGATATCGTCGCCTCGGAGGACGGGAAGTGGATTGTCGCTGCGGGTGATTCGGTCTGGTTGGTCCGAGGGCCCGGCATGACCGCGCCCGAGCTGCTGGACGACGGCAAGGCGATCGACGCCGTGTTCGTAGGCAATCGACTGATCCTCGTCGATCGGAACGACTGGACCGTGGTCGACTTCCCGTCGCACCATGTCGCCCGAGTCGATTTGTCCGGCGAGGACGATGTCTCCACACTCGTAGCCGACGAAGCCCGTCGTCGTTGGTTCACCATCACCTCCGGGGGAGTCCTCGGGGTTTGGGAGCTCGGCCCAACGAACGAGCCGCTCCGGGTCAGAACGCTCGAGCTCGGCGAGTTCGTGACTTCCGAGGTCCTCGAACCATTTTCCGGCGCGTTGCTGGTCGGGACGAGCGCCGGCAACGTGATCCGGTGGTCGCCGGAGCTCGGCAAGACGGTCCTCGTATCGAAGCTCGAGTCCGACGTCGCGACGCTGTGCGTCTCTCCCGACGGCGCACTCCTCGCGATCGGGACGAGACCGGCGATGGACGCCTCGCTCCGCGCCAAAGTGTTGCTGGCGGACCTCTCGCGGGGGACGAGCCCCGCGGAGATTGTCCGTTTGAGTCGAAGTGACGAATGGCCCTGGGACATGACCTTCGGCAGCGACTCACGCTGGCTCTACGTGGCGAGCGATCGCGCGGTTCGTTGCTATGCGACTCGTCTCACGGACCTCGAAGGTCTCGCTATCGGCATCGCAGGGCGCGCCTTGCGGCCCGAGGAGAGCAGCGATCTGCAGACCCCGAGCATGCCGATGGGGTCGGAAGCCGCCCGGTGATGGGATCGGCAGCGGATGCGATTGCGGTTTCGTGATTCGATCTGTCCGACGGGCAGCCGACGGGATCCGCGAACGGATGGAACTCATGCGTGGCAAGCGCGATGACGCAACGCTCTCCTCTCGCCGCCAAACTTCCGTCGGGCGGCTACTCGCTTGCTGGGGTTTGGGGTCGTGGGTGGGGTGGCTCTACACTCGGCGGCGGATGGTTCGTTCGAGGACGCCCAGCACTTCGCCCCCCATGATGCATGCCGCTCGGTTGGTTGGATTGGCTCTTACCGTTGGCCTCGGGTTTTCCGCGGCGGGTGGCGCGCAGCAGGGGTACTGGCCGGGGGAGTTGCCGGCCGGGCCCGTGTTGCCGCTCGGGGATCCGGAGGGGTCGCAGTGGGACGCGGCGTTCTTTCCGGGAGTGGAGCACGATCCGGCGCTCGTGCATCCGGATCGGCTCCTCGAGCAGCCCGTCGGCAGTCGGGCGGCGCGGCATGGGGAGGTGTTGACGGCCCTGCGGCTTTGGGATGCGGCTTCGGAGCGGCTGACGGTGTCGAACTACGGCACGACGCATGAGGGCCGCGATTTGGTGCTCGCCGTCGTGGCGGGGCCGCGGTGGCAGCCGCGGCTCGACGAGGTGCGCGGTGCGCTGCGTCGGGCGGCGGGCTTCGAAGTCGACGGCGAGGGCGATGGCGGCGAGGCGGCATTGGCGGAGGATCTGCCCGCGATCGCCTGGCTCGGGTATGGCATCCACGGCGACGAAACCAGCGCGACGGACGCGGCGCTTGCGCTTGTGTGGCACTTCGCTGCGGCCCGTGGGCCGGAGATCGATGCGTTGCTCGACGAAGTCGTGTTGGTGATCGATCCGTGCCTCAATCCTGACGGGCGTGAGCGCATCTTGAACCAGTTCGAAGAGCTGCGCGGCCACGTGGCCAGCTTCGACCACGCGGCCATGCAGCGCGGGCGCTGGCCGTTTGGGCGCGGCAACCACTACCTCTTCGACTTGAACCGCGATTGGCTGTTCGGAGCGGGCCCCGAGACACGCGCGCGGTGGCGCGCGGTTCTGGACTGGATGCCGCAGCTCTTTGTCGACGGGCACGAGATGACACCGCTCGACACGTTCCTCTTCTATCCCCAGGCCGAGGCGCACCATCCGCTGTTGCCGCCGAAGCTCGGCGCGTGGCAGAACGCGCTCGCGAAGGGCGCTGCCGGCGCGTTCGACGGCTTCGGTTGGAGTTACTACACCCGCGAATGGGCCGACGGTTGGGCGCCCTTCTATTCGGACGCGTGGGGTTCGCTGAACGGCGCCGTCGGCATGCTGTACGAGATGGCGCGCGGCGGCGGCCAACCGGTGCTGCGCGCGAGTGGCGAACTGGTCCCTTACCGCGAATCGGTGCATCGTCAGGTAGTTGCGACCCTGGCGAACCTGGCGACGCTGCGCGCCAACCGGCGCGAGGTGCAAGCCGATTGGCTCGACGCACGCCGCGCGCCCCTCGAAGCGCCCGAGTACGAACGCAGTTTCTATGTCGACGCCGCCAATGAACCCGAGCGGCTGGCACTCTTGGTCGACCTGCTCGTCAACCAGGACATCGCGGTCGAGATGCTCGACGAAGCCCACGCCGTGGAAGACGCCGAGGGTGTCTTCGCGCGTGCGCCCCACAAGCGCGAGTTCGCCCCGGGCGCGCTGCGTGTACGCGCACGCCAACCCCAGGGGCGGCTGGTGCGGGCGCTGCTCGATCTGGACCCGCGCATGCCCGACAGCTACCTGCAAGTGGAGCGGCGCGAACTCGAACGGTTTGGCTCCAGCAAGATCTACGACGGCACGTCGTGGAACCTCGCGTACGGCCTCGGCCTGGACGGGGTGTGGGCGGCCGGAGATGGCCCGCAAGGTCAGCCCGTGCGAAGCTCCGAGGACTTGGCGGCGCGCCGCGCGGCCCTCGGTCTCGACGCGGCTCCGCGCACGGGCGCTGTGCTGCCCGCGCCCGATCCCACAGCCGTGGCATACGCCGTCGACGGGCGTCTGGATGGAGCACCGCGATTTGCCCTCGCCGCGATGGAGCGCGGCCTGATCGTGCACCACGGCGAACTCGCGTTCCGCGGGGGCGAGCGCACGTTCGACGCCGGCAGCCTCCTGCTGCGCCGCCACGAGAACGGCGCGGATTTCGACCGCCGCGTAGAGGAGGCTGCCGCGGCGGCGCGGGTCGAAGTGCATGCCCTCGGCACGTCGCGCTCGCCCGACGCGGGCCCGGACCTGGGCGGTGGACACTTCCGCCAACTGGAGCGCCCGCGCATCGCGTTGCTCTCGAACGCCCCGACGTCGCCCGACGGCTTTGGCCACGTGTGGCACCACCTGGACCGACGCCTCGGCGCCGTCGTCTCGCTGATCGACGCGCAGGCCTTCGGCGATCAGGATCTGCGCCGCTACAACGTGCTCGTCGTGCCGCCGCTCTGGGGGGATCTCGCCGCGCTGCTCGCCCCGGTGCGCGACGATCTGGCCGCATGGATCGAGGCCGGAGGGACACTGATCGGCATCGCCAGCGGCGCCGAGGCGCTGCTCGGCGACGGACTCGACCTGAGCGCGGTCGTGCAGCGCGGCGACGACGCGGATGCCCTCGCGGCGCTCCGGGCCGCGGCCCGCCGCGAACTCGCCGCGGGACGCGCCGACTACGACGTCGCGGGACTGTGGGACGGCACGCGCGCGCCCGAAGAGGGGGGCTTCGCCGGCGAGGGCGACGAGGCGCCGCCGGGCGCCAAGTCGCGCGAAGCGTGGCTCACGCGGTTCGCCCCCGCCGGTGTGCACCTCCTGGCCGAGCTGGCGCCGCGCCACTGGTTGACCGCGGGCCTGCCGGAGCATCTCCCGGTGCCGTTTGCCGGCAGCGCAGCGCTGCTCGCGCGCCTGCCGGTCGCGAGCCCAGCGCGCTTCGGCGAAGTGCCGGCGATGCGCCTCGGCGGACTGCTTTGGCCGGAGGCCCGGGAACGCATCGAACTCTCCTCCTACACCACCGTCGAACGGCGCGGGGCCGGCCAAGTGATCCTGTTCGCGTCGGATCCGGTGTTCCGCGGTCAGCACCTGGCGGCGGGGCGGCTCCTGTCCCACGCCCTGGTGTACGGACCCGGTCTGGGCGCGAGCGCGCCGGTGCCGCGTTAGCCCCGGCTAGCGCAACACCTCCGGCGCGCGGTGGGTATGCTCTTGCCTCGATGCAAGCAGCTAGCCGCAGCACGCCGCGCCCCCCGGCCGTGGCCCTCCTAGTCGGCCTTACGACCCTCGCCCTTGGGGCCTCCTGCAGCGAGCGCGAGCGGCCCGACGTGGTCCTGATCGTCGTCGACACCCTGCGCGCGGACAAGCTCTCGACCTACGGCTACCCGCGGCCCACCGCGCCGTTCCTCGACAAGCTCGCCGCGGAGGGCACGCTGTTCGAGGACACCACGTCCCAGAGTTCGTGGACCCTGCCGTCGATGGTGTCGCTGTTCACCGGCCAGTACCTGACCGAGTACCGCGACTTCATCGACGAAGCCACGCCGACGCTGCCCGAGAGTTTCGCTCGCGCGGGGTACCGCACCGTCGGCGCGTCGGCGAACATCCTGCTCACGCCCCAGGCGGGCTTCATCCGCGGCTTCGAACACTACGACCCGAGCCCGCGACCTCGCACCGAGGAGAACAGCGCGTTCACGGCCCGGGACATCGACGAGTTGCTGACCGACATCGACGCGCCGCTGCGCCGCGCCCTGCGCCGCGATGCGGACGGCAAACGGCCGCCGGTGTTCTTCTACCTGCAGCCGTTCGATCCGCACGACCCGTACGTCAACCACGAGCGGTTGCAGGACGTTCTGCCGCCGATCGACATCCTGAAGATCGCGCCGCTCGACTGGCAGCGCGAGCGGTTCGCGGGGCAGGGTCCCGCGGGTCCTCCGGGCAGTCCGAACTGGTTCAACGAATGGCGTTTCATGGACGCCAACCGCGCCTACTACGACCTCGAGGTGCGGCACACGGACGAACGCCTCGCCGAGGCCGTCGAGCATTGGCGCACGTTGGGTCTCTTCGACAACACGATCCTCGCTTTTGTCAGCGACCACGGCGAGGGCCTATGGGACCACGTCAGCTTGATGCGCGACCAAGAGCTGGCCCAGTCGCCGCCGCCACTTTTTTTCTACCAGAAGCACGGCGGGCACCTCTACGAAGAGGCGGTGCGCACACCCTTCCTGCTGTGGGGCGCCGGTGTTCCCGCGGGGAAACGCGTTTCCGAACCGGTTGAGAACATCGACCTCTTCCCGACGTTGCTCGAGCTGTGCGGGTTGCCCGTACCGGGACGCCTCGACGGCAAGAGCCTGGTCCCCGCATTGCGCGGGCGGACTCCGCGGCGCGACTTCGTGCACAGCTTCGTGCTGCACGGCACGTCCATCCGCGAGCTGTCCAGCGGGCTCAAGTTGGTGGAGCCGTCCGCCTACGCGCGCACACGTGTGGGCAACTCACCCGAGCTCTACGACCTCTCCGCCGACCCGGAAGAACGTGTGAACCTGGCGGCGCAACGCCCCGACGAAGTGGCGCGGCTCTCCGCGGAGATCGCCAAGTGGCGCGCGCGTTACCCAACGCCCACGACCATCGGCCAGCGTCCCGACGCGGCCCGCTCCCGCATGCTGCAGGACCTCGGTTACACGGGCGGGCACGTCGGGGAAGACGTCGAAACGAGCAGCGACGACAAGAGCGCGACGTCCGCGCCCGTTACGGAGCCGCCGCCCCAACGCTGACACTCACGGTGTTGCTGGCAAATGGCGCCCAGTTCTGCTCGGGCACCGGATCGACGACCAGGAACGCGTGGTGGAGTTGGGTGCCGACGAGCCCGGGCGCCATCACCTTGCTCAGATCGATGCGCGCGGCTGCGCGCCCCGCTGCATCCAACGTGCCAAACGTCTGCACGAGCGGGCCCTGGTTGGGGTACGAGCCGGTGAACGCCGTGTAGGCATCGGTCACGAGGAACAGCTCCACTCCGGGCCCGAGCTCGATGCTAGGTGACGTGCCGGTGCCCGATCCCAACACCCAGTAGAGCTCGCCGCCGTACTCCGCACCCGCATCGAGGCGCAGGTCGAGCACGCCGCCGAGGTTTACGTGCGCCGCCGAGGCGAGGAGTGCGTCGCAGCCCTGTTGCGCGGCGAGTTGCAGGGCTGCGTGGGTGTTGGGCACGCCGTGGCCGTGGATGTCGTCCGGCTCGTCGGCGCGGTCCGCGCTGGAGAGCAACGCGTCGCGCACGGCCGCGGGGTCCCACGTGGGGAAGGCCTCGAACAAGAGCGCGGCGGCGCCGGCGATGTGGGGCGCGGCGAAGCTGGTGCCGAGCGCGATGGTGTACGCCGGAAGTTCGCCGTGGCTGTAGTCGCCGGCGATCTGGTACATGGGACCCGGAGGCACGTGTTTGTCGAGCAGCGTGATCGTGCCCGCGCCCGGTCCCAGGAGGTCGGGTTTCGACAGTCCGTCGATGCGCGGTCCGCGGCTCGAGAAAACGGCGACGGCGCCCTCCTCGATCGTGGGGTAACTGTGTGTTTGCCCGCTCGCGTCCACCCACGTGTCGCGGTGTGCAAACGCGCCGACGGTGAGCGCCGTGTCGGCGACGCCCGGCGTCATCAGCGTGCCCGAAGGATCGCTGCCCACGAACAGTCCGAGGCCCTGCCAACGGGTCAAGTGGAACGAAACGGGCTCGATGGGCTCCAACGGAGCTTCGCCCACCCACCGCACTTGGAAGTCGAACGCCTGGTACTCGCCGGGCTCGACACTGACGTTGAGTTCGTACCCGCGCGACTCGGTCCCGCGGTCGCTCCAGTCGTAGGGCAACGCGTCGAACTGCGAGCCCGGAACGGGTTCGAGCAACACCAACTCGAGGTTGTCGTCCCCCACCACCCCGTCGCGCCAGCCGAGCTGCAAGCGCTGCACCTCCTCGTAGCGCGCGGGCAGCACGTTGAAGAACTCGAGGCGGAAGACGGCGCTCGGCTGCTCGGGCGACGCGGTCCCCGAAACGTGGCGCCGGGCGTTGCCTTCGTTGCCGGCGGCGGCGACCACCAACGCGCCCGCCGCGGTCGCGGCGTCGATGGCCTGGCACAGCGCTCCGCTCCCGTCCATGAACGGGTCGTAGGAGCCGTGGCTCAGGTTGACGACGCGGCAACCGTCGAGGAGGGCCTGCTGGATGCCGGCGATCAGCGACGCTTCCGTGGAGATCCCGAGGTTGTCGTCGCCGGTTTTGTAGAAGCACAGCTCCGCGCCCGGCGCTGAACCCGCGTAGCGACCGGTCGACAGAATCCCCCGTCCGAGCGCCGCCCCGGCCACCATCGTGCCGTGGGCGGACACCTGGCTCGCCACCTCGTTCGACCACTCGGAGGGGTCCTCCCCATCCGTCAGGTCGAGCGCCACCGCCGGGATGGGCAGGTCCGGATGGGAGATGTCGAGCCCCGCGTCCAGCACGCCGATCCGCACGCCGTAGCCGCTGCGCGGAAACACACAATCACCCTGCAGCACGGGTTCGACGCCGATCAGTGCCCGCGCGACGTCGTCCTGGGGTTCGAAGGTGCGCTCGAGTTGGTCGATGCGCACCACGCCTGGCAACTGCGACGCCGCGGCCAGGGAGTTCCACGGCGCGCGCAGCAGCAGGCGGCCGTTGCCGTGGCGACCGGGCACTGCGGGCAGAGATCCGGTGCCGAGGGCGGTGATGTCGAGCTCCGCGAGCGCGGCCCAGAGTTCGGGCCCGGGGGCCCCATCGAGCTCCATGGCGATCCGGACGGACGCGGCGGCGAGTGGCAGGCCGAGTTCGCGGCCACGCCGGAGGAGGGCCGCATCCCGCGTGCCGGACGCCGCATCCGCGAGGGCGGCCCGGGCCGCGGCGCCTGCGCGCAGTTCGGCGCAGAGGCGGGGGCGCTCGGCGCTTCCCAGGCCAGGGACCGCCGCCGCAACGCGGTCCGCGGACAGTGGCGCGCAGGACAGAAGGGCAGCGAGGGCCAAGCGCGTTGCGCACGGAGCGGATTTCCTGGACACGATGCGAACGGATTTGGGTCTGGGTTCCCTTCGGAACGTCGGCGCGACGCGCCCAACGGGCAGCGCCGCGGGCTATCCTCGGGATTCGTGGAGCAACTCGTGATCTTTGCGCGCTTTCCGAGCCCCGGCGGAGCCAAGACGCGCCTGATCCCCGCCCTCGGCCCCGAGGGTGCGGCGGATCTGGAACGCCAGATGACCGAACACACCCTCGGCGCGGCGGACCGCCTCGCGGCGCGGCGCGCGGGGCTGGCGGTGCGGTTGCATTCGACGGGCGGCACCGCGCATCAGTTCCAACAGCTCTATGGCGAACGCCGCCGGTCGACCGACCAGGGCGAAGGCACCCTGGGCGAGCGCCTGGAGCGCGCGTTCGGGTACTCCCTTCTGTTTGGCGCGCACCGCGTGGTCGTGGTGCGCACCGATGCCCCCGAACTCGACGACCGGTACATGGAAGCGGCCTTCGACGCCCTCGCGGACCACGAGCTGGTGCTCGGCCCCGCCGCGGACGGAGGTTACGTGCTGATCGGCCTTTCGCGCCACGCGCCCGAACTCTTTCGCGGGATTTCGTGGCGCACGCCGGACCTCGCCCAGTGGACCCTGGCCCGCGCCGCCGAGTTGGAGTTGCGTGTGCGGGTCCTCGCGACTCTACAGGACGTGGACGAGCCCCAGGACCTCGACGCGTGGGAGCGGCGCTCGAGCCCCTGATCGTCACGGCGCTGTGAACGCGCCGCTGCGCCCTCTTCCGCCACCACTTGCCCCTCCGACCGCCCGCCAGGCGGAACCACCCCCGACGTTTCGACCATGATCACGCTGCGAGTCAACGGCGCTCTCCACGAACTGGACGGACTGGACGAACGCACGCCGCTCCTCTGGGTGCTGCGCGACGTATTGGGTCTGGTTGGGACGAAGTACGGCTGCGGCATGTCCCTGTGCGGGGCCTGCACCGTGCACAAGAACGGCGAGGCGATCCGCTCGTGTGTGACCCCGGTGGCAAGCGTGGGCGACGCCGAGATCACGACGATCGAAGGGCTCTCCGCAGCGGGCGACCATCCGGTGCAGGAGGCCTGGCGCAAGCACAACGTGCCCCAGTGCGGCTACTGCCAAGTTGGTCAGATCATGAGCGCTGCGGCCCTCCTCGCGCGCACGCCGAAACCCTCCGACGCACAGATCGACGCCGGCATGGCGGGCAACCTGTGCCGCTGCGGCACGTACACACGCATCCGCGCGGCGATCCACACGGCGGCTCTGGCCTCCGGCGAACAGGAGGGCGGCCGATGAGTGCTCCGGCCGTCGGCGGCGGCGCGAACCGCCGCGAGTTCTTGGGGCTGTTCGCGGCGGGTTCCCTGGTGCTGGTGCTGCAGCGCGGTTCGGCGCTGGCGCAGCTCGCGGAACCCGAGTCCGCGGACGATCTCCAGCCCGATCTCTTCGTGTCGCTCGATCCCGAGGGCACGGTCACGATCGTCGCGCACCGCTCGGAGATGGGCACGGGCATCCGCACTTCGTTGCCGCTGGTGCTGGCGGACGAGTTGGGCGCGGACTGGGACCGCGTGCGCCTCAGCCAGGCCCTCGGCGACGCGCGTTACGGCGACCAGAACACGGACGGTTCGCGCAGCGTGCGCCAGTTCCACGGACGCATGCGCCAGGCCGGGGCCACCCTGCGCACACTGCTCGAGCGCGCCGCTGCCACGCGTCTCGAGGTGCCGGTCGAAGAGCTCGAAACCCGCGAGCACCGCGTGTGGCATGCGGCGAGCGAACGCTCCCTCGACTTCAAGGATCTGGTCGCGGACGCGCGCGCGCTTCCCCTCCCCGACGTGGAGGCGTTGGTGCTGCGGCCGCGGGAGAGCTGGCGTTTGGCCGGCCCGCGCCCGGTGCGCGACGTGCCGCTCTACGACCTCGACGATCTGGTGACGGGCCGAGGCACGTTCGGCATCGACGCGCGTCTCGATGGGCAGCTCTTCGCTGTCATCGCCCGTCCGCCGGTCGTCGGCGGCAGCGCGAAGAGCTTCGACGGCAAGAACGCCCGCGCCGTACCGGGCGTGACCGACGTGGTGCCGATCGAGGCGTCGCGCGCACCGCACGGGTTCCAGGCGCTCGGCGGCGTCGCGGTGCTGGCCCAATCGACGTTCGCGGCGCTCCAGGGCCGCCGCGCCCTAGTCATCGAGTGGGAGGACGGCGCCAACGCCAGCTACGACTCCGAGGCGTACGCCGAGGCATTGACCGAAACGGCGCGGCAACCCGGTCGCGTGCTGCGCGACGAAGGCGACGCACAGGCCCAACTGGCCGAGGCACAACAGGAGGAGCGCTTCGAAGCGGACTACCACGTGCCGCACTTGGCCCACGCGTCGCTCGAGCCGCCGTGCGCCCTGGCGCGCATCGAGTTCGACGGCGAACGCGTCGTGGGCGCGGAACTGTGGGCCCCGACCCAGAACCCGCAGGCCGCACAGCAGGCGGTGGGCGCGGCGCTCGAGATCGAGCCCGACGCCGTGCGCGTGCACGTGACACTTTTGGGCGGCGGTTTCGGCCGCAAGTCGAAGCCGGACTTCCTGGTCGAGGCGGCGCTCCTGGCGCGCCATGCGAAGCGCCCGGTGCACGTATTGTGGACGCGCGAGGACGACCTCGGCCACGACTACTTCCACGCCGTGGCGAGCATGCACATGAAGGCGCGCCTCGGTCCGGGCGGAATGCCCGTCGCGTGGCTGCAGCGCTCGGCGTTCCCGCCGATCGGCTCGACGTTCGCGCCGAACCAGCGCTACGGCGGCGCTGGCGAGATGGGCATGGGCTTCACGGACGTGCCGTACCAGATCCCCAACCTGCGTGTAGAGAACGGTCCGGCGGACGCCCACGTGCGCATCGGCTGGCTGCGCTCGGTCGCCCACATCTACCACGCCTTCGCTGTGTGTTCGTTCCCGGACGAACTGGCCCACCGGGCCGGGCGCGACCCCTACGAGTACTTGATGGCGCTGCTCGGCGAGGACCGCCGCGTGTCCCTCGAAGGTGTGGCCTACTCGAACCACGGACACAGCCTCGACGAATACCCGATCGACACCGCGCGCCTCGCCCACGTAACGCGTCGCGCGGCGCAACTGGCGGGCTGGGGTCGCAAACTGCCCGCGGGTCGGGCCCTGGGGATCGCGTGCCACCGCAGTTTCCTCTCGTATTGCGCCAACGTGGTCGAAGTGGAAGTTTCGAAGTCCGGCGTGGTCGCGATTCCCAAGGTCTGGGTGGTGATCGACGCGGGACTCGTGGTGCATCCCGAACGTGTGCGCGCGCAGATGGAGGGCGCGGCCGTGTTCGGCACGAGCCTCGCGCTCTACGGCGAGATCACGGCCAAGGCCGGCCGCATCCAACAGACCAACTTCCACCAACACCCCCTCGCGCGCATGCACGAGGCGCCGCGCGAGATCGAGGTGGAAATCGTCGAACACGACGGCCCGCCGGCGGGAGTGGGTGAAGTCGGCGTGCCGCCGTTCGCGCCGGCACTATGCAACGCGATCTACGCGGCGACGGGACACAGAATCCGCCGCCTGCCCCTCGCCCGGCATGACCTGTCGCACGGGTAGCTCATTCGAGCGCGATCGCTCTCGCGCGGCCGCGCTCCACGTTCACACCGAGCAGCAGCGCTCCGCCGACCAGGAACAGCGGCAGGATCGAAAGCAATCCGTACCGCGGATCCGGCGCGATCGCCACCACCAGGCCGAACAGCGCGGGACCGAACAGACCCGCGAACTTCTCGAGCACCGCGAACAGCGCGAAGAACTCCGCCGAACGGCGCGCGGGCACTAGGCTCGAGAACAGCGACCGGCTGAGCGCCTGCGTGCCGCCCTGGACCAACCCAACGGCCACCGCGAGCACGAGGAAACCTGTGCCGTCGCGCACCAAGAACGCGAGCGCGCTGATCAACGCATACGCACCGACACCGAGGAGCACCGCCCGTTTGGCGCCGATTCCGCGCGCGACTCGGCCAAAAACGAGCGCCGCGGGGATGCCCACGACCTGCACCAGCAGGATCGCCAGGATCAACTGGTCCCGCGGAATCGCCAGCATGGTCCCAAACAGGGCCGCCATGCGCACGATCGTCAAGATGCCATCGTTGTAGATCAGGAACGCCAGCAACATCCGCGCCGCGTCGGGCAGCTCGCGCAGGTGCTGCCAACTGATGCGCACCTGGGCGAGCGCCGCCCTGCCGTAGCCGAAGCCGACCACGTTCGCGATCGGCGCTCCGCCGTCCAGATCCGCCGGCGGCTCCGGCACCCGGCGCAGCAGCGGCAACGAGAACAGCACCCACCAGAGCGCCGCGCTGATCAGGGCCAGGCGCGTCGGAAGCGTGGCTTCGCTGGGGCTGAGGTCCGGGCCGCTCGGCAGGCCGAAGGCCGCGGGATTCTGAATCCAGAGCAACTGGAGGAACAGCAGCAGGGCGCCCGACGCATACCCCAGCGCGTACCCCGTCGTGGAAAGCCGGTCGCGCTCCTCGGGGTGCGCGACGTGCGGCAACAGCGCGTCGTAGAAGACGAAGCTGCCCGACGCGCCGATGTTCACGAGCGCAAAACCGAGGAGGGCCAGGGCGACGTCGCCAGCTCCCACGAAACCCAAGCTCGCGGCGCCCAACGCGCCGATCCCGAGGAACAGCGTCAGGTAGCGTTTGCGGCGCGCGCGCGCGTCCGCGAGCGGCCCGAGGAACGGCGCCAGAACGGCCACGACGAGAAGCGCGAGCGAAGTCGTGTAGCCAAACCATTGGGCGGATTGGCGCTCGTCCCAGTCCCCCGCCACCACCTGCTGAAAGTAGATTGGAAAAACGGCCGTGACGGTGGTCGTGACCACCACCGAATTCGCAAAGTCGTAGAGGGCCCAGGCGCGCTGTTCCGGCCGGGCCAACCCCAGTTTCGCGAGGATCGAAGCCAGGGTCCCCATGCCGCCATCCTAACGGGCGCTGGGCGAACAGCCGCCGGGCCAAGTAGGCTGGCGCAGGTCGGACCACGCCCGCACCCTCCGCCCATGAAACCGAACAAAACTCCCCTGGTCCTAGGATTCGACCCCAAGGCCCCCGTCTGCGACGCGCTTGCCGCCGCGCTCCACCTCGTGGCGGGCAGCGGGGGCGAACTGCACCTCGTGCACGCCGTGGACCTGCCGGAGTCGGTTTGGGCGAGCATGTCGACCGAGTGGGCGGCCCGCGCCCGCGCGGAAATGCTGGCGGACGCCGAGCAGCGTGTGGAGCAGGCGGTCGCCCGGGCGTTTGCGACGCTCGGCGCGACCCGGCCCGCGGGACTGCGGCACGAGGTGGACCTGGGCCATCCCGCGCGGGTGCTCGGCGCGGCCTGCGAACGGGTCGGCGCGTCGATGGTCGTGGTTGGCCCGCACATCAAGGAGCACGTTCTCAACCTGGGCAGCGTGCCGCGCGCGCTCTTGGCCGAGGGCCCCCCATCCGTGTGGGTCCAGCGCGGTGTGTTCCGCGTGCCGAAGCGCATCCTCGTGCCGGTCGACCTCTCGCCCCTCTCGCTGGCGGCGCTCGCCCGGGCCCGCGAACTGGCGCGCCAGAGCGGCGGCACCCTGCACGTGCTGCACTGCTTCCGCCGGCCGGACTTTTTCCCCACGCCGGACCCCGGGGGCGAGGCGCACTACCCCACCTACGTGGTCGACCAGACACGCGACAAGGACGAGGTCGAGTTCCGCGAGCTCGAGCGCAGTTTCGACTGGGCCGGGGTGCCCCACGAACTCGAGTTCGTGGAGGGCGAACCGATCGACGAGGTACTCGCGCGTGAGGCGCAGGCCGACCTGCTCGTCGTGGGCACTCACGGCCGCACGGGCCTCGCGCGATTCCTCCTGGGCAACGTGGCGGCGTCGGTGCTTGGGCGCGCCAAGGGCGCCGTCCTGGCCGTCCGTCCGGACGCTTAGGCGCTGCGCGCGCCGCTGTCTTTGTCGGTGGCGACCACCGTGCGGTTGCGGCCAAGTTGTTTCGCCCGGTAGACCGCCGCATCCGCATCCCGCAGGAGTTGCTCGGGAGATGTGTCGGAGCGCCCACGCGACGCGAGGCCAATGCTGATCGTCACACGACCGCGGTAGGCACCATCCTCGATCCAGTTCGACTCGACGGCGGTGCGGATGCGCTCGGCCAGCCCGAGGGCGCCCTCGGGTGTCACGCCCGGGCACACGACCAGGAACTCTTCGCCGCCCATGCGCGCCGCGACGTCCATGCGCCTGGTGGACTGGCGCAGGACACGCGCGGTCGCGCGCAGCACGGCGTCGCCGGTTTCGTGCCCGTGTTCGTCGTTGACACGCTTGAAGTCGTCGATGTCGATCATCAGGACCGACAGGTCGAGTTGCAGTTCGTGCGCCCGCTGCCACTCGCGGCCGTAGGCGTCCATCGCGAACCGACGGTTGGGCAACTGGGTCAGGTAGTCCGTCTCCGCCGCTTCCTTCAATTGGCGGTTCATGCGCGCCTGCGTCGCGGCGTTGCGCACGTGGATGGCCCGGTCGCGCTCGGCCTGCTCCTGCAGTTGCACGAGACGCACACCGGCGCGCAAGCGGGCCAGGAGAAGGCGCGGCTTGAAGGGCTTCATCACGAAGTCGTCCACGCCGGCGTCAAACGCCTCGAGCACACGCTCTTCGTCCCCGTGCCCCGTAAGGAGCAGCACGTAGATTCGCCGCCCAAAGCGCGTGCGGCGCAGCGCGCGGCAGAAATCGAGCCCGTCGATGTCGGGCATCGACCAGTCGGTGACGACGATTTGCGGGCGGAACTTGAGAGTCGCCGCCAGCGCCTCGCGCCCGTTGCGCGCCGCTTGCACCTCGTGCCCGGCATCGCGCAGCAGACGTGTGATCAGTTTGAGCGAAAACGGGTCGTCGTCGACGGCCAGGATGCGCACGGGAACGTCGTCTTCCGGCTCGACCTCGGCGGAGAGCAGTTCGCTGGCGCGGCGCTCCATGCGGCGCACTACGGAGACCGCGTCCGATGAAGTTTCCTCGACGATGCTGGGCAGTTCGAGCAGTTGGCTCCAGGTGGTGTACTCGGCCAGGAGTTGGTCGTACAACGTCTCGAACGACACCTGGCGCAGGCTGAGCCGCTGGCGCAGCGAGCGGCCCTCTTCCGCCAGTACCGCTGGCAGCTCGCGTTGCGCGTGCACTAGATCGGCAAGTACACGCGCGTCTCGCAGCACGTCGATGACCTCGCGCACACGCTCGTCGAGGGGCGAAAAATCCTCGCGCTCCTGGGGCTCCGCTGCACCCGCGGCCAGGGCGAAGCTGTCGGGTAGGCCCCAATCGCGCAGCATCGCCTCCGTGACCTCGGAGTGATCGATACCGAACACGTCGCACTCCGCTTGGCGCAAGTCGAGCCCCGTTTCGGTGCGCGCGCGGCCGAGCAGGCCGCTGTACTCCTCGGGGTGCACGGTGGCGAGCGCAAGCTCGCCCACGCGGGCCAAGAGCCCCAGGGTGAAAGCCTCGATGGGCACGGCGGTTCCGTAGGCGCGTGCCAACAACTGGCTGCCGAGGGCGCGTGCCAGGGAATGGGACCAAAACCCGGTGTAGTCGAATCCGGCGCAGGCGCCGCCCTTGGTGTTGCTGACCAGCGAGAATCCAAGCGCGATGGCGGTCAGCGAGCGTTGACCGAGTCGCACCGCCGCGTCGCGCACGTTGTTGACCGCGCCGCCGGTGCCGGCGTGTGCCGAACTCGCCACCTTCAGCACCCGACCCGTCAGAGCGGGGTCCGCGGAAAGCGCGTCGACGAGCTCCTCCAGCCGCACGTCCTCCTGCTGGGTGAGCGTGAGGATGCGCATGCCAACGCCGTTGGGCGAGGGCAGTTGGCCAGTGGCCTTGAGCTCTTCGAACTCTTTGCGCATGGTTCGGTAGGCGTGGAACTGGAGATCAGGCGCGACCGATTTCGATTTCGAGGGCGCGCTGTACCTCGGCAAACGCCTGGCGCGAGCGCGCGACCAGACTCGCGATGCCTTCGAGGCGGCCCTGACGGCCGTTGGCCTCGATCTGCCGGCACAGCTCGGCCAGCGTCTTGGCGCCGAGGTTTCCGCAGCTCGACTTGAGCGAGTGGGCCACACGTTCGAGTTGCGCGCCATCGCCCGCAGCCAACGCCTCTTCCAGCGCGGCGACACGCGTCGGTGCATCCGACAGGAAGATGTCGACGAGCTCCTCGAGCAAGCCCGGTTCGCCGGGTTCGTCGAGTTCGCGCAGGCTGGCGATCACCTGGGGGTCCAGGACGTCGTGGGATTGTTGCTCCATGCTCGCTTCGCGGGTCGTGGGTTCGGAGTGAAGGATGCTGCGCGCGCAGTCCCGCGGCGCGCGGTGTTCGACGATCTCGTCCCGCGGCCACGCGCCGGGACTTCCTTCGCGGAGCCACAGCACACACCTCGGACGGTTCGTTGGATGCGATTCCAGTTGCCGTTGCAGGTCCTCGGGTCGGAATCCCTCGAGTTCCGCACTGTAAATCAGGATTTCGAACCCGCCACGGTTCAGCTCGCGGACCAGGCCGTCGCCATCGTCCGCCTGCACGACGTCCCAACCGGCGGCGGTGAGGTGCGCGGCGAGCTCGGCCAGCTCGAGGAGGTGGCCGTGGCCCACCAGCACCCGGCGCAGGGTCCGGCTGCGGACCGGCCGCGGCGCGGGGAGCGCCGCCTTGGGCGTCGCCGGCTGGCGGGCCGGGCCGGGCGCCAGGAGGCGCAGGGCGCCCGAAAGCCGGCGTCGGTCCAGGGGCCGTGTCAGCCAGAGGTCGGCGCCGAGGGCCGCAAAGCGGGCCGGGTCCGGCCCGCCCGTCCCAGCCCCCAGCCAGAGGGTGGCCGGGGCCGGCGCGCCCGCCGCCGCCACCTGGCGCAGAAGCGTCCGCGCGCCCTCCCAGCGCTCTTCGTCCACAGCCAGCACGGCCAGTTCCGCAAGGGACCAGGCCGCAAGACTCTCCTCGTCGCAAAGGACACGGGGGCTCGCGCCGATGGCTGCGAGCATCGCCGCCGTCGACGCCGCCGAACGATCGTCGGCACCGAGCACGCCGACCTCCAGGCCCACGTTGGACGCGCCGACGATCGATTCGTCCGCGCTCGCAGTACACCCGCGGAGCTTCAGCGATTGGCGGGTTCCGTCGCGTTCCAAACCCGCGCCCAGGAGTCCGAGGCGTCCGTCGAACAGCGCCGCCAGCAGCGCGCGCCGACCGCGGCGATGGACACGCGCGCGGGTCGCGGCACCGCCGTCGAAGACAAAACGCAGGCCGCCCTGGTCCGCGGATTCGACGCGCAACTCGAGCCGCCCCGGAGGCGCACCATCGAGGGCTTCGTCCAAGAGCTGGCGCAGGACCGAACCCAACGCCTCCACGCGCGTGTGGAGCCGCAAAGCTCCGGCCGGAGGCACCACCGCCAACTCCACACCGCGCGTCCAGGCCGTCGGCGCGACGGACACCGCGAGGTTTTCCAGCAGCTCGATCGCGTCCACCTCACCCGGAGCTTCCGGCGCGCGGCCGGTGTGGAGCTGCACGAGCTGGGAGTACTCCGCCAAGCTGGCTTCGAGGCTGGCCACCGTGCCCTTCAGCGTCGCGAGCTCGGCCGCCGTCTCCCGCGGCAACTCCGCGCGCCCGAGCCGGTCCATGGTCGTGCCCAGCCCGCGGGCGGCGGACAGCAAGTCCCGCTCGATCGCGGTCCACACCTCGGCGAGGCCCGGACCGGTCGCGGAGCGGCGCTCGGGGCACGGCGCGGCAGCGTCGGGGGAAAGGGAGAAGGGGCGGTCCATGGCGCGAGCTCGGCCCGACACCATCGACCGGGAGCCCGGGTGGACACGAGTGCCGGACGGGGATTCCGCCCGCGGAGCCCCCCGTCCCTCAACCGGTTCCGTACCCGAACCTGTCGATAAATGCCCCCACCAACGCAGATTCGAGGAGCGGGTCCTCGGCGGGCGGCGCCGCGTGGTCGACCACGCGGGTCATCCGGGTCGCGTCCAGCCCGCAGGGCCGAAAACGCAGGAAGTCCGACAGGTCGTTCCGCACGTTCAGGGCCAGGCCGTGCCACGTGACCCAGCGGCGCACGGCGACCCCGAGCGAACAGACCTTCTGTTCCCCGAGCCACACCCCGGTCAGGCCCTCCACACGCCGCCCCTCGAGCCCCAGGGTGCCGAGGGCATCGATCACCACCTGCTCGAGGTCCCGAAGGTACTGGTGCAGGTCCCGGCGCCCCTCGGGCAGGTGCCGGATGGGGTAGAGCACGATTTGCCCCGGCCCGTGCCACGTGGCCTGGCCGCCGCGTTCGGTTGCGACCGTGGGCAGGCCGGCGGGCAGGGCCTCGTCCTCGGCGCTGCGGCGACCCTGCGTGACGATGGACTCGTGCTCGGTGGTCAGCAGTTGGTCCGGGATCTCGTCCCTCGCGCGGGCCGCGACCAACTCCACCTGGAGCCGGTGCACGTCCCCGTAGACGGTGCGCCCGAGCCGGCGCACCTCGAGGGGCGGGCTGGCCCCGGCCGCGCTCACTTGGCCCCGGGCTTCTGGAAGATGTGGACCGCCATGCCGTGCACGGCTTCCGCGGCTTCCATCATCGCCTCGGGCAGGGTCGGGTGCGCGTGGATCGTGCGCGCCAGGTCCTCGGACGTCGCGTGCATCTCGATGGCCAGCGCGGCCTCGGCGACCAGCTCCGTCACTTCCGGTCCAACCATGTGCACACCGAGCACTTCGTCGGTCTCCGCGTCGGCGACGACCTTCACGAAACCCTCGGTCTCCATCAGGCTCATGGCGCGGCCCGATGCGGCAAATGGGAACTTGCCGACCTTGACCTTGTGGCCCGCCGCCGCGGCCTGCTCCTCGAGCAAACCGACCGACGCCATCTCGGGCGCCGTGAAGATCACCGCGGGTACACAGCGGGAGTCGTACTCCTCGTTCTGGCCGGCGATGACCGCCGCGGCGACGAGTCCCTCCTTGCTGCCCTTGTGGGCCAGCATGGGCTGGCCCGCGATGTCGCCGATCGCATAGATCCCGGCGACCTTCGTGCGCATCTTCTTGTCGATTTCGAGGAAACCCTGCTTCGTGGTCGCAAGGCCGACGTTCTCGAGGCCGAGGCCCGCGCTGTAGGGCTTGCGCCCCACGGTGCAGAGGATCTGGTCGCAATCGAGGAAACGCTCCTTGCCTTCGACTTCGATGCGCACGCGTTTTTCGCCGCCCTTCACCTCGTAACCCTTCGCGAAGGCCTTGGTGATGAGCTCGATCCCGAGCTTCTTCATGGAGCGCTCGATCACGGCCACACATTCCTTGTCCTGGCCGGGGAGCGCGCCGTCCGTCGCTTCCACGACCGTGACCTTGCTGCCGAGCTTCTTGTACAGGATGCCGAGTTCGAGGCCGATGTAACCGCCGCCGATCACGACCAGGTGCTTCGGCAGTTGTTTCGGCGCCAGCGCCTCGGTCGAACTCCACACGTGGTTGCCGTCGAAGTCGAAACCGGGGATCGCAAGGGGCACCGAGCCCGTGGCGATCACGATCGAGTCGGCTTCGAGGTCGCGTTTGCCCTCCTTGGTGGCCACACGCACCTTGCCCTTGCCGGTGATGGTCGCGGTGCCCATCACGACCTCGACCTTGTGGTTCTTCAGCAACCCGCCGACGCCGCCCGTCAGCTTGCCCACGATGCCAGCCTTCCAGGCGATGAGTTTCTCCAGTTCGAGCTTCACGCCGGTGACCGTGATGCCCATGGTCGACACGTGGCCGACCTTGTCGAGGAACGCGCCGGCCGCGATCAACGCCTTCGACGGAATGCAGCCCACGTTGAGGCACGTGCCACCGAGGAACTCCTTCTCGACCACCGTGACCTTCTGCCCGAGCTGCGCCAGTCGGATGGCACACACGTACCCGGCGGGGCCGGCACCGAGGACGATCACGTGTTGGGAAGATTGGGTGGCTTGGGCCATCTGGGCTCCGAAGGAGGAAACGACTGGGGAAACGGACGCGGCCAAGCGGTGCACGGCTTGCCCCCGGGGTGCGGGGATGGCGCCGCGGGCCTCTCGGCGTAGAGGGCGGGCAGTTTACCCAGCGGACCCGGGCGCCGCGAACCCACAAAAGTCGGCCTCCACATGGGGTCCAAGGTGCAAGGCCGCCAGGCCAACGAACCTTCTTGCCCCCCCATTCTGCGCCTAGGGCGCGGCCTTCGGCGCCAGATCGAGGAACGTGTGGATGGCCATGGAAACACCCATCGCGAGGCCAAAGCTCAAGAGCGTCCCGATCAGCACGTACTCGGTCCGCCGCCGATCGCCCGTGTCCTTCAGTTCACCGAACCGAAAGACACTTTTGGCCGCGATCAAGAAGCCAACCGCGGGCAGGTTGTTGGTCAGAACGAAGAGCAAGATGAGCTGGCGCTCGATGAGTCCGATCCACTTGCCCGCTTCCCTGAGACTCGTCGCGTCCCCGACCTCGGGTGCTGACCATCGAGACATGAACGCCGCGATCAGAAAACTGGTGGGACGGGAAAGCACGAGTGCACCGGCGACGATGGCCAGGGCATGGCGGGTCGGCGCGACGGTTTCGAGCGGCGCAAAACCGCGCAGAACGCCCACGTGGTCTGCGATGGCCACAAGCACCAGCGCGTGCAGCAACTGGTCCACGACGAACCAGGTGGCCGTCTGGCCTGCGCGGCCCGCCATGGCCTTCACGACGTCGATGGCCACATGCGTCGCGCCCACGGTCAGGGCCAGACCCAACAGCGCAGACTCCCCCAGCGCAGCCCATGCAAGCGCGGTGTGCACGGCACCATGTACGTACAGCCAGCGCGAACGCCACAGCCTGCGGCGGCGGTCGACCAACCAATAGCGTGGCTGGAGGAAAAAATCGGCCAGGGTGTGGGCAATCACCAGCCGCAGCAGCAGTTCGGCGTCCAACTACGCACCTCGAGCGACACGCTCTTCGAACTGCTGGAGGAGTTCCAACACCTTGTCGAGCCGCGCCACCTTGCGCCGCTGCGAGATGGCCGGCTGGGTCACACCGAGTCGCTCCGCCAACTCGCTCTGTCGCATCGTCGGCTCGCGCAGCGTCCAGGCGGCCAGCTCCGCCGAAGGTGCGCGCCACTCCGCGACGAGCATGTCCACGAAACTGACGATCGGCGCCAGATCCCGTGCCAGGTCGTCGTCGACCGCGTCCACCGCGAGTCGCTGGTCGTTGCCGTCCGTGTGCAAACGGTCCAGCGCGCGCCCCGAGAGTTCAGCGGCGGAACCCGTAGACGAACCGATCCCGTCCGCCTGAAACTCCAGGTCCCCTAAGCCGATCGCTATCCGAGCGTCCAGTCGCTGTGCCAACCCCGGCCCCAAGCCAGGGAGGGACCGCAGACGGGCTCGCACGAATACGGCAACGGACAGCGCCATGCCGGGGTTGACGCCCCCTTGGAACGCGTCTCCCCGGTGGATTTCGAACGCGTACAACCCACGGTGAGCGGCGCCGACATCCGGCCGAAGTGCCTCGAACGCCGACTTGAGGATCCGGGGTAGGGAGCTCCGATCCGGCATCTTGGTCGATGCCACCACGTCTCCCGTGAGAACGGCATACTTCGGCCCTGCGAAAAACGGCGTTGGGTTCGGCATGGCTTTTTTCCTCGGACCCACATGCCAGCACGAGGTTGCGCCGAGCTCGTATAAGCCCTATAGCTTATATTCGACCACAATAAGCCCTTGAGCTTATATTCTCTGGGGCGCGGTTCGGCACAAGACCACACTGCGGACGGAGTTCCGACCCAAGCCGGAGCTCGAGGGGCAGCACGAGGCCACCTTGCATACAATACATGTACGTGGTCCGCCGCACGCGGCAGGCACAAAGCGAGGGGAACGGGCGCGGATCAGAGGGGGAACGCGCCGTCGCCGGGCTGGGCTTGGCCCAGGCGCTCGGCGATGCGGTGGAAGTCGTTGTACTGCTTTCGGAGGTGCAGCGGGACTTCCGCGTAGACGTCTTCCACCAGAGAGCGCAGGGGCATCGGTGCCGCGGCCTCCTGCACGTGGATCTCCGCGTCGATCGTGCGGTTGTGTTCGGCCTCGAGGCGCTCGGCCGCTGCCCCATCGAGCCAACCCTTCTGGTCGAGGAAGCGCGCAAAACGCGGCAGCGGATCGCGGCCGGTCCAGAGGTCCACTTCCTTTTGGTCGCGGTACTTCGTCGGGTCGTCGCTGCTCGAGTGGCCCATCATGCGGTAGGTCACGAGTTCGAGTAGAGCCGGCCCCGCGCCCGAGCGCGCGCGTTCGATGAGCGCGGTCAACGCCTCGTGCACGGCGATCGGATCGTTGCCGTCGACCTGATGGCCCGGCATGCCGTAGGCGAGCGCCTTCTGGGCGTAAGAGCCCGACGCCGTTTGGGCGCGCGCCGGCACCGAGATCGCCCAGCCGTTGTTCACACACACGAACACACACGGCGACTTCCACACGGCGGCGAAGTTCATGCCGCTGTGGAAGCCGTTCGAACTGGTCGCGCCGTCGCCGAAGAAGATCGTGTGCACTTCCTTCAGACCGCGCAGCTTGGCCGCGTGGGCCGCGCCGACGCCGTGGGGTATCTGCGTCCCGATCACACTGGACCAACTCGGGTAGTGGCTGCCCTTGTGCTGGAAGTGGTTGCACATCTGGCGGCCCTTCGCGGTGTCGAGGCTGTTGCAGTACATCTGCGCGATGTACTCAGACAGCGGCAGCCCGCGCAGCAGCGCGGCGCCGCCCTCGCGCAGGCCCGACCAGAGCCAATCGTCGGACGAGATCGCCCGGGCAGCGCCCACGAGCACCGCCTCGGAACCCAGCATCGAACCCACGAACCCGATGCGCCCCGCGCGCTGCAACTTGAGCATGCGCTCGTCCACGCAGCGCAGGTAGCGCATCGACGAATAGAGGTCGATGAACCACTCCTTCGGCCGATCGGGCAGATCCGCGATGGGCGCTCCCTCCCAGGTGAGGTAGCGCTCGCGGATCTGTGCTGCGGCTTTGGCGGCGGTGCTGGCCATGGTCGGGGAAGCCATCGGGAAGCGGGATCAGAAGGAGAGCAGGCCCGGGTTCTCGAGCAGACGGCGCATGTGCACGAGGAAACGGGCGCCGTCCGCGCCGTCGACCAGGCGGTGGTCCACGCTGATGGACAGGTTCATGTACTGGCGCACACCGATCTCGTCGCCGTCGGGGGTTTCGAACACACCCGGACGCTTGACGATCCGGTGCACACCGAGGATGGCGGCGTTCGGGAAGTTGATGATCGGCGTCGCCAGGATGCCGCCGATGTTGCCCGCGTTGGTGATCGAGAAGGTGGAGCCTTTCAGCTCCTCCGGCTTGACCTTGCCCGAGCGCGTGCGATCCGCGAGTTCGGCCAACTCGGCGCCCAACTGCAAGAGGCCCTTTTGCTGCACGTCGCGGATCACCGGCACGATCAGGCCGTTGTCGGTGTCCATCGCGATGCCGAGGTCCACGTAGTTGTAGATGACGTGTTCCTGGCTCGCTTCGTCCAGGGCCGAGCCCAACTGGGGGTACTTGGCCAGGGCCAACGCCGTCGCCTTCATGATGAAGGGCATGTAGGTCAGCTTGACGCCCTGCTCGGCCGCGATGGCCTTGCCCTTCTCGCGCAGGGCCACGAGCTCCGTGACGTCGATCTCCTCGACGACGGTGAAGTGGGGCGCGGTGTACTTGGAGCGCACCATCGCCTCGCTGATCTTGCGCCGCACGCCGCGGAACGGCTTGCGGGTCTCGCGCTCGGTCGGGCCGAGGGAGATGGGCGCCGGAGCCGGACGCGCGGGCAACGCCGATGCGGGCGCAGCCGTTGTTGCGGCCGCGGCCGTGCGCGATCCGCCGCGGGAGAACGACTCGACGTCCGCACGGCGCACGACGCCGTTCGGACCGGAACCGGAGACCTGGGAGAGGTCCACACCGAGTTCGCGGGCCACACGCCGCGCGCTGGGCACGGCGAGGACCTTGGCGTTGGCAGAAGCCGTGTTCGAAGGCGCCGCTGCGGCCGCGGGCGCGGCCGCAGCCGGCTGGCCGTTGCTGGACGCGGCGGAACCGTCGCCGTGAGCGTGGCCACTCGAGGGCATGGGCGCCGAACCGCTCGCCGTCTGCATGGAGAAGATCACGCTGCCGACGGGCACGACTTGGCCCTCCTTGGCGTTGAACTCGAGGATCTTGCCGGCCCGGGGCGCGGGCACTTCCACGGTCGCCTTGTCGGTCATCACCTCGACAACGGCCTGGTGTTCCTCGACCACGGCGCCGACCTCGACGAGCCACTTGACGATCTCACCCTCGGCGATCCCCTCGCCGATGTCGGGCAATTTGAAGTCGAGCCGCGCGCCGCCACCCGAAGGCGTCGACGATGCGGGTTGTTTGGCCGCCGGAGCCGCGGCTTGGGGAGCCGGCTTCGCCGGAGCGGCCGCGGCCTTGGCGGCGGGTTTCGCGGGTTCCGCCTTGGGCGCTGCCTTCTGCGCGGGCGCGCCGCCCTCGGTGTCCATCACCCAGATGACGCTGCCCACGGGCACCACTTCGCCCTCCTTCGCCTTGATGGAGGTGATGCGACCCGGTTTCGGCGCGGGCACCTCCACGGTGGCCTTGTCGGTCATCACTTCGACGACCGATTGGTGTTCGGCCACCGTGTCGCCCTCGGCGACGAGCCACTTGACGATTTCGCCCTCGGCGATGCCTTCGCCGATGTCGGGCAGTTTGAACTCGAGTGCCATGGTGTATTCCTTCTGCGTCGGGTGCTTCTTCGAGGGGATCAGTACGCCATCACACGTTCGATGGCGTCCAGCACCCGACGGGCGTCGGGCAGGTAGTGGTGTTCGAGGGTGTTCGGGAAGGGCGTGTCGAAGCCCGTGACACGCACGACCGGCGCGTCCATGTACTCGATCGCGTTCTCCGCGATCATGGCCGAGATCTCGGCGCCGAAACCGCAGAAGCGCGGCGCCTCGTGCAACACGACGACGCGGCCGACCTGCTTGGCGTGTTCGAGCACTCCTTCTTCGTCGAGGGGCAGCAGCGTGCGCAGGTCCACCACACGCACTTCGTGGCCCAACTCAGCGGCTTGTTCCGCGGCCTTCACGGCCACGGGCACCATCGCGCCGTAGCAGAACACGACGCAGTCCTTGCCCTCGCGCACGCCGCGCAGGGTGCCGAGATCCACCGTGTAGTGGCCCTCGGGCACCTCTTCCTTGATGGAGCGGTAGAGCGCCTTGGGCTCGAGGAACAGCACCGGATCGGGGTCCTCGATCGACGCGAGCAGCAGTCCCTTCGCGTCGTGCGGTGTGCTGGGCACGACCACCTTCAATCCAGGTGTGTGGCAGAAGTACGCCTCGCCACTTTGGCTGTGGTAGAGGCCGCCGCGGATCCCGCCGCCGTAGGGCGTGCGGATCACCATCGGCGCCGTGTATTGGCCACCCGAGCGGTAGCGCAGCTTGGCGGCCTCGCTGACGATCTGGTCGAACGCCGGGAAGATGAAGTCTTGGAACTGGATCTCCGCGACGGGACGCAGGCCGTTGATGGCCATGCCGATGGCGGCGCCCACGATGCCGTCTTCGGAGAGCGGCGTGTCGAAGCAGCGCTCCTTGCCGAACTCCGTGGTGAGCCCTTCGGTGGCCAGGAAAACGCCGCCCTTGGGGCCGACGTCCTCGCCGAAGACGAGCACGGACTTGTCGCGGCGCATGGCCGTTTTCAGGGCGTCGTTGACCGCCTGGACCAAAGTGAGCGTGGGCATGGCGCGAAGGGAGAGAGGAGACGGGGATCGGGGGGGATGCGGGGATGGAAGGGTGGGCGAAAACCGATTCAGAGCGGGAAGGCGCCGTCGCCCGCCGCCGCGTCGCCCTTGCGACGTGCCAGCTCGAAGGCCTCGGTTCCCTGGCGCCGCAGGTGCGGCGGCAGTTCGGCGTACACGTCGCTGAAGATGGTCTCGAGGGGCGGCTGGCCGGTGGCTTCGGCCTCGCGCACGGCGGCGGTGATCTCTTCCTTGCAGGAGGCCTCCAACTCGGCGCGCACCTTCTCGGTCCAGATGCCCTTCGCTTGAAGGAACTTCTCGAAGCGCTGCACCGGGTCCTTCTTCTCCCACTCGGCGACCAGCTCCTTCGGCACGTACCGGCTCGGGTCGTCGGAGGTCGAGTGGCCGCCCATGCGGAAGGTCTTGGCTTCGATCAGCGTCGGACCGCCGCCCTTGCGCGCGCGTTCGACGGCTTCCATCGTGGCCTTGCGCACGGCGAGCAGGTCGTTGCCGTCGACCACCACACCGGGCATGCCGTAGGCCTGTGCCTTGATCGCAAAGCCATCGGACGCGGTCTGCTCCTCGATCGGGCACGAGATCGCGTAGCCGTTGTTCTGGCACAGGAACACCACCGGCGATTTCCACACGGCGGCGAAGTTCATGCCGGAGTGGAATCCGAGGCTCGATGTGCCGCCGTCGCCAAAGCTCACCAGCGCGACGTGGGATTCTCCGCGGAGCTTGAAAGCGTGGGCCGCGCCCACCGCCTGGGGCAGGTGCGTGCCAATGGGCGAGGAGATCGAGAAGAAGTGGATCGGGTCGGTGAAGCTGAAGTGCACGGGCATCTGGCGGCCGCGCGCACTGTCGGCCGCATTGCCGAACATGTTGTTCATCATGTCCGCGGCACGCACCCCGTGGTACAGCGCCATTCCGAAGTCCCTGTAGCTGGGGAACAGCCAGTCGGTCTTCTTCAGCGCGCTGGCGGCGCCGACTTGCGTCGCTTCGATGCCCTTGTTCGGGATGGAGAACCCGATGCGGCCCGAGCGTTGCAACTTGAGCGCCGTGTCGTCGAAGGCGCGCACGAGCAGCATCGTGCGGTAGCAGTGCAACAGCTCTTCCTTCGACAGCCCGGGGTCGTAGCCGTTTGCCTTGCCGTTGGCCTGGATCACACTGAGGGGACTTTCGGTTTTCATCGCGGTGTGCTCAGCGGGGGTTGGCCCCAGCGGCCGGGGACGACAACGTGGTCGTGGGGTCGTAGGCGGGCGGCAGCGCAGCTTCGCGGGCGCCGAGGCGCTGGCGCACCAGGCGCTCCGCGAAGAACTCGGCGGCCTTGTAACTGGAGCGCACGAGCGGCCCGGCAGCGACGTACAGGAAGCCCATGGATTCGCCTGCCCGGCGCAGTTCGTCGAACCGCTCGGGCTCCACGTACTCCCGCACGGGGGCGTGATTCGGCGTCGGGCGCAGGTACTGGCCGATGGTCAAGAAGTCCACGTCCGCGGCGCGCAGCAGCGACATGGCCTCCAGCAGTTCTTCCTGGCTCTCGCCCAGGCCCACCATCAGAGCGGACTTGGTGAAGAGTTCCGCGCGCTGTGCCTTCGCACCGCGCAGGGTGTCGAGGGAGCGCTCGTACGAGCAGCGCGGGTCGCGGATCTTGCGCTGCAGACGCGGCACCACCTCGACGTTGTGCGCAAGCACATGGGGCGCCGCCGCCACCAAGGTCTCGAGGTCGCGCCCGCGGTAATCGGGCGCCAGCGTCTCGATGACCGTGTTCGGCGCGCGGCGGCGGATCTCGCCGACGCAGGCCGCGTAGTGGCCCGCTCCCCCATCGGGCAGGTCGTCGCGGTCGACACTGGTCACCACGACGTAGCCGAGGTTCAGTTCGGCCACGGCCTCGCCGACGTGGGCCGGCTCGTCGGGGTCCGGGGGCGCGGCCTGCAGCACGGTCTTGACCGCGCAGAAGCGGCAGCGGCGGGTGCACTCGTCCCCGAGCACCATGATCGTCATGGTGGCGCGCTCGCCCTTCCAGCACTCGCCGACGTTCGGGCAGCGGGCCTCCTGGCAGACCGTGTGCAGGTTGAGGCGCTTTGTCAGCGCCTTGAGCCGGTTGTACCCCTCACCCCCGGGCAGGGGCACCTTGAGCCAGGCGGGTTTGCGCTCGAAACGCGCCTGGGTCCGCCCGGCGGTCGGCGCCGAGCCCACGTCCGCGGCCTGGGGGGAGGGCTGGGCGGCGGGCGGCTGGGTCTCGGGAGTGTCCATCGGGCGCGCGAAAGGCGGGAGAGAATAGCACGCCGGGCCCCGCCCCCCCGCCGGTCCGATCGGGACCCCTCCGGCGCGGGATCGGCCGAGGCGCCCCCCCCGGAAGGGCTCGGGGGCGACCCCGGGGTGCCCGGCGTCCGCGCAGGCACCGGACCGCCCCGAGCTGGGGTCGGTGGCGCTCCTCAGGCCGGATCGGGTCTGCCGTCCGCGCCCCCGCGGGCCCGTCCGTCGGCGGCGCCGTGCTGGGCGCCACCCTCCCGTGAGTCCTGCCCGCCGTGTCCCTCCTGCTCCTGCAAGCGGGCGGCGAGGGCCAGCAACTCCTCGCAAGAAACCTCGGCCGCCCGGGTCGAATCGCGGGGCGCGGGCCCCCGGGCCAGTCGGAGGAGCAGGTTGCGCGCGCTCTCCTGCGCCAGCCACAGGGCGAGCCTCAGGTTGGAGCGCCGCGAATCCTCCCCCCACCTTGGTGAGCTGGCCGCCCGCGTGGTGGCGAGGGCGGCCAGCAACCGTTCACGGGCCAGCTCGAGCCTTGCTCGTGCTTCCATGGACCCGATCAGTCCACGACCGCGCGTCGACCGGTGAGCAGGCTGATCGCGAACGCGACCAGGAAGACGAAGAAGAGGATTTTGGCGATGCCGGTGGCCGCGGCGGCGATGCCGCCGAAGCCGAAGACCGCGGCGATGATTGCCAAGATGAAAAAGGTCACGCTCCAGCTCAACATGGCGAATCTCCTACTAGGGGTGGTTTGGAGTGCGGAAGGCGCGGTCGGGGCGAGAGTCACTTCCGAGCGGACATTTGTTCAAACTGCCGCAGCTCCTGCTCGGCCTTGTCGCGGGCAAGGCCGTAGCGCTCCTGCAGCTTGCCGAGGAGCTTCTCGCGCTTGCCGTCGACTTGCGTGAGGTCGTCGTCCGTGAGCTTGCCCCACTTCTCCTTCAAGCTGCCCGAGAGTTGTTTCCAGTTGCCTTCGATTCGATCGCTATTCATGGCATGTCTCCGTTGGTGGTTGTTTCGTGTCCGAGAAGTCGAGGCCTCGAGACGTGTGGCCCGAGGCCCGTAATCGCGCGGCGCGAAGCCTGTGATCGCGCGGGGCGCGCTGGAGTCAGTTGGCGCCGTCTTTGACGTCGTCGATGATCTTCTCGCCTTCGTCGATGGCTTCGTCCGTGGCGTCTTCCACGTCGTCGAGCGCCTCTTCCACGCTGTCGCCGACGCGGTCCGGGGTGTCGTCGTCGCAGCTCGCCACGAAGGCGGCACCACTCACGAGCAGGGCACAGGTCAGGATGTGTTTGTGGATTCGCATGGGGGTTCTCCGTCTTTGGGGTCCGCGACTTCGCCCGCGCAACAGTTGCCCGGGCGGGGCGCTGTGGGCATCCCTAGCAAGCGCCGTGCCGCGGGCCGCCGAGATCGTCCAACTGGAGTTCCGGCAACAGGTTAGGGCACTTTTGCCGGACGCTTGCCCACGCTCCGATGTGCAAGTTTGCGGCGCAACCGCAGAAACCCGCGTGGTAGGAGTGCGGAGCCGGCGCAAATCCCACGCGGCAGCCCCCAAGTTTCATGACAGATCTACAACCCACCGACGCGGATCGACCGACACACGTGCTCGAGGCCCGCCCGCACGGCAGTCGTCGGGCTGACTTCGTGGTCAACGCGCTGTCGTCCGCCGGCCTGCGCATCGCCCGTTGGCACGACGGAACGCTCGACAGCCAACTGGCTAGACGGGACCTCGACGTGCTGGTCGTGCGGCGTGAAGCATTGGGCGCGAAGGAACTCGCCGCCATCGATCGCAGCTCCGGCGACCCGGACAGTCCGTCGGTGGTCGTGCTGGGTCACAACTTCCAGGCCCTCGAACGCGCCACGCTGCTGGCGAGTGGTGTCACGCACGTGGTCGAGGGCGACCTGGGGATGGCGGGGCTCGAACACACCCTGACGACCATCACCAGCGCGGAGTCGGTTTCGGCCAGTCACAACGACGAGCCCCGCCTGGCCGACTTCCTGTCGCGCAGCGCCTACATGCGCCGCTTCCTGGAGACTGTGCGCAAGGTGGTCGACGCCACGTCCACGCTGCTCATCACCGGCGAAACCGGCGTCGGCAAAGAGCGCCTCGCGCGCGCCATCCACGCCGAGAGCCCACGCGGCGGTGCCCCCTTCGTCTCGGTCAACTGCGGCGCGCTGCCAGATGCGTTGCTCGAGAGCGAGCTCTTCGGGCACCGCAAGGGCGCCTTCACCGGCGCCGCCGACAACCAGCCCGGGCGCTTCGACGCGGCGGACGGAGGCACACTGTTCCTCGACGAAATCGGCGAGATGCCCCTGCATCTGCAGGTGAAGTTGCTCGGCGCGCTCGAGCGGCGCGAGATCACGCCCGTGGGTGCGGCCGAATCCCACACCGTCGACGTGCGCGTCATCGCGGCCACCAACCGCAACCTCATCGAAGAGGTGACCGCCGGGCGCATGCGCGAGGACCTGTACTACCGCCTGAACGTGGTGCCGCTCACCGTGCCCGCCCTGCGCGAGCGGCGCGAGGACATTCCGGACCTGGTGGGTTCCCTGATGGCCTGGTTCCGCCGGCACTTGGATCGTCCGCGGGTGCAGCGCATCCATCCGGCCGCGCTCGCGCAGCTCGTGGGTTACGAGTGGCCCGGAAACGTCCGCCAACTGGCGAACGTGCTCGAACGTGCGGTGCTGTTGTGCGAGAGCGACGAGATCGGTTTAGGCGAGTTGGACCTGGGTCCGTGGCCGTTGCCGGTGTCGACGGACTTGGACGCGGTCGCGGCTCCCGAGCCACCCGCGGCAGAGGGTCCGCGCGGCGATCTACCCGCGGATTGGCGCAGCCTCAGCTTGCGCGATCTGCGCGAACAGGCGGCGGATCGCGTGGAACGCGCGTACCTGGTGGCGCTGCTCCAGGACGTGGGCGGTGTGGTCAAGGAAGCCGCAGCGCGGTCCGGCCTCGCGCCGCGTTCGTTCTACGACCGTTTGCGCCGCCACGGGCTACGCGGCGCGGACTACCGCAACGGATAGTCGCGGTGGGACCCGCCTGGTGCGCGGTCGCCGGGTGCGCGGGTGCGCGGGTGCACGGGTGCACGGGTGCCGGGTGCACGGGTGCCGAGAGCCGGGTGCGCGGGCGCTGAGAGCCGGGTGCGCGGGCGTCCTGGCCCGCCTTGTTCCGGAACCGGTGCGTAACGTGCGGTCTGTAGGGGCGCGGCCCTGTCCGCGCCCAAGGGGCGTCGCACCGTGGGGAACAACCCCGCGCTCCAAGGCGGGCCAGGAGGCCCGCGCACCCGGCCCGCGCGACCGGCGACCGCGCACCAAAGCAAAGAACCACCGGCGTGGGCCCGGTGGTTCTTCTTGGGTGGGAGCGGCGCTCCGCGATGCAGGGTCAGTTGAGGAACGGATCCAATTCGCGGCGCAGTGCCGGTGTGTTCAGCTTGGCCAGCGCGCGCACTTGGATCTGGCGCACACGTTCCACACTGACTCCCAGCTCCGCGGCAACCTCGGCCAAGGTGCTTTCGCGGTCGCGGCCGATGCCGAACCGCATGCCGACCACGAGTTGTTCGCGGTCGGACAGGCGTTCCATCGCCTTGCCGAGCCCCTGTTCCAGCGACACGTCCTCGAGGCCCGTGTCGTAGGGACCATCGTCCTCGGCCACGAGCAGGTCGCGCAGGCGGTTGCCGTTGCCACCGTCGCCGCCGAGTTCCGCGTCGAGGCTGTAGCTGGAGCGCGCCGCCCCGAGGGCGGACTCCACCAGATTCGGCGTCAAGTCAGCGGTGGCGGCGAGTTCCTCGTGGGTAGCCGCCGGGTTGCCGAGCTTGATCTGGGCCTGGTGGATCTGTCGCAACGCCTTCTGCAGGTACACCGGCACACGCACGGTGTTCGAGAAGTTGTAGAGGTAGTTGCGGAAGGCCTGGTTGAGCCAGTGCACCGCGTACGTGCGGAACAGGAGTCCGCGTCGCCAGTCGAAGCCGTCCACGGCGCGGAACAGGGCTGCGGAGCCCTCCTGCACCAGGTCGTGGCGGTTGGTGGCGGTGTGCGCGTAGCGCTCGACGTTGATCAGCACCAGGTAGAGGTTTCGCTCCACCATTTCCGTGCGCAGGCTGTGCAGTTCGGCCGCCCGGCGCATGACTTTCTCGCTGGGCAGATCCGGACCGCGGGTGCCTTTGGTCCAAGTCGACGCGAGCCAGCCCACACCTTCCAGTGCGTCCGCCTCACCGTCCGCCGCCGCCGGTCCTCGCACGGCCTCCAGGCGCCAGCGGGCGAACTCCACGCGCCGCGCGAGTTGCGCCTCGGCCTCGCGGTCGAGGATCACGATGCGGTCGACGTCGTGGCGCAGTTGGTCCAGGTTCGACGCGCGCTGGGGAGCCGCGGTCGCCGCTGGCCGACGCCAAGAGGAGGGATCCGAGATCTCCAGATCGGTCCCGCGTCGTTCCAACGACGTGATCCAGGCCCGCGTCAGGGCTTCGAACCGCTCGGGCTCGGCGGCGAAACCGTCCAGTTTGCGGTCGACTTCCGCGTGGGTCAGGGTCTTGCGTGCCATGATTTCTCTCCTCGGTGCGGTGCCCTGGTGAGGGGGCCCTGGTGAGGGGCGCCCTTGCTAGGGGGCGGGGGGGCCAACGTCACGGGCCGGTCAGATGGGCCTACGGCGCTAGTGGTCCTTCGCTCCCTGGGATCCCTCGGATGTCTCCAAGTTTCTATCTGAACAACATCCGTCGCGCAACAAGAAACCATACACAAGCTGGCTTCCGTGGGTTCCGGGGTGATCGCGCATGGACCTCTACGTCCGCCGAAGCTGCCGTGGACGTAAGACTGTGGTCCTTGGCCTGGATCCGGCCGGATTCTCGACTGTGGGCCTGGCTCCGCGTCGACGCCGCGCAAGCCCCCTACCGGCGAAGCTGGCGCCACCGGTGTTTTCCCGTACCAGGTTGGCGCCGGGGGGAGGGGCGCGGCGCAAATTTGGCGGCCAATTCCCGCCCTGTGGTCTGGGCGTACACAGCGTGTGCGAAGCCCGTTGCGCGGGCCCGCGGAACCGCGCCGCGGCTATAACGGGGCCCCATGCCGCGGCACCTCCTAGATGCGCTGGACCGAAGTGTGCTCGTGCTGGACGGGGCGATGGGCACCCAGTTGCTCGCGTCGGGGTTCGACGCCAAGCGCGACTTCCTCGGGCATCCGGGCTGCTGCGAAGTGCTCAACCTGACCAGGCCCGAGCAGGTCCAGGCCGTGCACGAGAGTTACCTGGACGCAGGGTGCGACGTGCTGGCGACCAACTCGTTCCTCGCGGCGCCCCACCAGTTGGCCGCGCGCGGGCTGGGTGAGCGCGCCGCCGAGATCAACCGCGCGGCCGCGCGCTCCGCGATGACGGCCGTGCAGGCCTGGCGCACGGCGGACGCGCCGCGCTGGGCACTCGGTTCCTTGGGTCCGGGCCCGGCCGATCCCGCCACCGCGGTCGCCACCGTCGAAGAGAGTTGGTGCGCCCAAGCCCGCTGGTTGGCCGAGGGCGGCGTCGACGGTTTGCTGCTCGAGACCTTCACGGACACCGAGATGCTGCCGATCGCCCTGCGCGCGGCGCGGCGCGGACTCGAGCGCGCGCGGCGCCCCCTGCCGCTGTTCGTATCGCTGGCCGTGGGTCCGAAGGGACAGCTCGGCGACGGCGAACCCCTCGAGGCGATCTTCGACGCCTTCGCCGCAAACCCGCCGGACTTGCTGTCGCTGAACTGCCTCGGAGACTTCGCTGAACTCGACCGGCTCCTCGTGCGGGTGCGGGCGCGCTGGACGGGGAGACTCGGCACCTACCCGAGTGCGGGCCTACCCAGCGGACAGCCGCCCGAGTGGCCGCTCTCTCCGCAAGAGTTCGTCGCCGGTCTGGAGCCGTTGATCGCCAAGCACCGGCTGTGCCTGGTAGGCGGGTGCTGCGGCACGCGGCCGCGGCACATCGCGGAACTCGCCGCGCACCTCGACCGACCGGGCGCGGGCTTGGCGGAGGACGACGACGGGGCGGAAGGCGGCGACTTCGACGACCCCAGCGACGAAGAACCGACCTTGGAACTGGAGCCGGGTCCGCGCGCCGAACGCGAGTCGACGCGGGAGAGTGCGATCCCGCGGCCCCATGACGCGGCGCTGCAATCCGGGCGCAAGAACGTCTGTGAGTGACGCTTCACCGAACGCGCCGTCGCCGAACGTCACGCATCCGGCACCGCCGCCGCTCTGGGCCGAGATCGTCGGCTGGTACGGCATGCTGGCGATCCTCACCGCGTACGGCGCGAACAGCTTCGACGTCATGCAGAAGGGCGCCCTCTACCAGGGCCTCAACCTGACCGGCGCGCTGGGTGTCGCCGTCGTCTGCTTCTACCGACGCACTTGGCAGGCCTTCGTGCTGGAAGCCGTGTGGGCGGCAATCGCGCTGACGGCTCTCCTGACCTGACGTGTTCTGCCGCTCCAGCGCCGCCAGGCGATGGGCCAAACGGCACCTGACGGCTCCTTCGCTTTGGCCTAGCCGTCTTCTTCCAAGATGTCGGTCAGCAGACGCGGCGGTGGAACGGTTTCATGAACTCGCTCACGTTCGCTTTGTCGTGGGAGAGCAGGCCGCCGGAGGTCTCCGACTTGACCGAAACCGTCGACGAGGGAATGCCTTCGGGGCCCTCGACGCGGATGGTGATGCGCGAGGTCCCGCCGAGCACACGGGCCTTGCGCTCGCACACCAGCGTGCCCGACGCTTCGTCCTCCGACACCAGGGTCCACCCCGGCAGGTCGCTCACCATTTCCTTCGCGCGACCGTAGATGCCGGCGGGCAAACTCGGCACGCGCAGGGGGCGCAGGTGCTGGCTGGTCTCCTTGTCGTTGGTCTCGAAGCTGCCGCCCACGGTCGTCTCCAGGTGATGGTGTGATGGCTTGGGGCGCATGAGCCCCGTGGCGGTGCGACGCCGCTGTGGCGACGCACCACCTTCCCGACGGATCAGGCGCTGGTCTTCGCCAGACGCTTCGCCAAGCGGCTCTTCAAGCGCGCGGCTGCGTTGGGGTGGATCACACGCTGCTTCGCGGCCTTGTCGATGCGCGACGCAGCGGCGGCCTGCGTTTCGGCCTTGCTCTCGGGCGTGGTGGCCTTGAGCGCCTTCTTCAGGGCGCTTTTCATGTTGGTGCGCGTGGCCTTGTTGGCCAGGCGGCGGCGCTCGTCTTGGACGAGGCGCTTGGCGGCTTGTTTGCTGTTCGGCATGGCTCGTGGAGGGACCCGCGGACCGGTCGCGGCCGGGCGGGCGCAAAGAGTGGATCGTCCGCCCGGGCCCCGGGTCGGGCCCGCTGACGGGGGGAGAAGGATAGCGACTGGAGGGCGGCTTGGCACGGGGGGAGCGCCCGGTCTCCGGCAGAGCCCCCGCCGGGAGCCCGCGACGGGCCACGTCAGCCCGCGCCCGCGTCCCGGAGGGACTCCATCTTCTGCGCCACGTCCCGGAACCCGATGTCCTGCTCGAAGACCCGGGCGTACCAGGAGCGCGCCTCCTCCGCCCGGCCCTGCCGCTCGGCGATCGCGCCGAGTTGGTAGCCCAGCTCCTTGGCGCGGTCCTCACCCGGAGCCAGGCCCTCGAGGGCCGCGGAAAGCTCCTTCACGGCGAGGTCCAGGTAGCCCTTGGCCTCGAAACACTGCCCCTTGAGCTGGGACACGTCGCGCGCGACCCGCGGATCGCCGCCGGCCCGCTGGAGCTCCGCCAGGGCGCCGTCCCAGTCCGCGCCGCGCACCAGTCGCCGCGCCAGGGCCAGCCGGAGGGGCGCCTCGGACGGCCGGGCCTCGACCCGCCGCCGCAGGTCCGTCAGCTCGAGCTCGTCCAGTTCGCGCTCCAGCCGGTCGGCCTTGTCCCGATCGCCCGCCTTGTCCGCGGCGCGCAGTTCGAGCCGCAGCACCTTCACGCGGAGGTCGGCCACACGGGTTTCGAGGTCGAAATCCCCGTGCCGGTAGGACAGGGCGCGTTCGGCCAGTTCCAGCGCCGCCGCCGGGTCGCGCAGGCGCTCGTGCACCGCGGCGATCTCGAGCATCAGCTCGAGGTTCTTCGGTTCGTCGGCAAAGCGGCCCTCGAGCCGGGTGAGCTCCTCGCGCAGCTCGTCCTCCCCGAGGTGCGAGCGCCGCGTGCGCTCGAGCCGCCGCGTTTCCTCCGCGTCGACGAGTTGCTCGCGGCTGTGCCGCACCCCCTCGAAGTTGCCCTTCGTGAGCGCGGCCTCCGCGGCCAGGTTCTTGCGCGCCTTCAGCGCCTCCTGGTCCCGCGGGTCCACTTCCAGGGCGCGTTCGAAGTAACCGAGCGCCTTCCCGTGCTCGCCGAGCGCCATCATCATCGCGCCCGACCGTTTGAGCCCCTCGGGGTTCTTCGGGGCCACTTCCGCGACGAACTCGTACACGGCGCGGGCGCTGTTCTTGTGGCCCGCCAGCTCGAGGGACTCGCCGAGGAGCAGGTTCGCGTCCTCGTCGAAGGGCGAATGGGCGAGGTAGTCCTCGAGGGCCTTCGCGGCGCTGTCGTACTTCTTCAGCTTGAACAGCGTGCGGGCCCGCCCGAGCGGCAGTGCCCCGCCGAGCGCGCCCATCAGCTTCGAACGCGGTTTCGACTCCTGGCGGCGCTTCAGGGCGTCCCGCAGGCCCGCCCGGGCCTCGCCCAGGTCCGCATCCAGGTCGAGGAGCTGGCGGTACAGGTCGACGGCGAAGTCGAAATTGCGCCGCCGCAGGGCCTCTTCCGCCTTTTGCAGATGCTTCGAGAAGTCCAAGTTCTGGGGGGGTCGGGGTTCAGCGAGGGCCCGATCGCGGGCGGGAGCGCTGGAGTCTACCGGCGATGGGCCCGCGGATCGTTGCGTCCGGGACGCGTCGCTCCTAGATAAGCTGGGTGCCGACGAACGTCACCGACCTTCCATGAGCGAACCCCTCGAATACGACCTGACCCTCTTCCCGGACCCGGTGCTGCGCAAGCGGGCTGAGCCCGTCGCCGTGGACGAGGGGCTGCGGGAGTTGGTCCGCGCCATGTTCCGGCGCATGTACGCCAGCGAGGGCGTCGGGCTGGCGGCGCCGCAGGTCGGCCTCAAGCAGCGGGTCCTCGTGCTGAACGAACACGGCGAGGCGGAGCGGCCGGAGGGCGAGCTCGCGCTCATCAACCCGGAGATCCTGGCGCGCGAAGGTGAGCCCACCGTGTACGAGGAGGGCTGCCTCTCGTTCCCCGGCATCTACGCCGAAGTCACGCGGCCCGCGCGTTGCCGCGTGCGCTACCAGGACCCGGACGGCAACACACACGAGACCGAGTTCGAAGGCTTCGTGGCGCGCATCGTGCAGCACGAATACGACCACCTCGAAGGTGTGCTGCTGGTCGACCGCATGTCGGCGGCGGACAAACACCAGAACAGGCTGGCGCTCGAGGAGTTGAAGGCGCGCTACGCCAAGAAGCAGGCAAAAGCAGCCGCGAAACGCTGACGGCGGTTGGCGTTGCAGGTCACCTTCGAAGCGCGCAAGCTCGTGCCTCCCCCGGGGGGCTCGGTGGTGAGCATCGGCGTCTTCGACGGCATGCACCTCGGCCACCAGGCCATCCTGGCGGCCAACTTGGAGCGCGCTCGCTCCCTCGGCGCAGTGCCGACGGTGTTGACCTTCCGCGGGCATCCGAAGCGTGTGTTGCTCGGGCGCGCGCCCAAGTCGCTGACCAGCTTGGAGCATCGCCTCGAACTGTTCGCGCGCGCAGGTGTCGAGCACGTCGCTGCGCTCAAGTTCGACGAAGGGCTGCGCCAACTCGAACCGCAGGACTTCGCGGAGCGCTACTTGGTGCGCGGTCTCGGCGCACGGCACCTGGTGCTCGGCTTCGACAGCAAGTTCGGCCGCAACCGGCGCGGCACCCCCGAGTGGTTGGCCGCCGCGGGTTGGCCCGTGGACGTGGTGCCCGAGGTGGTTCTCGAACACCGCCCGGTGTCGTCGACCGCGATCCGCGAGGCGGTTTCGCTCGGCGACCTCGCGGCGGCGGCGCGCATGCTCGGGAGGCCGTTCGCGGTGCTCGGCCGGGTCGTGCACGGGGACGCGTTGGGCAGGCGCATCGGCTTCCCCACGGCCAACCTCGACCTGCGCGGCGCACTCCACCCGCCGGAGGGTGTCTGGGCGGGGTTTGCCCACGTCGTCGGGCCCCGGGGCCCCGGACCGGGGCTGCCGGCCGTCGCGAACATCGGTCGGCGCCCGACTTTGGCCTCCGCGGCGCCGGAGCTCCGTGTCGAGGTGCACCTCCTCGAAGGTGGCGGGGAGCTCTACGGCGCGAGCCTTCTGTTCGAGTTCCACGGCCACCTGCGCGGGGAACAGCGCTTCGACGGCCTCGACGCCCTGGTGGCGCAGATCGCGGTCGACGTGGAACGCGCCCGCCACACGTTGGCCGAACGCCGCGCGGGAGTCTTCGGGCCGCCGCCCGCGTCCTGAACCGCGGCCGCGAAATCCGCCGATCGGCTGGATCCACCCGGCTGGTCGTTGACGTCGGGCCCCCCGGGCCGGAGAATCCCCGGCCCGTCGGACGACCCACCGGCGGCGCGGGAGCCCACGGTCATCGACCGGCGCCCGCGGGGATCCTCCCGGCCAGATAGCTCAGTTGGTAGAGCACATGACTGAAAATCATGGGGTCGCCGGTTCAAATCCGGCTCTGGCCACCTCCCCTCCCGCGCTGCCGCGCACGGACGCTCTTCCCGGCACCCCGATGGACAGCACGCCGCGTGTGATCCGAAAGAGCGACCCGTCCAAGGTCGAGATCGAGTGGCAGGACGGCGCGAGCACGGTGTACAGCGCGAAGGCGTTGCGCGACCTCTGCCCGTGCGCCTACTGCGTCGACGAACACACCGGCGTGCAGGTCCACGACCCCGCGACCGTGCCGGAGGCGCTGACGACGAAGGACGTGCGCCTCGTCGGCCACTACGCGATCTCCGTGCAGTTCTCCGACGGGCACGGCACGGGCATCTACCCCTTCTCCTACCTGCGCGCAGGCCGGCGCGCCGGGCGACCGGCGTCGTCGTGAGCGGCCCCGATCGGGAGCTGGAGCGCGCCCTCGCGGAGTTGACCGCGGCCGGCAGCACGGTCGCGCCCGGCGGGCGCAAGCGCGCGCCGCTGCCCGTCGAGCCACGGGACGCGCGGCGCCTGCTCGTCGCCCTCGGCGACTGGGTCGAGGCCAACGGCTGCCCGCCCCCGGCGCAGCTCCTGGACGCCGCGCGCGCGCTGATCGAAGCGCGCCCCGAAGCGTGGGCGGCGGCGGTGCGGCGCGACCTCGAGCTCGCGATCTGGGAGTTCGACACGTCCGTGGACCCGCGGTACCTCGCGCGCGCCGACTACGACCACGGTTACACACGCGAGGCGCGGCAGCGGATCGAGTCCCGGCTCGTGGCTCTCGAACTGCTGGAGTTGGATGCGGACCCCGCCCAGCTCGAGCTGCTGGAGGCCGCCGATCTGCGCTATGGGCCGTTCAACGGCGGCTCGAACGAGTCCGAGACACCGGCCTAAGCTATTGCCGCCAAGGCACTTACGTCGCAATGGAGGCAGCGCCCCGGGGCGCATGGCAAGGGCTCTGCAATCCCCGCCGATGGACGGAGAAGGGCTCGGGAACCCTTCCCGGCCCACAAACCCTTGGTACAGGAGAGGTGGCGCGCCATCCTCTCGGGCTCCAAACCCATCCCCATCCCCAAAGAGCCGTTCTCTCTCGGAGTCTCTACCGATGAAAACGATGCTGTATGGGGCCCTCGCCCTCGGATGCTTCACTTCGCTCGCTACGGCGAACAACGAAGCCAAGAGCACCTGGCTGGGCCTCGACGAGGAGCTGCACGCGCTCTCCTCCAACGTGACAACCCAAGGCGGCGGTGGCCCGACGTTCGGCGCCACCATCAAGACCGTCTACACCCACTCGGAGGACGATGTCTTCGGCGCGGATTCTGTAGCCGGCGATGACATCTCGGGCTTCGAGCTCTACAACGCCCGCCTCTGGGCCGACGGCACCGCCGGCAACTTCGGTTGGCGCCTGAGCTTCGACTTCGGTGACGAAGTCGAGCGCGAAGCCGCTGTGGACACGAACGGCGACCCCGTTCGCACGTCCGAACTGCTGGACGCCTACGTGACCTGGGATCCCGCGGACAACTTCCGCGTGACCTGGGGTCACTTCTGCTTCCCCACGCTGTTCAGCAGCGCGGAGAGCCCCGAGAACCTGCTGTTCATCAACCGCTCGGTGCTCGGCCAGGCGTTCTACGACTGGGACCTCGGTGTCATGGTCAGCGGTGACTACGACCAGCTCCGCTGGAATCTGGCCATCCAGAACGGTTCCGACGGCACCGCCGAGGAATACCGCATGTCGGGCCGGGTCGAGTTCGACTTCGGCAACGGCCGCCAGGCCGCCGGTTCCACCAACGCCCGCAGCCAAGAGTTCGACGCAACCGTCGGCGTCTTCGGTCTGACGGACGACAACGGCACGGACGACAACACGGCCTTCGGGGCGGACATCCGCTTCACCGTGGGCAGCTTCGGCGTCGGTGCCGAAATCGTCAGCGTGGACGACAACGCCACCGGCCCGGCCATCGGCGGTCTGCTCGACCAGAGTCCCTGGTCGATCTACGGCTCCTACGCCATCACCGAAGAGTGGGAAGCCGCCGTTCGCTACGAGGACGTCGACGATGCCGACGACACGACGCTGCTGACGGTGGGAGTCAACTTCCGCCAGTACAACAGCCCGGCCGTGTGGCAGTTCAACTTCCTGAAGTCCGACAGCGACAACGCCGCCCTGGACGGCGACGCCCTGCAACTGGGCCTCGTCCTTGGCCTGAACGGCTGATCGAGCCGCCAATCTGCCCAGCCGCGCGCGTCGCGGCGAGGGCCTGAACAAGGGGAGCCCCGCGCGCGTCGCGGGGCTTCTCGCATTTTCGGGGGGCATTCGCACGCCGCTCGCCGACGGAATGCCGGGATGGCCCTGCGCTGGCCCGCCGCGCCCCGAATGCGCCCCGACTGGGCCCGCGCGCTACACTTGTCCACCGACTCTCCCCCCGTGCCCCCCCCATCCCCATGGCCCAGCTCCGTGTCCTGATCACCGGCGGAGGCCGCGGCATTGGCCGCGCCATCGCCCTTCGCTTCGCCCGTGAAGGCGCCTTCGTCACCGTGGCAGCCCGCTCGTCGGACCAACTGGATGATGTGGCGCGGGAGATCGACGCCGCCGGCGGCCGCGGCATGGCGGCGAACATGAACGTCGCCGACTACGGTTCGGTCGAAGCGGCCGTGTGGCGCGCGGTCGAGTTCATGGACGGGGGCATGGACGTGCTCATCAACAACGCGGGTGTCTTCGACGTGAAGGCGTTGAAGGACATGCGGCCCCAGGACTGGACGTTCCAGATGGACGTCAACTTGAACGGGCCGTTCCTGGTGACCCTCGAGAGCATCGACTACCTGCTGGCCAGCGAGCGGGGCCACGTGGTCAACATCGCCAGCCAAGCCGCGCGCCAGGGATTCGCGCGCAACACGGCCTACTGCGCGTCGAAGTACGGATTGCGCGGCTTCAGCGACGCCCTGCGCGAGGAACTCAAGGGCCAAGGCAAACGCGCGGGCGGCGTGCGGGTCACCACCGTGTACCCCCCGAGCGTCGACACCACGATCTTCGACGGCGTCGACGGCAACTGGGACCGCTCGAAGATGCTGCGCCCGGAGGACATCGCCGAAGCGGTGTACAAGTCCGTGGTCGAGCCCGTCGACGAAGTGGTGATCCCGCCCAAGGCCTGACGGCGCTGGTGCCGCAGAGAGCGCCAACGGCGCGCCCGATAGTAGCCTGGGGCAACGCCCCAGGTCCGGGGGAGGGTCGATACAAGGGCTCTAGGCCCGCTCCATCGCAACGGGCCAGCGGCATGGGCCGGGCCTTCAGCCCGGAGCGGGTCTGCCGCAATACCTGGGGCGTTGCCCCAGGCTACGATCGGTCGGGGCGTTGCCCCTCTCGGACGCCCGCAATCGTCGCGTGTCCGCGTGCATCGCGTATCACCGTGCGTCGCGTATCACCGTGCGTCGCGCGTCG
>WGMC01000043.1 GCA_016125265.1 Planctomycetaceae bacterium
ACCCCGGCCGAGTTCGCCGAGGGGTGTGCGCCCTCCGGCTCCGCTACGCTCCACCTGCGGGCGCACACCCCCGCACCTGACCAACCCCAACAACCCGTTCCACTCTCATAGCGACTGGACCAAGGATCGGGGTCACGTCACCGAGGCCAAGCCGAAGAAGCTCATCAACCACGCCAGCCAGATCTGGCCGTTCGCCCACGACATGCGGAAGGGCGATTGGATCGTGCTCCCGCTCAAAATCCAACGCGCGATCCAGATCGGGGAGCTGACTGGGGATTACACCTTCGAGCCGGGCGGCCCTTCTCCGTTCTTCCACTGGCGCGCCGTGAAGTGGATCGGCGAGGCGATCCCGCGCAGTCACTTCGGCAAGGACCTGCTCAACACCTTCGGCGCCTTCATGACCATCTGCCGCGTTCAGAAGAACGACGCGGAGGTGAGGTTGAAGGCGATGGGCAAGAACGGCTGGCAACCGGAATCCGTCGCTCAGGTGCTGGCGCCGAGCGTGCAGACGGCCGGGTCCGACGAACCCGTCGACCTCGACCTGGAGGAACGGGCGCGCGACGGCATCGCGCGTCTGATCCTCAGCCGATTCAA
This sequence comes from Planctomycetaceae bacterium, assembly GCA_016125265.1. Lineage (GTDB taxonomy): Bacteria > Planctomycetota > UBA1135 > UBA1135 > RI-242. The sequence continues at coordinate 595 of WGMC01000043.1, forward strand.
GGGCAACGATCTCACGCGGCTGGTCGAGGGCATCTTGCGCGCGCAGGGTTACACCACCTGGCGCAGTCCGGCCGGCGCCGACGGTGGCGCCGACATCCTGGCCGGCGCGGGCCCACTCGGTTTCGGTTCGCCCCGACTGGTGGTCGAGGTGAAGTCCGAACAGACCCCGATCGATCGCCCGACCGTGGACAAGCTGCTCGGCTCGGTCAGCAAGTTCGGTGCGAACGAGGGACTCTTCGTCTCCTGGAGCGGCTTCAAGAACAACGTCCAGAAGGAACTCGCCGGCAGCTTCTTCCGCGTCCGGTTGTGGTCCCAGACGGAGTTGCTCGACGCGCTGTACGAGGTGTACGACAAGCTCGACCCAGACCTGCGCGCCGAGCTCCCGTTGAAACAGGTCTGGACGGTGGCGCTGGCCGACGAGGACGACGATGGATGAGGCCATCGAACTGGGCAACTATCTGCCCCTCTCCTTCAAGAGTCCGAAGGAGCATGAGTACATCGAGTTCCTCTGGGACGCCTTTGAGACGAACTACACCCACGGCAAGTACCAGTTCGCGTTCCTCGCCTACCACATGCTCACGATGAGCTGCGTCTACTTCAACATCTGGCAGATCAAGCAGACGCGGCCCGGCGACTTCGAGAAGGGACTCATCGGCTTCGCGCGGGACGAGAAGGCGCTGCTCGAAGCTACCTCGCCCTTCGTGTTCAGCGCCGTGCCCGAGCGGACGATCCTGCGCTTTCTCAAGCTCATTGCCTGTGACAACGGCAAGATCGGCACGTACGCCAAGCTGGTGGACGACCGCAACGAGTCCGCCCACCCCAACGGCAACATCTTCTACAGCACCCCGGACGCGCTGGATGCGAAGATCACGGCGATCCTGCGTGTGGTGGAGGAGATCCAGACCCACTCCAAGCCGGTCATCGGGCAGTGCTACCGGGACTTCCTGCTCCAAAACCACGACCCAGAAGAGCGCGAGTACCCCGACCCGGCCGACCAGATCCGCGAGGTACTCATCCACGGCAACTACATGTCCCGGCGCGACATCGACATCTGCCGCGAGCTCGATCTCGGTAGTCTTGGAGGCGAAGTCCTGACCGAGTCCGTGAGGTCGTTGCACAACGCACTTCTCAGCGAGCACGGGCCGGACGACGAACGCGCCCAAGCCGCGCCGCCGCCCTCTGCCGCCGGGGTGCCGCGATGAGCGTTCTCGAAGAACTCCTGAAATGGTCCCAGGAGCGGCCGTCCTGGCAGCGCGATGCGCTTCGCCGCCTCGTCCAGAACGGCGATCTCTCGGACGACGACCTTCATACGCTCACTGAGATCTGCAAGAGCGCCCACGGCCTTGCCGACGAACAGGACATCGTGCCCTTGGGGAAAGAACACGTGCCCGACGCAGGGACCGGAGCCGCGCCTGTCTCGCTCCAATCCATTTCGCACCATCGCGGCGTGAATGCGCTCGCGGAAGATCAGACGCTGCGGTTCTCGCCCAAGCTGACGGTGGTGTATGGCGACAACGCCGCCGGGAAGACCGGGTACATCCGCATCCTGAAAGGCGCCTGTCGCACGCGCGGACAGGAGAGAATCTTGGGCAACGTCGTGTCGGGGGCGGCGCCACCCACGCCCGTCGTGTCGATCAAGTACAAGGTTGGAACCGAACCGGACCCGCGGGAGTGGGCTGGGAACGGAGCGGACGACTTCATTTCCCGGGTGAGTGTCTTCGACACGCACTGCGCTGCCGTCTACCTCACAGAGAAGACCGATGTCGCGTTCCGGCCCTTCGGGCTTGACCTGTTCGACAAACTGGTGCGGGCCTGCAAGGCCGTTCGTGCCCAGCTCGAAAGAGAGCAGCGCGCACTGGCTTCGAGCGCGCTGGTCACGGTTCAGAACGAAGTTCCGCAGGGAACGGCGGTCGCAAAGCTGCTGGCGAGCATCACGTCGCTAACCAGGCCCGAGGCCGTGCAGACGCTTGCCCGTCTCTCGAAGGACGAGGAAGGCCGCCTGGCACTCTTGGAGAAGTCGCTTCTGGACTTGCAGGCGAACGATCCGGAGAAGCTGACCCGGCAGCTAAGCCTTCGTGCTGGTCGTGTCCAGGCGTTGGCGCGGCATCTCACGGCCGTTGAATTGGCGCTCTCGGCGGATGCAATCAAGGCCGTCTTCGATGCGCGAGGCGAAGTGCGCCGCAAGGCCGAGGCGGCCAAGAACCTCCGGACCGCTACATTTCCAGCGGAGATGCTGGACGGAACGGGTTCGGACCCGTGGACCGCCCTCTGGGAGGCGGCACGACACTTCTCGGACGAGGTCGCGTATTCCGGCCAAGCGTTTCCAGTGGTCACAGAGGATGCACATTGCGTCCTGTGTCAGCAAAACCTTGATCACGAGACCTGCGAAAGACTCAAGCGGTTCGAAGCGTTCGTCACTTCGACTTCGGAGCAGGAGCTCCAGCAGGCCCGCGATATCTTGACGAACCGGCGGGCCGGCTTCGTCGAACTCAAGTTGACGACCGAAGCCACCGAGGAGGCGGTCAAGGAGATCCGCATCGAGCACGCAGCGGTCGCGGACGCTGTCACGGAAGCGCTCGCCACGAACGAACGTCGTCGCAAGGCCGTCTTGCTCGCCCTCGCCGAGGAGAAGGATCACGACGCAGACTGTCCGGCGCTGGAGACGGTCACCGAGGATGTGGACGCGGTCGCAGCACAGATCGCGGAGCGGATTGAGACCCTGCGCACAAGCGCCACCGACGATACCAGGAAGCGCATGACCGAGGAGGTGTTGGAGCTTCGTGCCCGGAAGCTGCTCGCGAAACACGAGCAAGTCGTGCTCGATGAGATCGAGCGGAAGAAGAAGCATGCGGCCTACGGGCTGTGCATCGACGAAACGAAGACCCAGGCGATCACGCAGAAGAGTACGGCCGTCACGAAGGCGGCCGTGTCCCAGAGACTCAAGAAGGGGTTTCGGGATGAACTCAAGAGTCTCGCCTTCCGCCATGCCGAAGTCGAACTGACGGAAGCGGGTGGATCGGAGGGCGTGCTTTACCACAAGCTGATCCTGACCCGCGCGCCGGGCGTTGAGCTGCCCAGAGTCGTCAGCGAAGGCGAACAGCGTTGCCTCTCCATCGCGGCGTTCTTCGCTGAACTGAGCACCGCGGACGATCATTCGGGCATCGTCTTCGACGACCCCGTCTCGTCACTCGACTACAAGTGGCGCGAGGGCGTGGCGCGGCGGCTGGTGCACGAAGCCAAGACTCGGCAGGTCATCGTGTTCACCCACGACGTGGTCTTCCTCCTGCTGCTCAAGCAGTTCGCCGAGGAACTGGGAGTTGAACAGCTAGACCAGCACATCCGGCATCTGTCGAAGGGGGCGGGCGTGTGCGCAGAGGAGCTGCCGTGGGTCGCCCTCAAGGTCGCCAAGCGCATCGGCCATCTCAAGAAGCTCTTTCAGGATGCGGAAAAGCTGCATCGGGACGGTCATCAATCGGTCTACGAGCGCGAAGCCAGCGTCATCTACGGCTATCTGCGTGAGGCATGGGAACGCGGGCTCGAGGAGGTGCTTCTTGGGGGCGTGGTCGAGCGGTATCGACCTGGCGTTCAGACGCAGCAGATCGGCAGGATTGCGGACATTACAACGGAAGACTGCCGGACCGTGGAGACCGCCATGACAAAATGCTCCAGGTGGCTCCCCGGCCATGACCAGGCCGCCGCGGCGCGAGCGGACATCCCTGATCCCGACGCTCTCGGGGCCGATATCGAGACCCTTGAACACTGGGTGCACGGTATCCGCAAACGTCGTGGATGAGTAGGCTCACATGATTGAGCGCGGCATAACAACCGGTTGCAGCGGACGGTCCGCTACGCGGCCCGCCTCTGAACCGGGGCGTTAGGCGTGCAAAGAAGGAACCCCGAGATGAAAGAACTCAGGCACATTCCGCGCGTGGGGGACAGGCAGGTGGCCTTCGGTGTGCGGCTTAGTCTTGACCTCCGAGGGTGTACCGTTTCAGTTGCTACAGCACGCATCGAAGACGCAATCGATGCAGGATTCCGGGGTAAGACTACGATGGGAAGCCCCACGGAGAAGCAGATCGCGCTTGCTGCGCAGTTCGGATACGACATTTCAGGCTTGAGCCGCAGAGAGGGCCACGCCGTGATCGACGATCTGATGACCGAGCTGAATCATGAGGCGATTCAAGATCAGGCGTTGGCTCCCGGTGTTACGGTGACGAACGTCCACGACAGCCTCGAAATGCCGCTGGTGATCTCCTCCATAAAACCCGACGGGACCGTGTACTTCTGCGGCGGCAACGGCAAGCGCGCCTGGGCTCGAAGCCTTCAGCGACGAGACGGCACGACGCCTGACCCGGTTGTGCAGCGGACCGGCTCCACCGGCCGCTGATCGCCAAGACGTTGGGCGCAGGGAGCGGCTTAGAGAAAGACCCGATGGCACGTCGACGCAAAGAGCCTGGCCCGCCTGGGCAACCGGAAGTTGACCCGTCCACTGGCATCCGCCTCGTGGAAGAGCAAATCGGGAAGGGACGACAACTGCTGAAGTCCCGTCCTCTCGAACGTGATGCCTACGGGCAGTGGGAGCTAGTAACCCGGAACTACCTCGAGAAGGCGTTCGGTCGGAACTCTCCGAACGTGAGTAGCGTGACCGATGTAGGAAAGTACGGGGCTTTCCCGATGCGGGTAGACGAAGGATGGTGGGAAGCGCGCAGAGCGGCAAGCCTCACTACACAGCTCACCCGCCTTGAGGGCCTGATCGAGTTGCTGCAGACGGAGCAGCAACTGCAAGGAGCCGGGACTGTCTCCGGGGTACTGGCGAACGCACCCAAGGGCCATCGGATCTTCCTGGTGCACGGTCACGACGAGGCGGCAATCCAGGGGGTCGCGCGCTTTCTCGAGAAACTGGATCAAGAGGTAATCCTACTTCGCGAGCAACCCAATCGTGGCCGGACGATAATCGAAAAGTTCGAAGACTACAGCGACGTAGGGTTCGCAGTCGTACTTCTCACCGGCGACGATCGTGGTGGGTTGGCATCAAACGATCAACTCCATCCCCGTGCGCGACAGAACGTGATCCTCGAACTTGGGTTCTTCCTCGGCAGGCTTGGGCGGTCCCGCGTCTGCGCCCTGTTTGTGGACGGCGTCGAGATACCTTCCGACTATTCGGGAGTACTCTACGTCAAGCTTGATGCCGAGGGCGGCTGGCGGCTGCAATTGGCCAAGGAACTGAAGGCCGCCGGGCTTCCTGTGGATATGAACAAGGCACTGCGAGTCCACGGCGTCTAACAGCGGCATGCAGTGGACGGCGCTGCGCGTCGCCGCCGATGCTGGGCGTTGGACCTCCCCGCTGCGGTCCAGAAACTCGTAAAGCCCTCCCGGTCAGCGCTTCGCGGTGGGGCGGGAGCGCAGTTCTAGCCATAGGGCGATCGGGCCTACGGTGGCTAGGGCGAAGAAGGCGGGGGCGGCGCGGATGCCGTCGGGCATCCAGGGGGATTCGTTGGACATACGCAGGGCGCATTCGACGGAGGCGATGATCAGGGCTACTAGGACGCGGCCGCGGCGCGTGGAGACTGTGGTGCGCGGGTCCGTGATCATGAAGAAGATGAAGAGCTGGTACATCGGGCCCGTCAGGGGCGCGATTTCGGTCCAGTAGGGGTCGCCGCTGATCAGGCTGCGCAGGTAGCCGAAGGCGAAGAAGGCGGCGATGTAGGTTGCGGTGACGTGCAGGATCTTGGCGCGGGAGGCGATAAGCAGGCCTAGGGTCCAGATGACGAGGACCGGCACCAGGTTGTTGTTCCACTGGGTCGAGAGCACCGCGAACTTGGCGGGGGCGATCAGCAGGAGGAGGCTGATGCCGAAGTTGGTCGGGTTCCAGAGGTGGCGGCCCTTGTAGACGAGGGCGTACTTGCTGGCGATCGAGATGGCCGCGGCCAGGGCGAAGGGCCACACCAGGCCCTGCTGGGGGTTGGTCAGGATCGTGACGCTGATCCCGCTGACGTACGCGCTCTGCACGTTGATCAGGTGGCCGCGCACCAGCAGCGAAAACACCGACTCGGTCAGCATGGCCGTGCCGAGGGCCACGGCGAACACCACGGGGCTCGCGATCGCGCCGAGGTAGGTGGCGACGAGCACCACGACAGTGATCAGCATCGTGATGAGCCACTTGGGCTCACCCAGGAAGCGCAGGCGATCGAGGGGCGACGGGCGCGGGAGGGCCAGGCTGGGGCTCGACATGGGGTGGTGGGGGCGGTGCTTGGGAGCGCTGGCTCGGGATCGGGTCAGGGCTTAGATCGTGTGGGCGGAGCGCACGTGCCGCCGGCGCTGGCTGTGTGGCCTAGAGCGCCCTGTGCGGCCGGTGTGCTCGGTGTGCGCGGTGCGGGCGGTGTACCTGGTGCGGCCGGTGCGCCTGGTGCGGCCATTGCGGCCGGCGCTGCCGGTGCGCCCGTCAGTCGGCTGCAGGCTCTTCGATGAGGTGCAGGCGGCCGGATTCGAGGTCCTCGAGCACCTGCGCGCGGCCCGAGGGCCACAGCACCCGCGCGCGCACCGGTCCTGCGTGTTCCCCCAGGCCCCAGAAGAGGCGCCGATCGCTCTGGCTCGAAAAACCACCGCCCCCTTCTACGACGCGCAGGGCGATTTGGTTCCCCCATTCCAGCACGACTTCCGCGCCGATGGCGCTGCGGTTGGAGCGTGTTCCGGTGAGGTCCAAGGAAATCCAGTTGTTGTCCGGCTTCGGGCTGTTCCGGTAGTAGAGCAACGGGCCCTTTTGGTTGGCGATCACGACGTCGAGAACGCCGACCCCGCGGAAGTCGCCGGTCACAATCGCGCGGCCGTCGAGGAGGTCTGTGACCCCGACCACTTCCGCGACGTCCTCGAAACTGCCGCGGCCCTGGTTGCGCAGCACGACCGAGCGCTCGAAGCCCGATTGGCTGCGGTCCTCGAACGGAGTCCAGTTCGCGGCGTCGGCGATGATGCGGCCCGAACCGGTGGCGAGCTTGCCCGCGTAGTACCAGTAGTCGCGGTCGGGATTCGCCGAAACGAAGCCGTTGACGACGAAGAGGTCCTCGAGGCCGTCGTTGTCGAAGTCCGCAAACCGCGCGCCCCAGGCCCAGCCCGTGTCGATGGCAGCGCCGCGCGCTGTCTGCACGAGCTGGCCGGTTTCTTCGACGCGGTTTTCGCGCAGGTTGTTGCCGTGGAACACGTAGCCGCGGCGCGAGATGTTCGTCACGAACACCGAAAAACGGCCGTCGTTGCGCACGTTGCCGAAGTGCACGCTCATGCCGCTCTTCGAGTCGTGGCCGAGGCCCACATCGGTCTCTTCGAAGTGTGTGCCAAGGACGTTGCGGAAGAGCTGCTCGCCGTTGTAGTCGTTGGCGACGTAGAGGTCCATCCAACCGTCGCGGTCGAAGTCCGCGATCGAGCACGCCATGGTCCAGCGGCTGCCGCCGATGCCGTAACGATCGGACACGTCCTCGAACGTGCCGTCCCCGCGACCCTTGAAGAAGTAGTTGCGCCCGCCGTTCGACGCGTAGTCCTGGCTGTCGTGCATGATCGACGTGTCGTCGATATTCCAGAGGTCGATCTCCTCGCGGTAGTAACCCCCGACGAAGAGATCGAGGAACCCGTCGCGATCCACGTCGATCCACGTCGCGGCGTTCGAATACATCCAGCGCTCGAGTCCAGACGCCGCGCTGTGGTCGGTGAACGTGCCGTCGCCGTTGTTCAAGAAAAACGCCGTGTAGCCGTAGCGGTAGACAAAGAGGTCCTCGTCGCCGTCGTTGTCCACGTCGCCGAAGATCGAGCCCATGCAGAGGCCGCGGCCCACGACGTTGAGGTCTGCGATGCCCGCCGCGCGCGCGCCCTCGACAAACGTGCCGTCGCCCTGGTTCAGGAAGAGCGCGTTGGGCGCTCCGAACGCCGAGTTCGTGACGTACAGGTCCGGATCCCCGTCGCCCTCCACGTCGCTGACCGAAACCGCAGCGCCCACACCGAGGATGTGGGGCTGGATGTGCTGGATCTTGGGGTCGAGGTCGCCGGCCTTGTGCTCGAAGACGAGGCCCACCTCGCGCGCGACCTCCTCCATGCGGAAGTCCGCGACGGCGATCGGTTTGGGGTCCGGCTGGCCCAGGTACGCGGCAATGCCGACGAGGCCCAGGAAGAGCACCACCGCGACACCGCGGCGCCACGGTGCGGGGCGGCGCGGCGGCTGCTGGGGCGGCGTCGCCTCACGGGCTGCGGGCGGTGGCTGGCGGGCGTCGGTGGCCGTGGTGCGGTCCTTGCTCATGGTCGAAACCCCAGGGCTGGTGCGGCGGTTCGCGCGGGCTCGGGCTGGGGCCTGCCTAGGGTAGCCCCGCGCGCGCGGCCGGGCCCGGCCACGGCTCGACCAGATACACGCGGTGTCCAGCCTCCAGCCTGGCCACCAAGAGTTGGCCCCGGCGCGAGCCGTGGCCAGAGAACTCCCGGGCCAGCTCCGCTGCGTTGCGCTGGTGGCCGCGCACGCGCACGGAAACGGGCCCGATGTCGTGCTCGGCCAGCAGCGCGCGCACCCGGCGGCGGTCCGCGGGCGCCTGGGCCAGCACCCGGAACGAGCGGTAGAAGGGCGACGCGGGCGGCTCCGCGTCGAGCCCGAGGAAGCCGAGCAGCGGTCCGAGCGGCGCCGCGCCCAGGCTGCGGGCGAGCGGCCCGACCAGGTGACTGCGCACCACCGCCGGATCGGGTTCCAGCACGAACGCCGGCGCCGCGTCGGGGTCGAGATGCGGCTCGGGTACGAGGTCCTCGGCGCTGGCGCCAAAGCGGTGCTCGCGGCCCTCGCGGTCGAGCACCAGGGCCTCGCGCGCCGCCCGGCCGGGATCGGCGAGCGCTCCCGTCCACAGGCAAAGTTCGACGAGTTCCGCCCCCGCGCTGACCCAACTCCAGCGCCGCGCGAGCCCGTCGGGCAGGTCCCTGTCCAAAACCTCCGCGTCCGCCACCGGGCTCAGCTTCAACACCGCGCCGCGCTGTTGCGCCAAAGCCGCAACCGCCGCCGGAAAACTGGGCGACCAGCGCACGGGATCCAGCTCGCGCCCACCGCCCGCGCGCCGGTCCGGGTCGAGCGCGAGGTACGGCGCGCGCACCGCCCCCGACAGGCCGTCCGCGCACACGACCCGCGCGCGGTGCCCGCGGCGCTCCAAGTTCGCGGCCGCCGCGCGGGCGTGCAGGAAATCCAGATCGCACGACACGACGGCGAGGCCGGCATCCGCCAACGCGACGCTGTCCGCCCCGATGCCCGCCGTGCCGTCCAGCCACGCGGCGTCCGAAGCGATCCGCGCGCACTCGCGCGCCCGCGCGGCGGCCGCGGGCGCGGAGCTCGCCTGGGCAAGGCCCTTTGCCGTCAGCACCCACTCCGCCGCGTCGGGCCAACGTCCCCGCGCCAACTCCCGCAAACGCAGCAGTTCCGCCGCGCCCCGGGCCAACTCGGCGGGCAGGGTGCGGCGCAGTTCGCGCTGGATCGCGAGGGAATCCAGGGGCCCTCCAGCGGCACTCCAGGGCGCTAGGGCGACCCGCACTCGGGGCTCCAGGGCCGCGCGCAAGACCTCATTGTCGATGGTTCCCAAATCGAAGAGTCGGCCCACATCTTGGAAGGATGGCCAACTACTGGTACAGCTTAGGGACCCAGGGGAAGTGTGCCGAGCGAACGTCGCTCCGGCGCTCCCATGGGACCCACGAAAAGAGCGCGTCCCCCGGCGCGCTCGGGAAGGAGTAGCGCATGGGACGAATCCTGGTCATCGAGGACGAACCCGGCACCCAACTGTTGCTGCAGAGCCGCCTGCAGGACCTTGGGCACCAGGTCACCACGGCTCCTACCGGCGCCATGGGCCTTATGGAGGCGCGCTCCGGCGGCTACGACCTGTTCCTCGTCGACGTGATGCTGGGCGCCGGCATCGACGGGTACGAGGTGTGCCGCCGTTTGAAGGCGATGCCCCACGCCCACGGGGTGCCCGTGGTCCTGGTTTCGGGACAGGTCAAGACGCGTGAGGAGCTGCACCGCGGCTACGAGGCGGGCTGCGAGTCCTTCCTGATCAAGGGCGACATCACGCTGCTCGAGGACGTGGTGCGCGCCATGTTGCGCATCAAGTCGCTGCAGGACGACTTCGCCATGCAGAACCGGTTGCTCGACGAGCACAACCGGCGTCTGCAGGAAGAGCGCCAGCGCGGGGCAGAGCTCGAGTCCGCGCTGCGCGAGATGCCCGCCGCGTCCGGCGCGATCCGCGAGCTGGCGACCAGCCGTCCGGATGCGCTTCTGCTCGTGGACCCTGAAGGTGTGGTGCGCCTCGTCGACCGCGGTTCGCGCGAGATCTTCGGCAAGGACTTGGAGGGCCGCACACTCGGCCAGTTGGCCGTCGGCACGGGGCTCGAGGCGTACGTGCGCGACGCGCGCACCGAACCGCGCGAGGGCTTCCGCTTCGACGTGGGGCCGCGAGCCGGCCGCGACGTGTTGCACCTGACGGCGACCGTGTTGCCGCTGGTGCCGCGACCTGGCCACGGCGATCCGGGCCTCAAGATCGTGCTGCTGATGGACGCGGGCAAACGCCAAGTGGCTGCCGAAATCCTGCGCGTGCAGGAGAACGGCGTGCCGAAGCGCGAACTCGGCCCGCTGCTCGAGGCGGCGCGATTTGCGTTCCACCCGTCCAGCCTCTTGGGTGTGAGTCCGCCCATGTCGGAACTGCGCGCGGAGGTGCAGCGCCTCGCCGGTTCGGACCAACCGGTGCTGGTGGTGGGGGAAGAGGGCAGCGGTGTGGGCCGAGTTGGCCGCGCGCTGCACTTCGGCGCGAGCCGCAGCGGGCCGTTTGTGCCGCTGCAATGCGGCGCGCTTTCCAAGGAGTCGCTCGAGGTCGAACTCTTCGGGCACACGAAAGGCGCCTTCGAAGGGGCGCATGCGGACCGACCGGGCCTCCTGCACCAGGCGGACCGCGGCACACTGTTCCTCGAGGATGTCGGCAAGTTGCCGAGCGAAGTGCAGGCGCGCCTCTTGGAGGTGCTCGATACGGGCCGCGTGCGCCGCGTGGGCGCGACCAAGAGCGAGCCTGTGAAGGTGCGCATCGTCGCCGCCGCGTCGCCGACGTTGGAACTCGAAGTCGAGCAGGGCCGCTTCTCGCGCGAGCTCTACCGCCACCTCTCCACCGCGTCGCTGCGCGTGCCGCCGCTGCGCGAACGTCTGGTCGACGTGCCGCTCCTCGCGCAGCATTTCTTGCAGCGCTTCGGCGCGGTGCTCGGCGCCGTGGAGCTCGACGGTGAAGCCTTGTGGGTGCTCGAGAACTACGACTGGCCGGGCAACGTGCGCGAGCTGAAGAGCTGCCTGGAGCGCGCCTGCGCCTCCGCCAAGGAGCCCGTGCTGGGCCTCGAACAACTGCCGCAGGCCCTGCGCGACCTGCAGTCCAAGCTGATGGACAAACACGCGATCCCGCCCGCACGCCGGCGCGAGGACCGCACGGCCGGCACCCACCTGCCGGGCCGCGCCTTTGCACCTGCCGGGTTCGCGCGGGGCGCGTCGTACCCGGGCGCGTACCCGGGATTCCGCCCGGAGCCGCAAGAGGAAGAGCCCGTCAGTCTCGAGCTGTTCGAGAAAAAGGCGCTGCTTCGGGCGCTGGACGAGACGGGTGGCGACAAGTTGGCTGCGGCGCGCCTCCTGAAGATCGGCAAGAGCACGCTCTACCGCAAGCTGAAGCGCTACGACATCAAGTAGCGCCCGGACGGTCCGACGCGCGGAGGCGAGCTCCGCGCCGGGCTTCTGGGGCGAAAGCCCGATGGAGGGCCGGCGGGCGAACGGGCGAAAATCGGAGTCCCTCGGGGAGCTTTCCCCGGGGCCGACCTCCGCCGGAGCCGCCCAGCCGCGCCATGTTCGAAATCCTGATCCGCGTCGAAAGCCCCGACACCGCCCGGGATCTGATGTCCCTCGTCATCCGCTCGTCGCTGTACGAGGGTGTGCACAGCATGCGCATCGCGCAGTTCACCGGCAGCCACGTCGAAGAGCAGCCCCCGTGTTCGTGCGAGGCGGATCGCGCCGCACAGCCCGATCTGCCGATCGAGCCCCACCGCCACCGCTGAATGCGCGCGCGCCCTCGGCGCGGGCGTTCGAGGCGTGCCTGACGCAGCGTCGCGTCGATTTCGAACACAGAGCATGGGCCGGGCCTTCAGCCCGGGCTGGTTGTGCCGTAAGACCTGGGGCGTTGCCCCAGGCTACTATCGGACGGGGCGTTGCCCCTCCCGACCGCCCGCGCGGCGCCCGCGCCACGCAACGATGCCGCGCACCGCACGTCGCCGTTCGCACGTCGCACGTCGCGGGTCGCGCGGGGCGCGGTGCTCCTACGCGCCAACGGCGCGGCCCATAGTAGCCTGGGGCAACGCCCCAGGTTCGTCGGAGATGGCGGCGAGGGCCGAAGGCCCGCTCCATTGCAACGCGCGACGGCAACGCCCAACGGCATGGGCCGGGCCTTCAGCCCGGGCTGGTTGTGCCGTAAGACCTGGGGCGTTGCCCCAGGCTACTATCGGACGGGGCGTTGCCCCTCCCGAACGCCCGCGCGGCGCCCGCGCCACGCAACGATGCCGCGCACCGCACGTCGCGGTTCGCCCGTCACGGGTCGCGGTTCGCACGTCGCGGCTCGCACGTCGCACGTCGCACGTCGCACGTCACGGGTCGCGCGGCGCATGGCGCCCGTGATGAGTCGCCGGTCACGAGTCGCGCGGTACGAATCGCGCGGCGTGAATCGGGCGGCGCGCATCGCACGGGGCGCATCGCACGGGGCGCATCGCACGGCGTGCGGTACTCCCACGCGCCAACGGCGCGGCCCATCGTAGCCTGGGGCAACGCCCCAGGTTCGTCGGAGATGGCGGCAAGGGCCGAAGGCCCGCTCCATTGCAACGCGCGACGGCAACGCGCGACGGCATGGGCCGGGCCTTCAGCCCGGGCTGGTTGTGCCGTAAGACCTGGGGCGTTGCCCCAGGCTACTATCGGACGGGGCGTTGCCCCTTTCGGAGCGAACCTACGCGCGAGCGCAGGTCAGCGCAGGTCAGCAGGTCCAGCGCAGGTCCAGCGCGGGTCAGCGCAGGTCCAGCACGACCTCGTTGCTGACGTGCGAAAAGCCTGCTTCGCCTTGGGAGCCCGGGTTGCGCAGCACCGCGAGCACGTGGGTGGGGCGGAAGTCGGGGGGCAACGGCACTTCGAGCAATCGCACCTGGCGCTCGCCGGTCGGCATCAGCATCAAGTTGTTGCGCGCGTGCACACCTTGGCCCGCTTCGAAGTGGCCCGTCGGGCGCAGGGAGCGCACCTCGCCGGCCGCGTTCTGCAGGGACACGGCCAAGTCCACGAGTTGCAGGTGCCCCGCGTGTTGCACGTCGACGATGAGGCGGCGCTCTTCCACGCGCGCGATGAGCTGCGGCGCCAGACCCAACCTGCGGTGGCGCAACAGGAAGAAGGGCTCGTAGGGCCCTCGGCTCGTGTCGGCGCGCCACGTGGGCACGGGCACGGTTATCAGGTCGTAGTTCTCGAAGCGCCGCCAGAACTCGGCCATGCGCTCCGGCCCGTCGCCGACGCGGTCGTAGCGGCGGAACCAGGTCTGCACGAGCGGCACCACACGGGGCGCGCGGCGCGCCTCGAGCAAGAACGGCACCACGTAGTCCGGGTCGCCGTCGAACGCCGCGAGCAGGTCCGTCCGGCGCTCGCCGAACCACGTGCGCCGCTCCCCGTCGCCGAGCAACACGGTGGAGCGCCCGAAGAGGTCCTGCACAGTGCGCCGGGAGAGGTACGACACGGCGCCGGGCCACGGCGACGCGATCGACGCGCGCGGATCCAGGTTGTCGCGGAGGAACACACCGAGCGCGCGCAGGCGCTCCGTCTGGCGGACGGCGCGCTCCACACCGACGCGCGCGCGCGGCAGATCGAGGGGGTCGTCGCCGGCATCGCGCTCGTCGCCGAGCCACGCGCGGTGCAGCGCCGCGAGCGGCAGCGGCCCGACGTCGCTCGGCAACTTGCTCGCGAGAGCGCTGCTCATCAGCCCGAGCCCGAACAGCGCCCAGCCCACACGCCGGAACACTTCGCGGCGCTCGTCGATGAGCCGCGTCAGCGTTTCCTGCACGCCCAGGAACACCAGCGGCAGCGCCGGAGCCAGCTCGGCCCAGAAGGGCAACGCCGGTCCGCCCTGCAGAGCGACGTAGGCCACCCAACCGAGGGCCACGAGCAGCGCCCGGGCGGCTCGGCCAGCGAGGCGTCCGACGAGCGCCACCAAGATCGGCACGACGACGAGGGCGGGCGCGCCCGAGTGCAGCACGAAGTCCCAGACCTCGGCGGACCCATGGGCCGCGCGTTCGAACGACACGTCGAAGAGGGCGCCGAGCGTGGGCGAAAGCGCGGGACCGCCCGCGCGCCAGCGGAGGAGCGCGAACAGCGCCTCGAGCAGCAGCGGCACGGCGAACGCCGAGAGGCGGATCCGACTGCCGCCGTCCGCAGCGCTACCCGCACGGGCGCGGGCCAGCCCGGTCAGCGCCAAGAATCCGAGGCCCACGAGGAGGCCCTCTGGCCGCGCCAGGGATGCGAGCACCAACCCGAGGGCCAGAACGCGCCCGCGGCCGTGCTCGAACCCCAGGAACGCGGTGCAGAGCCCGAGGCCGAACAGGGCGAACTCCGACCCGCCGCCGGCCGCCGACGCGATCGAACCGCTGACGACACAAAGCAGCGGCGCGATCACCCCGGCCAGGCGGGCCGGGCTGAACCGCGAGACCACCCACACCGTCGCCAGCACACACAGGATCGCCACGAGCTGCGCCGCAACCGTGGGCGGCGAGTTCAAGCGCTCCGCCAACGCCGCGAGCGCGATCCACGCCGCCGACGGGTAGGACTCGGCCAGCGGAGCCGCACCGCCGTGCACGAGCTCGCGCCCCAGCCGAAACGCCACGTGCACGCCGTCCAGCGGCGGCCCCAGGCGCCCCGCGGAATCCTGGTGCAGCGTGAGCACATGCGCCAGCAGCGCCGCGAGGGCCAGCAGCAGCGCGGTGGAGCGGTTCATCCGGACTAGGGGGGGCGCCGCGGGATGGCGCCGCGGGATGGCGATGGGAGGACGAGGACGGCGGCGGCGCGTACTTGGGTGGAGGGCCCATGGCCGCACCCGCGGTGGCCGAGCTACCATCCGCCCGTGCGCGACGAAGGCGAGAGACTACCCGACGCGGCGCGGGCGGGGGCAGGCCCCTCATCCCGCGGCGCTGGCCCAGGCCCAAGTGCGACCGCGCCCGGTGCGCTCCACCCGCGGCGGCTCGAGGCCCTGGCGACGTTGACGCCGGCACTGGTGCACAAGTTGGGCAACGCCCTCGGCGGTGTGATCGGTTTGGTGGATCTTGTGGAGCGCCGCGGAGGGGCGCCCTCGTCCCTCGCGCTGCTCGGCAGCGCGCGCGAGCAGGCCGAAGTCGCGACCACGCTGGTGCGGTTGCTCGCAAAACTGGCCCGAGGGCCGCGGGGCACGTCGGCGCCCGAGGACCTGGGCCAACTGGCGGCGCGGGCCGCCGAGTTGGTCGAGCCCCTCGTCCACACGCGGGGCGCTGTGCTTGGCGTAGCCGCGCCCGCGGGCAGCGCCCTCGCGCGGTTGGACGAGGCCGAGGCGCTGAGCTGGTTCGCGACCGCGGCCGTGGAGGTCATGGGGCCCGAGTCCACAGCCGGCTCGCCCCGCCCGCGGCGCGTGCGTCTCGGTGTGCGGGTCAAGGGCGAGCGGCTGCAGCTCGTTTGCCTCGTTGCGTTTGCCGAGCCCGCGCCCGCGCCGCGCCCCGAGCCGCTGGCGGCGCTCGGCGGCGACGCCCGGGTGTCCTGGCGGCCGCGCGCGCGGCGGCTGGCCCTCGAGATCCGCGGTGAGGCGCAGGTGGCCGCAGTGCCCGCCGCGGACGCGGGGCGGGGCGCGCTGCTCGTCCTGGAGCGGGACGACGTCCTGGCGGAGTTGGTGGCGCTCGTCCTGGGCGAAGCCGGGTACACCGTCGAGCGCCTGGCAGACGTGTCCAGCCTGACCCGGCGGCTCGGCGGCGGCGACGCGCGCCTGGCCTTGGTCGGGAGCACCCAAATGGCGCCGGCGGAGTGGGCCCAGTTGGCCCAGGCCGCCCTGGGCCCCACGCCCCTCGCCCTGCTCGGCGAGGGCCCCACCGGCGGGCCCCTCCCGACCCTGCCCAAACCCTTCCGACCGGCGGAATTGCTGTCGTTCGTGCGCGAGCGGGCGGGCGGAGCGGGAAGCGACGGAAGGTAGCCGCGCGCTCCCCTTCGCGCCCGGGCTACCCTTTGCGGCCGCCCGCAACCCGGGGCGGGTCCCCCAACACGCTTGAAGATCCCCTTCACCCGCCCCTCCATCGGCGCCGCGGAAGTGCGCGCCGTCACCCGCGCCCTGCGCGAACGCCACATCGGCGGCAACGGTCCCATCTCGAAGCGCGTGCAAACGCGCATCGCCGAGATCACCGGCTCGCCCCACGCGCTGCTGACTCCCAACGCCACGCAGGCGATGGAGATGCTCTTGATCGCGCTGAACATCGGGCCCGGCGACGAGGTGATCCTGCCGTCGTTCTCGTTCGTGTCGATGGCCAACGCGGTGCTGACCCGTGGCGCGACGCCGGTGTTCTCGGAAATCGACCGCGGCACGCTGAACATGGATCCAAAGGACGTGGCGCGCCGCATCACGAAGCGCACCAAGATGGTGATGCCCGTGCATTACGGCGGCATCTCCTCGGACATGGACGCGCTCGGCGCCATCTGCGCCGAGTCCGGCGCGTTCCTCTTCGAGGACGCGGCCCAAGGCATCGACGCCACTTGGCGCGGCCAGCCCCTCGGAACCATCGCACCCGCCGGTTGCCTGTCGTTCCACGAGACCAAGAACCTGACCGCCGGCGAGGGCGGTGTGCTGCTGATCCGCGATCTCGAGCTGTTCCACCGCGCCGAGATCGTGCAGGAGAAGGGCACCAACCGCTCGGCCTTCCTGCGCGGTGAGGTCGACAAGTACACGTGGGTCGACCGCGGCGGGTCTTACGTGGTGTCGGACCTCCTGGCGGCACTCCTGGAGGTGCAGTTGGAGCGCCGCCACGAACTGCTGGCACGCCGCATGGAGATCTGGCGCCTCTACTACGACGGTCTCGCCGATCTGGAGCGCAAGGGCCTGATCGCGCGACCCGTGATCCCTGAACACGCGGGGCACAACGCGCACATCTTCTTCCTGGTGGCCGAGAGCCACGCGCTCCAGATGAAGATCCTGAAACACCTGAAGTCGAAGGACATCAGCGCGACGTTCCACTTCCAACCGCTGCACAGCTCGCCGTTCGCGAGCAAACACCTGCCCGGCGCGAACTACGCGCTGCCGGAGACGGACCGTGCAGCGCTGCAGCTCGTGCGCCTGCCGCTCTTCAGCGGCCTGTCCAAGAAGGACGCCCGCCGCGTGATCGCGGAGACCATCGCGGCCGTCACCACATAGTCTTCCGCAGGATCGTCGGTCGGAGCTGGGCGGCGTCGTTCAGAGGCCGCACGTCCCCAGCCCCAGCACCCCGGATCCATGCAAACCGAACGCCGATTCTGGGCGTGTGTTGCCCTCGCCATCTTCTCGCTCCTCCCGTCGGCGAGCGGTGCGCTTGGGCCTTCGCAGGTCGATGCGCCGCGAACGGCTGCGCCCACCGGTGCCGCGGACCAAGACCGTGCGGCACTCGTCGCCAAGATCGACGCCTATCTGGACCAGCACCACAACCTGGATCAGTTCTCGGGCGCGATCCTCGTCGCCGACGGCGGGCAGGTCGTGTACCGCGGGGCGCGTGGCCTGGCCAACTCGGATTGGGGCATTCCCAATGCACCCGAAACCAAGTTCCGCATCGCCTCCGTGACGAAGCAGTTCACGGCGATGGCGGTCTTGCAGTTGGTTCGCGATGGTGCGCTCGAACTCGACGCGCCCATCGGGAGGTACCTGCCCAACTATCCCGCCGAAGCGGGTGCACGGGTGACGATCCGTCACCTCTTGAACCACACGTCGGGCATCCCGAGTTACACCGATCGACCCGACTTCATGCAAAAGGACGCTAAGGAGCGCCTCAGCGTCGACGAGTTCGTCGAGACCTACTGCTCCGATCCGCTGGAGTTCGAGCCGGGCACGGAGTTCCGCTACAACAACTCTGGGTACTTCCTCTTGGGTGCGATCCTCGAGCGGGTCGCAGGCAAACCGTACGCCGCCGTGCTCGAAGAGCGAATCTTCGCACCGCTCGGCATGGCGGACAGCGGCGTGGACGACCAGTACCGCGTCATCCCGGGGCGCGCGACTGGATACGAAGACCTGCTCGGCGGCCGCAGTGTCGCGATGTGGATGGACATGTCGACGCCGTTCGCGGCGGGGGCCATGTACTCGACCGTCGGCGACCTGTGGAAGTGGGACCAGGCGCTGCGCGCGAAGACACTGCTCGACGGCGAGCTCGAGGTCGCGATGACCACACCGGGGCTCGGCGACTACGGCTTTGGTTGGCTCGTCTCCGAACTGCCGCCCGAAGCGGGCGACGGCGAAACGGTTGCCCCTGCCCGGGTGGTGCTCCACCACGCCGGCGGCATGCCCGGCGTCTCCACGCTGATCTGGCGGGTTCCGTCCCTGGGCCGCTGCATCGTCGTCTTGGGCAACAGTTGGGAGACGGCGGCCCATCCCATCCGGCGCGGGATCCACGAAATACTCGCGGGCCGAGATCCGGGACCGGTGCGGGCGCGCGGCGACCTCGAGATCGCGCGCATGGTGCTAACCGACGGCGCCGAGCGCGCCCTGGCCGCGCTGGCGACCTGGCCCGAGCACGTGCGCGAGAACTACATGAAACGCGACCTCGGAGGCATCGCCGAGGGACTGTGCGAACAGGAGCGTTGGGACGAAGCGCGCGCGCTGGCCGCGTTCGTCGGCCTCGCGTTCCCGGGCGATCCGGAAGTGTGGGCCACGGTCGGCGGTGTCCAACGCCGCGCAGGCGACCGCGAAGCGGCGCTCGCAAGTTACCGAAAGGGAATCGAACTCGACCCCGAATCGACGACCCTTCGCGCCGCCATCGGGGAACTCGAACCCAAGTAGTCCGTGCCTGAGCGCCGCCAGGCGTAGCCCACCGCGGGCGACACTCTACGCGGGCCGCCGCGTGCACGCTTCCTCCCGTCTGCCGGCCGGTACGATGCGGTCCGAACATCCGCGGCGCCTCGTACGATGCGGCCGCGGGCGGCGCCAACGGCGCCGCGCGCTCGAATGGCGGCCGGGAGATTCCCTATGATCGACGACACTTGGACGGACGTGGGCGCAGTGGAGGATCTCGCGCGGCGCCCGGTGCAGGAAGTGGCGCTGGGGCGCACGAAAGTGGCGCTCACGTACAAGGATGGCGTGTTCGGCGCCATCTCGGGGGTTTGCAACCACGTGGGGGGGCCTTTGGGCAAGGGCACGCTCGACGGCGACTACGTCGTCTGCCCGTGGCACTACTGGAAGTTCCACTGCAAGAGCGGCGTGGGCGAGCCCGGTTACGAGGCCGACCGTGTGCCGGCGCACGATGTGAAGGTCGAGGGCGGGCGGGTGTTCGTGCGCAACGCGGCCAGTTCCGCGCGCGCGAAGGCGCCGCACGCGGCGCATCCGCTCGCGCGCCCGGTGCGGCGCGAGCCCGGCCCGATTCGTGTGCTCGGCATTTCGACCACGGTGATGACAAAGGGACAGCCGCGCTACAGCACCTCGGATGCGCTGCTGGAGCACGGCCTCCAGATGGTCGCCACCGAAGACGCGTGCGAAACCCGCATCGTGCGGCTCCGGGAACTCGAGTTCCGCGCTTGCGAGGGCTTTTACAGCAAGGCCGCGCGCGCCTGCACGTGGCCGTGCTCGATCACGGAAATGGATCCCGCGGACCAGATGGAGCGGGTCTACGAGGGGGTGGTGCACTGGGCCGACGCCATCGTCGTGGCGACACCCATCCGCTGGGGCGGAGCGAGCAGCCTCTACTACAAGATGGCCGAGCGCATGAACTGCATCCAGAACCAGGAAACCGTCAACAACCGCCACCTCCTGCGCAACAAGGTGGCCGGATTCATCATCACGGGCGGCCAGGACAACGTGCAGGCGGTCGCTGGCCAGATGCTGGGTTTCTTTGCGGAGCTGGGCCTGCAGTTCCCCCAGTTCCCGTACATCGCGCACTCGCGCGGTTGGTCGGCGGAAGACATGGAGAACAACGAGCGCCACGTGCAGAACTCGAAGGTCCTGCACGAGGGTGCGCGAGCCCTGGTCGAGCGATGCGCGTCGATGGCGCGCGGGCTGGTGGAGAGCGCGGAGGGCAAAGCGGCGCTCGTCCGCGGCGGCCGCAAGGGCATGGGGCTCGAAAGTTGAAGGTGTGCGAATGGGGGTGGCCCCGAAGGGTCTGATCGCCGCCGCAGCGCCGTCACCGCGATGTCACGGCGGCCCCCCACGCCGCGAGCGCGCGGACCTCGGCCACAAGTGCGCGCGGTACTTTGTCGCGATGTCCGTGTGGATCTTCAACACGATCTTGATCCTGGCCGACGTCGTGCTGCTCTGGCTCGTGCGGCGCAGGCGGGGTCCCGCGGCCGCGGCGAGTCTGTGGCTGGGCTATGCGCTCGTTGCGGCGGCCCTTGCGCTGTTGGTCGCGAACATCGGCTTCGAGCGGCACAAGAGCTTCGCCTTCGCGCAGTTGTGCGCCTGGGCGCTGTTCCTGCACGGCCCGCTCCTCGGCGTCGGTGTCGCGTGGATCTGCGACGCTTCGCGGCGCGTGGAGGCGTCTCTTGGCGCGGCCCTAAGCGTCGGCCTCGCATCGCTCGCCATCTACGTCTTTCGTGTCGAGCCGCGTTGGCTCGAGATCACGCGCACGCAGGTGGAAGCCCCGGGTCTGCTTCGGCCCCTGCGGGTGGCTCTGATCGCCGACTTGCAGACCGACGAGCCGGGGGAATGGGACCGCCGTGTCCTCGAGGCTGCCCTCGACGCGCAGCCGGATCTCGTCGTGTTCACCGGCGACTACGTGCAGCTCGGCACCTTATCCGCGTACCAGCGCGCGCGGGACCAACTCAACCGCATCCTCGTGGAGGTCGACCTGCGCCCGCCGCTCGGGGCCTACGCCGTGCGCGGGGACACCGAACCCGGTCGGTTCTCCCTGTGGGCGCCGACCTTCGCGGGCACCGCCATCCAGGCGCTCGATCGCACCGACTACGTGCGCTCGCCAGAGCTCGACGTGGCGGGCCTGGTCCTTGCCGGTTTGGACGTGGGGGAGAGCCGCAATCCGGAACTCGTGCTGCCGCCGCGCGAATCCGACCATTTCCACATCGTGTTCGGTCACGCTCCCGACAACGCCCTGGCTGGACACGCGACGGACCTGATCCTGGCGGGGCATACCCACGGCGGGCAAGTGCAGCTCCCGTGGATCGGGCCGCTCGTCACCCTCACCGAAGTGCCGCGGAGCATCGCCAGCGGCGGACTGCACCGCCTTCCCCACGGCGCCCAGATCTACGTCAGTCGCGGCCTCGGCATGGAACGCGGCGCCGCCCCGCGCCTGCGCTTTGGCTGCCGCCCGGAACTGGCGCTGCTCGACCTGGTCCCGGTGCCTCGCCCACCTCCACGGGTTGCGGCCGGCGACCGCTGACGGGGGCGACCGCAGCACCGTCGCTTGTGCGGTCAAGCGCCGCCCGCGCGCAGCAGGTCTCGCAAGGCGCGCACGAAGGCCTCTGGTTCCTCCTCGTGCGGCCAGTGCCCGGCATCCGAGAACGTCGTCACCGGCGCGTCGGGCCATGCCGCGCGCAGCCGCGCCAATGCTGCAGGCGGAAAGGCGGGGTCCTTGAGGCCCCACAGGATCGCCGGCCGCAGTTGCGCCAGCTCTGCGCGACGCTGCCACAGCGAGTCGTAGAAGTCGCTCGATCCGAGCAGCGCTTTCGCCAGGCGGAACAGCACCCTTTCGCGCGCCTCCGCGTCGGGAAACACAGCCACGTACTGGCGATGCACGGCCTTCGTGAGCTTTTTCCGGTCGCCATAGGCCGACGGCAGGATCACGGTCTGTGACAGGTTGAACCTGCGGTAGAGCCAGCGGCCGAGCGCGCCGCTCGCCAGCGCGGCCTTGCGCCGCATGCCGGGATCGTCCGCGAAGGACCACAGCCACGTGTTGACCAGCACCAGGCGCTGGATGCGCTGCGCATTCTGCAACGCCCATGGGAGTGCGATCGGACCGCCGAAGTCGTGCACAACGAGCGTTGCCGATTCACCCTCTGCCAGAAGGGCATCCATGCACTCGGCAAACCGCCGGCTGTGGGCCTCCGGCGAGTAGTCCGCCGCGAGCGGCCGCTCCGACAGTCCGAAACCCAAATGATCGGGTGCGAGCACACGGCGCTCGGGCCGGAGGGCGCGGATCACGTGGCGCCACTCGAAACTCCACGTGGGTGTGCCGTGTACCAGCACGACGGTCTCACCCGCGCCCTCATCGACACAACTGAGCTCGCCGTCCCGCGTCGCCACGCGCCGCGTGTGGAACGGATATTCGGAGCGGTCCAACCAGTTCGGGTAGTTCATGTGGCGCGGGCGCCGCGCGTTGCATCCGCGATGCGGCTCGCATTCTACAGGCGCGGGGACATGCCGCGGGAGACCCGCACCGCGGCGGCGGCTCGCAACGACAGGGCGGGAAGCAGAGCCACCCGGTTCGAAGTCGGAAACGGCATGGGTAGCGCCCTTCCCGGTCCGCGAGCTCCGCGCCTTCTGCCGTCTCGGAGACTCCCCAGGGCTTCCCAAATCCCACGCGCTAGGGCAGTGCGAGGCCCCTGCGGGCGAGTGATGCGATGGGACTCGGCCATCAGCCCGCGGAGAAGATCACAGGCAGCGCTTGCGCAAGGCCGATGTTGCAACCCACTGCGATCTGTCGGTTGTCGGGTGGACGTGGGCGCTGCTCAGCCGCGATCCTCGCTGCGCCGATGCAGCCTAGGCTGTCGAAGGAACAGTGCTTTCGAACCGCCACCTGTACCTGTCCACGTTGTTTGCGGGTCAGAGGTGGAAGCAGGGCGTGGGACTCGGCGCCCAAAATGGGCAGCGCGTCCGCGAACAGCGTCAGCGTGTCGAAGACGTACAAGACGTCCTTGGCGCGTTTTGTCGACCCGCGTTCGTGCAGCTTGAGCAGCTTCTGCACGAGGTAGGTCAACGGGTTGGCGACGGGAACATCCACGGGTCCGCTCGAACCCTGGAGCCGGGCGGTCCAAGGCGCGTGGAGCAAGAGATCGATCGCGCGCAGCTTCTTCGCATGCACACCCCCGATTCGGAGGAGGACGTCGCGTTTCCCGCCGCGTTTCTCGCCGCTGCCCGTCAGCGGCGCCAAGAACTCGAGGTAGGCGACCGGTCGATCCGTAAGGACGTACCTCGCTTCGGGTGCTTCGACACCACGAAAACGCTCCTCGAAGCCAGCTTGTCGCAGCGCGTCGATGAGGCGGGTGTCGCCCGCGGAGGCGAGTCCCGCGGAGCTGGCGATGTCGACGTCCTCCGTGGTGAGGAACTCATGCGCCCCGCGCGAGGCGAGAGGATGCAATTCGAAGAGTCGATGGGCCGTGCCGCCGATGATGACAAGACCGGGAAAGTAGGGGGAGAGGGCGGCGAGAGCGCGTTCGAGGGTGGTTTCGCCGGTCATTCCACTTTCCCGAGTTCCAGTTGTTCGGCGATTTCGTCTGCCAGCTCGGCGCCGCGCGCCGGATGGCCGCGCAGGTCGAGCCAGCACTGCAAGAGGTCCGCGGACGGCACGCCGTCGATGGGCCTCGCGCCGCGGAACACGGCTTCGGGGAAACGCGCGATGCGCAGGTTCAGGTCAGCCGACGCGCTATCCGCTGCGACGAGGCCCAGCTTGCGCAGGTCGTCGTCGGAGTGAGCTTCCGCGTAGAGATGCCTGGGCGCACCCCGCACGAAGGGTGCGTCGTGTTTTGCGGCGGCAGAGAAGAGCCCAAGGCAAAGCCGCTCTCCTTTCGCTGCCTCACCATGCTCCCCGAGGACCTTGTCGAGGCGTTTCGCCGGTTCGGCTGCAGGGAGGGCGAAGCGCGCCGGTACGTCCTGCACGACAGCGTTTGCGGCGTGGCGCCAAGACTCCAGCAACTCGGGTACGCGCACGAGACGCAGTTCTCGTCGGCTGCGTTCCAGGTATCCCGCTCGCTGGAGCGCAGCGACCTGCGCCGATGCTTTCGATGGCGCGACCTTGGCGCGGCTGGCGAGGTCTAGCACACCGCGGATGTTGGGCAGCCGCTCGGATCCGAATAGTTGCAGATGCCGAACGCGGGGCGCCAGCAGTACCTTGAGCATCCACTGACCCAAGTCGGAGAAGGGGTTCGCAGGGGGAGCTTCCCTGCGCGCATCGTCCACCTTCGCGAGAGCTCGGTCGGGCGCGGGCGGTTCGAGTCCCGACAGCGCCGACCCCACAAGGTGCCACCGCCCGCGGGCGTCGACCGCACCCCAGGACTGTCCCGGCGCGACGTCGGCGATGAAACTTTCCAAGTCGGCGATCGCGCGATCGGAAAGTGCCGGCACCGCAACGATCGGGACCCCTTCGGCGCCGAGTTTGGCGGCCCGGGCTCGGGCGACGAGCAACGCACTGGCGAGTTGGGCCCGAACCGAGGCTGCCGCGGCCCTCGCCGCCATGCCTTTCACTTCGATCACGACTCGCCGTCCGTCACTCTGTCGAGCGAGGATGTCGATGCCCACTGCGGACCGTTCCAGATGCCATCCCGCCACGCGCAACGCCTGCGCGAGATCCGCAATCGCTGCAGCTTCCTTCGAGCTGTGTTGGGAGGAGCGGGCGTTCATGGGTTACCTATCGGATATTCTGCTGTCACAGAATATTCTGTCAGAGCAGAATATTCTGCGAAGCGAGAATGTTGGGCCCGTGGCGCTTGCAGTGGGCCGGCCTTTCGGCACATTTACTCGCATTTAGCGTCTGCGGGTGGCGCGCGCCGGCGTTCACCGCGCCGGCGAGACCGCGGGGGAGAGTTCCAGCCGTTCGGTGCGCAGCGCGGAGATCCGCACCAGGCGTTCGTGGCGCTCGGCGCCGGCCGTGACCGTCAGGCGCCAGGTGCCGGCCGGGAGTGCGGCGATGCGGAAGCCGCCCTCGGCGTTGGTCAGGTGGGGGGGGAAGGTCGCGGTGGGGCGGCTCGAATCGGTCAGTTCGACGAGCGCGCCTTCGATCGGGTCGCCTAGGCCGTCCACGAGGGTGCCTTCGAGGGCGCCGTGTTGGCTCGCAAGCAGGAACTCGACCGGAGTGTCGCCCGCGCGGTGTTCGTGCTGCACACGGGCGAGCGCGGGCCAGCGTCCGCCGCGCGCGTAGGGCGGCAGCAGCCACACGTCGTAGGTGCCGAGCGGCAGCGCCGGCAGCGCGAACGTGCCGCCCTCGCCCACATCGACGCGGCGTTCGGTGCGCCCGTCCAGGGGCGGCAGATCGCCAGCGGGCCAGTGCGGCGAAAACAGCACTTCGAAACCCTCGGCGGAGTCGCCAGCGAAGGGCATGGCGACGCGGCCCGCGAGGTCGCGGCGCGCGAGCGCTTCGAGGGCGGGGAGTTCGGTGTAGGGCTCGAGCAGCGCCAACCGGACGGGCCCTTCGCTGGGCACGACCACGTCGAACTGGCGCGGCGGCCGGTCCTGCGCCACGGCTGCGAGGCGGTGGGGACCTTCGACCAACCCGTCCAGACGGAACGTGCCATCGCCGGCGCTCGTGGTGCTGCGCAGGCGGCCCTCGCTGACGATCACGAGCAGCACGTCGGCGAGCGCAGCACCTTCGGCGTCGACCACGGCGCCCAACAGTTCGCCCATCCCACCGCGCCGCTCCTCCTGGAACAGGTTGAGCTCGGCGCGCCCGGGCACACGCGGCGGTTCCGGCCCGTCCGATTCGCTGGCGTGCCAACCCCACCAGGCCAGCGCGGCGCCGACGAGCCCCAACGAGAGCACGCGGCGCAGGGGGCGACGGGGAGGGCGGCTCATGGGTGGGGCAGGCGGATTCGAACGGCGCGGACGGATCCGAGCGGCTCTGGTTCCTACCTGCCGATCAGATCCTTGAGTCTCCCCAACAGATCGTCGAGACGCCAGGGCTTCTGCAGGAACTCCACGCCGGCGCGGGACGCGATGCGGTGCATGGCGTCGTGCTCGGAGTAGCCACTCGTCAAGAGCACCCGCGCGGCCGGCTCCATTTCGCGGATGGCAGCCAGGGTGCCCTCCCCGTCCAGGCGCGGCATGGTCAGGTCGAGCAGCACCGCCGCGATCTGCGTGCCGTGCGAGCGGAACAGCTCGACGCCGCGTTCGCCGTCCTCGGCGGCCAGCACCTCGTAGCCGGCGTCCTCCAGCAGCGCCCGGGCCAGGTCGCGCACCAGCGCTTCGTCGTCCACCACGAGCACGGTGGGGCGAGCGTTCGATCCGGGCACGTGCGGGGCGGTGGTTTCGCCCGCGTGCCCGTTGGTGTAGCTGGTGTCCCCGTGGGTGCCTTTGGCGATCGTTCCGCCGTTGGTCGCGCCTTCGCGACTGGCCACCAGGACCGCCTGGGGTGCGCCGTCCGTCGCCGCGCCCCGGTCGGCGGCGAGGACCGGGAAGATCAGCCGCACCGTGGTGCCCTCACCTCGTCGGCTCTCGAGTTTCAACGCACCCCCGTGGGCGCGCACGGCGCCGAGCACCGTCGAAAGTCCAAGGCCCCGGCCAGCTTCTTTCGTCGTGAAGAACGGATCGGCCGCGCGGGCGAGCACCTTCGGATCCATTCCCGGGCCGTTGTCGACGACTTCGAGCGCCACGAAGTGACCTGCTTCGAGGTGCGCGCCGGCGTACCCACCGTCCAACTCGGCGCGCGACAGCTCCATCAGCCGCGAGCGGATGCAGATTCCGCCGCGGCCTTCCAATGCCTCGGCCGCGTTGCAGAGGCTGTGCACGAGCAGTTCCTGCACACGCGACGGATCGCTCGAAACGAGCGGCAGGTCGGGCGCGAGGTCCAACTCGAGCACCGTTTCGCCGCCGAGCAGTCGCTCGAGCGACGGACGCGCGCGCAGCACCACCGCCGACAGGTCCACGGGGCGCGCCGAGTGCGCGCCGCGGCCCGTGTAGACGAGCATGTGGTCGGCCAACTCGGCGGCGCGCAACGCAGCGGTTTCGATCTGGCCAAGCGACTCGGCGGCCGGGTGGTGCTCGCCGATGCGGCGCCCGGCCAAACCGGCGTGACCGAGGATGCCGAGTAGCAAGTTGTTGAAGTCGTGGGCGATGCCGCCGGCGAGCACACCCAGGCTCTCCAACTTCTGCGCGTGCAACACACGCGATTCGAGGCGGCG
This sequence comes from Planctomycetaceae bacterium, assembly GCA_016125265.1. GTDB lineage: Bacteria > Planctomycetota > UBA1135 > UBA1135 > RI-242. The sequence continues at coordinate 27,869 of WGMC01000043.1, forward strand.
GCGCTCTTCCTCGGCGCGCAACTTGTCGGTCACGTCGCTGAGGAAACCCTCGACGAAGAGCAACTCGCCGGCGTCGTTCCACACACCGCAGCCCTGTTCCCAGACGATGCGTTCCTCGCCGGCGGAGTGCAGCAAACGCCAGGTCAGTTCGAAACGCCGCTTCTCCACCAGGGCCCAGCGGACCGTGCGCAGGACTCGCTCGCGATCATCGGGATGTGTGAGCGCACCCATGCCGAAGCGTGTGGTCTGGCACAGCTCCTCTGCCGGTCGGCCGGTCAGTTCGATGCAACCGTCGCTGGCGAACTCGAGTGTGCGCTCGTTGTCGTCGTGGCAGCGGTACGCCATGCCGGGCAAGTGCCCCATGAGCGTGGCGAGTGCCCGTTGGCTCATGCGCAGCGCCTCTTCGACCGCGGCGCGCTTCTGGCTCTGCCACAGGTTCTCCAGCACGCTGGCGGCCGTCGCGAGCAGCGGTTTGAGTTCGTCGATCGTTTCGCGGTCATAACCGTGCTGCGAGTTCGCCAGCACGACCACGGCGAGCGCGCGGCGGCCCCGCGCGATGGGGAGGCACAGGCAGTTGTCGAGGGGCGGATGGTTTGCTCCGAAACCGCCGACACGCGGGTCGAGGAGCACACCCTCGCTGACCACGGGTTCCAGACTTTCGAGGGCCTCGGTCAGCAGCGCGCTGGGGCTGCAAAGGGCCGCGTCGAGGGGCGCTCCCCGACGCGCGACCGGCGCTCCGTCTCCGCCAGCTCCGGAGGCCGCCCGCAACACGAGGGCGGTGCCGATCTCTTCTGCGACCTCGACCACGTAACCCAATTGGCTCTCGGTCACACGCTGCAGACGCTTCAGGATCTCGCCGTAGACCGCGCGCGGATCGGAGGTGCGGATGTACTGGGCCTGCACGCGCAAGATCGCCTCGAAGATGCGCTGCTTCTTGCGCGCTTCGTCCTCGGCGCGCCGGCGTGCACTGATGTCCGTCAACTGCAACACACACAAGAGTGCGCGGCCCGCCTCGTCGAACACCGGCGCCAAGAGCGCGTGCGCCACCACGGGTGCGGGGCCGCGGGCCGCGAGGTGCAGCTCCGCTTCGGGCGGCGTCAACGCGTGCCCGATGGCGCGTTCGACCAGGGCCTTGGCGCCCTCGGCTTCGCACGTGTGGAAGAGCTGCGCGAACTCGAGCCCGAGCAGTTCTTCGAGCTCGCAACCGAAGAGGCGCGCGCTGGCTGGGTTGGCCTGCAACACACGTCCGCTGCCCGACAACAAGAACGTCGCGCTGGCGGCGTGTTCGAACGACGCGCGGTACCGCAGCGAGTCCTGTTCCAAGAGCCCGACGAGTCGCCGCCGCTCGCGCGCGCATTGGGCGAGCCGCAAGAGTCGCTCGGTGTCGCCCGCATCGCCGAGCCGCGCGACCAACGGGCCGCGCCACCGGGCGGCCAACGCCCGCCGCAGGCTCGCGACCGCGTCGTCCTTGCCGTCCCCGACGCTGGAGAGCAGCACCAGGTCGAGGTCCGCGCGCAGACTGGCCCGCCGCAGATCGTCGCGCGAGTGCGCCCGCTCGAGCCGCAGCGGACCGAATCCCAGTTCCGCCAGCCGCCGGGCGGCCTGGGTCGCAAAACCGTCGTCGGAATCCGCGACGAGCACCGTGAGCGGTTCGAGATCCATGGGGGCGCGCCCCCGGGGGGGATGGGCGCGCGGGAGCCAAAAGGGGAGTAACCGAGGGGTGGGGGGAGGATAGGGCGCCGCCCCGCGGGCTTTCCCCCGGGATCGGCTCCCCGGCTCTGTCCTGTCTCAGATTGGGGCAGCGAGCGCCGCCAGCAGGGCTGCCCGCAACGGCGCGGCGCCCACGAATTCCGCGCAGTCCAGGTCCTGGACCGTTCGCTCGAACTCGTCCAGCCCGCGCCAGCCGGCCCGCCGGTAGACCAGGAGTCGGAGCCCGAGCTGGAACCTGTCGCAGAGGCGCGCGAAGCGGGCCTCCCGGGTGGTCTGCGCGTGGTATTCGCGTCCCAGTTCGCGGGCCAGGTCCGAAAGCGGCCCGAGCAATTGTTCGCCAGCCCGCCGTTCGGCCTCGGCCTTGGCGCCGGCGGGCAGGAAGTCGCGGGCGACCCGCGGCCAATCGCCGAGCAGGGCCTCGGCCCCGTCGTGCACGGCCAGCAGGCCCAGCACACGCCCCAGATCGACGGCGGGCTCGATCCGGGGGCCGAGGGCGAGGGCCACCAGGGCCGCGCCGTGGCTGTGGCCGGCGATGCTCTCCGCGGGCCGGATGCCCGCCTGGAGCCAACCCGTGCGGGGCAGGTCTTCGAGCCGGGTCAGGGCCACGAGGGCCTCCAGGCAACGTTCGTCGGGGGCATCCATGGGCTCACCAGGGTAGTGCGGTTCTCCCCCGCGTGGAGAGCGCCGCCGCTTCGCCCTATAGTCTGGCCGTCGCGGGACCCGCCCACCCGCAACGAACCACTGCGATGCTGCTGCGGCTGCGAAAAAACCTGGGTCCTTCGGAACTGGAATCGGTCTTGGCCGTGGCCCGGGACCTCGACCTCGCCACACGCTTCTTGGACGCCCAGCGCACGGTGCTCGAGTTGGTCGGGCCCGCCGATCCGCGCGCGCGCTCGCGTTTCGAGGACCTGGCGGCGGTTTCGGCCGTGCTGGACAGTTCGGACCAGCCCGAGCTCGTCGACCGCACACGCGACCGCGCCGACACGGTGGTGCACATCGCCGAGGCCGTGTTCGGCGGCGACAGCGCGTCGCTGATCGCGGGTCCGTGCGCGGTGGAGAGTGCGGAGCGGTTGTTCGAGATCGCCGCTTCGGTCCGCGCCGCCGGTGCTGCGCTGTTGCGCGGCGGCGCGTACAAACCGCGCACTTCGCCGCACTCCTTTCAGGGGCTAGGGGCCCAAGGACTGGCCCTATTGGCCGAGGCGCGGGCGCGCACGGGCCTCGGCATCGTGACGGAAGTGCTCGATCCGCGGGACGTGGAGGTCGTGGGGCGCTCGGCGGATGCGTTCCAGATCGGATCGCGGTCGATGGCGAACGCGGCGCTGCTCGTCGAAGTGGGCAAGAGCGGCAAGCCGGTGCTCTTGAAGCGCGGATTGGCGGCGACCGTGCGCGAGTTCCTGCTGGCCGCCGAATACGTCCTGGCCCAGGGCAACCCGAACGTGATCCTGTGCGAGCGCGGGATCCGCGGGTTCGACAAGTTCACGCGCAACGTGCTCGATGTGGGGGCCGTCGCCCACCTCAAGCTGGCGACGCATTTGCCCGTGGTCGTCGACCCGTCGCACGCGGCCGGCCGCGCCGATCTGGTGCGCCCGCTGGCGCGCGCTGGTCTGGCCGCGGGGGCGGACGGCCTGGTGATCGAAACGCACCCGGCGCCGCACGAGGTGCACTCCGACGGGGCCCAAGCGGTCAGCCTGCCCCTGTTCGCCGAGATCGCGCGCGACGCCCAAGCGATTTTGGCCCTGGACGACCGCCACCTACGCCCGACGCTGTACAGCCCGCTGGGCTCGCCGCAGCTCGGGGTCTAGAGCCGCGTGCGCGTGCCGGGTGCGCGGGCCGGGTGCGCGGGCCTCCAGGCCCGCCTTGTTCCTGACCCCGTCGTGCGGTCTGTTGGGGCGCGGCCCCGTCCGCGCCCAAGGGGTGTCGCACCGTGCGGATTCCCGCGCGCTCCAAGGCGGGCCTGGAGGCCCGCGCACCCGGCCCGCGCACCCGGCTCCGCCCGCACCCGGCCCGCGCACCCGGCTCCGCCCGCACCCGGCCCACGCACCCGGCTCCGGCCGCACCCGTGCCGCGCACCCGGCGTCGCCCGCCACCTTGCCGCGCAAGCGGCGGCTTCCGTCCCGACGTCGCGCGGACTTGCGCCCGGTCAGGCGTCCCTTGCCGTTTGGCACTGCCAGCACGCCTCGAACGCGGGGCCGTTTGGCTCGCCGCACTTGGTGCACTTCCAGTCTTTGCCCGCGGGTGCGCTCCCGCCCCGGTCGCGCTCGAAATCGGCTAGTACCTGGCGCGCCAGCGCCACCTGGTCGTTCGCGACCCACAGGTGCACCGAGAAGGCCCCCGGCCCGACTTCGCCCATCAGGGTCGAGAGGTAGTTGGCCTCGGAAACCGCGTCGACGCCGGCGGCCAGTAGCGCCGCCAGGGCCAGGTTGGCGTCGATCGAGTTCGTGGCCTCGTAGAAGCGGACGCGGGTCATTGCTGGCTCCCGGGGTGCTGAGGAGGTCGGCGCCGCTCGGGCGCGATCGGAACGGGCGAACGGACCAGAGCTGGGGGATGCCCAGGGCGCCCCCGATCGCTACTCTAGCACCCCCCGAACGGTCCCGGGGCCGTCCGCCGAGCTCCCTCCCCCCCCGTCCCATGCCCCGCCGCAAGCCCACCATCGCAGGCAACTGGAAGATGCACCTCGACCGCACGAAGGCGGTGGAGCTGGCCCGTGCGGTGCGCCGCGGGGCCGAGGCGCTTGGCCCGGGTGTGGATGTCGCGGTGGTGCCGCCGTTCGTGTACCTGGAGGCGGTCGCCAAGGAACTCGCCGGCAGCCCCGTGCGCCTCGGCGCCCAGAACGTGTGCGAGCAACGCGAGGGCGCCTTCACCGGCGAAATCAGCGCGGCGATGCTCAAGGACGTCGGTTGCTCCTTCGCCCTGGTCGGCCACTCCGAACGGCGCCACGTCTACGGCGAAGACGACGCCAGAGTGGCGGCCAAGCTGCGCGCCCTGCTCGACGCCGGCCTCGACGCCGTCCTGTGTGTGGGCGAAACCCTCGCCGAGCGCGACAGCAACCGCACCGAGTACGTGGTGCGCGAGCAAACCACCCAGGCGCTCCTCGGTGTCAGCGCGGACGAAGTGCGTCGTGTGACCTTGGCCTACGAACCCGTGTGGGCCATCGGCACCGGGCGCAACGCCACGGCAGTGCAGGCGTCCGACGTGCACCTCTACCTGCGTGGGCTGCTCTCGGGCCTTTACGACGGACAAGTGGCCGAAGCCGTGCGCATCCAATACGGCGGCAGCGTCAAGCCGGACAATGCCGCCGAACTTCTGAACGCGCCCAGTGTCGACGGGGCCCTCGTCGGCGGCGCGTCGCTGAAGGCCGATTCCTTCTTGGCGATCGCGGCGGCTGCACCGCGCTGATCGCAACCCTCTCCCCACCCCAAAAAGCCATGTTGGAAGCGCTCTTGTACCTTGTGTTCGTCCTCGCCGCGATCCTGCTGGTGGTCATCATCCTGATCCAAGAGGGCAAGGGCGGTGGTCTTGGCGACGCCTTCGGCGGTGCGGGCCAGCAGACCTTCGGCGTCGGAGCGCAGGGCATCACCAAGTTCACGGCCGCAGTCGCCGCGGTGTTCCTGGTGACGGCGGTCGCGATCCACCTCGTCGGCAAGGAGAAGTCGAGCTCGATCCTCGACGACGCCGACCTGCAGGTGCCGGCCGAGGTGAACACGGGCGCGCTTCCTGGCGGCGCCGCTGGCGCTCCCACCCAACCCCCGGCGGGAGGTCAGTGACGGTGAAAGCGGACGAGGTGCTCGACCTCTTGCGTTCCAGCAGTGCGCTGCTCGAGGGCCACTTCCTGCTCTCCTCGGGCCTCCACTCGGACCGTTACTTCCAGTGCGCGCTCGCGCTGAGCGACCCCCGCCACGCGGAACGCCTGGCCAAGGCGCTCGCGGCCAAGTTGCCGCAGTCGTTCGACCTGGTCGTGGGCCCGGCCATGGGCGCGGTGGTGTGGGCCCACGAGATGGCGCGAGCCCTGGGCCTGGCCAGCGTGTTCACCGAGCGCGACGGCGGGAAGATGGTGTTGCGCCGCGGATTCCGCGTGCAGCCCGGCCAGCGGGTGCTCGTGGTGGAGGACGTTGTCACCACCGGCGGTTCGGCGCGCGAAGTGATCGAGCTGCTGCGCGAACTCGGCGCCCAGCCGGCGCACGTCGGCTGTATCGTCGATCGCACGGGCGGAAGCAATCCCTTTGCCGATTTGGGGCTCGAGTTGACGAGCCTCGTCGCCGCCAAGGTGCGCACCTGGAAACCCGAAGACGCGCCGGCCGAGTTCCGGGGCTCCACACCGGTGAAGCCGGGCAGCCGCCCAGGCGCCGGGGCCCGCTAGGAGCGCCATGCTGCGCTCGATGACCGGTTTCGGCGCGGGCGCCCTCGAGGGGGGAGGGTTCGTCGTGCGCGCCGAAGTGCGCTCGGTCAACCACCGCTTCCTGCAGGCCAAGTTCAAGTTGCCACCTGACCTGCTCGAACACGAAGCGACGTTCGAGCAGCAGGTGCGAAAGCGTGTGGAGCGCGGCGCGTTGACGGTGCTCGTTGCCGTGGAATCCGACGCGGGTTCCTCGCCCATCGGCGTGGATCTGGCGCTGGCGCTGCGTTACCAGAAGTTGGTCGGCGAACTGGCAGGGGCCCTGGGACTTTCGGGCGATTTGCCGCTCGAACGCTACGCCGCGTTGCCCGGTGTGCTCGGTCCCCAGGCCGCCGCGGTTGGCGCGACGGAACTGCTGCCGCTCGCGACGGGTGCACTCGAAAGTGCGCTCGAAAACCTGATCGCGATGCGGGCCCGCGAGGGGGAGGCGTTGGCCGAGGAGCTGACGCGCCAGCTCGACCAACTCGAGGAACTGACCCTGCGCATCCGCTCCCGCATGCCCCAGGTCGTCGAACACCTGCACGAGTCCCTGCGCCGCCGCATGGGCCAACTGCTTTCGGGCGAATGCAACAAACCCGCCGCCGAAATCGATCTGGCTCGAGAGTTGGCGCTGCTCGCCGACCGCGCCGATGTGTCGGAGGAACTGGCGCGGCTGCTCAGCCACTTCCGGCAGGTGCGCGGCCTCGTGGCCGGCGGCGCCGAAGGTGTGGGGCGGCGCTTGGATTTCCTGGTGCAAGAACTGCTGCGCGAGGTCAATACGATCGGCTCGAAGTGCAACGACGCCGAGGTGGCCGGCTGGGTGGTGGAGAGCAAGGCCACGATCGAACGCCTGCGCGAGCAGGTGCAGAACGTCGAATGAGCGCTCCCAAAGCCGGTCGTATGCTGTTGATCTCCGGACCCTCGGGCAGCGGCAAGAGCTCCATTTGCCGCCGCTTGCAGGAGGACCCGCGCGTCGTGTTCTCGGTTTCCGCGACGACGCGCGCGCCGCGCAAGGGTGAGGTCGACGGTGTGCACTACCTCTTCGTCGACGCGGAGCGGTTCCGCGCGATGCAGCGCGAAGGCGCGTTCATCGAGTCCGCCGAGGTGCACGGCAACCTGTACGGGACGCTGCGCGAGCCGATGGAGAAGGCGCTTGCCGCGGGCAAGGTCTACCTCGTCGAAATCGACGTGCAGGGGGCCTTGCAGCTCAAGGCGCTTGCGGTTCCCGGTGTGTACGTGTTCGTCGACGTGCCCGATCTCGGCGAGCTCCGCCGTCGGCTCGAGGCCCGCGGCACGGACGCGCCCGACGTGATCGAGCGGCGCATGCAAAAGGCCGCGGCGGAGCGCGTCGAGCGGGACAAGTACGATTTTGTCGTGGTCAACCGCGAGTTCGACACGGCCCTGGCCGAAGTGCGCCGCATCGCCGGTTTGGAGGAGGTTTCTTAGATGGTGCGCATCGCGTTGGGTTGTTCGGCGTCCGCGGCCCTGCACAAGGGGGCGGATCTCTCCAGCAAACTGACTCAAAGTGGTCACGAGGTGCGCGTCGTCTTGACCGCGCGCGCGGCGGAGTTGATCTCACCGCAGCTCTTCGAGGCGCTGACCTCCCAGCCGGCGCACGTCGCGGAGTTCGGGGCCGCACGCAAAGGCGCAATGGACCACATCCAGCTCTCCCAATGGGCCGAGATGTGGTTGCTCGCGCCCGCGGGAGCGGATCTGATCGCGAAGCTCGCCCACGGCATGGCCGACGACCTTCTGACGACCGCAATTCTGGCGACTCCGCTCTCCGTGCCGCGCCTTCTCGCGCCCGCGATGAATCCCCACATGCTGGGCCACCCGGCGACGAAGCGCAATCTCGACCTGCTCGAGGGGGACGGATGGCGTATCCTGGGCAGCGGGGACGGCCACATGGCGTGCGGTGTGCACGGCGCGGGTCGCCTTCTGGAACCCGCCGAGATCCTGGCGCGGGTGGCGGCGGAGCTCCAGCGATGAGTGCAAAGAAGAAAGTGGGCGCGAAGAAGGCGACGGCCGCGAAGTCGAGCGCGGCGAAGACTTCGAAGAAGCAGGCCAAGCGAACTCCGAAGGCGAAGGCCGAGGAGAAGCCGAAGGCGCGCAAGGCGGCCGCCAAGTCGCGCGAGCGCACCGGCGCCGAGGCCTCCGAGGCGGTCGCCAGGGAAGTGGCCGCCGAAACCGCCGCGCGCACCAAACACCTGAAGCGCCGTGTGCTCGTCACCGCCGGCCCCACCCACGAACACGTGGATCCGGTGCGCTACTTGACCAACGAATCGACGGGCAAGATGGGCTTCGAGATCGCGCGCGCCGCCGCAGCCCGCGGATTCGAGGTGGTGCTCATCGCCGGGCCGGTGACGCTCGAAACGCCCCGCGGCGTGCGGCGTGTCGACGTGCTGACGGCCCTCGAGATGTTGGCGGCGCTCGAGGCCGAGTTCGACAACTGCGACGCGCTCTTCATGGCCGCCGCGGTCGCCGATTGGCGCCCCAAACGCAAGCTCACCGGCAAGTGGCGCGCGAAGGACGATGGCGCGGAAACGGCCACGATCGAGTTGGTGCGCAACCCGGACCTTCTGGCCACGGTCACCGGCGCCGCGGCCGACCCGCGCCGGCGTCCCGTGAAGAAGGGCGCACGCCTCGTGGTGGGATTTGCGCTCGAAACGGCCGGCGGCCCGCGCCGGGCCCGCGCCAAACTGCACAAGAAGGGCGCGGATTACGTGATCCTCAACGATCCCTCGGCGCTCGGCGCGGACACGACCCGCGTCACACTGTTCGGTCGCGACGGCTCCGAACAGAGCCTGACGGGCACCAAAACCGCCGTGGCCCGGGCGCTGGTGGACCTGCCGCAGATCCCCTGAGGAAGCCGGCCGTAAGCTGACCGCGGGGGCCTTGGGGCCCGATTTCGGTCCTCTAGCGGCCGAAGGGGAACAAGTTTTGCGCAAGGGCGTAGGGGCGAAAGGCCGACTCTAGGCTAGGATTCCAGCAATCCAACGAGCCGACGGACGCCTGGCCACGCCAGGGTTCTGCGCACCCGGGCAGGGGTGCCGCGCAAGGACGCGCGATCGGCCGGACGCGACAGCGAACCTTCGCTCGCCGCGCCCAAACGCACGACGTTCGCTTTCGCGGAACGCGTGCATCGGGCTGCGGCGCCCTGCCCCGGGGTTCGCGAGGCCGCGCTCCAGGCGACGACTTCGGGACGGGCTCCAGGTGGAGCGCCGACCGGCGTTGCGCCATGGGTTCGATCCTCGAACTCCACCCTCCGTACATCAGGTAGGTCTCTCATTTCTTCCTCCGCTTCGCCGGCCGCGACCGGCTTCCGTTCCCTTCCCCTTTCCAACCCCCTCCTGCGCGCCATCGAGGCTGCGGGTTTCACCGAGCCCCGCCCCATCCAGGCGGCGGCCCTGCCCCACGCCCTGGCGGGCCGCGACGTGCTCGGCTTGGCGCAAACGGGCACCGGCAAAACGGCGGCCTTCGCGCTGCCGATCTTGGAGCGCATCGTCGCCCGCGGCGCGCGCCCCAAGGTGCACCCGCGCTCCGTCGCCTCGCCCACTGCGTTGATCGTGGCGCCCACGCGCGAACTGGCTTCTCAAATCCACGACGAGTTCAAGCGCCTCGGCAAGTTCACGCCCATGGTGTCCGCCGTGATCTTCGGCGGTGTGGGCCAACCCGGTCAGGTGCGCGAACTCTCGCGTCACCCCGACGTTGTCGTGGCCTGCCCGGGCCGTCTGCTCGACTTGATCGAGCAGGGCCTCATCAGCTTGAACGCCGTCGAAACGCTCGTGCTCGACGAAGCGGACCACATGTTCGACATGGGCTTCTTGCCCAGCATCCGGCGCATCGTGGCGAAGCTGCCCAAACGCCGCCAAAGCCTCTTTTTCTCGGCGACCATGCCGCGCGAACTGCGCAAGCTCGCCGATGATCTCTTGACCAACCCCGCCGTGTGCGAGTTGGCGCACTCGCGACCCCCTGAGACCATCGAACACGCGCTCTATTCCGTGGACGAGCCCGCCAAGCTGGGCCTGCTCCGCGATCTGCTTTCCGGATCGGACTTCCGCTCCGCGATCGTGTTCTTGCGCACCAAACACCGCGCCAAGCGCCTGGCGCAGCAGCTTGAAAAACTGGGCCACCGCGCCGTCGCGCTGCAGGGCAACCTCAGCCAGAGCCAGCGCGAGAAGGCCATGGGCGGCTTCCGCGACGGCACGTTTGAGATCCTGGTGGCGACGGACATCGCCGCCCGCGGCATCGACGTCGAGAAGGTCAGCCACGTCGTGAACTACGACCTGCCCACGACCCCGGAGGCCTACACACACCGCATCGGCCGCACGGGCCGCTCCGAGTGCACGGGACGCGCGTACAGCTTCGCCACGCCCGCCGACGGCGACATGGTGCGCGCCATCGAGAAGCACCTGGGCTCGAAACTGCCGCGCGCGGACCGCAGCTCGGTGCAAATCTCCGCCGCGGGCCCGAGCCCGGTGGCGGACTTCTCGCGCCCCGCCCAACCGCCGCGCGGCGGCCGCGGCGCGCGCCCCGCCCACGGCGGCTCGCGTGGCGCATCCAAGGGCGGCTCGAAGTCGGCCTCCGCACCCAAACCCGCCGCCGGCCGCCGCGGCGCGAAGGCGAGCCCGGAGCGCTCCCCGAGCCGCGGCCGCTCGGCCGACGCCTGGGACAGCGTGCCCACGCGTCGCACCAACGACACCCGCCGCGCGCCCCAGGCCAAAACCACGGCGCGGACCCAATCCTCCGCACCCAAGTCCGACAGCCCCCGCGGCCCCGCCAGCAACTTCGGCGCGGGCCTCTGATCCGCTCGCGCGGCGTCGCCTAGCGGCAACAAGGTCACGCAGAGTCGGGCGTCCGCGCCTCCCCGCCTCGGGGGCGCGCGGCCGCCGGGTCCCTCCTTTGGCGGACGGATCGGCGCCTGCCGAGCGCGCAGTCGAATGCCCCGCGGGCGATCCACTCTTCGCCGCGGCTGGGTCTCGAGTGGCCGAGTGTGAGCCAGAGGCGCGGGGCGATCGGATCGCCGACTTTCGACCCACTCCCCCCGGTCTGGTAGAGACTGTGCACACTCCGGGACATCTCGTAGAGAGGGCCTGCGGCCTGATCACCCAGAGGGCTAGGAATCCCTGGACCGAAGTTGGGGGTTGCCTCAGAAGGGCAGTCCGACTCGGCCGGCGGCGGCCGGGATGCGGCGGCACCTGCGGTCGCGGCCGTCCAGCGCGACCTCGATTGGCTGACTGGTGGCGATGGCGCTGCCATCGCGGGGCGCGGGCCGATCGCCCGGCGGGGGCCCAGGCCACGTCGCCACCGTCCTGTCATCCATTTTTCCTTGACCGAGTGGGGGCCTTACGTGAGGTTTGGAAAGCAGATCGACCCGCCTCGGTCGCCACCTCGCATTCGCAACCCTCGTCCCCCACGAACCCCATGCGCCTCCCCGCTGGACTCGCCCTCGTCCTGTTTTCCGCGTCCGCCGCCGCCGCTGCCCCCCCCCCCGCAGAATCCGGCCGAGGTAGGCCAATGGGGCGGCTGCGTCTGGAACTGGCAGGCTGAAATGGACCCGGACTACGTGCATTGCCCGCCAGAGGGCGGCGAAGAGCACGACCATGGCTCGAACTTCCGAGAGATCGCCCACGCCGCGCTGATCCCCGTGGGCCAGTACGCGGGCCACATCTTGCTTTGGAACTACGACGTCACGTCGACCCAGACGACCGCGTCGTTCCTCGTGAACCCGCTCGTAGCGAACTGCGGACCAGCCCTCACGGAGTTGCCGCAGGCGCTCGCGTCGAACATCTTCTGCTCGGGCCACACGTTCCTCCCCGATGGTTCCCTTGTGGCGGTGGGAGGCTTTCCGGCTGGGACCAGTTCCCACAACGCGGCCTTTCGTTTCAATCCCCGGGCGCTGAACGGGGTGGGTTCGACACCGCCTCCGACCCCGTGGCAACCCTGGCCGAGCACCGGGAGTGTGATGACGCTCGCGCGCTACTACCCGACCGCGCTCTTGCTCAACCGCAGATCGCTCCTGTCGCCGACTGGGTGGCACTTGGACGGCGCCTCGGTCATGGTGCTTGGCGGACCAAAGTCCATCGTTGGCGACCTCGGCAACGCGCTGTGGGAGTTCCAGGAGAACGCCCTCACGAACTGGCGGCAGGTGTATTGGCCGACGACTGCGGACCAAAGCTACGACATCGTCTCTCCGGCGAACTTCGCCGACGACGCTCGCTCGGATTCGTATCCGCGAGCTCTACAGCTTTCGAATGGCGACATCTTCGTGGCGGGCGATGTGGACACGGCTGCCGGCCAGCCGTCGACTGCCCACGGCAAGACTTGGCGGATTCGGACTCCGACGCCAACGCGCCCGTGGGAACTGCACCGCGGTCCGGTGATGGCCACCGACCGCCACTACGGAACGGCAGTGTTGTTGCACCGGGAGAACCAGCCAGATCGGCTCCTCGTGCTTGGAGGCTCGGTGGCCCCGTCCGTCGGGCCGCTGGCGCCGACAGCGTCGGTGCAGGAGTTGCGTCCGACGGGTGATCCGAGCTTTCCCTACGACTGGTCCAACCGCGCCCCGCTCACACAACCGCGGGTCTGGCTCAACGGGGTAGTGCTGCCCACGGGGGACGTCCTGGTCACAGGTGGGGCGAGCTCGCCGAGCCAACCCGTCTATGCGCCCGAGCTCTACCGCGTAGGAAGCAACCCCGGCGCCCCGGTAGATCCAACGAACTTCTCCACGCTCATGGCCACCCCCCCCGTGGTGGCAGGTTGTCCCGGGAACTCTGGTCCCACGCCACGTCTTTACCACCATGTGGCCGTGCTGCTTCCCAACGGAAAGGTCTTCATCGCCGGTGGCGAGAGTCGTCACCCGGAGCCCAGCTCCCACTTCACAGCCGAGTTGTTCGAGCCTCCGTACCTGTCCCACGGGCTTCCGCCCGTCATTGACGACGCCCCGGCGCAGGTAGCCCTTGCCTCGGTGGGCAACGTGCCGACCTTCGTTCTGAAGACCAGCATGCCGATTGGGGATACGTTGGACCGTGTGGTCTTGTTGCGACCCGCGTCCGTAACGCACCACTTCGACGTGGATCAGCGGTACGTCGAACTGGAACTGGGCAACTCCTTTGCCTCGGTCCATCCGGAGCTGAATCTCGTGAGCTACACGACGACCGTGAGGGCCCCCGACGAGATGCTTGCCCCGCCGGGCTGGTACATGCTGTTCGTGGTTTCGACGAAGAGCGGCACCGGGCACCGAGTGCCCAGCGTCGGCGAGTTTGTGAGGTTCCAATGAGTGCGTTCCTGATCGGCTTGGTGCTCACTGCGGTCCAGGGCAGCGGCGGGGAAGTCGCAAACCCGGGCCTTAGCTTTGTGGAGAATCGCGGGCAGTGGGCGCAGCACGTGGAGTTTGCGGCGCTTTGGGCTGCGGATGGGAGGCGCGGGGCACTGCGAGCGGAACGTGGGCGGCTCGTGCTGCAGGTCGACGACCTGGAGCGCTCCGTGCGCGAGGTCGTGGCCTACGAACTCGACGGCGGGGCGGACTGGCGGCCAGAAGGACGCGGGGAGGTGGCGCGCCACCACGCATTCCTCGGGAACGATCCCGACAAGTGGGTGAAGAACGCGGTGGCGTTCGAGCGCCTGGTCTATGTGGACGAAATCGGCCACGAGCGCCTGGAAGTGAGCTGGTCTGCCGGAAGCGTCGAGTTGCGTTCGCCGAGCGGCGCTGTGCAACTAGTAGGAGGCACGGCGGGAAGCGCCTTCGCGCCATCGACCATCGCGGTGTCTGGCGCCACATCCCTCGAAGCCGAGAAGGGCGTGATCTGGGCCACGTATTTTGGCGGCGCGATGGGGTGGCTCGAGGGGTTCGTCGACGGCGAGTTGAACCCACAAGGCGATCGACTCATCGCCGGCGGAGTGACCAACGCGCCCGACTTCCCTACCACGCCCGGTGTGTACAGCTTTGGACCTCCAACGGAGGATTTTCGCGACTTCGTTGTTGTCGTCTTTGCCGCAGACACAGGCCGCCTACTTTGGTCGACGACGTTCGGCGGGTCGCAAGAAGAAACCACGTTGAGGCTCGCGATCGGGCAGGACGGCCGTATTGTCTTCGGCGGCAGAACACAGTCTGACAACTTCCCGGTCACTCCGGGTGCTCTTTACCCGACTCAAGTCGGTGCATCGGCGCTTGGCGGCCTGTCCGCAGATGGTACTGAGCTATTGTTCTCGACCTACTTCGTAGGCGTGGGGCCGCGCATCGCCTTACGCTCCGACGGTTCCATCGCGGTCGGAGACGCGGCCTTGGACGGCGCGCCCGTCACACAGGGCGCCTACGACGGCAGCCCCAACGGGCAGATGGATGCGCTAGTTGCTTTGTTGGCGCCCGACGGGTCGGCGGTCCTGTGGGCCACTTACCTGGGCGGGAGTGGAACGGACGAGCTGAGGGCGCTGACAGTACTACCCGACGACGCCATCGCCGTGACGGGCCGCACGGGGAGCTGGACTTTTCCCAAGACCCCCGGGGCGTTTTCGACCACTCCTCCCGCTCCCGGTAGTTCTGGGGGCGCTGCCTCGTTCGTGACAGTCATCGAGCCCCACGGCGGCGCACTGCGTTGGTCCGCCATGGTCGGTGGATTCGGACCTGGTTCGAACTTCAATCCACCCGAATCCAACGCGATCGCGGTGGGCCATGACGGTCGCATCGCCATCGCGGGCACTATCCGGGGATCTTACCTCCCGCCGGGATTCGCCAGCGCCCAGCCGACGTTCGGCGGAGTGCCCTTCGATGGATTTGTGCTCGTTCTCGCGCCGGATGGGTCGAAAGTGCTCGGCACGACGTACGCGGGGGGGGGTGATTGGGACTTCGTGCAAGGGCTGGCGTTCGACGAGAGCGGGGTGGTGTGGATCACTGGCGCTGGAACATTCGGCACACCCACCACCACAGCGGTCGCGGAGACCGACGAACTCCAGATCGCCCGCCTGACTCCGGATCTCAGTCGGTACCTGCACAGCCAGCGTCTAGCAGGTCTGACCGCCGGCGGTTCGGCCATCCTGCCGATGGACCGCGGCCGCGCCGCCATCGTTGGCACTGTCTTCTCGAACGCCCTGCCCACCACCCCGGGAGCCGTCTTCCCGGAGTTCCAAGGTGGCCAGAGCGACGGCATCGCCATGGTGCACTCGATGCTGCCCGCCGGCGTGGTCGCCGTTGGCCGCTCAGGCCCACCATGCGATGCGGACGCGTACCTGGCCGTCGTCGGCCCGTCCGCGGCCGGAGCCGCCGGATTCACGTTCTACGCCTCCCAGTTGCCCGGCAACGCAGCCGGCTGGCTCGTCGTGGGCCTGCCGGCCGCGCCAACGGCGCTCTTCCGCTCGGGCCCCGCGCTCGCCGTCGACATCACTGGCTCCTTCGCCCTGCTTCCCTGGACGACCGACGCCGCCGGATACGCGCATCTCGAAATTGGCCTCCCCGAAGCCCTGGGCGGCGCCCAGATCGCTGCCCAAGCGGTGTTCCTCGACCCCAACTCCTGCAACCCTCTCGGCCTCGCCTGGACCCACGGCCTCTCCATCCACGTGGCGCCCTAGCCGCCGCCAAGGGCAGAAGTTCTGCCACGAGCGGTAATCCGCGAAGGCGCGGGCCGGAGACGCGAGGCGGGGCCGCGAGGGCTCGGCTCGACGAAGTTGCGCCACTGGTCGGCGGGCGCCAGGGCTCCGTGTTACGTCTGGAGATGGGCGTGAGCGCGCGGGATGCGTGCCGCGAGCTATGACAGCAAGACGAGCCGACCGAAAGTGATCGCCCACGTGCCGTCGCGTCAGCGGTGGCGCAGCGCGTCGATCACGCGGCCGTCGGGCGCACACGCCGCACCATCGACACCCGCCGCGCCCCGGCCAAACCGGCCGTATTGACCTAGTCCACCTCGCCCAAATCCGACACCCCCCGCGGCCCCGCAAGTAACGTCGGCGCGGGCCTCTGATCCGGCGCCTGGGTCGCCTCCGAGCGGCGTGGGTTCAGGCTCGTGCGAGCGGATGCTCCTCTCGAATCGATAGCTTCATCCGCTGGCACGTCCGACGCTCAGCTAGAATCCGGATCCGAGTTCAGGACCGAGGGAACTCGCAGTGACGCATCACGGCGCGGGCGCGCGCCCCACAACGCGGAGAGGTGGGCGGTCTCCCGGCGCCAGCGGATGTCGGCATTTGGTTGTGCCTGGCGGGCTACTGGATGCGGGGGCTTTGCTGGGAGGTGGGTTGGGGTTGAGGGGCTAGGGGCTGGGGCTGCGGCGATCACGCCGAGGCGACCAGGTCGTCGGCGAGGCGCAGGGCGAAGTTGCGATAGGCGGACTCGAACGCTTCGCCGGGATGGCGTGCTGGCTGTGGCGGCTCGACGGGGAGTCGGCGCAGCGTTGCGAGGTGCGCCTCGAAGACGTCGCGGGCATGCGACGCGCGGACGTACGGGGACAGCTCGTGCGTCTCGCGTTCCCACGCGACGGTGTTCGCCATCCAGGCGCAGAGCCGCGCCCACGGTAGCCAGACGGGCGCTGTCTCTCGATCGAGCCTCAGGAGGTCGCGCCAGGCCGGCGTGGCCGAGTAGACCACGGGATGCCCCTTGGCCTCGCGGACCAGGCCCGCCGCCGCCATGTCGCGCGCGGCGCGCTTGATCGTGCTTTCCGAGTAGGCGAGTTCGCGCGCAGCATCCGCGGACGAGGCCGGCACCTCGGGAGACGTGAGCAAGTAAGCGAGCAGGTCGGCCCGCGCGTTGACCCCGAACGCCAACCGCAGCCGCAGCATGAGGGCCGCGGGATCATGGACCGAGATGGTCGTCGGCTCGGCGCTCCTTCGTTCCCTGATCACGACCGGGTCGGAGACCTGCCCGTGCACTTGCCAGCGGGGTGTGCCCCGGACGCCAGCTTCTGCAGCGAAGGCCCGCCAAGAGGTGTTCCACGGCTCGGGGAGCGACTCGGCCATGGTGCGGATGCGCTGGACGCTGGTGCTGCGGGCGCCGGTGCGTGACCACCACGCGAGACGCTCGCCGAGGCGGGGATCCGCGTCCAGGGCGAGGATCGACGAGAGCACGAGCGCTTCCGGATCCACGACGGAGCGGCACGGCGCCTTCGACTTCCCGCTGTGAAGTCCGCCCAAGGCGTACCACTGGCGTGCGCATACTTCCGCCAGGCGCTCCAGCAGCGCGTTAGAGAGAGTGCTCGACCCGCGATTCGACATGTTGGATCACCTGGCGTGACATGGCCGGGACGGGGGGCGACGTGTCCTGGCCGACGACCCATGCGTGCGCCCGTTCCCACTCCTCGGGCGAGGGGCGCAAGGCCACCAGGTCGTGGACGTGCTTCGACTGCGGTCCTTGATCGATCGCGGCGAAGAGCTTGGTGGCGATCAAGGTCAATCGACCTGCGACACCGACCTCCAGCCCACCGAACCGCGGCTAGGCCAGGTCGCCGTCGAGACCGGGCGGCAACCCCGTCTGGAACTGCGCTCCGACGACCGAGTCGAACCAGTCCGCGGGCAAGTCGAAGTCGCGCGCCACTCGGGCGACAGCGGCCTCGAGCCGACGGGGCAGGGGTACGGGGTCCGAGAACCCTCCGTCGACGAACAGCGCGATCACGTCGACGTCCTCTGTTGTGCGTAAGGAATAACCGCGCAGGGCCAACGCGGCTCCATCCACCAGGACGGGGCGCAGGACCTCCTGGCCGTCGTCCAGGAGGGCCCCGACCGCCGCGAGGAGTTCCTCGGCGCGGGTTGCATCGATGGACCTGCGGGCAACCATCGGCAATAATCGCCGCTAGTTCAAGCGTTCATCGCCCAGAAGCCCCTGCGAGAGGCGGTCGGGGAGCCCAGAGGCCCGGACGCGAGCCGACGGCGCGGACGTCAGGTCAGGGCGCAGGAAGCACAGTCCGGCCCGATTGGCCTTGCCCGGTTCCGTCGACACCGGAGATGTGTCGAAAAGTTGGGGTTGTTGGTTGCCTGCGGTCGTGGCCAGAGAGCCCGGCAGCAGGTGAGAGTCGGGTGCTCCGCTGTCTTGGGGGAGCCGCGCACAGCCTGCCCCCAGCAGGCGGAGGCGCAGCAGACTGAAGCACAGCGCGCCGGTGCGGGGGCGAAGCCCCCGCGGGGCTCGTTGGCCTTCGCTGCAAGTTAGCAGACTCACGTTCGGCCGCCACCCGTCACGCACTCGCACGATCCACCTCTTCTCGGGCGTCCTAAAACCCAGCGTCGAGTGCAGGCGTTGACGGTTGTAGAAGACTTCGATGTAGTCGTGGATGCCTGCGCGCGCGTCCAGCAAGCCGCGCCACGCGTGGTGATGGGCCGCAAGAACTTCCTGTCCGCGGGAAGCGCGCGCGGCGGCCGCTGTGCCGCAACGCTCTACTCCCTGGTGGAGAGCTACAAGCTCGCCGGCGTCGACCGCCTGGCCTACTTTCGCGACGTGCCGGTCCGCATCCACACCCACCCAAAGGACCGCCTCGTGGAACTCGCACCCGCGCGCTGACGGCAACTCCACGGCGCGCCCCAGGGCGCCTGAGTCAGGCCCAAGGGCCGACTCGCCCGCGCCGCGCCGATCCGCGCGAAGTTCGCGCACTACGCCGAGTCTCTGGATTCGCACGATCCAGGCGCGACCCAAACCGGCCTCACGACCCGTCCAGGGCCACCTCACGCAAGCGTCGGACGCTCACGCTCTAGATTAGGCGACATGGCTCCGCGCCAAGGTCCCGTCGCCATCAGAGTGGCAGGGGCCGTTGGGTTGGGGTTGTCGGAGAGGCCACGACCACCGACGGGGGCTGGGCCGGGGTTGAGCGGCGTGTCTCGCGGGCGCGCCCGGTGGGAAGTCGCATCCTTGGGGTGGGGGGTGGGGTTGCTAGGCTGGCTCCTGGGCCCGTGCTTGGCTGCGGGGTTCCCCTATGGCTAGGGCTACGGCGAAGAAGAAGACACGGGGTGCGAGGCGCGGCGGTGGGGCTGGGGGCTCGGGGACTGGCCTGGGGGCGGGCGTTTTGCGGCGGCTCGGGCAGGCGTTTTTGGGGTTGGTGCTGGGGCGGGAGCTGGATGAGCGCACGGATGAGCACCTGCGGGAGGTCCTCGGGCTCGTCCTGATCGGCGCGTCGGTGTGGCTTGGCATCAGCCTCGCCAGCTTCTACACGCCCCACGACGACCCGGCGGCGGCCGGGCGCAACTGGGGGGGGCACCTTGGCTTCTATCTGGCGTCCTGGGTGCTGACGGCCATTGGGTGGAGCGGGTACCTGCTCGCCTTCTTGGGGCTGTCCTGGGGCGGCGTGCTGGTGGCGCGCAAACACGTGGTGTGGCCGACCCTGCGGGTGTTTGGCGGCCTGTGTTTCCTGTTCAGCGCGGCGTTTTTGGCGCAGTTGGCGTTTGGTGACAGCCACGCCGCGGAGGTCGCGGCCGGTGGCACGGCGGCGAACCATCTGCCGTATGGGCCCGGTGGCTGGCCGGCGATGGAGCTGGTGGGGCCGAAAGCCGTGGGCGACGGCGCGCCGCTCCTGATCGAGAACTTCGGCGGGCCGGGGCTCTGGATTCTGCTGGTGCTGGTCTCGCTGATCGGCTTCATGTTGGCCACCGAAATGGCCTTCTACCCGGCGCTGCAGTCGCTGGGTTCCTGGTTGGCCGAGCAACAGCGCACCCGCGGCCAGGGTGCGCTCGAGGCCATCGGCGGCTGGATCGTGCGCCTCGGTCGCGGTTGGTGGGACTTCCTGCGCGGCGCGGACCTCGAGGACGAACCGGCGCCGAAGAAGAGCCGCGCCAAACCGCGCAAGAAGGCGGCGGCGAAGAAGGCGGTGGCGGAGGACGAAGAGGACAGCTTCTTCGACGAGGAGGAACTCGACGAGGAAGAAGAGGAAGAAGAGCTCGAAATCGTCGCGCCGAAGGGGCGCCGCTCCAACAAGTCGCCGCGCAAGGCGGCTGTTGTCGAGGAAGAAGAGGAAGAGGACGAAGAGGAGGAGGGTCTCGACGAGGACGAGAGCGGCGAGTACGACGAAGAGGAGTACGACGAGGAAGACGACGCGGAGGAGGAAGAGGACGAGGACGAAGTCGCCGAGGACGAGGAGGAAGAACCCCTCACACCCGCGCGCCCCAAGGTGCGCCCCCAGGTCAACAAGCCCCTCGTCTACGACCCGCCCACGCCGCCCCCGGGGCCCTGGAAGTTCCCGCCGCTCGAGTTGCTGGAGCCGCCGGACGTCGCGCGTTCCAGCGGCCGCGACGAGGCTACGATCCTCGCCGAAGCCGAGAAGCTCGAGGCCGCGTTGCGTTCGTTCCGCGTGGATGCACAAGTCGTCGGTTCGAAGGTCGGCCCCGCGGTCACCATGTTCGAGCTGGAAGTGACCCAGGGCACACGCCTCAACAAGGTCACGCAGCTTTCCCAAGAGATCGCCGCCGCCCTGCGCGCGCGCTCGATCCGCATCATCGCGCCGATTCCGGGCCGCAGCACCATCGGCATCGAGGTGCCGAATCCCAAACGCCGCATCGTGCGTTTCAGCGAGCTGATCACCCAGGACGCCTACGACACCAAGCGTTTTGCGCTGCCCCTGTTCCTCGGAATGGACGCGGAGGGCAACTCGATCGTCGAGGACCTCTCGCGCATGCCGCACCTTCTGATCGCGGGCACCACGGGCTCGGGCAAGTCGGTCTGCATCAACACGATCCTCGCCAGTTTGCTGCTGACACGCTCGCCCCACGACGTGCAGATGATCCTGGTCGACCCCAAGATGGTCGAACTGCAGATGTTCGCCGCCGTGCCGCACCTGATGCTGCCGGTCGTGACGGACATGAAGCAGGCCACCAACGTGCTCTTGTGGGCCGTCGAGAAGATGGAGGGCCGCTACGAGCACTTCAAGAACGCTGGCGTGCGCAACATCAAGGGGTACAACGCGCTGGGCGAAGAAGGCCTGCGGAAGGCTCTCGGCGACGGATTCGACGAAGAGCGCACCCCGCGCCACGTGCCGTACATCGTGCTCGTCATCGACGAAATGGCGGACCTGATGATGACCAGCAAGAAGGAGGCCGAGATGGCGATCACACGCCTCGCGCAGAAGTCGCGCGCCGTCGGCATCCACGTGATCGTCGCCACGCAGCGCCCCTCGACGGACGTGATCACGGGTGTCTTGAAGGGCAACTTGCCGACGCGCATCGCCTTCCAGGTCGCCAGCAAGATCGACAGCCGCGTGATCCTCGACGTGTCGGGCGCCGAGAAGCTGTTGGGCCAGGGCGACATGCTCTACAACCCGCCGCAAACCAGCCAGATCAAACGCGCGCAAGGCGCGCTGGTCGAAGACCACGAGTTGCAGGCCATCGTCGACTTCGTGTGCACGGAGTCGGCACCGACCTTCAGCCAGGAACTGATCCAAGCTGCGACGGGAGCCCGCTCGGGCACCCTCAGCGCTAGCGGATCGGAGCAGGACGACCTCTACGACGAAGCCGTGCGGGTGATCCTGAAGTCACGTCGCGGGTCCGCGAGCCTTTTGCAGCGGGCCCTGGGTGTCGGATACACACGCGCCTCGCGCCTGCTCGACCTGATGACCCAGGAGGGCATCGTCGGCGAGCACAAGGGCAGCAAGTCGCGCGAGATCCTGATGACGCTCGAAGACTGGGAAGAGATGCACGGTGCCCCCATGGGGGCCGGAGCCGACGATGAGTGAACAACGCCCCACTACCGGCGCAACGCCGGGAAAAGTTCGGTCCCTTTCCGCGCGCGACGCGGTCGGGCTGACGCTGCTGGCGCTCGGCGCCTTCCTCTCCGTCTCCGTCTCCACGGACTGGCTCCGCGGCGGCGATGGGGGTGGTGCGAACCGCAGCACGGCGATCGTCGTCGCGACGCTTGGACTGCTGGGCCCGGCGCCGCTCTTCGCGGTGGGCGCTGCCGCGGCGGCACTCGGCGCGTGGCTGTTCGGCTCCCGGCGCGCCGTTGGCGCCGCGCCCCTCGCCCTGGGAGCCGTGGCGCTGGTGCTGGCGGCGCCGTTTGCCGCGGCCTTCGTGAGCCCGGGCAGCGGTGGCGCGCTCGGGGACCTGGCGGCGTCCGCGAACGCCGGGACGGGCCTGCGCGTCCTGGCTCTGGCACTGTTCCTTATCCTCGGCGCCGCAGGGACTTACGCGTGTTTCGCCGCCTTTGGGCGCGCCCACACGCTGCTGGCGTTGGTCTCAGGGAGCGTGTCCCGGGCCAAGTCCGCCGTTAAGCCAACAGGGGCGAACGCTCCCACCGCGACCGGCCCCAAGGTCACCGCCGCGCCGGCGGCGAAGGCACCGGATGCCGGCTCGAAGGCGCACAAGTCCGCCGCACCCGCGCAGCCGAAGGTTTCGAAAGACGATGGACAGCAGCGAATCGAAGGTGCGCATCCGGGTGGAACGGTGCGAGCAGCAGGCGGAGCCGTCGAGCTTCCGCGGTCCGAGCCCGCTGGCGCGAAGTCAGGGGCCGCTGGAGCGCATCTGGCTGCCCGCCCGCAAGGGGGAGCTGCTGAGGCCGCTGCAGGAACATCGGCTGCCCGGCCGTTCGTCGCAGGCGCGGCCGGCTCCGTGCCCGCCAGGTCCGACAAAGAGCCCGCGCCAGAGTTGAACGCCCCGCGCGAGGAAGAGCGCGGCAAACCCAAGGAGATCACGCTGCTCGTCGGCGGTAGGCCCGTCGAGCGCGGCGGGCCCCGGGTCGACTACGCGGAGGGCGCGGTCGGCGCCGTGCGACCCGTCGGTGGGGCGCGCCCGCTCGGCACGACGCCCGCCCCCGAAGAACAGCCAGCGACGATCGCCCACGGCGGCACCGCGGACGTGGCCCGCCCCCTCGGCACGACGGCCGAGCCCGTCGCTCCGCCGGCGGCCATCGCGCACACCCAACGCACCGAGTCGGCCCGTCCCTTGGGCACGGCCCCCGCGCCCAATCCCGCGCTCGGCATCGCGCCGCTGCCCCTGGGCGCCGTCGGCGGCGCCAAGGCCCGCGACATCGGCACGGCTCCGGCACCCGAGTTCACGGCGCCCGTGGACGAGGCTCCGATCTCCCACCCCTCCGCTGGCGGCGAACGCAGCCGCGCGGCGCTCGACCCCTCCGGCAGCTTGGAACGCGGCGCCGTGGAAGCGGCCTTCTCCGAGGCCCTGACCGCGTCGCCGATCGACACTGAGGAAGACGTCGAGGAGGAGGAACTCGAGGAGGAGGCGGAACTCGACGAGTACGACGAGGAGGCCGACGAAGACGAGGAGGAGGAAGAAGAGGAAGAAGAGGACGAGTACGCCGAGCTCGACGAGGAAGACGACACGGACGAAGAAGCGGACGAAGACGCGGACGAGGAAGAGCTCGAAGAGGAAGAGCTCGAAGAGGAAGAGCTCGAAGAGGAAGAGGAGTACGAGGAGTCCGAGGACGAACTCGAAGCCTACGCCGAGGACGATTCCGACGAAGAGTCGGAGGACGAGGAAGAAGAGGGCGACGAGGAGGACGAGTACGAGGCCGAGGAAGTCGGAGCCGAAACCGACGAGGTCGAGGACGACGTCGTTGAGGACGACATCGACGAGGCCCTCGAAGTCGCCGCCTCAGACGATGAGGTCGAAGAGGACGAGGACGCGGAAGAAGTCGCGGAGGTCGAGTCCGAACTGGCCGAGGACGAAGGTGCCGAGATCGTGCCCCACACCCGTGCCCAAGAGGTTGTCGAAGCTCCTCCGGCCGCAACCCCGCAGCCTGCCACTCCCCCGACGCACGGTGCGGCCCCCCGCGCCGCCCGGCGCTCGGGTCGCCGCGAGTTGGAGCCCCTCCCCCAACCGGACCTCTTCGATGAGGGCGAACCGGCGGTGGCGGACGCCACCACGCGGGACGTGGTGCTGACGCCGATTCGCGCCCAGGCCGCGACCGATACGAAGGGCGACGACTCCGAGAGCCAGGATCCCGCCGCAGCGGGGGCATCCCGTCGCAGCCGGCGCAAGAAGCCCGCGCCGGCGGC
Organism: Planctomycetaceae bacterium; assembly: GCA_016125265.1. Lineage (GTDB taxonomy): Bacteria > Planctomycetota > UBA1135 > UBA1135 > RI-242. Next base: position 51,851 of record WGMC01000043.1, read on the forward strand.
GCCGGTCGAGCTCGCGGAGGACGAACGCGAGCGCCTGATCCACGAGGCTGGCCTGCTCTTCCTCAACGAGGGCCGGGTCGCCGTTTCCCTGCTGCAAAAGCGCTACAGCTTGGACTTCCAGCGCTCCACGGAGATCCTCGACGCCCTGCAGGAACGCGGCCTGATCGGCCCGTACCTCGGGGGGCAACGGCGGGACATCCTGATGGACAAAGCGACCTGGGAAGCCGCCCAAACGGCGCGCTGACGGGCGCGGCGCGCCACTTCGCGCGGGGTCTGTGGCCCCGCGGCTCTGGTCCGACTAGGATCACGCGCTATGCGCCAGCCGAGACAGCAACGTCGCCGCAGGGCTGCCGAGGGGGCGGGGGAACCCACGCGGGTGGCCCTCGTGCACCTGGGCTGTGCCCGCAACCTGATCGACAGCGAGTTGATCCTGGCGCGACTCGGCGAAGCGGGGGTGCTCGTGACCGGCGACCCGGACGAGGCCGACGTGGTCGTCGTGAACACCTGTTCGTTCATCGGCCCTGCGCGGGAGGAATCCGACCAGGCCATCCGGGCCCAGTTGCGCGCCAAGAGCGCCGGCCGGCTCGGCGCGGTCGTCGTCGCGGGCTGTTTGGTGCAGCGCTACCGCCGCGATCTGGTGCGCCGGTACCCGGACGTCGATCTCTTTGCGGAGATCTCGGACTATTCGGCCCTCGCCCAGCACGTGGCGCAACTCGGCCGCGGCCAGCGCGGCCCGGCGTACCTCGAAGCCCCCGGCCTGCGCGGCGACGGGCGCGAGGACGGCCGCCTGCTCGCCACCCCCGGCTCCTACGCCTACCTGCGCATCAGCCACGGGTGCGATCACCAGTGCAGTTTCTGCGCGATCCCCTCGATCCGCGGGCCGCACCGCTCCAAACGCCTCGAAAACGTCGCCGCGGAGGCCCGGGAACTGATCGATGTCGGCGTCAAGGAACTGGTGCTGGTGGCCGAGGACTCGACCGCCTGGGGCCGCGACCACGGCCTGGAGCTGCCGGACCTGGTCGAGGCCCTGGCCGAGCTCCCCGGCGACCACCGCGTGCGTGTGATGTACGCGTACCCCAACCGCTTCCCCTGGCGGTTGGCGGAGCTGATGCGCGACCACCCGCGTGTGCTCCCGTACCTCGACATTCCGATCCAGCACATCGCGACGCCGGTGCTGCGCGCCATGCGCCGCAACGGCAGCGGCGACCAGGTGCGCCGCACCCTCGAGCGGCTGCGCAGCGACGTGCCCGGCATCACGCTGCGCACCACGGTGCTGCTGGGTTTCCCCGGCGAGACCGACGCCGACGCCGCCGAGTTGGCGCAGTTCGTGGAGGAGTTCGAGCTGGGCCGACTCGGCGCGTTCACCTACTCGCCCGAAGAGGGCACGTCCGGTTTCGAACTCGAGCACGACGTTGCTCCCGAGGCCGCCGAAGCGCGCCGCATGCTCGTGCTGGAGGCGCGCGACCGTGTGCTCGCGAAGAGCCAAAAGGCGCTCGTCGGCGAGACCGTCGAGGTGCTCGTGGACGAAGTGCACCCCGGCCGCCCGGCGGACCGCCGCGGCCCGGCCCAGGAGGCTCGCGCCGTCGCGCGCACGGACCGCGACGCACCGGAGGTCGACCTGATCGTGCACCTGAGCCCGATCTCCGGCCGTTTGGCGGTGGGCCAGCGGGTCGAGGTGCGCGTCACCGCCGTGGACGAAGAATCGAACCTGGTGGCGGAGGAGACCCAGGAGGCGGCGTCCAGGTGAGCGCTGCAGCCGAACGCCAGGCGGTCGGACGGACCCGGAGGCCCGGCGTCTTCGCCTACTGGCCCAACCGCATCACGGCCATTCGGTTCTTGGGCGCGCTCGCGCTCTTCGGCCTCCTGGCGTGGCCCGAACTCAACCAACCGGCGCCGCCGCGCACGCCGCTGCTCGTCGCCTTCTGGTTGTTCGTCATCGTGGCGGCGACCGACGTGCTGGACGGCTGGTTGGCGCGGCGCGGCAACCACGTGACGGCCTTTGGCCGCATCGCGGACCCGTTCGTCGACAAGGTGTTGGTGGTCGGAGCCCTCGTGTTCCTCGCCGTGCTGCCGTGGTCCAGCGGCTTCCTGCCCGCATGGGTCGTCGTGGCCGTGGTGGCCCGCGAGTTCCTGGTCACCGGCATCCGCGGTTACGTGGAGAGCCAGGGCGCCCAGTTCCCCGCCGATCGCTTCGGCAAGCTCAAGATGGCCGTGCAGTGTGTGGCCGTCGGCGCACTCCTGGCGCGCCTCGCGTTCGACTGGCCAACGGCGCTGGTGGAACCGCTCGAGCTGCTGATCCACGTCACCGTGTGGACCACCCTCGCCACCACGGTGGGTTCCGGGCTGACCTACGTGCTGAAGGTTCGCCAACTGCTCTCCACGCAGCCGTGAACCAGCTCAAACGATTCCTCGGTTCCTGCTTCGGCCTCGGTTGGATGCCCGTTGCGCCGGGCACCTTCGGCACGCTGGGAGGTGTGGTCATCGCCTGGGCCCTGTCCGGTGCGCACGCGTACCCACTTTGGACCCTGGCGGCGATCGGCGGTCTGTATCTGGTCGGACGCGACCTGGGGGACTTCGCCGAGCGCGACAGCAATGGCAAGGACCCCCAGTGGTTCGTGCTGGACGAGGTGATCGGCTACCTGGTCGCCGTGTTGTGGATCCGCGGACCCAGCCTGCTGACGCTGCTTGTGGCGTTCGTGCTGTTCCGCCTGTTCGACATCTGGAAACCCTGGCCCGCCAAGTTGCTGGAGAAGCGCCGGGGCGGCGACGGCATCCTGCTCGATGACGTGGCCGCGGGTGTCTGGGCGCTATTGGTGTTGGCCGTGCTTCGTTTCACCCTGCTCGACGACGCGGCGTGGTCGGCGCGATGACCCGCGCACGCGAAGGGGGCGGGTTGGGGTTGGTGGCGCGTTTTGCGCTGTCGATGGGTGTGGGTTTGCTCGTCGTCGGCGGTCTCGCCGGCTGGCTGCTGCTGCGCGAGGCGACCAGCGCGCTGGAGCGCGCGCGCGAAAGCGCCTTGGACGATGCGGTCACACGCACCGCGGACGCCACGGAGTGGCGCGCCGTCGGCGACACCATGACACGCACGGGCCGCGTGCAGCGCCAACCCATCGAGGTGCGCACGGAATCGGGTTGGGAGCGCGCGCGGATGTTGCAGGCGCGCCCGCGCAACGCCCCCGAAACGGCACCGACCACACGTTTGGTGGTCGGCGAGGCGGATCCCAACGCCGCCGATCGGTTCTTGCAGTTGTTGGTAGCCGTGATGATCGCGCTGGTGCTCGTGGCGGTGCTGCTCGTCGCGTGGCTCGCGTCCCACGCGACCAGCCCCTTGCGTGAGCTCGTGTTGCAGGTGCGCCAAATCTCGCTGGGGGACCTGCGTTACCGCTCGCGTGTGCGCACCGGCGGCGAGGTGGGCACACTGGCGCGCGCGCTCGACCGGTTGGCGACGGACCTGGCGGAGGCCGAGGGCACGCGCCTCGAGCTGTCCCTGCGCCAACGCGAATTGACCGTCGCCAACGAGGTGCGCGAGGCGCTGATTCCGCTCGCTACGCCGCTCTTGCCCGGTTACGACATGGGCGCGTTGCACCTGGCGTCGGCCGAGTTGGGCGGCGGTTTCCACGATTGGATCGAGTTCGAGGGCGGCGTGGTGGGCCTTTTGGTCTGCGATGTGTCGGGCAATGGCCTGCCCGCGGCGTTGGTGGGCGCGACGGCGCGGGCGTACCTGCGCGGCGAGTTGCTGCGCGCCGCGGACCCCGCGGCGGCGTTTGTGCGTGTGAACCGCGAACTGGCCCGGGACGTGCGCCGCGGCATGTTCGCGACAGCGCTCTACGCCCATATCTGGCCCAGCGATGGGCGTGTGCAGGTGGTGTGCGCGGGGCACCGCATCCCACTGCTCTATTGGTCGGAAACCGAGGCAAAACTGCGCCTCGTGCAACCCGAGGGTGTGGCCCTCGGTCTAGACCGTGGAGCCGTGTTCGAACGCACCTTGAAGGTCACCCAGTTCCAACTCAGCCCGGGCGATCGGTTGGTGCTCGCGGGCAGCGGCCCCATCGAAGCCGTGGACCCGCGTGGGGAAGAGCTGGGCGAAAAACGCTTCTACCAGGCGGTGGGACGGGCGGCGCGGCTCGACACACCGCGCTTCTTGAAGTCGGTGCGCGCCGAACTGGAAGCGCACCAACAGGGCGCGCCACTCGCGTCCGACGTGTCCGTGGTCACCTTGCAACGGGAGCTTTGACCCTGGAACTCTCCGCCTTCCAACGGCTGATCGAACAGCTCTACTTGGCAAAGGACCGCGAGCGCGGGCTCGAGGGCACCTACATGTGGTTCCAGGAGGAGGTCGGTGAGCTGACCCGCGCGCTTCGCCGCGGGCACTCTGGGAAAGACCTCGAGGGCGAGTTCGCCGATGTCCTGGCCTGGCTCGTCAGCTTGGCGAGTCTGGCCGGTGTGGACATCGAAGCCGCCGCGCGCGAGAAGTACTTCCGAGGCGGTGTGCCCGGCCACGAGAAGGACCGCCAGGGATCGGGCCCCGGGGGCTGAGGTGGCAAAGCCCTCGAAACCCGCCGAGGCTTCGCTGTTCGGCGAGCTCGAGGCGCCCAAACCGCCGCCGCGGCGCGGAGCGGACCCGTCCCTGCCGCGGGTGCTCGTGGCCCTGTCGAAGCCGCTGCCCGAGCCCTTCACCTACGCGGTGCCGCTGGCGCTCGCCGCGGCCGCGCGGCCTGGCACACGTGTGCTCGTGCCCTTTGGCCCGCACCGGGAAGTGGGGGTCGTGGTCGGAACTGCGGAGGGCGGCGGCGAGGGCGCAGGGAAGCTGCGCGAAGTGCTCGCGGTGCTCGACGAGGAACCCATCGTCGATGCGCCGCTCTTGGAACTCGCGCGCTGGATCGGCGAGGAGTACGCCTGTTCGTGGGGCGAAGCCTTGGCCGCGATCCTGCCGGCGCCGCTCAAACGCGCCAAAGGCTCGAAGCGCACGCTGCGGGTCAGCGCGGCGGGCGCCGTCGAACCCGACGTGCTGGCCGAGTTGGAGCAGCGCGCGCCCGCCCAACACCGCCTCCTGCGCACGCTGCTCGAGATCGACGGCGAGGTCGAGTTGCGTGTGCTCGAGCGCAAGCTCGACGTCACGTCCCAGGTGGCCCGGGCCCTGGCCGCCAAGGGCCTCTGCAAGCTGCGCTCGGCCGAGGTGGAGAGTTTTCCCGAGGTGGAGCCGGGCGAACGCCGCCGCCGACCGGAGCAGCTCTCCGAGGGCCAGACGTTTGCAGTCGACATGGTGCATCTCGCGCTGCGCGGCAAGAAGTCGAAGAGCTTTCTGCTGCAAGGGGTTACCGGCAGCGGCAAGACCGAGGTGTACCTCGTGGCCATCGAACGCGCGCTCGCCCTCGGGCGCACAGCGATCGTTTTGGTGCCCGAAATCGCGCTCACGCCCCAGACCGTGGGCTGGTTCCGTTCGCGCTTCGACGACGTGGCGGTGCTGCACAGCGGCATGAGCGACGCTCAGCGCCTCGCGATGTGGAAACGTGTGCGCCGCGGCGAGGCCCGGGTCGTCGTCGGCGCGCGTTCCGCGATCTTTGCGCCCCTCGTGAACCTCGGCGTGATTGTCGTCGACGAGGAACACGAACCCAGCTTCAAGCAGGGCCAAGCCCCGCGTTACCACGCGCGCGATGTGGCCCTCGCGCGCGCGCGCCTCGAGAACGCGGTCTGCATCCTAGGTTCCGCGACACCGTCCCTCGAAACGTGGGTTGCGGCCAAGGGCGGCCAGCACGGGCTTCTGGTGCTCGACAAACGCGTGGGAGAGGGCCGCATGCCGCGTGTGGAGGTCGTGGACCTGCGCGCGGAACCCGGTGGGCCGGGTGCGCTCTTCTCGCGTCCGCTGCGACAACGACTCACCGACACACTCGGACGCGGCGAGCAGGCGATCCTGTTCCTGAACCGCCGCGGCCACACGCCCGTGCTCTGGTGCGGCGCGTGCAAGTCCGTGGTGCGCTGCGAGCGTTGCGACGCCCCGATGACGCTGCACCGGCGCATCTCGCGCATCCTCTGCCATCTTTGCGCCAGCGAATTGCCGGTGCCCAAGGATTGTCCCATGTGCACCGCGCCGGGTTTGGGCCTTTTGGGAGCGGGTTCGGAACGTGTGGAGGGTGTGCTGGCGAAGCTCTTCCCCAACGCGCGGCTCAAACGCATGGATTCCGACACCATGCACCGGCGCGAGGACTACGAGTCCACGCTGGCTGCTTTCGGCCGCGGCGAGATCGACGTGTTGGTCGGCACCCAGATGATCGCGAAGGGCCTCGACTTCCCGCGGGTGACGCTGGTGGGCATCGTGGACGCGGACACGTCGTTGCACCTCGCCGACTTCCGCGCCGCCGAACGCACGTTCCAGCTCATCAGCCAAGTCGCCGGCCGCGCGGGCCGCGCCGAGCTCGAAGGCCACATCGTCGTGCAGACCTCGTCCCCCGAACACCCCGCGATCCGCGCCGCCGCGCGCCACGACTTCGAGGCGTTTGCCTCCGCCGAAGTGTTGCTGCGCAAGGAGCTCGGCTACCCGCCGTCGGGCCGCGTGCTGCGCGCCGTCTTCGAGGACGAGGACGAGGGCAAGGCCGCCCAAGCCGCCGACCGCGTCGCCCAGGAGTTGCGCGCGGGCCTGCAAGCCGCGGAGGGCTGCGCCGCCGCGGTCGTGCTCGGCCCCGCCCAAGCCCCGATCGCCAAACTGCGCGGCCGCCACCGCCACCACCTCCTGGTCAAAGCGCCCGCGAGCGGCCCCGCATTCCCCACCGCCCGCACCCTGCTGCAGTCGTTGGTCGCAAAACTCGGCTCCCGCCCGCGCGCGCTGATCGACGTGGACCCGGTGGGCCTGCTCTAGTTCCGCCTCGAGGTGAGCCCGTCCCGAACGGCGGCTTCGAGCGCGGCACGCGCATGGTGGGGCGGCGCGCGCGAGCGCTACCGTATTGCGTCGTTCCGCCCCGCGCATGGCACCCATTCCCCCTCCCCGACCGTCCGACGTTCCCGCGCCGCGAGTCGGTTGGAGGCTGGCGCACGGGCTTCGCGAGGCTTGGGCCGCGGGGTATGGATGGGCGCAGTTGCTCGGCGATGCGCGCGCGGGGGTCGTCGTGGCGCTCGTTGCGGTGCCGCTCTCGATGGCGCTCGCCATGGCGGCGGGGCTGGGCCCTGAGGCGGGGCTTTGGAGCGCGGGTGTGGGGGGAGTGCTCGCGGCGTTGCTCGGCGGGTCGCGTGTGCAGGTCAGTGGCCCGACCGCGGCCTACGTGGTGGTGCTTGCGCCCATCGTGAACGAGCACGGGCCCGCGGGGTTGGCCGTGGTCACGTTCGTGGCCGGGCTCGTGCTCGTCGCGATGGGATGCGCGCGCATGGGGAGGCTGATCCAGTACGTGCCCTACCCGGTGACGATCGGATTCACCGCGGGCATCGGCGCCGTGGTAGCGACGTTCCAGGTGAACGATTTCCTGGGGTTGGGGCTCGACGTGCCGCCGCACATTTTCGACAAGGTGTCGCTCATCGCGCAGCATGTCGGCGATGTCCGCTGGAACGAACTCGCGATGGGGCTTGGAACTCTCGCGGTGCTCGTGCTGTGGCCGCGCCTCGTGCGCGCGGTGCCGGCGCCGCTGGTGGCCCTTTCCCTGGCGAGCGTCGCGGGGGTCGTGCTGGCGGAGTGGTTCCCCGAAGCGGCCGTTCGCACCGTGGGGTCGCGCTTCGAGGGCGGTTTGAGTTCTGCGTTGCCCACCTTTGCATGGCCGGGATGGGGCGTCTCGGCGGAGGCGCTCAGCCTCGACCGCGAGACGATTGCCGAACTGCTGCGGGCGGGGTTTGCCGTCGCGGTGCTCGGCGCGATCTCGTCCTTGTTGTCCGCGGTCGTCTCCGATGGGTTGAGCGGCTTCCGGCACGAGCCCGACGGTGAGCTGGTCGCGCAGGGGGTGGCAAACACGGCGCTCGCGTGCATCGGCGCGGTGCCCTGCTCGGGAGCGGTCGCGCGCACCGTGACCAACGTGCGCTTTGGCGCGCGTTCGCCCGTTGCGGCACTGGTGCAATCGGTTGCGGTGCTTGCCGCGCTGTTGCTCGCGGCGCCGCTCCTCGAACTTCTGCCACTGGCGGCCCTCGCGGCGCTCCTATTGGTCGTCGCCTGGAACATGAGCGAGGTGCGCCACCTGCCGCGCATCCTGCGCCAGGGGCCGCGCGCCGATGCGCTGGTCTTGGTGGCTGTCTTCGCGACGACCGTCGCCGTCGACATGGCCTCGGGTGTCGCGGTGGGCCTCGTGCTCGCGTCCCTGCTCTTCATGCGGCGCATGATCGAGGTTTCCGGCGTGCGCCTGCTTTCCGCGGGCCACCCGGAGGAGACCGTCGACGTGCCGCCCGGCGTCTTGCACTACGAGGTCACGGGCCCGCTCTTCTTCGGTGCGGTGCACAAGGCGACGGGGTTGCTCGAGCGCTCGGGCGGAGGCGGCGCCGTGGTGCTCCTCGACCTGCGCGCCGTGCCGGCGATCGACGCGACCGGACTGGTCAACCTGCGCGGCGCGCTCGAACGCTGCCTGGCACGCGGCACACGGGTGATCGTCGCTGGTTTGCAGCCGCAGCCGGCCGAGGCGCTGGCGCGCGCTTCCTTGGAACCCGTGATGAACAAGCTGGCCGTCGAACGCAGCTTCGACGCGGGCCTCGCACTGGCCCGGAGTTGGGCGACGGCCACCTAGCCCGGATTATCCACCACGTTTCCGATCGGACGGCCCAACCGGCGGCCTTCGGCCGCCTTTCGCCGCCTGGCGGCACTTTGGGGCCGCGGCCGTCCTCGACGACCTGTTCAAGGTCGACTGCGGATGCAACGGCCCCAAAGCACCACCAGACAGCGACTTGGGCTCGTCGGATCGCAAACCTGATGAATAACCCGGGCTAGCCGTTGCGCTGGATCACACGCTCGGAATCAGCCCCGCACGAGTGTCGCGAAGCGGCGGAACAGGTGCGAGCTGTCCACGGGGCCCGGCGCGGCCTCGGGGTGGTACTGCACACACGACACACGCGCTTTCTGGTGCCGCATGCCCTCGACCGTGCCGTCGTTGAGGTTCACGTGGGTGAGCTCCACGCCGGCGGGCAACGTCGCGGGGTCCACGGCGAAGGAGTGGTTCTGGCTCGTGATCTCCACACGCTTCGTGTCGAGGTCGCGCACCGGGTGGTTCGCGCCGTGGTGGCCGAACGGCATCTTGTGGGTCTTCGCGCCAAGCACGATCGAGAGGATCTGGTGCCCCAAGCAAATGCCGAAGATCGGCACCTTGCCGACCAGGTCCGACACGGCCGCGATGTTCGGCTGCACGGCCGCCGGGTCGCCCGGGCCGTTGGACAGGAATACACCCTCGGGGTCCATGCCCAGCACATCCGCGGCGGGAGTGCCCGCGGGCACCACCGTCACGTCGAAACCCGCGTGCACGAGCGAGCGCAGGATGTTGCGCTTGATGCCGAGGTCGTAGGCGACGAGCCGCACCCGCCGCTCCCGCAGGAGGCCGGGCACGATGGCCGGGAACGATTCCTGGTAACCCTCGTTCCACACGTAGGGCGTTTTGGTCGACACCAAGGACGCCAGGTCGCGGCCATCGGTCGAGGCGGCCGCACGGGCCTTCGCGACGAGCGAGTTCGCATCGCCATCCGTCGTCGAAACGACGCAGCGCAGCGAACCGTGCTCGCGGATGTGTTTGGTCAACTGGCGTGTGTCGATGCCGTCGATCGCGACCACGCCGCGGCTTTCGAGCCACGCGGGCAGGCTTGCGTCGGCGCGGTGGCTCGAGGCGATCGAGCTCATCTCGCGCATCACGAACGCCTCCGGCCAGGCGCGGTCGCTTTCCGCGTCCGCGTCGCACATGCCGTAGTTGCCGATCAGCGGGTAGGTCATCACCACGACCTGACCGCAGTAGGAGGGATCGGTCAGGATCTCCGGGTACCCGCTCATCGCGGTGTTGAACACCAAATCCCCGGTCCGCTCGCCTTCGGCGCCGACGCTGCGGCCCTGCAGCACGAGGCCGCTCTCCACGGCCAGCCAGGCGGGCATGTCGCTCTTCATGGGCGAAGAGTGTAGCGGAGCCCGGGCCCTGTCTCAGGTCGCTGGGCCAATTGTGGCCGCCCGCCGGCGACTCACCCGCGCGGGCTGGCGTCCAGGCCCAGGGGCGCCAATCGCCCGGCGACGAGGTGGTGCCAACCGAGGCCGGCGATCATGGCCGCGTTGTCCGTGCAGTAGGCCGGCGACGGCAGGAGCACCGCGATGCCCGCCGCCGCGCCGCGCTCCGCCAGGGCCCCGCGCAGGCGCCGGTTCGCCGCCACGCCCCCGGCCGCCACGATGGTGCGGTAGCCGCCGCGCTCGGCCTCCTTGAGCGTGGGCTCGACCAGGGCATCCACCACCGCGGCTTCGAAGCTGGCGGCGACGTCGGCCGCGTCCGGGATGTCCTCCGGGGGCGGGGTCGCCGCCAGGGCGTTTTGGCCGCGCAGGTGGTAGAGCACCGCCGTTTTGATGCCACTGAAGCTGAACCCCGGTCGGCCAGGTTTCGCCCGGTACCGCGGGAACTGGATCGCCGCCGGATTGCCGGTGGCCGCAAGCCGCGAAAGGGCGGGGCCGCCCGGGTACCCGAGGCCCAGCAGGTTCGCGACCTTGTCGAACGCCTCGCCAGCGGCGTCGTCGAGCGTGCGCGAGACCAGCTCCAGCGCACCCGGCCCCTCCATGCGATAGAGCGCCGTGTGGCCACCCGACACCACCAGCGCCAGCGCCGGGTAGTGCACTTCGCCGTGTTCCATGGTCGCGGCGTACGCGTGGGCTTCGATGTGGTGCACACCGACGAGCGGCAGCCCGCGTGCGAACGCCAGCGCCTTGCCAAACGAGAGCCCCACGAGCAGCGAACCCACCAGCCCCGGCTGCTGCGTGACCGCGATGGCCGCCAGGTCGTCGAACCGGGCACCGGCCCGCTCGAGGGCCAGGTCGACGACCTCCTCGATGCGGTCGAGGTGCGCCCGACCGGCCACCTCGGGCACGACCCCGCGGAACGCGGCGTGCAGCGGGTCCTGGTTCGCGACGACGCTGGAGCGCACCACGCGCCCGGCCTCGACCACCGCCGCGGCCGTGTCGTCGCACGAACTCTCGATCCCGAGCACCAGCCCCGATCCCGTCATTTCGGCCCCGCCGCGGCCTGGGCCAGGGCGTCCTCGGGCCGACGGCCGGACAAGAGCGCCAGGGCCGCCACCAAGTGCCGGTCCGGCGGGTGCTGGGGGATGAGGCTTTCGCCGCTGGACTTCTCCCAATCCTCGAGCGCCGCTCGGTGGGCGAGCGGCGGGCCGATCAACCCAAGCCAGGCGCCGATCTCGCGGCGCTCGTCGCGCTCCAACACGAGCTCCACGTCCGGTACCAAGCCCGCATCCCACGCGCCCGGCAGGTGCCGCTCGATCAGGCGACCGGCCGGGGTCAGATAGAGCGCGGTGGAGATGCGCGCCACGCCGCCCAGTTCCGGAAGGGGCGTCAGCGTCTGCACGGTGCCCTTGCCGTAACTCGCTTCGCCCACCAACACCGCCGCGCGGTGGTCCTGCAGGGCGCCCGCCAAGACTTCGGCCGCGCTCGCCGTCTGCGCGTCGATGAGCACGACGAGCGGCAGGTCCGCGAGGTTCGCGAGCGCGCGTTTCGCCACCACCGTCTCGCGGCCCGTTCGCGTCTCGATCGTCACGAGCACACCCTCGCGCACGAAGCGGTTGGCGATCTCCGTTGCGGCCTCCAGCACGCCGCCGCGGTTGGCGCGCAGGTCCAGGACCAGCCCCGCCAGATGGGAGCTCCGCAGGCCGAGGATCGCGCGGTCGAACTCCTCGGGCGTGCGGCGGCTGAACGAGTCGATGCAGACGTATGCGATGCCGCGCTCCGCGTCGACGAAGTACGCGTGGCGCACGGTGGGATCGACCACGGCCGCGGGCCGGATTTCGACCCGGCGGTGTTCGCCGTCGAGTCCGACGAGCAACACCCCGACGGGCAACCCCTTGGCCTCCTCGAGCCGCTGTTCGAGCGGCATGGGGTCGGCGGGCGGGACGGGCCGCCCCGCGACCTCGAGGATGCGGTCGCCCACACGCACACCCGCGACTTCGGCGGGGGACGCGGGAAGCGGGAACAGCACGCGGAACGGCTCGCCGAGGCCGGAGAAGAGCACACCCAGGCCGTGGTACGTGCCGCGGTTCTGGCGCTCGAGCTCGGCGGCCTCGTTCCGGTCGTACCAACGCGAGTAGGGGTCGGTCCCCGCCAGGGCGCCGCGCAGAGCCGCGTCGAGGAAGTGCTCGGGCTCGCCGGGCCGCACGTGCGTGTCGCGCACCAGTTGGCGCACTTCGTCGAACTCGGCCAACTGGCGCTCCCATGGGCCCGGCGCCCGCCGTTCCAGGAAGTCCCGCAGCAGCCAAGCGCCGAGCGCGCCCACACCCACCAGCACCCAGGTCGTGGGGTGGCTGAGGCGGTCGGGGCGCTCGGGATGCGACCGGGACGGCTGCGGCAGGTCTTCGGGGTCGTGGGGCATGGGTGTCCGCCCGGGAGGACGGCGCGGGGGGGCTAAGGTGTCCCCCCCGGGCGAGCATTGTGCCTTGCCGCGGGCCGGACTGCCCCCGTGGGGAGCTCCGCGGGGCGGCCGGGCCTCCCCCGGCCGTGACCGAGCCGTGGCACGCGGTTCGCTAAGGTTGGTTCGCATCCTCCACCGGTCGATGCAGGAGACCACCATGAAGATCCAAACACTCGCCGCCCTCCTGACCCTGCTCGCCGCCCCGGCGGTTCTGGCCCAAGAGCGCGGGCGTCTCGAGCAGAGCCCGGCCCTCGGACCGGCGGCCCAGCGCCGCGCCGCGCCCGCGGTACGTCCGGCGAACCCCGCCGTGCGCGAAGCCGCCCGCCCGACGCCGGCCGCGGCCCCCGGCCACAACCTGGCTCGGGTGCGCAGCGCTTTCGCCGGCTACGACGTGGACGGGGACGGGCTGGTGCAGCGCGCCGAGGCCCTGCGCCAGGGTGTCGCGGCGCCCCTCTTCGCCAACTTCGACGAGAACGGCGACGGCGCTGTCACGGTGGACGAGTTCATCCTGGCCTACCGGGTGAAGCTCGCCGCCCAGGGGGAAGCGCCCGCCGCGGATCTCGAGGCCGAGGCGACGCGCATCCGGGCCGCGCGGCGCGCCCAGGCCGCCGACCAGGTGCAGAGGCGCGGGGCTACCGAGGCCGAGCGCGTCCGCCGCCAAAGGGCGGGAGAAGCGCAAAGGGCCGGCGAGCAGCGGCCCGCCACACGCCCGGCCACCCGACCCGCTCCCGAGCGCCCGGCACCCGTTCGGCCCGCTCCCGGGGCCCAGCGCCCTGCTCCGGTCCGGCCTGCGCCTGCCCGGCCGGGCCGCGACTGAGGCGAGAGCCTCCGTCTAGCCCGGATTATCCACCACGTTTGCGATCAGACGGCCCAACCGGCGGCCTTCGGCCGCCTTTCGCCGCCTGGTGGCACTTTGGGGCCGCGGCCGTCCTCGACGACCTGTTCAAGGTCGACTGCGGATGCCACGGCCCCAAAGCACCACCAGACAGCGACTTGGGCTCGTCG
>WGMC01000005.1 GCA_016125265.1 Planctomycetaceae bacterium
ACTCCAAGTCCTCGCGCACCAACTCCGTCGCACCCTGCGCAACCAATCCGCGCAGCCACACATCGAGCGGCGGACGCCCCGCGTACAGCAGCCCCTTAAACGCCGCCAGCGCCAAACACCGGATGTGCAACCGATCCGCGTGCAGCGCCAAACTCCGAGCGCACAAATGCTCCACACACAAACCGCGCAAGCCCAAGGGATCGCCCTTCGCAAGCCGCCCCATCAACTCGCGCGCGTCCGCCGCGTCGAACAACTCGCTCCACCCGACCTTCGGCGCGCCAGCCGCAGCCACCGGCACAATCAGATCCCACACCTGCTCGGCCGGATCCTCCCGCAGCGTGCCAACCGGCGGCGGCAAGAGCCCCGCGCCCTCCAAAGCCGCCCCGTCTCCACGCTCCTCCCGCTGCCCACCCCTCGGTTCCGCAGGCCGCCCATCCCCCGGCAACCCAGCCGGCGGCGGAGATGAAGAAGGTGCCATCGAAGCGCGTCTCCCTTGACCCCCAGATTACGTCCACCCGACCCCCCGTCAACCCCGTCCACCCGCGGTCGTCCAAATGGGATCCGACCCGCCCGCCCCCCGAGCTCGGCGCGCCCAGCGCGACCCCGCCAGCTCGCACCCCCGATCTCGATTCCCCGGCCATCCCTGGGCGAACCAGCGGCGAACTGGACCGCTGGAAGGGGGGTCACGTTGGGTGACCAACAACCCATCCCGCCCCCCAGGCGCACCGTCGCGACGGCGCCCCAGCCGCCACAGCCAGGACCTCCCCCCCGCCGCGCCGCCGCACAACCCCGTCCCGCGGACCCGACCTCTCGCATCGGCGCTCACCCCGGAACAGGTTGTCCTTCCCAGAAGGACAATCCGGCCCCCACTTGTCCTTCCAGGAAGGACAAATCCGCCCCGCCCGCGGCCAAAGAGCGCCACAGCCGCCTCGTCCGACCATTCCGGTTGCGGAAACTGACACCAACCGTCAGTTTCCGCAACCACTTTGGCTCGAGCCGCCTTCGCGCCCTCCCCCGCAGGGCGCGCGGACTCACCTCGAAGCGGCAAGCGAAATGTGACCCACCCGGCGCAAGTCCACCCCAACCCCGCGGGTCCCCCAACGCCGTCGACCAACCGCCAGAGCATCGCCCGTGAACACCCCCATCGACCGCGACCTCCTGCGCTCCCAACTACGCGCGATTTCCGACCACCAACGCCGACTCGTCCTAGAACGCGTCGTAGAGCACCTACCGGATGCCGAGCTCGCACGACTGCTCGACGGCCTCGTCCACGTCCCCCACCACCACGCCGACCACCCCGCCACAACGCCCTCCTTGCGCGAGCGCATCGAGAGCCACGCCGCCGCCACGCGCCGCGGCGACTACTTCGGCAACTACATCCTGCGCAACGCCCACGGCCAGCGCGAACCCCACGAAACGGCCGATTGGCTCGCGACAACGTCGCACCTCTTCGACTGCGCACTGTCCCACGCCGAACGCACCCCCGACGCCGAAACCCTCGCATGCCTGCGCACCCTGTCCGCCCTGGCCGAGGAAGTCGACCAGCGCACCGACGAGTGGGTGGTCTTCGAAGACGACCGCGCATGCGACCACCTACTCCACGACTACCCAAGCGCAAAGCGCCTCCTGGAGAGATGGGACGCGTCATCGCACAAGGCCTGACACAATCCCAGCCTTGAGCCTCGAGGACCCGGCCTGATTCCAACGTGCCGCCAAGAACTGACGCAGCCCCCGAAATCCGGTCCAGAAGTTCGTGGTGGTCCGAGACCTTGCGCATCAGCCACAGGCTGGCCCCTACTTGCCCTCGATCCGTCAGGTCGCGGATCCACTTCCACCGTCATTGAAGTGCTCGTGAAGCGCGAGGAGCACCGGCGGGCTACTGCTCCAGGTGGATCGCGCGGGGGAACAGGCGTTTGGGGTGGCGGCCGGTTGAGTGGAGGGTGTGGCTTCGGATCTTGGTCCCCTGTTTGTTGATCAGGTCGTGGCCCTCCGACAGGAAGTGGCGCAGCAGGGCTTTCTCGGCCAAGGCCAGGGCTTTGGGCAGTTGTTGGCCCTGGCGGCCGGTGAGGACTCCGGCAAGGAGGATGCGTTTGCCCGTCGCTGCGTCGGCTAGGTGGTTCAGAAGCGAGCGGTTGTTGAGGTGCTGGCGGATGCGGGCGCGCAGGCGGGACGCTTTGCCGACATACAGGGCTTCGAACGAGGTGCCGTGGCGGCGGCCGAACAGGTAGATGCCGGGTTCGGGCGGGATGGCTTCCAGATCGATGGCGAACTCGAGTGTTGCGCTTCGGACGCGGCGGACGGGGATCGGGCGGGTCCAGTCGATGTGGAGGTCCATGTCCGGGGGCGCGGCGGTTGGCGGTGATGGGAGGGACGCGGTCGGTGCGCGCGGGCGCGAGCGTCGCGAAGCTCGCACGATCGCGGCGAGATCGTGCTGCGGGGGATCAGAGGCGGCGGAAGCGTAGGGCGTAGTTTTCTTCGAGGCCGGGGATGGGGCTTTGGTCGAGGAGTTGGAAGCCGGCGGATTCGATTTCGGTGATCACGGTTTCGCGGCCGGCGCGCACGTGGCTCAGGATCCAGGGGCGGGATCGGCCTTCGATGCGTTCGAAGTCGATCACGAGCAGTTCGCCGTGCGGGACGATCGCGTTGTGGATCGAGGCTAGGGTTTGGGCGGGGTACTCGAAGTGGTGGTAGGTGTCGCAGAGGAACGCGGTTTGGATCGAGTGTTTGGGCAGGCGCACGTCGCGGTCGGTGGCCAGGATGACTTCGACTTGGGGGAGGTTGCGGGCCTTGGCTTCGGCGGTCAGGTGCTCGACGAACTTCGGGGCGATTTCTACGGCGTAGACGTGGCCTTCGTCGCCTACGCGCGCGGCGAAGTCGAAGGTGAAGAGGCCGGTGCCGGCGCCGATGTCGGCTACGCGCATGCCGTCGCATAGGTTGGTCCACAGGCCGATCGCGGCGCGGGAGGTGTAGATCTCGCGCGATTCGACTTCGAAGCGGGCGATCATTGCGTCGATGTCGAGGTTGGGGTCGAGGTAGCTGTCGTTGATGCCGGGGGCGACGCTGGTGGGTTCGGGGGTGGATTGGGGTGCGGGGGCCGTGCTCTGCGGAGACTGGCACGCGGCCAGCAGGGCTAGGGCGGGGGCGAGAAGCAGCGTGGGGAGCAGCGCGGTGCGGGTGGTGGGCGGCATCGGTTGGTGGGGTTTGGGTGGGTTTGCTGGTTGGGGATGCGGCTCGCTCCAAGGCGGGCCAGGAGGCCCGCGCACCCGGCAATCGCGGCTTGTTGGTTGAGGGGCGGCGGCTCGATGTCAGTTGCGGGCGAGGATCGTGTGCAACTCGTGGGCGGGAGGGAATGGGGTGCGGGTCGGGGCGCGTTCCAGAGTGATGGGGTCGGGCAGGGTGGGGTGTGGGAAGTGCAGGCGGTGGGCGTGTAGGGCGATTTGGCCGTCGGGCAGGGGCTCGGGGGCGCCGTATTTGAGGTCGCCTAGCAGGGGGTGGCCTAGCGCGGCGCACGCGGCGCGCAGTTGGTGCGAGCGGCCGGTTACGGGCTCGAGTTCGAGGAGGACGCGTGACGGCGTGCGGTCGAGCACGCGGTAGCGTGTGTGGGCGAGTTTCGAGCCGGGGGATTCACGCGGTGACCAGCGCACGCGGTTTGGGGCTTCGTCCTTTGTGAGGTGGTGCTTCACCTCCCCCACCTCGGGCGCGCTCCATGCGGCGACGACGGCCAGGTAGCGCTTTTGGAACTGGCCCGATTGGATGGCGGCGGAGAGGCGGGCGGCGCCTTTGCTCGTGCGTGCGAAGATCAGCAGGCCGGACACGGGGCGGTCCAGGCGGTGCACGACCCCTAAGAACACAGCGCCGGGTTTTTGGTAGGTGGTGGCGACCCACGCTTTGGCGATGTCGAGCGCACTTGCATCGCCGCTCGAGTCGGGCACGGCGGGCAGGCCAGCCGGTTTGTCGAGGGCGAGCACGTGGTTGTCGGCGTAGAGGACCGTCACACCCGCTCCGATCGCTGCGGGCAGGCTCGGCGGCGAGCTCACGGCAGCACGTCCCGCACCTCGAGGCCGCGCCACCAACGCGCGCAGAAGCCTTGCGACAGCGTGCGGCGCACGAGGTTTTGGTGCGGTTCCTCTTCGAGGACCAACTCGCCCGCGGCCAGGCCATCGCCGCCTTGGGACAGGAAGAGGTTCGAAAACGCGAGCGGCGAGTGCCCCACCGCGTAGGTCGAGAGCACGACCAACGCGCGTTCGGCGGCCAGGCCCACGGCGGTTTCGATGAGCGGCGCGATGTGGTCCTCGAGCTGCCACTTCTGGCCTTTCGGTCCGCGGCCGTAGTGCGGCGGGTCGAGCAGCACCACGTGGTACTTGGCGCCGCGGCGCAGTTCGCGTTGCGCGAAGGACAGGGCGTCTTCGAGCACGAAGCGCAGGCCGGGGCCGGTGAAGCCCGACAACTCGGCGTTTTGCCTACAGCCGTCGAGCGCGAGGCGCGATGCGTCGACGTGGGTCACTTCGTAGCCGGCGAGCGCGGCCAACACGCTTGCGGCTCCGGTGTAGCCGAAGAGGTTCAAGAGGCGCGGCGGGCCGTCGCCGTCAAGCGTCGACGCCAAACGCGTGACGGCGCGCCAGTTGGTCGCCTGCTCGGGGAACAGGCCCACGTGTTTGAACGGCGTCGGCCGCACCCACAACTTCGCGGGGTGCACGTCGACGGCCCAGGCGGGCTCCTTGCCGCGGGCTTCGGACCGCGCGTTCGGCCCCAAACGCCAACGGCCGCCGCGGTCGGATTCGCGCTCGAAAGTCAGGTCCGCGGCTTTCCAGTCCGCGTCGGGGAGGCGCCGGCGCCACAGGGCCTGGGGCTCGGGCCGCGCCAACACCAGGTTGCCGTAGCGCTCCAGCTTTTCGCCGCGGCCCGAGTCGAGCAGCGCGTGGCAGGCGAGGGGAACGACGTCGAAGTGGGTCGGGCGCATGGGCTTCTGGAGTGTGGCCAGAAGCGGAGCCCTAGGCTACGTCGAAGCCGGATTGGGTCAGGGTGAAGGTGCCGCCGTCCGCAGCGATCTCGACCCAACCCTGCTGCGCCGCGTAGTTGAGGCCGGGCTCGAACAGCTCCTCGTCCTGCCCCTTGCCCTCCCAAACGCGCAGGAACACGGGTGTGATTTGCACATCGCCGGGCTTGAGCATGAAGTGGTTGACGACGACGTCGAGGATCGCGAGGGCGGTCTCCTCAGCTTGGGCGGAATCGGTCATGGCAAACGTGGAGCGGGGCGGAAAAGCCAAGGTGGCGCAGATGATACCCATGGAGGCGGCGATAGCATGCGCCCTGTGACGGCGTCCCTGCGTGTCGGCAGTGTGCCCTATCTGGTCGGGCGGCCCCTGGATCTGGGGTTGGAGCACGAACCGGGGGTCGAAATGGTGCGGCGGCCGCCGGCCGAGCTGGTCGAGGGGCTGCGCCGGGGCGAGCTGGACGTGGCGCTGGTCAGCTCGATCGAGCTGTTCCGGCGGCCCGGGTACGGGTACCTGGACGGGCTTGCGGTGTTTGGGGAGGGGAAGGTGTCGAGTGTGCAGCTCTTTTTGGAGCGGCCACTCGAGGAGGTGGCGCGGGTGGCCCTGGATCCGGCGAGCCGCACGTCGGCAGCGTTGGTGCAGGTGCTCTTGCGCGAGGTGTATGGACTGCGGCCGGCGTTCGCCGAGCCCGAGGCGGGCGTCGATCCGCGCGCGGCCGGGGCCGATGCGTGGCTGCGGATCGGGGACCGGGCGTTGGTCGAGAGCCACGGCGGCGCGCCGCCTCCGTCGTGGAATCCGTCCGAGCATTGGCGCGCGTGGAGCGGGTTGCCGTTCGTGTTTGCGCTCTGGATCCATCGGCCGGGCGTGGATTTGGAGCCGTGGCGCCAGGCGTTTTGGGCGGCGAGGGAGCGGGGTCGTGCGGCGGCGCCGGCTCTGGCGCGCGAGACGGCCGCGCGCCTAGGGCTGCCCGCGGCGGCGATCGAGCACTACCTACTGCACGAGTGCTCGTTCGAGCCGGGCGAGCGCTTGGGGCCGAGCCTTGCCGCGTGGCAAGCCGCGGCAGCGAAGCATGGCCTCTGCGAGGGCGTGAGTCCGCGCTGAGCGCGGGCCGGGTGCGCGGGCCTCCTGGCCCGCCTTGGGAAGTGGGGCGGGATCGTGCACCGCTTCGCGCGCTCCAAGGCGGGCCAGGAGGCCCGCGCACCCGGCTCACTCACCCGGCTCGCGCATCTCGCCTACGCGCACCTGGCTCGCGTTGACGCGGCGGCTTCAGGGCACGTCGAACGTTACCGCGCGCTCTTCGCCCGGGTCGATGCGTGTTTCGAGTAGGCCCGCCGGTTCGTCCACCCGCACGCGGTAGCGCCCGTGGGGCAAGCCGCGAAGGTGCACCTTGCCAGCGCCATCCGTCGTGAGCGCCGCGGACGGCACCGCGCCCAACGCCATCCAACGTCGCACGCTGCGCTCCCCGTGCCAATCGGCGTCCAGGGACTCGATCTCGACATCAACGCCCACAAGCGGCACGCCCTCGCGCCGCACCTCGACCTCGAGCCCACCACGTCGGCGTGCCTCGACCTTCACCGTCCCCATGACCTCCCCCACGTCGACGATCTGGGGCGGGAACCAGATCGCGGGGTTCTCGCACTGCAGCCGATAGCGGTTCACCTGGAGGCCGAGCACACCGAAATCGCCCCCATCCAGAGCGCGGTTCCGGATCACCCCCATCGGCGAATCGGCGACGTACCAACCGAAGTCCGTGCCGGGCAGAGCCGTGGTCTCGTCCCACGCCTCGAGCACCAGCCGAAGCGAAGGATTGAAGAGCCACTCGACCTCGACATCCTCGTCCTCCACCGTCACCCAGCGGTACGCACCCAACTCCTGCTGGGTGTTGTTGCGGACCACGAGCAACAGGCGGTCGCCCACGGTGCACAGGATTTCTGCCGTTCCGTCCGTCGTGGTCAGCACACCCTCGTTGATGCGCGCGATGTCTTGCAAGGACAACACGTAGACGCCGCTCAGCGGCTGCCCCATGGGATCCACGCAGCGCAACGACAGCCGCGCGGTGGGAATCTTCAACTCGATCCTCTGCACGGGTTCACCGGAGATCTCCACCCCTTTCGAAAGGAGCAAGCGGCTTCGCCCGTCGGCCAGTTGCACATGGGCGGTATCCGAAGGGATGCCCGCCAATTCGAGAATCACCCCCACCGGGACCAGTCCGTTGATCGAGACGTTCTGGCCGCGCCGGTCCACGTAGAGCACACGAAAGTTGATCCGCTCGCTGTACGTCTGCCCAGGGTTCCCTTGGATGTGGAGATGCAGGCGTTGTCCTCGGGTGGTTTGCACAAACGCCACTCCCTCGGAGAGTACACTTTCGGGCACGACCTGCATGCGAGCGTCGCCCTGGTCCGTGACGAAGTGGATGTGGCGGTCCGGGCCGAGTGCATCGAGCAGCGCTCTGCCCCCCTCGTCGAACGGAGCGCCCGTGTAGTCCTCGCCGTGCGCCAGCAGCCGGAACCCATCAGGGTGCAGTCCCGACGCATCCTCCAGTTGCACGTGGAGCCCGCCGGTCGGCGCCAAGTCCCAGCGAACCACATTCTCGCCCCCGGGTTGGACGTCGACACGCTTGCTGGTCAGTTCGTATCCCGGTGCTCCAGCAAACACGACGCTGGCACCGAGGGGCACGGACGCGAGGCGGATCCAACCTTCGGACGTGCGCTCCCCACTCCAGCTCAACCAGTCCCAGAAACCACCGTGCGTCTGGAGTGCGCCCACGCCCAGCCACGCGTCATCGATCGGCTCTCCGGTGCGCCCGTCGCGTACATCGCCGAGCATGGAGCCGTAGGCAACCAGGGGAACTTTCACGTCCGTGGTCTCCCCCGCACGTGTCGCAAACGCAACGCGCGCGCTCATACCCGAGTCGGCGACGATGTAGCCGTACCAGTCGGCACTTTGAAGATCGTCGACCAGGCCCCAGCCATCCACGGCCATGACCGTGACCCGTTGGGACGTCATGCTTCCCGATGCGTGCCAGAACAACACGTCGTAACTCGGAACCGGTTTGCCATCCAGCGTCGCGGCGAAACGAACCGCGCCGGCTCGCTGCATCCGCGCGACGAGCACGGCCTGTTCCTCCGCCTTGTCCGCGGGCGGCTGCGCCGTGAGCCAGCGCCCGTAGCCTGCCGCGAGAACCTCGACCGTCCAGCCCACGCCGTCGGGTACCCGATACACGCCGCTTCCGTCCGCGTCCGTCAGCAAGCGAACGCCGCTCGCGCCAGCCGCCTCCTGCCACATTGCGCGCACTTCGGCTCCTGCGATGGGCTCGCCGGAGGTATCATCCACGACGCGCAGGCGGCTTTCGAGACCAACCGACAATTCCAGGTCGAGCACCACTCGCGCGCCGGGCGCGGGCAAGCTCAGCTCGGTCCGACGCGGCGCGACGGAGCCGAACTGGACTCCCGCAAAGATCCGATTGAGCCCCTCGGTCAGGGGTACGCGGACCGGGCCAAAGGTGCCGTCGCCACGTACCACGGCAGCGGCCAACAGAATCGGAAGTGAGCTCGCGGGGGTGTATCCGGCGACTTGCACCTGCGCCCCTTCGAGCGGCGCCGGTCCCGCGTCGGAGCGCACCGTGCCAAGCAGTTCGAATCCGGGCGCGAGAGCCAGTTGCACCACCCTGGGGAAGGCGGCGACGTGGGGAGCACTCGCCGCACCGTTGCCGCGCGCCCGCAGCACGGCGGTCTCCTTGGGCACGGCCATCCCAACGGACCCGTCCAACCCGGTACGCGCCGCGCGCGCGAGTGGCGGATCAAAACCCAGCGACGGGTCGGGAGTCCAAGTAACCCAAACGTCCGCTCCATCCACGGGCGATTGATCCGCTCCGACGACCTGGATACGGCAGGCCGCTTCGTCTTCGCACACGACGCGCCCACCGTCGAGCAGCAGTTCGCTGACCTGGCGGAGAACGACGCTCCGGCCGGCGCTCGCAACCAGTGCCCAGGCATTTTCGCGCACGACGTACTCCGCCGGCACTTCCACTTCGCCTGCCGAGTCACTGCGCAGGGTTTCCACATCCGGCGCTAGATCCGCTTCGAGCGCGCGCCAAGCGGCACCCGAAACGATGGACCGCCCGTTTCGCGTCGACGCCATGTGGAAGCTGACTTCGACTTCGCGCAACGGTTGACCCTCGGCTCCGACGAGCCGAAGAACGGATCGCTGCGCGAGAACAGATCGAGCGGCAGAAGCGTTCGATTCCCGTGCGGCGTCGACGCGTATTCCGACACCGACGTCGATGGTCGCGGCCTGCGACTGCTCTGGGTCGAGCAGTTGCTCCGTGCCTGCCTCGGACTGCTGCGCTGGGGATGAACCGCGGAGGACTGCTCCGCGATCGAGACGGGAATCGGCAAGCCACCACAAGCCCACCGCAGCAGCGGCAAGCGACAACAGGAAGAGCGCCACCAAGGACTTGCGCAATGTCCTACTTCCTCAAGGCAACACTTGCACATGGGGCGCCGACCCGGGACGCGTCGGCTTCGGACGCTCGACACCAGCGTGGGGACCGGACGTGATGGGGGGAGCGCCGCCACCCGCTCCGGGAGTCTGCTTGACCCGCTCTGACTTGGCGAGGGGGGGACCTGTCTCGCTGACTTGGGCACTGGCTCCAAGCGGTGCGGCATGCTGAAGGCACCCGAGGGCAAGAAGCACAAGGACCAGGCGACTCGGGCTATGCACGCTACACATTGTCAAAGACCTCCATGATGCGGCGAATGGTCCGGTCACCGTTCTCTCTAGCTCGCTGCAGTTCCTTGTCGAAGCGCGGTGGCGGTTGTTTGCGCGCGGCGCTCCAAACCTGTTGGATAGACGTCGAGCCGGAAAGTTCGATCCAGGCGGACTGGACGTCGGCGGAGAGGGAACCCGCCAAGGCACCGTTCAGAGCAGCCGCCGCGAGGTAGACTCCTTGGGTTGGATCTGCACGCCACGCTGCTTCGTACGCGACCGAGGCCTCCCGATGCCGACCTAGCCGCCAAAGCACAACACCGGCAGATGTCTGAAGCAGGTGCGGATACGGGGTACCCTGCAGATCTGCATGCCGCTCGCGCAGCACTCGAAGCGCGGAGGAGTGATCCCCGATCGCCGTCAACAGTTGCGCAGATACAACGGAGGCCAGTGGACTCGGCTGAAGTCGCTGAGCGGCAACTTGAACCTCCAATGCACGCCGCTCGTCGGCGAGCCAAAGTCCGGGGTTCGACACCCAATGTCGAAGCTCTGTACCCAGACTGCCGCCGGTCGCGATGGCGGAACGCTTGCTGAGCCAAGCCTTCCGATCCATCGGCTGCCTCGCGTAATACGCACTTCCGGCGCGCTTGCCCTCTGTCCGCGCAAACACCAAGCCCACCCGCAGCCAGTGGGCGACTTCTTCGCGGTGCACGGACAGGAGGTGGCGTTCGGCGCTGGTGAGGAAGTAGGCGCTCGGGCGGATCGGGTCCGACGGGCGGAACAGTTCGGGCAGGACTTTGGCGCGCGGGATGCGCAGCAGGCTCGAGTTCGGGTCGGCGGCGATCTCGGCCAGGAGGTGCTCGACTTCGGGGTGCAAGAGGCTCATTGGAAGAGGGCCTCCAAACCCAAGAGATCCTGGAGGGTGGGACGTTCTAGGCGGCTGAGTGCGTTGAGGCCTTCGCGCAGCTCACGCGACACGGTTTCCGCGGATCCGAGGCCGTGTTCCGTGCACGCGGCCGGCGACAGGCCGCGGAACGTCGCCGCGAAGACGATGCGCCGGCGCGCTGCGGTGAATCGGTGGAAGACCGCGCTGGCGCGCCGGGTCGACGCGCTCTCGATGCCGAGCACCTCGCTGAACATCGCGTACTTCCAGGCATCGGCGGGAGCGAGCGGCATGGACTCGAGCTCTTCCACCACGTCGTCGCGCAGCAGTTCCTTCGCGCTTTCGCGCACCCGTTCGGCGAGCCACTCCTCGAGCGACGGCCGACCGGTGTAGAACGCGCCCAGGTACGCGCTGCGCGCGACCGCCCGCAGATGCAGGCGGTCGAGGTGCAGCACGAGCCGGCGCTCTTGCACCAACTGGGCTCCGCGCGCCCACAGGCCCAGAGGATCGCCGTCGGCGAACCGCGCGAGCAGCGTGCGCGAGTCCGAACCGTCGAACAGGGAGCGCCACGACTTCGCGCGCAGCGCCGGTCGCGGCGCCGGGACAAGGAGTTCCTGCACCTGGGCGCCGCCGTCCATCAGCGGCTCCTCGGGATTGGGCACCCGGCTAGCGGGCGGCGGGGCGTTCGGGGGCTCGGACAAGGACCTGCGCCCCGATCGGGGGGTAGTGGGGCGCGACACCTCCTGTAATGCAGAGGCTAGCCAGCGCGGCGGGGGTCCGCTAGCCCCCGCCATACACAAACCGCCGGGGTGCCAGATCTGCGCGCCGCGGGGTGCGCGGGCCGGGTACGCGGGCCTCCTGGCCTGCCTTGGGGCGGGGGGTGGTTGTCGCGGTGCGACGCCCCTTGGGCGCGGACGGGGCCGCGCCCCTACAGACCGCGCGACGGGGTGCGCTCCGAGGCGGGCCTGGAGGCCCGCGTACCCGGCTCACGCGGCGCAGAAACGGTGGCCGGGTCGGGGCTCGGCGACGGCACACTGGCGCGCCTGCGGTGGAACGGCCGCAACCATCGCCCATGACACGCATCCTGCAACTGGACCGCTGCCCCCACTGCAAGGCCGAGCTGCCCAAGCCCGTGCCCCGGGTCTGCCCCGAGTGCGCGGGCAGCCTGCAGCGGCGGTACCTGTCGATCGGGTGCCTGACCTCGAAACCGCCGCTCTTGCTGCTGGGGCTCGGGGTCGGCTGGCTGCTGCTGCGCTCGCTGTCCTAAACCGTCCGGCGCGACCCGTGGGAGGGAATGGGGCAAGAGCCCCCCGCCGCGTCGGCCGCCCGATGGCGGACCATGCGGCACGAGTTTCCATTCCGCCGCGCGCGCCCCCCAACCCAAAGTACGTGCACCCCGTGACGTCCCCCGGTTTGTTCGATCGAGATGCCGCCGAGGCGCCCGCCGCTTCGGCTTCCGCGCCCAAGGGCAAGGCCAAGAAGGCTGCCGTGGTGGAAGCCGAGCCCGCGGCGAAGGCTCCCAAAACCGCCGGCCCCCGCCGCGGCGCCAACGCCGAACAACTGGCCGAGCGCCAGCGCGAGATCTCGGTCGCCGAGTTCTTCACCAAGAACCGCCACCTGCTCGGGTTCGACTCGCCGCTGAAAGCGCTGCTCACGGCGATCAAGGAGGCCGTCGACAACAGCCTCGACGCCTGCGAGGAGGCCGGCATCCTCCCGGAGGTCGCCGTCGAGATCCACGCCACCGAGAACGAGAACCGCTTCCGCATCGCCATCGAGGACAACGGCCCCGGCATCGTCAAGGACCAGGTCGGCAAGGTCTTTGGCAAGCTGCTCTACGGGTCGAAGTTCCACAAGCTGAGCCAAACGCGCGGCCAGCAGGGCATCGGCATCGCGGCGGCGGGCATGTACGGGCAGCTCACGACGGGCAAGCCGATGCTGATCCGCTCGCGGCCGGGGCGCGGCAAGGCGCGCGAGTTCGTGCTGTCGATCGACACGGCCAAGAACCGGCCGGAGATCCACCGCGAAGAAGAAGTCGAGTGGAGCCACGGATCGGGCACCCGCGTCGAACTCGAACTCGAGGCCAAGTACCAAAAGGGCCTGCGTTCGGTCGACATGTACCTGAAGCAGACGGCCATCGCGAACCCGCACCTGACGCTGCACTACACGGACCCGGGCGCCGAGAAGGTCACCTACGAGCGGGTCACCAAGGAACTGCCGCCCGAGACGATCGAGATCAAACCGCACCCCCACGGGGTCGAGCTGGGCATGTTGATCAACATGCTCAAAAGCACCGAATCGCGCACGCTTTCGGGCTTCTTGCAGGAGGAGTTCAGCCGCGTCGGACCCAAGGTCGCGAAAGACATCATCGCCGCGGCGGGCAAGGGTTTGAGCGAAAAGAGCTACCCGACGCGCATCGCCCGCGAGGAAGCGAGCGCGCTGCACGAGGCGATCCAGAAGACCCGCATCTCGGCGCCTTCGACAGATTGCATCGCACCCATCGGCGAGGCGCTGGTGCTGGCGGGCCTCAAGAAGGAGATCGAAGCGGACTTCTACGCGTCGATCACCCGCCCGCCGGCGGTGTACCGCGGCAACCCGTTCCAGGTCGAAGTGGGCATCGCCTACGGCAAACCGGGCGGCGTGGGCCTCGAACTGACCGAGGAGGGCCGCATCAAGAAGACCAAGGCCCAGATCGCCACCGAGGATCTGGTCGCCGGCGCGGACGAGCCCGTGCGGGTCTTGCGCTTCGCGAACCGCGTGCCGCTCCTGCACCAGCAGTCCGCGTGCTCGATCACCAAGGCCATCACCCAGACCAACTGGAAGAGTTACGGCCTGCAGCACCCCCGCGGCGCGCTGCCCATCGGACCCATGGCGCTGCTCGTGCACATCGCGAGTGTGTGGGTGCCGTTCACGAGTGAATCGAAGGAAGCGATCGCGGCCTACCCGGAGATCCTGAAGGAAGTGAAGCTCGGCCTTCAGGAGTGCGGCCGCAAGCTGGGCACCTACATCAGGAAGGGCAAGAAGCTGCAGACCGAGTTCAACAAACGCAGCTTCATCGAGAAGTACATCCCCCACATCGGTATCGCCCTGCAAGAGATCCTCGACCTCGACAACACCGAGCGCGACACCACCGTCACGACCCTCGAGGACGTGCTGCACCGCTCCCGCAAGGTCTGATCCCGCTTCGGCGGTCACCGAACCCAACCCAACATGGCAAAGAAGGCTTCCAAGAAGGCCGCGAAGAAGGCCGGCGGCTTCGAAGTGGCGAAGACGGTCGTCAAACGCACGGCGCCCCTCGACGCGCAGGACAAGAAGACGCTCGGCCTGATCTCGAACACGGCCGAGCGCGTGCGCAACACGATCCTGAAGCAGGCCCTGCCAGAGCTGAAGTTTCCGGTGCGCTCGCTGCAGAACGTCGAGTACGACGTCAAGAAGGGTTACTTCGAGTTGGGCAAACTGCGCAAGGCCCGCGCCCTCTCGGTCAACACGGTGCGCACCTTCGCCCAGACCCTGCGACTGATGTCCGTCTCGAAGGAGATGGTCGAGAACGACGACTTCGCCACCAAGCGGGAGGCGTACTACGTCTCGAAGAACTGGGGCGAGGCGAAGTTCAACGACCAGCCCGAATCGGACACGGTGCTCGACGACATCGAGGCCTTGGCGTCCTTGGACGGTTTGTCGCGGGAACACCTGCGCTACCGGCCCGAGGAACACGGCGGCAGCCTCGCCGGCGAACTGACGGTGATCGACCGGGACCGCACCACGGGCCAGGAGATCCGCATCAACTGCGCGCGCATGGGTACGGGGGCGTACACGATCCCCAGCTCGGTCGAACACCTCGAGTTCGAGACCAAGGCCAACTTCGTGCTGGCGATCGAAACCGGAGGCATGTTCGAGCGCCTCAACCAGCACAACTTCTGGCGCCAGGCGAACTGCATCCTGATCTCGATGGGCGGCGTGCCGAGCCGCGCCCAGCGGCGCTTCATCCGCCGCCTGTCGGAGGAGAAGAAGCTGCCCGTCTATTGCTTCGTCGACTGCGACCCCTACGGCATCGGCAACATCTACCGCACCTTGAAGGTGGGCTCGGGCAACGCGGCCCACATCAACAAGCTGTTCTGCGTGCCGAACGCGCGGTTCCTCGGCGTCACCCCCCAGGACATCCTCGACTTCAAGCTGGAGGACGCGACCCACAAGCTGCTCGAGGTCGACATCAAACGCGCCAAGGACGCGCTCAAGAACGACCCCTTCTTCCAAGCCCACAAACCCTGGGCCAAGGCCTTCGAGCAGCTCCTCAAGATGGGGGTGCGGGCGGAGCAGCAGGCCCTGGCCAAGTGGGGCCTCAACTTCGTGATGGAAGAGTACCTGCCCCGGAAACTGGCGGATCCGGACTCGTTCCTGCCCTGAGCGCCGGCCTGCGGGGATGGCGCGGCGGGCGTCCCTTCGTCGCCGGGGCCGCCCGGACTGTTCTTTGCGTATTGCTTCGGATAGGGCTCAAGGGTGCTCAGGGCGGAGGTCGATCGACTGTCCAAGTTCCGCTCCGGCGTTCCTGTTTTCCATCCCCTCGCCCCAAGTGCCCCCTATGCAACCCCGCTTCTCGCGCCGCGCCGGCTTCTCGATGATCGAGATCGTGGCGGCCGTAGGAATTCTCGTCCTCCTGGCTGGCGTTCTGATCCCGGCCGTCGGCTCCCAGATGCAGAAGTCGCGCGTGGCCCGCGCCAAGACGGACATGACGACCGTCGCCCAGGCCTTCAACAGCTACTTCGTGGACACCGGCGTGTGGCCCTCCAACGCCACCTTCGTGCAGTCCGCGAACGTGCAGGACGACTTCGTTGGTTTTCCCTGCTTCTACAACAACAGCCACGCCCACAGTGGCTGGTCGGGCCCCTACCTGAGCAACGGTGTGCGCATCAGCAACACCGTGATGAACGTGGCCACCGCGGATCCCGCCCAGGGCGGCCTGCGGGACCCCTGGGGCAACGTCTTCCGCGTGATCTACGTGGCGAAGACCACCAGCAACCCGGGTGCGCTGTTCCTGTTCTCGGGCGGCCCGAACGGGGTGATCAACACCTCGAATACGAACTTGGCCCGCGGCATCGCGACCAGCGACGACATCGCGGTGATCGTGACGCGCTCGTACTGAAGTAGGGGCGCGGCTCCGTCCGCGCCCAAGGGAACGACACCGCGGGAACCGCCCCGAGCTCCAAGGCGGGCTAGAAGCCCGCGCACCTAGCGGGACGGGCCCGCGGTGGTGCAGCGTCGGTGGGTAAGTGCGACTCGCGGAGCGGAGCGTCGTTGGGTGGGTGCGACTCGTGGCGCTCGGGCCAAGGATCCGTGCTGTGGGGGCGCGGCTCGGTCCGCAGCCAGGGGGAAAAGTGCGAGGGATAAAGCGCCCGTCGCTCCTTGGGCGCGGACAGGGCCGCGCCCCTACAGACCGCACGACGGGTCTGTGGCCGCGTCGACCGCACGACGGGTCTGTGGCGGCGTCAGGGTGTGCCGACGTTGGTCGAACCCACGCGCACCAGCGGCGCGATGCCCGCTGGCACGGCGACGAACGGCGAGCCGAAGCTGTCGTTCTCTAGGCCCGTCGCGCTCGGCAGGTACCCGCGCAGCACCAGCCGCGAGAGGGCCTGGGACCAGTTCGCCGGCAAGGGGTCCGTCGCCTGGTACACCGCGTTGTAGTTGAGCACGGCCTGGTTCAGGACCTTGAGCGTCGCCAACGTAAGTTCGCGGCGCACCAAAGTTGCATCGGCGCGCACCAAGAGGTCGTCGCCGTTGCCAAACGCTCCATCGGGTCCAGCGCTGTCGATGGAGAGCACGCTGCCGGCGATGCGGAAGCGATACGGACGGGACCAGCCATCCACTTCGTGGGCGTTGAGGCCGCTCTTCGTGTCGACGCCGAGGGAACCCAGGTAGGGGCCGCTCCAACCGTTTGCGCCCGAGTCGATGCCCAAGTTGGCGGCCGCGGTCGGCAATGCGCTCGTGTCGCGCAGGTACTCGAGCGAAGCTCTGGCAAGGAGGTCCAGCTCGGTGCGTGTCGCGACCCGGGCTTCGCGCTCGACCACCTTCGCCACGACCGGCACGGCCACCCCGGCGATGAGCGTCAGGATCGCCACCACGACCACGATCTCGAGGAGCGAGAAACCGGCGCGATCCGTGCGGAGTGTGTTGGCTTTCATCCGAGTGTGTCGTACAGCTTGAAGATCGGCAGCAGCGTCGCCAGCAGCAGGAACCCGACGATCACCGCCGAGACGAGCAACAACCCCGGCTCGAGCACTGCCAAGAAACGTTTCACACGCCGCGGCACGTCCTGGTCGTACCAACTCGCTAGGCGCGCGAGGCACCCGTCCAGGTCGCCCGAGGATTCGCCCACGGCGACGAGCTGCACCAGGAGCGGATCCGCGAGCGGTTCACGGCTGAGACCCTCGGTCAAGCTGGAACCGCGTTGGGCCGCGGCTCCAACACGTTCGAGGCTCGCGCCGATGGCCGCGTTGCCGCAACTCGTCGCCGCGATCTCGATGACTTGACGGATGTCGCAACCGGCCGCCTGAAGCGTCGATGCCACGGAGGCAAAACGCGACGTCGCAACCTGGTGGAGCACGGAGCCGAGGAGCGGAACTCGCAGCAGCAAGCGGTCGAAACGCACCTGGAACGCGCGCCGGCGGCGGGACACCGCGAACACGACGGCGGCGGCGGCGGCCAAGATGGCGAGCAATGGAGCCAGCGACTGCACCTGGTCCGAAAGCCCTAGCACGATCTGCGTCGGCAGCGGCAGGTCCGCACGGCCGCCCGGATAGAGGGAGGCCAGTCGAGGGATCAAGAAGGTCAGCATCAGCACCACCAAACCGACCAGCGCCAGCCCCAAGAAGGCCGGGTAGATCAATGCCTGGCGCGCCGTGCTGCGCACACCTTCCTGCCATTCCATGTGCTGCCCCAGGCGCACGAGCAGCGGTGCCAACGAACCCGATGCCTCGCCCGCGCGTACGGACGCCCGGTAGACCAGGGGGAACGAACGCGGTTCGCGCTCCATCGCCTCCGAGAGCGGTGCGCCGGATCGCAGGGCGCGGCCGAGGCGCTCGATCACACGCTGTGACTCGGGCCGCAGGCTGCGGCGGGCAAGCCCGTCGAGGGCTTCGAGCAACGGCACTCCCGCCTCCACCGTCACAGACAGTTGGGACGTGAACGCCATCAGTTCGCGCGGGGAGAGCTTGCCGCCCTCGGCCCGCGCGGGGCGGGCGCGCACGAGGACCACACCCCGTCGGTCGAGTTCGCGGTCCAGTTGGCGTTCGTCGACGGCGTCTTCACGGCCCCGCAGGGTCGTTCCATCCGCGGCGACGGCGACGAACTCGAACGACTTCACGCGGCCTCCGAGACCCTGCGATCGAACCTATGGCTGCGGCACACACGCACGACTTCCTCACGGGTGGTGAATCCCAGGCGCACGAGTCGCTGGCCGTCGGCTTCCATGCCCACGAAGCCGGCCGCCTTCGCCAAGTTGCGCAGGGTGGGCAGGTCGGTGCCCTCGCGCAGGGCCTGCTCCATCGACTCGTCGGGCAAGAAGAGCTCGCTCATGGAGATGCGGCCGCCATAACCCGATCCGCCGCAGTTGGTGCAACCACGCGCTCGGCGCAGTCCCGCCGTATCGCCGCCGAGCCAACGCGCCTCTTCCACAGTTGCCTCCGCGGGCACACTGCATTGGTTGCATAGGCGACGAACCAAACGCTGCGCCAGCACCCCGATCAGCGCATCCTCGATCAGGTAGGGTTCGATCCCCAGATCGCTGAGGCGCGGAATCGCTCCGATCGCGCTGTTGGTGTGCAGGGTCGTCATCACCAGGTGACCCGTCATCGACGCACGAACCGCCATGGAGGCGGTCTCGGTGTCGCGGATCTCCCCCACCAGGATCACGTCCGGGTCCTGGCGCAAAAGGGAGCGCAGGCCCTCCTGGAAGCCGAACCCGACGGCCGCATCCACTTGGCTTTGCCGCACGAGCGGCATGCGGTACTCGATGGGATCTTCGATCGTCGCCACGTTGAGCCGCATGGCGTCGACGGCGCCGAGCAACGCGTACAGCGTCGTGCTCTTGCCCGAGCCCGTGGGGCCCGTGACCAAGAAGAGGCCGTGGGGCCGTTGGGCCACCTGCTCGAGGATCGCGGCGCGCTCGGGCGAGAATCCCAGGTCGACGAGGCGCTTGCCACCGCTGGTGCGGTCCAGCACACGCAGCACCACGTTCTCGCCGTCGGCGACGGGACGCGTGGAGACCCGCAGTTCGTAGCGCTGGCGGTCGACCTCCAGGCGCATGCGGCCATCCTGCGGACGGCGACGCTCGCTGATGTCCAAACGCGAGAGAATCTTGAGCCGCGAGATTACCGCATCGGTCACGGCGCGCGGCAGGCTCTCGCCTGCTGTCAAGAGGCCGTCGACACGGTAGCGCACCCGCGCGACGTTCTCCTCGGGTTCGACGTGCACGTCCGTGGCGCCGCGGCGGATGCCGTCTTCGAGCAGCGCGGCCGTCAGCTCTTCGATCGGGGTCTCGCGCACCTCGGTCGCGCCGCGTTCGAAGGCGCCGAGCAAATCCGCCACGCGGCTGTTGACCGACGGCAAGTACTGCCGCGCCAACGCCAAGAGGTCGTCCTCGGTGATGGCGGCAAAAACGAGCGGTATGGGGAAGCGCTCGCGCACGTGCGCAACCTTCTCCATGTCGAGCGGGTCGACCATCGCAACCTGGAGCATCTCACCGCGCATGCCGACCGGCATCGCACCCGCCTCGCGCACGAACGCCTGGTCGACGGCCGCCAGGAGCAGCGGATCCGGAATGACGTCCGCCGCGTTCAGCAGCGGGATCTCCATCTGCTCGGAGAGCAACTCCGCAAGGCGCCTCGGCTGCAGGAAACCCAGCGAGATCAGGATCGCCCCCAGGGGGCGGTAGGCGCGGCGCTGCTCGGCCAGCGCGACGTCCAACTGCCGTTGGGTCAGGAGACCGCGCTCGATGAGCAGGTCCCCAAGGCGCATGCGGCGCTGGTTCTCTACCACGGCGAAACCTGCGCTTCCTGGGTGGAGCGCACACCGGTCCGGTTCACTGCGTCTGCGTACGCCTGGCGCATGGCCTCGACGATGCGGCGCGATTCGGGATCGTCGACGACCCGCGGCGTGAGGAACACGATCAGTTCGCGCTTCTGGCGCTCGTCCTCGTCGCTGCGGAAGAGGCGGCCGATCAGCGGTAGGCGCGCCAGTCCAGGCACGCCGGAGTCCACCTCCGTGCGGCGGTCTTGCATCAGGCCGCCAAGGACCACGGTGTCGCGGTTGCGGACCAAGAAATCGACCCCAATCGTGCGTTTGTCGATGATCGGGATGTCCTGGAAACGCTCGGTGACTTCGCTGAACTCCTGGTCCACGCGCATGCGCACGTACCCGCCGTCCTCCAGGATCGGAGTGACCCGCAGGCGCACGCCGGCCTCCTTGAACTCGACTTCCTCGAGGGTCTGGGAGCCCAGGCCGCCCGTCGTCCCGGTGGTCGTGGTGGTGACCTGCACGTAGGGCACTTCGCGTACCACTTCGATCAGCGCTTCCGTGCCCGAGAGCGCTAGAACCCGCGGCGAGCTGACCAAATCCGTGCCGACGTACTTCGAGATTGC
This sequence comes from Planctomycetaceae bacterium, assembly GCA_016125265.1. Taxonomy (GTDB): domain Bacteria; phylum Planctomycetota; class UBA1135; order UBA1135; genus RI-242. The sequence goes on from WGMC01000005.1 coordinate 20,214, forward strand.
CAGGATCGTGCCCTCGACGGATCCATCGCGTGTGCCAAGTGTCAGCGCGAACGAGCTGTCATCCGTGATGGCGAGGTTCTGCAGGAGGCCAAGGGTGCCACCTTCGATGCTGCCGTCGACGATTCCGGTGACGCCGAGCCCGAAGTTCTCGCCGAGCGTGACTTCGAGGATACGCGCTTCCACCAGGATCTGCGGTTGGCGGCGGTCCACCTCGTCCAGGTACGCGGCGATTTCGAGCACATTGCTCCGCGTGCCATGCACGAGCACCAATCCGGCCGCTGCGTCGAGCACCACGCGGGTTCCCTCGTCGGCCAGGGCCTCGACACTCGCGCCGACGGCCTCGACCTTCGTCGAGCGCAGGCGAAACGTCGCGCGGGTGAGGTCCGTCGCCGAGTCCGGGCGCACCCGGTAGGAGCCGGGCACCACCAGTTCGAGGTGCAAACCGTGGCGCTCGGCGAGCCATTGGAACGCGTCGCGCACGGACTGCTCGGTCAGGGTCGCGTGCACGACGGTGCGCGGCACGTCCTCCTGCACGAGGTGCACGCCGGCGCGTTGGGCCAGTTCGGCCAACACCTCGGAGAGCTCTGCCCCGGCGAGCTCCATGGAAATCGTCTCGTCCCCCGGCAACTGGGCGGGGGGCACCGGCGGCGGCAGTGCGTCGAGGTGCATGCGCGGCTCCGCCGCCTCATAGGCCGAACCGAACAGATCGGCATGGTCGTCGGCCATGCTGAGGGGCACGCTGTGCGCATCCACACGCAGGCGGCCTTCGCGTTCGGCGATGGGGCGCTCGAAGGCCCGGCATCCAACCAGCGCGGCGCCCGCCCCCATCGCGCAGAGGATTCGACTGCCGTACTTCATTGCTGCCCTCCTTGTGCGCCCGCCGGGACTGCGGTTGCGATGGAAGCGCGCGGGCCTCGCGGCAGGTCCGCACGCACGCGCTGGTGGCCGCTCGAGAACACCGCGCCCGTGTGGTCCACTTCCGCGAGGATCCAACCGCTTTGCCCGAGCGTGTCGCCCACTCCCAAGCGGATGCCATCCAGAAGCAGCGCCGAACCCGATCCACCCAGGATTGCGCCGCGCACCGGATGGCGTGCCAAGTAGGTCTGCAGCGCTTCGCGGGCCCGGGCTTCGAACTCGTCGCGCGCGCGGCTCGTGGCGGAAGCGCCGCTATCGGCCTTCGGTTCGACGCGCAACTCCACGCTCGGTTGGGCGCCAATCGCCCTCGAAGATCCGCGATCGACCCGCTCCATGCGCTGCAGCGCCTGTTCCAACTGTGCTGCAAGGCCACGGCTCGGAAGCGATGCGGCGTCGCCGGGGGAAGCGCTGCCCGGGGTCACGCCGTCGAATCCCGAGGCGAAGAACCCGTCGTCCACGGGCAACTCGGAGTCCGTTCCGGTGGCCCCGGCCGCTCCCAGGAATGGCAGCGTGCCTGGCCCCGCGAGTTGGGGCACGGCGTAGAGCGCAGTGCACAGGGCCAGCGCTCCGTAAAGGAGGATGCGGTTCTTTTGGGGCATGGCGTTCGGCCGTCAGGGGCGGTGTACGAGTTGGGCCGCGATGCGGAACTCGAGCGAGTTCGGGGGCGCTTGCTCCTGCGTCGAGGGGGTAAACACAGCCTCGAGCACCGCCACTGGGCCGGCGAGGGCTTCGAGCTCGGCGTGCCAGCGCACGATCTCGGCGAGGGATGCCTGGCCGCGCACGTCGATGCGTCTGCCCAAGAGCACGGCAACGTCGCCGCGGTCCACCAGGGGCATGGTTGCACCGACCTCGGCGCGCGCGTCGACGATCGCGGCGTTGCGAAGGGAGGCATCGAGGGCGGCTTGAGCGAAGAGCGCGGGGCAGTCCGGAGGGACGAGTTCCTGTGCCCGCCGCCGCGCCATATCGAGAAGTTTCGGACCGTTCTCGCCCTCGAACTGGGCCAGTTCGCGGAGCAGTTGGCTGCGTTCGTCCGCGCGGCGGAGGACTTCGTCCCGCTGGGCCCGTGCGACGTCCAAACGGGCGTGGGGCACCGCCATCACGAGCACGTGGGCGACGAGCGCGACCGACACCGGGGCGAGCAACCAACCCGTGTGGGCGCGGCGCACATTGGAGTGGCGCAACATCTCAGATCCGTTGCCTCCAACGGGCGCGGACTTCGAACGGCAATTCGCCCTCTTGGCCCTCGACACGGGGCAGTGGTTCGATGGCCAGCCCCTCCAACCAGGGCGCGGAAGAGAGTTCTTCGGCGATGACGGCGAGTGCCCGCGCGGCCGATGTCGCGTTGCCTTGGTAGCGGCCGGTCCAGCGCAAGCCGTCGGCGTCTATGCGGTGCTCGACCATGCGGAACGGCCCCTGGAACGCGCGCTCCAGATCGCCAACTACGGTCACCAGATCGACCCCGGCGAGTCGCGCTTGTTCGGCAAGGAGCGCCTCGGTTTCGACTTGGTCGACGATGCGCGCTAACTGCGAACGCAGGCCGCGCAGCTTGTCGAGATCAGCTATCTCCTCGGCAAACAGCGCGCTGTCCTGCTCCACCGCGAGGCGCTGTCCGTTCAGTTCTTCGGAGCCCAACGCACCTGCGCCGATGGCGACGGCGAGCAGCAGCGTGCCGACCAGGGCTGCGCGCATACGGCGCGGCGCCGGGCGGTACAGATCCGCGGAAAACGGTCCGGGGACCGCAGAGGCCAGCAGGAGACCGGCCCGGGCCGCGTCACTCGTTTCGGCACGTTCCGGGAACTTCCGGGTCGTCGCGCCGGGCAGCACGGACGCGAGCGCGTGGAACAGCGCCTGCGCGCGATGCGCGTTGAGGCCGAGGACACTTACGTGTGCGATCGAACTGCCCTGGTTCTGTTTGCGCCAAAGCGCGTCGAGGGAGCGCAACTCGTGGATCAGCGACGCGCCCAGCATGGCCGATTCGACCAGGTTGCCGGGCAACGACGTTTGGTGCTCGAGGCCGCCCGTGTGAAGCAGGCTCACGACCACTTGGTTGGGCTCCACACACACGACGGCAGCGGGACCTTGCTCCGGCGCTGCGCCGGACAGGCCCACGTCGAGGTGCGCGAGCGCGGCGGGCACGGCGCGGGTCGGATCGAATCCGCGGGCCTCGAGGGCGCGGTAGAGAGCGAGCGCTTCTTCGCGTACCACCGCCAGCAGCAGCCAACGCGACTGTGCGCTGTCGCCGCGTCGGGGCAGTTCGAGCGCGGCGAAGTACGCACGGGCGCCTGCGAGTTGATCGGCGCGCCGGGCCAGCACGGCGTTGCGCTGCGCTTTCGAGATCGGCGGCAGTTCGAGGATGCGTTCGTGTACAAGGTCGCCGCCGAGCAGCACCGTGCACCGGCGCCCACGCACGCCGCAAGCACCTTGGGCCGCCACGGCCGCGTCGGCGAGGTCCTTCGGTCCGCTGCCGGCCGGCGCCACTCGGGTGCGCTGCGCGTGGCCCTCCGCGTCGACGTAGGCCCACTCCACCCGTTGGCGGGACAGAAAGAGGACCCGCGAGTCGCGCGGCGCCACGGGTGCGGTGCTCACCTCGAGCCGCGGTTCGGGGCGCGGTTCGGGACGCAGTTCGGCTCGCGGAGCGGATTGGGGGGCGGTTTCGGGGTCCACGGGCGGCCTCATGGGGTGTCGAGCCACTTCTCGGAGCGCCACCCCTTTCCCTGGAGATCGCGGGCCCGCGGGTCCGCGCCGACGCCCAGAAGTGGGCCGAAAGGCGGGTCGTGTCGGCGCCCGATGGCGCAGACGGGCCTGGACGCGCCACGCATCGGGGCCCAGGATGGAGCGATGGCGCGCCCGACTACCCTGACGGTTGCTGCAATCGACGAGCGACTCCGCGGATTGCCGCTCTGGCGGCGCGAGGGGGCGTGTCTCGCGCGCGACCTCGAGTTCCCCAGCTTCGCCCGCGCCATGGCGTTCCTGGCCGCCGGCGCGCTGGAGGCCGAGCGCCTCGACCACCACCCCGATTGGCGCAACGTCTACGCACGGGTGTGGGTGCGCCTCTCGACGCACGATCCGCGCGGCATCACCGAGCTCGACTTCGTATTGGCCGCGCGGCTCGACGAACACGCGGCGGCGCTGGGGAGCTGACGCACGGCGGGGTCGGAATCGAGGCGGACCAGAAGCCCGCCTTGTAGGGGCGCGGCCCTGTCCGCGCCCAAGGGAACGACCCCGCAGTTCCACACCCCTTGGGCGCGGACGGAGCCGCGCCCCTACAGATCGCACCACAGGGCCCGGAACAAGGCGGGCGGCTGGGGACGCTACTCGCGGCTGCCGCCCGATTCGACGACGCCGATCAGTCGGGACGCCAGTCCTTCCAGCTCCGTCGACGCGACGCGTGTGTGCTCGGTGCCTTTGGCGGCTCCGCGCGCGGACTCGGCCACCCCGTGCAGGCTGCGGGCGATTTGGCCGCTGGCGCTCGACACTTCGCCGATCGCGCGCGAGATCTCGGCGGTGGTGTGCGTCTGCTGTTCGACCGCGCCGGCGATCGAGCTCGTGAACTGGTCGATCTGGTTGATGATGCCAGCGATCTCCGAGATCGCTTGCACCGAGTCCTTCGTGCCGCCTTGGATCGCCGCCAACTTGACGCCGATCTCCTCGGTCGCCTTCGCCGTGGCCTTCGCGAGTTCCTTCACCTCGCTGGCAACGACGGCGAATCCCTTGCCGGACTCACCCGCGCGGGCCGCTTCGATGGTGGCGTTCAAGGCGAGGAGATTCGTCTGTCCCGCGATGGCGGAGATCGACTTGATCACACTCGAAATCTCCTCCGCACTTGCACCCAACGCGGCGACGGTGGATTCGGCGGACTTGGCTTCCGCCACCGCGCGCACCGAAACCGCCGCGGCATCCCGCACGTTGTTGGCGATCTCGCGCAGGCTCGCATCCATCTGATCCATCGCCGCAGCCACGGCTTCGACGGAGCGCGCGACCTCTTCCGAAGCCACGGATGCACTGCCCGCGTCCTCGTTGGTCTGGCCCACACTTGCGCTCAGGACATCGCCGGCGGCAGACAACTTCGCCGAGGCGTCGACGAGCGCGCGCGAACAGGACCGCACTTCCCCGAGGATGTCGTGCATCTTCGCCTGCATGCGCTTCGCGGCGGTGATGTCCGAGGCGTACTTGACCACCTTGATCGGTCGGCCGTCGATGCCGAGGATCGGGTTGTAACTGGCTTGGATCCAGACCTCCCGCCCCCCCTTGCCGAGTCGGCGGAACTCGCCCGCGGCGAAACGGCCCTCGCGCAGATCGAGCCAGAAGCGCTCGTACGCCGCGCCGCCGGCTTCCACGGGGTCGACGAACATGCGGTGGTGACGGCCGACGATTTCGTCCGCCGCGTAACCAACGGCGCCGAGGAAGTTGTCGTTTGCCGAGCGGATCGTGCCGTCGAGCTCGAACTCGATGACCGCCTGCGACTTGTCGATGGCCGCGAGTTGGCCCTCGAAGTCGGCCGTGCGCAGGCGCTCCTCGGTGATGTCGGTGGCGAACTTGACGACCTTGTACGGTTTGCCGTCGTCCCCGAGGATCGGGTTGTAGCTGGCCTGGATCCAGATCTCGCGGCCGCCCTTGCCCACCCGGCGAAACTGCTTGGAGAAGCACTTGCCCGCGCGCAAATCCGCCCAGAACGCGGCGTAGGCGGCGCTGCCTCGCTCCTCGGGCAGCACGAACATCGAATGGTGGCGGCCGCGGATCTCCGCCAGCCCGTAACCCACCGCCGCGAGGAAGTTGTCGTTCGCGGCGAGGATCGTGCCGTCGAGCTCGAACTCGATCACGGCGAGCACCCGGTGGATCGCCTGCATCTGGCGCCCGAGGTCGGCGTCCGAGGTCGCGAGGAGTTGCCCGGGGGGAACGGCCCCGGCGGGGGCGCGGCGGTGGTCGGCGGTGGCCAGGGACGGGGCCTCGGGGGCGTGGGACATGTTCGAGGGAGCTTGGGGTTCGCGAAGCGACAACCCAACCCTTCGTCTCACGTTAGGGGTAGACCCTAGGCTGATTGGGGGAATCCCCCAGATTTGGTCCGCCCCGTCTGGATTGGGCCGGGTCGGACCGGGACCCCGGGACGAGCGGCCCTACGCGGGTCCCTGGTGGCCCTCGTGGGCCCACTCGAGGAGCCGGTAGCCCGAATCCCGCATCCCGAGCCGCGCGTAGGTGCGCTGGGCGCGCTCGTTCTTGTGCTCCACGTAGAGCCGGATGCCTACCACGTCCCCCGCCGCGTGCGCCAGTGCCTGCACGTGGTGGTGGAGAGCGTCGTAGACCCCTTGGCGGCGGACCGAGGGCTCCACGTACACCGACTGGATCCACCACCACCAGCCGTTGCGCCAATCGCTCCACTCGCGCGTCACGAGCAGCCCGCCGAGGGCCTCGCCCCCCCGCTCCGCCAAGAAGTACCGGCCGCGCGCCTCATCGCGGAGGGCGGCGTCGACACCGAGCGCGAGCCGGGTGGCGTCGAGCTCGAGACCCTCCGATTCGAGGGCCAAACGCCGGTTCCAGTCCACCAGCCGCGGGCCGTCCCCGGGCACGCCCGTGCGCACGGAGATGATCCCGTCCCCTGTCCCCTTCTCCCCGACCTTGGCCTGCATGCGCCGATCGTCACCGGTCGGGCGCGCGGGGCGCAAGTCCGGTGGGTCAGTCGGGATCGAACTCGATCGCCAAACCGCTCTGGTCGGCGGAGAGGCGTTGCAGGCGCGCCAGACGACCGGTCCGCTCGTGCTGTCGGCCGTCTTCCGTCCAGGAGAGCTTCACCCGCAGCGGCGCGCCCAGCGTCACGAGCAGCCCCGTCGGCGAGATGTTCTGGGCGCGGGTCTCGACGAGCGCTCCCAGCACCTCGAGCGTCACCGGGCCGGGGATCTCGCGCCGCGGTGCGACCCGGCGGTCGCCGTTGCCGAGCAGTTCGGCCGGGCTCGGAGTCGATGCGGAGCGCGCGGGCGCGTCCGGCGGTTCGGGTGTGGGGCACATGGTCGGTGTGGCGCGGGCGGTGGAGCGCCCCTTGTCCATCGACCGGGGACGGCCCGGGACTGTGGCCCAGGGAGGACAACAGGCGGAGTCAGGGTGCCCCACGGGGAAGACGGGTCCCGCGCCGGCAACCCCCAGAGCGGCCCCAGGAGGGCGTTCCGCGGCACCGAACGCCCGTGGCACGCCCTTTGGATAGCTCCGCCAACGCGCCCCTGCGGCGCCGCGGCGGATACCCCGCCGAGGAGACCTCCCCATGGAAAAACGTCACCTGACCCTCGCCCAACGGACCCTCGCGGTCCTTGGCCTCGCACTCCTCATCGGCGCCGCCCCCTCGGCGGCCGCGGCCAGCGGCGGCGGGTACCCGTCGGTCGGCGGCTCGGCCGGCCACCCCGGTCCGCGCATCGTGCCGAGTGCTCCCCACAGCGCGCCCGTGGCCGTGCACTACGGCAAGAAGAAGGCGCCGCGCCGCGTCTGGGTCGCAGGCGCTTGGATCGAACAAGAACACCGCGTCTGGGTGCGCGGCCACACCGAACGCGTCTGGCAAGAACCCGCCTTCGAGTGGCGTTACGACAGTTGCGGGCGCCGCCTGCGGGTGCAACTCGGCATCGGCTGCTGGCGCACGATCGAACATCCGGGCCACTGGCGGGTGGAACACACCCGGGTCTGGCGCCCGGGCCACTGGAGCACCGCGACCTGCTGAGGGACGAAAGAAGGGGGCCGCCTGGAAGGGGCCGATTTGGAAGGGGCCGATTTGGAAGGGGGACGGGGAGCGCGTTTCGAAAGGGGCGCGCTCCCCACTTTCTTGGGTGCCCGCTCAACGCGGCGGCGGCGCGAGGGACGGCACACGCTCCGTTTCGCCGGACGAACTGCGGCGCCAGATCGAGAGCCTCGGCCCACGTGGCACACCGGGGCCGGGCGGCGCGCCGCCAAGGCCTTCGATACCGTCGCTGCGGTGCACGAGTTCGAGGCCCGGAAAACCCGGCGCGCGCGAGCCCACCGGCAGGTCGTGCACACCGAGGCGCCAGAGGGCCGTCGCTTGAGCGCGCGCCGAGAAGGCCTTGCCGCGTTGGCTGTGTTCGAACAACTCCGCGCGCGCAGCGCCATCCCAGCCAGCGAGCCGCGCGTGGGAGGCGAGGTCCGACACGTCCCGCGCGCGCACCACGACGTAGTCCGCGTCGAGTTCGACGAGACGACGCTCCAGGTCGGCGGCATCGTCCGCGACGAGCGCCGCCGCCGCGCCGCGGAAACCGCGCTCCCCCACGAAGCTGCCGAAGTTCGTCGCGATGCTCGGCCGGCGCGCGTGGTATTCGATCCAATGCCCGAGGCCCCAGGGGGCGAGCACACCGTAGTCCTGGCGCGCGCTCGGCGCGTTCCACGGGCCCGGCGAAGGTGTGCCGGTGCGCATCCAACGCAGCCCCTCGATCAGCTCCGCGCGCCACCGCACAAGGGCCTGCTGTTCGGCCTCGGGCACGGTCCAAACGGCCCGCAGCGACGGCAACGACGCGAGCACGAGCAACGCGGCGAGCGCGGCGCCGAGCCAACGCCCCCACCGCATCCGCGCCGACACCAGGTCGTGCACCGCCAAGGCGGCGACGAGGCACATGGGCACCGCCAGCGCATCGCCGAAACGCCGCTGCCCGAGGGTCTGCACGAACCACAGGGCAGCGGTCGCCAGCAGCAGCCAGCGCTCGGGCCACCAGCGGCGCCGCCACAGCTCGGACGCCGCGAGGCCCAGCCACAAGAGCGGGAAAGCGAGCCCGAGCAGGCCCAGGTCGGAAACCGCGGCGGCAAAGTTCGGCGCCGCCGCACGGCCCAACAGCGGTCGGCTTTCGGCGACAACGTCCATGAACTCGTTCTCGCGGGCCACCCACGCGAGGCCCTCGCGCACACCGCCGAGGAAGCCCGGCAGCAGCACCACCGCCCCTGCCGCGACGACCAGCGCGAGCAGCGTCCCGGGCGCGCGCCTCCAACCGAGCCGCGCCGCCACTTCGAGGGCCACGAACGGCAGGCAGGCGCCCACCAGGGCCCGGGGCACACCCAGGGAGAGGTTGACGAGCGACCCGGGCTGCACTTCGTTCCACGGACTGGCCTCGGCCGGCACGAGCACCACCGCCGCGGCCGCCGCGAAGAACAAGAGGCCGGCGCGACGGCGGGCGGCGCCGAGTTCACCGCTCGCCGCCGCGGCGGCCGCGAACAGCGCCACGCCCACCAACCCGACGACCAGCGCACTCGCGAGCCACAGCAAGAGCAACACACCGGCGACCACACCACCGAGCAGCGCAAAGGCCAGCGCGTCGAGCGATTCGTCCGTGCGCAGGCAAACTCCCACGAGGGCCAGCTCCACGGCAAAACACAACTGCACGGCGACGTGGTGGTCGATGCGCCCCGCCGAGCCGTACCAGACGGCGATCGGCACCGCCGCGAAACACCACGCGGAAACGGCCGCGGGCAAGAGACGCGGTGCGCCCCGCGTGCGCCGCGTCAGGCCCAGGAGTGCGAGCGCGACCGCCGCTGCCGCGCCCACGCCGATCCAGGGCGGCAATCCGGCCAGGAAGCGCTCGATGTCCGCTTCGCTGTAACCACTGGTGGACCGGTGCGCCGCGGGGTCCTTTGGCAGCGCCGCTTGCACGGCCACCGTCAGCGCGCCTGCAAACAACGACGGCCACGGCACCGCGCTGCCCTCGGGATGGTTCAAAAAACGATCGAAGAGCGGCACTTCGCCGTTGGCCAGGGCGAGTTGCACGCGGCGCAGGTGGTACGCGCCGTCGGGATCGTCGACCAGGAACGTCGTGCCATCGGCGAGCGGCGCGTCGAGGAGGTGACCTGGCGCCGTCGCGCGGCGCGCGGCGAGGGCCACTGCGAGGCTCGCCGCGAGCAGCGCCCAACCGAGCACCGCCATCCAGCGCTTCTTCGCCGCGTCCGTCACGGTTTGCGGCGCGGCGCGTCGCCCCGAGGGATCCAGCGCCGCAGGCGCTCGGGCCAGAGGAGGTCGTCGAGCACCACGACGGGCTGCGCGGGCAGTGTCGCGAAGCCGCGCGCGAGGCCCACGAGGTCCTCCTCCACACCGGGCGCGACCACCAGCGCGCGCACGCCCGGCCCGAGCGGCGGCACCGTCGACAGGCCGGGCATACGCAGCGCGGCGCGCGCAACGGCGCTGGTCAGAGCGCCCTCGGGTCCGGATTGGGCGAGCGCGAGGTGCAGCGAGAACGATGTGTTCGCCCGCGCGACGGGCACCAGCTCGAGTCCGCGCGCGAGGCACCCTTCGGCCAACGACTCGAGCCGTGCCTGAAGGCCGTCGCCCCCCGTGGACACGCTCCAAACCTCGAAACCGAGGGCATCCGCCAAGTCCATCCACGCCTCGCCGCGCGCGCCGCGGGTCAACGCCGCCGGGGATTCGGCGTCCGGCGCCAGCACGGCGAGCACGCCGCGCACGCCGGTCTCGGACGCGGCGGCCGGCGGCGGCGGAGCGAACTCCCGCGGCAAGTAACGCCAGGCGATCGGCGCACAGTCCGCGCCGTTCGCCGAGGCGAACTGCGGTTCGAAGCGCCGAGCCGCAAGGGTCGCGTTCTTGGCTCCCAACTGCGCGAGCAACGCGGCGCCATCCAAGTCCTCGGGCGCGCGCAGGCCCAGTTCCAAGCGCTGCTGCCACTGTGCCGAAGCGCGACGCGCCGCGCACGAACCTTCCTGGGTCAACGCGGCTCCCTCGGTGGCATCGCTCGCGACACCGTCGAACGGCACCGCGGCGCCCAGTTCGAAACGCTCGCCCGAGCGGATCTCGGGCACGAGCCACCAGCGCCCGGGTAGTCCCTCGGGCGCGCGCAAGTAGAGGTCGAAGCCCGCGCCCCCGAAGGCCTGCTCGTCCACGGCGATGCGGCGCACTTCGCGCACCTCACCGTCCGTGCCGACGAGTTGCAGCGCGATCTCCAGCGGACCGGCGGGAATCGGCGCTCCGTCCGGGCTCCAGACGCGCACGGCGATCGAGAGCGGCGTGCCCGCCTCGGCCAGGATCCGGGCCTGGTCCGCGTCGAAGACACCCGGGTGCACCAAGAGATCCAATCCGTCGACGAACTCCGCGAGGCGGCGCGCTGCCGCATCCTGCTGCGCGTGGTTCGGCGCCGCAAAACCCCGCGCGGCGCGGGCGGCGCGCGCCAACGCCGCCCGTGTGGGCCACGCGAGCGCCGGTCCGCGGCCCGGGGCCAGGGCCAACTCTGCGGCAGCGCGCGCGTCCGGGGGCGCCGCGTCGTAGAGCGAAAGGAACAGCTCGAGGCGTTCCGCCGAAACGGCCATGAGGTGCTCGGCCAGACGCGGATCGCGCCGCTCCACCGTCTGCGCGGCGAGCGGCGGCGCGAACAGCGCCGCGGCGATGCAGGCTGCGAGCGCTCTCACGCCTCGGGCCCCCGCAAACGGTCCCGCGCGACCTTTCCGCGCACGACGACGGCGCGCACGGGATTGCGTCCGAAGTCGTAGACGAGGTGCACGTGGTTGGGTGTGTCGAGTACCACCACGTCCGCGCGCTTGCCCACCTCCAAACTGCCGATTTCGTGGCCCCGACCGAGGGAACACGCCGGATTCAATGTGGCCGCGGTCAGGCATTCGGCGGCGCCCATGCGGTAGCGCAGGGCGGCGAAGGTCATCGTGTCCGTGAGGCTCATGGCGGTGCAGCTCCCCGGGTTGAAGTCCGTCGAAAGCGCGAGCGCGAGCCCCGCGTCGACCATCGCGCGCGCGGGTGCCTCCTGCGCTTGGCGCAGGTAGAGCGGCACCAACGGGCACAGCACGGGCACCACGCCGGCCCGGGCCAGGGCCTCGATGCCGGCCGGCGAGACGTGTTCGAGGTGGTCCGCGCTGGCGGCGCCCAGCTCCGCGGCCAACTCCGCGCCGCCGAGCGGCGTGAGTTGGTCGACGTGCAGACGCAGGCCCATGCCCAACTCCTTCGCGCGCTCCATCACGCGGCGGGTGTCCACGAGCGAGAACACGTGGCCCTCCGTGAAGATGTCCGCGTACTCGGCGAGGCCGCGTTGTGCCACCGCGGGCAGCATCTCCTCCACCAGGAGGTCGACGTAGGCCGAACGTCGGTCGCGGTACTCCGGCGGGAAGTCGTGCGCCCCGAGGAACGTCGTGGCGATGTCGACGGGATGCAGGCGCGCGGCTTGGCGCAGCACTTCCAAGCACTTGATCTCGTCGGCAGTCGAGAGACCGTAGCCACTCTTCGCTTCGATGGCGGTGGTGCCGAGTTCCAGGAAGCGATCGAGGCGCACCAAGAGCGCCGCGAGCAGTTCCTCGGACGACGCGCCGCGCACACCGCGCACGCTGGAGAGGATGCCGCCGCCTCGCGCCGCGATTTCCACGTAGGTCGCGCCGCGCGTGCGCTCTTCGAACTCCTGTTCGCGCGTGCCGAGGAACACGGGGTGCGTGTGAGCGTCGACGAACCCGGGCACGAGGGTTCCGCCTTGGGCGTCCAGGGTCTCGGCGGCTTCGAACCGGGCCCGCAGGTCGCGCTCCTCGCCGACCGCGACCAGCCGGTCGCCGCGCACGGCCACCGCGCCCCGCGGAATGACGTGGATCTGTCCGAGCGCCGCGCCGCCCCTGGGTGTGGTTCCGAGGGGTGTGGCGAGCTCGGCAGCCCCTACGATCAACAGATCGCAGGGCTCCCGTTTCCGCTCCGTCGTTCGCGCCGTTTCCACCTCGCCGCGAAGTGTAGCGGCGCGGGTCGGCCCGAGGCGATCAGGCGGCCATCGCTTGGGCGAGGCCGAGGCGCATGCGCGCGAAGAGGCGCTTGCGGCTGCGGAAGACGATCATCTTCATGTTCGAGGCGCGCACACCCAGGCGTTCGGCGGCGTCCGTGTAGGAAAGATGCTGCACCTCGACGAGGTCGAGGGCCAGCCGGTCCCGCGCCGACAGCTCGTTCCAAGCCGCCAGGTAGCGCATCAGGAACAGGGCCCAGGAGGCTCGCAGGCAACTGGCCTCCTCGCCGTGGCCGGCCAGTTGGTCGGGTCCGGGTCGGGCATCCGCGGGTTCGAGCGAGCCGACGGGCAACTCGGCCCAACCCTCCCTTGGGCGGCGCGATCGGGCCCGCCGCACGAGGTTTCCGGCGATCGTGCGCACCCACACGCGGAAACTGGCCGGGTGGTCGTCGCGGAAGCCAGAGGGATAGCGGTACACGTTCACAAACGTGTCCTGCACGATCTCGGCCACGTCCATCCACGCTGGCCCCTGCCGCAGGAGCGAGCGGACCCACTCCGTGACGTCTCCACGGGCCTCGGCGTACAGGGCTTCGAATGCCTCATCGCTGCCCGTGTCGCGGAACATCGCCATCAGGCGTGTTGCGGTCGCGTCCGAGGGGCTGGCGGGGACGCCGGAGCGCGTGGTCGTCTGGGGCCTGGGCCGAGGGGCCTTCGGCACCAACCCTTCGGCCAACGCCGTGGGTACGGCCGGAGCGGCGCCAAGGGGGAGGTCGAGGAGTCGATGGACGTGTATGGTGGGTCCCATGCCCCGGGATGAGCACGTGGCGTGCCAAGCCCGCTCAAGGTGCGTCACGCGCAGGTAACACCAGTGCCGACAGGCACTTAGGGAGCCAAAAAAGCGTGGTCGGGCAGTCCAGACGCCGCCGCGAGGTCGTGCAAACGGAACTTTCGCGCTTTGGGAGAAGCAACGGCCGATGGGCGGACCGAGCGATCCCGCACAGGTCTGGCGCTCGGCCCTGGGTCGGGCAAAGCTCCGGCTCGACGGGCCGCACCGCGGGCTAAGATCCCCTCCTGGGGCTCGCCCCCGGCGGCCGATCCGCCCCGCGGCCAACCCGACGCACCCTGCGCACCTTGAACACCCACGACCCAGCGTCGAGTCCGGGATCCGTCCCGGCGCTCATCGAACTTTCCGCCTCGGCTTCCCTCGCGCTCTGGCTCCTCGCCGCCGCGGCCCTGCTCGGTGCCGGGGGTTTTTCCCTGCTGCGCCTGGCCCTCCTGCGCTCCCTCGCGTCGCGGGTGCTGCCTCTCGCGAAGAACGACGCCCGCCGCGCTCGGCTCGCCCCGCTCCTCGAGCGCCCCGACACCCTCGCCACCAGCGCCGGACTCGTGCGCCTCTGCAGCGAGTTGGTCTTCGCGATGCTCGTCCTGGCGCTCGTGGCCGGCGGCGATCGGGTGGATTGGACGGAGGGTTTCCTGGCCGTGGCCATCGCCGTGCCGCTCTTGGTGGTGGTCGGTGAGGTGTTGCCCGCCGTGTTGGTGGTCGGGTACGGCGACCGTGTGCTGATCGCGGTGCTGCCCGCGTTCCAAGTGCTGCAGTGGCCCGTGAGCTTTGTCTCCCGCGCCATCGAGGGCACCAAACACCTGGCGCGCCAGGCCCTCGACGTGCGCGAAACACCCGAGCGCACGCGGCAGATCGTCGAGGGCTTGCGCGACGCGATCATGGACTCGGAGATCGAGGGCGGCCTCGACGACACCGAACGCGAGATCATCGAGAACGTCATGGAGTTCCACGACGTGGACGTGGCCGCGATCATGACACCGCGCACGGAGATCGTGGCCGTGGACGTGGCCGGGGGCATCGAGAACGCCGTGCGCCTGGCGGCCGAGAGCCAGCACTCGCGGCTTCCGGTCTTCCAGGGGAGCTTGGACGCGATCCAGGGCATCTTCTCGTCCCGCGACATCCTGCCGCTCCTCGCCGAGGGCGGGTTGGAGGGAGCGCAGCTCGAGAAGCTGCTGCGACCGGTGACGTTCGTGCCCGAGACGAAACGCATCAGCGATCTCTTGACCGAGTTCCGCAAGCACAAGACCAAGCTGGCGATCGTGCTGGACGAATACGGCGGCACGGCGGGGCTCGTGACGATCGGCGACATCCTGACCGAGTTGGTCGGCGAGCTGCGCGACGAGTACGACGAAGAGGAAACGGCGGGTGTGCGCCGCATCGACGAGCACACCTCGCACGTGGACGCGACCGAACACGTCAGCGACGTGAACGAGGCGCTCGACTTGGATCTGCCCGAAGAGGACGACTACGAGACCGTGGGCGGTTTCGTGCTCGCGCGCCTCGGCCACTTCCCCGTGGAGGGCGAGAGTTTCGTGCACGGGGACCTCGAGATCACGGTGCTCAAAGCGAGCGACCGGCGTGTGCTCGAAGTGCGCCTGCGCCGACTGGCAGCGGCCGGCGAGCGCTGACGCGCGAGCGCGCGAGCGCGCGCGCGAGGAAGTATGGGCCGGGCCTTCAGCCCTTGCCGGTTCTGCCGCAGTACCTGGGGCGTTGCCCCAGGCTACTATGGGACGGGGCGTTGCCCCGTTCGGACGGCCGTACGTCGGTGAGAGAATGCAACGGCGCTGCGCGTTGCGCGTCGCTGAACGCTTGCGCGGTGGTTCGGCGCGTTGCGCGTCGC